>NZ_CANMZW010000007.1 GCF_947502445.1 uncultured Brevibacillus sp.
TACCTGAATCAGGGGTGTTGCCTGAATCAGGAGTATTACCTGAATCAGGAGTATTACCTGAATCAGGAGTATTCCCTGAATCAGGGGTGTTGCCTGAATCAGGGGTGTTACCTGAATCAGGGGTGTTGCCTGAATCAGGGGTGTTACCTGAATCAGGGGTGTTGCCTGAATCAGGAGTATTACCTGAATCAGGAGTATTACCTGAATCAGGAGTATTCCCTAAATCAGGGGTGTTGCCTGAATCAGGGGTGTTGCCTGAATCAGGGGTGTTGCCTGAATCAGGGGTGTTGCCTGAATCAGGTGTAGCCCCAGCGTTATCATCTTGCGTTCCCGTGCCATCGTCTATTCCGTTCGGATCTGTCACGCCAATTGAATCGTTTGTTTCTGCGTGTGAAGTAGGTAATAAACCGGAAAAGCTCTGCATGATCAGCAAGAGGGCAAAAACAAGCAAACTTAACTTCTTTTTCATAAGCTCCTCCTGTTTTCAATTAAAACTAACAAATGTGCTTGCTATTGATAGGTTCTATCCCTAGCTTTTTGGTTTTAATTTTGCCTGCACGATCAATCTATCCACAGGATCTTTTGATCCGACTGGCGTACAGGTGACCAACGTGAGAAGAGGCTCCTTTTTATCAGAGAGGACCTCAACCTCAGTACGGTTTACGACAAACGTCTCCACAACGACAAATTCGTATGTATCTGTTTTTGTCCTTATCTCGATTTCATCGCTAGGAGCCAGCTCATCCAGCCGATTAAATTGTTTGCCATAGGCAATAGCCCGATGTCCCGCCAAACCAACGTTGTTCTTGCCAAATTGTTTTTCTTTCTCAATCATGCCGACACCCTTGCCGAGCACAGCCTCACCAGAGCCTTCAAAAATCATCATTTGCAAATCGATTTTTGGAATCCGGATGACGCCTCGTGCTCCATCTAATAGAGTGAGCTGCTCGGGGGCCGGCGGAATTGGAGCTATATCAGTTGTCGGTATAGCTTCCACCTGCTCGCTTATGGTTCCTAACTGTTCGAAAGCCTCAATCAATTGCTGCTGCTTAGCGTCTGAAGCCCTCTTTTCGATCTGAGGATAGGAGAGTAGGAGTATTCCGATCAGTATAAATCCGATGCTCCATGCAATTCGCATTCTACAATCCCCCCTATGCTAGCTTTGTTTTTGATCACTTCTCCTCTCTTATCTCCCCTAGATTTTGAGTGAATGAAAATATCACGGCATGTTCTCTATGCCATAGCTGTTTGTGTAAGTATCAACGCCCCTACGGATACTCGTCCTAATGAAGAATGAGAGATGCCGACCACCAGTGTACGAAATCGTTCTGAACAACTTCTGAACAATTTCGACAACAAAATGAAGAAAACACGGGAATTTTGGTAAGAAGCAAAGGAGATTAGGAAGAGGGAAAGTCAGGTATGTTACATGAAAAAAGACTACCTACGGTGAATACCGCATGTAGTCTTGATTGATATATAAACAAAAAAGAGATCAATAGGCTACTGACTTGGAAACGAAGCCAACGAGTATTTTTCCGTTTGCATCTTTCGTTGAACCAAAGTACCAGTCGCCACTCTCTCCAACGACTTGAACCAAGGTATCTTTGGCAGCAAAGCCCCTACCCGTACTTTGAGAGGAGGCTGTGGAGAAGAAATACCCCTTCTCAGCTTGAATTTTTACAGTCTTGGGAGTAATCGGAGTATACGTAACAAGTAAACTTTTCGACACAAAGCCTTGATCAATCGATGCATAATCTGGATGGTTTCCTGAGTCCTTGATTTCAAAGCCGTACCACAACGTTGCAGCGATTGAGGAATCAATGACAGGGGAAGCGAGTACATTTGCATGATCTACAGCGATAATGACTTTCTTCTGGACAACAGGAGAGGCTTGTGGCTTCGCTTTTGGAGCCGAAGTCTTAGGGGGAGAGGATGTCGTACGAGTGCTCGTTGAAGAACCTCCACCGCCATTATGGTAGTGATACTGTCCATACTGTAAGCCCCATTTTTCACAATTGGTGCGACAGGTGTGACCACCGTTTGCGTCTGTTCTACCAGGATGAGCATCAATCGTTTGAAAAGGTAAAAAGAAAAGAGCAAGCATAAGTACAAAAAAGCTGATAAATCTTTTCATAGCTATCCTCCTTAGATAAGATATCCATCGATTATACCAATGTGATCCATTTTTGTAAGTAATTTCGAGTAGATAGAAGAGAAAAAAGGAAAAGCTCCCGTAGCGAGTGAGTACACCCTCGTTACATGGAGCTTTGCTTTTATGGAGCTGGCTGTGGTGCACGAATCCAGCCTTCTTTGCCATTCAATTGAATTTGGTACCAGCCATTCATATCAGTCACTACTTGAATGGAGCTATCTGATGAGATTTGGCCAATTTTTTCGTATTCTTCTCCAGGACCTCCGTAAACCGCGATTTGGTATGGCTTTTGCCCATTCTGCTCGGTTTGACTAACAGGAGGTAGGTCCGGGGGATAATCATTCTCCCCAGATTCCTCTGGCGTAGTGGTTTCCTCTATATGGGCAATCTTTTGGTCGTATACCAATCCTGTCTCATCGAGTACGAATGAGGCGAATTCCTGCTCGCCTTTGCCAACGGCATTTTTGATGAGGATGTGTGTAGAGTCTATGATTGAAAACTCGTCCGCCTCAATCGAAAAACGTTTATGAATCACATTCTCAGATAGAGCTGGCAGCAAGCCTGTGAAAGAAACAGGACGTTCCTTGCCAGCAGCCTCAATCATGATGAGGGGAGCATCTTTTTCTCCTAGCTTATCCGAAATGCTGATTTTTGCTGACTTCATGTCCACATTTTCTAAGCCCACTTCCAAGTAAGCCACAGAGTCATCTTCTTTTTTGGCTGCAAAATAAAGTCGTTGCTCAGATTCCTCTAGTCCAAAAGCGTACACCTGGGCACCCCAACGAGCAGTTCCAGAGCGGACGGAGCGGAATTTTTTATCTGGGTACTTTACTTCGAGCAGACGTGTTGGATCATAAACGAGCCAGCTTTCCTCAGCAGTCGTAATCAGTGCCCCAGTATCCATGAGCGCGTTCAGTTCCTGATATAGCTCAATAGCCTTGGAAAATTGGCGCGACTGGATGTACTGCTCTGCTTGCTTGACTCGGCTTTCTAGATGGCGAGTAATCGCGGCAAGTACTGCGGAATCCCGGGGCAGCACGTCCTCGATCTTTCGATATGCAATCGACTGGGAAATAAAGGCACTTAGATCTTTTTGGCGAATAGATAAATTGATCTCGCTCTGTGCAAATCGTTCCAGCCCTGTAAACAGCCAATCTGCCTTGACCCCAATTTCCCGGTACATGCGCAAGCTTTTGGCTGTACGTGCGACTACCTCATCAAAAGGGGCAGAAGCTGTCAAATTACGCAGCTTGGTTTTTTCATATTGCTGGAATAGGTCAGCAAGCTCACTTTGTTTTTGCTTTGCGCCACCAAAATATTCGTCCGGGATGGTTACGAGCGTACGAATAAACGTCTCGTTCTCATATGACTGTTGTGTCAAATTTTCTTTGGACTGATCTTTGGCTTCTTGAAGAGCGCGATGATAGTAGTCGGCCCATTCTTTTTCTATGCCAAGGTGGCTCGACAGCTGCTCAAAAAATGCAGTCTGTTCTCCTGGCTGCTTGTTATTCTTACGCATGTTCTGATAGAGCTCATACGTTTCTAGCACTTGCGCGTCCTGATTTTCCGAAATCGCTGATCGTGCTTGAAGTTGAATCGATTCAAGCTCCTGGCGTGTAGCTGTAAGTCCATGCATCAACGAATTCCACTGCTCGTCGCCATATGAAAGCACCGTGATGTCATCTGCCTTGGCAAACAGCTCCTCTGCTTTGATCAGGTCATGGGAGGAATAGTACGCTTGCGCCTGTTTATACAGGTTGACTTTTTTATAGCAGAGGCCTACCTTTACCAAAACCGCGACGACGGCAATCGAGCAAAGCACGAGCAAAGCATTTCGGACCCAGAGCGATTTTTGATAGGAAGAGATAATCATCAGAGGCGGCTCCTTCACAGTACTCCTTTAAAGTCAGGATCAAAGGCGTAGTGGGTATCCACGCGCTGTTTCACAGCTTCATAGAGTCGATCCCAGCCCTCGTGACGGTTCGTACTTACCATCTTTGCCAGTCGCAGCAGTCGCTCACGCGGCAAATAATCGATAAACTCGATGATCAGATCTTGATACTGCTCGATATACGTTTTCATGCGCAGGGCAGCACCGGCTACTTGTCCAATGAGCTGCTCACCGTTTTCCAAAAGCAGAATCTGAGCTTTGTAGCGCTTCACATAATCAAGCACTGCTTTTTTGACGAGCCATGGCTGCACCTTGATCACTTCGCGCAAATACTCCATGAAATCCTTGTCATACGTCTTCGGGATCAGCGTATCCAGCTCCAGCTCCATGTCCTTACGCAGCACATAGTGGTTCAAAAACATGATTTTGCGAATTTTGATCGTATCCGATTCGATGAAATGCCCAATTTCTCTTGTTTTTTCATAAGCATCCTTGATCCGTTCGGCCTTTACATCTGCGCCGATATCTTCGAGATGATGCACGAGCGACTGTTTAATCGTCTCTCTCTCTGATGTAAGGAAGCGGATAAATTGCGCGTCTTTTTCATAGGAGCCAAGCCTTTTTTGGATGACAAAAAACAGAGTAAACAAGAGAGCTCCAATCCCGAATGCGAGAGCGAGCTGCAAGACCGTATCAGCAGCGAGGATGGCAAGACAAACGAATAATCCGAGCAAAAGAAAACGAGTCTGCACATGGCGACGTGCCACTGTTGTCGAAAGCTGTCGGATTGGGGTATATGCCCTCCCGCAATTCTTGCAATGTGTATCCCATAAAACATGGTAGGTATGGCATCTCTTGCAGCCTTGTATGCGTTCAAACGTATGGGCAGTCTTACGGGTTTTGCGAAATTGGACACCGATTCTTTTTCTCATGGCCGATCCCTCTTTTCATTCAAAAGGACATGAAGATGCTGATCGATTTCGGCATTGGAGAGATTGCGCCTTTTCAGTCGAAGCAGCTTAAAGAAGCGGATGGCTACTAGTACGAAAGCAGCAAAAAGAAGAAAGTAAGTTAACATAAAATTTCTCCCAATTGAAAGTGTCGAAACCTGTAACAAAGAATCATGTGGTATCGTATTAGGTGTAGGGGCAATTATCTACTTCATTTTTCGCTACTATTACCCTTGAATCTAGTGGTAATAGTGGCATAGTCTTACTTTCTTTGCAATATCTCAAATACTGTGAGTAAGGGGTTTTAGTAGAATGTTACGATTCCAAGTGCTGTGTCGATACGTAGTGTGTCTTGCACTGCTGATGGTTTTTGTCATCTCAGGCACCCAACTTGGTTTTGCGCAAACCAGCGGAAGCAATATGGATGCCGTACTGGTGGTGGATGTCAGCAATTCCATGACCCAGAGTGATAAAAACAAAGTCAGCAACGAAGCGATGAAAATGTTTGTCGATATGACCTCGATTCAGGCAAACAAGATTGGCGTCATCTCCTATACCGACAAGATCGAGCGAGAAAAGGCGTTGATCCAGGTCAATTCCGAGCAAGACAAGAATGATATCAAAGCATTTATCGATAGCCTGCAAAAAGGCGCGTACACCGATATTTCGGTAGGGGTAAAAGAAGCAGTGAAGATTCTGGATGCAGGGCGTGACCCGGCAAATGCGCCGATCATCGTACTCCTCGCTGACGGAAACAACTTTTTGAACAAGGCGTCCAGTCGCACACAGGCCGATTCAGATCGTGATCTGGCAGACGCAGTCAAGGTCGCGGGGTCAAAAGGATACCCGATCTATACGATTGGACTGAATGCAGACGGACAGCTAAACCGTACGACGCTCCAGCAAATTGCGGCAGACACGAACGGTAAATTTTTTGAAACAAGCACTGCGGATAAGCTCCCGCAAATATTGAGTGAAATTTTTGCCAATCATCTCAAGCTGAAGGTTGTTCCGGTGAAAAGCTTTGTCTCCAATGGTCAGACGCAGGAAGTGGCGATTTCGATACCGAACGCGAGCGTGCTGGAGGCAAATATCTCGATCATGTCGCAAAAAGCAGTAGACGTAAAGTTATTCGATCCAAGCGGTCAGGAAGTGAAATTGCCCTCTAATGAAATACGTCTTTCACGCTCAAATGCCTACACCATGCTCAAGCTGGTTAAGCCGCAGCAAGGCGATTGGAAGCTGCAAGTAAAAGGCGTGCCAAAAGAAAAGATCGATATCAATATGATCTTTAACTACGATTTGCAATTGGAGATGGAGCCGGTAGCTGCCAAAAGCTTTAAGGCAGGAGATGCCGTTCCTGTAAAAGCAGCGCTAGTTTCAAACAGACAAAAGGTAGCAAGCCCTGATATCTACAAGCAGATGAAGGCCACCTTGCTCGTACATGACAAAACCGACAATCAAACAAATGAGATTGCCCTGAACAATACAGGCAGCGGGTTCGAAGGTAGCTTCACGATACCTGCTGACCATCAGTATGAATTGAAAGTAAAAGCGGAGGATACGAGCTTTTATCGCGAGACTCCTGCTCTGATCGTAGATGCCACCCAAGGTGCAGGTGCGGGCACAACCAAGCCACAGCCGCCAGCGACGAGTAATCCGTCCACAGAGTCGAAACCATTTCCGTGGACAACCGTAGTAGGAGGTACCGCACTTCTCATTCTATTAATTGGGGGAGGCTTGTATGCACTGTCGCTCTGGCGCAAAGCCAACAAAGGCTTCGCTGGTCAGATTGCGATCGAGATTGTAGACGAGGATACAGGCGAAAAATCAAATCCGCAGTACAAAAAGCTGAATGCATTTAAAGGAAAGGTCAAGCTGCATCAGCTCCTGCAGCTGGCACCAGAATTTGCAGAAACGGAGAAAGTGGTCTTTTTCCCGGGGAAAAACGATACGCTAATCATCGAGAATCGTTCGAGCTGCCGGATTGAAAAAGCAGGGCGCGTGCTTGATGTCAGCCGCGGCAAGGAACTGAGGAAAAACGACCGCATCAAGATTTCTCTCACCAACGTAAACAAGTCCGTTTTTGTAGACTACATCGTCTAGGAGTGGATCCATTATGAAAGCAGTAGTAAGAGAACATATTCAACAATTGGATGTTTCGCTTGGCGGAGGAATCGTCAGCGACAAAATTCGTGTAGATACAATTGATAACCCGATGCTCGTGATCGGATTGGGCGGAACAGGGATTGATGCCTTGCTCCGCTTGAAATACCAGGTGAACAGACGCTTCAAGCTGCCGGTAGACGCTCTCTCGAAAAAGCGCAAGGAAAAGCCGGACAATATCGAATATATCGCGTTTGAGACCAACGAGCATGATCGCAATAAAAAGTACAAGGGCATCGGGCTCGACCCGGTAACCGAGTTTGTATTGTTGTCCAATCCGGAAATCGGGGGGGTTTTGCAAAACCGAAGCATTCTGGAGCCGTACATTACGGATTGGCTTTCCCCTGAGCTGACGATCACAGACGGAATCAGCGGTGCATCCGGAGTTCGTCAGGCAGGACGCCTGCTTTTATTTACAAAAATCACGCAGGTTGTCCAAACGATTGAGAAAAAGATCAAAATGCTCTGCGAGGGGACGAATAAAAAGCTGACTGTATTCCTGCTGAGCGGTCTTTCCGGGGGAACGGGAAGTGGCTGCTTCCTCGATATCGCATATATTGTTCGCGGTATTTTGGAGCGCGATTTCGGCAGTGGCGGGGTAGACAAGGTCAATACACTGGGCTATCTGTTTACTCCTGACGTGAATCTGTCGAACAAGAGCCTCAGCTCTCATACGCGTGACTACATCATGAAAAATGGCTATGCAGCACTGAAGGAGCTCGACTACTGGATGAACACGGACGAGCGCATGGAGCGCTTCCGTCAGCAATATGGCAACGTGCTTTCCGTGCAATCGCCGATGCCTCCGTTCAACCTGTGCCATTTGATCTCAGCGACGAATCTCGAAGGCAAAGCATTGGAAAATGCCTACGATTACTGCATGAATGTAACAGCGGAGAACATTACGAACTTCATGGCGAGTGAGGAAAAGCGCTCTGGCGAAGAGTTCGCGATCCATGACTATATCAGCAACATCCGTACGAACATCAATCAGATGCCAAAAGCGTACGCGGCAAACTATCAATACAACGTTATCGGTGCTTCATCTGCTGTCCTGCCGATTGAAGAAATGACGACCTATTTGGCTTATCGTCTGTTTAAGAAAATGGAGAAAATGTTCACGGTAGCTCCAACCCAGGAGGACGCAGAGAAGTTCGCTCGCAAGCTGGGGATTGATATCGACTCCATTTCACGCAAGTTTGAAGAGCGCGTTCCTGAGCCGCTGCCTGGCTATGAAAACAGCGAGCGCCTGAACTACAGCAACGTTATTTCCCAGCAGGTGGTAAGCATCGATCATGAGCTGGAGCAAGGCTATCTCGCCAAGGCGCGGGAGGCGTACATCAAGTGCAAGAAGCAGACACCGGGCGACATGATTTCTGTATTTGGAGAAATGATTACACGTGTCTTCCTGCATCCGGAGCAAGGACCATTTTACGCATCCCGTCTGATTCATTCGGACAAAGGCTACTGCCTGATGAAAATGATTTTGTCCTACGTAGAAAGCCTCAAGGCGAATCTGGAGAGCTTCCCGCGTGAGATCGAGGGTGCACGTGAAGTGGCGGGTGAAAAGCTGGGCGATGCCCGCAGCGCTTTCATCTCCAAGGAGAAAAAGAAGAACCTTTATATTGAAGCGAAAATCAATGAGTACCAGCTTCTCGCCGATCAGGAAAAGCTGGAGCAAATGATTGAATTCTACGAAGAGCTGCACCGTTTGCTCAATGCGGAAAACAATCGCATTTATAACGTGTTTACAGAAATTTTGAATACACTGAACCAGATTTTCGAGAAAAACGGCGACATTCTGATGGGCGGCGGAGAAGAGAGCGACCGTACCGGCAACAAGACGTACTACTGGAACATCGTCAGTGTGCCTGATATCACCAAGGTCGTCGGCAACATTTTGGAGCAAAAGGAATCCGATGATTTGATCCGCGACTTTACAAGCGAGCTGCTCCGCCATTCGGATCAGTGGGTAAAAGAGCAGGAGCTGGATATCGTCAGCTCGATTTCCGAATTCTTGTCGGAAAAATTCGGTGAGCTGATCACCAAGTCGATGGAAGAATTCCTGGTGATCAAATATGGTCAGGATGAGACGCTGGATCGCATCGTCGAGCGCAAGATTGCGAGCAAGCTGGACGAAGAGGCGATTCCGGTTTTCCATCTCAGCAACAATCTTGGCAATATGCACTTCCCGTCTTGGGGCTTCGTATCCGTACCGCTCAAAGCTCCAGGCATTTTAAAAGGAATTAAAAACTATCAGGATACAGCTATTAGTGGATCGCGCTTTACGGTCAAAGAAAGTGAAGTGAAAAACCGCATTTTCTGGCTGAATACGAAAAACGGGATTCCGCTGTTCGTTTACACGCCACTGAAGGTATATGAGGAAAGCTACGAGCGCACGATTCTGGAGCGCGAAGGCATTGGGCGTCACCTCGTTCAAACTGAAAAGAACAACTGGGCGTACCTCCCGTCGCCGATCCCTGAAAAATCATGGGGCGATACGTACCAAAACGACCGGATCAGAGCATACAACGCCAAGGTTCGTCGCCTGTTCGAAACAGCGCTTGGATACGGCAGCATCCGGGAAAAAGGCAGCGACAGCAAAACGAGCAGCCGTTATGAGTGTGTTGTCTCCAAGCCGTTTTCGATTGCTTCGTTCATGGCGAAGTACCATACAGAAGGCGATCTGTCCAAGCTGAGCCCAGGTGAAATTAAGCGGGCATTGGCGGAGCTGAAAGGCTTCATGCGGGATGGCTTGGAGCAAGAGTACACGCGTGATGTATTTGGCAGTATCAATGAAGAGATGGCAAAGGAAAACCTGATTCGCTATCCGGAGCAAATTCGTTTGATGGAAGAGGAAGTACGCAAATACAAAGAAATCGAGGACAAAATCGCGGAGCTGGAGCAGATTGTAAATGCCATTCAGGGCGAGGAAGAGCTGGTTACCCGATTCATCGAGGCACTCTATACAGGCACGATCGTAAAACGCGGTGCTCTGTACGTCTACGACAAGGACGAGGAAGAAGAAGCTTGGGAGCCGTTTATCAACTTGATGAAGGCGAGCAAGCACATAGAATTTGCGATCTATGAGAAGTTCCGTGCATTGGATCACAAGAGCATGGCTACGCTTCAGCGCAAGGCTTCACGTCGCAGTGACGCCATGACTTCTGCGGAAGATACGGAAAAGCTGATTGCCAAGCTCGATGAGATCGCAGCTGCTTTCCAAGCGGTGAAGAGTGATCTGGAGTACGACCGTGATGAGTACGTCAATGGAGAAGAGATGTATCAGTTCTACAAAAAAGTGTGGTCAAAAGTAAACGATATGCGCAAGACGCTGCAATAAGACAGGAGGAAGCATGAGGGATTTGATTGGAGAGTTCGCGACCCATTACGTTACGGATTTGGAGAAACAACTGGATAGCGGGAATGGACAGCCAAGCATTCAAAACCCTGTGCTTTTCCTCTTTCTCGGGGATAAATGCGTGGAGGCGCTGCAAGCTGTTTGTGCCCTGAACAAGCAAAGCTGGCAAAATGGCAACGGCGTCCTCTACGTGCATGCTTTTCAAGAGGAGACGTGGGAGCATCCGCAAGTGCTTGGTTGCCGACTGCCGCGTCCGGAGGCAAGCAAGCAGACGATGCGCGCCTTCATCTATGAGCGTTTTGTACAGGATGAATCGTTCAAGATGGAATTGAACAAGGCGCTGAAGCTGGCCAGTGTACGAGTAGCGGAAATGGGCAAGCTGTTTACGACCTTTCAACAGGTCAATATTGCTGTCGTGACTCGTGCAGACGATCCGGCTGCTATCTTGTTGCCTGAGCTTACCTTGCTGCTCAAAAGCTATCTCGCTGAACTGTTTAAAAATGTGTCGGTCGATTTGTATGTCCTGCTGCAAGAAAAAAACAGTGGAGAAGCATTCGGGTTTTCAGCGGCACTGTCAGTCAGCTTTTTAGAAGAGATCAACCGTTATCAGCGCAGTAATTTCAGCTTTTCAGAAAATCTTCTGGTGACGGAGGATCTCGTCAAGCTGCCAGTCGAGCACCGTAATGCGCCATTATTTTCACTCGTTTATTTGCTCAGTGACAAGACGGAGCACGGATTGTTTCTCGAAACGGGCATGCAGGAAAATTACGAGCTGATCAGTAAGCTAGTGCTTTTGAACAATAAAAAGGCAGAGAGCGAAATCAGTGAGAACAGCGAGGGCTACAATAAGCTGCAATTCATCCGCAGCATTACGGTAGATACGGGTCAAACCACCTTTGCCAGCGCTGGCTTGGCAAAGGTGAAGCGGCCTACACATGCGATTGCGCTAACGGTGCTCTCGGCTGTTTTTGACCGCTACCTGGAAAGGTTAAAGGCTGGAGAAAATTTGCCGAAAACAAAGGCGAGAGAAAAGCTGGGACTCACCGCCAACGATTTGGAGCGAAAAATCAGGTCGGTCCTGTCTGAAGATCATGCGCTGGAGGAAATGACTGGGCTGATGACCTCTGGTGTCAGCTACAGCGAGCTTTCTGGCATGAACCTACGGGAAGCCGAGCTGGCTTTGTTTGACGGCAGCAGCCAAGCTTTTTTTGAAGCCAATGTGGCTCACGGGGCGCGAAATCGCGTCGATAGCCTGAGTTTGCAGGAAGCGCTCGCACAACTGATCCAGCGTGAATGGATTGACGATGAGCGCTTGGGCCTTTACGCAGCCTATCAGCTGACAGCGGAGCAGGCAAATGGTGCCAATCTGTTGGAGGAGCTGCGCACAGGGATCAGAGAAACCACCAGGCAGCTGGAGTATACAAAGGCAGAGCTGGAGGAGCTATACCAGCAGCGTGTAGATCGGCAGGAAATCAGAGTAGGCGGTTTTTTCACAAGAGACAAGGAACGGGTCAGGACCTTTGTCCGCCACCTGCTGAGCATGATATACAGTAAAAAATTCGAGCTCCTGGAATGGGAGCTTACACTGGGACTCCTCCTGCAATTGGAGAAACAGGTAGAGAAGATTCATAGAGAGATTGGCGTAAAAGTAGATGAGCTCGAAGGCTTGCAGAAGCAGCTTCGGGAGATTGCCCAAAAAAGTGTTCGCGAAGCGTCTGATTATCTGGGAAAAAATATGGACGAATACTACGAGTCGGTAGTAACGGAGACGATTCGTTCGCTGGAGGCACAGCGCGGAAGCGGGTTTTATCTCGAATCCAGGTTTATCGGCAATGGCTCGCTACTCTTCCAAAGCGGCATTGCTGGATTGGTAGAGAGGTTATGCCAGTTTTGCAGGGCAGAAATACTTACGCGCTCGACATTTGCCCTGTCCTTTGAAGCAGAGCTGCTCGCTCGTGCGAATGTTGCTGCTGCCTATGAAAACAGAACGGTATTGACCAAAGAAGACTTGTTCCAGGATCTATCCCTTGTGCTCGAGGAACGGGCTGCGGTTCACATCGAAGTCTTTCATTTCTTGCAAAAGCACCGCTACGAGGAAAAATATTTGTTCGCGGATATCCGTAACGATTTTGTCCAGTATGTTCTCCGTTCAGCAGATAGAACCCGCACCTACAAGCAAGGGTGTATCCACGAGGAACAAAAAAGCGGAATAGAAAAAATGAATCTGATGGGCGGATTTGGCATGGAAGACCTGATGTTTTACCGCAACAACAAGAAATACCATGCTTCCTACGAGGAAAGCGGGTTTGTCTTTCACCGCCGGGGAGGAGATGAATCGTCATGAGTCAAAGAAAGCTCAGTCTGCTCATGGTTTTATGTAGCCTGGTGGGTGGCGTGATTGGATTTTTGGTAGGGGAAGTCATTCTGGATCGTTTGTCTGGTGAGTTTCCGCAATGGGCTGTAATGGGACTTTATTTTGGGCAGTATGCCTTTTTTGTAGGATTGATGTGTCTGATCGCGGAAATCATTTCACCAAGGCTAAACGGATACGGATGGAAGCAGCGCTATCTGGGATTCTCCTGGAAAATGCTCGTGCCCAGCACGCTATTGATGGTAGGCGTCGCAGCCATGCTGCTACAGCTACTGTACGGCTCGTCGTTTCAGCAATCGAGTGGTGCCAACAACATTGTGCTTGTGCTCGATACTTCGGGGAGCATGAGCCAGTCAGACCCGGACAATCAACTGTTCAAGGCAGCGGCCGACATGGTCCAGAAAATGGACAGGGATATGAAGGTTGCTGTTGTTACGTTTAATGACCGCACAGAAGTATTGCAGCCATTGGTTTCTTTAAGCAGTAAAGCAACCAGAGATGAAGTAATCCAAAAGCTGCTTAATCAAACGGGAACAGATGGAGGGACCCGTATTGGGCTGGCCCTGCAAGAGGGGCTTGCGCAGCTGCAGGCATCGAATCAGCTTGAAAACAGTACAGTCGTGCTGATGTCGGACGGCTACAGCGATTTGGATGTTGCGAGTACACTGGCTCCGTTCAAGCAAAATCATGTCCTGATTCACACGGTAGGAATGAGCAAAATCGATGCAGCAGGAACTGGCTTGCTTGAACAGATTGCTGCCGAAACAGGTGGCCGTTATTTTAATGTCGATCATGCGGATGAAATGACTGGTATTTTTGGTCAAATCTACGATATAAGCCGCCAAGACCGCAATCTGGTAACAGAGCGCACAGGGGCGACAGAAGAAAGCCTCTTCTACACGATTTTGCGAGTCGTTAGCCTGCTCATTATTGGTGGACTCTTAGGATTGGGTCTGGGACTTATTTTTGACAATCGTCATCTGGCAAAAAGCTTTACCATTGGCGGGGCGGTAGCTGGTCTGCTTGCCGGACTGGTTTTGGAGATGGGGCTGATGTCGATTGACCTGCTCGATATGGTCGTGCGCCTGATCGCTTTGGCTCTGCTTGCTGTCGTCTTGACCATTTTCACGGTGTTCTTTCCTGCATCCGCGAGCGGAGGAGCGACTTCGATCCAAAAGCGGATGTTATCCGGGCGAAAAAGCGCAGGTGCTTTGGATGCCGGGAATCGAAGCAGCAAGCGGTTTCAACTGTAAGGGAGCATGATGAGTCATGATCGTTAGCGAAGAAACACAAGAGCGGCTAATCAAGGATGTCACGTGCCAGTACCAAGGGAGCGAGTATGTGCTCAACTGGTACTGGTCTGCAGACGTACCTTGTGTTTATGTTCATAAATCCCCATATGGCAGCCCATTTGATCCATCCGAGATCAGCGAAGGGCAATTAAAGCTCTACACCCGCGAGGAATACAAGGTACACAAAGGGCTGCGCGAAAAAACGGAGGGCATCGGGCGATACACGTATCGAATTTTTCCCTGTCGTTTGCAAAATGGCAAGCCTGTCCTGCTCATTCCAGAAGGCGATGCACATATCGTCCATGTGAGCACGGGGAGAGCCAAAATCTATTACTCTTTTAAAAGAGGTCGAAATTGGTTCAGGTCGTATCAATCCTTGCAGATTCGCATTTTTTCAGAGATCCCGATCCCCAAGGATGTGCTTATCTACGTAAAAAAGGAAGGCTCAGCTCCTGCCCATAAGGACGACGGGACCCAGTACGCCTTTATTCGCGATCTGGAGCCAGGCGTCAACCTGATGCCAGAGATCGAAATCAAGAAGAAGGATGTTATTCGGCTCTTTTTTACGGATGGCAAAAAGTACGGGGAACTGTACGAACTGATACCCGAATAGGAGGCGAGCAAGCGCATGCTGTCTTTTTTGAAAAACATGTTTGAAAAGAAGCCGCCAGTGAAGGAAAGACTTCCCTTTTACGATATTGTTTGCCCATACTGCTTTGCCAAGTTTGAACCAGATCAGGTTGTTTTCCGGGCTACACATCATCGTCAGGACGACGAAGATTATGCCTTGCAGGAAGATGAAATTCTTAACCACTACAGAGATAAATTCGGACTGGATGCTATCGATGAGCTGGAGGCTATCATCGATCCGGAGTCTATTCCCGAGGAGAATCATCTATACGTAGACAATGTGCTGGCAGGCGTGACCGATCGCTATGGCATGGTGTCCAAGCGCAGGCTGTGCCCGAAGTGCCACAACGAGCTGCCGATCACGGCGGGGAAAGCACCGAGTAACATCATTTCCATTGTGGGTGCCTCACAGGTTGGTAAGTCTGTCTACATGACATCCTTGATCCATACGCTGCAAAATACGACCGCGAACCACTTCGATGCAGCGTGTATGCCACTGAATGCGCAAATCAGCCGAAAGTTCCGCGAGAACTATGAGGCGCCACTGTTTGAACGCGGACAGCTGCTCGATTCCACGCAAAAGGAAAAGCGACAGGAGCCGTTTATTTTTCAGTTCATTTTCAAAGACAGCGAAAAGGCACCGTTAATCCTCGTCTTTTTTGATGTCGCAGGTGAGGGAATGGTGGATCGCGAGTATTTGGAGCTGTATGCTGCGCACGTGAAAAACTCGTCCGGTATTTTGTTCCTCGTCGATCCGCTGCAAATTAAAACGATTCGTGATCGGGTGATGCTTCAGGCTGGGGATGAGCCGGGAGAGTTTACAGCCAGATATGATGAACCGCGCGAGGTCGTCATTACGCTGTTTGAGAACTTCATCGGCTATCAGGAGCAGAGCAAGACGAATATCCCGACGGCAGTCGTTCTGACCAAGAGCGACATGCTGCATCTGATCAAGGAAGATGACGGCGAGTACATCAAGTCCAACAGCAACGTCTTCCGTAATTTCGTGCATGAGCAGTACCTCAATACGACCGAATTCGAGAATATCAATGGTGAGATCAGTCGCTTCATTGAAAAAGTAGATCGTCCGTTTAAAGATGCACTAGAGGTTTACTTTACCAACACGGCCTATTTCGCTGTATCCGCGCTGGGAAGCAATCCGGTTAACCAAAAGGTAAGTGGCGTCGTGACACCGATTCGGGTTGATGAGCCGTTTATTTGGTTAATGCATCAACTGGATTACATCGAGGGGAGGGAACGGTAGTGAGCCGTCAGCCCATTTTGCAGCAGTACTACACCCGCGGGCGACAGGGGATTTTCCGTTCGAACGAAGGATACGATACTGTCGCCAAATCGTCAGGGCTGGACAATACGTTTATTAAAAAGACGCTCCATCCGTTTTGTGTCTACCATGCTCCGCGTGAATTGCAAGAGCGAGCAGAAGGTGATTGGTCCCAGTATCCGGAAGCGCTCGTCTGTTTCCACGCTGAATCTGGGGAAATGGTTATCGGGAGAAGCGCTTTTGTCGGGGCCGATTTCACCGGGCAGCGAAATACGTTCTTCAGTCATAATTACATCATTCCGGCGCAGCGGCGTGATGAATTCATAAAGGACCCGAGCAAGCTATTTGGCATACGTACTTTTGCTACAGCGCACGAGGATGCTATGGGCAAGGAGCTGCCCGCACTGGAGGAGCTGCCGTATCAGATAGTCGCGACAAGCGATCGGAAGAAGTGGCTCCTGCAGCTCGGTATCGATGAGCGTGTTTTCAAACAGCTGCTGTATGCGGTGATGACATCTCTCTCGGCGAAAAAGAAAGTATTTGTCAGCTTAAACGTCGAGGTAAGCGCATTGTCGGCTGTGTCTGCGGAGCTGCTTGCGATTTTGTATAGCTGTCTGCCTTATGAGATGCGCAGGCATTTTGGTTTTTTGACCTACAGTCATGAGCCGGAGAGCAAAAAGCATATCAACGTTATGTTTGTGGAAAAAGGGAGCATTCGCCCTGGTGGCGGGCATAGTGATAAAGACTTTTTGTTTGATTTTAGCCAAGGACGCATCTACAACGTCGATTTACAGGAGGGTGTCCACGAGTATCTGGATTTTGCCTGGGAGTTCCTGAATGATTCCCGGATCATGGCATCCTTCTACACCTTTTGCGAGGAAGTGCTAGCAGGTGCGGACACCACCATTACCCTGCGAGTCAGCACCTATTATGAGCTATGCGCTCTCTACATGATCGAAAAAGGGCGGATGTCTGTCTACGAACACAATCGGGCGGGAGTTTGGCAGGCACTGAACAGTTATTTGGGTCATCCTAGCCTGACTCACAAAAAGCGCTTGATCGATTTGCAAAGCGTGCTGTTACGCGTGGAGACCGAGGCAGTGACGGCGACAAAGCTGCCTGATAATCTGACGATCAAGCAAATAATTGAATCCTATAATGTCACCAAGCAGGATAGTCTGCAAATGGAGATCGTCCGGTTTGTGATGGATGTGCTGGTGAAAGCAAAAGGCTTGAGGGAGAGCGGTAATGTAGCGGAGATGTACAAGCACCTGTCCAGAAACCCCGAGCTGTTTGGCTTTATGATGCGATCGATCTTTGGACATAAACAGCTGGTCAAGCCGTTATTTGAAGACTATGTGGGTGAACGTCTGCGCAGCGCCTCCCAAATCAGCCAGGTCTTAAAAGAAATTCAGTTTTGGATGGAAACGGCGCCGCAAGCGCTGAGAAACCCATTTTTCATTATGGTGTCGACAGAACGGCTGCTGGATCTGTTTGGTCGCGAACGGCAGAAGCTGGATACGGCGATCACCATTCATCAGTTTTTTGAAAATCTCGATGGAACCCGCGGATACGCGGAGGAGCTTTTGGACGAGCTGGACAAGTCCCTCCTGAAGCATCTCGCTCTGGACTCTGTCACAAAGGATGATTTTCAAAAAATCGTGGCGCTCTTGGAGGAAAAAACACAAAGCTTTTCAGGAACGCTGGATGTGGATAGCCGACAGAAGCAGGAGCTGCTTCTCAACCTGGCAGAACTACTGGAACAAAAACGATCCCCTCATCCGGCTGAGTTTTTCCGCAAATGGGACCCAGAGGAGACGCGCGCGCAGCAGCGTATCATTCAAAATATGCTGAGTACTCCTTTGGATAAAGACAGCTTTCCGCTGGTGACCTTCGTCTTTTATCGAGACGATCAATTTGGGCAGGAAGGCTTTCATTGCACAGAAATGCTGACCTTTGTGGAACAAAATGGCGGGGAGACGGTCCTGCATGCATTTATTCAGTGGACGATGACACAGCGTATGTTTTTTGAAGGCAAAGACATGATGCCTGCTTACCGACAAGCACTCAAACAGTTCTTCCTGGAGGACAAAGGGCGTAGATTGCGGAATAAAGAGTGGCGAAAACGCTGGTACGCGATTCGAAATGCCGATTTTCGCAAGCTCCTGGAAGAAGTGCGGAGTGTAACGGCAAATCCGTTGGTCAAGCTCTTTCGTAACAAGACGCTGGTGACCTCTGGACTAGTTGTCTTGATCGCTGCTGGCGCTTGGGGTGGGTACATGCTTTGGGGACAAACGCCCAATCCTGAAAATGAAGGAGCAAACGGACAAGATCCAACTGTTCCGGGGACAACTGAGCATGAGAAAATTCCAGCGACGGCTGTATGGATTCCGGCGTACCGACTCATGCTGGACCCACAAATCGAACCGGTTAACGGTTCTGCTCCTACTCCTGCGAGCCAGGTAAGCAAGCTTGAGGAATCAACCAAACCAGCTACGCCATAGAAATAGAAAACCGTTTTTTAGGGGCTACCTTTCCATCAGCTTAAAAGCGTTTCTGAAAAGCTGCAAGGATTGGAAATAAAGTCGGTGATTTGCTATCACGGAGGCATCTATCAGGATAACGTGGAGGAGCAAATACAAAGCTTGAGCAAATCATAAATCATGATAGAAGAAGTCTACGGCGATTAGATACAGGCACCCACTGCGAAAAGCGGGCAGGGTGCCTTTTTTTCATAAAAACCTTCCATGAAAATTCCGCAATTATTTGGAAATAAGGGGGGGCTGTATCAGCATGACAATTTGCATGGGGGTGAACAGGCTAAAATGCTTGAAATCTTTGATGAAATGGGCCTGATCGTAGTAGCCGTGTTCGCTGGCGATCGTGCCGGAGGTAGTCGTACGGTTCATCATGGACGACAGAGTATTTTGAAAGCGAGTAATTCGGCTGTATTGTTTTGGCGAGAGTCCGAGCGTCTCTACGAATTTTTTTCGGATGTAGCGGGTCGAAAAACCGATGTCCTCTGCTAACTGATCAACGGTGACATTCCCTTTGGATTGGTAGATTTGCTGCAAACAGTAAGAGAGCCATCCAAACGATTGCTCAGTCAACAACAGCTTGGGCAACAAAAAACGTTCAAAATGGGCAATTCTCTCCGAAAACGATGCTTTTTCCGCGATGTCATCACCGAGGCTGCTGACGCCGTGAACCACATCTCCCAAATGAAGCTGTCTGTCGATGAAATCTCGGAACGGAGAAGGAGACAGATGCAAGCTTTGCAAAGGGGTGAGACGAATCCCGAAATACGTGGCTCCTGCATAAAAGGGAATACTCTCTCCTTGCAGGATGGTACCACAGATCAAAGAGTGCGGTCGCTTTGGATCACAGCAGATGAGCACGTCTATACAGCCATCAGGCACGACACGAATCGCGTCAACGGTCTTGCCCGTGACGTACTGATAGTAAAGAACCGTTTGGTCCAGGTAGGAGACGAGCCTCTCTTGATAGCTGCTAGTCTCCAGCCGAAAACCGTATTGGACAGGCGGCAAATTGGCAGCAATTTCAACGCGATTCATTCATCCACAACCACCTTTACAAAGTCGTCGGATAACAAAATAAGTACTTACCACTAGTATGAACCAAAATAAAGAAAACTGATAGTTCCGAATTTTACAATACAAGACCTGGAGCTTGCCCATAAAATGGACGTCAAAGAGTTGAAAATGGGGGGATCTTTCATGCAGCAAATAAAGACGAACAGAAAGAAACTACAAAAACAGATCATGATGTCTACAGCGGCGCTCGGAACTGCTCTGACATTCGCATTGTCGCCATCAGTTCCATTTGCCGAAAAGGCCAACGCGCACGGAGGAGAGGCGGAATACCTTCCTCTCAAATCGATGGTCGAGGAATTCGGCGGAACCGTCTCCTGGGATAGCAGCACGCAGACAGCGCAAGTCAAGAGAGAGGGAACCAATGTCTTGCTAAAGGTCAATCAGGCAGAGGCAAGGGTCAATGGAAAGATAGTCCAACTGGAGGCTCCTGTCGTCAATAAAAACGGAACACTCTATGTAACCCATCACTTCCTCAACGAAGTCTTTCAGTCACAGTTGGATCAGACGGCCTCGGTCCAAAAGGAAGAGCATCCTCTCAATCCACTGACTGCCGAAGAAATCAATACCGTGGTGAACGTCATCAAAGCATCCGAATCCTATAAAAAGAGCCTGCGTTTTACGCAAATATCGTTAAAAGAACCTGATAAAGCCAAGGTATGGAGCTGGGTGTACGGGCAAAAGCAAGCATTCGAGCGGTCAGCGAATGTGGTCATGCTAGACGGAAAGAACGTCATCGAAGGCGAGGTAGATCTCGTCTCGAAAAGGCTCGTCTCCTGGAAGGAAATAGAGGGGGTGCACGGGATGGTCATCCTAGATGACTTCGAGACCGTGCAGACAGCCATCGAGGAAAGCCGAGAGTACGCGGATGCTCTCAAAAAGCGGGGAATCAACGATGTGAAAAAGGTGGTCGCCACGCCACTCACGGTCGGATACTTCAATGGGGCAGACGGTTTGAAGCAAGATTTGCGGTTGCTGAAGGTCGTCTCTTATCTGGATGTGGGCGACGGAAACTACTGGGCGCACCCCATTGAGAACCTCGTAGCAATCGTAGACCTGGAGCAAAAGAAAGTCATCAAGATCGAGGACGCAGGAGTGATTCCGGTACCGTTGAAATCGACCCCGTATGATGGGCGAAATCAGCAGGTCAAGCAGACGGTCAAACCACTTACCATCACAGAGCCGCAAGGGAAAAACTACTCGCTCGAAGGTAACACCATTCACTGGGGCAACTGGGATTTCCATCTACGTCTCGATTCCCGTGTAGGTCCTGTGCTCTCTACGATGACGTATAACGACAATGGCACCAAACGAAAAGTCATGTATGAAGGATCTCTCGGCGGCATGATCGTTCCTTATGGCGATCCGGACGTGGGCTGGTATTTCAAAGCGTATCTGGATTCCGGTGACTATGGGATGGGTGTATTGACGTCCTCCCTGCAAAAAGGGACAGACGTGCCTGACAATGCTCAATTGCTCGATGCCACCATTTCCGACAATGATGGCAACCCGTACACCATTCCAAAGGCTATAGCGATCTTTGAGCAATACGCTGGACCCGAGTTCAAGCATCAAGAAATGGGCAAAGACAACGTGAGCCGAGAACGCCGCGAGCTGGTCGTTCGTTGGATCAGCACGGTGGGCAACTACGATTATATTTTTGACTGGATCTTGTCACCGAACGGAACGATGAAAATTGATGTTGGCGCGACAGGTATTGAAGCTGTAAAGGCAGTCAAATCGTCTACCATGCACGATGCGACAGCTAAAGAAGATACTCGCTATGGTACGCTGATCGACCACAACATTGTGGGGACGACCCACCAGCACATTTACAACTTCCGACTCGATCTGGACGTGGATGGCGAGAGCAATGTGCTGACAGAGCTCAACCCACAGATTGAGAAAAATACGGCAGGCGGACCGCGCAAGAGTGCAATCGTAACCGAACAAAAAACGGTCACTACCGAGCAGGATGCCATCCAAAACTTTGATCCTTCGACCATTCGTTTGATTAGCAATCCAAATAAAGAGAACAAGGTGGGCAATCCGGTATCCTATCAAATCATCCCGTATGCAGGTGGAACGCATCCAGTAGCAAAAGGAGCCATGTTTAGCAAGGATGAGTGGTTATATAACCGCGTGAACTTCATGGATAAACAAATCTGGGTGACGAAATACAACCAAGACGAGCGATTCCCTGAGGGGAAATATCCGAATCGCGCCAAGACGGATACGGGCTTGAAAGAGTTTACCGCCAATAATGACTCGATCGTGAACACAGACATCGTCGTTTGGATGACGACAGGCACGACCCACGTTGCCCGTGCGGAGGAATGGCCGATCATGCCTACGGAGTGGGTGCACGCGATGCTGAAGCCATGGAATTTCTTTGATCAGACTCCAACCTTGGACTTGCCTGAGCAAAAGTAATTCCACGCTAAATCAATCAAAGAATCGGGGGAGATAAGGATGGCACAGAACTACCAATTATTCATTGATGGAAAATGGCTACATGCATTGTCAGGCAAGACCTTTGATTCGCTCAATCCTGCTACTGGGGAAGTAAATGGTGTGGTAGCAGAAGCTGGAGCAGAAGATGTCGATCTGGCCGTAAAGGCAGCCCGAAAAGCTTTTCAAACGGGACCATGGGCAGAGATGGCACCTGGGGATCGCGGCAGACTGTTGTATCGCGCCGCTCAAAAAATGTGGGAGAAGCTCGATTATCTCGCAGAGGTCGAATCCAGTGACAACGGTTTACCCATCAACGAAACCAAGTACATCGCGATGCCTGCTACGATAGATGTACTCGAATTTTACGCAGGGCTGGCCAACAAAGTGCAAGGTGAAACGCTAGCCTCCCCAGGCAATCGATTCAACTATACGTTGCGTGAGCCAATTGGCGTCATTGGTGCCATCGTACCTTGGAATTTCCCACTCATGCTGGCGATGTGGAAGCTGGCTCCAGCACTGGCGGCTGGGAACACGATCGTCATCAAACCGGCGGAGCAAACCCCGATCAGCATGCTGGAATTAGCGAAAGTCTTTCAAGAGGCAGGCATTCCCGATGGGGTTATCAACGTTGTACCAGGCTACGGCGCGGTGGCGGGGGATGCATTGGCAGCGCATCCGGACGTGGACAAGATCGCTTTCACCGGTTCGACAGCGACAGGCAGACTGATCATGCAGGCAGCGAGCAAGCATCTCAAGCCAGTATCACTGGAGCTTGGCGGCAAATCTCCGAATATCGTTTTTGCCGACGCTGAACTCGAAGACGCAGTGAACGGCGCACTCTTCGGCATCTACTTTGCCCAAGGACAAGTGTGTGCCGCTGGATCTCGTCTATTCGTGCAGGATAGCGTGTACGATCAATTCCTGGATGCATTCAGCAAAAAGGCGCAAACCATTCGGGTAGGAAATCCCCTGGATCCGATGACGCAAATGGGACCACAGGTATCGATGACGCAACTGGAACGAATCGAGCATTATGTGGAGAAAGGCTTGGAAGAGGGAGCCAACCTCGTTTTGGGAGGCAAACGAAATCCGCAGGCAGGGACGGGGTACTACTTTTCCCCAACCATTTTTGAGAACGTCACGAATGACATGACGATCGCGCGTGAGGAAATATTCGGACCTGTCATTTCCGTCATTCGCTTCAAGGACGAGGAGGATGCAATCAGGTTGGCAAACGACACGACGTACGGATTGGCTTCCGGTGTCTGGACCAGCGACTTGAAGCGGGCACATCGCATGGCGCGTGGCTTGCAGGCTGGCACCGTTTATATTAATACGTACAGCATGCTCGACAGTACAACTCCATTTGGCGGCACCAAACAAAGTGGTTTCGGTCGTGAACTAGGGATGCAGGCGATGGATATGTATACCCATACGAAGAGTGTCTGGGTCGACTTGGGCAAGCAAGGGGTGAACTGGTACGGAGTTTAGAATTCAAAAGGCCTTTAGCTGATGACCGCCCGCAGAGTGTAAACATTCGCGAAGTCATTCTTGTGCCGGCTCGTCAACTGGCTTATATGATTCAGAATCAACCTGAGTAAGATCACGGGGCTGCCGTCTGTATGACGGTGGCCTTGCTGCGTTTGAGCCTTTTGCATTAACCAGAGCTGTCCTGGGTGGGCAAAGCTGGAGAGCAGACGATCATGTATCGTGCGGCGTCCGATTCGCTTTTTTCGAAAATGCTTCGTGAATATCATGTAAAGAAAAGGCCAAGTCTCTACAAACCGGAGGAGCTAGGGTGTAAAATGATGACGCTAATGCAAATCAAGGCATCGCGCCAAGAAAGGTGACATCATGGAAGCGACACTCGCAAAGCAGCCAAAGGAACGGCAGGAAGCCAAGCAGTTCAATCTGTTTGCTTTGACGTGGCCCATCTTTTTGGAGCTTTTTCTTTTTACGCTTATTGGTATTACAGATACATTCATGCTAAGTGGCGTTTCCGACCAGGCTGTGTCTGCCGTTGGGGCAGCCAATCAGTTTCTGTTTATCGCCATTCTTGTGCTGGAGGTAGTAGGTAACGGTGCATCGATTGTCGTTTCGCAATACATTGGCTCCAAAAAAATGCACGACGCGGCAAAGGTAGGAGCAATAGCAGTTACTCTCAACCTGATGATCGGGATTTTGATCAGTGCAGGCTTTGTCTTGTATGGAAATGCGCTTCTGCGAAGTGTTAATCTCCAAGGAGACATTTTGGCCATGGCCCAGTCGTATACGGCGATTGTCGGTGGAGGCCTTTTTCTGCAAGCCATGATTAATACATTGGCCAGCATTATTCGTACGTACGGATTTACACGAGAAAGCATGTATATTTCGCTCGGGATCAACGTGATTCACGTCATCGGAAATTACTTGCTCATCTTTGGAAATGTTGGCTTTCCTCAATTAGGTGTCGAAGGGGCAGCGATTTCGACTGTACTGAGCAGAGGGCTAGGATTGCTTATCTTTTTCTGGGCGTTTTATCGTCTGATCGAGGTCAAGGTATCGCTTAGGGACTACTTTACCCTCACCAAGTCATATGTCAGTAAAATCTGTCGAGTGGGAATTCCCTCGGCATTCGAGCAGATCACGTACCATGCCTGCCAGTCTGTTTTTTTGTACTATGTGACCTTCCTTGGGGCAGCAGCACTTGCTTCGAGACAGTACGTGATGAATATTTCCATGTTTATTTATTTGTTTAGCGTAGCGATTGGGATGGGGACGGCGATTATTACTGGCCGCTTGGTTGGAGCAGGCAGGCGTGATGAAGCGTATGGCCGCGTATGGAAAAGTTTGCGGTGGGGGCTCGTTTATACAGTCGTCATCAATACGGTCATTATTATTTTACGCGAGCCGATTATGCGCTTGTTTACGGAAGACCCTGACATACTTCGCATCAGTACACAGATTATCCTGCTGAGTATTTTGCTCGAGACGGGGCGGGTCTTTAACATCGTTTTGATCAATTCCTTGCGCGCAGCTGGTGATGCGCAGTTTCCGGTCTATATGGGCTTGATCTCGATGGTTGGGATCAGTTTGCCGCTTGGCTACGTACTCGCTTTTCACGCCAATATGGGGCTGGCAGGTGTATGGTTAGCTGTGGCAGCGGACGAATGGATTCGCGGGATCGTGATGTTTTTCCGTTGGAGAAGCAAAGCGTGGGAAAGAAAAACGCTCATCGAATGATAAACTCCGTCAACAGACTGACTGAAAACCAACACCAGGGTCGGATGGTTCTTCTAAGCATTCATGCTACACTTTACCTAAGAACATGATGGACTGGTAAGGGAGATAGAGATGAAACATTGGATAGGAGTAGGTTTGCTAATAGCAGCACTAGGCTTGACTGGATGCAGTAGCTTGGAGGTGGTAGAGACCAAGAGACAATTGGAGCTGCCCGTGGATACCATCGAAGCACTGGATATTCAGACTGAATCGGGCGACTTGATTGTAAAAGGCGATGAAAAGGCTACCTCCATTAAAGTAGAAGCGACCATAAAAAAATCGAAGAGCGTCCCCGATGATGACATCATCGTTACCTTAGAGAAGGATGGAAATACAGCCAAGCTGGTTTCGGAGACAAAGGGTGGCTTTGGTGTTCGGATTACAGATCTTACGCTAGAAGTGACTATTCCAACCAAGCTCAATGTGAACGTAAACGACGGCTCCGGTGATGTAAATATTCTTAATCTTGCCGGTGCGCTCACGATTGAGGATGACTCAGGCGATATACTGATTAAAGATGTTTCTGGCGAGGTAGTGATTCAAGATCAGTCCGGTGATATCAAGATCAAAAACGCATCTGCACTCAAGCTGATCAATGACGATTCCGGGGATATTTTCTTGGAGGATACAGGCGGGAATGTAGAATTACAAGATCAGTCGGGTGACATTGTCATTCGAGATCATACGGGAGACATCACGATTTCTGACGGAAGTGGAGATATGCTCATTGATACGGTCCAAGGAAATGTGACGATCACCGAGGATGGCTCTGGTGAGCGGGTAGTGAAAAATGTAAGTGGGTCTTTTATATCAAACTGAATACGACAAAAAGCCGTTACCTGTTCAGGTAGCGGTTTTTTAGATGCTAATTCGCTCTCTCGCTGCTTGTGGAAATTGCAAGGAGTACAGCTGGTGGTAACGCCCTTCCGCTCTAAGCAACTCAGCATGTGTGCCAGCTTCAACAATTCGTCCCTGTTCCATGACGACAATCTGATCGGCTTGTTGGATCGTCGACAGTCGATGCGCAATAACAAGACATGTACGACCAGTTAATAGGGAAGACAAAGCCTGTTGAATCAGGTGCTCCGATTCGGTATCCAGGGCAGCAGTCGCTTCATCCAGAATAATGAGCCGCGGATTTTTCAGTATGGCGCGTGCGATAGATAGTCGCTGTTTTTGTCCACCTGACAGCTTTACGCCGCGTTCTCCTACTGCTGATTGATACCCCTCCGGAAAAGCGATGATAAAGTCGTGAGCGTTTGCGGCGCGGGCTGCAGCCTCGATTTCCTGATCAGTCGCGTCAGGACTGCCATAGGCGATATTGTCACGAATCGTCCCGTTCAACAAAATGATATCCTGTGATACGATGCCGAGCTGACTGCGCAGGGATGCGATTTTGAGATCCTTGACATCAAAACCGTCAACTCGCACTTGCCCATCCTGTACATCGTAAAAACGGGAGATTAAATGGGCGACAGTTGACTTCCCGGCACCTGATGAACCAATGAGTGCGGTCACGGTACCTGGGGTAATCTTTAGTGTAAAATCGTGCAAGACAGGCAGGTCAGGCTGATAGCCAAAGGTTGCCTGCGAGAACTCAATTTCACCACGCAAGGGAGGAAGTGTGATCGCATCTGCTTTTTCCGTGATACTTGGCCTTGTGTCCAGTATTTCAGATATGCGATCATAAGCTGCCGCTGATTGCTGAATCATGTTAATCATCCGACTAAGCTGACGTACTGGGGTTTGCAGCAGTCGCAGATAGGCGAGAAAAGCGACGATAGCGCCAATCGACAGGGCACCCGACATGGCCTGCCAGGCACCAAACAGAAGTACGACAGCCATCCCTAGGTAATTCAACAAATCAATCGCTGGACTGAACATAGCACTAATGCGGGTAGCTGCCAGATTAGCATGCATATTCCGCACACTGCGCTGCTTGAATTGCTGAGCTTCGTATGGCTCGGTAGCATACGCTTTCATGAGCCTTACACTGGACAAGTTTTCGACCAGATGATTGTTCACATCCGCTGATGATTCCTGTACGGCGCGAAAGGAAGTGCGCATTCGCTTGCCGACCTTGCGGGTGAAGAAAAACAGGAGCGGGAATGTACATAGCATTAGTAGCGTCAATTGCGGATTCACGTACAGCATATAGATGGCGATGGCGAAAAACGTCACCAGCTCCGTGACCATTTGCAACATGCCAGAGGAGACGAGCTGTTGCAGGATGCTGACATCGCCTGTGATGCGGGACATCAAATCGCCTGTCCGGTTTTTATCAAAAAACGCCATGTCCTGCTTCTGAAGATGCTGGTACAGCTCGTTGCGCAGCCGATTGATCGTATGCTGACCGATGTAGGAGAGTAAATAACTGCTTAGGTAGGTAAACAGACCAAGAAAAAGTGCTGCTCCTACTATACCCGCCCCAATCCACAGCAGCTCACCGTAACGTTTATCGGGAATAGCATGGTCAATCGTATACGCTGTCAGCTGGGGAATCGCGAATTCCAGTAGTGAAATGACGAGAATCGCGACGAGTGCGAGGAGCATCTTTTGCCATTGCTCACGCGCATGAGTAAACAATCGCTTGTACATGCTCCAGACCGAACCAGCCGAGGCGCGCTCATCCGTTATAATCCGCTTCGTTCTATGCTGATTATCGTTTCTCATCGATAAGCATCCTCTCCGAAGTGGCCTTCCAGCTTGTGGCGAACCTTTTTCACAAAAAAGATCAGTCGAGAGAGCTGCACCGGATCATTCTCTGCTTTCTTCTGCAACTCCTTCATGGTTTCGACCAATTCGTTCAGCTCTTGTTGGAGCTCTAGATTGCTTGCGCTAAGATCAGCAGGCATCTGTTTCTGGGTGACTTCGCGTTTTTCTTCTGCTTGTCTTTCCTGCAAAAAAACAAGGCCAGCTCTAGTAATGGAATACGTCTTCTTGCCACTGACTACTTCTGAGCTGACCAGCTCACGATCCTCTAACATTTGCAGCGTAGGGTAAATCGACCCTGGACTTGGAGAATACAGCCCGCCGGTTTTTTCCTCTAGCCCCTTCATCATCTGATAGCCATGCATGGGCTCAGTAGCTAGCAGCTCTAATAACGCATACTTCACATCACCTCTGCCAAAAAAACGTTTCCCGCGTCCGCCGCGCCCGCCATGACGATAGTAGCTGTCGTCTTTTTCATTCGATAAGCCGCGCTGATACGGGTCATAGGAGCGCCGATACTCATCCGAAAAAGGAGACCGAAAATGATTACGCATAACATTCCACCTTTCAATACGATATATCGAATTAAATGTAAACGATATATCGTATTGATGTCAATATACTGTCTTACTTTTTGCAATCGAAAGAAATTTAGCCGACTAATAAAAAAAGTCTTTAATCTCCAATAAAGAAGTGCTAATATAACAACTGTAAGCGTAATTGAGAATGAATCTCTTTATTACTGAGAATGAATCTCCTTATTACTAATAAGAATAAACCAAGACAGTATTCCTCCGGATTAAAGGAAGAGTAGGGAAGCGATGAAAAAGAGATATTTGGTCATAACACTTATTTTGCTATCAATAGCGTCATTGTTTATCGGTGTGAAGGACATCTCGCCTTGGGAGCTGTTCAATCTGTCAGACGACAAGGTACAGGTGATGTGGATCAGCAGGATTCCTCGTTTGATCAGTATCATCATTGCCGGGATCAGCATGAGTGTCGTAGGTCTGATCATGCAGCAGCTGACACGGAATAAATTCGTTTCACCTACTACGGCAGGTACAGAGGACTCCGTCCGATTCGGGATTCTGGTTTCGCTGATGGTATTCTACGATGCCAGTCCGCTGGTGAAGCTGCTTGTAGCTTTTGTATTTGCACTACTTGGAACCTTCATTTTTATGAAGATCCTCGACAGGATTAAATTCAAGGATTCCATTTTCATTCCGCTGGTAGGCTTGATGTTTGGTAATATCGTAGGCTCGATTACTACGTTTTTTGCCTATAAGTACGACCTCATCCAGAACATGTCAGCTTGGCTGCACGGAGATTTTTCCGCCATTATGAAAGGCAGCTATGAGCTTTTGTACATAAGCATCCCGCTGGTGATTATCGCGTATCTGTTTGCCAACAAGTTTACGATTGCAGGGATGGGTGAGGAGTTCGCCATCAATCTGGGGTTGAACTACAAGCAGGTCGTAAATATTGGCTTGGTCATCGTCGCCATGGTTTCTTCCGTCGTGATTTTGACGGTCGGTACGATTCCGTTTCTCGGCTTGATCATTCCCAACATCGTGACCCTGTATTTGGGGGATAACCTGAAGAAGAGCTTGTCTCATACTGCTTTGCTGGGTGCTGTGTTTGTACTGTGCTGTGATATTCTGGGACGCCTTATCATTTTTCCATATGAAATCTCGATTGGCTTGATGGTAGGGGTAGTTGGTAGCGGAATATTCGTGTTCTTACTCATGAGAAGAAAGGCATATGAACGATGAAAGCTAAGCTTGGTGTCCTGGCGATTGTCGCCATTGCTCTAATAGCCATATTCATGCTGATCGATGCAGGTGGCAACTGGGATTATGTACTGCCTCGGCGCTTGAAGAAAATTCTCGCCATTGTTTTGACTGGTACGATTATCGCTTTCTCAACAATGGTATTCCAGACGATTACCAACAACCGGATTTTGACGCCCAGCATCATAGGCTTGGATTCCTTGTACATGTTCATCCAAACCTTCGTCATATTCGCATTTGGTTCCACCCACATTACGCTGTTGAACAAAAATATCAACTTCCTGATCTCTGCGGGCGTGATGGTGCTGTTTGCCATGTTGTTATACAAGTTCCTGTTCAAGAGGGAAGGGCAAAATATATACTTTCTACTTTTAATCGGGATCATTTTTGGCACGTTGTTTAACAGTCTCGCTACGTTCATGCAGGTGTTGATTGATCCGAATGAATTCCAGGTCGTTCAAGACAAAATGTTCGCCAGCTTTAACAATGTGAACACCGACCTGTTAATCATCAGCTTCATCCTGGTGATTGCGATCGCGATTTACTTCTGGCGCTATATGAAATACCTGGATGTGCTGGCGCTCGGGCGTGATCAAGCCGTCAACCTCGGGATCGATTACGATTTCGTCGTGAAGCGTTTCCTGATCGTAATCGCTTTGCTCGTATCGATTGCGACTGCATTGGTAGGACCCATTACGTTCCTGGGACTCCTCGTCGCCAACCTGGCTCATCAGTTTATGAAGACGTATCAGCATAAATACTTGCTGGCAGGGTCATCCTTAATCAGTATTGTTGCTTTGGTAGGTGGCTTGTTGGTTGTAGAGCGTGTGTTCACGTTCTCCACAACACTCAGCGTCATCGTCAACTTTATCGGTGGAGTTTACTTCATCTATCTTCTGTTAAAGGAGAATAAATCGTGGTAGAAGTCCGGAATGTCTCAAAACAGTATGGTAGCAAATACGTCGTGGAAAATGTCTCTGTGAATATCACCAAGGGAAAAATCACGTCCTTCATCGGACCCAATGGGGCCGGGAAGAGTACCCTGCTGTCCATGATCAGTCGCCTTTTGACGAAGGATCAGGGAGAGATTTTTCTTGAGGGACAGGAGATTAGTCAGTGCAAGAGCAACGAGCTGGCTAAAAAAATTTCAATCCTCAAGCAATCCAACCATATTACGGTTCGGTTGACGATTCGTGAGCTGGTCAGCTTTGGTCGCTTCCCATATTCCCAAGGGAACCTGTCAAAAGAAGATTGGCAGTACGTTGACGAGGCAATCCGCTATTTGGAGCTGGAGGACATTCAGCACAAGTATTTGGATCAGCTGAGTGGTGGACAGAGACAACGTGCCTACATCGCGATGGTTGTCGCCCAAAACACCGAGTACGTCCTGTTGGATGAGCCGCTCAATAACCTCGATATGAAGCATTCTGTTCAGATCATGAAGGTGTTGAGAAGACTGGTAGACGAAATGGGCAAGACAGTGGTGATCGTTATTCACGATATTAACTTTGCTTCCTGCTACTCGGATTTTATCGTGGCGCTGAAAGACGGCAAGGTCGTGAAGGAAGGTCCTACAGAGGAAATCATCAACTCCTCGATTCTAAAAGACGTCTACGATATGGACATCCAGATTGAAGACATTGATGAAAACAAAATATGCGTGTACTATGCGTAAGCTCCAACTTCCATTCGTTAAAATTATTTTGATGGCAAGCAGGGGGAAATCATCTCGAAGCGAGCTATCAATAATTTTATATATTTTAAAATATATATAGAGGTGATAGAAGTGAACAAGAAACTTATCATGCTGTTCATGGCAGTGCTGCTGGCGGTATTTACTGCAGCTTGCGGATCAAATAGCGCGGCACCTGCAACTCAAACTTCAGGAGCTGGCGCTTCTACAGATGCTGCAAAAGCACCGGAAGCAGCGAAGGAATCTGAAGAAATTACAATCAAGCATAAATTGGGCGAAGCAAAACTGAAAAAGAACCCGCAAACAGTTGTAGCTTTCGACTATGGGGTTCTCGATTCTTTGGATAAATTGGGTATCGAAGTAACAGGTGTAGCCCAAGCAAACGTTCCTCCTTACCTGGCAAAATTCAAGGATGCAAAATATAAAAACATTGGTGGCTTGAAAGAGCCAGACTTTGAAAAAATCAATGCGATGAAGCCAGACGTTATCTTCATTTCTGGCAGACAGCAAGATGCTTATGAAGAGCTGAACAAAATCGCTCCAACCATCTTTTTGGGCGTAGATACTTCCAAGTACATGGAATCCTTCACTGAAAACATGAAAACACTTGGTACCATCTTCGGAAAAGAAGCACAAGTAGATGAAGAATTGGCTAAAATCAATGACTCCATCAAGCAACTGAACGAAAAAGCGACAGCAAGCGGTAAAAATGCTCTGATCGTCCTGGCAAACGAAGGTAAAATCAGCGCTTACGGTGCTGGCTCCCGTTTTGGAATTTTGCATGACGTATTTGGCTTCACTCCTGTAGATAAAAACATCGAAGTATCGACTCATGGTCAAAGCGTATCGTTTGAGTATGTAGCAGAAAAAGATCCGGATTACCTCTTTGTGGTAGACCGCGATGGAGCAGTTGCTACAAATAAAGATGCTGTTTCTCCTGCTAAACAAGTCATTGAAAACGACCTGGTGAAAAACACAAAAGCATTCAAAAACGGCAACATCATTTACCTCGATTCAAACTACTGGTACCTGTCTGGAGGCGGATTGGTTTCCACTGCGAACATGGCAGACGAAGTATTGAAAGACATCAAGTGGTAAAAGGTCAAGCAAAAGAGATATAGGTAGTATAGAGCAGCTCAGGGCGAAGCATTTGCCTTGGGCTGTTTGTTTTTACAAGTACGTAAATGGAATGTGACAGGAAACACGAAAAAACCATTCCCTTCACTGCTTGCTTGGGAATGGTTTTTGCTGTTCCGGTGAGGTTCGAGCAAAACGCAGACGCAGATTAGCGAGTGCCAACCAGTCTGCGTTCTTCTACTTGCACAGCTTCGGCGGGAGCGCTGGCAGGGCTCGTGCTTGGCTGCTCTTGCTCGATGGAACTTGTCAATTCAAACGGGAGGCAAAGCGGTACGCCTGTACGCGGGTCATGCAAAATGTCAGCTTCGATATTGAACACTTTGCGTAGCATATCAGGAGTCATGACCTCGGTAGGACTTCCTTCCGCTACGACAGTACCACGGGAGATAGCGACCATGTGCTGGGCATAGCGGGTCGCATGATTCAGGTCATGAACGACCATGACGATGGTGCGCTTCTCTTCTTCATTCAGCTTTTGCAGCAATTTCAGAACCTCGAGCTGATGCGCCATATCGAGGAACGTAGTCGGTTCATCCAAAAACAATATATCAGTGCCTTGGGCGAGTGCCATCGCAATCCAAGCACGCTGACGCTGACCACCAGACAATTGATCGACAGGGCGATCATAGAAGTCGATCATCCCAGTCATGGCAATCGCCCATTGAACGATCTCTTTATCTTCCTTGGTCAAAGAGCCGAAGCCTTTTTGATGCGGAAAGCGGCCATACGTTACCAGCTCAGATACGGTTAGTCCATCGGGTGCAGTAGGGTTTTGCGGGAGAATTGCCAGCTGCTTGGCAACGTCTTTGGTCGATTGCTGATGAATCGATTTTCCATCCAAAAATACTTGCCCGCCAGTCGGTTTCATGATGCGAGCGAGTGTTTTGAGGATCGTCGACTTCCCAGAGCCGTTCGCACCGACGAGTGCTGTAATCTTTCCAGATGGAATACTGATGTTCAAATCCTTTACAATGGAAAGCTCGCCGTAACCAATATCCAGCTTTTGCGTATATAAGCGTTCCACAACAGGTCAACTCCTTTATAGGAAGGTATGTATTGTAAAAAGATGAGTTTAGAAAATGATAATCATTTTCAATTAAGTATATAACGAAAAGGGTAATTTATTCAAGACTCGCAAAGATACAGAGTGAAATTTTTTGGCGTACTGGTTGTATGGTAAGCTTGTTATATAAAAAAGAGGGAGAAGCATGATGGACAATAAAAATATAAAGGAGATTGTCGTTTGTAATTTTGTAGGTATGTATGTAGATGCTTTGACAAGAGGCAAGGAATATGAAGTCTTGGCGGAAAATGAAGAAAAGCATCAAATAAAAATAGTAGGTAACAACGGCCGGACAAGGTGGTTTAAGAGAAACCTCTTTTTACCTGCTGGAAGTAACGTAACCACTATGGTTTCCTGGCAGTATGATGACGACATAAAAGATAGAAGTGAAAAATCATTAGAGCATGTCGAGGTGACGATAACTTTTAGCAGTGGAGAGAAGAGATGGTGCTCATTGTGTACAAAGTATGGACTGTTTGACTACATAGAGAGAAATATGGAAGCTTTCATGTTGTCTTTTTTCATTCCTACTAACCACGCGTCAATAAAGTGATACAAGTCGATGCTCCTGGGTTGGTAGCGAGCGATTGTAAAAGTCATTCTGATAAAAAATAGCCAACATGCTCATGAAGTAAGCACATTGGCTATTGGTTTAAAGGTCCTACTAGCTTTGGTACGTTACATAAGCGATGATGCCTTCTTCGTCATCCAGCACCAGCTCAATTCCGGCCGAATAAGGGTTGAGCTGCATCTGTGTTTCCAGATAGAAGCGAATCGCCTCGATCAAATTAATCTCGATAAAAACTTGCTTGCGATCCATCGCGTATACTTCAGCGGAGAATCCATACTCCTCATCCCACATGAGCTCTACGGAAACATCCTGAGGCTGAATTTGTTTTTTGCTCGCAACATGCAAGCAGATCGCATTGATTAATACTTGTTCAGAGATTGTTATCTTTTCCATGTGTTCAGTTCCTGCTTCTTCTCACGTTGGGTTTTGAAGTACACGAAAATTTTGCGGATCAAAACGAACACAGCGACAATCGCCAGCATGTTGATCAAGAATCCAAAGATTGCACCCAGGGCGCCCATGTCACCAAACAGTCCGCCGAACAGCATACCTGCCAAACCACCAACCAAAAGACCCTTCATGAAACCGCCGCTCATGAAGCCACCGCTTTTGGTAGGAGCAGTAGTTGCAGGAGTAGAGGTAGTACCTTTATTTGTAGAAGCATTTACATTCGAATCGCCTTTGGTAGGTGTTTGCGTATTTGTAGGAGCTGTGTTTGAGTTAAAAGATTTTTTTCCGGATTTATAGCCTTTTGCATCGGCATGGTCAGCAAATCCGCTTGGAGCAAGTACGAGCATTACGGCAACCAACAGCATGAGTAATTTTTTCATGTTAAATGAGTAGCCCCTCTCTTGTTTTTGTCCTTAGACATAAGTGTACACGAATATTAATTGTTTTGCCACCAAACATTCCGTGAACAATGCTAAAATGGAAGTTTTCTGGAAAAATTAATCAAACAGTTTTCCTGGATTTAGAATTCCCCTTGGATCAAACTGCTGTTTGATCGCTTTCATGAAAGGCAGTGTATCTGGGTGTTCCACCTGGAGATACTTCTTTTTCCCAATGCCAATCCCGTGCTCGCCTGTACAGGTCCCACCTTTTTGCAGGGCGTATTCTACAATCTTTCCATTTACTTCTTCCGCTAGTCGTACTTCGCGCTGATCCTGCTTGTTGTACATGAGAGTGGTGTGGAAGTTTCCGTCACCGACATGTCCCAAAACTCCTCCGGCAAGTCCGCTGTTATCAATGGTTTCTCGTGCATAAACCACAGCGTCACTCAGCTCAGAAAGAGGAAGGCAGACGTCGGTCAGCATCATGTCTTTGCCTGGAAAGCCGTGCTTGAAGGCATACGCTAAATTGTGCCGTGCTTCCCAGAGCTTGGCCCGTTTTTTGGAATCGGTCTCGACTAAAAAGCTCGCACAGTCATTTTCCTCCAGCAATTCCTGGGCAAAAGCAACATCCTGCGCTAAAGCGGCTTCATTACCATGGAATTCGAAGAACAGGGTCGGCTGCTCGGGATAGTCCGTTTCGCTGTGCAGGTTCACTTGTTTGATTGATGCACTGTCAACCAGCTCTACACGCGCGATAGCGAGCCCAGCAGAAAGCAAGGACACAGCTCCATCTACGGCAGCTTTCACAGTAGGAAACACAGCGCGCCCAGCAATGATCGTCTCCGGGATTCCATATACCCGCAGCGTAATTTCCGTAAAGCTGCCCAATGTGCCTTCTGAGCCAACAAACAGTCCTGTGAGATGATAGCCAGAAGAAGACTTGGCAGAGAGTCCACCCGTATGTATAACAGTCCCGTCAGCCAAAACTACCTCCAAATCACGAACCTGACTACGCATGATTCCATAGCGTACACTCGTTGTCCCACTTGCATTGGTTGCTGTCATTCCGCCGATCGTAGCGTCCGCACCAGGGTCAACAGGGAAGAACAGGCCGTGCTTTTTTAATGCCTGATTCAGCTGATTGCGAGTCACACCAGGCTGGACACGCACGAGAAAATCCTGAGGACGGATTTCGATAATCTGGTTCATTTGCGAAAAGTCTAGGGAGATGCCCCCTTTTAACGGTATGCAATGTCCCTCCAGGCTAGACCCTATTCCAAACGGAACGACCGGAATACGATGTTCATTCGCATATTTCATGATGGAGACAACCTCATGTGTAGAGGAGGGATAAACAACAATGTCAGGTAATACAGGTGCATGATGAGATTCGTCCTTGCTGTGCTGCTGTAGCGTGGTTTCGTTTACAGTCGCACGATCTTCAGCAGTTAAGCCTCTCAAGTCTTCAAGCAACGAAGTGGGGAAAGTAGTCATGGGAAATCCTCCTGTCCAGTCTTCTTCTATAATAATAGGAACAAACCTCTAACACGATGAATGGTTAGAGGTTTTTGTCCGTTACGCGCTTTTTTTCAATTTACGAGCTGCCCAGTTGCCAAGCGACTGGATGACCTGCACCAGAACAACAAGAATGATGACGGTGATGATCATGACTTCAATATCCCACTGCTGATAGCCGTAGCGCAGTGCCAGGTCTCCAAGGCCACCAGCCCCTACTGCACCTGCCATCGCGGTGGCTCCGATCAAACCGATCGTGGCAATCGTCAGACACAAGACAATGCCAGGTCTTGCTTCGCGGAGCATGATGCGAGTGATGATTTGTAAGCGGGATGCCCCCATCGCACGATAAGCCTCAATCACACCACGATCGACGTCGAGCAGTGCCGTTTCCATCAAACGGGCGATGTAAGGCGCAGTATAGACGATGAGAGGGACGATTGCTCCTTCGATTCCGATCGAGGTACCGACAACCAGCTCGGTAAAAGGAATGATGGCGACCATCAGGATGATGAAGGGCAAGGAACGAACGATATTGATGAGAGTATTCAACGTGTGATAAATAACCTTGTTCGGAAACAAATGATTGCCTTGTGTAATGACAATCAGAATCCCGAGTGGAATCCCGATGATCGTAGCGATAAACAAGGAGATGCCCACCATGATGACAGTTTCTTGCAGCGATTGACCAAATACAGGAATCATCTCTGTTAAACGATCCATTACCGGGTTACCTCCTCTCGTGTCACGATCTCTACGTTGTAGACGGACTGGCGCAAGAAAGCGATGCCGTCCTGAACAGCTTGTTGTTCACCAGATATGTGCAAAAGCAGAATGCCGAGTGCTGTTCCTTTGATAGAAGTAATGGAGCCGTACAATAAATTGGTGCTTACCGGGAAACGTGCAGAAAGCGTTCCAAGAACGGGATCGAGCGCTGCATCTCCACGAAAAGCGACGCGAAGAATGTTGGCAGAAGGTCCAGTCTTCTTGATCCTCGCCAGTATTTCTGCAGGGACTTCATCGTCAAAAATCGTTTTAATAAAGTTTCGTGTGGTCGGCTGCTGCGGGTTGCTGAAAACATCGAGCACCGAGCCTTGTTCAATGACGTGACCGTTTTCCATGATGGCAACGTGATCACAGATTTTTTTGATGACCTGCATTTCGTGTGTGATCAGGACAATGGTCAGGCTGAATTTCTTGTTAATATCCAGCAGAAGCTCAAGAATCGATTCGGTTGTTTGTGGATCGAGCGCCGAGGTCGCTTCGTCACAGAGCAAGATTTCCGGATCGGTAGCCAGCGCACGGGCGATGCCGACACGCTGTTTTTGTCCACCTGACAGCTGGGAAGGGTAAGCGTTCGCCTTGTCCGCAAGTCCCACCAGTCGGAGCAGATCCTCGACCTTTTGCTTGATGACATCCTTTGGAACGCGGTTCATACGCAAAATCTCAGCTACATTGTCGAAAACGTTGTAAGATGACAGCAGATTAAAATGCTGAAAAATAATGCCGATTTTTTTGCGTGCCTGACGCAGCTCTTTTTCTTTCAGAGAAAGCATATCTTGACCATTTACGATGACAGAACCGCTCGTCGGCTTTTCCAGCAAATTAATGGTACGGAGCAGGGTACTTTTCCCCGCTCCGCTAAAGCCGATGACACCATAGATTTGCCCTTTTTCCACGTTCAATGAGACGCCCTTCAAAGCCTCGACCTGCTTATTGCCTACTTTGTATGACTTATGAATGTCGGTTAGCTGTATCATTTCTTAACGTCTCCTTGCTGCTTACTTAATTTTTACCAGGAAGGAAGCACGGAACCTTCGAAGCGTTCTTCGATGAATTTCTTTACTTCTTCGGAACGATAGCTATCAACAAGCTTTTGAAAAGCCGGATTGTCTTTGTTTTTGTCATCGGCAACGAGAACATTTACATACGGCGAATCAGATGTTTCGGCAAAGATTGCATCCTTTTTAGGGGAATAGCCTGCTTCCATTGCAAAGTTGGTATTGATCGAAGCGACCTCAACATTGTTTAGGGAACGTGCAAGGAATGCTGCTTCGAGCTCTTTGAATTTCAGGTTTTTCGGATTTTCTACGATGTCCAGAGGAGTTGCATTGTCGCCTACGCCATCATTCAATTTGATCAGACCAGCCGCTTGATAAAGCTGCAAGGCACGAGCGCGGTTAGTAGGATCGTTTTGGATGCCGACAACACCACCGTCTGGGATGTCTTCCACTTTTTTATGCTTGGTGGAGTAGAGACCCATCGGATATGTCACGGTTTTGCCGATGATGGTCAGCTTTGTTTTATGGTCTTGATTGAATTTATCGAGGAAAGGAATCGTTTGAAAGCTGTTGATGTCCAGGTTTCCTTTATCGAGGGCTTGGTTCGGCTGTACATAATCGTTGAAGACGACAACTTCTACATCCAATCCTTTTGTTTTTGCCACTTCTTTTACTTTGTTCATGATTTCTTCGTGTGGTCCCCCGGTTACACCAACCTTGACGCTCGTTTGCTCAGCAGCGCCATTTGCAGGAGCAGGAGCAGCTTCTTGTTTGCTGCCGCAAGCAGTCAGAAGTGATGCCGCGAGTAGCAGTGATGTGAGTAACAGACCTGTCTTTTTCATATGAATTTCTCCCCAATCCTTGTTTTATATATATTTTGAAAAGTGATGCCGAAAAGAGGGTAAAAAACTTGGTTTTATGCAAGTATGCAAAAAAACCTCTTCAGAAAATAGAAGAGGTTAGAAACTGTCATCAGGAAACAGTCGTAGAACACCTCTCTTATCTTCCGGAATGTTTTCCGCTGGAATTGGCACCATATCTATCGAGATAGGTTGCCGAGGTATCATAGGGCCAGTCCCTCCACCTCTCTTTATAAGAGAACGTTTTATTCAATTAAAACAATAAAATCTGATTCGGTTAGTTGGATTATAGCTTGCTGGTTCACACTTGTCAAATGTTTTAAAAAATAATTTACTTCTGAGAAATCACTAAGTCAATTATTTAGCTAGTAGATGTTACTGCGTTTGGGGAAAGGGGACAAATATAGCATTATATGTAAAAGAGATATGGGGCTGATATCGGTGTGCAAATATCTTTTTACTCTCATTTTATCATGTTGTTTTTTGACTGCAGGCTGTGCAAGCAATGATGAATCCGTCCTTATCCCAAACGAGCAAACAATAAAAATTGGCGTGGTCGGGCATCCTCCTATGATTGATGAAAAAAACATAGAGTTCACTGAGCTTGAGCTTGGAGCGGTGAGTAGTACTTCTGATGCAGAATTTCACGCTTTATTTCTAAAGCGCCATCAACGAATTCAGGAATGTATGCAACTGGATTTATCAACGAAAATGGGCAGTACAAAATAATTGAATATGGCTTTAAAAATGATGAGCAAACAGAGGAAAATCTAAAAGAATTATATTCGCGTATTTTCAATACGATTTTGACGGAAGTTGCCCCAAGGGAAACGAAGTGAAGTATTTTAAATTCGCCAAAATACGAATGATTACTTGCTAGAGGACGAGAACATATGTATAATGAGAAAAAAACATACCTGATATATGTTCTCGCAGGTGATGGCTATGACACTATTGGATACGAATGAAATCAGAAAAAGGCTATCTGCTATATATAACGAGATAGCAAAAGAGTTGTTCGGATTTGGAACGACTCTCCTGAGAGTAACGATTGAGAACCAAATGATTACCTTCTATGCCAAACATCGCCGTTCTCCCCGCTCTGCTGCGCTGGAGGGTGAGGCCCCATCACTAAAGCTCGAAGTCGATTTCCGAATGTCTCTTCTATATAAGAAAAGACTACGCGAACGATTGGAAGAGGAAATGGGACTGAACATAGAGGCTGTACTACGAGATTACGACGCTGCTACACAGCTGGCGATTACGAATGTTATTCTTACAGAACCAGAACTGAATACCTGACAGAGTGATTTGGATTTTCTCTTTTGATCTATCTCAAGAGAAGACCATAAGCTTTGGCGAAAACGGGTGTCGCTTCTCTTTGTTTACGAGGAAAAGTGCTCTTGTTTAGAATGAAATGTTCTAATCAAGGGTACTTTTCTTTTTTGTTTTTAACAAATTTTACCTTTATAAGGGTGTGGTTGATGCATAGATAAACGCGAACGGTGGAACAGTAGGGGGTTTATCAACGGTTGAAAGTTGTATAAAAACAGAGAAACGTTGAATCCTAAGCCAATGGAAGAATAAGACTCAGGCGACACCTGAAATGGAGGAAGTTAAAATGAAAAAATTACTGACAGGAATCCTATCCTTTTCTGCACTCTCGTTGGCACTGGCTGGCTGTGGCAGTAGTGAACAACCACAACAAGGCGCTGCTGGTGGAGCAGCGAAGGGTGAGCCAACCAAACTGGTTATTTCTACATGGGGTTTCTCCGAAGACTTTTTCCGCAAAGAAGTATATGAGCCGTTCGAAAAAGAGCATAACGTCAAAATTGTTCTGGAAATCGGGAACAATGCAGAGCGTCTCAACAAAGTCCGTCAAGGCAGCTCTGACGTCGATCTGATTTACCTTTCCGACTATTATGCACAACAAGGTATCGACAGTGGTGCATTCGAGAAAATCGATCGTACGCGCATCCCTAACATGAACGAAATTTATGATATTGCCAAAGCTCCACTGGGTGAAGACTACGGTCCTGCCTACACGATTGGACAATTCGGGATTGCGTACAATCCAAACATCGTAAAAACCGAAATCAAAGATTGGAAAGACCTGTGGAACCCAGAGCTGGCAGGCAAGCTGACACTGCCAAGCATCACCTCCACAACTGGCCCTATGATTCTCGACAGCGCTTCGAAAGTGGCTGGAAGCAAGGAATTTAGCGAAGACCAAGCTTTTGCCAAAATGAAAGAAGTAAACAAAGGCGTAGTGAAGTATTACGACAAAACATCTGAGTACGTAAATATGTTCAGCCAAGAAGAAATTGCGGTTGGACCGATCATGGAAATGTACTTCAAGGATATCCAGGCAGCAGTTCCAGAAGCGAAGTTTGTAGCACCAACTAGCGGTGGTTACGCAGTAATGAATACCGTAAACATCGTAAAAGGCAGCAAAAACAAAGAACTGGCTGAAGACTTTATCAACTATCAATTGAGCAAGGACGTTCAGGAAAAAGCGGCGAAAGCAAAAATAGATTCGCCAGTAAACACAGCTGTTAAGCTTACAGATGAAGAAGCAAAAGGCGTAACGTACGGCGAAGAAACGATCAACAAGCTGCAAAAGCTGGATATGAAATTCGTGAACGAAAATTCCAAAGCGTGGATTGACCGTTGGAACCGTGAAATCACTCAATAAAACGTAAAAATGGACGAGGGTATAAACCATGAGCTTATACCCTTGTTTTTTCAAAACAGATGCGAGAGGGGCCCACCCATGAATCGAAAAATCATTCTTGATGTTGATACAGGTATCGATGACGCTCTCGGGATCATGCTCGCAGTAAAGAGTGGCGAGTGTGAGCTCATCGGAATTACGACTGTTAACGGTAATGTCTCTCTGGGGAAAGCTACTGAAAATACATGTAAAATCCTCGACTTGCTGCAAGTAGGGGAGCAAATCCCGGTTGTGAAGGGTGCGTCCCAGCCATTGCTGCGTCCCGTCTTTTTCGAGCACAGTGTACATGGAGAGGACGGACTGGGAGGCGCATTGCGGGGTGTTGCTGTCACGAAGCAACCAGCAGAGGGCTTCGGACCGGACTTCATCATTGAACAAGTGAAAAAGCAGCCAGGTGAAGTGACGCTGGTCATGACTGGACCGCTGACCAATCTGGCACTGGCAGTGAAAAAATGTCCCGAGCTGGTAGAGCTGGTTAAAGAAGTGATTTTTATGGGCGGGGTAGTCAAGGAACATGGCAATGTGACTCCTGTCGCTGAGTACAACATGTATGTGGACCCGGAAGCGGCCAAAGTCGTTTTCCATGCAGGTTTTCCTGAGCTGACTTTAGTTGGTCTCGACGTGACGAGAAAAGTATTGCTGAACGAAGAGCATATTGGCGAGCTAGGTGACACGCCGATTGGGCGTTATGTGAAGCAAAGCACTTCTGATTATTTACAGCGCTATTTTGAACGAAATGGTGTACGGGCATGTGCGATGCATGATCCATTGGCTGTTGGGGTCGCCTTGTCCAAGGATTTGGTGACGACGAAAAAGCTGTATGTCGATATCGAGACGAGAAGCGAATTGTGTGACGGGCAGACCGTGTGTGATTTCCAAAACCGCTTGAAAAAAGAGCCAAACATGAATGTCTGTCTGGACGTGGATGCCGATGCATTCTTTGTGCGTTTTATCCGCGCGCTGAAAGCCTGACGATACCGTGAACAGGAGTTAATGGAATGAAAAAAAAGGGTCTTTATTTATTGCTGTTGCCTGGCGTGTTGTTTTTGACGCTGTTCATGGTCATTCCGATCGTGCTCACCATTGCGTCTACCTTTTATCAAGAAGGAAGCTTTACACTGCAAGGATATTTCCAGTTTTTGACTGACAAGTACTTTATGAAGATTTTGCTGACGACTCTGCAAGTAAGTATCGTAACGACCATCGCTTGCATCCTGTTAGGTTTTCCCGCAGCTTATTACATTTCAAAGCTAGGGCCGCGTAAAAAAGGCATCCTGCTTGCACTCGCCATCTTTCCACTGTTGACCAGCTCTGTCGTGCGATCTTTCAGTTGGATGATTATTCTTGGAAAAAAAGGGCTTCTAAACAGCTCCCTGCTCTCTATGGGATTGATTGATAAGCCATTGGAAATATTGTACACCCCGACCGCGATGATGATCGGTTTGATCCATTTGTTCCTGCCGTTAATTATTATTACGCTGGTTGGCGTGATGGAAAACATTGATCCAGATTTGATTAAGGCTGCCGAGAGCTTGGGCGCCTCCAAATTTACCGCGTTTCGCAAGGTGATTGTGCCGCTGAGTGTTCCGGGCTTGATCATCGGTAGTATTCTCGTTTTCGTGGGAAGCTTGACTGCTTATACGACTCCTGCCCTTTTGGGGGGGAAACAACGGGTAATTTCTACGTTTCTCTATCAAAACGCGATTACGCTCAATGACTGGTATATGGCATCTGTCATCGCGACGATCATGATCGTCATTACGTTTGTCGTGATCTATGTAATGAACAAATTGGCTACGAAATTAAATCCGAAGGGGTAGAAGCTATGCAGGAGAAAAATCGCGGGTTGGCCCTGTTTACGCTTCTTGTGTTTCTGTTTTTGTTAGGGCCGCTCATTATTATATCGTTTACATCGTTCGAGCCAGGTACGGTTCTGAAATTCCCTCCGGAGGGCTTTTCGTGGCGATGGTATGAAAATATTTTCAAAGTGGAGATGTTTTTAACTACATTTAAAACCTCCATGTTCGTGTCGTTGCTTGGCAATCTGTTGGCACTCGTATTGGGAATCCCGGCTGCTTATGCTTTGAGCAGATTTTCTTTCAAGGGCAAGGCAGCGCTAAACGCTGTGTTCATTTCACCGGTATTGATCCCGGGTATTGTTATGGGCTTTGCAATGCTCAAGTACGTCATTATCGTGTATCATCTGCCGATTTACGCTGGTCTGTTGGTTGGACATACCGTTTTGATGCTTCCGTTTATTATTCGAGTGGTGGCATCGAGCTTGTCCAACTTTGACTTCGCCATTGAAGAAGCGGCACTCAGCCTTGGTGCAGGGCGTTTCGCAACGTTTTTCAAGGTGGTCTTGCCAAACATTCGATCCGGCATTATCGCGGCTATTCTGATTGCTTTTCTGGAGTCGTTCAATAACGTAGACATCTCCGTATTCATGACTGGACCGGGGGTAAGCACACTGCCGATCCAGATGCTGACGTATGTGGAAAACAACTTTGATCCTACAATCGCTGCTCTTTCGGTGTTGCTCATGATCATCACAGCAATACTCATGTTCATCATTGAACGTCTGATGGGGCTTTCCTACTTTACTAAACGATAACGGAGGCATCAAACCATGGCATTGCTCACGCTGGATAATGTTTCAGTTGCCTATGACAATCAGTACATTTTGAAAAACTTCCATTTAAATATCGAAAAAGGTCAGCTTATTTCCCTGCTCGGACCAAGTGGTTGTGGGAAAACGACGACACTGCGCCTGATCGCTGGCTTTCTGGAAGCAAAGGACGGACGCTTCCTGTTTGACGGCAAGGATTACACGCGCGTGCCCGTAAATAAACGGAACTTCGGATTCGTATTCCAAAGCTATGCGTTGTTTCCGCACCTTTCTGTGTTTGATAACGTAGCGTTTGGTCTGCGCCTGCGAAAGGTAGACGAGACAGAGGTAAAGAAGCGCGTGCAGCAAATTTTGGATGTTGTGAGCCTGGGCGGCTTTGAAAAGAGATTTCCAAAGGAGCTCTCCGGTGGACAAAGACAGCGCGTGGCGATTGCTCGTGCCTTGGTCATTCAGCCTGACCTCTTGTTGTTCGACGAGCCGCTGAGTAATCTGGATGCAAACCTGCGGATCAACATGCGCGTGGAAATTCGCCGTATCCAGCAAGAGCTGGGCATTACGACGGTTTACGTATCCCACGATCAGGAGGAGTGCTTCTCTATCTCTGATCAAGTAGCCATCATGAACAAAGGCATCATAGAACAGCTCGATGATCCTGCAACGATCTTTAAATATCCAAAAACAGAGTTCATCGCACGCTTTATCGGCTTTACGAATTTCATCGACTTTGCCGAGCGTACAGAGCAAGACGGTGAGATCGGATTGCGTGTCGGTGATCATCACTTTGTTGCGTCCAAAAATCCGGGAACGGCGAATCCGGCAGGGAAAAAATGCGCGATGCGTCCAGATGATTTGCTGGTAACGACGGAAGAGGTTGTCGATCAGAACATGAACCAGCTCAAGGGCAGCGTAAAGGTCAGCACGTTCCTCGGACGCAGCTATCAATACGTAGTAGAAACCGAGCTGGGCGATTTCACGGTTAATCAGGAAATGGAGACCCCCTACAAGACCGGCCAAAAGGTCAATCTGCTGTTTCCAAAAGACAAAATGGTACTGGTGGACTAAAGACAGGAGGGTTTTTCGTGAAAGTCGATTTGCTGATTCAAGACGTCCAGGTATACAACAGCTATTTTAAAAAGTTTATCAAGGGAAACGTAGCTGTACTAGACGGAAGATTCCTATATATTGGAGAGCGTGATACGGAGAGCTTTGAAGCGGGCGAGGTTCTCGCTGGTCGCGGTCGCTACATGATTCCAGGTCTGGTCGACATCCATCTGCACATCGAGAGCACGATGGTGACGCCAGAGACCTTTTCCTATGGTTTGATCCAAAATGGAGTGACGACCATTGTGCCGGAGCCCCACGAGATGGCGAATGTATTTGGCTTCGAAGGGATCAAAGAGATGATTCGTGCCAGCCAGGACTGTGTCGTGGATATGAAGTATGCGATTCCTAGCTCGGTGCCAGCGACCTCGATGGAAACAACCGGGGGTTCTGTTGAGATTCCTGATATGGACGAGCTTTTGCGTTCGGAAGAGATCATCTGTCTGGGCGAGATCATGAATTATGTGGATATCATCAAGGACCCTGACTGTAAAACAAATCAAATCCTGGAGCATATTCGCAAAGAGTATCCGAAGCTCGTCATTGAAGGGCATGTTCCGAAGCTGCTTGACCTTGATTTGCATCGCGTGATTTATGCAGGAGTGGATTCTGACCATACCCATCAAATGCTGGAAGGGATGGAAGCCAGAATCGCTGCAGGCATGTTCCTGGAGATACAAGAGAAGTCGATGACCGAGGAAGTCATGAACTATTTGATCAACGAGGATGTTTCTGAGCATTTTTGCTTTATAACGGATGACGTCATGACAGATTCTCTCTACAATCGCGGTCATCTCAACCATATCGTGAAAAAGGCGATCCAAATGGGTATGACGCCGGAGCGCGCCATCTATGCCGGAACATTTACTCCTGCAAGACGGATGCAAATGACAGACCGTGGCGCGATTGCCCCGGGTAAAATTGCGGATTTCATGCTAGTTTCCGATTTGCGTGAGCTGGCGATTGAGCAGGTGTACAAAAACGGGAAGAAAGCGTTTGATTCCAGTGAAGACTACAGCCAAGTAGTAAAACCTAAGCAGTTCCCGGCGCATTTTTATCAGAGCATTCAGCTGTCGCCACTCACGGAAGCCGATTTCCAGGTAGCTGCTGATGCTCCTGACAATCGCTATCCTTGCCGTGTAATGTTGGTGCAGAACGGCTCCACATTTACCGAGGATCACCGAGGCATTGTCGAGGTGCGGGACGGACTGCTGTGCTGGGAAGAAAGCCCGTATGGACTCATTGCAGTCATCGAGCGCTATGGAAAAAACGGCAATCGCGGCTATGGACTGATCAGTGGAGATACAATCAAGCGCGGTGCAGTCGCAACCAGCTACTCACATGACAACCACAATCTGCTCGTTGTAGGTCACAATCCACACGACATGATGATCGCAGCAAACGAGGTCATTCGGAACCAGGGCGGCTTCTACGTTGCCTGCGACGGAAAAGTAATCGCCAGTCTGCATTTGCCAGTGGGTGGTATTCTGACGGAGGAGCCGCTTGAAAAAACGGCAAAAGAAGTAGAACAGCTGCGCAGAGCCATGGAATCCCTCGGCTACAATCACTACAATCCGATCATGTCTATCAGCACGCATTCGCTGCCAGTCAGCCCGGCATTGAAGCTGACGGATTTGGGTCTGATTGATGTGAATGAGGGGAAAGTCGTGCCGCTGCTTTTGATGTAGAAGCATAATGATGATAGAGCAAAACCCGGGAGCACATTCGCTGTTCCCGGGTTTTTTCATGATTCCATTTATGCCAATAACGACAGGAGGCGTGTCAAATCTGCCTCTGTTGCGAGAGACGCGGTCGTATCCACAAGCTGCTCGGCAAGCGCCGGAGCCGTTGTCAGCACATCCGTAAGCTTTTGCTGCACGTCTGCTGCCGAGAGGGCATTTCCTGGTGCGCCACGTGGGCGATCTACCCGCTCGCGATACACCTGTCCGTCCTTTGTAGTGATTTCAACAATTGTAAAGCGACCTTTTGGCACGGCTTCCGGGGCAGGCGCGATTTCGCTGTCGTAGGCGCGCCGAGCACGCGGCAAAAAGGCGAGAATGTCCTCCTGGATCGGCGCTGCTGTGAAGCTGTCCAAAGACAGCGATCGTCTGTGCAGAGCGAGGCTGACCACGTACTCGACGCTGAAGCGGCCCTGTTCGCCTGTGCGCGGCTGCCTTTCGACGAGGGCTGTATCGCCTCCCGGAGGAAACACGATTCGGACAGATTCCACATCTGTGGGGGTAAAGGAATGGAGGGCAGCCAAGCGAACAGCTGCATCTGCAGCGTGATGTGCGGCAGAGCAAAACGGATAGATTTTGAACCATAGCCCGGGAGTAGCAATTCTCCAGGAGGTGCCCCAATCTTTAAGCAAAACAGATGTGGCCAGCGACAAGTCTCCGTAGACCGCCAAAAAGCCATATTCGCCATCCAATGCATGCAAGCTGCCTCCGAAGTCTGCTTCTGCGAGCTTGACTGCCAGCAAAGCGGACTGGGCAGCGAGTCCAGCGTGCAGGGGCTTGGCTTCAGTGCCGAATTGCGTGCGAAGGCCGCTTGCCTGGGTGGCGGCAAAGCCGATCGCTTTTTGCAGCTTTTCCGCGGAAAAGCCTTTTGCGTAGCCTGCCGCAACTGCTGCAGCGATGACCCCGAGTGTAGAGGTATTGTGCCAGCCTTTGATGTAATGAGCGTCCCCAATCGCACGTCCCAACCGCGCCATGACCTCTACGCCAATAACATAGGCAGAGAGAAATCGCTGTCCGCTTAGCTGGCAGGTGGAGGCAACGGAAATTAGCGCGGGCAAAAGCACCGTACTGGGATGACCCCGGACATCGGAATGCACATCGTCAAAATCAAGAGCGTGCCCGATGTAGCCGTTCAGCAAGGCGGCCTGAAGAAAGCTGGCCTTGCGCCGTTGCCCGATTACAGGCACTTCGGCAAGGCCGCCTTCTGCATCGACGATTTTCCACAGCTTTACCGTCCCCAAATCCTCTCGGGCAGCAAAGCTGGCTGCCAAATAATCCAAGATTCCCAATCGGGCCGCTGCCATGGCCGCATCGTCATTTTCAGGATGAGAAGAAACGACGAGATCCGCCAGCTCCTCTGTCAGCCGTCTGTCTCGTGCTGCGAACGTATTTGTATTGGTCACGATGTGCCACTCCCTTTCCCAGCCTACGAGATAAAGGTGACCGGAGCGGTTATTTGCTGCAAAAACCGCTGCGTACGCTGGTTTTGCGGACGGTCATAGATTTCCTCAGGCGTTCCTTGCTCGACAATTTTGCCGTCAGCCATGAAAATGATGCGGTCTGCCACCTGGCGGGCGAAGGCCATCTCATGTGTGACGATCAGCATGGTTGTGCGCTTTTCGGCAATGCTCTTGATGACCTGCAGCACCTCGGCAACCAGTTCTGGATCGAGAGCGGAGGTTGGTTCGTCGAGCAAAATCGCATGCGGCTCAACAGCGAGAGCGCGAGCGATGGCAACGCGCTGCTGCTGGCCCCCGGACAGGGTGATAGGGTAGCTGTCGGCTTTGTGAGCCAGACCGACCTGCTCCAGAAGTGCCAGACCAATTTTGTCTGCCTCGCTCTGCTTCATCTTTTTTGTGATGATCAATGATTCCGTGATATTTTGCAATGCTGTCCTGTTTTTAAACAAGTTGTAGTTTTGAAAAACCATCGCTGTCTGCTGGCGAAGCTGGTGTGCCTCCTTGCGCGAGTATTTTTGTGCGTCCAGTGCAGCTTGCCCGATTTCGATTCTTCCTGCGTCAGGACTCTCCAACAGGTTGAGACAGCGCAGCAGCGTTGATTTCCCCGAGCCGGACGGGCCGATAATGGCTACGACCTCTCCTTGCTTCACTTCGATATCAATCCCGTCGAGTACGACCAGATCCTTAAACTGCTTGCGCAGATTCGTTACGTGTATCATGGCGATCCCTCGTTAGTTTTTATATGGCTTGCTCAGTCGTTTTTCCAGCCATTCCTGCAACAGGCTGTAGACGATGGTCAATGCCCAGTACACAATCGCGACAGCCAGGTAAATTTCAAAAAACTTCAGTGATGCAGAGGCCATCATTTTCCCTTGGGCGAACAGCTCGGCGACCCCGAGTGTAAAGGCCAGCGAGGTTTCCTTCACAAGCCCGATAAACGTATTGCCCGAAGCGGGGATCGCGTTGCGTGTCGCCTGTGGGAGAATGATGCGCCGGTACGCCTGGGTTTTGGTCATGCCGACAGCCAGACACGCCTCTAGCTGTCCGTTGTCGACGGAGCCAAGTGCTGCGCGAAAAATCTCTGCCAAATAGGCCGAGTTTTTGATGCTCAGGCCGATAATGGCTGCCGTCAGGGCATTCAATGCGCTGAACGACGGGAACAACTGAGGCAAACCGTAGTAGATCAGAAACAGCTGCACGAGTGTAGGCGTTGCCCGGAAAAAGGAAATGTACACATTGGCGAGCTGATGCAGCACAGGAACCCGGTTTTTCGTGATGAGAGCGAGCACCAGCCCAATGGCGATGGCAAATATCATCGCGACGACTGCCATCACCAAAGTAAGTGGCAAGTATTTGAGCAAGGTAGGAAAGACCTCTAGCATGTATTGCCCGTCAAAATTCATTGCGTACACACCGCCTATTTCTGAATTGGCGCTGTAACATCAGCCTTGAAGTATTTTTCCGAAAGCTGCTTCAAGGTGCCACTGTCACGCAGCTCTGTCAGCACTTTGTCAAACTCCGCGCGCAGCTGATCGTGCTTCTCGTCTTTCTGGAACGGGAAGGCTACTTCCTCATAAGTGATCGGATCTCCGGCCAGCTTCAACGGCAGCCCTGTTTTTTCAATCTGGGCGAGCAGGACGCTGCGTCCATTGATGTAAGCATCGATTCGTCCGTAGGCTACGTCGTTGAGGGTCCCTTCCTGTGTCTCGTAGGTGCGGATGTTGATTTCATTGTTCGGGTCCTGCTTCTGCAGGTTTTTCGTATGATTCGAGCCGAGAACCGCTCCGACTGTTTTTCCTTTCAAATCCTTGACGGAATGAATATCGGTGTTGTCATTTTTTACGATGATTTGTGTTCCGGCGTAGGCGTAGGTTTGGGAAAAGTTGAATTTTTCCTTACGCTCATTAGTCATAGCCACCTGATTGGCGACCGTATCGATCCGGCCTGTTTCCAGCTGACCCATTACGCCGCTGAACTCAGCAAGGTGCCACTCGATTTTATAGCCGAGCTTCGCAGCGATTGCTTCTGCTACATCGACGTCAAAGCCCTGCAATTTTTCCCCTTCTTTATAGGCGAATGGGTAGCTTTGTCCTGTTGCGCCTACGCGTAAAACCTTTTCTTCTGAAGCTCCCGAGGCTGCCTGATCGCCGCCATTGCCGCATGCAGCGAGGAGGATTGAGAGGCCGAGTGTAATAGCGAGTATTCCTTTGTGCTTTTTCATATGCGTATCTCCTAGTTGGTTAATTTGTTTTGTACTGATGTGTCGCACGAGCTACGGCAGTGGTGTTTGCAGCTCTTTGCGGAAATAAATCGTCGTGTGGCCGCGGCCCAGATTGGCTTCACCGGCTCGCACATAGCCTCTGCGTTCATATATGGCTGACAGCCACGGATGCTCCTCGGCTGTACCGAGCGAAACGGCAGGAGCTTTCAACGTATCCCGGACGATAACCTCTTCTACCCACGTTAGCAGAGCGGAGCCGATGCCTTTTTTGCCGATGACAGGATCGACGGCAAACCACCAGATATGGGGAAGGCCGAATGGTCCAGGCTGAGGCCCCCAGGGCATGCGCAGCGAGACAGTTGCCTGAATCTTGCCGCCTTCCTCCAGGACGTAACAGGCATGGTTGTGAATGTTTTTCTGGACGAGTGCCAGATCGGCTGTGGCTGCAGCAAAATGGATGCCCAGCTCGCGTATGGGAGCATAGGCTCGCAGCGTCAGCGTGAGCAGCTCCTCCGCATCGTCTGTGGTAGCCAGACGGAACGTTCTTGTCATGTTGTCTCCCTCGCACTTCTTGCTGTAATCCGGTTCTAAGGATGCGCATTTTGGCATCGACCAGTGGTTGCAGGATTTTATATGGATACGTTTTGCTGGCTCGTATAACGATTGGCGGGACGCAGTAATCCCAGATGTTCGCGCAAGGTATTGCCCACGTATTCGGTGCGGAATAGCCCGCGCTTTTGGAGGAGCGGTACGACCTCATCAACAAACACATCCAAGCCTTCAGGCAGAAGTGGAGGCATCAGATTGAAGCCGTCACAACCTTTTTGCAAAAACCATTCCTCCATTTTGTCAGCAAGCTGTGCTGGTGTACCAACAAAGATGTGGTGACCGCGTGAACCGGCGATGTATTGATAAAGCTGGCGGATGTTCAGCTTTTCCCGACGCGCCAGGTTCAGCACGAGCTCAAAGCGGCTTTTCACGGCGTTGGTCTCAGGAATGTCGATGTCGGGCAGCGGACCGTCGAGCGGATACGGTGTCAGATCGAAGCCGCCCAAATAGCTGGAGAGAATTTTCAATCCGACAGAAGGCGGGATCAGCTCCTGCAGCTCTTGGAATTTGGCCTGCGCGACTTCCTCGGTGTCACCCAGGATAGGGAAAATTCCTGGCATGATGCTCACCTCATCCGGAGATCGGCCATAGGAGACGACCTTTGTTTTCACGCTTTGGTAAAAGGCTTGCGCGTCAGGAAGATTGTTTTGTGCCGTGAAAATGACCTCAGCCGTGCGGGCTGCCAGATGCTGGCCGGGCTCAGAGGAGCCTGCCTGAATGATCACGGGATGTCCCTGAGGGGGTCTCGCTATGTTTAACGGTCCGCGAACGGAGAAAAACTCGCCGCGATGCTGCAATTCATGCAGCTTTGCCGGATCGAAAAAAACGCCTGATTCCTGATGGCGTATGAGAGCATCATCCTCCCAGGAATCCCAGAGTCCTTTCACGACCTCGACAAATTCCTCGGCGCGCTGATAGCGGAGGCTGTGCTCAGGGTGCTTTTCTCCGCTGAAGTTCAAGGCAGTGGATTCGATGGAGGAAGTGACGACATTCCACGCTGCCCGGCCATTGCTGAGGTGATCGAGCGAAGCGAACTGGCGTGCGATATGAAAAGGCTCGCTATAAGTAGTGGAAGCGGTGGCAGCCAAGCCGATTTTTGCTGTGACGGCAGCCAGTGCAGTCAAAAGGGTAAACGGCTCAAAGCGTGCAAGCACGTTTGGATGGGAATCGGGACTGATGGACAGGCTGTCCGCGAGAAACAACATATCCAGCTTTCCACGTTCAGCTGTTTTGGCTAATTGCTGAAAATAGGCGAGATTCATGCTGCCATCTGTTTGCGCATGAGGGTGACGCCAGGATGCGACATGATGACCGGTCCCGGCGAGAAAAACGCCGATTTTCAAATGTTTGGGGGCCTGTGCCATGACCTTCTACGCTCCTTTAGTGGTTGAGTCGGAATTAAAGCTCATAATTCCAATTTAAATAGTCGGTTTTATAGTTTAAAAATATACGCCTCTTCTCACTTTGTTGTCAATATATATAAAAAATTTTAACAAGGACTTTTTCTTCTGCAGCCGGTTGGAAGAAAAAAACACTTGGATTGTCTTTGTCCAGTGATATTCATTTTGCTATACTATGTTTTTGTGCTACAGTTCCTAAGAGAGTCATTTGGCAGTTTTTTTCAAATCGTTTCAACGATATTCTTATGTAAATGAGGAAGAGCAATCATGCTAGAGACCTATTCATTAAAAGAAAAGTGGAGGCAGTTCCTGGTTGTCCTGCTGCCGATCCTTATATCGCAGCTGGCGCTTTTCTCCATGACCTTTTTCGATACGATCATGTCCGGACACGCAAGCCCGACAGATTTGGCCGGGGTAGCGATTGGAGCAAGTCTCTGGGTGCCTGTACAGTCAGGACTAACAGGGATATTGATGGCGGTTATGCCGATGGTAGCCCAAATGCTGGGGGCAGGCCGCAGGGATCAGGTTCCTTTTACTATCATTCAGGCATTGTATGTAGGGATTGCGATTGCGATTGCCGTCATCATCTTTGGTGGCATGTCACTAAACCCGGTAATGAACATGATGCAGTTAGAACCCGATGTACTAGAGATTGCGATTGGCTTTTTGCACGCGATTGCGATCGGGATTATTCCACTATTTCTCTACACGGTCATTCGCTGTTTTATCGATGCGTTGGGAGAGACCCGGGTAACGATGATCATCACTCTGTTCTCCTTGCCGATCAATGTACTGCTTAACTACGCTTTGATTTTTGGGAATTTTGGTTTGCCTCGTCTCGGCGGGGTTGGAGCTGGTTATGCTTCAGCGATCACGTACTGGTGCATATTTTTAATCAGTCTGTTTGTAGTAAAACGTGTGCATCCATTTGCGGAATTCGGTCTGTTTACGAAGCTGTACCGCATTTCTTTTGCAGCCTGGAAAGAACTGCTCAAGCTTGGGCTGCCCATCGGCTTCTCGATCTTTTTCGAGGTCAGTATTTTTGCTGCGGTAACTCTCTTTATGAGTGAGTACAGCACAATCACGATTGCAGCTCACCAGGTAGCGATGAATTTTGCCTCCTTCATCTATATGGTGCCGCTCAGTATTTCGATGGCATTGACGATTGTGGTAGGCTTCGAGGTCGGTGCCAAGCGCTTCCGAGATGCGCGTCAATACAGCTACATGGGGATTGGAATTGCAGTCGTGCTAGCGCTGTTGTTTGGTCTCGGTTTGCTGCTCTTTAACAAGCAGGTGGCAGGATTCTATACGACGGATATCGAGGTTTTGGAGCTGGCCCAGCATTTCTTGATGTACTCGATTTTGTTCCTGATCTCCGATGCGGTGGCAGCACCGATTCAAGGTGTATTGCGCGGCTATAAGGACGTTACCGTCACCTTTATCGTGGCACTCGTTTCCTACTGGGTTATCGGGCTGCCGCTGGGGTATCTGCTGGCGAAATTCACGTCTTTTGGCGCGTTCGGTTATTGGATTGGATTGATTACGGGCTTGGCGGCAGGTGCGATCTTTTTGTTTGGACGCTCGCTTTCCTTGCAAAAGCGAATGGTCAAAGCTCATTCGCAAGGATAAAACAAGCCAAGGTTATGCGGGAAATCCCTTGTTAGAGGGGTTTTCCGCTTTTTGCATGAAGAGGGAATGCCGGGCTTACAATAAGCGAAGATACCGTTGCAGTGTAAAGAAATGATCTTTTTCCCTCTATGTAAAAATTTCTCTCCTATTTTTCGAGAAGAGCGTATATACTTTCAATAAAAGGTGATGGAAGAAAAGCTGACATTGGTTGGCGGAAGGGAGGAGAAATCATTGTCATATGTTTTTTTGATGAAGCTGGGGGTGGCTATGTTTCTCGGCCTGCTGATCGGTGTGGACAGACAGCTGAAGCACAAGCCGTTAGGTGTAAAGACAAGCATGGTTATCTCTGTAGCCAGCTGCCTGATCACAATCGTATCGATAGAATCGGTGAACCGCTTCTCCTTGCCCGGACATACCAATATGGACCCATTGCGCCTGGCAGCACAAATCGTCAGCGGGGTTGGTTTTCTCGGAGCGGGTGTTATTTTGCGTCGAAGCAACGATGTGATCTCCGGCTTGACTACTGCTTCAATGGTTTGGGCGGCATCCGGGCTAGGTATTGCGGTAGGAGCGGGCTTTTATTTTGAAGCACTCACCGCTACAATCCTGATCATTTTAGCGATTAATCTGTTCCCGCTTATTTTGAGATGGGTTGGTCCGCGTTCGTTGCGTCAACGTGATTTGTCGATCAAAATTGTGGTGCAGGGTGAGGGCAACCTCGATGATGTGTTCAAGCAGATTAAGCATCTCGATATGCAAGTGAAGCGTGTAAAGGTTAAAGATGTAGAAAGTGACCAGCAAAAGCTGGAGATGATGATTACAGCCTCCGAGGATACGTATACGACGGAGATTTACAGCTTGTTAAAGGAAGTAGATCACGTCGTTTCTGTAGAAGTGGAAAGCAGATAAATGGCAGATAGAAGAGACCGAGATGAGCCTTGGGAAAAGGCGTTTCGGTCTTTTTGCTGCGCCGATGGAGTTTGAGTTGACTGCGGCTCAAGAGATTCGAACACTTTGAGGCATGTTGGCGCTTGATAATAGCAATGAAAATCATTATCATCAAAATTGTAAGCAAGTAATTCCAAACGTTTTCCGTTCGACCAGCAATAAATGGACAAGATAAAGGAAGAATCGACGAAGTGTACAGTTAGATAATGGCTGTAGCTGGTTACATATGAATAAGAGAGGCAGCTACACGACGAAAAAGGAGGAGCAGTCATGGAATTTCGCATAGAAAAGGACACCTTGGGGGAAATGAAGGTCCCGGCAGATAAATTGTGGGGTGCGCAAACACAGCGCAGCTTCCAAAACTTTGAGATTGGCGACGAAAAAATGCCGCTTATGGTCATTCGTATGTTTGCCATTCTGAAAAAGAGTGCGGCACGTGCCAACCAAAAGCTGGGAAAGCTGGATAACGACAAGGCAGAGGCTATCGTAGCCGCGGCGGACGAAGTAATCGCTGGGACGTGGGATGAACATTTTCCACTCGTTGTTTGGCAGACTGGCAGCGGCACGCAGTCGAACATGAACGTCAACGAGGTCATTTCCCACCGTGCGAACCAGCTGTTGGAGCAAAAGGGTAGAGCAGCTCGTATTCATGCCAACGATGACGTGAATAAATCGCAAAGCTCTAATGACACGTTCCCAACTGCTATGCACATGGCTGGACTTGTCGCCATCGAGGATCAGGTGTTGCCTGCTTTACAGGTGCTTGCCCAAACCTTGAAGCAAAAGAGCGAAGCGTACATGGACATTATTAAAATCGGACGCACGCACCTGCAAGATGCAACGCCGTTGACCCTCGGACAAGAAATCAGTGGCTGGGTTCGCATGCTTGAAAAAACGGAAAAGATGATCAAGGAAAGCAGCGAGTATCTGCGTGAGCTGGCGATTGGCGGTACTGCTGTTGGAACAGGCATTAATGCACATCCTCGCTTCGGAGAAATGGTCGCAGAAGAAATCAGCAACGAAACGAATACGAAATTCGTGACCGCACAAAACAAATTCCATGCCTTGACTAGCCACGATGAGCTCGTTCATGTTCACGGTGCTTTGAAGGCACTGGCAGCCGATCTGATGAAAATTGCCAATGACGTCAGATGGCTGGCGAGTGGCCCGCGCTGCGGAATTGGTGAAATCGTCATTCCAGCTAACGAACCAGGCAGCTCGATTATGCCAGGAAAAGTAAATCCGACCCAAAGTGAAGCGATCACGATGGTTGCCTGCCAGGTCATGGGTAACGATGCAGCTATCGGCTTCGCAGCGAGCCAAGGAAACTTTGAGCTGAACGTATTCAAGCCAGTTATCATCTACAACTTCCTGCAATCGGCAAGACTGCTTGCGGATGCGATGAAATCATTCAATGACCATTGCGCGATCGGTATCGAGCCAAACCTGTCTGTCATCAAAGAAAACCTGAACAACTCCCTCATGCTCGTGACGGCACTCAACCCGCACATCGGTTATGAAAATGCTGCGGCAGTTGCCAAGCTCGCACACAAAGAGGGCATCACCCTCAAAGAAGCAGCAATCAAGAGCAACCTGCTCACCGAAGAACAATTCGATGAAGTAGTCCGCCCAGAACAAATGATCCATCCAAAAGAATAAAAAATAGCGGCACGTGTTTCGGTCAAAGCCGCACTCCCAACAAACCGATGGTCTCCCAGCCATCGGTTTTGTCTATCCTGTAATCAAGGAAAAGCTATTCATTCCTTAACTTTCGACGAAGGATGACGCTCAATTCTTTTTCCTCCCCACCACTACAGCCGGACGACCACTCCCCCAAAGAGATGTTTTTGTTTCCCCACCCCTCTTTACGTTTTCTTTAGGTTTTTTTGATATAGTGGGTCTATCAACCAGCATGCTTTGGAGGTGAATGAGATGAGGATTCTGATTGTGGATGATGATAAAGAAATTGTGGACCTCTTGGCGATTTATTTGCTCAACGAAGGGTACGAAATCGAAAAAGCCTTTGACGGGATGGAAGCACTGGAGAGACTCGCCCAAAAGTCGATTGACCTCGTCATACTCGACGTGATGATGCCTAACCTTGATGGCATCGAGGTAACCAAGCGGGTACGGAAAAACTCGCAGATCCCCATCCTGATGGCAAGTGCCAAAACGAATGACATGGATAAAATCATGGGGCTAATGACAGGTGCGGATGATTATGTAGCAAAGCCTTTTAACCCGCTGGAAGTGATTGCCCGGGTCAAATCGCTCTTGCGCCGGGCAAATTACAGCCAGCAAAACAAACAGGAAGATGTGATCGAGGCAGGTCCGCTCATCATCGACAAGCAGAGTCATGTCGTCCAAACCAAGGATGGCACTCCGATTAAATTGACTGCCCTTGAGTTTTCTGTCCTGTTTTTATTGGCGAGCCATCCCAACCGGGTATTCAGCTCCGAAGAGATTTTTGATCGCTGCTGGAAAATGGAAAATTATGTCTCCTATAAGACTGTGATGGTTCACATCAGCAATCTCCGTGAAAAGCTGGAGAAGGCGACCAGTGGGGAAAAGGTGATTCAAACGGTCTGGGGGGTAGGCTACAAAATTGAAGCTTAACATAAAGGATTTTCTGCGCATGCTGGTAGATCTGTTACTAGGTCTCCTGATTTTCTATGCAGTTTTCCAATTAGCTTCTTTTCTCGCTAATAACTATCTGTACAACATCCCGGAAATCAGGAATTACGTATGGCTGATGCGGCGCAATTTTGGCACGGACTCCTTTAAAATACCGATTATTTTGCTTGCGACAGGTCTGTTTATCGCGTGGATCATCGTGCGGATTCGCAAATATATGGAACAAAAGCAAATGGAGCAAATTATTTCCGAACTTCATTACATTGCCAAAGGGAACTTTCATCACAAAATATCAATCAGACCAAACGGTAGCCTGGGAGATGTAGTGGATAGTATCCATGCCCTAGTCCAAAGCACGCTCGATGCGATGGAGGAAGAGCGCCGTCTGGAGCAGTCCAAGGATGAGCTGGTCACCAATGTTTCGCATGATCTGCGTACACCTTTGACCTCGATCATCGGATATTTGGGCTTGATTGAACAAAAGAAATACCGTGATGAAGAGCAAATCAAGCAATACACGCATATCGCCTATGAAAAAGCAAAGCAAATGAATGTGCTGGTCAATGACTTGTTTGAGTACACCAAAATGCGCAATCGCGGAGCATATGTAAGCAAAATCAAATTCGACCTGGTCGAGCTGGTGGAACAAGTCGCGGTAGGCTTTCGTGTAGCTGCACACGAGGCTGACTTAGTAATGCGCGTGGAAACGCCTGATCACAAAATCGAAATGGTCGGGGATACAGACAAGCTGGTACGCGTGCTGGAAAATCTCATTTCCAATGCCTTGAAATACGGGTGGGGCGGGACTGAAATCATTATTCGCGTCTTCCTTCATGAACAGGGCGTAGTCTTTTCCGTTGCTAACAACGGAAGACCGATTCCCGCTGAATCATTGCCCAATCTGTTCGAGCGTTTTTATCGGGTAGAAGGCTCGCGTTCACAGGAAACTGGGGGCTCGGGCTTGGGACTCGCCATCGCCAAAAGCATTATCGATCTGCACCAAGGCAGCATTACAGCCGACAGCACGAAAGAGTGGACGACCTTTACCGTGTGGCTTCCGATCAAAAACGCTTAGAGTTCATAAATCCTTTACTTTTTCTTTACCTTTCATTTTGATTTTTTTTATTCCAAAAGCCTATCCTTATCAGCATGAACGAAAGATCGGGTTCATGGGGGTAAGGAGGGGCTTTTTTTGAACAGAGGAACACTGCTGCTACTCTTGGTATTTGCCGTCATTGGGTATGCCTTTTTTCATAACGAAATATCGGCATGGGCCGACTTGGAGAACGAACCACAAGTTGCAATCACTGAAAATAATCACGTGGACCTCGACGCACGGGCAGCCATTCTGCTTGATAGTCGTACAGGTGAAGTGCTCTATACCCAAAATGCGGATACACGATATCCAGTAGCCAGCATGTCAAAAATGATGACGGAGTATTTGCTGCTCGAAGCAATCAAGGAGCAGAGAGCGGATTGGACAGATAGGATCCCCATCTCCAAAAATGCCGCGACAACGGAGGGCTCCCGAGTAAATCTTGTTGAAGGGGAATCGTATCCCCTCAAAGACCTGTATGAGGCGATGGCAGTCGGCTCGGCAAACAATGCAGCTGTGGCGATTGGGGAATACTTGGCGGGGAGTACATCTGCTTTTGCAGAACAAATGAATCTAACGGCAGTAGAACTAAACCTAAGCTCGTCTCAGTTTGTGAATGCTACGGGTCTTGCCTATAACTATGGGCAAAACGAGATGACAGCGAGAGACGTAGGGATGCTGGCGTTTCGTCTCATCAATGATTTTCCTGACATCGTAAGAGTGACTTCAGAGCCACATGTAAAATTGTCCTCTACCAATGAACGTGTTTCGAATACCAACCTCATGCTGCACACAAATGACGAAGCGATGCAAGTAGCCGGATTGGACGGACTAAAAACAGGCTTTACCGACGAAGCGGGTTATTGCTTCACAGGAACAGCACAGAGAGGAAATAAACGTTTGATTTCTGTTGTAATGGGAACAAAAGATGAAGCGGCACGTTTTACAGAAACCAAAAAACTGTTGGAGATGGGGTTTAAGAATGACTAACGTGAGGAGCCATTCAACGTCAGCTGTGATGGTAGCCCTGCTGAAATATGCGGTATTCGCACTTTATTTGTATCTCGTGATCAAAATTTTGCTTTTAAAATTTGGAAGTATGGAGCTGGAGCTAATCTACGGTCAATGGCAGCAAAGTGTGAGCAATCCGAGCTCCATCTGGGAAAGACTGCAATACCGCGGGAATTTGGTGCCCTTCCACGAGATAGAGCGATACCTCGTGGCTATTCGGGAAAGCGGCAGTGTCCACAGCTTGATCAATTTTTTGGGAAATGTGATCGCCTTTATGCCATTTGGCTTTATGGTGCCTCTTCTTTTCTCCAAAAAGCTTCAGTCACTCGGAAAGGTCGTCCTGCTTTCATTTTTATTCAGCCTCGGCTTGGAAACGACCCAACTCGTCACCAATTGCGGAATCTTTGATGTAGACGATATTTTACTAAACACAACCGGAGGCGCTCTCGGCTACGGTGTGTACTTGTCTTATCGGCTGATGTTCTGGTGGAAGTCAGGAAAATCAAGGACACTTATGAGTGAAGCGCACTAACTGATTTCTACTTGAAAGACAAAAGCACCACTGGGGTGCTTTTTTTTATCTTTCTAATCATTCCCTACCTGCAACTACTTCCAAAACGCCAGGAGTGAAAAGCAAAAGCTGGCAGAGGAAAAAGGAGAAAAAAGCGGGAGATCTTTGAAACACCGACAAAGGCGGAACGAAAAAAGAGAAACACGCCCTTAAGCGTCCACCCCTGAGATACTTACAGTGTGGGCTACTTTGGACGCGGTTTCTCTTTTTTCATGCAGCCGGACAGTCTAGGCTCCAGCGAAGTGTTTCAAGAATCTCCAGCGTTTTCTCCTTTTTCCTCCTCCACTAAAGCCTGAACGACCCCTTGTTTTGTCCCAACACCTATGGTTACACTAGTAGAACCAATGAAAAAACATTTCGAAAGAGAAGGTGAATTCTCTTTGTTGAATAAAGCTGTAGAAGTCTTGCAAAAGTATTTTGGCTACGAATCATTTCGAGATGGGCAAAAGAAGATCATTGAAAGTCTTTTGACGGGTCACGATACGGTGGGCATCATGCCGACCGGTGGCGGGAAATCCATCTGCTATCAGGTCCCGGCGATGCTATACGACGGCGTGACGATTGTCATTTCTCCACTCATTTCGTTGATGAAGGACCAGGTAGACGTTCTCATCAGCATGGGCATACCAGCTACGCAAATCAACAGCTCGCTTGATTATAGCGAGGTGCGCGATCGCTTGCGGATGGCAGCGCGCGGAGAGTACAAGCTGCTGTACATTGCCCCGGAGCGGCTCGAATCAGAAGCCTTTCAAGCTCTGATTCAGGATGTTCCGATTTCCTTTGTTGCTGTCGATGAAGCGCATTGTGTCTCACAGTGGGGCCACGATTTCCGCCCGAGCTACCTGGAGATCGCACGCTTTTTGCACGCATTGCCGAAGCGCCCGATTGTCGCCGCTTTGACAGCGACAGCAACTCCTGAAGTCACAGAAGATATTCGCAGACAGCTGGCATTAGCCGATGAACGTCTCTTCATCACAGGTTTTGGCAGGGACAATCTACTTTTATCCGTGCGAAAAGGAGAGAACAGACGAGAGTTTATCCAGCAATATTTACGTGCGAATGCACAACAGGCCGGAATCATTTATGCGGCTACGCGAAAAGACGTTGATGCGCTCCACGTTGATCTGCATAAGCGCGGATTTGAAGTGACCAAATATCATGCCGGGCTTACAGAGGAAGAGCGTGCGCATAACCAAGAGGCGTTTTTGTACGATGATGTGCGTACGATGATTGCGACCAATGCGTTCGGGATGGGAATCGACAAGTCCAACGTCCGATACGTCATTCATTACAACATGCCGAAAAATTTGGAGGCGTACTACCAGGAGGCAGGGCGCGCAGGACGTGACGGGGAGCCGAGCGAGTGCATCCTGCTGTTCCAGCCGCAGGATATTCAGACCCAGACGTTCTTCATTGAGCAAAATCAATTGCTGGAAGAACGCAAGGAGCACGAGTACAAAAAGCTGTACGCGATGATCGACTATTGCCGGACGCCGCGCTGTCTGCAGCAATACATTGTCCAATACTTCGGTGAAACGGATGCGCAAGCGTGTGGACAATGCGGAAACTGCACGGATGAAACAGAGCTCTCCGATATTACGCTGGAGGCGCAGAAGATTTTTTCCTGTGTCAAACGGATGAGAGAGCGCTTCGGCGCTGCCTTGGTCGCGCAAGTGCTCAAAGGCTCCAAAAACAAAAAGGTGACGCAGTTCCGTTTTGACGAATTGCCGACGTACGGCTTGATGAAGGAATACAAGGAAAAAGAAATCGTCGACCTGATCCAGCTGTTGATCGCGGAAGGCTATCTGCAAGTAACGGAAAGCCAGTATCCGGTTCTGAAGCTGGGAGAGCGGGCATTGCCAGTCCTCAAAGGTGAGGAGCGAGTCGTGCAGAAGATCGTGATTCGTCCGGTACAGCTGACTGAGGATGACGAGCTGTTTGAGAGGTTGCGTACGCTGCGCAAAGAAATCTCACAGCGCGAGGGCTTGCCGCCGTATGTTATTTTCCACGATAGCACCTTAAAGGAAATGAGCAGCTTGTGCCCGACAGACAAGCAAGCGATGCTCCAGATCAAAGGAGTCGGGGAGTCCAAATTTGATAAGTATGGTCAGCTCTTCCTGGAGTGTTTGCAAAGCTATGCTGCCGTAAAGTCGTGATGATTCCTCGTCACGGCTTTTTTTCAAACGAGGAGGGCTATATGTACCAATTTTCAATGGTGATCAGATAAATTGGCTGGTATAGTTGAGTAATATTGGTAGAAAGAGAGGTTGTTTCTAGCAAAAAGAGAAAGAAAAAGGCAACAAATCGTAAGGTACTGACAATGAGACAAGTAGAGGGGAAAACATGAAAAAACTGCGAGGACGTATGGGAAAAACGCTGGCCAGCATCGCATTATCAGCGTTGGTACTCGGTAGCGGTGTCATGGGGGCGCCAGCACCGACAAAAGCAGCAGAAGCACCAACCAAGATTACACTCTTGGGCACATCTGACATTCACGGACGCTTCATGCCGTGGGACTACGCTTTGGACGGACCGAATCAAAGCGGAAGCTTGACACAGCTGTTCACGATGATCAAAGAGATTCGCAAAGAGAACCCGAACACGGTGCTGGTGGATGCAGGAGACTCGATTCAAGACAACTCTGCTGAGCTGTTCAATGACCAGCCACAATCTCCGATGATGGTTGCAATGAACGAAATGGGCTACGATGCGTGGGCGTTTGGTAACCATGAGTTCAATTTTGGACTCGATACACTCGACAAACTCAGCAGTCAATATAAAGGGCCTGTACTTGCAGGTAACATCTATAAAGAAAACGGTGAGCGTTACTTCCCAGCCTATACCATTGCTGAACGCGCTGGCGTCAAAATCGGTTTGATCGGGATGAACACACCAATGATCACTGACTTTGAAAAAGGAACGGATCACCTGGATGGCCTCGTGATCAAAAATCCGGTAGAAGAAACCAAAAAAGCCGTAATAGAGCTGCAAGGAAAAGTAGACGTCATGATCGGTGTTATGCACATGGGCATCGAAAATGAAAACGGAATTCCAGGCACAGGCGTAGCAGACATCGCAAACGCTGTACCAGAATTGACCGCTATTTTTGCTGGACATATGCACAAGCTGGTGAAAAAAGAGGAGATCAACGGTGTACTGATCACTGAGCCGGACAAATATGGTACACACCTCTCCCGCATTGACCTGACATTTGAAAAGAAAAATGGCAAAGTCGTGCTGGCTAGCAAAGAAGCGACTGCGCTCCCTGTCAAAGGTGCAGATGGCACGCCAGCTGTATCTGATCCTGAGCTGGAAACCAAGCTGACGCCGTTCCATGAGTTTGCACGTGCAGATGCCAACATCGTGGTAGCAGAGCTGAAGGGCATGAACCTCGTCCCGAAAAACGAGATTGAGGGAATTCCACAGGTCCAAATTCAGGAGACGCCTTTATCTGATTTCTTCCATGAAGTGATGCTCTACTATAGCAAGGCTGACGTCGTTGCTCATCAGATCGACAACGACAAGGCAAAGCTCGACGTAGGCCCGATCAAGAAAAAGGATATCGCCTACAACTATCAATATGCGGGTGGCGAAATCACCGTTTACAAAGTAACCGGAAAAGACTTGAAAGATTATATGGAATGGGCAGTAGGCTATTTCAACACGACACGTCCTGGTGATGTGACCGTGAGCTTTGATAGCAAGCGCCGTGCTTCCAAATACAGCACCAACGATTTCTTCGGCAACGTGAAATACGAAATTGATTTGTCCAAGCCATATGGCAGCCGTATCACCAACCTGCGCAAGCTTGATGGAACCTTGATCAAAACAGAAGATACGCTGAAGCTCGGTATGAACGCATACCGTATGGAAGCCCTGCAAGCAAAAGGTGGCGCTCTGGAAGGACGCAAATTTGAACAGCTGTGGTCCTCCAAAGACAATACTACGTTTGGTGAAACTGCAGGTACAATTCGCAACCGTGCGATCGCTTATTTGAAAGAAGTGAAAAAAGGTGTCTATGAGCCGAAAGTACAGAACAACTGGAAAATTATCGGGGTAGATGCGACAGCGCCAGAACGTAACGATGCAGTAGAGCTGATCAATGCAGGCATCCTGAGTGTTCCAAAAACAGAAGATGGCAAGTACACCAATATCGCATCGATCAATGTGAAAGATGCTGTCACCAAAGAAGAAATAGCAGCCCTCTCTGAAAAAGCGAAGGTAGATGCAGCGAAATTCGCGAATGTAAAAACAAAAGGCGAATTCTACAAACAGCTGAACCATGCGAGAAAAGCTGCGGCAGCCGCAACACCTAAACCGTAAGCTTCTCGCATCCTGCATACTTTAGTGAACACAAAAAAGCCGTGACTCTCGCAGTCACGGCTTTTTTTCAACGCGTAATTCGCTTCCGATACTTCACCAAGTACAAGAGGAATATGAGGAGCAGCAGACCTTGGCCGACAATCGCTCCTGAGATGGACATCCCCACATACACGACCAGGTAGTAGATGCCCGATCCAACAGCCATCAAAAGGTTTTCGATAAAGTTTTGAATAGCAATCGTTTTTCCCGAGCCGACCATTTTTTTGCCTTCCTCCTGCAATACGGTATTCATCGGGATAATGAATACGCCTCCCATAAAGCCAACCAGCAGCAGCAAGCCAATCGCGATGAATGTGACGTGAATCCACGGGAACAGCACGATGATTAGAAACATTCCGAAACCAAAGGTCAGCGAGCGAGTAAACTGCGCCAGTGGAATCAGCTTGGGAGCAAGGAATGCCCCGGCGATAATCCCGATGGAGGTCGTAGCCAAGATCAGGGAAACAGAAAAGCTCTCCGGGTTAATATCCAGTGCGATCGGAATCCAGGCGAGCACAGCCACACGCAGGACTGCAGAGCTCATCCAGAAGGCTCCTGTTCCGATAAGCGCAAAGCTGGTGTCAGGACGATTCAGCAACTGCTGGAAGTCGATGAAAAAGCGTCTTGCCTCGGCACCGTATCGAATGGACAGATTGCCTCTCATGCGTGGGATGAAAAAGGTCATAGCGAGAGAAAGCAAATAGATAATCAGGCAAATGGCCGATGAGAACGCAGGAGATGTCATATTGGCGACAGCCCCTCCGATTCCAATCCCGGTCAGGATTGCAAAAATTGTGTAGGCTTCAATCCGGGCGTTGGCGTGAAACAGATCATCTTCATTACGCGTGAGCTCTGGCAAAATCCCGTATTTGGCAGGAGAGTAAACAACAGCTCCGACTCCCACGGTAAAATAGCTGAGCATCAGCAGCAGGATACTGGAGTGGTCAATGATGAACAACAACAGGACACCGAGCGCTTTGATCAGGTTGCCAATCACCAGTACAAATGATTTCGGATGCTTGTCGGCAAAAGGACCGACCAAAGGAGCGAGAAAAATATAAGGAAGAAAGAATGAAATCGATACGAGTGCGAGCATGGCGGGAGAAAAACCGTTCTCCCGCAGCAAATTGGCGATCACAAACAAAATCATGTTGTCGGCAAAAGCTGATAGAAACTGAGTGAAATATAGGGCTTGTAGTGGCTTAAGTTGTATGTTCACATCATTTTCCTCCACTTTCAGCAAGTTGTTTCAGGGTGACGTAATCCGTTTTGCCGCTACCGAGGAGAGGCAGAGTCTTGATGAGCTGCATCGTGCCTGGAATGAGCAGCGGTGAGTATTGCTTTTCGGTCAAGTATGTTCGCAGCTGGCTCAGTGCTACTGTCTCATCTGTCGTAAACAGGAGGACGCGTTCGCCTTTACGCTGATCGTTTACCGTGATCGCTGCAAAGCCGGAGTGTCCAAAGCATTGCATCGCCAGCTCCTCAATCAGATTGAGCGAGACCATTTCCCCGCCGATTTTGGCAAAGCGCTTCAATCGAGACTGGATGCTGATAAAGCCGTCCTTGTCAGTCGTAACGAGATCTCCCGTGTGGTACCACTCCTCAGCAGGGATGAATCCTTTGCCGTGAATGAGGTAGCCCTTCATGACGTTCGGTCCTTTAACGAGCAGCTCGCCGCCTTCCTCGATTCCGCTTACTGCATCGAGCTTGTAAGACATACCTGGCATCAGGCGTCCGACTGTTCCTGGCTTATTGGCGAGTGGAGTATTCAGTGACAGGATCGGAGCCGTTTCAGTTGCCCCGTAGCCTTCAAAAATCCGTACCCCGAACTTTTCCATCCACAGCTTGCGTACATCGTCCTTGAGCTTTTCGGCACCCGCGAAAACATAGCGCAAGGAATAAAAATTGTAGGGATGCGCCATCCGACCGTACCCTGCCATGAAGGTCGAGGTACCGAAAAGAATGGTTGCGTTTTGATCGTATACCAGCTCCGAAATCGCTTTGTAGTGCAGCGGGCTGGGGTAGAGATAGACAGGAACCCCTTTTACGACTGGCAAAAGCGTACCCGCTGTCAGGCCGAAGCTGTGAAACATCGGCAGAGCGTTGAAAAACTTGTCGCGGGTTGTGATATCGATGACCGTAGTCACCTGCTGGATATTTGCGTACAGATTCGTATGTGTCAAAACGACACCCTTTGGCTTGCTTTCACTGCCTGATGTAAAAAGAATCAGCTCGTTGTCGCTTGCAGGCGAAGCCTTTTGCTTGAACAGGTAGCGAATCAGTGCCGCGAGCTTGTCGAAGCCAGTGGCGGAGGCTTTCAAATCCTCCAGATACACGATCTTCAGATGTGGTTCTAGACCAGCGATAATATGCTCCAGCTTTCCTTTTTCGATAAATACCCGTGATGTCAGAATCGTATCGATCCTGGCAGTCTCACAGCAATCCAGCAGGGAACGAATTCCGAGCGAGAAGTTGAGAATCGCTGGAGTTTTGCCGATGCGGAACAAGGATAATAATGTCACGAGATGACCGACTGAGTTAGGCAGAAATACGCCGACGACAGGTTTGCCTAATAGGCTGGACTGCAATTTGGTACCGAGCAGGTAGCTGCCAATCAAAAGCGTCCGGTAATTGATGGCGCTGGTCAAATCCTTGGCAATTTCGAGCTTTGCGCCGTTGAGACGGGCAGCCTCCAGTACTTCATCGAACAGATTGACGTTTTGCTTCATGCGGCTTTGGAACAGCTCGTTTTGCAAGGTTTGCAGAATCTGATCATTGGCTGTTGCCTTTTGAGCACGCATCGACAGGTTTGGATCGCGTTCCATTGTGAAAGGACTACCGATTGTCATCGTTACATCGGGAAACCAGGAGAGGGAGAGCTTTCCTTTCATGTAGGAAAAGATGGAGCGCTCCAAGCCTTTGATGGCTACCGGATAAACATTTACGCCTGTTCGCAGGGCCAAATAACCGACGCCGCTGTAGATTTTCATCATGCTGCCAGTGGTGGTGATGCGTCCCTCTGGGAAAATCACCAGCGTCTCACCGCTTCTGATGACTCGCAGCATATGGCGAATCGAATACGGATTCATCGGGTCAATCGCGATGTGCTTGCGGAAGCGGAGGAAAAAGGCAAACCGCTTGGCGATCGTCGTATTGACTACGAACGTAGCACCTTTTGGCAAGCAAAAGGACAAGAGGACAGCATCCATAAGCGAGACGTGATTGGGTATAATCAGCGATGGCTGGGAAAGATCGAGTTTGTGCAGACCGTTGATGCGAGGACGGAACCAAAGCATCAGAATCATTTTCAGGAAGGTATGAATGAGTACCATGTGTACCACACCTTTACAAAAGATAATGGCGTTGCTCTATAGCTCTCATTGTAAAGAGTGCAGGAAGTAAAAAAAGTACCAACATTCATTGGTACCTGTTGAGACTCCCACGGCTAAAACCGGGAAACTGACAACTTTGATATTAGTGGGATTCTTGGGTGGTAGTCGGTAGTGCATTTCTGCTAACCGTAGTTCTCCCAAGTTCGGGGCTGTCTCATCAGCCCATCCTAAGACAGTGCGTATAGCATCTTAGGCTGACAGACTGTTACCATCTGTCACAGGTTGACGCATAATATTGATCGCTCCAACCCGATCACGATGAGCCTTGAATCCACATGAGCATTCGTACCATCTGTCAATCGCTTTGTTCTTCGCACCACAGTCAGGACAAGATTGAGAGGTGTAGGAAGAATTAACTTCCATAACCTTTATGCCGACAAGGTTTGCTTTGTAGGAGATGAGCTGTTGAAGCTGATAGAAAGTCCAACTATGCAGATTCTTTGCGTTTTTACGGCTTGTTCTTGCCGTCTTGCGAATATTCGCTAGTCGCTCAAGCTTGATTATTGAGACACCTTCTTGAATGGCTGTATTGACAATTTGACGACTAATCTTATGGTTTTGATCTTTCATCCAACGTTGTTCTTTGTTGCCAAGTTTTCGGATGGCAGACAGCTTCTTGAGTTTCCCTAGTTTTCGTCTACGTTCTTGGTACTTTCTTCGTATATACTTGTTGTGCCTGCCGTTCCCAAAGAAACGAGTTTTACCTGTAGAAGTCATAGCAACAGCAGGAGCCTTCAAACCCAAGTCGATTCCCATGATTCCTTGGTGACTTGTTTCGCTTGTAGGCACTTCCAACGAAATTTGAGCGTACCACTTACCGGACTTTTCACCAATTCGCATCAGTCCAAGCTTCGCTTTTCTTACTAACTCCATTTCCCGGCTGGAGGTTATAGCATGAAATGCCATTTTTTTCGTCTTCCCATGTACAACAATGGGGAAAGCAATTGTATTTTCAGATACCGTATAATTTTGGTTGTTAACGAAATAGACAGGTTTTTTCAGAACTGGACGAGTGCCTACCTTCTTGATTTTTCGGTACACACTCTTGGCATCACGAATCGCTTGATTGCAGACGGCGGATGGAAGGATTGATTCTACATCTTTTGTCGTTATTTTTGGAAATGCTCTGAGCTGTTCAGCTTGTTCAGTCAGTTGGTTGACTACCCGCATGTACTCTTTCCCCAATTTTCGGAGAATGTTTGGCTGAGTGGGAAAGATTCGAATTTTCACGGTTAAGGTTTGCATCATTTCACCCCCTTTTTCTTTTGTTCTTCAACATATCGCTTTACTGTTTCACTAATACCTTGTTTCGATAGCGGGGACAAAAAACAAAATGAAAGTTGATGAGAGAAACTGTGGTAGCTGTCCGTCTATATTCTTGTCCCGTCGTCCCATGATTAAAACCGTGGACTTTCAGTTGAAGATTTCTGTAATAAGACCTAGAATAGCTTTTTTTGGCTGGCTTTTGCGGCTGCTTCCTTGCTCGTTTTGACGCCCATTTTTTTCAGGATGCGGTTGATGTGGTTCTTGATGGTGCGCTTGGTGATGTGCAGTGATTGCTCAATCTGCGTTTGAGTCTGTCCTTGGTGGATGAGCTGCAGAATGTCTTTTTCAGCGGGGGACAGCAGCTTCTGGTCCTCCTCTTTTTTCATCCGTAAAAATTCGTTGCGCAGGGCAGCGGCAGCAGTAGGATGGATCGAGGAGACTCGGTTATGGGCAGCACGAATCGCGTCTGGTATTTCCTTGAAGCTGGTTTTGCTGATGTAATTGACGGCTCCAGCAGAAAATGACTCCACAATGACGTCCTCAGCAGTCAGCGACGTGAGCATGATGATTTTACAGTCGGCTTGGAGCTCCATAAAAGCAACAGCGGTTTCGATGCCGTCCAAATTGTTCTCCGTCAGATTGATATCCATGAGCACGACATCGGCGTTGCCTGGAGCAAAACGCTCGATAGCCTCTTCCTTCGTGCCAGCTTCACCGACTACGGAAATATCCGGTTCCTTATTGAGGAAATCGACGAGACCTTTTCGCCATACAGGGTCGTCTTCTACGAGAAAAACAGTAATCGAGGCCATAAGTGTAGCCACCTCTTCCATTCGTGATTTAGGTTTGTACTACACGCTTTTTCGGGAAGAACAAAAATACGGTAGTTCCTTTGCCAGGCTCACTGTAGATTTCCAGCTGTCCTTGATGCTTTTGCATGACATTGTAGCAATAAGATAGTCCTAATCCAAAGTTTTGCCCTGTTCTTTTGGTAGAAAAGAAAGGATCGAGTACATGTGGCAGATTCTCTTTGGATATACCTGTGCCTGTGTCTGAAACAGCGATCACAAGGTGCTTGTTGGAGCGAAATAACTGCAAGCGCAGCGTCCCACCGTTTTTCATAGCCTCCAGTGCGTTCATGCACAAATTGGTGATGATCTCTCGCAGCTGTACAGAATCACAGTACAGCTGCAGCGTCTCGTCCAGCTCGGTTTCCACACTTACTCTGTTTTTATCTGTATAAGGGGCTAGTGTCGAGATGACCTGCCGAATCACCTGACTTGGAGAACAATTCGTCTCTCGCAGCTCTACTTCGCGCAGCTGTCCCTGAATACGATTCATCATGTCCAGCATGTGCTGAGACGATTGCAAAAGAACGTGTGCATCTTCTTTTAGTGAGGGCTGATTCGTTTCCTCGGCAAAGGATTCAATGCGATCTGCGTAAAGAGAGATTTTACCTGCCTCGTTTTTGATCGTATGATTGATGATCTGTGCTCCGGATGTCAGCGCGCGCAGTGTACTATCGAGACGCTTCTTTTCCACGCGGAGTCGTACACCGAGAAACCCGTATTTCAAACTAATGGCAACAATCAGAATGAACTGGATGGCGACGACAAGCATGTTGTAACGCCACGCTTCGTAATCATTTTGAATGCGCATGACGTAAATAAAAATAAATACGAAAAAAAGCGGAATGATGATCAGGACATTGGTAAAAAAGCTGTTTTTCTTAACAAGCGGGTCCTTTTCGCGGCGATATTGTACGATGAGCAGTGTGCACGAAACGAGAAAAAAAGGTATGACCCAGGCGACCATAATCCAGTAGTTAAAAGAAAGCACAGGATAGATCGGTGTGATCACAATCATCAAAAGTGGAAGCAGTAAGGCTGCAAACTGTATGCTTATTTTCATCCTGCGTGGCAACCACTCCGACGAATGAACGGCAAACATTAAAAATGTATAGGGCAGTCCCGTTTGGCAAACAAACGATGCACTGTAGCTAAGAAACAGTAAAAACTGTTCAGAGCCTGGATACAGGGCAAGGGTGTCTTTCCACAAAGGAATGAGCGTCTCATCGATGACTCCAGAGAGAAAGCCGCCTCCTCCTACAAAGGCAGTCGCGCATGCCCAGCGGATCGAGGTTCGTTTGGGATCAGTAAACAAGACCAAAAGACCCAGCGCCCATATGGTGAATAGTGTAAAAACCATCATGGCTGTATATTCTCCCATCAGACATTATAGATCTATTATACCGTACAGACGCTCCTGGAAACGGATATTTCATCATCTACCAAGGAAAAACGTGCACATCCGGTTCGCTCACAGGACGAGATTGGTACCTTGTACAGGGCGATGCTGTCTATGTCTGAGAATTTGCATACGCGTGTACGTGGATTGGTAGAAAATATGGACAAGACCTCTGACCAGCTGGTTGTCTCCTCAAAAGAGTTCGCCACAAACGCTGACGATATGCTGATGATGGGGCAATCCATTAATGATACGGTAAAAGTCATTTACGAGGGCGCCAACTCCCAAAAGAAGAGTGCTGATGACAGTGTGGCTGCCATGGAGGAAATCGCGCAAGGCATATCGCGAATCGCGGGTTCCTCGGCTACCGTATCAGATGCTGCAGTTCAGGCTGTCGACATCGCCCAATCAGGTGATGCCGCGATGAAGCGAATGCTCTTTTTTAAAAGAGTACTGGCTTTTTTTCGTGATTGCCTATGAATCATCGTCATATTATTTATTAGGAAGGTTTTTCCAAATGTCTGTTGAATTGAGAACGAACTAACAAATCACACGGCGATCTTCTATCTAATCAATGGCAGGTGATAGGATGAAGCGTTTGGAACTCGTTTTTCAAAAATTGGTAGAGATTGGTTCGGGTAAAAAAGTAAGTGCGGGAGAGCTGGCGGAAATGCTGGACCTCAGTCGAGCGAATGTCAGCAGCGATCTGAACCGCTTATGGAAGGATGGCAAAGTCGAAAAAGAAGAAGGGCGGCCAACGCTTTTTTTCGCAAAGGAAGCCAAAAACTCCTTATTGCTTGAACAGACGAGTCTGGACAGGCTGGCGAAAACAAACAAAAGTCTGCTAACACCGGTTGAGCAGGCAAAAGCAGCAGTATTGTATCCTCCCCGAGGGATGCACTGCCTGATTTTAGGGGAGACGGGTGTGGGAAAGTCGGGGTTTGCCGTTCTGATCCATGAATTCGCTGTTGATATTGGACGCTTGGACAAGAATGCGCCATTCGTTGTGTTTAATTGCGCCGACTACGCGAATAATCCGCAGCTTTTAATCAGTCAGCTGTTTGGCGTGAAAAAAGGAGCCTATACCGGAGCGGAAAATGATCGAAAAGGGCTCGTGGAAAAGGCGGATGGCGGTATTCTGTTTCTCGATGAGGTGCACCGGCTGCCGGCAGAGGGACAGGAGATTTTTTTCACCTTTATGGACAAGGGGACCTTTCGGCGGGTTGGGGAGACAGAAATCGAGAGAACGGCACAGGTGCAGATCATTTCGGCGACGACAGAAAATCCTGAGTCCAGCCTGCTCAAAACGTTTATTAGACGAATTCCGATGATTATCAGGCTTCCCTCCCTCCGAGAATGGCGCATCGAAGAGAGATTCGGACTCGTCATAAAGCTGTTTCGGGAAGAAGCGTTTCGCTTGGGCAGGGAAATTACGATTTCTGCGAGTGCCATTCAAGCGTTTTTGTCCTACCATTGCCCCAATAACATCGGACAGCTAAAAACAGATATTCAGCTTACGTGTGCCAGTGCGTATGCAGAGTTCATTTCCATGAAGAAAAAACAGCTTCATGTAACCGTCCAGGATATGCCCCATCATGTGAAGCAGGGACTGCTGTTGGCAAAAGAACAAAAGTCTGCTTTGGACGAATTGATTGGAACGAACAACGAGTGCTTTGTTGTCTTGCCTACCGAGGATAGCTTGATGGTGGGAAGAGAGCCAGAGGTAACGTCAAATAGCGTCTACGAAAAAATCGAGCAAAAAATATACGAATTGCAAAATCAGGGAGTCAGCGAAGAGGAACTGGAGTTTGATATCGAAAATTACTTTACTCCGTTTATCAAAGGCGTACATCAACGGATTAACAAGGATGATATGGCGCGAATTATCGACCCGATTATCATTCACCTGGTTGAAGAAATCGTGGAGTATGCGGAAGCGAAATTGGGGAAGATTTTGAGCCAAAAAGTGATCTTTGGTTTGGCTCTGCACATACAAACCTCCAAGGAGAGGCTGGCACAGGGGAAACAGATCGTAAATCCACATATCAACGGCGTACGGCTCAAATACAAAAAGGAGTTTGCAGTAGCGCTCGAATGCGTTCGTATGATCGAGGAAGCGATCCTCATGGATTTACCGATCGCGGAAGCGGGTTACCTCACCATGTTTTTTGTGCTGGATGACGAGAGTATGCAGGAGGAACGGGAAACGATTGGCGTCCTGGTCATTACTCACGGCAGTGGCGGGGCGACGGCGATGGTCGATGTGACGAACAGGCTTTTGGTCACAGATTATGCCAAAGCGATTGATTTGCCGCTGGAAGTTGATTCGATGATAGTGCTGGAGCAAGCAATCAAGGTCGCGCGTCAGATCAGTGGAACGGCTGGCCTGCTTCTGCTCGTAGATATGGGCTCGCTGCTTGGCTTTGGCGAAATGATCGCAAAAGAGCTCGGAATCCCGGTCAGAGTCATTCCTATGGTTAGTACGCCACACGTGATTGAAGCGACTCGCAAAGCGATGCTGGGGGCGTCTCTGGAGGATGTGTATCGCGATGTGGCGAGTATGACGCTTTTTCAGCAGCAACGAGAAGAGCTGCCAAAGGAAAGCGCATGTGCCGAGGCACCCAAAATGGCCATCGTAGCTGCTTGCCTGACAGGAGAAGGAAGTGCACTCTTTTTGAAAAAGCTGCTCGAATCACGTCTGCGCTATGATGAACAGCTTCTTGAGTTTGTTCCCTTGCAGCTCATTGACAAGGCCCAGGCGCGCAAGCAGTTGAAAAACATGAAGGCAGAGCGGGAAGTGCTTTGTGTGGTGAGCAACTACATGCTGGACAAGGACCTGCGCTGCTACGGTATGGACGACGTTTTAAACGGGGAAGCTTTGCACGACATTCAGCAGACAATCGACCTGGAAGAGGCTTATGTGAAGATGGAGGAGACGCTGAAGGAGCACCTGAGTCAGGTGGAGGGAAAAGAGGTTCTGCGCGATGTCAGAACGTGTGTGAGTCGCATGGAGGAGCGCTTGCATACGACGCTTATTTTCGATACGAGAATTGGCACGTATCTTCACATGTGCTGCCTCGTAGATCGTTTGCGGGCACATACACATGCCGTTGTGTATCAGGAAAAGGAGCCTTTTCTTGCCGAAAACCGCTTGCTTTACAGCTTGATCCGCCATGAGCTTCAGCCTCTGCAAGAGAAGTACGCGATTACCATCACGGACGATGATGTTTGCTTTATCATGAATTTCTTCCTACACAATAAAACACTAGCGTAAATAGTGTTTTCGTTTTTAAAAAACTGGAAGTGATCGCAATACACTAGCGGATTGTCGGTGAAACACTAAAACAGAGCTTGTGTAAACCAAATCAGAAAAGCGCGGTGCTACGCACTCTCTCGCGAAAGCGCATACAAAAAGGGTGTTTTGGCACGTCGCTTGCTATAACTATGTGGCATCAAACGTGTGAAAGGGGGGAGATGGATTGAATATTTTGCTTTGCTGCGCTGCAGGGATGTCCACCAGTCTGCTGGTCCAAAAGATGGAGCAGGCTGCAAAAGACAAAGGAATTGCCGCACGGATCTGGGCCGTTTCCGCAGATGAAGTAAAGAAGAACATTGAACAGGCTGATGTGCTGCTGATAGGTCCCCAGGTTCGTTACAAGCTAGCGGAAATGAAAAAGGAAGGGGATGCGAGAGGGATTCCTGTCGATGTAATCAGTACGATTGATTACGGAACGCTGAATGGAAAAAATGTGCTGGAATTTGCGCTGCGGTTAAAAAAGTAGAGGAGGGTATGTATGGGGGGATTTATTTCATTCCTGGAAAACCGCGTCATGCCAGTAGCCGGGCGGATAGCTGAGCAGAAGCACTTGCAGGCCATTCGTGACGGGATCATTTTAACCATGCCTTTGTTAATTATCGGTTCTCTATTTCTCATTATTGGCTTCATACCCATACCTGGTTATAGCGAATTCATGAGCGGGATTTTCGGTGATCAATGGTTAACCAAGCTATTGTACCCAGTAAATGCTACCTTTGACATCATGGCGTTAATTGTCAGCTTTGGCGTTGCCTACAGGCTCGCAGAAAAATACAAGGTAGACCCGTTATCAGCAGGCGCTATTTCCGTTGCATCCTTCCTGCTGGCAACTCCCTATAAAACGTTGTTTACCCCAGAGGGTGCCAGCACAGCAGTTGAGGTAGGTGGTGTGATTCCGGTCACGCTGATGGGCAGCCAGGGACTCTTTGTCGCGATGCTGCTGGCTGTATTGTCGACAGAGATTTACCGTAAAATCATCCAGAAGAAGATTGTGATTACCATGCCAGATGGTGTCCCCCCCGCCGTTTCCCGCTCGTTTGTTGCTTTGATCCCTGCATCTATCGTACTTTTAGTTGTTTGGCTTCTCCGCATTGTGATTGAAAACACCACCTTTGAAAGCATCCACAACATTGTTGCAGATTTGCTTGTTGGACCACTGAATGCTCTAGGCAGCAGTATGATTGGCGCAATTGTTTGCGTGCTGCTGGTTCAATTGCTCTGGTCGTTGGGTCTCCACGGAGCAGCGATCGTTGGCGGCATCATGAGTCCGATCTGGCTAACCCTGATGGACCAAAACAGGGCTGCGTTCCAGGCTAATCCGAATGCAGAGCTGCCAAACGTTGTCACTACACAGTTTTTTGACCTGTGGATTTATGCAGGAGGCTCAGGCGCGACACTTGCTCTCGTCATCTTGATGCTGCTGCGGGCGCGCAGTGAGCAAATGAAGAACATCAGCAGACTCTCGATTGGCCCTGGTTTGTTTAATATCAACGAGCCAGTGACGTTTGGTATGCCGATTGTCATGAACCCGATTTTGATCATTCCGTTTGTTTTGGCGCCAGTTGTATTGGTCATCATCAGTTATTTGGCGATGTCATTTGGATGGGTAGCAAAGCCGAGCGGGGTCGCGGTTCCTTGGACCACACCGTTACTTATTAGTGGTTATTTGGCGACGGGTGGGAAAATTTCAGGAAGTATCCTTCAGCTCGTAAACTTAATCGTGTCCCTTTTGATCTACTATCCGTTCTTCCGGATATGGGACAAACAAAAGCTGAGTGAGGAGCAAGTCAGCTCTTCAGCAGTAGGAACAGATAAAGCAGTGCCGATGTAAAAATGGGTAGGAGATGGGGCTCTTGATGAAACTGATTGTCAATGCTGACGATTTTGGCTATTCCAAGGGGGTGAACCTCGGGATTATCGAAGCACACCGGGAAGGAATCGTCACGTCTGCAACCATGATGGTCAATATGGCCGGATTCACTCATGCTGCCCGGCTGGCAAAAGAGAATCCCGAGCTTGGAGTAGGGATTCATCTGGTGCTTGACTGCGGCTCGCCAGTGAGTCAGGATGTGCCAGCATTAATCGATGAACAGGGGCGTTTTCGGCGGGGGCAGGACCATTTGTCTTCGGCAAATGCCGATGAGCTCCGGCGTGAATTGACGGCACAGATAGAGGCGTTCCTGGCAACAGGGCTCAGGCTCACCCATATCGACAGTCATCACCACGTTCACGCCCATGAAGAAGTTTTGCCCATCGTGCTCCAACTGGCAGAGGAGTATGATCTGCCTGTCCGAAACCCGTGGACGTTGACTCCAAGCGAACAGGTGAATTGGCCGCAAATCAAGACGACTGAGGGCTTTATACATCGCTTTTACGGTGATGATTTGAGTGTGGATACGCTGATAAGCATTTTGGACGAAATCGATCAAGCAGAGTTTTCGACCGTGGAATTGATGACCCATCCGGCATTTCTCGATGAAGAAGTATTGAGGGGGAGCTCCTATAATCATCAGCGTGCCACAGAGCTGCAAATTTTGACTGCGCCACAAATAAAGGAATATGTACAGAAACAGAAGATACAGCTGGTGAATTTCAACCAACTCGGATAGGTGGAGATCTATTTGGACCAGACAGACGTGATTTTTCAATTGATTTTGCATGGAGGCAATGCCAGAAGTCTGGCGATGGAGGCAATTGCCAGAGCGAAAAACAAAGATCTGGAAGGCGCACAAGACGCTTTAAACCGTGCAGGGGAGGAACTTAGCCTCGCCCACCAAAACCAGACTGCATTAATCCAAAAGGAAGTATCCGGTGAGAAGACAGAGGTCAGCATGCTGTTGATCCATGCGCAGGATCATTTGATGAATGCCATGACTATTAAGGATTTGGCCACAGAATTTGTAGAGCTGTACGGTCATATCCATACAGGCAAGGAGGCTGGAGTGTGAGCGGAATTAAAATCGTTACGATCGGTGGAGGGTCTAGCTATACGCCGGAGCTGGTAGAGGGCTTTATCAAGCGCTACGACGAGCTTCCTGTACGAGAGCTGTGGCTGGTGGACATTCCTGAAGGCGAGAAAAAGCTGCAAATTGTAGGTGCCTTGGCCAAGCGAATGGTGGAAAAAGCGGGAGTGCCCATGGAGGTCCATCTGACGCTCGATCGACGGAAAGCACTGGAGGGTGCTGATTTCGTCACGACGCAGATGCGTGTGGGCCTGCTCGATGCAAGGATCAAGGATGAGACGATTCCTCTGAAATATGATGTGATTGGTCAAGAAACGAATGGTCCAGGTGGCTTGTTCAAAGGACTTCGCACCATTCCCGTGATTCTGGACATTTGCCGCGATATGGAGGAGCTGTGCCCGGATGCATGGCTCATTAATTTTACCAATCCGGCAGGCATGGTGACTGAGGCGGTGCTGCGCTATTCGAGCAGGAAAAAAGTAATTGGACTTTGCAATGTTCCGATCGGCATGCAAATGGGTGTGGCAACGATATTAGGTGTTGAGCAATCACGCGTCCATATTGATTTTGCTGGCTTGAATCACATGGTATTTGGCCTTGCCGTTTATGTCGATGGGGAAAATGTGATTTCCCAGGTGATCGACAAGCTGACAGGTGAGCAGTCCGGAATTACGATGCAAAACATCCTCGATCTCGGATGGGAATCCGATTTTATCAAGGCGCTAGGTCTTCTGCCGTGCCCTTATCACCGGTATTACTACCAGACCAGTGCGATGCTGGCGCATGAGCAGGAAGAGGCCAAGAAGCATGGAACGCGCGCCGAAGTGGTGAAGCAGGTTGAGGCGGAATTGTTCAAGCTTTACGAAGATCCGGATTTGAACATCAAACCGCCACAGCTGGAGAAGCGCGGAGGAGCGTACTATAGTGAGGCTGCCTGCAATTTGATTCACTCCATATACAACGACAAGCGTGATATTCAACCAGTAAATGTGCGCAACAACGGTGCCATCGCAAGCATTCCGGACGATTCGGCGGTCGAAGTCAATTGCGTCATCACGCGAGAAGGCCCGATACCACTGTCCGTCGGTGATTTGCCAGTATCGGTACGTGGGCTTGTCCAGCAGATCAAATCATTCGAGCGTGTAGCGGCAGAAGCAGCCGTGACCGGGGATTATCATCAGGCGCTGCTGGCTATGAATATCAATCCATTAGTGCACTCTGATGTGGTTGCCAAAAAGATTCTCGATGAAATGCTGGAGGCTCATAAAGATTACTTGCCGCAGTTTTTCAAACCCGTCTCATGAGCTATAAACTGCTGGCACTCGATGTGGACGGGACGATTTTGATGTCCAACCACACGCTGTCCAAGGTAACGCTGCAAGCGATCACAGAGCTTACCAGCAAAGGGGTCTATGTAACGCTGGCGACAGGAAGGGCCTATCCTTCTGCAAAAACGCTGGCGAAGCAGTTTCAAATTCGTGTACCGCTCGTCTCTCATGATGGAGCGTATGTGGCTGATCCACTTACAGACCAGGTTTTGTTCGTAAAGCGTATCCCGTCTGAGACAGCGGCCCGGATTTCAGAAGTACTCGTCGAGTATGGATTGGATGTTATGCTGCTGCATGAATCATATGCGGTTACCAATAAAAGCTGGAAGTGGAGAGATCTGTTCCCGTTATTGAACTCCTCTGCGCTGCGTCAGCTGTGGAAGAATCTATATCCACTCAAGATCATGGCGTCCTGCCGGGTCGTTGACTACGTACGAGAAAATGATGTGAGTATTCCCAAGATTTTTGTGATGGGAGAGCCAGAGCGTTTAGCTGCTGCCAGAAGGGATATCGCGAGGGCAGACTTAAAAGGAATCAGAGTCACTGCGTCCGGGAATCACAATCTGGAGATTTTGCCGGATGGTGTCTCCAAGGCAACGGGACTTGCTGTACTCAGTAAAAGGCTGGACATTGCTCCCGAACAAATCGTGGCGGTAGGCGACAACTACAATGATGTGGAAATGCTGCAATTTGCCGGAATGGGAGTAGCCATGGGCAATGCGCCTGACGAAGTCAAAAAGCTGGCGCGCCAAGTAACCGATACGAATGACCAGCATGGTGTTGCTGCCGTCATCCAAAAGTTTTTTCTAACAGGATGAAAACGGGAAGGGAGGAGTGTAATGATTCGTTTTACCGTGGAAGTAACCGTTAGCGGCGGTCTCCATGCCCGTCCTGCTTCTGTCCTGGTCAACCTGCTAGGTGGGTACCGCTCTACAGTCAAAATGATCTACAACAACAAAGAGGCCAATGGCAAAAGCATCCTCAGCGTCATGGCGCTGGGGGCAAAGACCGGAGATGAAATCACCTTTGAAATAGAGGGAGAAGACGAACAGCAAGCGGTCTCGGACGTGCAAGCATTGTTTGAACGAAATTTCGCGATCTAGCCGACATACAAGCAAAAAGCCGATGTCCTGGTGAAGGGGCATCGGCTTTATTACGTAGGGGGCAATTATTATTTACTGTTCTTACAAATTTTTAGATAAAGATCTTTGGCTTTTATACCAGCGAGAAAGAAATAAAACTGTTTCCTCTCCTCCACTAACTCCCCGCCCGAGCCCACTTGCGAAACACAACCGTCACCTTGAAGTAATCCCCATCAATTTCAATGGACAACTTCCCGCCTTGCAGCTCGACGATGCTCTTTGCAATGGCCAGCCCCAGACCGGAGCCTTCTGTATTCCGCGATTGATCCGCTCGCTTGAAGCGTTCAAACAGTTCCTCTGCATCAAAATCAATTTCATAGGCAGAGACGTTTTTGATCGTGAGAATAACCTCATGGTCACGCTCAAACAAATCAATCAAGACACGCGTTTTGGGCATCGAATATTTTAATGCGTTGCCGATCAGGTTTTCAAAGACACGCCATGTTTTTTTGCCGTCGAGCGGAGCGTAGATTTTGGACTGCTCCGTATTGACGCGGAAGGTGAGCGGAGATTGCTCGATCTTGTCGCTGAATTCAGCGATCGCCTGATTAAGCAGGGCTGCTACGTTTACCTCCTCGATGTTCAGCTCAACCGAGCCACTTGCCATTTTCGCAGCATCAAACAGATCATCAATCAGAATGCGCAATCGGTCTGTTTTACGCTCCAGTACCTCTACATAGCTTTTTACTTCTTCTGGGGACAGATTGTCGCGCTTGAGCAAATCTACATAGTTGACGATTGAGGTAAGTGGTGTTTTTAAGTCATGTGAAACGTTGGTGATCAGCTCGGATTTGAGCCGTTCGCTTTTCACCTGCTCCTCCATCGCGTGCTTGAGGCCCTGACGTATGTTGTTGAGCGAGTGAGCGAGCTCAGAAAGCTTGCCTTTTCGAATCTTTTCGATGGAGGCGTTCATATTCCCGGACGCCATTTCCGATGCTCCCAGCAGGATGCGATTCATCAATCCGATGCGCCGCAGGACATATGGAAACACAACGATCAAATAAAACAGACCGTAGAAAAAGCAGAGGATCAAGAGGGCACCCTCACCTTTGATCAAGGAAACAAACCCTAATACGATGCTCATTCCGAGTCCGATGGTTAGGATGAACAAAGTCGCAACCTTAAAAAATACTCCTTTATTCGCGAAGCTCTCCCGGAAAAGGACGCGTTGTCTGGTCAGCAGGCTTTGCTGCCATTGTTCTTTGAAAAGTTCAGGCTGTTTGTACATGCGCCAGCCCTCCAATAGCTGCAGGAGCCAGAAGGCAGTAAAAACGGAAATGAAGCCGAGTGTAAAGAAATGCTCAATCTCTATGGGGAAATAGAAAAACCGCATATTGGAAATCATGAGCAGATACGTAATACCAAGTGGCAGCACTAGAATCAAGCGGATGTCCAGTGGAATGAGTCTGAACAGCGCCAAGCTTTTTGTTACGACTGGAAGTCTGATTGCGTTCATCATGCTCAAATACCACCAAAGCATAGCAGCGATCAAAAGGGCTACGGTAAGCAAGGCACATTCCTTTAATAAACGATCACGGATGGAATCAAAATAGACAGCGTCGGCTTGAATCTGGCTGTATCCTTGGGAATTTTTCGGAACAAAGAAAGCCCCATTCCATTGGTTGATCTGATACGTACGGCTAATGCTTGAGAACTCACTGTATTTTTGATAAGTGTTTTGCGGGAAGGAAATTGAGAAACGAGCATTTTTCATCTCGGTTTCCGTAGGCTCATGATCGAGATTGGTATATACTTTGTGATTTTTTTCGTCACTTACATAATATCTGATCGATCCGCTTCGGAGGGTTAAGCTGTTTTTGCTCTCCTCATAATCCTGATCCTTATTCGTTACCATTTCGCTAAGCTGCTTATCCCACCAAGCGACGTCCTTGGCATATTGGGTTTTTTTGCGTTGTTCCATTTCAGTTGTGAGTCTTGCCACTTCTTCCGGTTTACCAGCGTTTCTGGCGTCCTCGATTTGCGGCATGTACTCTTGGGCAAACCTCGCCTCGACTTCATTCAGAGCATCCTCCCGTTGCCCGTTATACTGCTGGAGCTCTTCATTCCCCAGCTTTTCTTGAGGAGTCTTCGTTTCATATCCTGCATAATCCACATGCACCTTTTTTACCAGCTCGACAAAATTCTGCAGCTCCGAGCGAAAACTGGAGCTTTGAAAGTAATTGTCTTTTTGCAAGTATTCACGATTGTGGTAGAGATCGGCCGCAGTCAACAAGGCGAGCGAAATGCTCACTACCAAGGCGAGCATTGCCAGTAACGGAGTGCGGCTATTTTTCGATTTTGTATCCAATTCCCCATACCACCTTTAAGTATTTCGGTTCTTTCGGGTTGATTTCGATCTTTTCGCGTATGCGTCTGACGTGTACGGCGACTGTATTTTCCGCATTCAAATAAGGTTCCCTCCAGACGCGCTCGTAGATTTCCTCAATCGAAAAGACACGCCCCTTGTTGTCCATCAACAGCTCCAAGATCTTGTACTCAGTCGCGGTTAGCCTGATGTCATTGTCGTCTACCGAGACCGTCTTGGTGCTTTTGTTCAACGTGAGTCCACGTACCTGTATTTCATCCTCGCTGACTTTGTAGGTGCCCAGATTGGTATAGCGACGGAGCTGGGATTTGACCCGTGCCAACAGCTCGAGAGGATGGAAGGGCTTGGTTACATAGTCATCCGCTCCGATATTGAGTCCGAGAATTTTATCCGTGTCCTCGGATTTTGCTGAAAGCATGATGATCGGAATGTTTTTTTCCTGCCGAATCTTGAACGTGGCAGTGATTCCGTCCATTTTGGGCATCATGATGTCTAGGATGATGAGGTGAATTTCTTCTTTTTCCAAAATGGCTAGCGCCTCAAGTCCATCGCCTGCTTTGTGGACGATCATAGATTCATTTTGTAAATAAATTTCGATCGCGTCTCTAATCTCAGCCTCGTCGTCGACAACGAGGACATGATAATTCGTCATGCTTTTTCCCACCTTATGAATGCATTCATGTTACTATCTTAACGGCCAGCTTTAACAAAACAGCATAGAAAACTCTTACAAATTTATTAAGGAATGAGTCCCTTCTCCTAGTAATCAGAGAATAGGTATGATCCATCATAGGAATGAGGTAAGATGTGATCAAGTAGAAATGAGAAAATTGGTGATGAGATTGCTAGAATGGACAGGGGAGCGAATCATCCCCAAGCTGCTGAAGCCTACGAACGGCATGCTGCTGGAGCACATTGCCAGATATTACTTTGCTACTCCTTATATCAGGGGAAGAGTTCTGGATATCGCTTGCGGGACTGGATATGGCTGTCATATGGTAGCCAAGGAACGTAAGAGAGAGCTGACTCACCTTGTAGGCGTAGACATCGACGCTGAAACGATCTACTATGCCAATCGGGAGTACAACCATCAAAAAATTACGTATCAGACCGGTAATGCGATTGATCCCGAGCTTCCCGAACAGCTCGGACAATTCGATACGATACTCAGCTTTGAAACAATTGAGCATGTCGAGGACGATTTGCTCTTTATGGACAATCTGTACCGAATGCTAAAACCGGGCGGAACGCTTGTCCTCTCCAGTCCTTTTGGAAGAGGAAGAGGAATGCAGACGAGTGAGCCGTTTCACGTTCACCAGCTAACCCCGGAGGAATTCGAACAGCTTTTTGTCCGATTTTCGGATGTAGAGATTTACTATCAGCGAGGCGTAACCTTTGAAAAGCCGCGTGATGGTGTACGTTATTTTATCGGAGTTGCGGTCTGTACGAAATAAGCGTGAATTTGATCAACACAGAATGGGAGCTGACGAAACTGGCTGACTTTTTTAGATTGGGCATAAACCAGGAACTAGTATATACATTACAAGAAAACGGGATTACCGAGCCTACTTTGATTCAAGAAAAATCCATACCCGTTATCCTTGCAGGAAAAGACGTTATTTCTCAGGCACAGACAGGTACTGGAAAGACTCTTGCTTTTGTGCTGCCCATTTTGGAGCAGGCTGATCCACAGGCAACATATGTGCAGGCATTGATTTTGACGCCGACCCGAGAGCTCGCCCTGCAAATTACGGCAGAAGTGAAAAAGCTGACAGCAAGATTAGATGATATTCATGTACTTGCTGTGTACGGTGGACAAGACGTCGATCGGCAAATGAGAAAGCTGGCTGGCAAGAAGCAGATTGTGATTGCAACTCCCGGTCGTCTGCTCGATCATTTGAGACGCGGCACGATTGAGCTTTCCAGCGTTTCGACATTTGTACTCGACGAAGCAGATCAGATGCTGCATATGGGTTTTTTGCCTGAGGTAGAGGAAATTATTGCAACGACCTCGCCGGATCGTCAAACCTTGCTCTTCTCCGCAACGATGCCCGCACAGGTGCGGTCACTTGCCAAACGCTTTCTGAAACAGCCTGAGGATATCCACGTACAGGGCAAACGGATTACACTGGATGACATCAAACAGATCGTTGTGGAAACGACTGATCGGCAGAAGCAAGCAACTCTTCGTGGCTTGCTGGATGAAGCGCGACCTTTTCTGGCAGTCATTTTCTGCCGGACGAAGCGCAGAGCGAGTACGCTGAATGCGGCCCTGCAAGGGTATGGCTATGTTTCAGACGAACTACACGGAGATTTGTCACAGGCAAAACGCGAAGATGTCATGAAGCGATTCCGCGAGGCAAGGATTCAGTATCTCGTTGCCACTGATGTAGCAGCCCGCGGTTTGGATGTTGAAGGGATTACCCACGTATTTAACTATGACATTCCTGAAGATGTGGACAGCTATATTCACCGTATCGGCAGGACAGGCCGTGCAGGAGAGCAGGGGATCGCGTATACCCTGGTAGCTGCGAAGGATCGTAATCTCTTGGAGATGATTGAAAAAGGGATTAAGCTACCGCTTGAACGAATCAGGACGGAAAAGGACACGACCGCCGAGCCAAAAACAGGGGTACGACAGCAGAAGGCAGGGACAACCTATTCTGACGGAGGAAAAGAGCGCAAAGGGGAACCAAGAAATCGCTCTGAGCGACATGAAAGAGGATTTGGGCAGAAGCGTCAGAGTGACGATCGTAGAAATAATGGTGAGGGTAAGGACCGTAATGTGAGAGGCGGGCGTGAGCAGTCACGTGGTAATGAATCACGTGGAAAAGACCGTCAAGGCAAAGAAAATGACCGCCGATCAGATGGGCAAAAGCGCAATAGTAAGCAAAATACACGCAAGCCAAGTGAATTTGGACAGAAATCGAAGGACCGCACCAGAAAGCCAGGCAGTGAGAACAGCAGGCCTGCCAAAGCACAGCGAAACACTGAACGTTTTACCACAAAAGCACCGAAGCGGGCAGGCACACCATCTATCCAACGTACAACGAGAAAGAAGCCGAGACAGCGATAAAACATCGAAGCTGCGTAAAGCTTGCTCTTTTTACATGGAGTAAGAAAAACAGGACCGTCCACACACCTAGACTGGTGAAAGGATGATCCTGTTTTGTTTTGTTAAGCGTCAGGAAACATACGTGAACGAGTGAGGAAGCGGAGTCCTTCAGGGCCCTCCAGCGAGAACATCCCGCCGCGCCCTTCGACTACATCAATGATGAGCTGGGTGTGCTTCCAGTACTCGTACTGTGCTTTCCCTATATAAAACGGGCAACCGCCAATCTCGCCGAGTAGCACATCCTGATCGCCGACAAGAAACTCACCGAGCGGGTAACACATCGGGGAGCTGCCGTCGCAGCAGCCTCCCGACTGGTGAAACATCAAGTCGCCGTGCTTCGCTCGTAACCGCTCAATCAATTGCAACGCAGCATCTGTTGCGAGCACTTTTTCTTGTTGTTCCATATGATTAAAAGAATCCTAATGCTTGATCGCTGTAGCTAACCAGAAGGTTTTTGGTTTGTTGGTAGTGAGCGAGCATCATCTTGTGGTTTTCACGACCGATACCAGACATTTTGTATCCGCCGAATGCTGCATGAGCAGGGTAGGCGTGGTAGCAGTTGGTCCATACGCGACCTGCCTGAATTTCACGTCCGAAGCGATACGCTGTGTTTACGTCGCGAGTCCATACACCAGCACCTAAGCCGTATAATGTATCGTTAGCGATAGAGAGGGCTTCCTCAGTATCTTTGAAGGTTGTAACGGATACGACTGGACCGAAAATTTCTTCCTGGAAAATACGCATTTTGTTATGACCCTTGAAGACCGTAGGCTGGATGTAGTAGCCACCCTCAAGATCACCTGTAAGCTGCGCGCGAGCACCGCCGATCAAGCAATCTGCGCCTTCCTGCTTGCCGATATCCAGGTAGGAGAGGATTTTCTCTACCTGCTCCAGGGACGCTTGAGCACCGATCATCGTGTCGGTATCGAGTGGATTTCCTTGCTTGATGCTTGCTACCCGTTTTAGTGCACGTTCCATGAATTGATCGTAAATGCTCTCATGAATCAACGCTCGAGATGGGCATGTGCAAACCTCGCCTTGGTTGAGTGCGAAAAGCACAAAGCCTTCGATCGCTTTGTTGAGGAAGGCATCGTCTTGGGCACACACATCCGGGAAGAAGATGTTCGGTGACTTGCCGCCGAGCTCCAATGTAACAGGAATGATGTTTTGGGAAGCGTACTGCATGATGAGTCGACCTGTTGTCGTTTCACCTGTAAAGGCAATTTTTGCGATGCGGTTGCTGGACGCGAGCGGTTTTCCTGCTTCCAGACCAAAACCATTTACTACGTTTACGACACCTGGAGGCAGCAGATCGCCAATCAGCTCCATGAGCACCATGATGGAGGCAGGAGTCTGTTCAGCAGGCTTGAGAACCACGCAGTTTCCGGCAGCAAGCGCAGGAGCCAGCTTCCAAGTAGCCATCAACAGAGGGAAGTTCCACGGAATTATTTGACCTACCACGCCCAGTGGTTCATGGAAGTGATAAGCAACTGTATCGTTGTCGATTTCGGCAAGCGAGCTGTCTTGAGCGCGGACGGCTCCAGCGAAATAACGGAAGTGATCAATTGCAAGCGGGATGTCAGCATTTAATGTTTCACGTACAGGTTTGCCATTTTCCCACGATTCGGCAACAGCCAGAAGCTCCAAATTCGCTTCCATGCGGTCAGCGATTTTCAGGAGAATGTTGGAGCGCGCCGCAGCAGAAGTGCGACCCCATGCCGATTTTGCTTCATGTGCCGCATCGAGAGCCAGCTCAATGTCATCTGCTGTGGAGCGAGCTACCTCGCAAAACACCTTGCCTGTGACAGGAGAAACATTTTCAAAGTATTCACCCTTCACTGGTGGAACCCAATTTCCCCCAATGTAGTTTTCATAGCGATTTTTGAAAGTCACCTTGGATCCGGCTTGGCCGGGTTGAGCGTAGATCATGCGAGCGCCTCCTCTATTATCACTTGTTTCTGTACATCCTTTTCTAAAAGCAAATATCGTACCAAGTCGAAAAAGGGGGAAATGACAACGCTTTCTAGAATAGATAAGGAGAGGTGTGTTCGGAAATGGAGCAAAAAATGTTCCAAAGTAGAACAATCAATACGATTTAAAGCAGCGAACAGTGAAAAAATTCCAGTTCGTGCTATACTGAAAGGGAATGATTTTGGGGGAGGGGAAGAGTGTTGTCGACGATTGTTCAGCAATCTTGGAAGCGCTGCCAGGAATCTAGCCTCAAAGCCACGGAAAAGGCTAATGATCAAATTATCTCTAGCAGAAGGATTAAAGAAATCATTCAGGAAAACCATCCTCTGATCCGTGAAAGCTTTCCCCTTTTTACGAAATTGGCACCGTTTTTGTTGTCGACTGAGCATATCGCCTTGTTGTCCGATCAGGATGGAAATATTATTCATACGGTAGGAGACCCCGTATTTGCGAATCAGGCGCAAAAGGTACAGCTGCAGATTGGCGCCAACTGGACGGAGGGCAATAAGGGGACGAACGCGATCGGTACGGCCCTGATTGCACAGCAGCCTGTCCAAATCCAGGGTGACCAGCATTACTTTTTGGAGAATCGGTTTCTGACGTGTTCGGCGTCGCCTATTTTTTCCCCGACGGGTGAGCTGCTAGGCGTTATTGATATTAGTACAAGAAAAGAATATTCACATCCCTTTGCGTTGACCATCGCTTGCACGATTGCCGAGGCAGTGCAGAATCGGTTAATGCTTGCAGAAGCAGAGCGTGTGATTGCGCTCCCGAGACCGTTAACGACGGCTGGAGGCGCTGGGCTTAGTCTGCCGCTCGTGGGTCTGGATCAGGATGATCGAATTATTAGTCTTAATGAGCATGCAAAAAAGCATTTGGGAAAGGAAGCGCTGGGAACTACCATAGACCCAGAGGTAAAGCGAGCCGGAGCTAAAATACAGGATCGGCAAAGGCGCGTCTGGTCGATGTCACCGGGCTCTCAAGCCAAGCCATTTCCGCGACTTGCGGGGTCATGCCCGCTCTTTCTTCAGGCAAAAAAGCTTGGACAAAAGGCAGCGCATGTAGACTTTCCTGTATTGATTAACGGGGAGAGCGGCACAGGCAAAGAGCTGTTTGCCCAAATGATTCACGAGATGGGCCCGCGTGAAAAGGAGCCTTTCATCGCAGTGAACTGCAGTTCAATATCGGAAAATTTGATTGAGAGTGAATTATTTGGCTATGAGGGTGGAGCCTTTACCGGAGCGCATCGCGAGGGCAGGATCGGTAAATTCGAAGCAGCGAAGCACGGAACCATATTTTTGGATGAAATTGGGGACATGTCATTGCGGGCACAAGCGGCTCTATTGCGCGTATTACAGGAGAAAATCGTCACACCTGTGGGGAGCAACCAGTCCCGTCCTATCCATGCGAGAGTGATAGCTGCTACCCACCGCAATCTACCTGAAGAGATCAAGGCAGGCCGTTTTCGGGCGGATTTGTACTATCGGCTCAAGGGTGTTTCGATTCAGGTACCGCCACTTCGCATGCGCGCGGATGTGATCCAGCTGGCTGAGTATTTGATTCAAAAAATAGCGGGAGAAGAGCCGATATTCTTGTCGAAAGAAGCGAAGCTCAAGCTGCGGTCCTATTCTTGGCCGGGAAATGTGCGTGAGCTGCAAGGCGTATTGATGCAGGCGTGCTTTTTATCAGAGACGTACGAGATCGCCGCAGAGCATATTCAATTGGAAGGGCTGGAGGAAGCTGTCGTCTCACAAGAGGCTGAGGAGGCGGTTCAATCTTTGCGTGAAACAGAGCTGCAAGCCATAAAAAAAGCATTGTATACGAGTGGAGGAAATGTAAGCCAGGCGGCAAAACTGCTCCAGATCGGGCGAAACACCTTGTACCGGAAAATGGCGGAATACCACATCACATCGCCAATGAATCAGGGGGATCTATGATTGCCTTATACAGGCTAGAGAAAGAACTGGAAAAAAAGATGGCTGCTCTGTTGGAGAGAAGCGGACATAGCGCCGGTTATTTTTACTCGATTAAATCGATTTTGGATCAGATGATGAATCCGTTTGTGGTCATCACAACCGAACGTTACGCAAAAGAGCTGGAGTCGCTATCGCTCCCTGTTGTCACTTTGTCCATTGATATGAGTGATGTGAAAAGAGCATGGGAGAAGCTGCGGGGGGCAGAGCGTACAGACAAGCAGCTCGTGGTCGTATGTGCATCAGCTAAGGAAAGAGACTGGCTACAGCTGGAGCATGCCCTGGGTACCGAAGACGAGCTTGCTTGTCTGTTTTGGTGCCAGGACGAATTCCAAGCCAATCATGATCACGAACAAAAGATTTATCTGATCCCTGCCTGGGACGCTATGCTCTTGTCCAGTACACAGACAGGAGGAGAGCGATTAATGATTGATCCATCCTTTGCGACTTTGCGCAGGGCAGTACAGCAGGCTGCATCTTTGGTCACGTTCACCAAGGATCGATTGCGAGAAAAGCACCTCATGGAGGCTGTCGTCAATTCCGCGCACGATGCGGTAATCGCTGTTGATCGTCTGGGACATATTACGCTCGTCAATGAGCATGCCAAAATTCTTTTGGGACTTACCGGAGAAGTTCTGGGGAAGCCGATCACGGACTATATTCCCCACTCGGACATGCTGCGTGTCTTGAAGACAGGACGTCAGGAGCTGGGAGATGTAGCTACCGTGCTGGACCGTTCCATCGTCATTAACCGTATTCCGGTCATCGTCAAGGATCAGATCGTGGGTGCGGTTTCCAATTTTAAAGAGATTAGCGACATCCAAAAGATGGAGATGTCGCTTCGGAAAAAGCTGCATGATAACGGTCTTGAAGCCAGATATCGGCTCGACAGCATTATCGGCACAGCGCCGAAGATTGTGGAAACAAGGGAGCAGGCGGCCTTGTTTGCAAAGACGAGTGCAACGGTATTAATAACAGGTGAATCAGGAACGGGCAAGGAGCTGTTTGCCCAAGGAATTCATTTGGAAAGCGGTCGAGCGTTCGGGCCCTTTTTGGCGGTCAATTGCGCTGCTTTGCCGGAAAGTCTTTTGGAAAGTGAACTGTTTGGATATGAGGATGGAGCTTTTACCGGTGCCAAAAAGGGTGGAAAGCCCGGACTATTTGAATTGGCACACGGTGGAACGCTGTTTTTGGATGAAATCGGAGAGATGCCGCTGCGTATTCAGGTGCTTTTACTCAGAGTGCTGCAGGAGCGGCGAGTCCGCCGCGTGGGTGGGGAACGAATCATCCCTATTGATGTACGGATTGTAGCTGCAACAAATCGCGACTTGGCTGAGGAAATTGAAAAAGAGCATTTTCGCGCCGATCTCTATTACCGCATAAATATGTTAAAGCTGGATGTTCCTGCTTTGCGAGAGCGCCTGTCTGATATTCCGCTGCTCGTGGATAGCATGATTCAGGAAATGAATGAACAGCATGAGCAAAAAGTGGAGAAGGTAGATGAGGAGCTGTATTCTCTGTTTCAGACATATCATTGGCCTGGGAACGTGAGGGAGCTTCGTAATGTGGTAGAACGAATGGTACTTTTAGCAAAGGGCGGCAGGATCGGAAAAGGGGACGCTGCTTTTTTATTTGCCAGAAAAAGGACAGCCCCGGCCCACAGCTTGCGGCCTGCAGCAACAGATCATTTTGACCCGGAAGCGAAGAGGATTGAAGCGGTATTGCTACAGGTGAAGCATAATAAAACCTTGGCGGCAAAGCTGCTGGGGATGGACCGGACGACTCTCTGGAGAAAAATCAAACAATATCAGATCGAGTGAGCGAAGTGTTGCAACGTTTTGTTGCAGCACTTCGTTGCTTTGTGCGGAACAATGTCGAATGACGTTGTTTTATTTGCCTGCTATGAAAGCGTTTTATCGATTTGCCCTTTTTCCTTTGACTTGGCATCAAATGTGCAAGAGTTAACTGATGAATGGTCAAACAATTTAGATTATTTAGGGGGGAGTCGATTGCTTCATTACTCGATCGCCGTGATTCCCGGGGATGGAATCGGTCCCGAGGTGATGGACGAGGGACTGAAAGTATTAAAAGCACTCGAAGAAAGCCATGGAGGAATTCGTTTCGCCAATGATGTGATGGACTGGAACTGTAACTATTACCTCACACACGGCAGAATGATGCCGGAAAATGGATTGGATACATTAAAGGATTACGATTTGATCCTGCTTGGTGCAGTGGGAGCACCTGAAGTACCCGATCATGTTTCGGTATGGGAATTGATCTTGCCTATTCGCCGAGCATTTCAGCAATATGTGAATCTGCGCCCTGTAAAGCTGCTCCGGGGATTGGAAAGTCCGCTGCGCTACAAGGAGCATGCTGATCTCGACTTCGTGGTAGTCAGAGAGAATACAGAAGGCGAATATTCGAATATGGGCGGGCGTATGCACCAAGGAACACCGTACGAAATGGCTGTACAGAACAACGTTTTTACTCGCTATGGAACGGAGCGCATCCTCAAATATGCTTACTCTTTGGCAGAAAAGCGGCCGAGAAAGAGGCTGACGGCTGCGACAAAATCGAATGGAATTAACCACTCCATGCCGTTCTGGGACGAAATCGTCAAGGAGATTGCCCGCGAGCATCCTGCGGTAGAAACGAATCTCTACCATATCGACGCCCTCGCCGCCTATTTTATTACGCGTCCAGAGACATTTGATGTGGTCGTCGCTAGTAATTTATTTGGGGACATTTTGACAGACCTGGGTGCCGCGATTGTCGGGGGGCTGGGTCTCGCACCATCTGCGAACATCAATCCGGAACGAAAATTTCCGTCCATGTTTGAGCCGATTCACGGGTCTGCACCAGACATTGCAGGTAAAGGTATAGCCAACCCAATTGCGCAAGTATGGAGCCTGGCGATGATGATGGATCACCTCGATTTGCCTGAAGTCAGTGCAGTAATTATGAATGCGATCGAACAGGCTTTAGTAGATGGCAAAATATTGACCCCTGACCTGGGAGGCAAGGCATCGACCAAAGAACTGGGAGACGAGCTTGTTCGCCACATTTATGCCCAGGCGAAATAAAAATGAGGAGGAAGAGGAGAATGGAAGCGAAATCGTATGATTTGTACATCGGTGGAGAATGGGTAAAAACGGAGAGCTCCATTCCTGTTTTCCACAAGTACAGTGGAGAATGTATCGCATACATTGCCCGCGCGGAGCAGCATCATGTGACAGAAGCAGTAGATGCAGCGCAGAAAACCTTTAAGCAGGACACATTGACGCCGTTTCAGCGCTATAAAATCTTGATGAAAGCATCACAGTTAATGGAGGAACGCAGAGACGAGATGGAGCGATCCCTCATTCGTGAGGTAGGGAAAACGCGCAAGGATGCGATGAATGAGCTGGATCGGACAATCAATACACTGCTTTTGTCGGCAGAGGAAGCGAAAAAGATACACGGGGAAATGGTCCCGCTGCAATCAACAGAAGGATCAGAAAATCGTCTGGGCTTCACCATTCGCGTACCAAAAGGAGTAATTGGAGCGATCACGCCGTTTAACTATCCACTTTTGCTCAGCACGCACAAAATTGCTCCAGCTATTGCGGCGGGCAATACATTGGTAGTCAAACCGGCGACCGTAACTCCGATTGCGACCTTTCTCCTGCTTGAGGTGTTGGAAGCAGCAGGGTTGCCAAAGGGCTATATCAATATCGTTACGGGAGCGGGCAGCCAGGTAGGCGAATGGCTTTTGGATGAAGAGCGAATCGCCATGTATACCTTTACCGGTTCAGGTGAGGTCGGACGCCATATCAAAGAACGCAGTGGCATGCGCCCTGTAGCACTTGAGCTGGGGAACAATTCTCCCAATATCGTTCATCTGGACGCAGATTTGGAGCTGGCAGCCCGTCAGACGGCAGCACGCAGCTTTCACAATGCAGGGCAGGCTTGCATTGCGGTACAGCGTATTTACGTCCATGAGGCAGTTATGCAGGAGTTTTCTGACTTGTACATTTCACATGTCAATCAACTGAAGGTCGGCAATCCGGAAGACCCGGATACAGATGTTGGGCCGATGATCAGTGAAAAAGAAGCGATCCGCACCGAGGAATGGGTACTGGAGGCGATCAGCCAGGGAGCTAAATCGCTCCTGCCTGTAAAACGTGAGGGAGCTTTGTTCTATCCTGCTGTGCTGGTCAATACAACGCCGGAAATGAAAGTCGTCTGCCGGGAGGTATTTGCTCCGGTGGTAACCATCATCCCCTACAGCGACCTGGACGAAGCGTTTGTCCAAGCAAATGATTCTGAGTACGGTTTGCAGGCGGGCATTTTTACGCGAGATTTAAATATCGCCATGAAGGCAGCACGCACTCTCGAATACGGCGGCGTTGTGATCAATGATGTATCCACGTATCGCAACGATGTCATGCCATATGGTGGAGTCAAAAACAGTGGACTTGGCAAAGAAGGCCCGCGCTATGCAGTCGAAGAGATGACAGAAGAGAGGATGGTGGTCATTAATCTATGAACGGACAACTATTGCAGGGGAAAACAGCGATTGTAACCGGTGCAGCGTCAGGCATGGGGAAAGCCATCGCCAAGCTGTTCGCTGACCAAGGGGCACAGGTGGTTTTGGCTGACCTGAATAAAGCAGCGGCCCAGCAAGTAGCGCAGGAACTTCCGGAAGGCAACGGGCATGCTGTCCAAACCGACGTAGCCGATGATCAAAGTGTTGCAGCTATGATTCAGGAGACTATCACTGTATTTGGTTCAATTGACGTGCTGGTGAATTGCGCGGGTGTTCCTCAAGCTTTTACGCCGATTGAGGAGCTGTCTCTGGAACAGTGGGATAAGATCATGTCTGTGAACACCAAATCGATCTATTTGACAACGCGACATGTGGTTCCACATATGAAGGCAGCGAGCAAAGGAAGCATCATCAATATCGCTTCAATTGCGGGAATTCGCGCCAGACCTGGTCTGAACGCCTATTGCGCATCAAAGGGCGCAGCGATCATGCTGAGCAAGGCACTCGCTATCGAGCTGGCTCCCAATCAAATTCGGGTGAATGTCATTAACCCAGGGCCTGCCGAAACACCGATGCTGGGCAAATTTATAAGCGGAGATGAAGATCAGGTCGAAGCTGGCAAGAAGGACATTTTCATCAGCAGCGTTCCATTGGGTACGCTCATTCAGCCGGAGGATATTGCTCAAGCTGCGCTGTACTTGGCTTCCGACCTGTCCAAAATCGTCACTGGAGAAGTGATGAACGTGGATGGTGGAAGAGGGATCTAGTCAAATGCGTCAAATTTTCATATTATTAAATGAATTTAGAAATGACCTAAAATAAAGAAATGAATTCAGGGGGACCATCGAGATGTTGCGAAAAAAATGGAGTTTGTTACTTTCCGGTATCATGTCGGCTTCTTTGCTGCTTACAGCATGTGGAGGGGGCGGCGGCCAGACCGCCCAGCCTTCCGGTCAGGCAGGTGGACAACCTGCTGCTAGCTCAGAAGCTCCAAAGAATGACGGGCAATCTTATGTGCTGAAAGCAGGACATTCCTTGACAGAGGATCATCCGTATCATCTGGCTTTGAAGAAGATGGCGGAGGATGTGGACAAGCGTTCCAATGGCAAAGTCAAAATCGAGGTATATCCACTCAGCCAGCTTGGAGCTGAGCGTGAGCTGACAGAAGCACTTACGTTTGGGACGGCAGATATGTCGATTACTTCGACAGCTCCAGTGACCAACTTCTATCAAAAGCTTGGCGTGCTGGACTTGCCGTTCTTGTTTGAAAGCCGTGAGCAAGCATACAAGGTTCTGGACGGAAAAGTAGGTCAGGACATGCTTAAAGATATGGAAAGTGTGAACCTGATTGGTCTGGCTTGGGCTGAAAACGGTTTCCGTCACATCACAAACGGTACCAAGGATATTAAAAAGCCGGAAGATGTGGCAGGAATGAAAATCCGCACGCAGGAAAACCCGATACACCTCGCTGCCTTTGAAGCATTGGGAGCAAAACCGACTCCAATGGCTTGGACAGAAGCACTGACCGCTCTGCAGCAAGGTGTTGTAGATGCTCAGGAAAACCCTGCAATCGTAGCACAAACCTACAAGCTGTACGAATCGAAGCAAACGTACATGGCTTTGACTGGTCACGTATACTCCGCTGCCATGATCTTGTTCAGCAAGCCAGTATGGGACAAGCTGCCTGCTGATGTACAGCAGCTCATCGCCGAAGAAGCAAAGAAAGCAGGTCAATACGAACGTGAGCTGATGATCAAAATGGAAGAAGAAGCGATTACCAACATCAAGGCTAAAGGCGTAGTCATTACTGAGGATGTAGACAAGCAAGCTTTCCGCGATGCGATGAAGCCTGTATATGACAAGTTTTCTGGTCAATTCGGCAAAGAGCTGGTTGATGAAATCATGAATACGAAATAAAAGGAGAAGGGAGAAGAGCTGAGTGCTTTTCTCCCCCCTTTTCCCTGTGAAAGGAGAAGTCGTGTGGGCAACATTATTTCCAAGATAAACAGCATCACTCGCCTTATCGTTATTGCTTTGTTAGCCGTAATGATCGTTGCCGTTTTCCTACAAGTTCTGTTCCGTTTTTTCTTGGACATGCCGCTTGCCTGGACGGAAGAGCTCGCTCGGTATTTGCTGATCTGGATCACTTTTTTAGGCTCGGCATATGCGATGGCGATCAAAGCGCATATTGGAACGGAATATATACAAAAGCATTTGTCTCCGTTCATGAACAAAGTAGTTATTTCTGTAGCGGCGGTGCTCAGCATTTTCTTTTTTGTTGTAATGGTTCATCAGGGTTATAGTTTGGCTACTAGAAGCATGACACAGCTATCGCCCACTCTGCTCGTTCCCATGGGGTATGTCTACATGGTGATCCCGATCAGCGGTGTTCTGCTCATCATGAACGCTCTCCATGTAACGTGGAAAGACATCACAGGGAAGGAGTGAATCGATCGTGGGTACGATTTTATTTTTGACGCTTGTGGTCCTCCTGATCATCAATGTGCCGATCGCCGTAGCACTGGGTCTTTCCGTAGTCGTCGCTTTTATGGTGGAAGGAAATATCCCGTTGTTGGTCGTTATCCAAAAAATGTTCAACGGGACCGATTCGTTCCCGCTAATGGCGATCCCTTTTTTCCTGCTCGCGGGTAAGCTGATGGAAACGGGAGGCATATCGGCCAGACTGATTCGCTTCGCCAATACGATTGTCGGAAATTTGCCAGGCGGCTTGGCGATTGTAGCCGTTATCGGTTGTACATTTTTTGCTGCTATTTCCGGTTCGTCAGCAGCAACAACTGCGGCTGTGGGTGGCATCTTGATTCCGCACATGGTAAAAAAGGGATATGATGTGCGATTTTCTTCTGCATTGCATGCGGCAGGTGGAACAATCGGTGTCATGATTCCCCCGAGTGTGCCGATGGTGTTGTATGGAGTGGCAGCGAGTACCTCCATTAATGATTTGTTTATTGCTGGTATCGGGCCGGGTATTCTCGTCGCGATCTCACTTGTTGCCTATTCTTTTTGGATTAGTAAGAAAAAGGGTTGGGGTGGTGGAGAAAAGCATTCCCCAGCTGAGATTTGGAAGGCTTTTAAAGACGCAATTTTGGCAATTCTCATGCCGGTTATTATTCTTGGTGGAATATACGGAGGAATTTTTACCGCTACGGAAGCGGCAGTCGTAGCAGTGGTCTATGCATTGATCATTGGCTTATTTGTTTACCGTGAAATCAAATGGAAGGATCTAGGGGAAATCTTTACGGGTGCAGGTACTATGACAGCTGTTATCATGCTGATCATCGCTACTGCCAACGCATTCGGATTTCTTATGACTAGGGAAAATATTCCTCAGGAAATTGCCCAATTTATGCTGGGGATTACCGATAGCACGATTATTACTCTTCTGATCATCAATGTGTTGCTGCTAATTTTGGGGACATTCATGGAAACCGCAGTAACCATTATCCTCATGACACCAATCTTGCTTCCGATCATTACAACCTTGGGCATTGATCCTGTATTGTTCGGGGTGATCATGGTCGTTAACTCTGCTATCGGTATGCTGACGCCTCCTGTTGGAATTAATCTTTTGGTGGCAGGAAAAATTGCCAAGCTGTCCAATACGGAAATTGAAAAGGCAGTTATACCGTTCCTCATTATTATGGTCATTGATTTGCTGCTCATCACCTACATTCCGGAAATCAGCTTGTTCCTGGTGAACCTGAGCAAATAACGGAGGGAAGATAAAGTGGAATACATACAAGCGTTGGTCGAATTACTTGGGGAAGAACGGGTTACGACAAATCAAACCGTTTTGGAGCACCACAGTCATGATGAATCGTACCACACGCCAAGTCTGCCGGATGTTGTCGTCTTTCCGCAAACGGCTGAAGAGGTTAGCCAAATTATGAAGCTGGCCCATGCCCGCCACATTGCAGTTACCCCGTTTGGTCTCGGTACGAGTCTGGAGGGCCATGCGATTCCTTATGAGGGCGGCATCAGCATGGATTTTTCCCAGATGAATCAAGTGCTGGAGGTTCGCCCGCAAGATTTTCTCGTTCGGGTCCAGCCAGGAGTCACGCGTACCCAGTTGAACAAAGAGCTGAAGAAGCACGGACTGTTCTTTTCCGTTGACCCGGGTGCGGATGCGACACTTGGCGGAATGGCAGCGACGAATGCAAGTGGAACTACATCGGTCCGCTACGGCGTCATGCGTGATCAGGTACGTGATCTGGAGGTCGTACTCGCTGATGGTCGCATCATTCACACGGGGAGCATGACTGCGAAATCATCTTCTGGCTATCATTTGACAGGCTTGTTCGTAGGCTCAGAGGGCACGCTCGGTGTCTTTACAGAATTGACACTGCGTGTGTACGGAATTCCCGAAGCCACAACGGCAGCCCGGGCTTGCTTTCCGTCCGTTCAGGAGGCAGTTGATACGGTTGTCGACATTTTATCCGCTGGCATACAGGTGGCCAGGATTGAGCTAATCGATGAGCGTTCGATTCGTCAGGTCAATATTTACAAGGAAACGAGCTACCCGGAAACCCCAACACTGTTTATCGAGTTTCACGGCAGTGAGCAAACCTTGACTCACGATATCGAATTTGCCCAAACCATCGCAAAAGAGCACGGATGCCAGGAGTTTTTGTTTGAAACAGACTCCAAGGCTCGTACCCAGCTCTGGGATGTGCGGCACAACATGGCCTACGCATTCCTGCACAAATCACCTGGTAAAAAGATGATGGTGACCGATGTGTGCCTGCCTTTTTCCGAGCTGGCTGGAGCAGTCGTTGATGCGCGGCAAGCCATTGACCTTTCGGGATTGGATGGGGCCATTCTTGGCCATGTCGGCGACGGTAACTACCATGTTATTTTGATGATTGATTTGGATGATTCTGATGAAGTAGCTCGTGCAGAAAAACTGAATGCACACTTGGTAGAATACGCGCTCAGCCGTGGAGGGACATGTACCGGTGAGCATGGAGTCGGTGTAGGAAAGGCAAAATACCAGCGCATCGAGCATGGCGAAGCGCTAGATGTGATGCAATCCTTGAAAAATGTACTGGACCCGACAGGCATACTGAATCCGGGAAAGATTTTTGGAGCGTAGCTGTGGCCTGCATTCTGTTTTTAAACAGGGTGCAGGTTTTTCTTTTGGAGCCACGATGCAGAGTTTGAGATGAATTTGTCCAGCACATGTCCCTATCTTATCTCTCTGGAGTTTACGATAAGTCTGCTGTGTTCAAATACGGTAATGACGTATTTGTGCCCCGCCTCAATGACTACATGGTTTCCTGCAATCTCATAATGATCGCCATCGCTTGTCGTGACCTGATCGCCACCCCGCCGTGGATCCCATTTCTCCTCGATCAAGACTTCCTTGATGACTGGACCTATAGCGATATCTGCTACGACCTTACCGAGCATGATGAGCAGATAAAGGAGCATGACAGAAAAGACTACTAAAAGAAAATAACTAAACCTTGTTTTTATAAATGTAGTTCTCATGTAACCAAATATGTAACTGAATAAAAGCAACACGCCGCAGTATCCGCTGAGTCCCATCCAGAGGATGCTGCGTTCATCCAAAGCATATTTTGCGAAAATAGCTATCGTACCGATTAGCCACCCCAGCATAATACCCATCCGAACGACATTTCTTTTTTTCCTATACCATACTCGATCTTCAGATGAAAAAAGGTTCAAACGATGTCACACTCGCTTTCTTTAATATAGACAATAGACGACTTTTTCCAGGTAATGGTTGCGGAGGACCAAAAGTTCATACCCACGTGCTTTTCTTAGTCAAATAAGCACCAAAGGAAAGGAGAAACGACTACAATGTGGAATGTAGATCATTGGTAAATAAACAAGAAATTCATGGAATGTAGGGAGGCAAGCATGAAGCCGATTGTTGAGATTGCCAAGACAGCAGGTATCGAAGAAGAGGATCTGGAGCTTTACGGAAAGTTTAAAGCGAAACTATCTAACGAGCTGTGGGAAAAGGTAGCGGACCGTCAAGATGGCAAGCTAATCCTCGTTACCGCAATGAATCCCAATCCAGCAGGTGCAGGTAAAACGCTCACCACGATTGGGTTGTCACAAGCCCTTAATTTACTGGGAAAAAAGACGATTGCCGCACTCCGCGAGCCATCACTTGGCCCATGCATGGGCATTAAAGGAGGAGCGACAGGCAGTGGAAAAGCGCAAATTCTCCCTGCCGATGAGATCAATCTCCATTTTACAGGCGACATACATGCGATTACGGCAGCCCATAATCTGCTTGCAGCCATGATTGACAATCATATATTTCACGGCAATCCGCGTGGACTGAATCCTAAGAAGATCGTTTGGAAACGCGCTATGGATATGAACGACCGTGCCCTGCGCAACATCGTCGTAGGTCTTGGGGATAGCAATGGCATGACGCGGGAAGACGGGTTTATGATTACTACCGCTTCGGAAATCATGGCGATTCTGTGCCTGAGTGAAAACTTGTCGGATTTGCGAGATCGCTTAGCGCATATCATCATCGGCTACGACTTTGACGACCAGCCTGTTCGGGCGGAGGAAGTGAATGCGGTTGAAGCGATGGTGGTGCTTTTGAAGGAAGCAATCAAGCCGAATCTCGTCCAAACGATCGAAGGTACACCAGTCATCATTCACGGCGGTCCGTTTGCGAATATTGCTCACGGCTGCAGCAGTGTCATCGCGACTAAAACAGCACTGAAGCTGGCTGACTACGTGGTGACAGAGGCCGGGTTTGGCGCGGACCTCGGTGCGGAGAAGTTCTTTGACATCAAATGTCGAAAAGCAGGGCTGACACCAGCAGCGGCTGTCGTCGTGATTACAGTTCGTTCCTTGAAGTACAATGCGGGGGTAAAGGTTGCCGATTTGGCCACAGAGAACCTGGAGGCATTGGAAAAAGGGTTTGCCAACGTGAAGCGACATTTGGAAAACCTTGAAAAGTTTGGTGTTCCGGCAGTAGTCGCCATCAATCACTTCGCGACGGATACGCAAGCAGAGGTAGACAAGGTTATTTTGCTTTGCCAGCAGGCTGGCGTCGAGGCGGCACTCTCCAACGTTTGGGCAGAGGGTGGAGCAGGTGGAACGGAGCTGGCTGAAAAGGTGGCACGTGCAGCAGAAAGACCGTCACAATTCCGCTTCCTCTATGAAGAGGAGCTTTCCGTAAAGGAAAAAATCGAGACGATTGTGAAAGAGGTGTATCGTGGATCAGGTGTCGTGTTTTCTCCGGGTGCACTGAAAACCATTCAGAAGGTGGAAGAGCTGGGAATGTCTCATTTGCCAGTCTGCATGGCAAAAACACCGTACTCCTTTACAGATCGTGCCGATCTATTGGGGGCACCGACTGACTTTACGATTCAAGTGAGCGAAATACGCCTGTCTGCAGGCGCAGGCTTTATTGTTGCCCTGACAGGTAGCTTAGTGACGATGCCAGGACTTCCGAAAAAGCCGGCAGCAGAATTGCTCTACGTCGATGAAGATGGCGTGATCAACGGACTAAGCTAAGATTTTGGCAAATGATTCAAGCTGACACCTATACGTGGGAGTCAGCTTTTTTCAAGTCTGGGAACAAAAAGATGCACACTCAGTCGTATACATATAAGCAAAGAGCATGTGAAATGAGAAAATAGAACGGGGGAGAGAAAAATGGGATTGTTTGACGGGTTGATGGGCAATGCCTCGGAGGTCAATATTGCGGAAGTCCAAAATGAACTTGGTCACATTTTGGCGAAAAATGAACGATTGGAAAAAGCGTACAAATTGATTCGTGACATGTTTATTTTTACGGATAAGCGCCTAATACTGATTGATAAGCAGGGACTTACTGGGAAAAAGGTCGAGTTTCATTCCATCCCGTATAAAAGTATTACGCATTTCAGCATTGAAACTGCTGGTAATTTTGACTGGGATGCCGAATTGAAGATCTATATATCGGGCAGTCAGATGCCTATCCAGAAGCAATTTAACAAGAATCTCAACATTTATGAGGTGCAGAGTGTGCTGGCGGACTATGTGCTCAGATAGAAGAAAAAAGGAGTCGATTACCCAGAGAAATTGGGACTTTTTGCCGATCTTAGAACCGAGGAATGTCGAACGATTTTAGGTGATCGGCTATTTGCATTTTGTAGGAATGCATGGTACGATTACAGCTATGTTCTTTGTGGGGTGCATTTGTACAATCGGGGATAAAAGGGCATGTTCCGGATCGTAAGGAATAGTGCCCTTTTTTAGTGAGAATTTTATAGAAGAAGGTTATAAGAAAAAGGAGACTGAAGTGCATTGGCAACTTTTTATGAATTTGGATTAAGCGACTCACTCGTTCGCGCATTAAGCAACATGGGATTTGAAGAGGCAACAGCCATTCAGGTTCAAACCGTTCCAGTAGCCCTGCAAGGCCGTGACTTGATTGGTCAGGCACAAACAGGGACTGGAAAAACAGCAGCATTTGGTATTCCCCTCATCGAAAGACTGGATGAGAAAAGCGGAAATATCCAAGGTGTCGTTTTGACCCCAACCCGCGAGCTGGCAGTTCAGGTAGCAGAAGAGATCAATAAGATTGCCCAGTTTAAAAACATCTCTGCTCTGCCTATTTACGGTGGTCAAGACATTACCCGGCAAATCAAGGCTTTGAAAAAACGTCCTCAAATCATCGTAGCGACACCGGGTCGCTTCATGGATCATATGAGAAGAAAAACCATTCGACTCGATTCCATTGAGATCGTGGTATTGGACGAAGCTGACGAAATGCTGAACATGGGCTTTATTGACGACATTAAAGAAATTTTGCAGGAAGTGCCGGATAACCGTCAGACTTTGCTGTTCTCAGCAACAATGCCTAGAGCTATTCAGGAAATCGCTCAGCAATTCATGACTGAACCGACACTGATTTCTGTGAAGGCAAAAGAAGTAACGGTTCCAAACATTGAGCAACAATATATGGAAGTCGCTGAAAAGCAGAAGTTTGATGTTCTTTGTCGCTTGTTGGACATTCATTCGCCTGAGCTGGCTATCATCTTCGGTAGAACCAAACGTCGTGTAGATGAATTGTCTGAAGCACTGACCAAGCGTGGCTATGGTGCAGAAGGTATTCATGGTGATTTGAATCAGGCAAAACGCGACAGCGTCCTGCGCAAGTTTAAAGAAGGTACGATTGAAGTGCTCGTGGCAACAGATGTAGCTGCTCGCGGACTGGATATCAGTGGTGTTACGCACGTGTTCAACTTTGATATTCCGCAAGACTCCGAGAGCTACGTACACCGTATCGGCCGTACAGGACGTGCGGGTAAGACCGGTTTGGCGATCACGTTTGTTACTTCCCGTGAAATTGACCATCTGCGTCTGATCGAGCGCGCTACTAATCGCCGCATGGAGCGCCGCACTGTTCCTTCGATGGCGGAAGCATTGGAAGGACAACAGCGCATGGCTGTGGAGAAGATTTTGGAGGCTTCCGGACGAGACAATCTGTCCGCCTACAAAACACTTGCAGAGCAATTGCTTGAGGATGTGGATTCCGTTACACTCGTATCTGCGGCACTCAAGCTGTTAACAAAAGAGCCAGATATGACACCAGTTCGTTTGACAGAAGAAGCACCTTTGCGTGTTGGCAAGAAAAAGATGCCGCCAAAAGGCAGAAGCGGATTTGGTTCCGGTTTTGGAGGCAAGCGTCCTTCTCGCCCACGCAGTGGCGACTCTCGTCCGCGCAGTGGTGATTCCCGCCCACGCAGTGGCGACTCTCGTCCACGCAGCGGTGACTCTCGCCCGCGTAGCTCGGAAACTGGCAGCAGACCATATAACAAACAACGCTAATAGGAAAAGAACAGACCGATGCGATCACAAGCGCATCGGTCTTTTTTTTGTGCAGACTGGCATGGTGCCATCGTGATTGTGGTGGTGCTTGGACAACCTACATATGACAAGGGGGAGCAGGCATATTCTGAGGTGTTATTAAGTTTTGGCAACAGCGAAACCGACAAAAGCGCCTTTTGATTTTGTTGTGACAAGTATGTAAACGCTTTATATTTGAAGCATGAACTACTTCTATTGAATCATGTCAACATATGATCATTTTGTAAAAGGAGGGTCAACGTATGGAGAGCGTGGCTACAAAGGACCAGGCCTCGGGAGGAATCAGGGTCGCGGTACAAAAGTTTGGTCGTTTCTTAAGTGCGATGGTCATGCCGAATATTGGTGCATTCATCGCGTGGGGATTGATTACTGCCCTGTTCATTCCAACAGGCTGGCTGCCAAACGAGGATCTGGCTAAGCTGGTTGGGCCGATGATTACGTATCTATTGCCGCTCCTGATTGGCTATACCGGCGGGAAAATGGTTCATGATGTGCGAGGCGGTGTCGTTGGTGCCGTTGCCACGATGGGGGTAGTCGTTGGCGCCGATATTCCGATGTTTTTGGGCGCAATGATTATGGGACCACTTGGCGGTTGGGTCATCAAAAAAGTGGACCAGATGTTGGAAGGGAAAATACCTTCTGGTTTTGAAATGCTGATAAACAACTTTTCAGCAGGAATTTTCGGAGCTTTACTTGCGATGCTTGCATTCGGTGCGATTGGTCCGGTAGTAGTTGGGTTAAGTAAAGCGCTTGCGGCTGGAGTACAGGTGATTGTCAATGCAGGTCTCTTGCCACTCGCGAGCATACTCGTTGAGCCGGCCAAGATTTTGTTTTTAAATAATGCGATCAATCATGGCATTTTAAGCCCGATTGGTCTCGATGAAGCTTCTAAGGTTGGTCAATCCATTTTCTTTTTACTTGAGACAAATCCTGGACCTGGATTGGGAATCCTATTGGCATACTGGCTGGCAGGCAAGGGTAATGCGAAGCAATCTGCTCCAGGCGCTGTAATTATCCACTTCTTTGGCGGAATCCATGAGATTTATTTCCCGTACATCCTGATGAATCCACGCCTGATTTTGGCGGTAATTGGCGGTGGAATGGCTGGTGTATTTACCTTCTCTTTACTGGGCGCGGGCTTGGTAGCGCCACCTTCCCCAGGCAGTATTTTTGCCTTGAGCGCAATGGCTCCTCGCGGGGGATTGCTACCGGTACTGGCTGGGGTTGTTGCAGCGACTGTGGTTTCGTTTATCATTGCCTCTGCATTCCTGAAAATGAGCGGCAAGACTGAGGAAGATGACATCGAGAAAGCTACAGAAAAAATGCAGGAGCTAAAAGGTAAAAAGCAGGAAAAGGTAGAAGAGGAAGAAATTGCGGCAACTGCAGCTACTGAAGCGGTGATTGCCACAGACGTGAAAAAGGTTGTATTTTCTTGCGATGCAGGGATGGGATCAAGTGCGATGGGAGCCGCGTCCTTGCGCAAGAAATTTAATACAGCGGGCTTGGAGCATATTACGGTCATCAACACGGCGATCAACGACATTCCAGATGACGCGGACATTGTCATCACGCACAAATCGTTGACCGATCGAGCGCAAGTCAAAGCGCCCGAAGCTGAGCATATTTCAATTGATAACTTCTTGAATAGTCCGGAGTATGACAAACTAGTCAAACGCCTCGGTTAAAGGGAATCAACGCTAGTGTGAGCTAGCGTTTTCCCTCTTTGTGTTAAGGAGGGGAGCAGAGCATGCAGATATCCTCACGACAACGATCGATCATTGAAATTTTGATGCAGGAACAAAAAGGGGCAACAATAGGCTTCATTGCCGAGCACATCGGAGTAAGTCCGCGAACCATCCACAGGGAACTTGAGGCAGTAGATGAGCTGCTTGCAGAATACGGAATGAAGCTAGTGCGAAAAGCAGGAGCAGGCGTAGAAATCGTGGGATCAGAGGAGCAGAAGCAGAGCTTGCAAGCCTCTGTGTTACATCAGACGACGACCGAGTTCACCGCTCAGGAGCGAAAGGTCATCATATTATGCTCGCTACTAGAGGCATCGGAGCCAGTCAAGCTCATCTCTCTTGCCATTGATCTGAAAGTGACGACAGCTACCATCAGTCATGACCTGGATGATTTGGAGGTCATGCTTGCCCGGTATGAGCTATCCCTTTTGCGCAAAAGAGGCTACGGCGTGGAGGTGCTCGGCACGGAGTCTTCCAAGCGAAGGGTGATCAGCCGATTGATCTCTGAGCATTTGGACGACCATGAAATGATCGGGGTTATCAAAGAAAACATACAGAACAAGGCACTGCGAAATATTGACTCGATCTCGGAGCGCCTGCTTGGTCTGATTGACCGGGAAAAGCTGATCAAAGTAGAAAATGCGTTAAACAACCTGGAGGACGATCTTTCTTACCATTTGGCTGACAGTGCCTATATCGGTCTGGTTACCCACTTAGCGCTGGCTGTCGAGCGGGTGGAAAAGGGAGAGAATATCCATTTTGACGAAAAAACGTTGAGCGAGTTAATCAGCACGTCAGAGTACCAGGCTGCGCAGCGCATCATGGAGCGGCTCCAGCTGATCTTTCAGATGGAGATTCCCGCTGCTGAAGTCGGTTATATAACGATGCATTTGCGTGGAGCCAAGCTGCGCCATTCCCAGGATGATTCTTTTTGGCCGGAAAATACGGAACTGATGGCGACTACCTACCGTCTCATTCAACTATGTGAAGAGAGCCTGGGGGTACCACTGAAAGAGGATTCGTCCCTGTTTCATGGACTGCTTACTCATCTGGAACCAGCCCTCTACAGACTGAAGCGCAAGATGGAGATTCGCAATCCGATTCTGGACCAGATCAAAAGCAACTATCAAGAGCTGTTTGTGGTAGTAAAAGACGCTGTGGCGGCCTTATTCCCGCAGTTCGATGTTCCTGACGAGGAGGTTGGTTATCTCGTCATGCACCTCGGAGCAGCGCTTGAGCGAACGCGTCAGGAGCAGCAGCGTTACCGGGCACTCGTAGTCTGCTCGAGTGGAATCGGCTCGTCCAAGATATTAGCGACGCGTATCAAAAAGGAAATTCCCGAGATTGTCAGCCTCCAAAATTTGTCCATGTTCGATCTGGAGGACATCCCGGAAAGTGAGTACGATCTGATCATCTCGACCATTCCATTGCCGCTCTCGCCGATGGATTATGTAGTGGTCAGCCCGCTCTTGCCGCAGGATGATATCCAGAAAATCAAATTTCATCTCCATAGCACCGGGGAGAAGCTATCTGCACCCAGAGCGATGAGAGTCGTCACAAGCGGGAAAAAGTCGATTGAGCAGCTCAGGGCGATGCAAAACTACTCTCGCTACGCAAGTGAGCTCGTAGAGGGCCTGCGGGTGCGGGCATGGGATAACCACGGGCTCGATTTGCGCAGCCTTTTGCAACAAATCAGTCAGGAATTAAAAGAGAGCCAAACGATCAAAGAAGCAGCTCCCGTCATGCAGCAGCTGCTGGATCGGGAAAAGCTCGGCGGATTGGGTATTCCCGGTACATCGATGGCATTGTTTCACGGGAGAAATGACAACGTAATAAAAGTGTCCTTTACCATTCACAGGCTGCAGAAACCGCTTCTGCTCCGGTCTATGGATGAAGAAGACATGTCCATTCATTGGTTACTAGTGATGATAGGCCCGAGGGACGTACCACAAGAGGGTCTCGAAGTGTTAAGTGAGATCAGCTCACTACTCATTGAAGAAGAGATGCAGAGTGTTTTGGAGACAGGAGAAACACAGCAAATTGCTGATTATATAGCAGATAAATTATATGCGTTTTGCCAGAAAAAGATAGGATGGGAGAGAACATAATGAAAAACATACTGACAGCTGAGAAAATCATGTTGAATGCAAAGGTAGCAAGCAAAGAAGAGGCAATCCGCCTGGCTGGTGATCTGCTTGTGCAGGCTGGTCATGTAACGGCAGCATATGTGGAGAAAATGCAAGAGCGAGAGCAGCTTGCTACAACGTATATCGGCAGTGGGGTTGCGATTCCGCACGGCACGAACGAATCGAAGCAGGAGATCCAATCTACAGGGATTTCGATTGTCCAGGTTCCTGAAGGGGTTGATTTCGGAGAAGGAAATACCGCTTACTTGCTCGTGGGAATTGCGGCAGTAGGCGACGAGCATTTGGAGGTGCTCTCCAATATCGCGATCATTTGCTCCGAGGAGGAAAACGTAAAGCGGGTAGTGCATGCGACGTCGGCTGATGAGATTATCGCCCTGTTCTCTGAGGAGGTGTAAGCACTCATGCTAGCTGTCCATTTTGGAGCCGGAAATATAGGTCGTGGATTTATCGGTCAATTGCTGCATCAAGCGGGGTACGGGGTAGTGTTTGTCGACGTCAATACGGCTTTGGTCGATGAGTTGAACGAGCGAAAAGCGTATCGCGTGCAGCTGGCTACTGCAGGAAAATCTGAATCAGTAGTAGAAAACGTCAGTGCACTCCACGGTGCTGATGTGGAAGCTGTTGCCCAGGCAATCGCTGACGCGGATCTCGTTACGACTGCAGTAGGCCCGCATGTTCTCCCTCATATCGCGAGTGCTGTCGCAGCAGGTATTTCGAAAAGGCTCGCCACCTCAAAGCGACCATTGAATGTCATTGCCTGCGAGAACATGATCGGGGGCAGTGCAGCACTGAAGGAGCATATATATGGCTTTTTACCAGAGGCCGATCGGGTGTTGGCTGCAGAGAAAATCGGTTTTCCCAATGCCGCTGTAGATAGGATCGTGCCTTTGCAGCAGCACGATGACAAACTGTTGGTTATGGTGGAGCCGTTTTTTGAATGGGCGGTGGATCAATCTCAGGTTGTCGGGGAAAAGCCGCAAGTACTAGGACTCACATATGTCGATGACCTGGCGCCGTATATTGAACGAAAGCTGTTCACGGTAAATACCGGGCATGCTGTCATTGCCTATTTGGGCTATCAAATGGGATATGCAACGATCGACGCAGCGATCCAAAATGCTGAGATTGCTAAAGCTACACGAGGAGCATTGAGCGAGACAAGTGCCTTGCTAGTGATCAAGCACGGCTTTGACGAGCAAGAGCATCGGCGCTACGTAGAAAAAATACTGGAGCGGTTTACGAATCCAATGCTGTCCGACGAGGTTACCCGTGTGGGGCGCTCACCGATCCGCAAGCTTTCTACGCAAGATCGTCTGGTCGGTCCAGCGCTCCAATGTATCGAGCATGGGATTACTCCCGATTATTTAGGCTTGGCTATTGCAGCTGCACTTTTGTTCGACTATCCAGAAGATGCAGAAGCGGTGCGTATACAAGCAGACAAAAATGAATTTGGCTGGGAATATACATTACACAATTGTACAGGTATTCCGACGGGTCATTCGTTAGAACAAGTGGTACGTAGGCAGGCTCGTTTATTACAGGAATGGACTAGTACATATTGAGGAGAGGTGAGTGTGGAAATGTCGCAAAAAATTATAGGGGTAAAGGCTTCTGCTGGAATCGCAATCGGCAAGGCATTTTTGCTGGCGGCTCCTGATTTTCAGATCAAAATGGTTGCCATAGAAGACACAGTGAGTGAGATCAAGCGTTTTGAAGTGGCATTAGAGAATGCTAAGCTTGATTTGCAAGGCATCGTTACGCGTGTGGAACAAGAAATGGGCGATGATCATGCGGATATTTTCAAGGCTCATCTCCTCGTGCTCGAAGACCCTGAGCTGGTCGATACAGTAAAAGAGAAGATCGAGCAGGAAAAGGTCAACGCCGAGAGTGCCGTAAGCGACGTTGCCCAAGTCTTTATAGGTCTGTTCGAACAGATGGATGATGAATACATGCGCGAGCGAGCAGCGGATATCCGCGATGTGACGAAGCGTATCGTGTCACATTTGCTCGGTATAGCATTCGCGGGTCCAGGGGAGCTAACGGAAGAAGTCATCGTGGTAGCGGAGGACTTGACCCCATCGGATACAGCACAGCTGGATCGCCGATTTGTCAAAGGCTTCGTAACGGATATCGGTGGACGGACCTCCCACTCCGCTATCATGGCACGATCGCTGGAAATTCCGGCAGTAGTAGGTACACGCGTTATCACAGACGTGGTAAAGCCTGCTGCGACGATTATTTTAGACGGATATGAAGGAATCGTCATTATTGATCCAAGTCCAGAAGAATTGGCAGACTATGAACGCAAGCAGGCTGAATATGCCGGACGTAAGGCAGGGCTGGCAAAGCTGGTGCATGAGAAGACGTTGACAACAGACCAGCATCATGTGGAGCTGGCTGCTAATATTGGCAGTCCTGGCGATTTGGCGGGTGTACTGGCAAATGGCGCAGAAGGAGTAGGGCTTTTTCGTACCGAATTTCTCTATATGGGACGCGAGGATTTCCCGACGGAAGACGAACAGTTTCTCGCCTATAAACAAGTACTGGAGCAGATGGGGGAAAAGCCTGTCGTTATTCGTACGTTGGACATCGGCGGTGACAAGCAGCTTTCTTATTTGTCGATGCCAGAGGAGCTGAATCCGTTTCTCGGTTTCCGGGCGATCCGTCTGTGTTTAGATAACCAGGAGCTATTCCGTACCCAGCTGCGTGCACTTCTGCGTGCCAGTATGTATGGCAACCTGAAAATCATGTTCCCCATGATTGCTACTTTGGAGGAATTCCGACAGGCGAAGCAGATCTTGGAGGAAGAGAAAAAAGGCTTGCTAGAAAAAGGTATCGCTGTATCTGATCGCTACGAGGCGGGTATCATGATTGAGATCCCTGCTGCGGCGATGATGGCCGATCAGCTGTCTCGAGAAGTAGACTTTTTTAGCATCGGCACCAATGACCTGATTCAATATACGATGGCTGCAGACCGAATGAATGAGCGCGTCGCCTATCTCTATCAGCCATACCACCCTGCTGTTCTGCGCTTGATCCACAATGTCATCAAGGCAGCCCATGCTAATGGCAAATGGGTGGGGATGTGTGGCGAAATGGCGGGCGATTCGATAGCGATCCCGATCCTGCTTGGCTTTGGTCTTGATGAGTTCAGTATGAGTGCCGGCAGTATTTTGCCAGCGCGCCAGCAGATCAGTCGTCTCAGTCTGGAGGAAGTATCGCAGCATACGGAAGCCATCTTATCCATGAGCACGTCTGAGCAGGTAGAGGCATTCGTGAAGAAAGTGCTTAATCAAAAATGACATCTGAGGAGGTACAGCACAATGGTGGAGAAGAAAATTGTCGTTCAGCTATCACATGGTCTGCATGCACGACCTGCGGCTACTTTTGTAAAAGTGGCAACGTCGTTTTCAAGTGAAATCAAAATCGTGAAAAAAGAAAAGACCGTCAATGGAAAGAGCATTATGGGCATCATGTCCTCTGCAATTGCAAAAGGCGATGAAATTACATTGATTGCAGATGGAGCAGACGAGCAGGAAGCCGTTAACGCATTGGAAAAGGTGCTCCTGGAGCAAGAGTAATCAAGGAGTTGTCCACTTCGCTGTGGATAATTCCGGGTATAAATAAAAAGGCAGCGATCTTCGATTCCGAAGGTGGCTGCTTTTTTAGTTCATCCACATTTCACTTTGGGAAAAAAGCTACCTGGGGGTGAGCCGCTTTTGTTCTCGTTGCTCCTGAAGCAGCGCCTCCATCTGCAGTCGAATGCGCTCTGAGTGGGGAGTTGCGTACACAGGAGAAGCCAGATTGTACGCCTCCAGAGGATCAGATGTCAGGTTGTATAATTCATATTCATCCGGTATTGCCATGCTATTTGTGGATAAATGGTTATTGTCAGAAGCGGAGTACCGGGAATATTTCCACAAGCTTTCGTTATCGTTGTGATAGAGCCGAGTGATGACCGTTTCTATGCGATTGGGAGGAATGACAGCGTCGTACGGCTGAAAGAATACGCTGACCTGATGCTGTCCCTTGGTCACATCGTCCTCGGTCATGAAATAGAGGCACTCTGGATATGTAGGACATGTAGCGTCTTCCCCAAGGATGAGAGGGGTAAGATCGCGCCCGACGAGATGCCGTGCCTCACTATGGGTTTGCCTGAGTAGCTGGGTGATAGCGGGAGTATCTGCTCCAATCAGGCTGAGCAGGGTGGGGAGAATGTCTACATGGCTCGTCAGCTGATCTGTATAAAATGGCTGTGGAAAAAGAATCGGGCTGTGGATAATAAACGGAACGTGGATGCTTTCCTCGTACGCACAATAAAACTTTTGATGGAGATTGCCATGCGCCCCGAGTAGCTCGCCGTGATCGGACGTAAAAATGATGATCGTTTCGTTGTAAAAAGAGGATTGGGAAATCGCCTCCAGTACATGCATTACTTCTTGGTCAGCGTTGTGCTGAAGCTGAAAGTATAGGCGACGATAAAATTCGTTGTTGCTGATCGGCTGAAAAGCCTGCGGGAAAACATCGCGATAGCTTGCTTGGCAGCGTGGCTTCGTGACCAGTGATTCATCATGAGTAGGAGGCGGAGGAACGTCAGGAACAGAATCATCAACGTGAAAGCGAAAAAAAGGTAGATGAGCAGTTACGTCCCCGTAGAGGACGATGTCATGTGGATTGACGAAGGATGCGACAAGCAGCCACGGCTGGTACGATTCGGGGTGATCCAGCTCGTCTTTTTCCTGTTCTAGCTGTTGGATTAATTGAACTACCTCGGTACGGTAAACCACATCTCGGCCGTTCACCCCGATCGCAGCAGATGACCCGGAATTATGAGGAGCCATCCCGTGCGGCTCCGGCCCGATCCAGCCGGAAAAGCCGTACCCGTCCAAGCGATCAGCGAGTAAATACAAGCGCTCTTTGTCCGGGTCGGGCACTCCGGTCCCGGGCGTGTAGCTGCGAACGGGAATATGGGTTCCGGGTATCCAAATATCAGGGTCGGAAAAATGCCATTTGCCTTTGTAAAATGTGCGATAGCCGGCTGCCCGGAAGTATTCACCCATGGTTGGAACTGTATTTCTGTCCAGCCAGAACATATCGCTGTCTGCCGACCGTTTGGCTGCGCCAGTGGTTTGGGAGACGCCGTGTAAAGAAGGGTACTGTCCCGTAAATAATGTCGCTCTGCTGGGTGAACAGGCAGTAGCTCCCACGTAGTGACGTGTGAATTCAAGTCCATGCCTGCGTAAAAAGGAATGGGCGTGGAGAGCTTCCTGTTTCCATGCCGTGATCGCGGGTTCCTCATAAACAGGTGGATAACGTTCTTCATCCACCATGATAAACAAAATATTAGGTCGCCTGTAAAATGGTTTTCTCAACATGTGGATGCCCCCATGAAAAGATAATCACACCCTTATCAACATATGGGGATAACCTTTGTCCTTATCCATTAGAAATTCTCAGGTTATCCCCAAGTCCAATAGTGGAAGTCGACAGCTTTCCGGCAACAAAAAAATCTTCGCCACAAGCAAACGCCGGGCGAAGATGAGAGAAGCATAATATACACGTCATAAAATTTCTTAAATCAACACATACGACAAAATGGAGAGCAGAACTGACGTGACCGACATGGCAATCAGTGGACGTGCCGCTTTTGAGCGAAGTGCACGTAAATTCACATTTAGCCCGAGTCCAACCATGGCCATCGTCAAAACGAAAGTCGTTACGTTGGCTACGCCTGTATTGAAAGCTTCAGAGACAGGAATCTGTTTGCCGAGGACATAGCTGCCGAACAGACTCATGACCAGAAAGCCAATCAGAAACCAAGGAAACTCGATTTTGGTTCCGCTTTGAATTTTGCCGGTTCGTTTCATCCAAAACATCAAGATAAAACAGAGCGGGACCAGCAGCAGAACGCGACCCAATTTTGCTAAAAGCCCGATTGCCAGGCCATCCTGTCCGGCAGGTGCAGCCGCAAGAGCGACATGGGCGATTTCATGCAGACTAATCCCCGACCACATACCGTAATCTACTGCTGACATGGGCAAAAACGGGCGCAGTACAGTATAGCCGACAGCAAACACCGTTCCGACTAAAGCGATGATGCCTACGCCGATTGCGGTATCCTCGTCTTTAGCCTGAATGATAGGGGAAACAGCGGCGATGGCTGCTGCCCCGCATACTCCGGTCCCTACTCCAAGCATGAGGGAGAGGGACGGCTCTGCCTTCATCCATTTCGCGAGCAGCATGGTGAGAGCGATAGCGAAAACAATCACACCTACGTCATAGACGAGCAGACCGAGGCCTTGATGAAGCACGACGTCAATATTCAGTTTAAGACCGTACAAAATGATGGCAAGACGCAATAAACGTTTGGCAGAGAACTGAATGCCTGGTCGCAATGCCTCGGGATATCCCCAAAATTGCCGATAGGCGACCGCAATCAGGATCGCACAAGCCAAAGGCCCGACACGATCAAAGCCAGGAACACGTGACAGACCATACCCGAGCAGGGCGATTACAAAAGTAAAGGCGACGCCGCTGATCCATAACGAGAGGGAAGACGCTTTGCTTCCCTGGGTTTTACCAGACTGTGCAGCTGCATTGCTACTATCCAATGGCACGCTGTCTTTCAGCTGAGTGGCCATTGCAATCACTCCTCGAAAAGATTTACAACCTCAGAATAAAACAACTGTTATAATAAGAAAAATAAATCATCGTGATAATCACGATAAGTAATAACTTATAGTAAGTAAAAAGAGCGGGGTGATGCAGCGTGGATCAACAGCTACTCGTCTTTGTGACAGTGGCAGACAGGCAAAATTTTTCGCGAGCAGCCGAAGAACTGCATATGACCCAGCCTGCTGTCAGCCAGTACATACTATCCTTGGAGCGGTCGGTGGGAACGAAGCTTTTGGAGCGAAGCAACAAGTACGTTCGATTGAATAAGGCAGGGGAAATCGTATACCATCACGCGCGAGAGATTCTCGGGTTGTACACGCGTATGCAAAGTCTGGTGGACGACTTGATGAATACGCCAAGTGGTCATTTGACGATTGGTGCCAGCTACACCTACGGCGAATACGTGCTGCCTCATGTCATTGCGCGCATGCAGGAGCATTATCCGATGATCACTCCGACGATAACGATCCACAATTCCACTGTGATTACCGAGCTGGTAGCGAATCGGCAATTGGATGTTGGAATTGTAGAAGGTGAGTTTGAACACGAAAAAATGTGTGTCGAGCCGTTTGCTGATGATCGCATGTACCTGATTGTTTCTCCAGCGCACCCTTTGGCAAAAAAAGAAGAGGTCAGCGTCACTGAACTGCTGGATGAAACATGGATTGTTCGAGAAGAAGGGTCAGGTACGAGAGAAGCCGCAGAAAAAATGTTTCGCCTGCTGCAGATTCAACCAAAAAAACGGATGGAATTCGGAAGTACCCAGGTCATTAAGGAATCTGTGGAGGCTGGGCTTGGCATCAGTCTGCTGTCGTATTGGGCAATCCGCAAAGAACGCAAGCTGGGTACTCTTTGCACGCTGAAGGTGGCTGGAACACCAGTGACGCGAGATTTTTCTTTGGTGACCAAAACAAATGAGTTTCATACAAAAGCATTAGACATTTTTATGGATCTCATACGCACGCATTTGCCAGAAGGAGCATATACATAAAGCAAGGAAGCAGCACGTGTGATTGCACGTGTTGCTTCCCCTTTTTTGAACGTGTAGAACAGACTTATTTCACAGTGATAGTTCCTGTCATGAAGGGATGCGGCTTGCAGTAGATGGAATACACGCCTGATTTAGAAAAGGTCATGGTGTAAGTTGCATTTTGTTTGATGGGACCGTTGTCAAATGAGCCGTCTGTAGCAGTGACTGTATGGACTACATCATCGAGATTGGTAAAGGTGACTGTTGACCCTTTTTCTATAGTGATCGAGCCAGGGGAAAAGGAAAATGATTGAATGTTTACCTGATAGCTTTTAGCAACAGGAGCAGGAGCCACCGATGCAGGAGCCGTTGGAGCCGTAGCACCTGGTGATGGCGAAGTAGCCGTTTCCTTTACCGGAATGTGGGATGTCGTTTCATGGGCTGATTTTGTAGCTGTTTTAAAATGGATCACTTGCTTTACTTCAGGTGAAATAGGCTTGTGGTCATTGCCAACCAGCTGTACGGTCAAAGTGTGGGACCCAGGAGGGACGTTATCAAAGACGGCAGGTTCGCCATTGATCATTTTATAAGCGAGCTTGGGATCTGATGGATCGGTATCGAGCCAAACATGGATGTGTCCCTGTCCTGCCATAGTTTGCGCATGTTGGCGGAAATCTGCTAACTGATGGTGGAAAGCGGTGACGGCTACTTTTACCTGGTCGGAGTATAAGATGTCACCATTTGCAGGGGAAATAATGTGGAACGATGGCGTTTGAGGAGAAGTCAGAGAAATCGAGTTGGATGCTTTGTCAAATGCTACCTGCATCCCGAGCTGATCTGCAAGAAAACGGACTGGCACATAAGGAACACCATGAACAAGCGAAGCGGGTGTGTCTGCTGTAATGGAACCACCGTTGACCTTGACTGCTTGACTATTTACTGTAAAAAGATACGTATTCGTATCTTTTTTAATGGTGATCGTTTTTGCTGCTTGATCATAGGCAGCACTGGCTCCGACAGCTTGGGCGATTTCTTTTGCCGGAACCAGCGCATGGCTATTAGAAATGAACAATGTTCCGTTTCCAAGGAGTGCTTTTCCATCTACCTTGATAGTCATCGCAGCAGAAGGCACAAGTGTAGCCGCACTTGCCCAGCCAATTCCAAGAGCGCCTGTCAGCAGTACGCTTGAAAGTAAGAGGATGACCGATTTTTTCATCATAAATCCCTCCAAGTCTCTTCTGAATGATTTCGACTTAGGTAACGCTGAGGAGGGGAGAGCGGTTTGCTGCTTTGCCTATGTGCCCAATACTTTTTTTCCGCGAGGCTGGCTTCCGGTTTCATCTGGCTCGAGTGTGATGCCGATTGCTTCAAATGGTAGAGAGGGATCGTTCATTTCGTAGGCGAGTACGCCCGTCCCTTGACTGTCTACACGAAAAACACCCGCACTGTGCCTTTTGCCATCGCGAATCAACCAGACCTGATATGCTTCTGTTCCTTGCGTGGCAGCAAGCCCCTGGAGATAAAAAACGAGTATTCTTTTTTCACCCTGGTCATACATCCAGGCATTTCCCTTAGATGAAGCAGTGGCATTTACAGTCGCTTGCAGGGAATACGACTGTACCACCTGGGCAGGTTGTGCGGATTCCCTTGAGGCGAGCAATTGTTGACGTAGCGACAGGTTATTCCAGATCACTCCGACTAAAGCGAGCGCCAAGCCCACTACGATAAATCGCTGGGAAACAGGTCTCCATTTGGCTGTAATGGTGTCCACGCGTTGCTTCCAGGTTTTATGGGTCTTTTCATTTGGTGCAAAAATCGCAGTCATTACTTGATCCTTCAGATCAGCAGGCACATCCACGTTTTGTGGCTGATACGGTATTTGGTAAGGTATCATTTCCCATGCCTCCCGCAATTCAATCACTTCTTGTCGACAAAGTGGACAAGTCGCAATATGCTCCTCAAGGATGTGCTTCTGAATATCTGTGCATTCCCCAATTGCATAAGAAATCAGATCGACTGTAAAAGAACAATGGTTACAGTTATCCACGTTTTACCCCTCCATCTCTGGTATCAGGTGGTGCCGCAAGATTTTCAACGTTTGGTGCAGGCGGCTCTTGATAGTGCCGAGCGGCTCATTCCGCATCTGGGCAATTTCAGTAAGCGAATAGCCCTCCCAATACAGCGACTGAATCAATTCAATCTGGCTTTGAGAGAGATATTTGTATGCCTGCTCCATCTGTTCGCGTATCAGCTTGCGGGAGAGGACGTCGGCTGGATTGTTGGCCGGATGGTCCGGGATATGCTCCCATTTGTCAGGGGAGACGGGAACGAAACGCTGATTCCGCTTTTCACGGCGAAGATGGTCAATCGTAATGTTTCGGGTAATCGTAATCAGCCAGTTTACAAACTGCCCCTTTTCAGCGCTGTAGCCCGACTCCGATGTCCACAGACGAGTAAATACTGCCTGAACAATGCTTCTGGCATGCTGCTCGTCTTGCGTGCTTTTCAAAGCAAAAGAGTAGACTAGCTTAATGTAGCGGTCGTATAGTTCCTCTAGTGCTGGACGGTGTTTTTGCATGACGAGTTGCATCAAGTCCGCGTCACTCCAGTTTTGCATGAGACAGGCACACCTCTTTTCCCCCTGATCTCTACTACTTTCTCTAGGAAACGATTGTGTTGTGCGAGCGGTTCGATTCTCCCTGAAAGTTTTTGGGTGCGGGTGAGTTGCCTAGAGAGAGGCGAAAAACTGTACCTGCCTCGCTGCTTCGGACCAATTCCACGTTGCCGTGATGAGCTTTGGCAAGCAGCCTAGAAATCGTCAGGCCCAAGCCGAGCCCATGCTTTTTCTTTCGCTTGCTATCTCCGCGATAATATCGCTCGAAAATGAACGGTGCTTCTGATTCCGGGATGCCCTTGCCATTGTCAATAACGTCGATGATGAATGGATCACCCTGTTTTTCCGCAATGATTTGAATATGTGTCGCTTTGGCGGCAGCGCTGTTTCCAAGCAGATTGAGCAAGATTTGCTTGAGATGTGATTCATCTCCAGTCCAGACGGAATCGGTCGGTTGGAGAGAGGCGCTTACTTCGATATCTGCAAAGGAAGACAGTGTGTTCACCTGCGAAATCAATTGATCGAATAGTTCCGATACGTTTATTTCCTTGTTTTCCGCGTGAACGTCCCCTGCCTCCATAGAGGAAAAATCAAGCAGGTCATTTACCATCGTTTGCAAGCGCTTGGCTTCATCCATGCTGATTTGCATAAATTCATCAGCATCTGGCCCACTTACTACCCCGTCTTTTACTGCCTGTATCATGCCGCGAATCGAGGTGACTGGAGTACGCAGCTCATGTGAAACGCCCGCAAGCAAATCCGTGCGCATCCGTTCCAGCTGACCCAGACGATTAGCCATCTCATCGAAAGATACGATCAACTGACTGATTTCGGACTCCTTGATTCGCGAAGCATCAGGCAAAGCGGGTTCATAGTTGCCGGCAGAAATTTGCTCGGCAGCCAGTGCCAGCTGTCGCAGCGGCTGGGTCAGTGAGCGTGACAAGACATAAACAATGCCCCAGCCACACAAGGTAATGATCCCGATGGAGACCATGATGGTGATATACGTATGGACGAGATCATTATTAAGCCGAGTGCTCACATAATACGTCCCGGCTACTTCATTTTGCAGATAGTATGGTACCCCTACACGAAGCCAGGTAGCGTCATTTGTAGCGATGACTTCACGAGTTTCCATTTTTTTGTTGGCAGGTGTAATCGGAGTTGGCAGCACAACCTTTGTGGCAGGAGTCACAGCAGTCAAGTTCTTGAGCTGCAAGTTGGACAGATTAGAGATTTGAACCACATGATCCATTGGAATATCAGGCATGACCTTCGCAGCAAAGGCAGCTGTTGTCGTTGGCATCACTTGAGTCGCTTTGACCAGCGAGATCGAGGGTTGCAGTGTTTCTATAGGAGAAAGTGTGTAAGTTCTTGCAAAAGCTACCTTGGAATACGAATCAGCCAACAGCTGCGTTCTTGCTTCCAATACAGCAAACTGCTGCTCGGTGGCATTTTTATTGATCCAGTAAATGCCGAAAAAGCCAATCCCGAGCAGCATGATCGACAAAATCATTGCATAGCGCCAGGTCCAGTAGCGCAAGAGAGGCACTGGCGGCTTGGGCTTGGAGCTTCGTTTAATAAACACGCAGACTGTACCCCATTCCTCTGATTGTTGTGATTTCACCCTCGGTGCTTGGCCATTGCTGCAAGCTCTTGCGCAAGCGTTTGACAGCAGTATCCACAGCGCGATCTCCTCCGTCAAAATCCATTCCCCATACCTGGTCCAAAAGCTGATCGCGACTGAAGCACTGGTTGGGGTGACGTGCCATAAAAACAAGCAGCTGCCAGTCGCGCGGCATCAACGAAACAGGTTCTTTTCCGAGGAGTACGTTTTGTGCTGAAAAGTCAATCGACAGCATGCCAAGTCTGACAATGTCCGCTTCAGCGAGATAGGAGGAACGGCGCAGCACAGCTTGTACTCTGGCCAGAACCTCTTCGGGATCAAAAGGCTTGGCAATATAGTCATCTGCACCTTGGGACAAGCCCTGAAGCTTGTCTGGCACTGTGCCGCGGGCCGTTATGATGATCACGGGGCAGCTGTTGTACTGACGAATTTGCTCCAGTATTTCCAGTCCGTCGTGGTCAGGGAGCATGAGATCCAGCAAAACCAGATCGGGCCTCCAGGAGAGAAAGGTTTGGAGAGGGTCCAGATTTCCGTCATTCCAATTGACTTCATAGCCGGCTCGTTGCAGATACACCTGCATCAGGCGAGCAATCGGCATTTCATCTTCAATGATATAAATTCGTTTCACGTTTTCACGACCTCTTTTCTAACCGGTCCATATTGGATTGCTATCATCATAGCAAGGCGATGGAGGAATTGGCCTGCCATCATTTGTTAAGAAGTGCGTCTATCCACCATTTAAACATGGATGTTCTATTGTAGGTGATCTGTGTGTCTGAAATATGGCGAAGCTGTCTGAGATTGGAATGAAGCTGGTACTGGTCGATTTCAATCAGCAAACAGGCGAAGAAACACTTGGTATGATCAAGGAAAAAGGCGGAGAAGGCATCTTTGTGCAAGCAAACGTAGCTGAATCCGCAGACGTACAAAACTATGTAAACAAAGCGATGGAAGCATACGGTCGCATCGACGTATTTTTCAACAATGCGGGAATTATTCAAAAGCCTCATCTGCTTTCAGATATCCCTGAATCGGAGTTTGACCGCATCCTGGCGGTGAACCTTAAAGGCGTGTTCATGGGCTTGAAATACGTCATTCCGGTAATGGTGAAGCAGGGCTCTGGCTCTATTATCAATACGGCGTCCACAGCAGGCTTGAAAAGCGAGCACAGCATGTCTGTTTATTCCGCTAGCAAGCATGCGGTTGTCGGTATTACCAAAGGGGCTGCATTGGAGTATGCCAAAACGGGCGTGCGCATCAATGCGGTTTGCCCAGGCGGCGTAACAACGAGCCTCGTAGCAGGTCTGGAGCAAACGATCAAAGAAACAGGCAATGTGCCTGAGATTCAATTCCCACGCATTGGTCGCATGGCTGAAGCGGATGAAGTAGCGAATGTAGTAGCCTTCCTGGCTTCGTCTGGCTCCAGCTACATGACTGGCTCCATCGTGACAATTGACGGCGGTCTTACATTGTAAATCCGCCGCTTGCAAGCAAAATGCCTTTGACAAGTTCTTTCGTCAAAGGCATTTTTGCTATTTATAAAAAGCCCGTATCGCCTGGGGAGGCGCCTGTTTCTCTCGTTTGTTTATTTCTTGGCTGCAGGAGTTGTCGGTGTGGCTTTGGTGATTTTTCCTTCTTTTTCGAGTTGAGCGATCAGCTCTTCTACAGTGATCCCTTTCTCTTTCGCGACTTCTTCCAAACTAATCGCTTTTATGAGGGAGAAGGAAGCATTTCCTTGCTCATCACTTATATTGAAGATTGCCGTCATCGGTACGTTGCTGTCACCATTAGCTGGATCGATTTTTGCTTCAACCAGGGATAATGCTTTAACAATCTTTCCTTCTTTTTCAAGCTGAGCAATCAGCTCTTCTACAGTAATGCCTTTTTCCTTTGCCATTTGCTCCAGGTTGATAGCTGGTGCAGCTGTTGTCAGGTTTACCATCTTCATTTGGGCAGTGCCTTCGATTTTGGCAGCAGGTGCTTTTTCAGCTGCGAATGCGGAACCTGCCATTGCGGATACGGCGAGAGCCATTACAGACATTGCGATTTTCTTTTTCATGTGAAATTCCTCCTCGGGATTCAATCTCGTATTGTGTTGAGCCAGCTTTCGGGCTTGCCCGTCTCGGCTACACAACAAAGATAATCCGCGCGTGTGTCCGTTAAATGGCCGAGTTTAGAAAAAGTGATGGAACGGATTGGGTCCCCCAAATTACAAACTCGTAGTAAGCAAATACAAACCTGTAAACAGCAGGATGACGTAGGTAAGGACTTGAAATACGCGCTGGCTGATCTTTTTGAAAAGAAGCTGTCCAAGCAGAATTCCGGCAAAAAGGGCAGGCAGCGCGATGAGTGAAGAAAGCCAAATTTCTTTATTTGTACCGGCAAAACATACTTGCATGATCAGGCTGACCAAATAAATAAACAAGTAGTAGGCGAGTGCCGTGCTGCGAAGCGGATCATGATCCCGGGAATCAGTCCGAACAGGCTGCCGCGAATCAATCTGCCAAGCCGTAGCCTGTACTTGTTTGTAGTAACGCCGCAAACAGGACGATTGACACGAGCATCATCCAATGATCCACCTTGAACATCCCTCCATTTGATTTTCGTGAGATTAGTCCATTTTATCGTTGTCGATCAGCTCGGTAAAATCAAAACATGCAGGAATTTGGAAAGTGACAGGTAAGCGAAAACGCTTGCAATTTTCCCGCCATTGTCTTACATTAGAGACACGGATAAGAATACAAAATTTTGTTTTGTTTCTTATTCAACAAGTGAACAAACAAAAGGCAAAGGTGCCATGAACATGAGGATTGTTTCCTGTGTTCTGGACACCTTTTTTTGCGTTTTGAAAAGGGTAGTAGTGTTTGAAAGGAGTGACACGCATGGAAAAACCAATTCGAGCGACGCCGCTTGCGATCCGGCTGATTCCCAATGTCGATCCTCAATTCGCGGAGAAGCTGAACCTGCCTTCGCATATTCGAAGCCTGGGTCTTTTGACTTCCACGATTGATGATGTGGGATATACGGCGATCGATGAGGCGACGAAAAAGGCAGCTGTGGAAGTTGTTTATGCCAAGTCGTTTTATGCGGGCTCCGCCCACGCTTCTGGACCGTTATCCGGCGAGTTCATCGGGATGATTGGAGGAGCGACGCCATCGGAGGTACAGAGCGGTCTGGATGCAGCCGTTGCATTCATGGAAAGCGGAGCATGCTTTTACTCTCTAAATGAAGAGGGAACGCATGCGTATTACGCCCATGTCGTGTCGCGGACTGGAAGCTATTTGTCCCAGCTGGCGGGAATTCCAGAAGGGGAGCCGCTCGCTTATTTGATCGCTCCACCATTGGAAGCCATGTACGGAATCGATGCAGCTCTCAAGGCAGCAGACGTACAAATGATGCAGTTTTTTGGACCGCCTACAGAAACCAACTTCGGGGGAGCGCTTCTAACGGGTAGCCAGTCTGCTTGCACAGCAGCGGCAGATGCGTTTGCCACTGCCGTTAGAAGTGTCGCCCAGCAACCTGTAAAACGATAAAAGGGATTTTCCCTCTATAAGGGGTGGACATGTAAATGCGCGCTCATGCATACTCACTTGGCATGATTGAAACATTGGGCTTGCCTGCTCTTATCGCTGCCGCAGATGCTGCTGCCAAAGCCGCAGATGTCAAGGTAGCGACTTATGAAGGAGCGGATGGCGGAATCGTCACCGTGTATGTGATCGGTGATGTATCCTCGGTACAAGCGGCTGTTGATGCTGGAGCTGACGCAGCGAGACGTGTTGGACGATTGCTCCACTCTCACGTCATCCCGCGCCCAGATGAAAGTGTACCGAAAATGATCAAGAATCTGTTGAAACCACCTGTACAGGAAGAGGTAAAGCCGGAGCCGGCACAGGCACAACCTGCATCCGCTCTTGCTGAACAATCGATCAACGATCTGCGCAAGCTGGCGCGTTCGTACGCTGATTTCCCTCTTTCCACAAATGAAATCAATACAGCGAAAAAAGAAGATCTCATTCGCCTGCTAGAGGAAAAGCAACAAGGCGGAGGTGAACAAGCCTAATGACACTCGATGCTGATTTATATTCCATTCAGGAAGTCCGCACCTATCTGGCTCAGGCCAAGGAGGCACAAGCCAAGCTCGCTTCCTACACGCAGGAACAAATCGATGCGATCATTGCAGCGATGTCCAAAGCGGGCGTCGAGGCAGCAGAACGACTGGCCGCAATGGCAGTGGAAGAGACAGGCTTTGGTAACATCCCTGATAAACGAATGAAAAACCTGTTTGCTTCTCAGGATGTTTATGCGTGGATCAAAGACCAAAAGACCGTCGGCATCATAGGTAAGGACGAGGAAAACAAAGTATGGGAAGTGGCACAGCCGTTCGGTGTTGTCGCTGGTATCGTGCCTTCCACCAACCCTACGTCCACCGTTATTTTCAAGTCGATGATTGCCCTCAAGGCACGCAATGCGATCGTTTTCAGTCCTCACCCGTCCGCAGCCAAATGTACGCTGGAAGCAGCGCAGCTGATGGCGAAGGCCGCTGTGCAGGCTGGAGCACCAGAAGGCTTGATCCATTGTGTCAGCAAACCAACGCTCCCAGCTACCAACGAGCTGATCAAGCACAAGCTGACCAACGTCATCCTGGCAACAGGTGGATCGGCAATGGTACGCGCTGCTTACAGCTCTGGTAAACCAGCTTATGGCGTGGGACCGGGCAACGTACCGGTATACATTCACCACAGTGCAGATCTGGTGGCAGCTGCTAAACGGATCGTACAGAGCAAAACGTTTGACTACGGTACGATTTGCGCTTCCGAGCAGGCGCTGGTGATTGAAGAAACCATCAAGCACCAAATGATCGCAGCGCTGAAGCGAGAAGGAGCATACTTTCTCGATGAGCATGAAAAAGAGCGCGTAGCCGCTATCATCATGGTCAACGGTTCGCTCAATGCTAAGATTGTAGGTCGCTCTCCGCATGTGATAGCACAGATGGCTGGCATTTCCATCCCTTCAGATACACGTGTACTGATCGCTGAGGAAAGCTGTGTCGGAAAGGCGTATCCGCTGTCCGTCGAAAAGCTGGCTCCGATCCTTGCTTTGTATACTGTTCAGGATGCGACAGAAGCATTTGCACGTTGCCGCGAGCTATTGGAGCATGGTGGTCTGGGACATACAGCAGGTATCCACGCTACAGACGAAAATATTATTGCGTCCTATGGCCAAGCGATGCCAGCATCCCGGGTTCCGGTCAACACCGGTACGACCTTCGGAGGAATTGGCGCCACTACTGGCATTCAGCCATCCTTTACACTTGGTTGCGGTTCGTTTGGCGGCAACATCACTTCGGACAACATCGGACCTAAGCATTTGTTCAACATCAAGCGCATTGCGTTTGGCGTAAGAGAGATGCCGGAGTCCAAGCCAGCACAGACACAAGCAACTTCTCCAGCGGAAGAAGCGGTTCTGCAAGCTGTCTCTTCGATGAATGTCGGTCTGAGCCGTGATGAGATCAAAAATATTATCAAATCGGTTCTGACTGAAATGACGTCTTAATTCTTATGCGTTCAATAAGCCCGCGAAATATGGCGGACTTTTGCATAACAGCATTAACTACTAAAAAAATGTCCATACATTTAAGGAGGAAATGAATCATGGCTGGAGAAATGTCCGCATTGGGAATGGTAGAAACAAAAGGTTTGGTAGGAGCAGTAGAAGCTGCTGACGCAATGGTAAAAGCAGCAAACGTAAAACTGATTGGTAAAGTACACGTAGGTGGCGGTCTCGTCACAGTAATGGTACGCGGTGATGTAGGTGCAGTAAAAGCTTCCACGGACGCAGGTGCCGCTGCTGCCGAAAAAGTAGGCGAACTCGTATCTGTACACGTCATCCCACGCCCTCATGGCGACATTGAACTGATCCTGCCTAAGCTTGAAGGGTAATCCTCGATGGCAGTTATTACAGAAGCATCCCTCCGAGCGATGCACAAAACAGGCATACCAAACCCCTTTCTCCTAGAGAAAGGGGATAAAATAACACCCGCAGCGGCAGATTTCTTGAAAGGAAGAGGGATTGAAGTGAAATCGTTTGAGGAACATCAGCAGCCTTCCACCAATCAAGCTGCCGAGGCAGTACGTGAAATTCCCCTGGGCGTATCCAATCGTCACGTCCATTTGTCACCTGAAGATGTGGAAAAATTGTTTGGAGCAGGACATGAACTGACGCCTATGCGCGATCTGTCCCAACCAGGCCAGTTTGCTTGCCAGGAGACGGTTACCATCGTAGGGCCAAAAGGCAGCATCCACGGGGTTCGTATCCTCGGTCCGGCGCGTGGAGCGACACAAGTAGAAATCTCCCGTACAGACGGCTTTGCACTGGGTGTTCATGCACCTGTACGGATGTCTGGAGATATTGAAGGTACACCGGGTCTGGTACTCGTCACGGCAAAAGGCACAGTCATGCTGGACAAAGGCGTCATTGTAGCCAAGCGGCACGTTCATATGTCGCCAGAGGAAGCACAGAGCTTTCAAGTAAATGATGGCGATACGCTGATCCTCGCGACACAGAGCGACCGCCCTATTATCTATCCGGATGTGGTCGTTCGCGTTCATCCGCGATTTGCGCTCGATTTCCATGTGGATTTGGATGAAGGGAATGCCGCTAATTTGAAAACGGGCGACCGGGTAAAAGTGATCGGCAAAAACGGCCAGTTTTACTCCGGCTAACGGAGGTAGAGCTTGATGGACATCAGAGAAATGGTGGCATCTATTACAAAAGAGATTCTGCTATCAATGAATACAGAAAAGAAAAAAGAAGCGCCTCGTGTCCTGTATGTCTTTTGCGACAGCCAGGCGCATGAGGCGTATACCGATCATTTTATCCAGCTGAAAAATCACGGCATCTGCCACGACATCCTCTTTTTGGACGGGGAAACCTCTTCCTGGCTGGGGATGCACAAGATCGAATGTGGAGGAGCAGGCAAGATCATTACTGCCGATGAATACGCTCCGGCTCCGCTCGAAGTGCCGAAAGATTATGCCGGTATCGTCATTCCAGAAATTGATCTGGACAATGCAGGGCGTATCGCTGCTGGGCTAAAGGGAACAATCAAGGCGGAGATCGTTTTTGCTGCACTGGTGACAGGCAAATTCGTCATCGCAGGCTCCGATGTTCCAGGCATCAAGCGCGCAGACCGTCGCACGCTGCAAACATTGACGCTGCCACCAGCTTACGAAAAGCTGTTCCAACGTCATGTCGAAGCGATGAAAGAGCTGGGCGTAGAGTTCGCAGAACAAAGACGTCTGGCAGATCGCGTTGTTTCCAAGCTGAAAGCACAGCTGCAAAAGGATGAGACTAAGCCAGAGCAGCCAGCACTGACCGCTCTCGATGAGACGGAGGCTGTCTTTTCTGGGAAGCTGTTGACTGCAGACTGGATTAAATCGCAGCCAGAGCTTAAAAACACGATCCTGCACGTGAAAAAAGGAGCGATCGTCTCTCCGCTGGCCTTTGACAGCATGAGAGAACGCGGCATTACTGTCAGCTATTTGGGAAAAGGGTGATCGCATGTTTTTGGGAAAAGTGATCGGCAGCGTGTGGGCTACACAAAAGGAAACAGGTATGGAAAATCTGAAATTGATGGTTGTCCAGCCGATTGACTGGCGTGGAGAGGAAGGCGGACAAACTGTTATCGCAGCAGACCGGATTGGGGCAGGAATTGGCGAGCAGGTTATTGTCTCCCGAGGAACACCTGCCCGTATCCTTTTCACCGGAAATAGCGTACCAATTGACGCGATCATCGTAGGAATTGTGGATTCGTTTGAGGTGCCGGGAGCTGCAGGAGGAGAGGGATAAAGATGGAACAGGAACGCTCACGAGTCATACAGGAATTTGTTCCGGGCAAACAGGTAACATTGGCTCATGTGATTGCCAACCCTGACCAGATGCTCTACACCAAGCTCGGAATCAAGGAAGCAGGGGCAATCGGAATTTTGACCCTGACCCCAACAGAGACCGCCATTATCGCAGCTGATATCGCAACGAAAGCAGCAGGTGTCGAGCTCGGCTTTCTTGACCGGTTTACAGGATCTCTGATCGTCGTGGGCGATGTGTCCGCGGTGGAGATGGCTGTAGAGGCAGTCAACACGGTCTTGAGTGAAAAATTGCGCTTTACTCCGGCTTTGGTGACGAAATCATGACCGGGCGTGTAATGATTATCGGAGCCATCGAAGCAGGCAAGTCTTCTCTGGTCAAGGCACTGGTGGGTGACGAACAGCCGGCCAGAAAGACGCAGGCGCTGGAATATCGGGATTGGGTGATTGATACTCCAGGAGAGTACAGTGAAAATCCGATGTTTTATCGTACGCTCATGGCGACTTCTCTGGAGGCTGAGCTTATTTTGATGGTGCAGGATGCCACACGCGAGCGCAACTATTTTCCGCCGGGGTTTTCGCAAGGGTTTCCCCAACCATGTGTAGGGGTGATCACCAAAATGGATCATCCCGAAGCTGATGTAGAGCGGGCAGAAGGATTTTTGCGCCAATCGCTTGGTGACGGGAACATTTTTCGGACTTCTTCTTACACGAGCGAAGGTGTACCGGAATTACGCGCCTATTTACAAGAAATTGTTAATCAATAAACCTCTATCCGCCATGGCCAGTCTGTGAGAAAATGAGGTCAGTATCTATTTCAAGCAGGTGAAAAGAGGTTCACATGCATGCAATCTATACGAGAACTGTGCATTGCTGCCACAACATTGAGTGAGGACGATATTCGGATCATTGAAGATCTGGCTGCCAAATTGCAGATTTTTGCTGATCTGTCGCAAGCCGATATGTTTATCGACTGCCCGACGATTGACCGTAGCTCAGCGCTTGTCATCGCGCAGGCAACGCCTTCTACAGCTCGTTCGATGTATAGTGGATCGGTCGTGGGGCAGCTGGCGACAGCGGTCAACGAGCCTGCGGTCATGTACTGCCTGACAACAGGAAAGCCGGTGATCGGATCGCGCGGTGTATCACAGGAGCAAGTCGTGATGCGGCAAAGCGTGGTTCCTATCACAAACGCGGCAGGAGAAACGATTGGTACTTTGATAACGGAGCAGGATATTTCCAAGCAGGTGGAGCAGGAGAGAAGCGTGGAAATGCTCAAGGAAACCACCGAGCATTTAAGCGAGACTCTGATCCAGTTTGCCGCTCCAGATATGCCGATTTCATCCCTTTTGCATGAAGGCATGATTTTGTTTGATCAAAATGGGATGATCACGTACGCCAATGTACGTGCGCACAAGCTTTTGTCTCTGATCGGCTTTGAGAAGCCGGAAAAGGGAGAGAGCATTGAACGGATTTTTTCCTGGCGTGTTTCTCCGGAGAATTTTGTCAGACACGGGGGTTACATTCAGGAGGAGCTGTCACGAGGAAAGCATTTTATCATGATGAAAGCGGTTTCGTCCGCGCGCAAGCTAGACATCATCGGGGGAATCATTCTCCTGAGAGATATATCCGATATTCGGGAAAAAGAAAAACAGCTGATGATCAAATCGGCAGTCATCAAAGAGATTCACCATCGCGTGAAGAACAATTTGCAAACCATCTCCAGCTTGCTGCGACTGCAGATGCGGCGCTCGCAATCGACGGAGATTGAAAAGGTATACCGAGAAAGCATCAATCGGATCAACAGCATCGCCATCATACACGAGTATTTGGCACAAGATGGTCTGGAACAGATTGATTTCAAAGAGATTCTCACTAAAATATCGAAAATTATCGTCTCCTCCATGAGGCGTTCTGAGCAAGCTATACAAGTAGTAGTATCGGGCGAATCGGTTTACTTGCCATCAAACAAGGCGACATCATTTGCCCTGATCGTCACCGAATTGATTCAAAACTGCATGATCCATGGGTTTCGCAATCTGCATGAAGGCAAAATCTCCATCGTGCTCGTCTCCAAGGAAGACTTTGTCAGCATCTCCGTTACTGATGATGGCAATGGCATCGAGGACATGGAACAAATCTTGAAAAAGGGCCATCTCGGATTGAAAATCGTGGATACGCTGGTCAAGGAAGACCTGGAAGGCACGATGCATTTCCGCAATACAGGAAACGGTACAGAGGTTACCATTCTCTATCCGATCCAAAAGGGGGATGAAGATGACACAGCCGAAGATTATGGTCGTTGATGATGAGCCGATCATCCGCATGGATTTGCGTGAGATGCTCGAAAACGAAGGATATCAGGTCATTGCCGAGGCGAAGAACGGGGAAGAGGCGGTTTCTCTTGCCCATCGTCACAAGCCCGATCTCATTATCATGGATGTGAAAATGCCTGTCTTGAACGGGATCAAGGCAAGCAGCATCATTCGTTCCTTTTCGGACAGCTCGATCTTGCTTTTGACTGCATACAGTCAGAAGGAGCTGGTGCAGGATGCCAGAAAGGCTGGAGTGACCGCGTATCTGGTAAAGCCAGTATCAGAGGATGATCTGATTCCCGCAGTTGAAATCGCCTTGAGCCAGAAGGAAAAAGTAGTATCGCTCAAGAAGGATATCAGCGATTTGAAGCAAAAAATTGAGGATCGCAAATCAGTGGAAAAGGCAAAAGGCAAGCTGATGAGCGCCCTTTCCCTGGAAGAAGATGCTGCTTATAAATGGTTGCAGCAAGTAAGCATGCAACGGCGCATGCCACTTGTAAAGCTGGCAGAGGAAATCCTCTCCGGCGAGCACGAGCTTTTGCCTTAGGTTGCATAGGTAACCGTTTTAGAGGTTACTCATGCACGATTCGATTGAACATGACAAGTGGATAGCACGAATAAGCAAAGGCGCTTGAGTCAGACCGGAAGCGAGGAACCGGCTGTTCAAGCGTTTTTTCTCGTACTCCCCGTCAGGCACGCCAATGGTTCAAGGAGGTTCATATGGATGAACAATGGATCCAAAGCGTTGGAATAGATGTCGGAACCAGCACCACCAAAATGATTGTGAGTCGACTGCGACTGGGACGGATGTCTAGCACCTTCTCGCTGCCTCGTTATCAAATTGTAGAGCGACAGCTGCTATACGCAAGTGCTGTTCATTCGACACCGCTGCTTGGATTTGACGAGATTGACGCAGAAGGCATCGGCGAGATTCTGCGCCGTGAGTATGAAACGGCACAGATTAGCCTTTCTTCCATCAAGTCAGGCGCGGTTATTATTACCGGGGAAACAGCGAGTAAAAAGAACGCCCAGCATATTGTTCATTTGCTGGCAGAGCGATCCGGTGATTTTGTCGTAGCGACGGCAGGTGCTGATTTGGAGGGCGTGCTGGCGGGGAAGGGTGCGGGTGCGGAAAAGCGTTCCCAAACGCTTCAGGGAACGATCGTTAACGTCGACATCGGAGGCGGAACGGCGAATGCCGCGTATTTTGCGAGAGGCAGAGCGATTGCAACCGTTACGTTTCATGTTGGTGGACGACTGATACGTCTCGATCCACAAGGAGTTGTTCAATACGTTTCTCCGAACATTTCGCAGTGGCTGTCTGCCAAAGGGCTGCGGATTCAGACGGGGCAAGCGATCGGATTTGAACAAATCAAGGATATTGCCGAGCACATGGCAAGAAGCATGCTGGACTATTTGACGGGTAAAGAGCGCCAGGTATCCGGGCTGTTAGTGCTAGGCCCGCATCTGCGGGATGCTTTTCCAGTCGATGAACTCACTGTTTCCGGTGGGGTTGGACAGCTTATGACAGCTGGCCCCGTGAACAGTATCGCTGATGTTAGCCGGTACGGTGATTTTGGACCGCTCCTCGGATACGTACTTCAGCAGGAACGGGAAAAGGGAGCGTATCCCGTCCGATGGCTCGATCCTGAGCAGACAGTAAGGGCGACAGTAATTGGTGCAGGGATGCAGAGCACAGAGATTAGTGGATCAACAGTCCATATCAAACCAGAGCTTTTGCCGATCAAGAACATCCCGATTCTCAAGCTGGAGCTGACATCAGAGCAATTGACGGACCCAGAGCAATTGCGCAAAGAAGTAGCATCGGTGTATGGCATGGGAGAGCGTCTGTTTGAAAAGACGGCGGGAATTCCGTTTGCCTTGGCGATTTCGGGTATTGGCTACTGTTCTTATGCGCTGCTTCAGACAATCGCACAGGAGCTGGCCGATCAATACCGACAGACATTTACCGAGAGCAAGACCATGGTAGTCATTTGTGAAACGGATATGGCAAAAGCGCTTGGTCAGGCATTGGCGCTCAGATGCAAAGGAGCACCGGAGATTATTTGCATCGATCAGGTGCGTGTAGAATATGGCGATTACATCGACCTGGGAGAACCTATTTCGGGAACGATTATTCCGGTCGTGGTAAAAACGCTCGCTTTCGATGAAAGGCCGTAACGTAAGAAGGGGTGGACGCGATGAACACGAAAACGACTGTGCTTGGACAGACCTATCAATTCCGTGATTTAAAAGAAGTATTTGCGAAAGCAAATGAAGACAAATCGGGCGACCAGCTGGCGGGCATTGCCGCTGCGGATTCGAGAGAGCGAGTGGCTGCCAAGCAAGTACTGGCTGATCTCACGCTCGCAGACATTCGCAATAACCCGATGCTTCCGCCAGAAGAGGATGAGGTTTCCCGGGTAATTGAAGCAGGTATTAACGAGAAGATTTACAACGAAATCAAAAACTGGAGCGTTGCCGAGCTGCGCGAGTACATTTTGAGCCACAACGCTGGCGACAGCGAAATCAAACGCATCAGCAGAGGCTTGTCCAGTGAAATGATTGCGGCAACTGCAAAGCTGATGAGCAATCTGGATTTGATCACAGCTGCTGCCAAGATTCGCAACATTACGCACTGCAATACAGCGATCGGACAGCAAGGGGTACTGGCCGCACGCGTGCAGCCAAACCATCCTTCCGACAATGTTCAGGGCATCAAGGCTGCTCTGTACGAAGGACTCAGCTACGGTATTGGCGACGCCGTTATCGGAATCAACCCGGTTATCGATACAGCGGATAGCGTCAAGGACATTTTGACGATGACCAAAGACGTGATGAACAAGTTCGATATTCCGACGCAAAACTGTGTACTTGCTCACGTATCTACCCAAATGCGAGCGATTCGCCAGGGCGCACCAGCAGACCTGATTTTCCAGAGCTTGGCGGGTAGCGAAAAAGGGAACAATGCTTTCGGTATCGACGTTGCCCTGCTGGATGAGGCAGATGAGCTGATGCGCAAGGAAGGCACCTCCTACGGGCCGAACTTCTGGTATTTCGAGACGGGCCAAGGCTCGGAGCTTTCCTCCGAGGCGCATTTTGGCATCGACCAGCTGACGATGGAAGCGCGTTGCTACGGTTTGGCTCGCAAGTATAACCCGTTTATCGTCAATACGGTAGTTGGCTTCATCGGACCTGAATATTTGTACGACAGCCGTCAGGTTATCCGTGCGGGACTGGAAGATCATTACATGGGCAAGCTGCACGGACTGCCAATGGGCTGTGACGTCTGCTATACGAACCACATGAAGGTCGACCAGAACGATATGGACAATCTCGGCATCCTGCTTTCGGCAGCAGGCGTAAACTTTGTGATCGGTGTAGCGATGGCGGACGATGTCATGCTGAACTATCAATCGACCAGCTTCCATGATATCGCGGCTTTCCGTGAAGTGCTTGGTCTGCGTCCAGCACCAGCTTTTGAAAAGTGGCTGGAGAAGATGGGCATCATGGAAAACGGCAAACTGACTTCAAACGCGGGCGATCCGACAATCTTCATGTAAGAAGGGGAGGTGACATACGGATGGAACAACAACTGGATTTTCTGGTAGACAAGGTAGTAGCTGAATTGCAAAAGAAGCTGGGGGAAATGGGACAGACCGCACCAGCCGGGACGCAAAAGACAGAAGTACCTGCCACACCACAAATGGAGGCGGCGCAAAAAGCCACTTCTCCTACTGTACGTGAGCAGCTGGCTTTGCCAGTAGAACCGGAAAGAACGGCGCATGTACCCAATCCGAAATGGCAGGAAGGATTAAACGAGCTTTTGGACAGCACGCCTGCCCGCATCGGTGTATGGCGTACCGGCGTGAGACCGCTAACCAAAACGATGCTTCAGCTGCGGCGTGACCATGCGGCTGCGGTCGATGCCGTATACGGTGAGGTCAGTCAGGCATTGCTCGACGAATTCTCTATGTTCACGGTAGAAACGCAATATGACAATACCGAAAATTATTTGAAGCGCCCGGACATGGGACGCATCCTCAACGAAGAAGGCGTGCGTCTGCTCCAGGAGCGCTGCCAAAAGAAGCCACAGGTACAAATCGTCGTCTCAGACGGACTCAGTGCCAGTGCAGTGGACGCAAACCTGCGTGACGTGCTCCCATCCTTGACTGACTCTCTCAAAAGCTACGGATTGAGCTGTGGTACGCCGTTCTTTGTCAAAGGCGGCCGCGTAGCGAGTATGGACCACATCGGAGAGCTGCTGCAGCCTGAGGTCCTGGTGCTTTTGATTGGGGAGCGTCCAGGCTTGGTAACGGCACATTCCATGAGTGCGTATATGTGCTATCGCCCGCGTAAAGGGATGGTGGAGTCAGAGCGTACCGTAATCTCCAATATCCACCGCCAAGGGACGTCTCCTATTGAGGCAGGAGCACATATCGGTACGATTCTCTCCAAAATGCTGGAGCAAAAGGCAAGCGGAGTGAAGCTGGTCTTGTAAGATAGGAAAATCGTGAGGAGGAATCATCATGACCTTTCGTAGAAAAAAAGTAGCGGTTATTGGTAGTGGTTTTACAGGAGCTACAACTGCTTTTATCATGGCAGAAAAAGAACTGGCTGACATCGTACTCGTAGATATTCCACAGCTGGAGAACCCAACCAAAGGGAAGGCTCTCGACATGATGGAGTCTGCTCCTGTACTCGGCTTTGATTCTACTATCACGGGAACTTCCGATTACAAAGATATCGAAGGCTCTGATATTGTCATTATCACAGCTGGTATTGCACGCAAGCCGGGCATGTCCCGCGATGATTTGGTAGCGACCAACGCGGCCATCATGCGCTCGGTAGCGGAGCAGGTGAAAACATATGCACCACAGTCTACAGTGCTGATTCTCTCCAACCCGGTTGATGCGATGACGTACACGTTCTACAAGACATCTGGCTTCCCGAAAAATCGTGTAATCGGTCAATCCGGTGTGCTCGATACAGCTCGTTTCCGTACCTTCGTGGCAATGGAGCTGAACGTTTCCGTTGAGGACGTAACCGGATTTGTACTTGGTGGACACGGTGACGACATGGTACCGCTCCTGCGTTATTCCTACGCTGGCGGGATTCCACTGGATAAGCTGATCCCTCAAGAGCGTCTGGATGCAATTGTAGAGAGAACGCGCAAGGGCGGGGGAGAGATCGTCAGCCTGCTTGGAAACGGCTCTGCCTACTACGCTCCGGCAGCTGCTCTGGTCCAGATGGCAGAAGCGATTCTGAAGGACAAGAAGCGTATCCTGCCGTCCATCGCTTATCTCCAAGGCGAATACGGCTACAACGATCTATACCTTGGCGTACCGACACTGCTTGGTGCAAACGGCATCGAGAAGGTCATTGAGCTGGATCTGACCGCAGCTGAAAAAGCGGCTTTGGACAAATCCGCTGATTCTGTACGCGCGGTTATGAAAGTGGCTATGCAGTAATACAATAGCATGGGTAAAGCCTCGCCAGGATAGATGGCGAGGCTTTTATTCGTTGTCTGATCCGAGTAGCTGTTTACCCAAAGGGGTTACCAGTCCGTCCATAGTGGTGGTGTTCTTCTCCCGATGGTAGGCAGTAAGCTGCTGCTCATCTTTTTGAGTGGCCCATTTTTGCAGGGTCGTCCGTTCTCCTGAATACGAGTAGAAAGGTACACTGTATCCACAGGACGTTTTCACAGCATGCACATCGACGGTGATGATCTGTCTGGCGCCAGGCAAAGGTTCGAAATGTTGAAACAGCTCTTCCCATTCAGGCATGCTCGGAAGGATCACTCGCCCTGTTCCATAGAGCCGCATAATCATCGGAGGTCCTTCGAAAGCCATAAACATAAGCGTGATGCGTCCATTCTCTTCCAGATGCGCACTTGTCTCATTGCCGCTGCCTGTTAGATCCAGATAAGCAACTTGCGTAGGAGAAAAAATACGCAGAACATCATAGCCTTTTGGCGAGATGTTCACATGTCCGTCCTCCTGCAAAGGGGAGGAGCCGACGAAAAAAATGTGTTGCTGCTTAATAAAGGCTTCATGCTCGGGAAGTATGGATGAAAATAATTTTCCCATACCAAACACCTCTCAATTTTTACGGAGTGGTTGAAGCATCGGATACTTTTTATTGATGGTATCACAGCGCTCAGATGGAAGAAAACAAGAAAACCGCCCAATTGCAGTTGGACGGTTCTTTCGTTACGGTCGTGCAGGTTATTTTGCCAAAAGCTCAGGCTCCGTTTTTCCGAGCTTGATCGTCGTTTCGTTAGGAATCCACATTCCTGTGTTTTCATCACGACCTTGCAGTACGACAGAAGGATTGGTTTTTCCTAATTGCTCAGCAGCTTTTATCGCCTGCTGTCCGATTTTGCCGCTTTTGACACGGTTGATAACCAGGGCGAGCTTAACACTTTTCAGCTCCGTCATCATTTCAAAGTCGCCGTTGCTATCGCCAGCGATGAGGATCGGGCCATGTCCATATTTTTTCTCCAGAACAGACTGGATTACTTCTGTTTTGCCATGACCGACAGTGATTGGGTAGTTCGGCTGGTACTTGTTTTGGATCACGCCATCCTTCGTTTCCAAATGCATGCCAATGATGTTTTCAGTAGGCAGGTTATAGCCGTATTTCGGCAACGTAGCAAAGACACGTACGACATCCTCTAGGGACGCAGATACAACATACACGTCAATTCCATTTGCACGAAGGGTATTCATCAGATTGGCTACCTCAGAGGTCAGGCGCAGCCCGGTTGTATGGGAAGCCGTAATGACACCTGCTTTTCCTGCCAGCGCTTTCGGGCTTGTCCAGGTTACTTTTTGGATTGCCATGCCAAGACTTGCATCATTGGAGACTTCCGCGAGCTTGTGCACTTCATCAATCGTCATGTTCGTGAACAGGTAGAGTACCCATGGATAGCCAACCGAGTTGCTGTGAGTATCGTTAATGGCTTCATAGAGGAAATACAGCTTCGCGCGGAAATCGGCAAACTGCTCCGTTGCAGTTACTTCTTCCAGCGATTTTGTTCCTTTGAGGCCTTTATAGTTTTGATACAGGTAGGTGTAATCTGCTACCAGATCAGTTGCAATCGCATCCAGGGTGACGGGCTTGCCGTCCGCGTTTTTATAGCCTTCAGAAAAAGGTCCCTCTGGTACATTCGTGCGGATTGCTTTGCTGAATTCCGCTGGCGTCAGCTTGTAGGCGAGATGATGTATTTGATAAACAAAAAGTGCTTCCTGGGTGTCGTGCATAATGCTTGTATTGTCCCAGTCAAAAACAGCATACGGTTTTTTTGCAGCATTGTAGGAAGGGCTGTTTGCCCCGTTTTTATCGATGAGCTCTTGTACAGCTTTATAGGTTGCCGGTGCCCATTTCCCCTTGTCGAGCACCTGTGCAGTAGTGGTAGCCGCATTTGCTGGCATCGTTGCCTGTGTGGCGAACAAGGCTACGATAAGCAGCAGGCTTACCCACCAAAAGTGACGTTTTGCTTGAACGTGTAACATTCCTGTCATCCCCTTGTCTCTACTTAAATCAGTTGTCAGATTCTCTCTTTTTGTAAACGCTATCATTTTGTTTGGAAAAAAGCCCGGCAATAAAAAAGGGCTCATTCCACGCAAAAAATCACCCCTGCGCAGAAAAAGACCCCATCGTCTTCTTCGTATGTATTTGTTATATCCATCATACTTGTTTTGTAGCAAAAATCAAGAAAATTTCGTTAAATAGTTCTTTGGCAGGAGTAGTTGCGCAAAATAACGAAAGAAGAGAAATGTGAGTAAGCAATGGTGGACATAATCTATGATAGACAGCTAGTGTTCTACAGAAAGAAAAAAGGATGATGAATCGTGAAATTGATAGAAACAAGCAAAGGAATCTTGACCAATTGTATGGCTCTGAAAGCGGGAGAAACTTTTCTGGTTGTAGCTGATGAGCCAAAACGTGAGCTCGGCGAAGCGCTCTGGGAGGCTGGCAAGCAGCTTGGCGCAGAGGCAGTGCTCATGATCATGCAGGAGCGTGAAAAGTCGGGACAGGAGCCGCCTGTGGCTGTTGCAGAGGCTATGAAGCAATCTGATGTAGTTATCTGTGCGACGGAGCACTCTTTGACCCATACAAAGGCACGTAAGGAAGCGGCGGCTAATGGAGCAAGACTGGCTACGATGCCTGGAATTACTGCGGATATGTTCCTGGAGGGGGCAATCTCTGCTGATTACACACAGGTTAAAGTCTTGACAGAGAAAGTAACCGAGATGCTGACAAAAGCGAGCACTGTACGTATCGAAAAAGCAGGGAAATCACTCAGCTTTTCAATTGCGAGCCGCAATGGTGTACCGAGCACTGGGATGTATGTAAACCCGGGAGAGTCGGGCAATCTGCCATCAGGAGAAGCGTATATTGCACCTGTAGAGGGATCAGCTGAAGGCCAAATTCTCGTAGATGGCTCGATCTCTGGCATCGGCAAAATGGATACGCCTCTTTTGTTAACGCTGCAAAACGGACGTATTACAAACGCAGAGGGAGCCTCTGGTGAGCGTCTTCTGCAAATTTTAGGTGACCAGGATGGACGCATGCTCGGTGAGTTCGGGATCGGTACCAACGACAAGGCCCGCATTACAGGGGTCGTGCTTGAAGACGAAAAGGTGTACGGAACGATTCACGTAGCGTTTGGTAGCAACAATACATTCGGTGGCACGATCGTGGCAGGGGTTCATATTGACCTCGTCGTAAAGGAACCGGATGTTTATCTCGATGACCAGCTGATTATGAAAAGCGGACAGCTTTTGAACAAGTAATTCATCCCTTCGGCAGCCAAGGATGAATCCTGTTAACAGATGGTGTAAAATGGGGATATCCTAAGGGCGGATGTGGTGTGATGTTGTTGCTGGAGAAAATATTTGCGGTCATATCCATAGGGAATCTGATTTTGGCGGCTGTCCTCATTTTTATGGAGCGACGCAACATTGCGGCTACCTGGGCTTGGCTGATGGTTTTGCTATTTTTGCCGGGGGTTGGATTTATCCTGTACCTGGTATTTGGCCAGCGCTTAACGAAAAAGAAGCTGTATCGGTTGAACAAGGGGGAGTTCTCCCATTTCCGGGCAGCTGTTGATAAACAAAAGCATGAACTGGAGCAAGGTGATTTTAGCGTAAATGATCCTGCGATGGAAAGGCATCGGGACATGATTTACATGAATGTGGTGAGCGACGGTGCATACTATACACAGGATAATACGCTTCAAGTATTTTATGAGGGACACGGATTTTTCGATGCCATGTTCAAACAGATTGAAGGCGCGCGCGAGCACATTCATATGCTGTATTACATTATTCGAAGTGACGAGCTGGGCAAGAAGCTGATCGACTTGTTGGTGAAAAAGGCGGAGCAAGGCGTGGAAGTCAGGCTGCTCTATGATGCGGTTGGCTCCGCGGGCATCCCTTCCCGTTTTTTCCGACCATTAGTAGAGGCAGGGGGAGAAGTTGTCGCCTTTTTCCCGTCATCGATTCCGTTTCTGAATTTCCGGGTCAACTTTCGCAACCACCGGAAGCTGACGATCGTGGATGGAAAAGTAGGCTTCATCGGGGGCTTTAACATCGGTGATGAATACTTGGGCAAAGATAAAAAGCTCGGTTATTGGAGAGACACTCACCTGCAGCTCGAAGGAAAAGCAGTGTACATGCTCCAGGCTCGTTTCTTTTTGGATTGGAACCTCTCCGCGCCGAAAAGAATGCATGAGTCGATCGCTTATTTCCCGGAAATGAATGATCTGGAAGGGAAAATTGGTGTGCAAATCGTATCGAGTGGTCCCAACTCGGAAAAACAGCAAATCAAGCATGCCTATTTAAAGATGATCTACAAGGCACGCAAGAAAATTTACATGCAGACGCCGTATTTCATTCCCGATGACAGTATGTTGACTGCGCTCAAAATGGCAGCAATGTCTGGCGTCGATGTGCGTGTGATGGTTCCTGGACGTCCGGATCATTTGATGGTGTTCTGGGCCACTCATTCTTATCTGGGAGAGCTGCTGAAGAGCGGGGTACGATGCTTTTTGTATGAAAAAGGCTTTATGCATGCCAAGACATTGGTTGTGGATACGCAGCTATCATCTGTAGGTACTGCTAATGTGGATATTCGCAGCTTCAAGCTCAACTTTGAAACGAATGCGTTTCTGTATGATACGAAGATGGCGCAGGAGCTGGAGGAGTTGTTCATCGCGGATTTGGCCGATTGCCGGGAAATCACGACCGATGAATATTTGAACAGACCGATGCGCTCGCGTATGCAGGAGTCGTTGACAAGATTGCTGTCGCCAATTTTATAACGTCTATGGAAACAAAGTGGGACCCACTGGCCTCAAAATGGCTCGTGGGTCCTTTTGCTTACCTTTATTCTATATGGGCGAAGAGGAGTGCTTAGGCTGTACCCAGCTTGACGCCCATCTCGGTCAAGTATTGGCGATAGGCGATGCTGGCGCGGTCGCATTTGAGTGAAAGCTCGATTTGTAGATCGAGAGGGAGATCTTCTGGCTTTTGATTTTCCACAATCGGTTTGTCTTGGGCGAAAATCAGGTCTTGGAATTTGGTAATTTCCTCGTCTGCCAGATTTGTTTCATAGTTGAAAGAAAGGACACCGTAAGCGACCGTTTCATGCTCGTTTAGCGGCATCACGGTTAACAAGATCGACATTTTGTTGCCATTTTCCTGGTCGCGCTTGGTGAATTTAACCGTCAGCGGACGGATGATTTCATAGGTGTAATACACATGCTTGGCTTGTCCTGTACCATCCGGATCAGGCTGGAAGACCGCGATTTCATCCGTACGAATGACGCCGTCAGCATCGCGATGTACACGATAATCACCAATCTCTGTGTGAGTAGAAACACCGAGATAACCCTCGTGAACTACGGCCAGATGACCGACATCCAGGAAATTTTCCACGACACGAGGCGGCTTGGCGTTCACCGTTTGCGGACCCCAGATGACATTGCGGTAGCCCTCGTCATCAAACTCAGGCAAGGCGAAAAACTCTGGCGATTGGTTGCTGAGATTGACCCAGATGAAGCCGTAACGCTCTACGCATGCATATGGAATCGCGCGGGCTTTACCGGGAATCGCTTGATCTTCACGCAGTTGCGGGATTTTCACACAGGCACCAGAGGATTCGTATTCCCAACCATGATAAGGGCATACCAGCTTGCCATCTCGGACACAGCCCAGTGACAGGGCGGCGCCTCTATGAATACAGAGGTCTTTAAACGCATGAATTCCTTCTTCGTTGCGGAATAACACGATCCGCTCTCCCATAATGGTGACCTGGGTCGGACGGTCTAGGACATCCGTCGAACGACAGGCGACAATCCACTCATTACGCAGTACGGCATCTTGCACGATCATCTATAGGACACTCCTTTAAGAGGATGTTGGTTTCTCTACATTCAATTACTCCCTCATTGTAGCGGGTTGAAGGAAGACAAGTCAACCTAAAACACGAACATTCATAAATTGTTTATCGGTTTTCGTTTGATAATAGTTGCGTTATTTAGGAATTATGACTTATAATCTGCGATATAATGTTCGTTATTCGTAATTATGAATCCTGGGAGGCCATCAGAAAGTGGAACAACATCGCGAAAGCACGGGGCTTGTTGTAGGCGTCGATGACAAAATTAGCGTGGGTAAGGCGTTTTTGCTCGGATTGCAGCATGTGCTGGCTATGGACTTGTATATTGCTCCGATTATTATTGCTGGATTGCTTACCATGGACTCTTCTAGTACTTCCTTTTTCATTCAAATGTGTTTTCTCGCGACGGGTATTGGCACGTTGATCCAGACTGGATTCGGCTTGCGCCTGCCTGTCGTACAAGGGCCTTCTTATGTACCAATCGGTGCTCTTGCGGCTATCGGCAGCAAGCTGGGTATGGCTGCGATGATGGGCAGCTTGATTCCAGGTGCTCTGATCATGGCGCTTTTAGGATATCCTCTCAAATGGTTTGCCAAAGGGGTTCGCAAATTCATTCCTCCGCTGGTAGGGGGAACGGTCATTATTATCGTAGGTATTTCGTTGATGCCTACAGGAATGGGCAACATTTATCGTGCACCAGGCGATATTTGGACGAATATTTTTATCGCGGCGGTATCGGCGGGTGTTCTCGTGATCTGTATGCTGCTGGGCACTAGAGCTAAAGTCGCAGGAGCGTTTTTTAGACTGGTATCTGTTTTGATCGCGATTTTGGTAGGGACGCTGACTGCTGCCTATTTCGGAACGGTAGATTTCAGTGCGGTAGCACAAGCACCATGGCTTTCTTTGCCGAAGCTCTTTCCATATGGCGCTCCGGTATTTGATCTTAGTGCTGTTTTGACGATGCTGTTTGTGTACATGATCATCATGATTGAAACAACAGGAACATGGTTTGTCGTTTCTACGGTGACGGATAGTGAATTGACAGAGAAGCGTCTGAATCGCGGTGCGATGGGCGAGGGCTTGGGATGCTTCGTAGGGGCTTTGTTCGGTGGTACGCCGACGACCGGGTATTCCTCCAATGCGGGTCTGATTGCAGTAACAGGTGTTGGCAGCCGGATGGCGATCATGGCAGGAGGGATCATTTTGATTGCACTGGGCTTGGTTCCAAAGCTGTCTGCAGCAATTACCTGTATTCCGGAGCCAGTCATCAACGGTATTTTCGGGATTGTTTGTGTGGCGATTGTAGCAAACGGAATTAAAGTCATTCAAAACATTTCCATTGATGATCGCACGATGATGGTCATTGGCTTGCCGATTCTGATGACGATGGCTGTTACTGTACTGCCAAAGGATGCATTGGCAAATGTACCTGATTTCGTGAACTACATTCTTTCGTCTGGTATTACTGTTGGCGCGCTGGCTACTGTTCTTCTGAATGTGTTGATTCCAGAGAGTAAAAAGAAGAAGGGGCAGATCGCTTCTCATCAGCCGGTTAGTAATTAATCGAAGAAGACATGAAAAACCACAGTCGGTATTTTGCCAGGCTGTGGTTTTTTGTATGAGAACTCGTCTAGAGAGGAATATTCCTCATGGCTTGGTTGTTGCCTTTACTCCAGTTAAGTATTGCACAGCTTCATCCAGCTGTTTTTCAATCAGAATCGGATCGTAACCCAGCCATCTGTCCAAATCAACTACGTATACATGATTGTTTTTGACGGCAGGCAGGTTTTTCCACAGGCTGCTTTCCTCGATTTCCTTCAAATACTTGACGGCATCATCACCTGGGTGAAGCATGAGGAAGATATGATCCGCTGCATACTCAGGCAACAGCTCCATCGATACATCCTTTGACCAGAAAAGAGGGTCCTTGTCGATTTCCGCTTTGATCAGTGCCGGTGGCTTCAATTGGAGAGAGTTGAACAGGACATGACCCATATTGCGTGCACCATAAAATTTGGTTGTTTTCGCACGGATATTCAAGGCAGCAACGGTAGCGCCTGTTCCTAGCTTGGCTTGTACCAGTTTACGGGCTTCCTCTACCTTTGCATTATGCTTCGCCAGCCACTCTTCGCCTTCTTTTTCTCGCCCCAGCACTTCAGCAACCTTTTTGACATGACCAAAGACATCGTATTGATTAAAGTCAATCGCCACTACAGGAGCGATCTTCACTAGATTTTCATATACTTGTTCTTCTACTTCCGTGTCGATCAGGATCAAGTCTGGTTGTAGCTCCAGAATTTTTTCGAGATGGAAGGCATCATAATCTCCAACTACCTCGATACCATCGATCAGAGGAGCCATGTCCTCGCCTTCCATATGTCCTTTGAGCGCTCCGATCGGCTTCACGCCCAGCGAGAGCATATGACTTAAATATTGCAGAGCCACTACACGCTCAGGTTTTACCGGAATCGTGGACTCACCTTTTGCATGCTTATAGACACGCGTCTCACCTTGCTTGCTATCCCCGGACGATGCGGCTTCTTGAGAGGATGGGGGTGGATTTTGCGGACCTGTTTGGCTCGGACTGGCCGTTTGACCACAAGCAGTGAGGAAAACCAAGGTCAGGAGCATGAATCCAGATATCCATGCTTGTATACGTGATTTTTTCATGACTACCCTCCATAATGAAAATCATTCTCAATAACAAGCTAAATGTTACCTCGAATTCAGCTTCTCATCCATGGAGGATATTCCGTTTTTATTTGGATAATGTGGCGGCCAGGAGTGCTTTTGTTTCGTCAAAAACTGAACAGCTTCTTCCAGTTGAACCTCAAGTGACAACGGATCATAGGCAAACCACGTAGGATTGAGCAAGACCACCTGTCCTTTTTGCACGGCAGGTATTTGCTTCCACGCTTCTGTATTCATCAAATGGTGAAGATGTGCCCAAGAGAGGTCGTCGTCAAAGACATGTACAAACATCCAGTCGCCGGAATATGCGGTCAATTGATCTTCTGAAATAGGTATCGCCCAGAGGTTAGGATCACGATTGAGCCGGTCTTGCAGGATTTGGGGCGGTGTCAGCTTGAGTGAACGATACAAGACGTGACCGATATTGCGTACACCGTAAGCGAGTAAATTTGTTGCCCGCACATTGAGAATAGAGACGGTTTCGTTTTTGCCTATTGAAGCATCTACGAAGCGTCTTGCTTTTTGCACCTTTTGTTCATGCTGCCCCAGCCATGAAGCTGCTTTTTCTTGCATTCCGAGTACGTCGGCTATTTTTTTGAAATGACCGAAGACATCGTGAGCGAGCCATGGCAATGCAAGCGTAGGGGCGATTTTGGAAAAGGCAGCACAGTCTTCCGTATAATCCGTCAAAATAAAGGTTGGCTGCAACGGCTTGATCTGTTCGGGATAATCTCTGGACAGTGTGACGATCTGATCAGCTTCTTTGAGCTGTAGCTGCTCTCGCAAATAAAGCACCTGCTCTTCCGGAGCACCCACAGGCCTGATACCGAGCGCCATTAAATATTCGGCATATTGAAAAGTGACGGGTGTAACATGCTGCTGATTCATGCGGATAAATACAGTAGGGGATACGCCGACCTGCTGCTTGAAGCGTCTGCTAAAGTAAAATTCATCCTCGTAACCGACGAGTCTGGCTACTTCCCGGAACCGTTTATCCGATTCTCGCAGCAGCTTTTTCGCTTGCTCCATCCGGTAGCTCGTCAAATATTCGATGGGGCTTTTCCCTACACTTTTCTTAAATAATTCTGTGTAGTATCGAGGCGTGAGCCCAGCTTCCACCGCCAGGTCCACCAATGAGATCGGCTCGGCAAAATGAGTATGGATGTATGTCACTGTACGATCGATGGCGCTTGAAGATTTATCAGCCATGGAGGTAGGAGGATTGCTCCAGATGAGATGCAACAACTGTTGAAACCGTATCTGCTGCTGGAAGCGTTCGAGTGGATCACTTGATTGTCGATTCATATAAATCGATTGAGCCAGCTCGGTGCAGCTGCTACTCGACTGAAGAAAAAATTCATTATGTTCTGGCTTCCAGGAACGGTTCGGGACATAGCTGTATGATGAAGCTGCTTCCTGCTGCAAGACCTCGAAATCGAATCGAAGAAAGCAAAGGCCTTCCTCGGTAGCGGAGACTGTCTTTTTTCCCGTTTCCAATGATGCAAACAGGACACTGCCGGTTGTAATCGCATAGGAAACGGACTCTTCATGAAAAAAACCCGTTCCTTCCGTCACGATGACAATCATATGGGCAAAAGGGTCATTGAGCGCGATCGTTTCCTTAGAAGACAGGCTCACTTGCTGAATGCTTTTTAGGACAAACAAGGAAGAAGGCGTAAGCTCAGGGTGTATGAATTCAGAATAATGATCGGACATGATAACCTCTCATTCCAAGGCTGGTCACGTAGTAAGGAGACAATCTCAAGGGACCAGCTCGAAAGATTCCGTTACGACAATGCTTCCTTTAACGGATTGAACTATTGGGCAGTTTCTGCTTGCTGCCTCGATGGCTTTTCGTACTTTTTCTTCCTTTAGATTTTCACCTGTAATAATAAAGTGAAGATGAATTTTTTCGACGCGGTTTGCTTCTGCTTTATTACGCTCCACTTCGGCAGTGACTTTCATATCGGTGCATGGCATTCTCATTTTATCCAAAACCTTGCGCAGAACGCCTCCACTGCAAACTGCGATGGAAGAAACGAGCAGCTGGAATGGACGAAAGCCGTACTCTTCATCCCCGGATACATGCAGGTCACCATAGGATAAATGGGTGACAAAGCCTTTTTCCTTTGCTTCAAACTGCATGGACATACAATAACCCCTCTCTGAATCTTTTTCTTCATTATATAGAAAAAGAAGACGAGGATGAATAACGGAGTGCCGAAAAGTGTGGTGTAAAGCAATTTGCCTTATATTGGAAGTGTATTATACTAAAATATGCCCTATTTTGTTCAGAAGATTGATCTGCCTTATGAGAGGGAGGATTCAGTGATAAAGAAAGTCATCCGCACCATGCTAGGTTTGTTTGCCCTGATTGTCTGTTTAATTGGTTATCTCGTCTATTCGTTATTTTTTTCGCTGTCAAACCTGCCAAAAGGGACTTTTCTTACCGAAGCTGTCTCACCTACGGGTGAATACAGCATTCGTGCTTATCAAGTGAATGGGGGAGCAACAACTTCTTGGGCAGTCAGAGGTGAGTTGATTAATCAGAAGACTGGGTATAAGGAGAACATCTATTGGGACTATCGGATTGATAGCGCTGTTATCGTCTGGTTGGATCAGGAGACGGTTGTGATCAACGGCCATGAGCTGAACATCAAGCGGGACGTCTACGATTGGCGTCGAACATAATTGCTTATTTATAGAAAAAAGGCTCCTACGATGCAGACATGCTGCGACGTAAGAGCCTTTCTAATGGAAGCGAAGCTATCGAGATTATTTCGTTACATGCTCACTGCTCAAAAGAGATTGAATGCAACGTGGCAGCATGTCCATCAATGTATCAAACGCATAATCGACGTCGAGGCGCTCTGTCCACTGGTGGGCATCACGTCCGACAGGTCCCAGATTCAATACAGGCACATCGAATGCTTCAAGCTCCTGCAGGGGAATGGAGTATCCATTGTCCCAAAGCGGCATATTCGCAACGAGTGGCTGCATGGATGCTGCCGGGTATTGCAGACCGACGTAGCTGAGGTCAGAGATCCCGCCAAAGTAGTTTTGTTTAACCAGCGTGACTTGGTGCTGATCGCGTGCATAGCTTTCCATTTCCGCAGAAATCCGCTTGATCAATGGATGGTTGCGAGAGCTTACGGCCGGGTAGAACGGTGGAGCAAAGAACAGGATCATCATCGGAGACAGCTCTTTACAGAGAATCGCCAATTGATCGACTAGTTCGATTGTCGTATCACGATCATCCTTGTCATTGCGGTTGGCGATGACGTCAGCTTCTAGCTGCTTCAGCTTATCTTCCCCGTGAGTTTTGAGTGCATAGGCGTACAGCTGTTCATAGGTCATCACAGAGATAGACAGATCACGCGGATTGAAAGGTGCAAAATTCGCGAATTGACTCGCATGCTTGATGTAGTTTTCCTTGATACGATCTGCCACATTTCTGGCAGCGTCAAGAAGCGGCTCTACCACTTCCTCCATGCGTTTTTCCAACAGGAACAGGTTGAACAGAGTCACCGCGCGATGAGGAATCTGCACGGAATACTCTTTTTTCAAGTCCTTCTGGATGAGGTTCGTTGGAGGTGGAGAAGCTTCTCCCTCTACAACTTCGCAAAAAGAGGTATTCAGCTCCAGCTCACAAGTAATTTGGGAGGCCATATAGTTTCCGTTCAAGCCAGCAAACGGCTCGCCTACGTGCGTTTCTTTTCCGTAGCAAAGAAACCCGGGCAATACTTTTCCGATCGAACCTGTGTACAAGTATTTATTTTGGTCGCCTGGGTAGCGTGAAAACATTGGCTCGGAATTGAGGACAGTCTTGTACTCCAGGTCGAATTCCTCGGCGATTTTCAACAGTGCTGGCACAGCTGCACGCATTCCAACGGAGTTGACCTCCTCATCAGGAACGGTCAATAACAGAATGTTTCCGTCAAATTCTCCGGCAATAGCTCGCTCGATCATCGACATGTGCAGAGTCAGACCGCATTTCATATCCATCGTACCACGGCCAAACAGCCAGTTGCCGGTACGCATGTCTTGTTGTACTTCCGCAGGCATATCGGCCTGATTTTGGTGGAAAAGAGGAGTCAAGGTTTTAGGATCAAACGAATGCTTTTGCCAAGCACCGTAATCTTCTACATCCACAACATCGAAATGGCTGACGAGAATGATTGTGTCGCGAACGCCTTCTTTTTTAACCAAGGCAGTAACAAAATGACGATCATCCCCGGTTGGGTTTGCGCGAACATGATCCGGGTTTGCTTGATAGTAGGGCAGGGTACGCAGCTGCTCCACTACATAGCCAGGTAATTCCTTCTCTGCGGCTGACCCGGTAACGCTCGGAATGTTAACCAGATTGCACAGAAGATCAACTAACTGTTCTTTTGTCTGCCATTTTTGCATGATGTTAGCCTCCGTTTTCCGTATAGTGAAAACTCTTTCCGCTTGGTGGGTAAAAAAATTAGGATAACGCTCCGATTTTGTGCGAGATTTCCATGGCGCTTTGCTGAGCTTTCTCAATCAGCGTGGCTAAAACCTCGTCGGTAATTCGATAGCTAGGTACTCCGATACTCAATGCGCCAACCACTTTCTGGTTATAACCGAGAATGGGTGCGGCTACAGAAGCGGTTCCTTCTGTTTTTTCACCATAGCTGGTGGCGTACCCATTGCGCTTGATCTCAGGCAGGCGGTCCAATAGTTCTCGACGCTTGTCTGGATCTGATATCAGAGTGGAAACGATTTTCTCCGCTTCCTTTGGTGCCATATTAGCAAGGATGGTCTTGTTTGCAGCCCCGATGTGCAGAGGAATTCGCTCGCCAAGGTTATCGATGATCCGAACTGTCATGGAGCTTTCCACGCGCTCGACGATGATCGAGTCAGCACCGTTCGGAATGTTCAGATAGACGGTTTCATTCACATCTGCCGCCAATCGTTCCATGACGGAGCGTGCAACGGCGCGGGTGTCGATTTTATCCAACAGACGCAACCCGATTTCCATCCACGTATAGCCTACTTTGTAATGCTTGGTTTCCGGGTTTTGCATAATCAGTCCGTATTTCATCAAGCTGCTGATTAATCGATGCACTGTACTTAGAGGCAGTGTCGTTTCTTCAGCAATTTCTGAGATTGACCAATGCGGCTTACTTTCGTCAGAAACCAGCACTTGTATGATGCTCATCGCTCGGTCAATAGATTGTACCAACGTATTTCCCCCCTGGCTTTCTTTTGCAAGAGTACGGCTTGGAGATGCCTCGCTGGCCTTTTCAAGTAACAATCTATCAGATTACTTTCACTGAATCAACATAATTTCATGCGGATAAAATTTCGTTGACAAAAAATTTAAAACTATTTTACATTAGGAGTGTGTAATTTTGAATAACAGAATAAATTTCGTATTGTGGAAAATTTTAAAAATGTATACGCTTTAAACCACAAACTTGTGCCAAGAAGAAGGGAGCTACCTATCATGAAATTTTCACGCGCGATCGTAAAGAAACCAGCAGCCAGCTACGTTAACGGTCTTACTACATCAGATTTGGGCACGCCAGATTTTGCACTTGCGCTTGAGCAGCATGCTGCTTATGTAGAGGCATTGAAGCAAACTGGCCTAGAAGTAACTGTTTTGGAAGCAGATGAGCGTTTCCCTGATTCCACATTCGTTGAGGACACTGCTGTTTTGACTGAAAAATGCGCAGTTATTACTAACCCTGGTGCAGACAGCCGCAACGGTGAGATCGAGGATATGAAAACGGTTATCCCGCGTTTCTACGACACAATCGAATACATTCAATCGCCTGGTTTTCTTGATGGTGGCGATGTTATGCAAGTAGAAAACCATTTTTACGTAGGTCTTTCTACGCGTACGAACGAAGCGGGTGCGATTCAGTTCCGTGAAATTTTGGCCAAGTACGGCTATGAAGTTACGATCGTTCAATTGGAAGAATTCTTCCATCTGAAAACGGGTATTGCTTATTTGGGCAATAACACAGTGGTTCTCGCTGGCGAATTTGTCAATTCCGACACCTTCAAAGACTACAAGCACATCGTTGTTGAAAAAGAAGTGGAGTATTCTGCTAACTGCATCCACATCAACGACTATGTGATTATTCCAAAAGGCTTCGAGAGCACCAAAAAACAAATCACGGATGCTGGCTACAACGTAATTGAGCTGGAAATGTCCGAGTTCCGTAAACAAGATGGTGGGTTGAGCTGCCTGTCCCTGCGCTTCTAGTGCCGGGCAGTTCCCCCATTTTATAAACAAACCTCAAGGAGGAGCGGCCGCGTTTTTGTGGCGAGTTTCCCTGCGTATAAGAATTCATAAGCGCATGATCGTTTATGAATTCTTATACGTAAAAAAAGATTGCGCTTACATTTTTCCGTCAACCTGACATGGAAAGAGAGGGTTCCTATGAATACGGGAAATGAAAAAGATAAAGAGCTGCAACGTTCAATGAAAAGCCGCCACTTATTTATGTTGTCTCTGGGTGGGGTTATCGGAACGGGACTGTTTTTGAATGCCGGTTTTACCATCAATCAAGCTGGACCAGGTGGGGCTGTTGTAGCGTATATCGTCGGGGGTATTCTCTTGTACCTCGTGATGACATGTCTGGGAGAGCTTTCTGTAAAAATGCCTGTAACAGGCTCCTTTCAAACGTACGCTACCAAATACATTGGCCCGGCAAGCGGCTTTACGCTCGGTTGGATGTATTGGCTCGGATCAGCGACGACTGCGGGTGTAGAATTTACCGCTGCAGGGATGGTCATGCAAAGATGGTTCCCGGATACACCGGTATGGATCTGGTGCGCCGTGTTTATTATTTTGCTCTTTATCTTTAATGCACTGACAACTAAAGGCTTTGCGGAAACCGAATACTGGTTTGCGGGAATCAAGGTACTGGCGGTACTTATCTTCATCGTTGTCGGAATAGGGGCTATCTTTGGATTTGTCAGCATGGAGGGCAGACCAGCACCATTCTTGTCCAACTTCTCAGCGGACGGGGGGCTCTTTCCGTTTGGAATCACAATTGTTTTTGTCACGATGATGAACGTCGTGTTCTCTTATCAGGGCTCTGAATTGATCGGGATTGCTGCGGGTGAAACAGAAAACCCACAGAAAAACATTCCTCGTGCCATTCGCAATGTCGTTTTCCGTATTCTCATGTTTTATGTTGCTTCCGTCATGATTTTGTCCGCTCTCTTTCCTTCCAGTGAGCTGGGACTTCTGGAAAGCCCGTTTGTAACGGTTTTTGATGCCGTAGGGATTCCGTTTGCAGCAGATATCATGAATTTTGTCATTTTGACGGCGCTTCTTTCTGTCGGGAACTCTTGCTTGTATGCGGCTACACGTTTGTTGTGGGCACTCTCTCACAGTGGGATGGCGCATCCGGTTTTCGGCAAGTTGACCAAACGCAGTGTACCACTTAACGCACTACTTGCTACGCTGGCATTCTCGCTGTTATCGCTTCTGACTAGCGTGCTTGCGGCAGACACTGTGTATGTGCTGCTCATGTCTGTCTCGGGTATTGCCGTTACGTTTACGTGGATGGGGATTGCTCTCTCTCAATTTAACTTCCGCCGTCAATATTTACGAGAAGGTGGTAAAGTAGAAGACTTGCAGTTTGTTGCCCCATTTTACCCCGTGATGCCAATCTTATGTCTGGCTTTGTGTACGTTTATCTTGCTCTTCCCGATTTTTGATGCGACGCAGCGGTTTGGACTATACTACGGAATTGCTGCTCTAGGCGTGTTTTATCTCTACTATTACTTGCGTTACGGTCGCAAGAATGCAAAGCACCCGCATATACCGACCCAGGGATAAAGGAAGACGAAGCCCAAAGGCCTCCTGCCAACTGTCAAAGCTGGTGGAGGCTTTTGCTGTTATCGCCGGGAAATCCCGAACAGACGAGCTAAATAGCCATTTACGAACAGTCCTTGTGGATCGAGCTTGGCACGCACATCCAGAAAATCCTGTAACCGTGGATATACCTGGTGCATTCTTTCCACCGTCATGTTGTGCATTTTTCCCCAGTGCGGACGTCCTTCATAGCGGGCGAAAATCTCCTCCATACGAGCGAAATAGGCTTGATAGGGCATTCCTTTGTACATATGAACCGCGATAAAGGCGCTTTCTCGTTCATAAGCGGGACTGAGCCAAATATCGTCTTTGTTTACGTAACGACATTCCAATGGAAAATGAACGGCAAATTGCTCTTGCTCAATCGCCTGGTGCAGCTCTGCGATGATGTCCTTCATATGGGCAGCAGGGACGGAGTACTCCATTTCATAAAAGCGGACCAAGCGCGGGGTAGCAAAAAGCTGATGACTATAGCCGCTTTCTGTGACAGAAGGGACGCTTTGGGCAGATAATCGGCTAATACGCTTGGAGAGGGAGGGTATCAGGCGACAGCTTTCCGACAGACACCAAAATAGACCGTTTTCGATCACCATGGTCTTCCAATAGGTCCATCGGTGGTTGCCACTTGGAGGGTCATTCGTCTCGTCCATGAATTTCACTTGAACGGTAGGAGAGTAAGGAAAGGTGAAAAATTCGAAATGACGGTGCTCGGTTTTGAACGTATCAAGAGAAGACAGGCAATCATCTAGGGACATGCGGAAGCTCTGATAGCGTAATCGGTAGGAGGGGAGGACACGCAGTCTGACTCTTACGATAATCCCGAGTAGCCCAAGCGAGACGCGCATCGCTCTAAAAAGCTCGGGCTGGGTATCTGCGGAGCATTCTACTACTTCACCAGCTGCGGTAACAACCGTCAACGCGATCACCTGCGTAGAGATGCTTCCGAACTGGATTCCTGTGCCGTGTGTTCCTGTGCTGATGGCTCCTGCGATGGATTGGGAGTTGATATCCCCCAGATTTTCCTGAGAATAGCCCTGTTGATGCAAAAGCTCTCCGAGTGCTTTCAGCTTGGTGCCCGCCCACACCTCGATCGTATGCTGCTCGGAATCGACATGGTGAAGACCTTGGAGAAGATCGAGAGAAAGCAGGCAATCATCTGTCTGGACTAAAGGAGAAAAAGAATGGCCTGAGCCAACGACACGTATACGCGTATTGTTCTGGTGGCACTGCTTGACGACGGAGATGAGTTCTTCCAAGCTTTTGGGCATCGCAAACTGCTGTGGGTAGCTGGATACATTTCCTGTCCAATTCGTCCAGCGCTGTGTTCCTTGTTTCACAGTGAGTATAGGCCATCCCCCCGATATGTGGTTGCTTCCTCGACAATTTTCCCTCCTGAAACACAATACAGATGTGTAAATCGCTCGCAAAGCTCTCCTGCCTTTGCATGCCGGAAAAAGACGGGATCGCCAAGCTCCAGCGTCTCTTGGCCGCGGTATAAAAGTGGTGTCTGCACCTCTCCAGCTCCTTCGTTTACGAGCAGGCGCGCTTCTTTGGGTAAATAAGGCTTGGGTAGCCGATCTTTCCCGGCAGAGCCCGAAGCGATGTAGCCGCCACCAGCGCATGTGTAGATGTGAAGAGCTGGCTTGCGCACGATCTCTAGGGCAAATCCGGCGGCGGGATGAAAGCGAAAATCCTGAAAATAGTCGAACAGACCCGGCGAGTAAAATCCAGAGCCAGCAGTCACCTCGGTTACTGCATTCTCTTTGCCTGTCAGGTGCAAGCTGCCTGTGCCACCGCCGTTGACAAAGCGGGGAGTTAGACCTAGCTCCCGAACAGCTTGCACGATCATCGCGCGACGCTCGGCAATTTGGCGGGCGGATTGTTGCTTGAGCATTCGGATCAGTGTATTTTTTACAAACTGACGAGGGTAGCGGTCGCCCACTCCAGCAATTTGCGCTTCATACCCCATGATTCCGTCCAGATACAAATATTCCGAGGACGCGACCTGATGAGCGACAGTAAGTGCCGCGTCCAAGGAGCGAATAGAGGACCGCCACACGCCAAAATGAAAGCCGAGCCAATCAGATGACATATCTATGTCTAGGCACACAGGAATCCGGAACTGGTGCCCCCGCGCAATTCGTTCCAGATGTTGTACATGAGCGGGAGAATCAATCATCAGTGTGATGGTGCGGCCGTTTGCTATCTCAGAGCCAAGTGCTTCAATCCAGCGCTCTTCCCAGATTGGGTAGCCCATCAGCAGGTCGTCAAAGCCAGCGGCGCACAAATGCAGTGCTTCTTGCGCCGAGTAGCACATAATCCCGGAAAAGCTGTCGTCCAGCTGCAAAAGTCGTTTGAGGATGGATACGCTTCGCAGGGATTTGCTGGCGATCCGAATCTTTTTTTCATTGCTTTGCAGAACGATTTGCTCAGCATTTTCTTCAAGCAGATCAAGATCAACGAAGGCAAACGGCTTTGGAATACCAGCAAAAACCGACTGATAATAATGATAGTCCCGCATGTACACGCCTCATCCTTTGTGTATGTCATCGCCAGCAAAAATATTTTTGTAAAATTGTATGTATTCAATCTTTTGTTTTTGTTTCCTGCCAAAGGAATGGAACGAAAGATGCTGCAAACCCGAACGTTCGGAAATAATGTTCGGATTTTACGATAAATATATCCCGTTCAAGATGTATTTATGCCTATTATCGACCGTAATCCGAACGAATTGTATAATCCGTATTGACCTGATTCAGTTTGTGCGCTACAATAATTTTTGTTGTGCAGTACGTAACTGGCTAGATGAATGATACGATTCGTATATCCTCAGAAATATGGTTTGAGGGTCTCTACAGGGAACCGTAAATTCCCGGCTACGAATGGGGTTTGTGTATGGACATACCCTATTCGTCAGCCGGGAATTTTTGCATGCTTACAAGGGGGAAATGTACCGTGAAAAAGTATGATGTGATCGTTGTAGGAGCAGGCCCAGCAGGGATTTTTACCTGCTATGAGGTAACGCGAAAAGCACCGGATGCAAAGGTGCTGCTCATTGACAAAGGACACGATATTTACAGCCGTCGCTGCCCGATTTTGGAAGAAAAAATCAAGCTCTGTCCACCTGCCGCAGGGAAAAAGGATTTTGCTGGCTGTCTGCCGGCTTGTTCGATCACCAGCGGATTTGGGGGAGCAGGAGCATATAGTGATGGAAAGTTTAACATTACGACTGAATTCGGCGGGTGGATGACCGATTATTTGAGCCCATCTACAGTCCTCAATCTGATTCAATATGTAGATGAAATTAATCTGGCGCACGGTGCTACTGAGTCGATTACCGACCCGACGACTGAGACGATCAAAAGCATTGAGCAGCGTGGATATGCAGCAGGTCTAAAATTGCTGCGTGCGCAGGTGCGTCACCTGGGAACGGAGCAAAACCTGGAAATTCTACAATCTATTTTTGAGCATGTAAAAGAGCGAATCGACATGATGTTCAAGACAGAAGTAGAGGACATTATCACAGTAAAAGAAGAGACTGGACATAAAGTGACGGGAGTTGTGTTGAAGAACGGGGAAGAATTTCACAGTGATCATGTAGTGATTGGTCCTGGACGTGACGGTTCCGCGTGGCTGACGAATATTTTGAAAAAACGTCGCTTGAAGATGTACAACAATCAGGTCGATGTTGGTGTGCGGGTAGAGACGTCCGATGTGGTCATGCGTGAGATTAACGAGCACTTGTACGAAGGAAAATTTATTTTCAATACTTCGGTAGGCACACGAGTGCGCACATTCTGCAGTAATCCATCTGGTCACGTTGTGGTAGAGAACCATAGTGGTGTCATGGCGGCAAATGGTCACTCCTATAAGGACCCGGCGCTCGGTTCCCCGAACACTAACTTCGCGCTGCTCGTATCCCATACGTTTACGGAGCCGTTCGACAAGCCAAACGAGTATGCAAGAGAAATTTGCAAGCGGGCAAATGATTTGTCCAACGGAGGCGTCATTGTTCAAAAATACGGCGATATTCTCCGCGGACGCCGTTCCACAGTATCCCGGATCAAGGAAGGCTTTCTGGAGCCGACCCTGAAAGAAGCGGTACCTGGAGACCTGGGGCTGGTGCTCCCGTACAATACGATGAAAAGCTTGATCGAAATGGTCGAAGCGCTGGATAAAGTCACACCAGGAATCGCCTCCGAGCACACCTTGTTCTACGGCGTAGAAGCCAAATTTTACTCCGCACGTCCGAAGCTGACAGAAGAATTCGAGACAGAAATCAAAGGCTTGTTCTGCGGTGGGGACGGTGCAGGAATCACCAGAGGATTGGCTCAAGCAGGCGCAGCAGGAGTCTGGATGGCAAGAAATGTAGTTAAACGTCTAGGCTAGTCTGAAAGTGAAGAAGGCTTTTTCCCGAGATGCGATTGTTCCGGGAAAAGGCCTTCTTAACGTGTAAAGGTTTATGTGCGCGGCTATAGACTAAGTGATGGCTTTCTCTGCTACTAAATGGAACTCAAATTATCATTCATCTTTTTCAGGACACGATTGAAAGTCGCCAATTCCTCTTCATCCAAATCTCGAAGTGCGATTGCCTCCAACTCACTGGCAGCCTGCAGCCATTCCGGGAAGCGCTCAATCGCTTGCGGAGATAACGAAACGTAGCGCTCGCGCTTATCGTTGCCTTCCGAACGAATAATCCAGCCCATTTCTTCCAAACGAGTCAATGTCCGCGTAATTGTTGGAGCTTCGACATTTAAATAGTTGCTAAGCTGCACCTGTGTGAGTGCACTGCGATAGTGCAGGCACAAAATAATACCCCATTGTGAGCTGTAAAGACCCATCGGGGACATGATTCCATTTAATGTTTTACTAAAAACTCTAGATGTTTGACTAATCTTATTTCCGTAATGATGCATAGATATCATACCTCCGGGGGAGCTGGTCAGATATATATGATAGACTTGATTGCTTAAGTAAATATGTACAAATATCATACTAACAGCTCGGAGGATATAAGTAAATGTTTATTCGATTGGAGCAAGATTGTATTTTCTTACAAAGGGAAAATGCATGGACTGAAGACTTGTCAGCATTGGGCACAAAAAAACGCTGATGCCCGTTGTATCATCGCACCAGCCTGGATGGTTATGAAAAACGACCTTGAAATCAGTCAGCAGCCATAATGCTGAGTGGCCCGGTTTCGTTCATGATCGGCTCGAGATCGTAGACAGAGATGGGGAACATGGGGAAACCAACGTAGTAAGGCGTAATTTCGTACAACTGAAAATAGATGACAAGAGCTTTGTCAGCGAGATAGAAATCCTGGTCGGGCTTAATCGAAGTAAATCCGTTCAAGGTAGGGATATTGCGCTCCTTGATTTGCAGCTTGATGTTATCCGAAAGAATCTTGACATAGTCACTTCCGGGCTTGAACAGATCACGCAGCGTGTATAGCTTGCCTGACTGAATATCTGCCGTAATCGAACCCATAAATGTCATGCCATGGGCCATTTGCGGAGTATAGGCATAGTTATTCAATGTCACACTGAAGATGCCTCTCTCATTGCTTTTGATCTCGTAGCTACCTTGCATCTGTGTGTTGCCGGGTACCTGCACACGCTGTTGCTCATGGATCAGCCCCTGAACGGTTTGGAGGATAGCTCTGTTAATATCTTTTTCTGCCTGCTGATTCGCGAGTCCAGCGAGCTGCGGATAGTAAATGGTCGTGTTTGGGCGAGAGATGGTACGTGTCAGCACGGTGGCTGGCAGTTGGTTGAGTTCCACTTTGGTTGTTCCTTTCGTTCTTGATTGGAAAAAATGTTTGGTTACATCAGCCTATTCAAAATTATTTTTGCTGTTCTTACTTTTTTCACATATCTGGTTATAAAGTTCGGCTTATAATATAGAAAGATGCCGATATAAATAAAAACGGAAAAAAGGAGGGCGATTATGGTTCAATTGGTACGCAATACGCTGACAAATAAAGAAGGCTTTATGATTTTTATCTTATGGAATCATCTGTGGATGGCAGGACTTATTGCTTATTCGACTGGCATTGAATTTTGGAAGCTGACATCGGTTGGGCTGCTAATTACCTTGATCGTGTCACCACTTTACTTCATTCGAAAAAACAGCCATATCATTCGATATTTAGTGGCTGTCGGCTTCATGTACTATGCGATAACCTTTGATCATTTTACGACCTATGAAGAAGCACCTTTTCTTGTATTTATAGTAATTGGTTTTTTAGCAGCGTATTTGGACTGGAAGCTGGTCGTATTTACTGGGGTTGTCCAGATTATTTTGTCGGTAGTTGGCTTTTATACTGGTACATATGAGATTTTTAGTGGCGATTTTGATGAAGTGAACTTGGTTCTGCGCATTGCGGCGATCCTCATGATGATGGGGGCGATGACCTATCTTTGTCTGGCTGGACAAGCTTCTCTGAGAAAAGCGAATACGGCTCGTCAGGAAGCAGAGGAGAAAGAAAAGCGTCTGGAAGAAATGCTGGGCCAAATTCAGTTGATGACTGACCAATTAGATCGCACGACCGAGCATGTCCATGAGCATGCAGAAGGCACGAAGCGCAATACGGAAGAAATGATGATCGCCTTTAAAGAAGTAGCAACAGGCATGGAATCACAGGCAAACTCTACAGTGAAGATCGAAGAAGAGGTGCAGTCGATTGATGCCGAGATCGTAGCAGTAACCAACCAGGCGAATGCAATGAAGAGCGAATCCGATCACAATAACCGTCGTCTGACTGACAGTGTGTCGATGATGAATGAGCTGTCTCTGCAAATGGACCAAATCGTACAGTCGGTTAATGTAGCGGCTTCGACCATTCATCAGCTCAATCGTCAAGCCAACCGCGTAGAGGAAATTGTAGGTGCTATCAATCAAATTGCAACACAGACAAACCTGTTGGCATTGAATGCTGCCATTGAATCGGCACGTGCGGGTGAGCATGGACGCGGCTTCGCAGTCGTAGCTGATGAGGTTCGCAAGCTGGCTGAACAAAGCGCCACAGCTACGCAGGAAATTAGCGAGATTCTGAAGGTGCTGCACCAGGAAAGTGAAAATGCAGTGCAGCAAATTGGTAGCGGAGAAGCTTCGGTTGCCAAAGGCCAGGAGCTGGCAGTAAAAACAGTTGCTTCTATTGAAGCGGTGCGGACGGGAATGGTTGCATTTCTGGAGGCGGCTGATCAAGTGCGCTCCAGTATGGACCGGGTAAAAATGCGTTCCGGTGAGGTGGCAGTGGAGATGTCGACCATTACCGCGGTAACGGAGGAGTCGGTGGCGAATCTGGAAGAGCTTTTTGCTACCGCAGAAAACCAGCATCAAAAGGTGCGAGAAATTACCGAGGAACTGGGCGAATTAAATACGCTGTCCCATCGTTTGCAGCAGACATTTCACAAAGAGTAAAAAAGGCAGTTTGTAAGTAAAAAACAATTGCATTTTTGAGCCGTTCTGCTAGAATAATCATCATTATAACTTGATAGATTCACCTACCTTATCTAGAGAGGCGGAGGGACTGGCCCGATGAAGCCCGGCAACCACTGTACGTGTTACAGTAAGGTGCCAATTCCTGCAAAACCTGACCGGGGTTTTGACAGATGAGGAAGAGGACGGCCTCAGATGCAAACTCTTCCTCAGGGAAGAGTTTTTTTGCTTTACAAGGATGAGGGGGAATTTGCGAACAATAAAATGAATTCAAAGTGAAATATTCGTAACTACTATTGAAATTTTAGTCCAAAAGACGTACATTACGTATTGGAATAGAGAAAAACGATTGAAATGGATAAATAGGAGAGGGAGAAGACACCATGAAAAAGTTGTTATTGGCTTTGACCACATTTGCGGTATTGGCAGCAGGCTGCTCGGCAGGGGGAAATGCACCCGCAGATAAACCAGAAGGACAGGCAGCAGGACAAGAGGGTGCAGCGAAAAAGCGAATTGCACTGATCCTGCCAGAAAAAATCGGGGTAAACCCTTTCTTCCAACAAATGGATGAGGGCGCGAAAAAAGCTGGACAAGAGTTCGGTGCAGAAGTGAAAAGCATCGAGTCCACTGACCATGGCGCGATTGAAGAAAACCTGCGTGTAGCTGTAGCAGAAAATTATGATTTGATCATCACTTCTTCTTTTGAAGCAGAGGATGCACTGAAAAAAGTAGCAGCAGAAAATCCTGATCGCAGCTTTGCGATTATCGATACAGTAGTAGATTTGCCAAACGTTCGCAGTGTAACGTTCCGTGAGCAGGAAGCAGCATACCTGGTGGGTGCAGCTGCAGGTCTGGCTACCAAGACAAACAAAGTTGGTATGGTCGTAGCAATGGATATTCCGCTTTTGAAAAAATGGACAGGCGGCTTCCAGGAAGGGATGAAAGCGACAAATCCTAACGCAGAATTCCTCGTGAACTATGTAGGCAGCTTCTCTGACCCGGCAAAAGCAAAAGAAATGGCGCTCCTGCAAGCTTCTAAAGGCGCTGACTTTATCAACGGAGCAGCAGCAGTAGGCGACCTGGGCGTTTTCGAAGCAGCGAAGGAAAAAGGCTTCTATACAGCAGGACAAGACGTTGACCGCACGACAATCGACCCTGAGCACATCGTGTTGTCTCAGCTAAAAGGTACAGACGCAGCAGCGTATGAAACAGTGAAGGCGTTTGTTGAAGGCTCCCTGAAGCCAGGTGTAGTAACGTATGGCTTGAAAGAAAAAGGTGTGGGCGTGACGTACGTAACACATGAGAGCAAAACTCCACTGAACGCGTTTATCGGTCAGGAAGTAATCGACAAAGTAAAAGCGATCAACGATGAGATTGTAGCTGGAACACGCAAAGTTCCAGACACGTTCTAAGAGAATACACACAGTGCATTGATGTGACCGACTACAGCTGTGTAGTCGGTCACGATTGTGTTAGAGGGAGTTCATAGGCGGCAGCACAGGAAAAAGGAGGAGTGGGAATGGCCTATCGTCTGGAAATGAGGGACATGACCAAGAAATACGGAAATTTTATTGCCAACGACAAGGTGTCTTTCTCACTGGCTGCTGGCGAAGTACATGCAATCGTTGGTGAAAATGGAGCGGGCAAAACGACGCTGATGCGGATGCTGTACGGCATGGAGCAGCCAACCTCAGGCGATATCGTACTAGGCGACAAAAAGGTTACTTTCCGCGGCCCAGAAGATGCTATCCAGAGCGGAATCGGAATGGTTCATCAGCACTTCATGCTGTTTGGAGAGTTCACTGTCACCGAAAACATTGTAATCGGATACGAGCCGAAGCAGGCGGGCTTTTTCAAAAGAAAAGAGGCAGTGGAAAAAGTACGTTTACTGAGCGAGCAGTACAGGATTCCGATCGATGCACAGGCACAGGTGTCGAGCTGTTCCATCGGTGAGCAGCAACGGGTAGAAATTCTCAAGGTTTTGTATCAGGGAGCGGACATCATCGTCTTGGATGAGCCTACCGCAGTATTGACACCGCTAGAGGTTCGCGAGCTGCTGCAAACGATTCGCAATCTGGCGCAGAGTGGGAAAAGCGTCATTTTGATCACGCACAAGCTCCAGGAAGTGATGGAGGTAGCTGATCGCATCACTGTTCTCAGAGGCGGAAAAGTGACAGGAACGGTTTCTCGAGAGGAAACGAATGTAGATGATTTGGCAAGGCTCATGGTCGGACGGGAATTACAGGAGCTGAGCGAGCGTGTCGCCCTGGAGCGTGGTCCATTGCTACAGGTAGAAAATCTGACTGTTCGGGAAAAGCAAACCTTGCTGGATCAAGTCAGCTTTACCGTCCATCACGGAGAAATTGTCGGCATTGCTGGTGTTTCCGGGAATGGCCAGTCGGAGCTGCTGCAAGCGCTGAGCGGTCTTCGGACGGCAGGGGAAGGAAGCATCAGGCTCGGTGGCAAGGATGTTACCAATCAATCGGTTGCGACGATACGCCGTACAGGCTTGGCGCATATTCCCGAAGACCGTTACATGTGGGGCACAGCAAAGCTCGAAAGTGTAGAAGAAAATGCATTGATGGGCTATCAGCGAAAGCCGGAATACTACCGCCGAGGAATCGTGAAGCGCGAGGCTTTCCGTCAGGTGGTCCGTGGCTGGGTCGAGCGGTTTGCGATTAAAACAGGCTCCAGACAATTGCAGGAGCTTGCGGGGAATCTTTCCGGGGGGAACCTGCAAAAATTGATCGTGGCTCGGGAGCTGGGACAGGAAACGCCATTTTTGATTGCAGCAGAGCCTACTCGGGGTGTTGATATCGGAGCGATGGAGTATATCCATCAGGCACTGATCGAAAAACGCAATCAAGGAGACGGGATTTTGCTCGTGTCCTCCGAGCTGTCCGAGATTCTCGCTTTATCTGATCGAATTCTAGTGATGTATAAAGGTAAGATTGCTGGTGAGCTAGCACGTTCGGAAGCAACAGAAGAAAAAATCAGCGTGTTGATGGCAGGAGGAAGCGTTCATGGCAGCAGTCAAAGAGCTAGGTAAGTCGCTGGTTCAGCCCTTGTTGGCGGTAGTGATCGGCCTGTTGACCGGGGCGCTCGTTATCGCTGCAGTGGGTGAATCGATTGTTGGTACCTATCAGGAGATGTGGAAAGGAGCTTTTGGGAGCTTTTACTTCTTCACATCCACCTTGGCCAGGGCAACACCCATCATGTTAATTGCGCTTGGTCTTTCACTGGCTTTTCGCGCAGGGGTGTTCAACCTGGGGGCAGAAGGTCAGATGGTGCTCGGAGCGATCAGTGCTACGCTGGTTGCCGTTTATTTGCCAGCACCAGGCATGATCAAGCTGGTAGCAGCTATCCTAACAGGTATGGCTGTAGGTGGTTTTTGGGCACTGATCCCGGGCTTTATGGAAGCGAGATTTCGCATTCCGCTTCTCATTTCCACGCTTTTGTTCAACTATATCGCGGTATTGTTTGCGAGCTATCTCGTGACCGAACCATTTCGTGACCGGACTGGCTCTGCTGCTTTGTCACAGACAGTGATGCTGGATAAAAGTGTTTGGCTGCCCAAGCTGTTCGCGGGCATGAGTGTACACGCTGGCTTCATCCTTGCCATCATCGCTGCACTCGTACTGTTTTGGGTCATCCGTTATACACCGTTTGGCTATGAAGTGAAAATGCTCGGTCAAAATCCACTGTTTGCCCAGTATGGCGGAATCAATAGGATCAAGGTCATGCTGACGGGCATGTTTGCAAGCGGCGGCTTGGCAGGTCTGGCAGGAACTGTTGAGGTGTTGGGCGCTCATTATCGCTTTGTGGATGGTGCCTTAACAGTTCCCAACTTTGCCTGGACAGGCTTGATGGCTACCTTGCTCGCAAACTCCAATCCGATCGGGATCATTATTACCTCGATTTTGCTTGCTGCCTTCCAAACAGGGGCAATGGGTGTAGAACGCAATACAGATGTGCCATTGGAGCTGGCTAGTGTGATTCAAGCCGTGCTAATTCTGTTCATCTCGGCAAAATTCAGCTACGACTGGTGGAAAAAGCGGAAGACAAAAGGGGGAGAATCGCATGGAGCTGCTTGATTGGACCCTCGTCAGTTCTACCATTCGGATGGTAACACCGATACTGCTTGCTGCATTGGGCGGGGCGCTATGCGCACGCGTAGGTATTTTTAATGTAGGCTTGGAAGGGCTGATCCTCGTCGGTGCATTTTCGGCGATTGTCGGGAATCATTTTACCGGGAATCTCTTCCTCGCCATCTTGATTGCCGCTCTTGCCAGTGTTCTCTTCTCCCTGTTATTTGCGTATATGACGATTCGCATGAAGGCCAATGAAATTGTGGTTGGTGTCGCGATTAACTTTCTGGCGCTCGGTCTGACGACGTTTGCCTTGCGGGCAGTATTTGGCGTAAAGGGAGCTTTTTATGACAAGGATATGGCTGGACTCCCACGACTGGACATCCCTGTGCTCAAAGATATTCCTGTCCTGGGTGACATTTTATCAGGACATTCGCCGCTGGTATACGTGGCTTTTATTGCGGCCATTTTGCTCTATGTATTCTTTTATCGAACCGTGACGGGCTTTCGTGTGCTGGCAGTGGGTCTCAATCCGGTGGCGGCACGCAGTCTTGGCCTGAAAGTGACGGGCTTGCAGGTACTGGCTATCGTCATGTGTGGAGCTTTGTGTGGTGTAGCGGGTGCCCAGCTTTCTCTCGGACAGGTGACCATGTTTTCAGAAGGCATGACTGCAGGTCGCGGCTTTATTGCACTCGTGGCAATGATGATGGGGCAGTCCCATCCACTGGGAATACTTGCGTCCAGCTTGCTGTTTGGCTTGATGGATGCTCTCAGTATTCGGCTCCAAGGCTTTTCGTTGCCAACTCAGATTACTTCGATGCTGCCATATGTGCTGACGATTTTGGCGATGTTCTTCTTAAAGGACAAAGGTCAGGGCAGCAGCAATCAACAAAGCACCCGCTAATTTGCAAGCGAAAACGGACAGCAGGGATAGGGGGAAATGCGATATGAACAAGGCAGATCGAATAAAGAAAATGAAGATTCCGGCTGTCGATCCGGCACTTGCCAAAAGACTGCCGCCAGGACAGATTTTGACCGAGCGCTTTCCTATTTTGCACGAGGGAGACGTGCCGGTTTACGATATGAAGGCGTGGACCTTTCGTGTTTTCGGGGAAGTAGACAAGGAAGTCACACTCACCTATGAGCAGATCATGGACATGCCGCAGGTGACCGTGACGAGAGACATTCACTGTGTCACACGCTGGTCCCGTTTTGACAATGCATTCACAGGTGTGCGATTCAGCGATTTCCTGCAAGCCATCGGGGTAACCCCCCAAGCGTCCTATGTCATGCTGCATGGTGACAACGACTATACAGCGAATGTACCGCTGGCTGATCTGGTGCGCGATGATGTGCTATTGGCGCATTCCTTTGACGGTGAGCCTTTGACTGACAAGCATGGCTGGCCACTCAGACTGGTCGTGCCCCATCTTTACTTTTGGAAAAGCGTAAAGTGGCTGCGAGGCATCGAGTTCATGACGGAAAATAAACCCGGCTTCTGGGAGCAAAACGGCTTTCACCTGATCGCTGCCCCGTTCCGGGAAGAGCGGTTCTCTGGTGAAGCATTGCCTATCCCTGAGGATGAATGGGAGAAAAAGGAGTTTGATTAAGATGTTGACGAATCTAAAGGTAGACCCGGCAGAGTTGCCAAAGCGCGTGATCGTATGTGGAGATCCGAAGCGTGCGGCACTGATTTCCTCCAAGCTCGAAAATCAGCGGCAAATCGGGGAAAATCGCGAGTACCACAGCTATGCAGGAACATGGAAGGGCGTAGAGGTAGCAGTTGTTAGCCATGGTGTCGGTTCGCCGGGTGCAGCTGTTTGCTTCGAGGAGCTGGCTAAAGGCGGAGTAGAATACATCATTCGCGTAGGCACTGCAGGATCGTATCAACGCGAGATTGAGCCAGGCAGCCTCGTGATCAGCTCTGCGGCTGTACGTCAGGATGGGCTGACCAGTCAGCTCGTACCAGCCGGCTTCCCGGCAGTCGCTAACCGCCGCGTCGCTGATGCACTTGTCGAGGCAGCCAAAGCGGATGCTTCTGGCTTGAATGTAGCAGAGGGTATTACCCTGACGCTGGATGTCTTCTACAGCGGCGTAGTGGAATTCCCGCACAAGCTATACCAAAAAGCAGGCGTGCTGGCAGTGGAAATGGAAAACTCCGCCCTGTTTGTCATCGCTGCCTTGCGCGGAATGAAAGCAGGCTCGATTCTTGCAATCGACGGCTATGCTGACGCCGATCTGTTGGAGTCGTACAATCCTCACACAGATGCGATGGCAAAAGCGGTCGAAGCAGAAGCATTGATAGCTCTGGATGCAGTAGTGTCTGTTTCCTAGTAAAATTGAATCGAACAACGAATACCGAGGACTCTGGTAGTCTTCGGTGTTTTTTGTGTCGAGATCGTCTTGCCATTCCTTTACCATTGTTTTAATGTTCTACTTGTGAGTCTTTCAAATAATGATAATCCTACAAAAGGGAAATAGCTGGCCAGAGGAAAAAGGAGAAGAAGCCGGAGCTTCTTCTCCTTTTTCCTCTCCTCCACAATAGCCCGCACCCGCGCCCCCTTACACGATCTTTGCCCTTTTTTAACAATCGCTTTATGTTCCCTTAACGCTTCTGCAGTACCATTCTAACTAACAAGTGAAAAAATCCTTCGGTTGGAGCCATGGAGAAACCCCCGACAGCCTTTCCAAACACTTTCCTCGAAAGTTCTTTGGCATTGTCATGTCGCTGGGTTTTTTGTTTTGGACATAAGGAGGCGAATCCGAATGAATCAGGCAGAATTCAGAGCCAGACTAGCACAGACAAAGCTCATCGCTTCCGTGAAGGAGGCGAAGCATCTGGAAAAAACAGCTGAAGCCAATTTGAGCGCAGCCGTGCTTTCCATCGGCAACATTGGCGTCATCAAAGGCTACGTGGACTTTTTCAAAAGCAGAGAAATTCCTGTTTTTCTACATCTCGAAAGAATTGGCGGAATCAGCTATGACCGGGAAGGGATTGCTTTTCTCGCACATTATGTGAAGCCAGATGGCATCGTGACCACGCGCAACACACTGGTGAAGCTGGCGAAAAAGCAGGGCCTATTAACCATTCAGCGTTTGTTTTTGGTAGATAGCGATTCACTGAAGTCGGGGCTTCAATCCATACAGGATACGCAGCCAGATGCAGTAGAGCTGATGCCTGCTTTGTTGCCAGAGTATATCGAAGAATTCAGAAGCATGATTGATACTCCCATTATCGCCGGAGGCTTACTTCGCAAGCGGGAACAGATGGAAGTAGTGCTACAGCATAGCGACCGCAGTATCGGTCGGAAGTCCCTCATTGTGGAAGGAGAGTTTCATAAATGATTACAGCGTTGTTATTTGATCTGGATGGTACCTTGCTGGACAGCCGGGATGCTGTCATTGATGCAGTAGCGTTTACGGCTAACGAATATGCACCGGGACTTTTCAGCAGAGAAGAGCTCGTAGCGCGTTTTGGCGAGTCTTTTGATGATTTCCTCGCAGCGGTAGCAGTGGCGGCTGGTCTTCCTGACAAAAGTGAAGTGCTGCAAAAATACTTCGCTTTTGTTCGCCAAAATCATGCCCAGCATGTACGTCTTTTCCCATACGTGCGGGAGGGCCTGGAAAAGCTGAGAGACGCGGGATACGTACTGGCGATTGTAACCAACAAGCAACGCGAATTTGCTGTCGCCGGATTGGAAATGGCGGAGATTGACCATTTGTTTGATGTGATTGTGTCTGTGGATGACGTATCGAGAGGAAAACCATCTGCTGAGCCGATCCAGAAAGCATTGGAGGAGCTAGGCAAACTGCCGACGGAAGCCATGATGATCGGTGACAGCCGATATGATGTGCTGGCTGCTGTAGGTGCCGGGGTTCAAGCGGTTGTTTTGGAATGGTACGGAAAAGAAGAATGGTCGTACGCAGTACCGGATTTTACGTACCCGAACTTTCAGGCGTTCGTCACTGAAATGCTGGCAGTAAAAACAGAGGGAGGGAGATAAAAGGATGGCACGAGTCGTATTGAACCAAATTACGAAAACCTTTCAGAACCAAAAAGTGGTCAAAGGGATTGACCTGATGGTTCCAGATGGCTCCTTTACGGTACTGGTTGGCCCGTCTGGTTGTGGGAAATCAACGACACTCCGGATGATTGCTGGCCTGGAAACGGTGTCTAGCGGAGAAATTCTGATTGGCGATCAATTGGTGAATGATTTGGCACCTGGCAAGCGGGACATTGCTATGGTTTTTCAAAACTACGCGCTCTACCCGACGATGAGCGTCTACGACAACATTGCCTATGGCCTTCGCAACAGAGGTACCTCGAAAAAAGAGTGTCAGATGCTCGTGGAGGAAATTGCCGAAATCGTTGGTCTAACGCCTTATCTCAAGAGAAAGCCGTCACAGCTCTCTGGTGGTCAGCGCCAGCGCGTCGCTTTGGCTAGAGCGATGGTGAAAAAGCCAAAGGTATTTCTGATGGATGAACCTCTCTCCAATCTTGATGCAAAATTGCGCAATCAGATGCGTGTAGAGCTAACGAGCCTGCACAAGCAGCTGGGCAGTACTTTTATCTATGTGACACACGATCAGGTAGAAGCGATGACGATGGGTGACCAGATCGTCGTCATGAGTGAGGGCGACATCATGCAGGTAGCCGCGCCACTCGAATTATATCAAGAGCCAGCAAACCTTTTTGTCGCTCAATTCATTGGTTCTCCAGCCATGAATATCGTCTCGGATGACGAGAAGAGCAAAAGCGTATGGGGGTTCCGCCCGGAAAAAGCACAGCTGGTGACGGATGCTGTATCTGCTGCTCCTACCCAAGACATGCTGACGCTGCCCGGCAAGGTCATCTCCCGGGAAATTCTCGGTTCCGATTGCTTGTGTCACGTAGAGACGGAAAAGGGACGAATTGTGGTAAAGGTCGATACGGAGCGGGCGGTCAACATCGGAACGAATGTCCATGTGACGGTTCCAGAGACGCAAATCTATGAATTCGATCGTGCTACTGGCAAACGGATCATAAGAACGGAAGGCATGCAGGCACACGCAATGGCTGGAGGAGTGGTCTGATGCGCAAGGCGATAGTCGCAGATGACATCATCCATGCTGGTAATCCGGAGCGGCAAAGGATAACAGAGTGTCAATTGAATGTAATTGAAAAGTTGCGACCTTATCTGTACATCGCGCCTGCCATGATCTTTTTTTCCTTGTTCTTTTTCTTTCCGATCGCGTATGTCATCTATCTCTCTTTCTTTGATTGGTCGCTTTTGAATTTGGATGAAATGGAATTTATCGGTCTGGAGAACTTCATCGCGTTGTTTGCTGAGGAAGATTTTCGCCAGGTGTTAGGCAATACGCTGCTGTATACGGTTTCGACGGTCGGCTTAGGCATAGGTCTCTCTTTTATGCTGGCACTGTGGCTCAATCGCAAGGCAAAGGTGTATGGCCTGATTCAAGCAGCAGTCTTCAGTCCGCATATTGTTTCGCTAGTTTCCATCGCGATGCTGTGGATGTGGCTGATGGACCCGCAGTACGGCTTGCTAAATGCCATTCTGGAATGGATCGGTTTACCCGGTTATACATGGCTGGCAGATACGAAAAGCGCAATGGTCTCTCTGATCCTGGTGAGCATCTGGAAAGGTGTAGGATACAACACATTGGTATTTATCGCAGGGATGCAATCTATTCCGCGTGACATTTATGAGGCAGCGGAACTGGATCGCTCTCCATGGTGGCGGACCTTGACCCGATTGACCATTCCGATGCTATCTCCGACCTTGTTTTTCCTGTTAGTGATCAATACGGTCTCTTCGTTTCAGGTGTTTGACACGATCTATATCATGACGCAGGGTGGCCCGGTCAACAGCACCAATATGCTGGTGTTTTACATCTACGAGCAAGGAATGGACTTTTACAATGGCGGTGTGGCTTCGGCTGCATCAGTGATTTTGCTGGTTCTTGTCGGTCTCCTGACACTGCTGCATTTCCGGTTGATGGAAAAGCGCGTTCACTATCGTTAAACGAATGTATTTTTCAAGAAAGGAGACTCGCATATGAGACAAGTAGGGCGTACCGCGTGGAAATCGGTGGAGTGGGTGCTGCTAGCGGCAGTGGGACTAGTGTTTCTCTTTCCGTTTCTCTGGATGTTCCTGACTGCTTTCAAAACCATGCCAGAGGTTTATCAGTTTCCGCCTACATGGTGGCCGGAATCGTGGCAGCTGCAAAACTTTAAAATTGCTTGGTCTTCTGGACCATTTCTCACTTATGTACTCAACAGTATTGTGGTGGCGGGCGGAATCCTTATCCTGCAGTTTCTGGTCGCGGTACCAGCTGCATATGCCTTTGCCCGCTATCGTTTTGCCGGTCGCAGCTGGTTGTTCGGTCTTAGCTTGATTGCGCTGATGATCCCGGCCCAAGTCATCTTTTTGCCCGTCTATGTGGAAATGAGTCATTGGGGCTTGGTCAATACGTTGTGGGCGTTGATTCTGCCTTTTGGTGCGAGTGCATTCGGAATATTCTTGCTTCGTCAGTCGTTCATGCAGGTGCCTGACGAGGTCATCGAAGCGGCTCGCCTCGACAATGCATCCGAGTGGAAAATCATGTGGACAATCATGGTCCCGATGGCAAAGCCGGTCCTGGTCACCTTTGGATTGTTCAGCTTTATCTATCACTGGAATGACTACTTTTGGCCACTGATTATGACAAATAGTGATAGTGTTCGCACACTTCCTATCGGGATTTCGATGCTGAAGGCTGCAGAAGGCGGCAAGCAGTGGAACGTGATCATGGCAGGTAACATGATATTGGTTCTGCCGATTCTGGTCGTATTTTTCTTTGCACAGCGCCACATTATCAGTGCATTCGTGTATCAATCCAAGTAAGCGGTCTTGGCAGCTATTATATAGACCCTAACCAAAATGGAATTAGCAACCCCGGTGTTTTCGTCCGTATATACTTTTCAGATGAATACAGAGGGAGTTGCGCCACATAAAAGGAGGATGTTCCTGTGAAAAAGCTTCATGTATCAATGTTGGCGTGTGTACTAAGCGTATCGGCTGTATTGGCCGGATGTGGTAGTGGTAACAGTGCGGGCGGTACAAAAGAAGCAGCTGGCACAAGCAATCAGGCAGCAGGCAATTCTGCTCCAGCAGCTCAGAGTGCAGCAGCTCAGCCAGTAGAAATTGATTTCTGGTACGCGCTTGGTGGTCGAAACGGTGAGCTGATTGAAAAAATGGTGAAAGATTTCAATGCCTCCCATAAAGACATCGTGGTTAAACCTTCTTATCAAGGCAGCTACTACGAAAATCACTCGAAGGTACTCGCATCCGTTACAGCAGGAAACCAACCAGACGTGACAATGGTTGAGGTAGGCTCAATTGGTGCATTCGCTGATGCCAAGGTGCTTGAAGATTTGGGACCATACGCTGGCGGTGCAGAGAAAAAATACATTCCGGGCTTGCTTGGCAACTCCTATTGGAAGGATAAGCTGTACGCTATTCCATTTAACCGCTCCACACCTCTGTTGTATCTCAATCGGGATATGCTGAAAGCTGCTGGCCTCGACCCGAATGGACCGAAAAGCTGGGAGGAGCTGCGTCAATACTCGCAAGCCTTGACCAAAAAGGATGGAGCCAAAACCTCTACCTACGGCTTCTCCACTGCGATCGACATCTGGTTCTATGAAGCGCTTGTATTCCAAAGCGGCGGCAAAATTCTCACAGATGACAATAAAGAGCTGGCAATTAACAGCGAAGCGGGTAAAGCACCACTTGAATTCTGGACAAGCATGCTAAAGGAGGGCATCATGAAAGCACCTCCAGGCGAAAAATACAACGCATGGGATGTAGCGAAGCAAGATTTCTTGAATCAGCAAGTAGGCATGATCTTTACTTCCACAGGTGACTTGCGCTCCTTGAAGGAAGGTGCCAAATTTGATGTAGGTGCAGCATTCCTCCCAGCAAACAAAAACTACGGGGCGCCTACAGGTGGAGCAAACCTCGTCATGCTGGCGAAATCGAGTGACGCGGAAAAGAAAGCGGCATGGGAGTTTATTTCGTGGATGACCGATACAAAGCAAACCGTTCCATTTTCTCTGGAATCCGGTTATATGCCAGTAACGAGCGAGGCAGTGGAATCGGACGAGATGAAAAAAGCATATGAAAAAGAACCGAACTTCCAAGTAGCAGTCAACCAATTGCAATATGCTTCACCACGCCCAATGGTTCCAGGCTACAAAGAATTGCAGGAAGTCATCATGACTGAGATTCAACGAGCGGTGCTTGGTCAGGCGACTGTAGACGAGGCAATTGCGAAAGCAACAGAAAAAGGTCAAAAACTGCTGAAAAAATAATGACTAGAACATCGACTTCTAAGGAAGGGGAGCATGCGAGATGAACATTTGCATGGCACACCGCGGTTGGTCAGGAAAGGCCCCGGAAAACACACTCGCAGCAATTCGACGCGCACTGTCTGAGCCAGGTATTACAGCAATGGAGATTGATGTACAGCTTTCACGTGACGGTGTTCCTGTGCTGATTCATGATTTCACGCTGGAGCGTACGACAACCGGCAGCGGGCTAGTTATGGACCATACGCTGGAGGAGCTGCGTGCACTGGATGCAGGGAGCTGGTTTGGGGAGGAGTTTTCAAACGAGCGGATTCCCACTCTGGAGGAAGCGCTGCTTGCGGTAAAAGGTCGCCTCACCTTAAACATTGAATTGAAGGCTACGAGCGATATGTATCCCGGGATTGCCGAAAAGGTGCTGGAACTGTTAGAAAAACACGACATGAAGCAAGAGGTGTACATTACCTCGTTTGACCATGATTTGATTCGTCAGGTGAGACAGCTGGATCAAGAGGTCGTGACCGGATTGATTGTCCTTGGCCGCCCTGTACTGATGCTGGAACAGATGGAAGAGGCAGGAGCTACGATTCTCTCCATGGGTTATCCGTATTTGACTCGTGAGCTGGCCCTTGCTGCTATGGAAAAAGGATACAAGGTTATTGCCTGGACGCTGGATGACCCACGCGATATACGTACTGTGATGTCATGGCATGCAGACATGCAGATTTGCACCAACCATCCTGATCGGATGCTGGGATTGATGTAGACGTAGGAAGACACGAAGAAAGCCGTCGGGAAGAGCAACCCGGCGGCTTTCCCATTTTCCAATGCTTGGTTTACAGCTTAAACCTGCTTACATGCGACTGCAGTTCTTCAGCGATTCTCGCCAAGTTGCCTGCCGAGGAAGTGACCTCTTCCATTGCGGCGAGCTGCTCTTCAGTGGCGGCTGACACGTTTTGTGTGCCATCAGCCGAGTTTTCCGCTACTTCCTCGATAATGCTGACTAGTTCTACGACCTGCTCCGTACCAGCCGACATTTGGACGGAGTACGTTTTTACTTCCTGAATCTGGCTGGCTACCTGTGAAACGGCATCCTGAATTTGCTCGAATGATTTGCCAGCGTTGTTTACAACCTCCAAGCCCAAAGCCACTTCTTTTGTGCCTTTTTCCATGGAAAGGACCGCTTGATTCGATTCGAGCTGAATGGCACTGATGAGCTTTTCGATTTGCTGGGCGGATTGTGCTGATTGCTCAGCCAATTTACGCACTTCATCTGCGACAACGGCAAACCCGCGCCCTTGTTCTCCAGCTCTTGCCGCCTCGATCGCAGCGTTTAATGCCAACAGATTCGTTTGTTCGGCAATCGCTGTAATGACCTGGACAATTTGTCCGATTTCTTGCGAGCTGTTGCCCAAGCGCTTGACGATTTCCGCAATATTGGTAACCGTATCATCGATGGAGTGCATTTGACTGACGACGACCTGAAGTACCTGGTTGCCTTCGATGGCAATTTGTGATGCTTCAACGGCAGAATCAGCAGCGTACTGGGCATTCGTTGATACCTGCTTGGCACCACCGGACACTTCCTGCATGGCAGCTACGCTATTTTCCACGCTCTGCACTTGTTTTTCGGCACCATAAGCCACTTCCTGAATAGTTGTGGCGATTTGCTCCGTAGCCTTGCTCGTATGCTCTGCATTTACAGAAAGCTGTTCAGCAGAGGAGGCGAGATCCGAAGCCGTAGCATTTACTTGTTGAATAATCGTTCGGAGGTTTATGACCATCGTGTTGACTGATTGAGAGAGTGCGCCGACTTCATCCTTGGTCCGGATTTGCAGCGGCTGAACAGTCAATTCTCCCTCTGAAATACGGTTAGCGACATTGGCCACTTCTACAATCGGACGTGTGATTTGCTGTGCGATGATGTAAGCGATAGCGCTCACGGCGACAACGACCGCGAGTACGATGACCATTGCCAGCGTTTCGACTCCTGAAACCGCTTCTGTGATGGAGGCGATCGGGATGTGCAAATACAAGCCAAAGTTTGTAGCTTTAATCGGGGAGTAGGTTACTACGTATTCCATCCCTGCATCCGTGTAATGGTAGGAAGCCTTTTCTGTTTTTTCTGCTGCCAAAATATCGGTTAAGCCTTGGGGAAGTGTGGATTCTGCTAGCGGCTTTCCGATCAGCTCCTGATTGGGGTGGTACTGGATTTGGTTTTTGTTGTCGACAAGAATGGGGTATCCACCATCGCCCACACTCAGGCTTTGCAAAAAGGTAGAGGTAAACTCATCGACGTTGACGAGGCCGGTCAAGACACCGAGCTTTTCTTTATTTGGCCCTGTAACGGGTGAAGCGACGATGATCGAGCGGTTTCCAGTTGTTTTGGCGATCAAAACATCAGAGAAGCTGGACTTGTCCTGCATGCCGTCCTTGAAAAACTGGCGCTCACTAAGATCGATTCCGATGCTGTTGGGAAAGGTGTCAGCTGTTACTTTTCCATCCTTGGATATAAACGTATTTCCGTCGTACAGCTTCATATCATCGGTGAATTTGCGAATGAATGTGTTTTTCGCTTCTGCATCATCGGAGCCAATGTCTGAAGTGCGTGCAAGAATTTGCATCTCCGTCATGCGGCGGTCCAGGTATTGATTCATGGCGATAGCTGTACTGGTGGTCAGATCTACAAAGGAATTTTTTTGTTTTTCAATTAGGATCGTCGAAAAGCTGCTGCTGATAAAAAATGTCGTGCCGACGAGTGGAATGATGGATACCAGGAGAAACCAAAAGATCATTTTTCGTTTGAGTTTGCTGAACAAAAACATCGGTTTTTCCTCTCTTCTATCCCCAGTTGGTATGAGTTGCTAACAGTATGAAAGATATAAAGGTAGACTGCTGAGGATAGCTCAGCAGCCTAACTAGCAATTAATAGCCCATCGCTGCGCCTTCACCGCGTGGGTCGGCACCGCCAAACTTCACGTTGGTTTGTGGGTCGATGAGAATAGCGCCGGATTGTCCCATCGCATCGGTGTATGCTGCCTCCAATTTTTCGACTGGATGACCGCGCTTCACCAGCTCGTCGAGAACTTCTTGAGGAATACGGCTTTCTACTTTCAGATTGTTGGAGGACGATCCCCAGTTGCGTCCATGAAGCCATCTAGGTGCTTCAATCGCGTCTTGTACACTAAAGCCGAAGTCAATGATACGAGTTACAAGGGCTGCTTGTGTTTGCGGCTGACCTTCGCCACCTTGTGTTCCATAGAGAAGATACGGCTTGTCCCCTTTAAACAGCATGGCAGGGTTGATTGTGTGGAACGTGCGCTTGCCTGGCTCCAAATGGTTGATGTGATTTTTGTCCAAAGAGAAATAGCTGCCGCGGTTTTGCAGAAGAACGCCTGTATCTTTTGCTACGATACCAGAGCCCCAGTCAAAATAATGGCTTTGAATGATAGATACTGCATTCCCATCCTTGTCTATGATACCAAACCATGTTGTATCACCTTTTGGATCGAGTGGCTCTACAGCTTTGGCAGCTTGCTTCATATCGATACGTGCAGCCATGTCTTTCCCGTGCTGCTTGGACAACAGATCGTTTACTGGAATATCTACAAATGCAGGGTCAGTCAACCATTTGTCACGGTCAGCAAAGGCTTGCTTGGTCGCTTCAACAATGGTGTGGTAGTAATCAGGTGTTCCTTCACCCATGCTCTTCAGGTCAAAATTGTTCAATACGTTCAAGATAGAGAGCGATGCCATACCTTGAGAGTTAGGAGGCACATTGTACGCTTTGTAACCACGGTAGTCGACAGTAATCGGATCTGCCCAAGTGGAGGTGTGCTTTTCAAAGTCTTTCAGTGTGAGCAGACCACCATTTTTCTGCATGTCTGCCACGATCTTTTGAGCGACCTCTCCTTTATAGAATCCGTCAGCCCCTTTTTTCGCGATGATTTGCAAGGTTTTGGCTAGATCCTTTTGCTTGAGAAGTTCACCTGGCTGGTACAAATCACCGTTTGGCTTCAGGAATATTTTGCGGAATTCATCAAAGCGCTGAAGATTTTTCAGATCATTGTCTGTTGGATCAGTAGCTTGCTTGGTCCAGTACACCTGGTTTGGAGAAACAGGGTATCCGTTTTCTGCGTAGCCAATGGCTGGCTCAAGCAGTCTGCTCCAAGAGAGCTTGTTGTTGCCCGTGTTTTTATGAGCGTAGTTGTAAGCTTCCCACCAGCCTGAAACTACGCCAGGCACGGTGTTTGCTGATTCGTAGCCACGGGAAGGAATTTTTTCGTAGCCTTTGCCCGTGTAATATTCGATCGTTGCCTTTTCACCTGCTCGACCGCTACCGTTCAATGCTTTCAGTTCTTTTGTTTTGGCATTGTAAATAAGCCAGAAATTATCTCCACCGATAGTGGTGTAATGAGGATAGACAACAGCCAGCGTAGAAGCGGCTGTAATCGCTGCATCTACTGCGTTTCCGCCATCTTCTAATGTTTTGAGTGCGGCAGCAGTAGCAAGATAGTGTGGTGTAGTTACCATTGCATTTGGTGACATGGATGTTGGGCGGTTAGCTGCTTGTACTGGCGAGAGTGTCGAGAGTCCAATTACACCAGTCAAGGCTATGGCTGATAGTTTTTTCCAGAGAGACATTCCGATGAAACCCCCTTCTGATTCGTAAAATGGTAATTCCCAAAAAACTCGTCTGCGCTTGTCTAGCCTCACCTCCTTTGATCAAAATGTAATAAAAAGACAAATATAGACAATTTTAGACAATTCGAGCGCAAAAAAAGACCAATGATATAGGATCATTGGTCTTGTCCTACATCAATATTTCGGTAGCTGGCAAGCATGCTCACTGTTGCGAGGGTAGCCCCTGTAGCTTTGCGTCGCCGGATTTCCCCGGGTTTGCCGATTCGATATCAATGGTTGATTATCAAAATTCTGATTCGTTTGTTGTGGGAAAAAGTTCCTACAACTCCTGTTATCAATAAATATAGACTATTTATCTCTTGGGGTAAATAGGAAAAATTTTTTAAATGTGGGTGAAATAGAATGATTAGAGCTTTAAAGTCATTCGGAGAGAAAGAGCATATTTTTCTATACGATGATGGGATTAGGGACTTGGCTACTCACGCAACCGGGTAGCTTTTCTATTTTAATCTGTGACGAATAGATAATGGTAATGACATTCTATCTACCGTGCAGAGGAAGATAGATACAATTACCTGTTTTTGTTATTAATACATAGAGTTCGACACATTTCTCTGATTGTTTCAGATAAACTAAAAAGGATTAAATTACCAATTGCGAATTAATAGGGGATGTATCTCGAAGATATCGCATTAAAATGAGAAAGTTCATGCTTTAACTACATCTGGCTCAAGTTATGATGCATCAGGGTATAAAATCATAGGTGAACAAATTAATGACTGGGAAGGCATGGGGGTTTGCACTTCACTTGGCGAAACAGATAAGCAGATGTGTGGATGGGTAGAGGAAACAAACGCAAGTGTACTTGCCTAGGGATCGTATTTAATCGGCCAGAAAAAAGTAAGCATTCCTGAAATAAATGGAGATAGTGGCTCGCCAGTAGGTGCTCCCGACAGTAAAGTAACAAGCAACTTAAATATATATGGTATTGTCTCTGCAGGAACGAAAGGTAAAAACGTAGCATATTTAACCTATATCGGGAACATTAAGGCACAAACTGGTATTAGCACAATAGTTGGTTCAAAGTAACGCCTGCCGGCCCACCTCATTAAGGATGGGCCGGCTATTAGTACATGGAAAGGCAAGTGAACAGTCTTGAGAAAGTATGTTATTATGTGCTTTTTATCATCCATGTATATTTTAATTGGAGAAATGCTCATTTTTTTGCTAGCTGATCAACATGCCCTTGGTGATACAAGTATTTATCCCTTTTTTAAAAAACCTTACTACATAATTGGGGTAATTATTGTAATTTGGACGGGGAAAATGATATACAAAATGATATACAGGATAGGTTTTCATAGAAATAAAAAGGAACTGATAATCGATTATCTGATATACATTGTGATTGTTCTGTTAGTATACACTTTAACAAACATGATAATTGATAAGTATTTAGCTCATTTGATGGGACTGTAAAATAAAATGCGCAACCTCTTAAAATTAGGTCATGATTTTTGTCGAAAGCTGATGGAGCAAGTGTTGGAGATTTTGTCTGTACAGGCTGGAAACATTCCACTCTGCATACGGCTCTGGCACGGAGGGAATTGCTATTTGCTCCAGTGAGCGCGTCAATACGTGCAGGGCTTGCGCCTTTTCTACTAATTCAAGTAAATACTGCCGCAATGCGAGAACATCCTTCTTTTCTCCTACAGGACCATGGCCGGGGACGACCTTGTGGAAAGACTGATCATTCATTTGCCCTAGTATTTTAATCCATTCCCTGGCATTGCCGGTTTGCAAGCTGGGATGGCTCTTCACAAACAAGAGGTCCGCGGCGAACATCACTTTATCATCTGGTAAATAAAGAACAGAGTCACAATCGCTATGTCCGTTGCCCATGGCAATCAATACGGCGGTTCGTTTACTGCCATGCAGAGTGAGAGAGCCGTCAAACGTAATCGTAGGAGGAGTAGGAACGACAGATGATAGAGAGGCGTCCATGGCGAGGAGATCACCTAGATGATCGGACAGCTCTTGTCTCTTCTGCTTGTCCGTTTCCTGCTGGAGTCTTTGCTTCACTGTTTCAGGATATCCGGGATTGGAGCGGGCGAATTCGAGGAACTGCTTGCTACGCTCAATCATGAGGGTGCGAGTTGTTTTGGTAGAGAGGATCGCAGCGTCTTTGAACAATTGGTTGGCGCCAACATGATCCATATGAAAGTGAGAGTTCCCTACTAACGAAACGGGGCGGTCAAATAGCTGTTGGGCTGCATCGAGCAAGGCTTGTCCCGCCTGAAGTGTGTACATGGTATCGAAAACGAGTGTCTGTTCACCAAGATCAATGATTCCGGCGTTGCTCATCGCCCCAGCACCATTTTTAGCAATGGCAGCATAGACACCGTCAGCCACCTGTTCCAGAGTGAAATACGGGCTTTGAATAGGAGTGGCAGGAGACATCATAGCAATGGGACCTCCTTTGCTGAATGAGTGATATGGATATATTTTACAACAGCCTGAATTGATGACACCAGTCTAAAAAGGAAGACGGATAACGGTTACAAACGCACACCACTTTTGGCCGAACTGCTTATGATAATAAAAAGGCGACAGTGCCAAGGAGTGAAACAATACCATGATGCATCCCGATACAGAATTGCGCTATATCAACGACGAGATCGGGTACGGTGTGTTCGCGACGAAGTTCATTCCCAAAGGAACGATCGTATGGGCCATGGATGATCTGGATCAGGTATTAGACCCTTCCCTTGTGGAAAAACTGGACCCATTACGAAAGCCGGATGTGCAAAAGTATTCGTTTAGAAACCAGTACGGGAAGTATATTCTGTGCTGGGATAAAGCTCGGTTCGTGAACCACAGCTTTTATGCCACATGTGTGGCGACCATGTACGATCTGGAGCTGGCAGCACGCGATATTTATCCAGGGGAAGAGCTGACGGATGATTATGGAACTTTGAATCTCGATGAACCATTCGACTGCTTGCCAGAAGAGGGCACGAGTCGCTCGCGTGTCATGCCGGATGATTTGCTCCGTTATTATCCGCAGTGGGATGAAATTGCAGCAGCAGCCTTCCAGCGATTTAACCAGGTTGAACAGCCGTTAAAGCATTTGATCCTCCCTGAGCATCAGGCAGCCATTCGGGAAATTACCGAGCAGGGACGCTCTCTCGATTCTCTTGTCCATCTTTATTGCGATCCGCATTGGCGAAAATAAAAGGATGGCAGGAACCTACGGGCCGGACAACGGCCCGATTTTGTTGAACTCTGAGAGTAGAATCAGTATTATGGAATGTAAAGGTGAAGTGAAAGGTTGATTTCATTGGAAAACAAGGTAGCGTCATCCAATTTTATCCGCAATATTGTGGTTGATGACTTGCAAGAGGGAAAAGTAAAGGAAATCATTACCCGCTTTCCCCCAGAGCCGAACGGGTATCTTCATATTGGACATGCCAAAGCGATCATTCTCAATTTTGAGCTCGCACATGAGTTTTCTGGTAAAGCCAATCTGCGTTTTGACGATACCAACCCGGTAAAAGAAGACACAGAGTACGTAGAAGCGATCAAGCGCGATGTGCAATGGCTTGGGTTTGAATGGGACGGACTGTTTTTTGCATCGGACTACTTCGAAGAGATGTACAACCGTGCCGTGCTGCTAATTAAAAAGGGAAAAGCGTATGTAGACGATCTTCCTGCAGAAGAGATGCGCAAATTGCGTGGAACGTTGACAGAGCCTGGCGTTGACAGTCCATTCCGAAACCGCTCAGTAGAGGAAAACCTGGACTTGTTTGCTCAGATGCGCCAAGGGGAATACAAGGACGGGGAAAAAGTGTTACGTGCGAAAATCGACATGAGCTCCCCGAACTTCAACATGCGTGATCCGGTATTGTACCGAATTTCACATGCGCATCATCATAACACGGGTGACAAATGGTGTATCTACCCGATGTACGATTTTGCTCATCCGCTGGAGGATGCGATCGAGGGAGTTACTCACTCGCTTTGCTCACTGGAGTTTGAGGATCACCGTCCATTGTATGACTGGGTAGTGAGTGAGTGTGAGATGGAGCATGTGCCGCGTCAGTACGAATTCGCTCGTCTGAACCTGACCAATACAGTAATGAGCAAACGCAAGCTCAAGCTGCTTGTAGACGAGAATGTAGTAGATGGCTGGGATGATCCACGTATGCCGACCATTGCAGGCTTCCGCCGTCGTGGCTTCACACCGGAAGCAATTCGTACGTTTGCCCGTGAGGTAGGGGTAGCACGCAGCAACAGCATCGTCGATGAAAAGATGCTGGAGCATTTTATTCGTGAAGATTTGAAACTGAAGGCGCCACGTACGATGGCAGTCTTAAACCCGCTAAAAGTCGTCATTACCAACTATCCAGAAGGACAAGTGGAGATGCTGGATGCGGAAATCAACCCGGAAAATGCGGAGATGGGTAACCGCGAAATTCCGTTTTCCCGTGAAATTTACATCGAGCAGGATGACTTTATGGAGAATCCTCCAAACAAATATTTCCGCCTCTTTCCGGGAAATGAAGTGCGCCTGAAAAATGCGTACTTCATCAAATGCAATGAGGTAGTGAAGGACGCTGACGGCAACGTGATCGAGATTCACTGCACGTATGACCCTGAAACAAAGAGCGGAAGCGGATTTACTGGTCGTAAAGTAAAAGGTACGATTCACTGGGTAAATGCGTCCGATGCCGTTCCTGCTGAATTCCGTCTGTACGAGCCATTGATTATGGATGGTGAGGAAACAGAAGGTACATTCCTGGACAATATCAACCCGAATTCCTTAGAAGTGCTGCAGGGCTTTGTGGAACAAAACATGAAAGATACTCAGGCGCAAGACAAGTATCAATTTTTCCGTCACGGCTACTTCAACGTCGATCCAAAGGATACAACAAAAGACAAGCTTGTCTTTAACCGGATCGTTTCACTAAAAAGCTCGTTTGAACTGCCAAAAGCATAAGTGAAGAGAAAAGCAACGAACGCTGCCCATGCACAGGAGACTGTGCTCAGCAGCGTTTTTTCGTGATGTAACTTTTTTCGGGTGCGTGTATAATTATTCATTTCATAAATAGAAGGAGGACAGGTAGTGAACGGGAGAGCAGAACTTGCACGCAGCTTGAAGCTGTGGCATATTGTCGTGATCGGCTTGGGCTATATGGCGCCAATGGCCGTTTTTGATACGTTTGGTATTGTATCCGAAGAAACCGGTGGATTTGTTCCGGCTGCCTACGCGGTCACGCTTCTGGCGATATTGTTTACAGCGTCCAGCTACGGGAAAATGGTACGCATATTTCCTTCCGCGGGGACCGCATACACCTACACACAGCAGACGATCCATCCTTACGCTGGCTTTATGGTAGGGTGGGCTTCGCTGCTCGATTATTTGTTTTTACCCATGATTAATGCGTTGTTAACGGGTGTTTACCTGTCGTCTGTTTTTCCAGAGGTACCGACAACATGGTGGATTATTGGATTTATTGTCCTAATTACTACTCTTAACGTTTTTCGTGTAACAGTTACAGCGTCGATTAACTCGTTTCTCGTGCTTTTTCAAATAGCAGTTGTCGTACTCTTTGCAGGATTGGCAATTCGTGGGCTAGCCACTGGAGACGGAATCGGACAAGTCTTTGCCATCCGCCCGTTCTTTTCACCTGAACTGACTGTTGCGGCCTTGTTTTCCGGTGCATCGATTCTGTGCTTCTCGTTCCTCGGCTTTGATGCCGTTACTACTTTGACAGAGGAAACCGTTGATGCCAAAAAGACGATTCCCCGGGGAATTTTGTTGGTAGCGATGGCAGGGGGAGCGCTGTTTATTACGGCTTCGTATTTCATGCAGGCGTTATTCCCGGATGTATCCGTCCTATCTGATCCAGAAGCTGCCTCTGCAGAAATTGCCCTTCACATCGGCGGGTCCATTTTTCAATTAGTGTTTCTGGCTGCTGCTTTATCGTCCACCCTGGCTTCCGGGCTGGTATCGGTAACGAGCGTCACACGACTGCTTTTCGCCATGGGGCGTGACGGCTTTTTGCCAAGAAAATGGTTCGGATACGTACAACCAAAGCTGAAGACACCACTGCTCAACGTTCTTCTCGTCGGTGTGTTAATGTTTGCTGCTCTGTTTCTGGATTTATTGACAGCGACCTCGTTCATTAACTTCGGAGCCCTCATCGCCTTTAGCTTCGTAAACCTCAGCGTCATTGCCTACTATATTCGCAAACAAAAACGACTGCGGATGACAGAGTGGTGGAGCTATGTATTGTCCCCACTCATCGGTGTAGCCTTCATCAGCTTTATGTGGATCAGCCTGGATAGCAAATCTATGATTCTAGGAATCCTGTGGAGCTTCGTCGGACTCATCTATTTACTCTATTTGGTGAAAATCAAAGGTGCGAGATTAGACCTGATGAAGTTTGATGAGTAAAGTTATTTAATAAATGGCTCCTGAAAAATAGCAATCAAAGAGACAGAACGATTACCAATGTATTAGGTAATGTTTTGTCTCTTTTTTACGTAGTATACATCCTGAGCTACCCACACCTGACAAGGAGCGAAAAACGGGAGCAGCTCGTGAGAGGAAAAGGGAGAAAATGCGAAGGCCTTAGAGACACCGACCAAGGCGCAACGAAAAAAGCGAGACCTGCCTTTAGCGTCCACCTTGAACCAGCCTCCCTGAACATACTGCTTTGGGCGCGGGTCTCGCTTTTGTAGTGGAGCCGTCCAGAGATGCCCCCATGCAGGTGTCTCTACGAGCCACAGCATTTTCTCCCTTTTCCTCTCCTCTAAAGGCCCCACCCGAGCGAGTCCCGGCTAGACGTCCCCCAGAAGAGAGGGTAAACTGGCTACAGGAATATTCCAAACTTTACTAGATTCCATTAAAGGAGGACTTTTCTCATGCTTACTTCACTCTTCCGTCGTAAATGGACGACGGTTGATTATGTGCTAATCGTTGTCACAGCAGCTTTATATGCGGTTGCGATCATCATGCTTGCAAACATCAAGCTGATTCCATCCGTTCCGATCCGACCGGCCAACGCTCTGCAGCCGGTGTTTGGCATGCTCTTTGGTCTGCCAGGATGCATTGGACTTGCTTTTGGGAACATGGTGAGCGATTTGTTGACAGGAAGTGCCCCGCCACATGCGGTTGTCGTCGGATTTATCTCTAACTTTTTAGGTGGATTTATCGGATTTTTAGCAGTTAGTCATCCTGCCTTGAAAACGAAACGCAGTTTGATTCAATACTATTTATTCGTAGTGATTATCAGCTCGGCGGTTGTTGCATGCGCGATTCTCATTAACGTTGCGCTCGGTCTGACACCGATGGCTATCGCCGCGATGTTCATTCCGACCGTATTTTTAAACCAGGCGATTTCTACTGCCATTCTCGGTCCGATCCTGTTGAAGCTGCTCTATCCTTTTGTAAAGCGTTCGGGTCTATACCGTGGACGGCCACTTCAGGAATATCGCTATCTGGGAAATGAAAGCAGGGTGCTCTAGTGAAAAAAGAACCGCTGCTGCAAGCTCGGGAGGTACATTGGCAATATGAAGACACAGCAGCTCCTTCTTTGGCAAATGTGAATCTCGACCTGTATCCAGGAGAGGTAGTGGGCGTTGTCGGACCTGCTGCGGCGGGAAAAACAACACTGTTGTTGACTTTATCCGGCTTGATCCCGGCAAACTACGCGGGTCATTTTGTCGGGGAAAGAAAGACGCATGCTGAGCTCGGCATCGTCTTTCAGGACCCGGAAACGCAATTTATCGGCCTTACTGTAGAAGAAGAGCTGGCTTTTTCTCTGGAGAATGCAGGATTTACCGATACACAAATCGAGCATCGCATTGGGGAGGTCCTGGAGCTGGTAGGCTTGAAGGGCTTTGCCGAACGCTCTCCTTTTGAGCTGTCTGGCGGGGAAAAGCAGCGTGTTGCCATCGCGTCCGCATTGTCTCATGCGCCACAGGTCTTGCTGCTGGACGAGCCGACGTCAGAGCTCGACCCATTGGGAGCGCGGGAAGTATTTTCTCTCGTCCGGCGATTGAAGCAGGAAAACGAGATGACTATCGTAGTGTCTTCGCATGCAACTGAGGAACTGGCTTCCTTTTGCGACAGAATAATTTTGGTGGCGGAAGGTAGAATTGTGCTGGATTTGCCTGTAAGGGAGTTCTTTTCACAGGTCGACATACTGGATACTCACGGTATTTTTGTGCCAGAGGTCATTCGTCTCTATTTCATGCTGCGTGAGGCAGGCGTTCTGCCAGAGATGCCCGACGTTTTGCCGTTGGATGTAGAGGAGCTGTCACGACTCTATCGGGAAGCGCAATTGGTTAGGGAGGGAAGCTGGTGAGTACCGTCATTGCTTTTGAAGATGTGTGGTACGGATATGAAACGGAAACGCCTGTCCTAAAAGGAGTCTCACTGACGATTGGGCGAGGCGAATTTATCGCGATCATTGGCGGGAACGGTTCCGGGAAAACGACCTTGGCCAAGCATTGCAACGGCTTGTACAAGCCGATAAAAGGCGTGGTAACGGTTAATGGGGAAGACACAAGGGATAGATCAGTCGCCCAATTATCAAAAACGGTCGCCTATTGCTATCAAAATCCGGACCATCAAATATTCCACCAGACGGTAAAGGCCGAGGTATCGTTCGGGCCAAAAAACAGGGGACTGCCCGCTGCAGAAATCGAGCAGGTAGTAAATGAGGCGCTTGCGGCTGTCGGTCTGGCTCACATGGGAGATGCGGAGCCGTATTTCACCAGCAAGGGCACTCGTCAAAAAATTGCGGTAGCGTCGATTCTTGCCATGCGCCCTGACGTCATCGTATTGGATGAGCCGACTACCGGGCTTGATTACCGGGGGATGCAGGAGATGTTGGAGCTCGTTCGACGATTGCATGAATCGGGTCATACGATTATCGTCATTACCCATGATATGCGTCTCGTTGCAGAATACGCACAGCGCGTCATTGTTATGCAGCAGGGAAAAGTCGTTTGCGATGGCAGCCCGGCACAGGTATTTGCAGAGCCGCAAATACTGGCTTCTGCACAAGTGGTACCGCCTGCCATCTATCGATTTGGAAAAGCGTCCGGCTTGGCTGATCCGATCCCGCTTACATATGCCGCGATGAAAAAAATGCTGACAGGGGTGGGAGACTAACATGAAAAATGCCCATCCCAGCTTTGCTTTGCTTGTATTTCTATTACTGGGTCTGCTTCCGTTTCTGTTTCAGGACCCCCGGGCACTCGTCGTGGTTTGGGTGTTCAACCTGGCGCTGATCGCCAAGCTAGGCTGGAAGCGATCACTGGTCAAGGCATACATGCTTGTGGGAGGAATTGGAGCACTTTTTGCGACAATTACCTGGTTGCCGTTCACACATATAGGAACGCCATATTGGAGCAGTGAAATCCCTGTCATTCACTATCCACTGCAAATTACGAATGTCGGCGTGCTTTGGGCGATGGGAATGGGGCTTCGCCTGGCGAATGTGGCGCTGTTCTCGATGTACTACCTATTCACGACTTCTCCGCGAGATATTGCGATGGGGCTTCGGGGGATTGGCGTTCCTTTTTCAGTGAGTTTTTTGCTCTCCCTCATTTTTCGTTTTATTCCGCTCGTCAAAAATGATCTGGCAACCATTCGGGAAGCGCAGATGGTGCGAGGAATGACAACGAATGAGGGGAGCGTTCCGGAACGCATCAAGAAGTATAGCTTTCTCATGGTTCCACTCATCTTCAGCTCGCTCAAAAGAGTGCCTTTGATCGCCAATGCGCTGGATGCCAAAGGCTTTCGCATGCGGAATCCCCGGCATCGCTTCTATCGGAGCAAACGCTGGCGAGCCTCAGAAGTCGTGACGTTGTTTATAGGATTTGCCTTGTTTGCGGCTCTCTTCTATTTTGCGCGCATACACCCTGATCATCTCGGAATATTGATCCCCGGACGCATTTAAAAGGAGAGAAACAGATGAATCAAACCATGTTTGAACGTATCAATCGGTTACAGATGGGATCGGGTATTCTCGAATACGGAGTGGTCGGGGCGCCTGATGCTCCGGCCCTTTTATTGCTGCACGCGATTCGCAATACAAAGCTGCTTTTTGCCGGGATCATTCCTGAGCTCTCAGCGAAATACCGTGTTATAGCCGTCGATCTGCGCGGGCATGGCGGTTCTGTTGCGGTGGAGCCGTTTACGTTTGAGCAAATCGTAAACGATCTCGTGTGCTTACTGGATGCAGAAAAGCTGGAACAGGCTACGGTAGTCGCTGCTTCGTTTGCAGCGGTTCCGGCACAGATACTGGCTGTTCGTGAGCCGCAGCGCGTTTCCAGTCTGATTTTGCTGGACGGGGGCTATTATTCCTTGGGAGAGGTACCAGGGTTTGACTTGGACAGTGTGGTTTCCAGATTGGATGCAACCCGGTTTGCTTCTGTCGCGAATGCGGAGCGCCAATTCGCTGATCGATACAGTGCACACTGGATGCCGGCTGGCTGGATGAAAGAAGAGTTAGTGCAAGCAGAGGAAGACAGCTATCGGTATCGACTACCGAAAGCGGCGTTTGCGGCCTATTTTCAGGAATATACGGTACATAGCACAGAGCAGCTTTTCAGGCGATTGACTTGCCCTGTGTTATTGCTGCTTGCTGACGAAATGCTATTACCGGGTGAAGAGCAGCAGAGGTTTTACCAAGAGGCAGCTGCCAGGTATCGAGCAGCAGTTCCACAGGCAAAAGTAAAAACCATCTCCGGTTCGCAGCATTTACTCATGGTGACGAATCCGCACGAGACGCTGGAAGAAATAGACCGGTTTCTAAATAAGTAAGGGACAAGCATCGATGCTTGTCCCTATTTTTGTATAGAAGGCATGAACCGTTTAGCGCTTGGCTTCACGAAATAGCTTGTCCAGTTCATCAGCAGTAGACTTGTCATGCTTCTTTGCCCGCAAGTCCTTCTTTACCTTTTCCAATGCGTCTATTCCTCTTTTAGAGGTTACCACACGCACTTCGGCATCCGTGCCATACATGCGCTCTACCTGTGCCTTTGCTTGTGTAAAGGTAGCACCCTGGTCACTTGTTCCGAGTGTGCCAGCTGTACCATGGCCTGCTCCGGGGGCTCCGGGAGTTCCATCCGAAGGCTCGTGGCCACGATTCGAGCTGCCTGCAAAGTTACTGATGAGATGGGCTTGCATCGGGTCCATTTGGTTGATGGATTGACTTTTGGCTGTCGATGGCGCGAGGAAAATGACATCATTAACGATCAGAGCTTGTACACCGTGTACGCCTGCTGCATTCAACTGAGCTTCGAGTTTGGTCGAAGGACCACCAGTATGCAAATGCGAGCTGCCCATCGAGCTGTATAAACCGTGTCCCATGCCACTGTAAGTGGTGCCATGTGAATTGGTTGTCAGTTTCTTGTCGCGATCCACACTGGGAATGACGGTATCTCCATGTGCAGCAGGGTGCATTGTCTGTGTGCGAGCAGGGTGCTGTGGCGCTGGCGCTGCCTGGTTCGTGCAGGCTGTTACGAGAAGAGCGAGACCGAGGCCTGTAGTACCCATCCATTTTCCGAGTTTCATGGTATCCCTCCAAGATTTTCTTTCCACCTAAAACTATCCTGTGTCGAACGTCAGAACCGTATGCTTGGAGCTTGTTGGGAAAATTTCTAGAAAATGCGGTTAGTCTGTCGAAAAAAAGCGCAAACCAAAGGATAGATGAAAACTGGAGGTGGTAGTGTTGGCACAATCTAACGAAAGACATGAGCAACCAGTATCACGGAGAAACTTCTTGAAAAACACCGGAATGGTGTTGGGCGGTCTAGTCGTAGGGGGTGTGGCTGGAAGTCTGCTTCGTAAACCGGAAGCACCACAACAGCCAGGAGCGACACCGGCTCCAACTGCTGATTACAATCAGGCACTGATGTATTTTTCTCCAGAACAGTTCAAGGTGGTCGAGGCTGCCTGCGAACGAATTTTTCCCGAGGATGAAATCGGTCCGGGAGCAAAAACACTCGGGGCTGCCTATTTCATTGATCACCAGCTAGCAGGTGATTGGGGCTTCAACGCTCGTGACTACATGCAAGGACCCTTTTTTCCCGGAGAGGCAACACAAGGGTATCAGGGTCGCTTAAAACGAAGAGAAATCTTTGATATTGGCATTCAGGAATTGAACAACTACAGCAACAGTACACAGCAAAAACGGTTCCACGAGCTGGCGGCAGAACAGCAGGATGCCGTATTAAAGGCATTTGAAACCGATGAAGTGAAGCTGACTACGATCTCCGCCAGTGCGTTTTTCAAAATGCTTCGTGCCAGCACGCTGGAAGGGGTTTATTCGGACCCGCTGTACGGTGGAAACAAGAATATGGACGGTTGGAAAATGAAAAATTACCCCGGCAACCAGATGGCCTATACCCAGGTGATCGAAAAGGACGAGTTCGTCAAAATGGCACCTTTGAGTTTGCGAGATCATCAACATTAATAAGGGGATACGATAGTCATGGCGAAAAAATTGCCTAAAGTGGACGTAGTCATAGTAGGTGTTGGCTGGGGAGGCGGTATTATTGCCTCCGAACTCACTAAACAGGGATTGACGGTCGTTGGATTGGAGCGCGGCAAGGAGCGTAAAACCGAGGACTACTTTATGGTGCATGATGAGCTACGCTACGCTCTGCGCTATGAAATGATGCAGGATTTGTCCAAGGAAACCATTACGTTCCGTAGCAAGACCAGTGTCCGTGCCCTTCCGATGCGCTCGTATGGTTCCTTCCTGATTGGAACAGGCCTCGGCGGATCAGGTGTGCACTGGAACGGCCAGACCTTCCGCTTTTTGCCCTACGATTTCGAGATTCGCAGCAAAACGGTGGAGCGCTATGGAGAAAAGAAAATTCCTGATGGCATGACGATTCAGGATTGGGGTATTACGTACGAGCAATTGGAGCCGTACTTTGACAAATTTGAAAAAACGGCAGGGATTGCTGGCGAGGAAAACCCATTGGGAGGCAAACGCTCCAGTCCATATCCGGTTCCGCCAATGAAAAGCACACCGAGTATGAAAATGTTTGCCGAGGCAACCAAAAAGAAGAGTCTGCATCCGTACATGATGCCATCTGCCAATCTGTCGCAGGCCTATACCAATCCAGATGGCGTAGCGCGGGCGGCGTGCCAGTATTGTGGCTACTGTGAACGGTTCGGCTGTGAATACGGGGCCAAAGCAGATCCTGTCGTAACCGTCATACCCGTAGCAAAAAAGACAGGGAAATTTGAAATCCGCACACATTCACATGTCCGGCGCATCTTACATACCGGGAAAAAGGCGACTGGTGTGCTATACACGGATGTCACAACGGGTGAAGAAATCGAGCAGCCTGCTGATATCGTTGTAATGACCAGCTACGTATTCAGCAACACACGTCTTTTGCTCATGTCCAACCTGGGCAAGCCGTATGATCCAGCTACAGGTAAAGGCGTTATCGGCAAAAACTACGCCTATCAGGTCATCCGAGGCGGAGCGGTCGGTTTTTTTGACAACAAGGAGTTTAATAACTATGCAGGGGCAGGCGCCCTCGGAATTTGCCTGGATGATTTCAATGGAGACAACTTTGATCACAAGGACTTGAATTTTATTCACGGGGCAAACATTAGCTTATCCCAGACTGGCCAGCGCCCGATCGCCAACAACAAAGTGCCTGAAGGGACACCGAGCTGGGGGAAAGAATTCAAAGCTGCCTCAATCAAGTACGCAAACCGAATTTTGTCCGTAGGGGCACAAGGCGCTTGCATGCCTTACCGCCACCACTTCCTCGATCTCGACCCAACCTACAAGGATGCGTTTGGAGATCCGTTGATGCGGATTACATTTGACTTTGAGGAACAGGACAGACAGCTGGCTGCTTATTGTGCAGACAAGTGTGGCGAGATCGTCAAGGAGATGGGAGCAGCCGAAAAGCTTGAAATCAACCGCAAGCTTGGACCCTATGATATTACACCGTACCAGTCGACACATAATACAGGCGGTGTCATCATGGGCACGTCACCGGATACCTCTGCGGTCAATAACTACCTGCAAATGTGGGATGCGGAAAATGTATTCGTAGTAGGGGCATCTGCTTTCCCGCACAATAGCGGATATAATCCGACCGGCACAATGGGTGCGCTCTCTTACCGCGCTGCAGAAGGTATTTTAAAGTACAGACAAAGCGGTGGCGGATTGCTCGTGTAACGTTTCGCTAAACTGCAAAAATCTCTCGCAACAATGAGAAAAGTCGTAGGACAATCCGACGGCTTTTTTCTGTGTGTATATATAAAATCTCTCGCAACCTTGCGAAAAGCTCCAGAAAAGCATGGGGCATTTTCGCGATGCGACTGGCTTTTTGAGCTGGCACGCTCCTTGCTAGAGCAATAAACTAAGAGCCGAGAGCAAGGGAGAGACGACGATGAGAAACAAAGCTTGGAGAATAGATACCGCCATTATTCATACTGCACAGACTCCATGTCAAAAAACGGGTGCAGTCGTATCAGCAGTTGTCCCAGCAGTTGCCTATGCTTTTCCTGATGCCGATTCAGCAGCTGCTTGCGTAGCAGGAGAGAGGGAAGGCACGTACTACGGAAGATACGGGAATCCAACCATCGCGACGTTGGAAGAAAAGATTGCTGCTTTGGAAAACGGGGAGGCCGCACTTGGCGTGAGCAGCGGTATGGCAGCTATTTCGGGAGCGATGCTTGCCTTTTTGCAGAACGGTGATCATGTCGTATGCACGCGTGATGTTTACGGAGGCAGCTACAAGTTTTTGACCTCGCTTGCCCCGCGCTACGGCATCTCTGCCGATTTTGTGGATTGTACGGACCTGCGTGCGGTCGAACGCGCTTTTTTGCCGAATACCAAGGTGCTCTATATCGAGACCCCATCCAATCCTTGCCTGACTGTGCTTGATATCGCAGCCCTGTCCAAGCTCGCTCATGAACATGGCATCCGCGTCATCGTGGACAATACCTTTATGACGCCATATTTGCAGCGCCCACTGGAGCTTGGAGCCGACGTGGTAGTACACAGCGCCACCAAATACATGAATGGACATGGTGACGTGATCGCGGGATTTATCGTAGGAAAGCACGATCACATCCAGTTCATGCGCAAGCACATCATGGGGGATTTAGGGCAGAATCTCAACGCTTGGGATGCTTTTTTAATCTTGCGTGGACTAAAGACTCTTGGGCTCCGTGTCAGACAGCATTGTCAAAATGCGGAAGCAGTGGCGCGCTTTTTAGAAAGTCATCCAGCGATTTCTCATGTGTACTACCCTGGACTTGCATCGCATCCGCAGCACGAGCTGGCCAAGCGGCAAATGGGGGGAATGGGAGGCATTGTCTCCTTTGAGGTGAAAGGCGGCTACGAGGCAGCCAAATCTTTCATTAACGCCCTGCGTCTGGCTATGATATCGTTTAGTTTAGGAGACCCCGAAACGCTGGTGCAGCATCCAGCCTCTATGACGCATGCTTCGATCCCGACAGAGGAGAGATTGAAGTTTAACATTACAGATGGCTTGATTCGTTTTTCAACAGGCTTGGAGGATGCACAAGATATTATCGCGGATTTAGAGCAGGCGCTTGCTGTTATCCCGATGATGGCAACAGTGAACAGGGAGTAAGGAACGGCGCAGGAGGCTATGTTATGACACAATTTTCCCGGATTGAGGGATTCATTCAATCGTACGCAGACAATATTTCCAAAGTGCTGGGATTGGACGTCACCATCCTCGATGAGCAGGGGATTCGCGTCAGTGGAACCGGCTACTATCAGGATTTGATTGGTTTGCCTGCTCCGGAGGGCTCGTTCTTTCGCATGATTTTGCAGACCGGGCAGCCGGGTATGATTTTCGATATGAAAAAGGATGAGTCTCAGTGCATGAACTGCAAGTTTTTGCAGCAATGCCGGGAACTGGCGACGATCGGCTTTCCCGTACACAAGCGCGAGAAAACGGTCGGAGTGATCGGGATTATTGCTTTTTCTCCTGAGCAAAAAGAAAGCATGCTTCATAACTCGGAAAAATGGATGCCTTTTTTGCAGCATACGAGCTCACTCATTGAACACAAGCTGCTGGAGCTGGATGCAGAGCTCGAAAAAGGCTGTAACATACAGGAGGAAATGCCTCCGGCAACTGTGAATCCGGTTTATTTTGCTCAGCTAATCGGAGCGGAGACGGGACTACGCGATGTGATTGCCAAGGCAAAAAAGGTCACCAACAGTATATCGACCGTCCTCATTCGCGGTGAAAGCGGAACGGGCAAAGAGCTGTTGGCAAAGGCGATTCACAGTGAAGGTCAGCGCAGCCGGTATCCGTTTGTTGCCATCAACTGTGCGGCAATCCCTGAATCACTGCTGGAAAGCGAATTGTTTGGGTATGAGGGCGGGGCTTTTACGGGCTCCAGGCGTGAAGGAAAGCCGGGGAAGTTTGAGCTCGCACACAAAGGAACGATTTTTTTGGATGAAGTAGGGGATATTCCGCTGTCCCTACAGCCTAAGCTGCTGCGTGTTCTCCAGGAAAAAACCGTCGACCGGGTAGGGGGCATCAAAACGCTGGATATTGATGTACGCGTGATTGCTGCTACTCATCGCGATTTGGAGAGCATGGTACGAGAAGGCACGTTTCGCGAGGATTTGTATTACCGCCTGAATGTCATTCCACTTCGGTTGAAGCCGTTGCGTGAGCGCAGAGAGGATATCCCGCTCTATTTGCATCATTTTCAATATCGCTATCGTACTTTACTGCAAAAAGGCGGGCTGGAGCTAGATGCACGACTGTCCAAGCGGCTTTGTGCGTACGCGTGGCCGGGAAACATACGCCAATTGGAAAATGCAGTGGAATATATGGTCAATATGGCTGATGAAGCGACGATTACGAGTGAGGATTTGCCAGAATATCTTCATCTGGACTGTCGGTCTGGAATAGATGAGGGGTGCGAAGAGGCACAGGTCCAAGGGCTAGAGCAGCGGATGTATGCGTACGAAAAATTGATTTTGGAGCAGTGCTTTGCTGATCCATACTTGGGTCAGGATAAGGCAGCGATTGCGGAAAAGCTGCAAATCAGTCTTTCGACGCTTTACAGGAAGATGGAAAAATACGGATTAGTGTAAAATGCCAGCCATACTTCGGTCTAAGCCGAGGTGTGGCTTGTTTGTTTTTATACGTTCCCTTGCAACTGTAACTGTTGTATATTTTAGGGAATTAGAATTCGAGAGGAGAGCTTTTTGGCCAATGATTCGCCAAAATTCCAAATGAAAAAGAGCCATATTCTATTATTGCTGGGGTTACTCGTAGTCATTTTATCTAGCTCGCGCATTTTGTGGATGGAATTGTTTCGTGATCAAAAACAGGCGGTCATTAAGAATGGGCAACTCGATTTACGTGATTGGAATGCAGGAGAGGGAGACGTCTTTCTGCTCGATGGAGAATGGGAGTTCTATCCTTCGCAATGGCTGATGGATGGTGGCAGGCGGCAAAAGGAAGCTGGCGTAAGTGCTCCAAAGCTGATCCGGGTACCAGGAGGATGGAATGAAGCGTTGTCTCTTGAAAAGCCAGCTCCATACGGATTTGGTTCCTATCGCTTGCGACTCTATGTAAATCCAGAAAACGACCTCAATTATAGTATTCGTGTGCCCAGCGTGCGCACAGCATCAGAATTATATGTAAATGGTCGTTTGCTTGCTAAATCCGGACGGGTAGGGACGACGCAGGATGAATATCTGGCAAAGAACCTGCCTTACTCTACAACCTTTACGGCTGACGAAAACGGCATCATTGAACTGGTGATCCAAGCGGCCAATTATGTGGATAGTCGAGGCAGCGGCATCGTTCGCTCGATCAAATTTGGCTCAGAGGAAGCGATTGCAAAGGAAATGAAGGTATCCGTTTCTATGCAGCTTCTGGCAGCTGTCATCTTTCTCATGCATTCTGTCTATGCGCTTATTTTGTATTTATTGGGAAATCGGGAAAAAAAGCTGCTCTATTTTTCTTTGCTGACACTATGTGTAACACTTACGAATATATTAAGTAATGATGAGAAGTTGTTCCATCAACTATTTTACATCGGCTTTGCGTGGGATTTTCGGTTAGCAAATGCTGCTCTCATTATCGGAGCCTATGCTTTGCTGGAATGTACGGAGCATCGTGAACTACCCTATTGGCGAAGGATACATATCTATTATGTTGTAATGAATTTCGGAACGGCTGGCATTACGTTGTTTTTGGCTCCCTATCAGGTGATCATGCTCTTTCCTGTGTATTTTCTGTTGGTGAGTATCTCCGTAGTGGTTACGATCATTACCATTATAAAAAAAGTAAGGAAGGATCTAAAGAGCCATCTTTTACTGCTTTTTTCTATTGTTGCGATGAGTCACCATTTACTTTGGTCCATCATCTGGAGAGAAAGTGGTTTGAGTTTTGTCCATTATCCTTTTGATTTGATTATTGCGATGGGGAGTTTTGCGTCTGTATGGTTTCATGATTATTTTAAAATGCATGCGAACACAAAGACTCTTGCTGCTACCTTGCAAAGGATGAATGACCATAAGGATCAATTTTTGGCGAATACTTCCCATGAATTCAAAAATCCGCTCCACGGCATTCTGAACATGTCACAGTCTGTTTTAAAAAGGGAACGGCATTTGTTACAGGATCGAAGTATCAAGGAGCTTGAAACGGTTTTATCTGTTGGACGTCGGCTAACACTGATTTTAAATGATTTGATCGATGTGATGAGCTTACGGGAAGGCAATCCGCGTTTACAGAAAAAAGTCATTTTGATTCAACCGATCGTGACCGGAGTGCTTGATTTGCTGCGATTTTACACGGAAGTGAAGCCTGTGGAGATTGTAAATGAAATTTCTGAGGATTTTCCTCCAGTGCTTGCGGATGAGAACCGGGTCATTCAGATCGTTTTCAATCTTGTTCATAATGCTGTGAAATTCACAAATGAAGGGAAAATTACGATTCGAGCTTGTGCAAGAGATGGGAGAGCTTTTATTGTGATTACAGACACTGGAGTTGGAATGGATGAGGACATGCTGAAGCGCCTGTTCTGTCCGTATGAGCAAGCCAGTTCTAGTGAGACCATGATAGAAGGTGGATTCGGGCTAGGTTTAAGTATAAGCAAACAACTGGTTGAGCTTCATGGAGGTAGCTTAGAAGTATCCTCGGATTTGGGGAAAGGCTCAAAATTTCAATTTTCGTTAGCATTAGCAGATAGGAAAACAGAGGAAGAACAAGATGCTTCTCTCCAATTTGAACGGTTAGTCTTACAACCGATGCCAGCTCAGATCGGTTTGAAAGAAGTTGCAATTACATCAGCGCTAGAACAAAAAACGTTAATAGGAATGAATCGCGATCGCCCGCGGATTTTAATTGTGGATGATGATCCTGTCAACCTGCAAGTGCTCGAAGCCATACTGCCACCAGACGAATATGACCTGACTTTGGTCACGAGCGGCAAAGAAGCACTGGCTATACTGGATACGAAGGAATGGGATCTCGTCATCTCTGATATTATGATGCCGCAGATGTCTGGCTATGAGCTGACACGAATCATTCGTACACGGTTTACACTTACAGAGCTACCGATTCTACTCCTTACCGCAAGAAGCCAGCCAAAGGATATTCGAAGCGGCTTTTTAGCTGGAGCAAACGATTATGTGACAAAGCCAGTGGAAGCAATCGAAATAAGGTCGCGGATTGATGCGCTTACTACGATCAAACAAGTTGTTCGCAAGAAATTGCGATTAGAAGCCGCATGGCTACAAGCACAAATCCAGCCTCACTTTTTATTCAATGCCTTACAAGCTGTCATTGCTTTAAGTGAAATTGATTTGGATAAGATGCGTAATTTGCTGGATGAATTCAGCAATTATTTGCGGAATAAATTTGAGTTTCATAATATGGATGCGTTTGTTCCGATTGAAGACGAGCTAAGCTTAGTACGCTCGTATCTCTATATTGAAAAGGTTCGATTCGAAGAAAGACTTCAGGTAGTTTGGGAGATAGATGACGACTACAAGGAATGGAATATCCCATTTCTTACGATCCAGCCTTTAGTTGAAAACGCGATCAGGCACGGCATTATGAAGCGTACAAGTGGTGGAAAGATTCATATCAGGGTTTCAGTCTACGAAAAGCATGCAGAGATATCAGTGGAAGACGACGGGGTAGGAATGGACGAAGACCAGCTGCTGCGAACAGGGGAAAGAAAAGCTGATAGCAGGTCAGGAGTAGGATTAAGGAATACGGATCAACGATTAAAACGACACTTTGGCAAAGGACTGCATATTACAAGTACGCCAGGCTCAGGGACGAAGGTATCTTTTACTGTTCATAAGAGTGTGAAGAACGAGATTGTAGAATCATGAAAAAACAATAGCTGCAGTCTAGGACCTTTTTTCTCATCCTATTACTGCAGCTATTCTCTCGGCAGGGGGCTAAACGGGACGAGGCTCTTTAACAGCCTTCAGCTCGTAATGACCGCTTTTGGAGCTTAGGATGTATTCAGGACGCGGTTTTCCCCGTGACTGTCTGTGTCCCTCCAGGTGAGGCTCGCTAAGCTCCCACTGTTTCCACATTTCTTTGGATTCCCAGCGAATCATTACCACGACTTCTTCTTCGCCTTTGCGTGCTTTTTGTACCATGATGCTCAAATCTACAAATCCGGGAGCTTCCTCGACTACTCCTGGATCACTGAATTTTTTAATAATGTTGTCCGCAAAGCCTTCCTGAACAACGATCGTTTTCATTTCCATCATCATGAACGATACACCTCTTTTTCTAGTGGATACCATCTTATTATAGTAGTGAGATGGATTATCATTGTCAAATGAATTTGCCCACATATTGGAAAGTAAAAAGCAGCGGCCCCTAGCAGCCGCTGCTCATGAATCAAAGAAGAATAAGTGCGTGATTAGAGTAAAGACTTAATCTCACCTGTATTCGGATTTACAACAAACCAGCCGTACGTACTGGTATAGCTGTCTCCAGATTGAAAATTGTTCACGATCGTTTGGTACACCTGAATGACATAGTGACCTTTTTCGTCATCATGATCGTACTCGACGACATGTGCTGGTGTGAGGCTGCCTGCCAATTTCTTTTTGACTAGCTCAACCGCTTCCATTTTGGAAAACATCTTAGCGACTGGCAGCTTTCCAATATAAATCGACTTCGTTTTTTGATCGTAAATCACAGGCTTGTTCAAATTTTCTGCGACAAAACGAATAGGTACGTAGACAGAATTTTTGTACATAATGCCTTTTACTTCGGTAGATGGCGATTTCGGTACACCATCAAAGTAGTAGGTAAATGGTGTCTTGATTCCTTCGGTTACATCTGGATAAGCTGGAGCAGCGATAGCGATACCAGAAAATAGCACCGAACCTACTATGATGCCCCCCATAAATGATTTCAGGTCCCATTTCATGTTGAAAGAAAAACCTCTCTCCCGTTGTCTGATTCTATATCTTCCCAGAAAATATTATGTCAAAAATCGACAAAGGGGGCTATCAACCAAGGGTACTAGGAAGCTATGACTACTCTTTGGAGAAAAGCTAGGACCCACCAGCAGAAAGTCCTACTTCTTGCAGGACACAATCCTGGTTTTGAGATGCGTAGCTTTATGATAAGGTAGGAGATAAGACAAAATAGACAAGGTGAGGAAAAAATGTCCATATTGGAGAATGATTGGGCGCCTGTATTGGCAGAGGAATTTGAAAAACCATATTATTTAGAGCTGCGCCAAGCGTTAAAAGAGGAGTATCAAACCCATACGATCCATCCAGATATGTATCACATTTTTACAGCATTGCATTTGACAGGCTATGAGCAGGCCAAGGTTGTTATTTTGGGACAAGACCCGTATCACGGGCCAGGGCAAGCGCACGGTCTGAGCTTTTCGGTCAAACCGGGAATCAAGCCGCCACCGTCCCTGCAAAACATTTACAAGGAGCTGCAGAGCGATTTGAATTGCACCATTCCTCAGCATGGCTACTTGACGCATTGGGCAGAGCAAGGCGTCATGATGCTAAACACCGTATTGACGGTACGGAGCGGCAATCCCAACTCGCACAAGGGTCTAGGATGGGAGACGTTTACTGATCGGGTGATTACACTATTGAACGAACGTGAGACGCCACTCGTTTTTATTCTGTGGGGCAAGCATGCTCAGGAAAAAGCTTCGTTTATTGATACGACCAAGCATTTTATTATCGCGTCACCGCATCCAAGTCCATTTTCGGCAAACCGCGGCTTTTTTGGCAGTCGTCCATTTTCGCGGACGAACGAGTTTTTGCGCTCCAAAGGCATCGCAGAAATTGACTGGCAGCTGCCGCTTCAGGTTGAGGAGTAGCCTGACAAGCGCGGACATAGTCATACACATAGGAAAAGGATCTCTTGCGTTCGTAGAGATCCTTTTTAGCAAGCTTTTCTTAGTCTTTGCTTTTCATAACGAGCAGCTTGCCGGATTTGATTCGGATCGTGCCCGTTTTTGCAGAGAGGACATTGCTGATGCCGAGTGTATCGCCAATACGCAGGGTAGCGTTATCCAGCGGGTATAAAAAACCGGTCAAGGTAATGCCCGTCACCTCTGGAGTGAGCGGTAGAAGTGAGACGTTGGTAAAATGATCGGAAACGACAGTGCACTCACGATCAATCAGCCGGATTTCGTTCTTCTCATCGACTATGCGGCAGTCGATTTGTGCTTGTAGTCCTTTTTGCAAAAGATGAACGTTTGCTAACGTGTGGTCAAATCGGGTGCCAAGAACTCCGATGAGAGCAATTTCTTCGGGCTGCTGCTCGAGCGCCCAAGTGAGTGCCATTTCCGTATCAGTTAAATCCTTCATTACGGGATCGCAGGAGGATACAGCCTCACTGTGGCGTTCGATTTCCGCCATTTCTTCTGCGGAGACAGAATCAAAATCACCGATGGAGAGATGCGGGGTCATACCGTTGCGGACAAGAAACAGGGAGCCCCGGTCTACACCAACTAACCAGTCATCTTTTTGTATATGACGAAGCGCCCAGCTTCCCAGATTGCCCCCAGCGAACAAGAGGATTCGTGTAGGTTTCATTGCTGCTGCCACCTTTTACATTCTTCTCGTAGATTTAAATGTGCTCTGGCACGCGAGACGATAGCCAGAAGCCAGTTGTTTATCAAGCGTTGTTCTTTCCTGAACTCCTGGCGCATCAAGCAAAAAGTCTCCCTGGAGCACCTGAACGCTGCATTTTCCGCAAGAGCCTTGCTGACATTTGTAGGCGATATCCTGGCCTTGCGCGAGGGCTGCAGCTAGAAGGGTTTGACAGGGAGCGTATCGAACTGAGAACGACTGCCCTTTTTGTTTGACCTGTACTTGATTAAGATCCGTTTTATCAGGGCGTACAGGAGGAGCTGACCGGGTAAAAGCTGTTTTGGATTGGGGTACCGGCTCCTTGGATGCGGGAACAGGACTCGCTGTTTGAACAGATGAACGAGTGGACAGGAGCGAACCGACCGTGAGCTGTTTGCGCATAGTACCTCCCGGGTAATCATTTTTTCTATCTTATCATGTAGGGCGGACAAGGGACAGGTAGGGAGCGGAAGTTGCTCACAACTGAGAAGGCCACGATGGAAGTTTTGTGAAAGATTGAATTTTTAGTTTTTAACGATTAACATATTTTTATCAAAAGATTGGAAGGTGATACGATGATTACCATCAAGTCGATGAGCGAATGTACCTTTGCGGAAGTAACAAAGGCGTGGAACAGAGGGTTTGAGGGCTATTTTCTACCCGTTACCATGACGGAGGAGAGCCTGATCCAACGCCTGGGGGCAGAGGGATATGTTCTTTCTTTGTCAGTAGTCGCTTTTGATGGGGCAGAGCCAGTCGGTTTAGTGGCTAGTGGCCTGAGAACGATCGGGAATCAAAAAGTGGCGTGGAACGGCGGGACAGGCGTGGCAACTGAATACCGTCGAAAGGGAGTTGGCCGCTTGCTGATTCAGGCGACGCTCGACCGTTACCGGGAAGCAGGGGTCGATGTGGCGACTCTGGAGGCGCTCAGTCAAAATGAAAAAGCCATCGCACTATATGATCAGCTCGGATATAAGCTCGAGGATCGGCTGCTCTTTTGGGAACGGCTGGATGCGCTTCCTGAGCAGGCTTTTGGTGAAAAGGCAGATGGACGTTATCAGGTGAGGGCAGCACTCGTGCAAGAGGTAGCGGGATTGCCGTTTTATCGTTCGGATGTGCCGTGGCAAAATCAGTGGCAAAGCTTGCGAGATGCCCAGGCACTGATCGTAGAGGATCAAGAGGGGCAGGCCGTTGGCTATGCGATGTATAAGATCGTGCTGAGTGAGGAAGGCAAGCTGAATGCGATTGTCCTGCGTCAATGTGCAGCGCAGCCAGCGCATGCCGATGCCAAAGACATACTGCGTACTGCACTGGCTTACTTGTACGCCCCATATGAAGTGGAGTGTCGCCGGTCTACGTTCAATTTGCGAGCGTCTGACGAAATACTGTTCGAGCTATTGGTGGAAGCGGGCTTTGCCTCATCTGGGACGGAGCAGGTATACATGAGCAAACAGATGGAAAAAGAGGCAGTCATCTAGTGCTGGCAGTTGGTACAAGCGAAAACCTTTCGCGAGGATAGCTTGCTTTGGATGATCGGCTGTCCACAACGCAGGCAAGGCTCACCTCCGCGGTCGTACACTCGGCAGCGGTCATTGAAGCCACCAGTCAAGTGATCGTCACGATAGAGAGGTGGCTCCATATAGCCGCCATATTGAATCGCTTCTTTTAGAACCTTTTGCATGGAGTGATAGAGAAATTTGATCTCCTCTTGGCTAAGCTCCGGGATGCGTCTGGTCGGCAGGATTTGGGCGTCAAAGCAGATTTCGTCCGAATAGCAGTTTCCGATGCCTGAGAGCCAGTGCTGGTCAACGAGCGTCGTTTTGAGAATGCCTCTTTTGTCTGCGAGCAGCTCGGTGAAGCGTGGGAGTGTAAAGGCCACATCCAACGGCTCAGGACCAAGCGAGTCAAGACGCTCATCCAGTTGCCCGGCTGTGAGCAAGTGAAGATAGCCGAGGCACAGTCCGTGGAAATAGAGGATGGGCTGGCCAAACGACAGCGTCACTTGCGCAGTTCGATCCAGCTTGTCTTCTGCCGTGCCATAATAAAGAAACCCGCCTAGCATCAGATGGAGCAGCAATACATGTCCGCTTTCCAAATGGAACAACAAGTGCTTCGCACAGCGATCTACGAGTGTAATCCGATTCCCAACTAAAATCCGGTCAAATTGTACCGGGTCAAGATTAATCGTCTTTTCTCGTTGTACGAGGGTGGCTGTTATCGTGCGTCCAACGACGCGTCCCTGCAGCAAGCGGCGGTATGTCTCCATCTCAGGTAATTCGGGCATGGTTTTCCTCCCCAAAAGCGCAGCTATTTTTCATAGGGTTCCCAGTTCGTTTGTACGTCATCCGGCTCTGCCACTCCACTTTAGGATGGCAGGGTTTTTGTTTTAGACAAGATTACCAACCCCACGCCCAAATCGGGTAATATAGTATAAGGGTATGACCCAAAGCATTTTGGTACGGACAGGAGATCGTATAATGCAAAAAGTGGAATTGATCGCTACGGCGACTTTTGGACTGGAATCGGTGGTGGCAGAAGAGGTAAAAGCACTTGGCTACGGACCAGTGCAGGTGGAAAATGGAAAAGTTACATTCACAGCAGATATTTCTGCTATTCCGCGTACAAATTTATGGTTACGAACTGCCGATCGCGTGCGTCTAAAGATTGGGGAGTTCAAAGCGACGACCTTTGACGAGCTGTTTGAAAAGACAAAGGCTCTGCCTTGGGCGGACTGGATTACCGAAGATGCAGCATTTCCCGTGGAAGGCAAATCGGTAAAGTCCACGTTGTACAGCATATCTGATTGCCAAGCCATCGTGAAAAAAGCGGTAGTAGAAAGCTTGAAAAAGACGTACAAAACGGATTGGTTCGAGGAGCAGGGGCCTTTGTACAAAATCGAGGTGGCTCTTCTCAAGGATGTGGCAACCTTGACGATTGATACGTCTGGACCTGGTTTGCACAAACGTGGGTACCGCGAGCTGATTGGTACCGCTCCGTTAAAGGAAACGATGGCAGCAGCGCTGATCATGCTGTCTCGCTGGAAGCCGGATCGGGTATTCATGGACCCATTCTGTGGTTCCGGGACAATCCCGATCGAGGCAGCACTCATCGGACAAAACATTGCACCAGGGATGAACAGGGAGTTTGTCTCTGAGAGCTGGCCGGTCATTCCAAAAACAGCTTGGCGTGAAGCGCGCGCGGAAACACACGATCTGGCTCGCTACGATCAAAAGCTGGAGATTATCGGTACGGATATGGACGATGAAATCTTAAAAATCGCACGCCGGAATGCAACTGAAGCAGGCGTCGAGGATTTGATTCACTTCCAGCGCATGGACGTACGTGATGTGAGGACGAAGCGCAAGTACGGCTACTTGATCTGCAACCCTCCATATGGTGAGCGACTGGGTGAGTGGAAGCAGGTAAGCCGCCTGTATGGTGAAATGGGCAAGACGTTTGCTGCGATGGATACGTGGTCGTTTTACATCATTACGTCAGACGAGCTGTTTGAAGAGCACTTCGGGCGTACGGCAAGCAAAAAACGCAAGCTCTACAACGGGAACATGAAGGTAGATTACTATCAGTTTTTTGGACCAAAACCACCGCGCCAGCCATTGGCTTCCCCAAACGAAGTTAACGAGTAAGAGAAAGCAGGGCATTTTGGAGGAGAAATAAGCAATGAGTAAGAAACGATTTGGGAGTAGGGTGCTGGCTGCTTGTTTGGCATTAACTACTTTGCTTGTACAAACCGCACCGCTTGTATCTGCCACAGACGTACAAGAAAAGCAGACGGAAGAAACGGCGAAGCCAATGAATGAGGCCTTAGCTTTTTCCGATATCGAGAACAGCTACGCCCGCAATGCAGTGAACAGACTTGTTTCGCTCCATTTGATCAGTGGTCAGGGAAACGATCGTTTTAACCCGCAGAATAGCATCTCTCGTCAAGACATCGCGGTATTGTTAACAAAGGTAATGGGTCTGCAGCCGCATAGCGTGCAGGAAGCCCGATTTGATGATGTGCCTCTAGAAAGCCCTTATGCGACTTATGTATATGGTCTCAGCGAGATGAAAGTAATGAATGGTCGAAGCGATCAGACACTCGGTTCTACCGATCCATTGACCCGGCAAGAGCTGGCTGTCATGCTGTCTCGCTTGATGAAAGCGGGGGGCGTCAAAAAGGCAGCGGCAACAAGTGACGTTTCCTACAGTGATGAGGATGAGATCGCGCCTTACGCCAAAGAGGCAATCAGCGATGTCACCAATCAACGCTGGATGCAAGGAAACGGTGGAAAGTTTAATCCGAACGGTATTGTGACACGCGCCGATGCAGCGGTCATCGCAGAACGTATATTGGACGCGCGATACCAGCAGGCAGAGCAGGCGAATTTTGCTTTGAATACGCAGGCTCTGAGCGTACTTGCCGGAATGAGCGAGCAGGTAAAGGTCACAGGCGTTCAGGGAGACAAGCTTCCTTTTACACCGATTTTTGCTTTTGATCGTCCAGAGCTCGGAACAATTTTGGCGGATGGTACGTTCGTTGCCGGCCCTACACCGGGAAAAGGAAATATCACCGTCACCATGGGCTACAAAACTGTGACGCTACCTGTAGAAATCAAAACTGCGGACAAGCCACCTGCTCCAGTAGAGGGAGTGGGCGAGGTCAAAGCTGACTCCGCGACAATAACTTCGTCTACTCCTACAGCAGAAGCCAGTAAACCTGCAGTTGAGGGCAGCGAGACGAAGAGTACCCCGGCAGCTGACAAAGAGACAAAGGACCCATCTGAGCCTGTTGAACCGTCAGAACCAGGAGAGCCGTCAGAACCAGCCGAGCAGGAAGAGCTGATCAACGTGGCGCCTGGCAGTTTTACATCAGTGGACACGTTTGGACAACCGGACTCCTATTTTCGTGAAATTGAAAAGCAATATCCTGGCCCTGTAGGTGGTTTGGTTACCCCTTCTCAGGATTGGACCGGGTATAACCGTCAGTTTGGACGCAAAGTGACAGTTGCTTTGGCTGAAGCAAAACCGTTGGAGAAGGTCACGCTGACGTTCAAGCATCAGAAGTCATCAGGGATTACAATGCCTGAGTACATGGATGTAGAAGTATCGCGTGATGGCAGGGCGTGGTCCTATGCAGGAAGATCTCTGCATGATGTAGCGCAGTCAGAAGCAAAAATTGTAGAACGTACGCTAACCGTAATGCTACCTGATGTAGAAACCCGTTATGTACGCGTATCGTTCCCGGTAAAAGTATTTACTTTTGCCCGTCAACTTGAGGTATGGGCAAAATCAAGCAATCATTGGGAAGGCGGACCGGTTTTACTGCCACCGCCAAGTCCAACACAGATGATGGAAGATAAAAAGGCAGGCAATCGAGTAGAAAATATGCTCCTGGCTTATTCGGGATCATACGGAGATCGCGGCACCTGGTCCAAGGAAGACTTTTTGCCGATGGTAGGCTACCGCACAGCGGATGGCTACATGCGTGATCAGATGTTCGACACGATCCTCTTTTTACCTTATCAAAACATGCCTGTCACCAAGGACGGCTGGCAAAGCTACATGAACGATCTGTTTGGATCAGGCAAGCAGCTGGATGCCTTGAACAAGGCGATGCGCGAGTACAATCGTATGCGTGGAACCTTGTATACGACGCCAACACAGGAAAATGTCGTTCTCGCTCTGCCATATCCGAATGCCAATCAGACCAATTTTGGTAAGCTGGCGCCTGATAAGCCGTCGCTCTCTTTTAGCCCAGCAACCATCGGGGAGGAACAGGCATACCTTAATCGAAAGCAGGCTTTGGAGTGGTACTTCCAGGAGCTGCAAAAGCGTTGGAACAAGGAAGGCTATGCTTATCTCAAGCTGGAGGGCATTTACTGGTTCCACGAGCTTATCGATGACAGTGCACCGAAGGAACGCGAGCTGATCCGCAGTACTGCTAGCATGGTGCATGACAATGCGCTCCGTTTTTACTGGATTCCGTATTTCGGTGCGCCAGGTGTTGAGGAGTGGAAGTCCTTGTATTTCGACTATGCCTTCCTGCAGCCGAACTATTACAATGACAAGCCTGTTGGCCTCGATCGTATCGAGGGAGTGCTCGAGGTTGTCAGCAAGTACGGCATGGGTGTAGAGATTGAAGGGGACGAGCGGATGTACAAAGATCCGAAGTTTTATCAGATTTACTACAACCAGCTGGTTGCAGCCCGCAAGCTGGGAATGGATAAAAATAATGTGCATGCATACTATTACGGCTCCAAGACGTTGATTGAGGCAGCAAATAGCAAAGACTCGGTCATGCGAGCTATTTATGACGATACGTATAAATGGATGCGTGGTCGTTTTGAGCGGGATGAGTATTTTGAGGCGAATGAGATGCCTTAGTTCGTTTTGAAAAGCGTGGAGTAGAGCTTGTTTCCCCTAATCGGGAAGCAGGCTCTTTTTTGTGCAGAGCATGCCCGATCGATTGCATGATTACTTCTCTGGGGCAAGCTCCAGGCGCCAATCGTTGCATCTCATGATGCTTCCTGGTAGATATTCAAAGTCGCATTCGCTGACAAGCGTAAAGCTCAGCTTGCGGTAAATCGCGATCGAGGCAGGATTGTTTTGTTTCTAGATGGGAAGGCATACGAAGAAAACCCGAGGCGGCCTCTACCACAAGCGGCGATAGTAGAGTAGTCTCGGGCCAACCGTGTTCTTTTATTGACGGAAAGTGGCTTTATCTCGTTTTAAAACAGCCTGCGCGTGTTCATTGACCAAATCCCGTACAATTGCATCGCGGGTAGCGTACAGCTGTGGGCAAGGATGATAGTAGTCTGTGCCATTGGAGCATTTTTTTCCGAAAAAGGGTATGCCAGACGCTGCAATTTGTTGCAGCCACGCTTGTTTAAGCAGGGGGAGAGATTTCCACGACGCTTTTTTGAGGCAGCCCCATCCGAGTAAAATCCACGGATGCTGCTGCAGCTCTTGGGTCGGTATCAGCTGTTCTTCGATAGTGGTCATGCCGCTGGCAACGAGCCTTTCAAAAGCGGGTATCGCCTCAGAGGATCGAGGGTTTTGCAGAGCAAACAAATTGTAGATCGTGAACCTGCCATCCAGCGATTGAGTTTGATAGATTTCTGTGACCAGCTTGACCAGCTGCTGCATTGTAGGATCGAGCGTAATCTGGCCCATGATCGATTGATTCGGCGCTGGTCTTTCCCGGAAAAGGGTAGCCGAGCCTGGGTTTAACAAGAGGCAGCTGCCTAGCGAACGAGAGCTGGTGCCCCATTGGATATAGGTGGATGTACGGTATACATGCTCTCCTGATTGACTGAAAGCAGCAAACGCCTGTAGCTGGTTCATGAGAAAACCTCCTAGCAATTCATTCAGCCTGCTAGTAATCACTTTATGCTAGGTTTGGTTTTCTAGTACCAAAAAGCCGACCCCTATTATAGGGCCGGCCTGCTAGGTCAGAGATTAGCCTTCTTGCTGAGCGGGAATCATGCGGAACAAAATGATGTACAAATACGCACTGAGCAGGGAGATGCCCAGAATGATCCCGAACACACCAAGAGGAGATAGCCATTGCGATAAGGCAATTGTCATCGGAGCAATGAAGCGTCCAATCGAAAATTGCAGGGACGAGGCTCCCATGTATTGCCCGCGCGCATCTTCAGGCGAGTATTTACTAATAAAGCTTTGAGCAACCGGGGTACGAATCAGCTCGCCCAGCGTTAAAATTGCCATACAGCCGAACAAGAACCAGATGTTTGTCGTAAAGGCCATCAGGAACATCCCGAAGCCGTACAGAACAGACGAAATCACCAGGCTATTGCGGTCGCTCCAATGCTGGAACCACTGCGTGACAGGCAATGTAAACAGGACAACCAAGAGACCATTCAGTCCCATCAGCCAGCCAAACGCACTCGTCCCCCCGATAGAGAAGCTCCAATCACCCCAGGAAAACAGCACCTGGGACATGACGTGCTCTTTTACGTACAGCGCCATGTATATATCAAGCTGCATAAAGCCGATCGCGACCAATATTCCTGCGAGAATATAGAGGGAAAAAACCTTATCGCGGAAGATGATGGAGTAGCTTTTGAATTGCTGAGTCAGGGAAAAACGTTCCTTGGCTTTTTCACGGCGTACTTCTTCAGGCAAGGTTTCCTTGATTAAAAAGAAGATGGCAAATAAATACAGGAATTCAATGATGGTACAGACGAGCAATAATTCAAAGCGATAATGAACAAAGAAAAACGATCCCAGGACAGGCCCTGCTACTACCCCGATGTTCATCGCCGTGTAAAACGTAGCAAAAACCATGCGGCGATCTTCTTCTGTCGTTAAATCCGCTACCATTGCAGAGCTGGCAGGCCAATATAAGGCGCCCGCGATACCGATTCCAATGAAAGCAAAATAGTCCATCAAAGGTGAGGTGGAAAATGCAAATAAGGCAAACATCACAGTCGACATCGATAAGGACAGGAGCATCGTGAATCTGCGCCCGACTTTATCTGAGAGATAACCGCCAAACAGGTTGGAAAGCATTCCAAGCAGCGGAGGCACCATCAGGAGGAGACCAGCAACGTCTTTGCCGAATGTATCGCTGAAATAGAGCGCCATAAAGGGAAAGTACATCCAAAAGAAAGTATGGGTAATCAGTTCGCCGAAAAGACGTACTTTTAAATTGAGATCCCATGAACGCCAATGCATGACAAGTATTCCTCCATTCGTATTTTGGTTCTTCGCCGACAGGTGCCGTGCTCATACTCTATAAAAAAAGCGCAAACGGGAGAGAGACAATGCTCATCCGCTTGCGCTTTACCTAACGATAGAAAAGGGTGGGAAAAACAGCCGGGAAAACGGGAGAACGAAAGAAACGGTCTATGTCCAAGCGATTCTTGGTACAAAAAACCGACACACCCCGTAAAACTGGCGCCCACATCATATCAGGAAAAGACGGAAGCGGTTCAGGCAACCTGCAGCTTCTAGCTTTCGATAAGGTTGTAAGAGGCAGTGCCCCTCACAAAAGGCCCTACCTAAGCGCAGAGAACTACAGCAATTACCATGAACCAACACTCCCGTCCTTCAAAATTTTTTCACAGATAAACTCTTGTTGACTAGGATACTCTAGATGACAGAATAATTGCAAGAAAAATTTTCACCGTTTTTTGGAAATAATCTACGCCTGAGGAATCGCGAATTGAAAAAGGTCAGTCTATTCGGTAAAATATTTTTTGTAGACTGTATGAACTGACCACGATTGCACTTTACTTACATATTGAACAATTTGGGGATGGGGGAGATTGTATGTTGGATACACGAATCATCAAGCTGGCAGAAAACCTGCTCAGCCACTCGGTTCGCCTGAAGGAAAAAGAAACGCTGCTGATCGAGGTTCGCGGGGAAGGTCACGCGTTGGCAAAGGAACTGGTGAAGCAGGCATATACTCTGGGAGCTTATCCGTTTGTCCGAATTATCGATCCTGCGATCAACCGTGAGCTGATGCTTGGGGCAAGTGAAGCACGTGCAGAGCATCTGGTGAAATGGGAAGAGCCGATGTACAAGGATTTGGATACGTATATCGTCATCAATGGACCTGTCAATGACAGCGAGATGTCAGATGTTCCGGTAGAGCGTCGCCGCGCGCATCAAAATGTGATGCAGGAGCTGAATGATTATTTGGTCTCCAATGTTCGCTGGACACTGCTCAACTACCCAACCGCAGCGATGGCACAAAGCGCAAACATGTCCTCTGAAGCATTCGAGGATTTTTACTTTGATGTCTGCTCCCTTGATTACAAAAAAATGCATGAGGCCTTTTTGCCATTGAAAGAGCTGATGGACCGTACGGATAAGGTTCGATTGGTTGGACCAGGCACAGACCTGACCTTCTCGATCAAAGATATTCCCAATGTCATCTGCTCCGGGCTGCGCAACATTCCGGACGGGGAAATTTTTACGGCACCTGTACGCGATTCGGTTAACGGCAAAATTACGTATAATACAGCGACAAGCTACATGGGTACCAAATTTGAAAACGTCAGCCTGACATTTGAAAACGGTAAAATTACCCGGGCGACTGCCAACAATACAGAAAAGCTGAATCAAATCTTTGATACGGATGAGGGAGCCCGCTATATCGGGGAGTTTGCGATTGGCGTACATCCATACATCCTGCATCCGATGAATGACATTTTGTTTGACGAAAAAATCGCAGGAAGCTTCCACTTCACACCAGGTCGCGCTTATGAAAATGCGGATAACACCAACCGCAGCCAAATCCACTGGGATATGGTAAACATTCAGCGTCCAGAGTACGGTGGCGGCGAAATCTGGTTTGATGATGTATTGATCCGCAAAGACGGTTTGTTCGTCTTGCCAGAGCTGCAAGGCTTGAACCCAGAAAACCTGAAGGGCTAAGAGTCAAAAAGAGAAACGAATCGGGGCAGTCCTATCGTTGGTGGAAGACGAAGGGATTGCCTTTTTTTGTACCCACAGCAGAACAACTGCAAGGGTAACAGTTGAGAACTTGAAATTTTAATTTAAGAGTCTTAAAGTAGAGATAATTAGTTTGCGATCTAGAATAACTGTCCGCTCTCGTTAAGAGAATAAGACAACAAAGAGGAGGAAGTGCTAGTGGAAATTGGTCTGAGCACATTTGTAGAAACGACGCCGGACGTTCAAACCGGCGAGGTTATAAGTCATGCACAGCGCTTGCGTGAGGTGGTTGAGGAAATCGTACTGGCTGATCAAGTAGGGCTGGATGTGTTCGGGGTCGGTGAACACCATCGCAAGGATTATGCGGCATCATCTCCAGCGATCGTACTGGCTGCCGCTGCATCCCAGACAAAACGGATACGGCTGACAAGCGCGGTTACCGTACTTTCCTCAGCTGATCCTGTGCGTGTATTCCAAGACTTTGCAACGCTTGATGCCATTTCAAATGGTCGGGCAGAAATCATGGCAGGGAGAGGTTCTTTTATTGAATCGTTCCCGCTGTTTGGCTACGATTTGCAGGATTACGATGAGCTGTTCGACGAGAAGCTGGAGCTGCTGCTTAAAATACGCGCTTCCGAAAAAGTGACATGGAAAGGCGGACATCGACCTGCTATTCAAAATCTGGGTGTCTATCCGCGTCCAGTGCAAGACCCGTTGCCTGTATGGATCGGTAGTGGCGGGAATACACAATCGGCCATTCGTGCGGGGCTTCTGGGACTACCGCTGGTTCTTGCCATTATCGGGGGGCGTCCGGTCCAGTTTGCGCCGCTTGTCGAGCTGTATAAGCGGGCAGCAGCTCAGGCTGGCCATGATGTGTCAAAGCTGACAGTAGCATCTCACTCTCACGGCTTTGTGGCAGAGGATATGCAGACAGCAGCAGATAAGTTTTTCCCATCTACGCAGCAGGTCATGAACGTTCTCGGGAAAGAACGCGGCTGGGGTCATTATGACCGCTCTACCTTTGATGCTGCTCGCAGCTTTGAAGGCGCTCTTTACGTGGGTGACCCGGAAACGGTTGCCCAGAAGATCATCCACCTACGCAAACAGGTAGGAATCACGCGCTTTATGCTGCATGTACCAGTAGGCACGATGCCACATGATGAGGTCATGAACGCGATACGACTGCTTGGCACAGAAGTAGCGCCAAGGGTTCGGGAGGAAATTGCACGCTGGGAAGCGACACTGTAAACACACGCTCAAAAAAAGACATGACCGGCTGCTTTTGCTACAATAGGAAAAAAGCATGGAACAGAGGGATCATACGTGAGCAGCAAAAATTGGATGGAGTACACCGTCACAGAAGAAGACGTGGGGATGAATGTCGAGCAGATCGTCCGGCAAAAGATGAATGTTTCCGGCCGCATGATGCAGCGTCTGACGAGAAGCAAAGGGATACTGCTTAATCGAAAGCAGCCATTCCTGCAGCGACAGGTCAAAACAGGTGATCAAATAGCGGTACGGGTAGTGGATAGACAGCCTCTGCAAGATAAGGCGCCAGTCGAAGCGAAGAGAAGTGTTACACCGGAGAGCATTCCCCCGATCGAAATTCTGTACGAAGACGACCATCTGCTGATTGTAAACAAACCGGCAGGCATGATGGTACATCCGATCAAGCAAGAACAAAGCGGTACGCTAGTTCATGTGTTAGCAGACCTTTTCTTGGCAAAAGGAGTGCAGCTGAATCCTCACCCCGTTCATCGCCTGGACAAAGAAACTTCGGGCGCGATCCTGCTAGCAAAAAGCAGCTACGGTCATCAACTAGCAGACCGTTTGCTCCGCGAGGGCGGTATTCACCGGGAATATCTCGCTATCGTCAATGGAGTTGTGGAAGACGAAGCGGGCACGATCGATGCTCCGATTGGCAGAGATCCAAAGCACCCGACAAGGCGTAGGGTGGTAGATACGGGGGATCACGCTGTTACGCATTACGAGGTAACCAAACGTACCTCGCAGATGAGCCTCGTTCGTGTGTGGTTAGAGACGGGACGTACTCATCAAATCCGGGTGCATTTTGCACATTTGGGCCATCCACTCGCTGGTGATACGATGTACGGTGCGGCCAGGGGACTCATGCGCAGACAGGCATTGCATGCGTCGTCACTGCGCTTCGAGCATCCTATCCGCAAAGAAGAGATCGCAGCTCATGCTCCTTTGCCAGCGGATATGAAACGATTGATACAGGCTGAATTTCAATAAGTCAGATCAAGTAAGGACTTCCGTGGGAGTCCTTTTTTGTTTTTCATTCCATGAATGATCTTGATAACGTAACAGTGTTATGTTACATTGTTTTTGGAGGTGCTTTACATGGACCCGAATGTCATTTCGAAAAAGGAGCTGCTGGAGCTTACCGGGATCTCTTACGGTCAGTTGTATCGCTGGAAAAGGAAAAACCTGATCCCTGAGGACTGGTTTATTCGCCGGGCCACCTTTACTGGTCAAGAAACCTTTTTCCCCCGGGAGCAAATCCTGGACCGGATCGACAAGATCATCAACATGAAGGATGGCTTATCACTGGATGAGCTAGCAGACATGTTTTCTCCGAATCTGGCTGGCGCCAAGCTTACTTCTGTAGAATTGTTGGAACGTAACATTGTTTCGAAAACCTCGTTGGAGCTTTTCGTTCGTCAGCAAGGGGACTCAGAGACATACACTTTTCAGCAAATCTTGTACGCTTATGTACTTGAGCGTTTGCTGGTGACCGGAGAGATGAGCTTGGACGAGGGCACGGGATTGCTGCAAGCCTTGGTCAGCCATTATCCCAAGCTTGAGGGAAAACCATGCGAGCTCATTTTTGTGAGAAAAATGGGGATTTCTACTTTTGTACTCGTGTCCAGCTCGACAGACCTGTATTTCGACAGCGGTGTAAAAGTAGTGAAGAGGCTGAATCTCGCCTTATGTATAGAAGAGCTGAAAGCAAAAATTTCGTAGGTAATAGGAGGCATGATTTATGCAACAGGAAAATCGACCTGATCTGATCATACAAGGCTCCACAAACACTTCGGGAGGCGTATACAATCTGGTCAATGTTCAAGGCTTCGGCAAGATCACGGGCAATGTGGAATGCAATGAGCTGCGCTGTACAGGGCATGTCACGATTTCTGGCGATGTGCTTTCCTCATTTGGGAAAGTGGAAGGCAATGCTTCAATTAGCGGCAAGGTAGAGATGGACACGCTCGAAGTCTACGGTCAGGTAGATATCAATGGCGATGTCGATTTTACGAAGCTGCGAGTGGATGGCAGTGCCAAAGTACAGGGAAGCTTGACTGGTGAAGAAATCAAGGTGCGCGGGTTTTTAAAAACGACTGGAGATTGTGAGGCAGAAGTGTTTCACGGTAAAGGTGCTTTTTCTATCGGCGGGCTTTTAAATGCAGGACGCATTGAAGTGCATCTGCACGGTGGCTGTGAGGCAAGAGAAATCGGCGGGGAGCATATCGAGGTTCGCAAGGCAGGGAGCAGTACACTCAATAAACTGCTGAAGCACATTTTTAACAATACGCTTTCGGTAGATACGGTCGAAGGTGATGAAATCTATCTGGAATATACACGTGCCAAGGTTGTTCGCGGAAACAACGTCGTCATCGGTCCTGGCTGTGAGATTGATCTGGTCGAATACGCGACAGATCTCCGTTACGATCCGTCCTCGCAGATTAAAGAACAAATGCGCAGATAGTGACGAAGAGTTGAAAGAGCCTGAGAAAATGGATGCAGGCTTTTTTCTTTTGGGGAAAATGAGCCTGAAAAAATATTTGGGTTGGAAGTGCATGCAAGTATTTACATGCATGCATGAGCGATATATAATGGCGTTGGAAAATATTGAAATGACAGTAACTACTTGCATGCATAGGAGGTGCGTCATGGAACACCCACCGATCGATCCGTCACTGGGGGGAAAGGCAGAGGAACAGGAGACGCGAGAGAAAATATTGTCAGCCGCACGGCAATTAATGGCCCAAAAAGGCTACAAAGGAGCGACGACACGCAAAATTTCGGAGCTCGCAGGAGTCAATGAAGTTACGATTTTTCGCCATTTTAAAACCAAGGTTGCGATTCTGGAAGAGCTCTTAAAAGATATCCTCGATGTACGGCAACAGCTGGAGCAAGGAATTCAGGGCGAGTATGCCGATATCAAGCAATTGCTAGTAAATTATGCGAGAACCTATTTCAATTTGTTGGTGGATCGAAAGGAAATTTTGATGATCTGCATGATTGAAGCGGATAATCAGCCAGAGGTCGTCAAGCTGTTTAGCAGTCTTCCGGTAACAGCTGTTGATGTCTTGTGCAACAAGCTAAAGGAATTCGAAGAACAAGGGCATTTGCCAAAGGGTGATCCTTGTACAGCTGCCCTGATGTTTATCTCCACATTCTTCTATGCATTTATGGCCAAATACCGGGTAAATGTTGATTTGGACATCGAAGAAGAAAAGCTGTTTGAGAATGCTTCAGACATTTTATTGCAAGGCATTAACTGCAAAAAAACAACAAAACAGTGATACATAGGAACGGGGGAAGTCATGAATAGAAAATGGCTTGTTTCTGTAATGTTGCTTGGGATCGTAACGACTACAGCCTGCAGTGGACAACAGCCAGCAGCGCAGCCGGTAAAGGAAGTAAAGCACGTAGTATTGGACGCTGTGAAAAAGCAGCAAGCTACAGCTATTTCCGAGCTGTCCGGGACGCTTGCACCTTTGGAGGGGGCAATGGTCTCCTTTGAAGTGGGCGGGCGGATCGTGGAGCTGAATCGAAATGAAGGGGATACGGTTAAAGCAGGAGATGTACTGGCCAGGGTCAATGCGCAGGATTATTCCCTTCAGGTTGCCTCAAGCAGTGCCGCTGTACAGCAGAGCGCAGCCAATCTCAGCAAGGTGAACAACGGGGCGCGGGAGCAGGAAATCACACAGGCTCGCTTGCTTGTGGAAAAAGCGACGATTGCTTATCAGAAAATGCAGGATGATTTCAAACGCATCGAACAGCTGTATCAGGAAAAAGCCATTTCCAAGAGTGATTTCGAAAACGCTCAGAACGGCTTGACCCTGTCCCAAAAGGATTTACAAAATGCCCAGCAGGCTTACTCACTCGTGACACAGGGAGCACGTGCAGAAGACAAGGATTTGAGCCGAGCCACATACAACCAGGCTGTGATTGCACAAGAAGTGGCAGCTAGTGCCTTGGCCAAGACACAGCTGCGTTCGCCGATTAACGGTACGATCATTTCCAAGCTCTCCTCCACAGGCTCGCTCGTCGGCTCGGGAACACCTGTTTATCAGGTAGGCAATATCGACACGTTAAAGGTCGTTCTGCCAGTACCTGACCGCGAAATTTCCATGTGGAAAGAAGGAGAGATTGTCTCTTTAGATCTGTATGGGCAAAAGCGTGAAGGAAAGGTAATGAAAATCTTCCCGGCGACAAACCAAAGCACAGGAACAATCGGTGTCGAGGTGCAGATTGCGAACCCCAAGCATGATTGGTTTGCAGGTCAGGTAGTAAAAGCAACGAAGACGGTTCAGGGGCAAGTCGGCATTTACGTTCCGGTTGAGGCAGTCATCAGCAGAGGCAAGGATGACGCACATGTTTTTATCAATCTAGATGGCAAGGCAGTCAAAACGAAAGTTGAGATCGGTCAGATTACAAATGACATGCTGGAGATCAAAAACGGATTGAAAGAGGGAGACCAACTGATCGTCAAAGGTGTTGACCGTCTGTTTGACGGTGACCCAATCGAGACGGCAGGAGGTACACAACCGTGATCGAGTACATTGTCCGCAAGCGCAAAATTACTTTGCTGTTCGGTGCGATGGTTGTGCTTGTCGGTTTTATGAGCTTTTTCCAGCTGCCGAAGCAAGAGTCACCCGATATCATTGTCAATATGGCGATCGTGACGACTATCTACCCTGGAGCTTCTCCGGAAAAGGTAGAGCAGTCAGTAACGAAAAAGCTGGAAGAAAAAATAAACGAGCTGCAAGGCTTGAATTACATCGCTTCCACTTCATCACTCGGTGTCTCCTCGATTATGGTGGAGACCAAAGGCGATGTGGACCCGAAGCAAAAATGGGATGAACTGCGTAAAAAGGTAAAGGATGCAGAGGCAGATCTGCCCGCAGACGCCAAACAGCCAATTATCAATGACGATTTGAATCGTACCTTTGTCCAAAGCTTTGCTGTCACAGCAGACACGAAGGAACAGCTGTACAGTATGCGGACGATGATCAAATCGTGGAAGGACCAGCTGCGTACCTTGCCAAATGTGGCGGATGTCCTGGTCGAAGGCTTGCCAGAGCAAGAGGTACGAATTGAGGTAGACACGCAAAAGCTGAGTCAGTATGGGATTACTTGGGGCCAGGTACTGATGGCTGTCAAAAAAGAAAATGAAAAAATCCCACTCGGAGATTTGACCACCAATAGGCGCACCTATCAGTTGAAGCTGGCAGAAAACGAAAACATAGAAGAATTGAATCAGGTCATTATCTCGCGATCAAAAGAGGGCTTCCCGATTTATTTAAAGGACATCGGATCGGTTGAGATGACGACAGAAACCGTAAAATTCAATTCCTACTTTAATGGAAAACCAGCCATTACTCTCAGTGTGAATGCAGAGACGGGAAGTGACGTGCCATCTCTGCAAAAACGACTGGACGAAATGATGCTCACGCTGGATAAATCACTGCCAGTTTGGGCGGAAAGACATTCGATTTACAGTCAAAATGAACGGGTAGATGATCTGTTTAGTGATCTTACCCGGGAAATGATAATAGCGGTCTTTGCCGTATTACTGGTTTGTACATTAGGGTTGAACCTGATTACATCGTTTGTCGTAGCACTGGCGATTCCGATTTCGCTTGCTGTTGGTCTGTTGTTCCTGCCATCCTTGGGCATTTCCTTGAATATGATTTCGATCGTCTCGTTGATTATTGTTCTGGGGATTTTGGTAGACGACGCGGTAGTAGTCAATGACAATATCGAACGCCGTCTGTCCGTTCTTGGGGAAAAGCCGTTAAAAGCAGCAGTGAACGGTGCCAAAGAAGTTTCGATTTCGATTATTACGGCTACCTTGGCGACGATTGCCTCGTTTGCTCCGCTCATGTTTCTGAATGGAAACGTAGGTCAGTTTATTCGCCCTGTTCCTGCGATCATCTCGCTGACGATGCTGGCGTCCATGATTATGTCCTTGACGATTATCCCGATTTTCCGTCAATGGTATGAGCAGAGGCGCAAGGCAGGAGTAGAAGGATATCGCAAGCCAGCTGGTTTGCTCGGGAAACAATTGACGCAGCTGACTACATGGTATGCAGGACGCTTGATGCCGCGTATTTTAAAACGTCCGCTTCTGGCAGGGATGGTCGGTGTCATGATCGGAACGGCGGCATACGGCTTGATTCCACTTACCCCTGTCGAGCTGTTCCCGGTCGATGATCGTCCACAATTTCTCGTCGATGTAAGAGTTCCGGTAGGCAGCAGCCTGGAGGAAACAGATCGAGTCGTGACGGGTGTCTCGGATTGGATTTTGAAGCAGCCAGCTATTGAAACTGTAGCAGCCTACAGTGGCGGTAGTGCTCCAAAGATGTTTGGCGGAGATACGGCAGCTGGCAGCGGCATTACTGCAGGGCAGCTTGTCATCCGCTATAACAAAAAGGAAACGACAATCGAAAACATCATCGAGCCATGGGCAGAAGAATTTAAAAAAATGTATCCAGAGGCAACGATTATTCCCAAGCAATTGGAGGCGGGTCCTCCTGTCGGCAAGCCGGTTGTCATTCGCATCTATGGGGAAGATATCGAGACACTACGCTCCCTGTCGGCACAAGTAAAAGACAAGGTTGCTAATTTGGCAGGCACATCAGACGTGCAGGATGACTTTGGGGCCCAGCGTCATACACTAGAGTTTGTCGTCAACAAAGAGCTGATGGAACAAAAGCTCGTAAACTATACGGATTTGTCCCAGACAATTCGTCTGGTTAGCGAAGGACTTACCGTCAGTGAATTTGACACGGGCAGTGACTTGGTAGACATGAAGCTGTTTTTGCAAAAGGGCGATGAAGAACCTTCGCTTTTGTTCCAAAGACTCAGTATTGCCAATGCCCGGGGAGAGCTGATCCCGTTATCTCAGCTGGCAGAGGTAAAGCCGACCTTTAGTACGCAATCGATTCCACATCGCAATCTGTCTCGTACAGTGACGATCACAAGTGATGTAAAAGGACGGACGGCTACGGAAGTGATGGCAGAAATAACGCCGATGCTGTCTGGCATGTCTCTACCAGAAGGATATCGCTTTGAAATCGGCGGGGAAACCTCCGAGCAGACCGATATTTTCATCGATATGGGGAAACTGTCGATTCTCGTTGTGTTCCTGATATTGATTTTGATCGCAATGCAGTTTTATTCTCTAGCGATTCCTGTGCTTGTCATGAGCACCGTCTATCTGGCTGTAGCGGGTAGCTTGATTGGCTTGTTTGTCACCCAAACAGCACTCGGGTTTATGACCATGATGGGAGTCATCTCGCTATCTGGAATTGTCGTGCGAAACGGAATCGTCTTTATCGAGTTTATCGAGGAGGCGCGTCACGCAGGAGTTGAGCTGAAGCAAGCAGTAATACAAGCAGGGGAGGCGCGGCTGCGGCCGATTCTTTTGACCTCAATGACGGCGGTTGCCGGCTTGATGCCACTAGCGATCTCAGGGGATGTCCTGTTCAAGCCGCTGGCTGTCACGATTATTTCTGGCCTCTTGTTCTCCACGCTGTTGACTTTGATTGTTGTACCAGCTTTCTATACGGTATTGACCCAGCGCAAAATCAAGAAGCTGGCGAAAAAGGCAGCAAAGCGACCAGACCTGTATGGTCCGGAGGCGCAGATGCATTAGGTTCAGCAAGAAATAGCGACAAACGTCCGAGGATTGTGTGCTTTGGACGTTTGTTTTTTCATTTTGGCTAAAGTCGGAACCTGCATGGCATCTGCAAAAATGTGCAGAATGATCGGAGCTATCAATCCCCATCGCGAGGCCGCCCAAGCCCATAGAATACCAATGAGGAAAGACTCAAGTAGTGTTCCCATCCCATGCCCTGGAACATGATAAATGGCAAAAACGATCGAAGGGACGAGCAAATAGAACCAAATAGCTCCTGTAGGAAAAGGTCTCTTGCGATAGACAAGCAGCAGAAAAACAAGAGGGATTCCGCGAAAGATAAACTCCTCCCAAACTGGATTGTGCCACATAGCAAAAATGAGCAAATTGGCTTTGCCTACTAATGCGTTTGGGTCCATTTGATTCGTGGGAACCCATCCAGTTATTGTTTGGAAAACGAAGCCACACGTTTTTTCCAGCAAAAATCCAACCAAAACGAAGAGGAATGCCACTCCTAGCTTTTTGCGACGGATGAGTGAGTATATCCCTGCCAAATACAGCAAAGTGAATGCCCCAAATATCAGCCAACCGGGAGTTTGCACAAAAAAGCTCCAAGTCGCTTGTGGCCAAAATAAAAAAGAGACCTTGATGGATTCGAGCAAAAAACCACTCGTGATGAATTGTCCCCAGGTAGCGATGAGGGGCAGCAATAGGAGTACAGATAGTATGGCGAACAGAATAGATTCACGGACACATAACGAAGGATATGTTTCCACATGCAAAATGACCTCGCGTTTCATGTGTATTTTCCTATATACTCCTATTCATCCAGATAATGGTCTATGGTGTTTTCGGTTTCTTCAGATTTATTTCAGAGTCTGAAGATTTTCTGAACGTATGGTATGATATAGGCAAATTACCAGATTGAAAAATAGAGAGAGAACGGAACACAGGAAGGGAGTGTCCAGGATGCAACAGCCACAACTGCTTCATGAAGAAAAAGTATTCAAAGACCCAGTTCACCGTTATGTTCATGTGCGGGACAAGTTTATTTGGGATTTGATCAATTCAGCAGAATTTCAACGGCTGCGCCGAATCAAGCAACTGGGCACCAGCTTTTTTACCTTTCACGGTGGGGAGCATAGCCGTTTTAACCATTCACTCGGCGTATATGAGCTGATGCGCAGAATTTTGGATACATTTGAGGGACGAATTCAACTGACATACGAGGAAAAGCTCTTGTGTCTATGTGCAGCCTTGCTTCACGATGTGGGGCATGGGCCGTTTTCCCATTCATTTGAAAAGGTGTTCAAATATCATCACGAGGACTGGACGCGCGCCATTTTACTAGGTGATACTCACATCAATCGGATTCTGCGCCGTTTTGATGATGACTTCCCGAAGAAGCTTGCCGAAGTGATTAATAAAACCTACGACAACAAGCTGATCGTCAGCTTAATATCTAGCCAGCTGGATGCAGATCGGATGGATTACTTGCTGCGCGATGCCTACTATACCGGAGTCAATTACGGCAATTTCGAGATTGAGCGGATCTTGCGTGTCATGCGCCCGCAAGAGGACGGGATTGTCTTTAAATTCAGCGGCATGCACGCGGTCGAGGACTACATCATGTCACGCTACCAGATGTATTGGCAGGTTTATTTCCACCCAGTGACGCGCAGTGCAGAGGTCGTGCTTTGCAAAATTTTTCAACGAGCAAAGCTGCTATTCTCGCAAGGCTATCCGTTTATCCAGCAGCCGATCATGCTTCTGCCCTTTTTGCAGGACAAGGTAGAGCTGGCGGACTATTTGGCGCTCGATGAATCGATTATTCTCTTTTACATGCAGATGTGGCGGAAAGAAAATGATCCGATTTTGAAAGATTTGTGCTCGCGTTTTCTGGACAGGAATCTCTTTAAATACGTCGAATATAATCCAAGGGATTTCCGCTTGCTGGCAGAGTTGAAGAAAGAGTTCCAAGCTGCGGGAATTGACCCTATGTATTATTTGGAGGTAGACACAACCTCCGATCTTCCGTATGATTTTTACCGTGCCGGCGAAGAAGAGGAGCGGATTCCGATTATGCTCCAAATGCCGTCTGGCGAGCTTGTAGAGCTGTCGCAGAAGTCTGAGATTGTACAGGCCATTAGCGGAAAGCGGCGATTTGACTACAAATTGTACTTTCCATTGGATAAAGTCATGGCTTTGCCGGGGGAACTCTCCCGGAAGATTCGAGAACGTCTGGGAGTGATGGAAGATGCTTAATCGTCACGCCAAAATTATTCGCCTGATTGAGATTGTCGGCGAAGTGAGCGGGCGGAAAAAACTGCAGAAAATGGTGTACATAGGGAAACATCTGGAGATGGATTTCGATGAGCGCTACGAGTTTCATATGTATGGACCATACTCGGAAGAATTGACACTCCGTGTGGACGAACTGTGCAATATGGGGCTTCTGGATGAGCAGATGGAGAGTAAGGGCGCGATTCACATGTATCGTTACAAGCTGAACGAAACCGGACGCGATTTTCTCCGCTTCCATGAAGTGGACTTTGGTCCCGGGGAGCGTGCCATTTTGCGAATGAACGAGGAAAATTCCCGCTTTCTGGAGCTCGTCTCGACCATCCTGTATTTCAACCATTTGCCGTATGAAGAGATGAAGGGCAAGATTTTCACCTTCAAAAGCAAACAGCGTTATACCGAGGAAGAAATCCAGAAGGGTCAGGCGTTTGTTGAGGAATTGCGTGCATTGATGAAGGAAGACGGCACGAACCTGATGTAACCAGTGAACTGTATAGGATAACCAGCACGGCGTACGAACTTGCAAGAGTTGGGGTACGTCATTTTTTTGCTTAAAAAAGAAAAATAGCAAAGCTGTTATAGAGTCAGCCAATCAATTTGGCTGGCTTTTTTTGTCTCAACCAGAGCCTGCATAATACGAGCATTGCTCCTTGACAAGTGCATAGAGGAAACTAGAGCGACTATGAATGAGAACCATCAAGGAGGAAATGGCGTGGGAATCAAGCAAGCATGGTTGTGGATTATACTTGTCGGAGTTTTTCTGCTGACGGGAGTAACGGCGTGGAGTGCATCGAGTACACCTGAGTTAAAAATAGTTTATGTATATAGTGAAAGCTGCGGGTATTGCACGAGCTTTGGGCCGACCTTTGAGAAGGTCATGCAGGATTATCCAAGGGAAATGATTGATCGGTTGGATATTAACAAAAAGCAGGAGCTGGATGAAGCGCTAAGCTTAGGAGCAGAGGCTACGCCCACTATATTTATCGTGGAAAAAGGGCAAGTCAAAGACAAGCTGGAAGGCGACGTGCCCGAAAAGACGCTGCGGGATTTTTTACAAAGAAACACGAATGAATCCCTTTTTAAAAATGGGTAATATAGGTAAAATGTCTGATAAGGAAGCAGTGGATTAATTGTGAAAATTCAGAGGGTGCCTATTCATTAGAGATGATCGGCCCTGCTAATAGGAAGGTGTTTCTTTGTGATGAGGAAATCGTTTTTTCTGACCATATTGTTAGCAACTGCGGTAGTAGTGGGTGGTGGTGTAGGAGAAGCTGCTTCTGTGTTCGCTGCACAGACAAATATGGCGGCTCGGGACTATCAAAACCATGTGCACAAGGAGGATATTGAATATGCCGTGAAAAGTCAATTGATGTGGTTGTTCCCAGATGGCAATTTTCGACCGAATCAAACGATTACGCAGGCGGATTTGGTTGTGGGGTTAGTGCAAGTGAAGGGATTAAAAGAAGGGGAAGCGATCAAGGATTTTCCTGTAGGGCATTGGGCGAAGAGTTATTATGAGCGAGCGGTGAAGGATGGGATTTTGAAGGATGTTGCGGTAGAGCCGAATAAGGTTTTGACGCGAGAGGAAGCGGCGTATCTGTTAATAAACGCATGGGAATCTGTACGACTAACAAGAACAAAAAAAGATTCAGAAGATCACAAAAATCGTTCCCAGATAGTTTATGCTGTTGCTACTCAGATGGCAGTAGTAAAACCTGGGGAATTTCCTAACGGAGAAAAAACAAATCTATATGACAGTAAATCATTAATGACGAGAGGTGAAGCTGCGTACAGTTTTCATCAACTCCATATTGATTTAACAGGTATAAATGAATCTGAGAAATTGTATTCTCAATTCAGAAGTGGATTGAAACTAACGAATAAAACCTTATCAGGAGACATTCCTAGTTCAGATAAGTATTTTCTGGAGATTAAATTATTTTTAAAAGGTTCAAAGGTGAAAGATATAAAGCAGATTGGGATGTTTACGGTGGATGTAACTGAAGCAGAAAGAATGGATGTAAGAGTGGTTTACAAGGGTAAAGGAGTCTGTCAAGAAATTTGTGTAACCTTGTAAAACCGAATCTAGCAACTCGTAGTTACCATGGCTTGACTTGGAGCC
>NZ_CANMZW010000008.1 GCF_947502445.1 uncultured Brevibacillus sp.
GAATCATCTTTTGTCCGCTTCCTAAATGTGTGAATCTTACTCTTTTTTTAAGTGTCCTTGACAAGGGAGCCGGATCAATTTTAAATACTTTTTTATATTGTTTTCTGTTTTCTGAACCCAATGGTCGCTAACAATTCTTTCTTCGACCTCTAATATAATTGCATTAATCGCTTCTTCTTCAGACTTAAATGCATGTGTTGCGCACTCTTCGCCAGTTACTTCAATTTTAGCTTGACCAGCATACTGAACAGTGTCTTGATGAAACTTCAAAATTTCTATAGTTGCCATTGTTTTACCTGCTACTGAATATCGGAGCGTTTTTACTTCATAAACGAGACCACTTGCTAAATTAGCTTGTCCTCTTCCCATGTTACCCATCTCCCTCAGTTATTATTTTTACAAGTGATAATACACTTGGATCTCGCGAATCATTAATAAATTCTCTTTTTACCTCAATGCTAACAAGTAACTGGTGTACCACAACATTTAAACCCTACTTGTTTTTGATATTTCTCCCACCGTTTTACTTCGACACCAGGGGGGATCTTCCTGTTACTTTTTTACTATTCACCTCACTTACTTCTACTTACTGACGGTCGTAGTTGCTTCGGCTTGGCATCAAAAAAAAGCAACAGACTGCTTACAAAAACAGTCTGTTGCTTTGTACCTATTTATTTAGAGATACCCTCAAACGTTGGAACTCCAAATCTTTTAGCTGATTTTCCAAGTTACCTTCATCTTCTTCCTTGACGTTTAAGTAACCTTTCTGCCTCTGCTACCATTGCTTCCACTTCTAGTTGGATAGCCTGATCGTCACTCAGATGATAACCACCCTTAACTATTTCTAAAGCCACATATTCAGCTCTACGTCCATCTTTAATTGCAGCATCAATAATATGACTGTTTCGTGGGGTTCTAAAGCTCTCTAACTCCTCGATTCGCTGTTTATCAGAATACATGTTACTGAATGTTCTTTGTGTACTACTACTTTGATCAGGGCCAGTTCTTGCTCCACTGGATACTAAATTTTTCGGAGGATGCTTATAACTTGATAGATCCATCTGTAAACCGTTTATTAGCGCGATAGCACCCATCATGCTTGCAGCTACTGTGTTACCTTCCTCTACCTGATCAGCGAACCCTTTAGCAACAGCCTCTTCAGCACTCATCCAAGTCTCAGCGTCCATCATCTCAATAATTCTGTTCGCTGCTTGACCAGTTCGATCTTTATAAACGGTTACCATTGAATCTCTAATTTGATCCAACCAGTCAGCGACTTCTCGAAACTGTTTCGAATTTCCTCCACGCACCGTTGTCATTGGATTGTGGATCATCATCATACTGCCTTTTGCCATAACAATTTTGTCACCGGCCATTGCGATTATTGAAGCAATTGAAGCTGCCAATCCATCAACATGGACGGTGATATGAGCTTTATGGTTCTTCAACAATGAGCGAATGGCTAGACCGGCAAACACATTTCCACCTGGACTATTGAGGCGAACGGTAATTTTAGAAACATTATCCCCTAGGGCTTTCAAATCAGCGCTCAGCTGCTGAGGGGTAACCTCTTCACCCCACCATTCTTTATCACTTATCTCCCCGTAAAGTGTCAATTCAGCACTACTCGAACCCGTTTTATTTAGGACCCAGTACTTGTTTGGTTTTTCGTTTTTCATGCTTGGTTAGCATCCTCCAATTCTTACTATTTTGAACTAAGGCCATCAAGGAATTGTTTAATAAGTTGTTAGTTACACCGCAATTATTTAGGGATTCCATTTCCACCATGTAGAGGTGGTCTATATTCAACTGCTGAGGTTGTCTCACCTACTGTTATGTTAGGCCCTGTGTATTGCTTTTCCTAAGATTTTCTGAAGTACTTTTCTATAGACTCGCCATCTAGCCAGTTACGTATAAATTCCTTATTTTCAGGATATGATATTTTTCTTGCCCTCCTGTCAATATAAGGTGCAAGGTTAATCAAACCTCCTTCAATATCGCTGTGATGAGCTACCCGCCAATCCAAAATGACTTGTTCTCTTTTTTGCTTTAGTTCCTCCATTTGTTGTTCTAATTCCTCTTCTTGTTTCTTGAACATGGTTATCTTCTCAGACAGCGCCTTTTTAGCTTGATTTACAGCAGCCTTTACTTTGTCCAAGCTCTTTTCATATTGTTGGGTTTTTTCAAACTGGGCCTGATATTCTTGAATACGATACTTAATTTCGTCGATTTGTAATTGCATCTCCCGATTACTTTTTAGAATTTTTTCAGCCCCCCTATCCCTATCATCACCCGCAATTTCCAATTCAATCATTGCTGAAGTCTGCTCTTTAACTTTAGCCATGAGAGACTCCCGTTGAGATTCCAGTTCCTCAATTTTTGATTGGATCTTTAACTCCCTCTCATTCACTTTTTCCAAAAACTCATCAACATGTTGCTGTAACGATTTATTTCCAAACATCTGTATCTCTCCTTTGTTTTTATTGGGTGAAACCGAAATGAGAATTTATATGGCAATCCTAGACCATGTTGTTATAAAATCTACTTTGGACGGCGTGTCCTCGTTTCAAGCAGTGTAAGTGTTTTTGATAACCTCACTTTTTGCGGTAGTGGGGTTATTATTTCTTCCCGTCCTTATTTCTTCTAAGAGCACCTCAACCTTACTTGTATCCATACCCCGGTCTTTCATGGCGGTGATCAGTTTCCCTATGTCAACTGTTTTTCTGTTGTCCATCCTCGTCCCCACCCTCCTGAAACAGTTTCAGTATGCTTTCGCGCTCCCGGCGTAGCTGTTCGATACGTGCCTTGTAAATCTCTACCTCCTTCGACACTCTATTGCCATCTTTGATCAATTCCCGGGCAAATCTGGTAAGTACTTATCTAATTTGGACCCATCCAGGTTAACGGCCAGCCGTCAAATTCGAGTCCTTTAAAACGATGACTAGATCACCCTTGCTGTCTAACCAGTGATCCACTCTTTTCCAGCCATCCCGGATGTCGGATAGAATGATGTCCATCTGTTGTAATAAGGCATTCGCGTTATCACTTGGGCAAAGAGTAACAGTTCGAGTCCTTTCTTGCTCCTTCAGCCGGTTCCAAGCAAATTTGATAGACTCTGCTAACCCAATAAAAATAGCTTTGTCGTCCTCTTGATTGGCTTCTAGTAGGACTTCCCTTACAATCGGCACAAAATAATCGCAGACCTCGTGCCACTCAACATCCCCAGTACCTGCAATACTTATTAGTTCGCCGATGTACCCTTCATAAATCTCGCCACTGCCTGACATCTGAATCAGAAAATCATCAAACGAGATGTTTTCACTTTCGCAAGTGATCCCTGTAACCATTTCTATCAATTTAGCTTTTTCCATGTTCAATCATCCTTTGTCATAGTTTTATTGGTACTCTGTAAGTCCTAGCAGGACTGACAACCTGTACATAGCTCTCCACCTGATCTTGGTATAAGTGCCCTCGCTGATCGGTGGATCGAAACGATCGCGATACACTCGATAGTCGGTGATATAATCCGTATTAATGCCTAAATACCTTTCTTTGATCAAAAATTGTTCACGATCCGGTAGCTGACTGACAGCCTGTTCAATCTTTCTACAGAATGTAAGATGCTTTTCCAGTGATTCGATATCATGATTTGATCTAATGGATTGGCCGTCTTCTGGAATTAGGTATTTGCAAAGCCTGTACTTCTCAAGAAGGGATTCAACAGATTGAAGTATTGCTTTTCGCTCACCCTTATGTAACGCATCAGCCCCTTTCACTGGTAACACCTAAATTGCAAAGTGGGCACCAATGAGAATCTGGCACTTCCGAACTAATGCCTAGAATCTCAGCCAGCTTTTCCATTGCTCTGTTTTTATATTTGTAGTATGTGTTCTCACTGATCTGCATGGCTTCATACACTTCGTAATCTTTGACGTAATTCCCGTCCTGAGAAAGGTAACGCTCGGTTATCAACCGAATTTCTTTTGGAGCAAGGAGTGCAACTGCTTTTTCGATCCGTTCAACAAATTTCTTACGATGCTGGACGATGTCATCATCTAGCTGCTTGTCCTCTGTAACACCAACTAGATTGATGTATTTTAAAAACTGCGCATGCTTCAATAATTCTTCAACGGTTTTGAAGATCGATCTATCAACTTGTACCCTCACATCACATCCTCCTTCCATCAACTCCAGTCAAAATCCTCTGGTCTATTTCCAGCATCGACCCAAGCCGAGAAATTCGCATCCCTTTGCGATGGGTGTTCTTTTGGTTTGTACGTGCCACTAGATCCCGCTGTTAGATGATCCTTCCAACGGTTATTTCTCAAAAAGGTCGATGGGTACTTGATAAACTGCATCTCCTTTCCCTGGCATTCAGCAGCATAGCTTCTAGTTGCTGTCATGATCTCGTCTATACTTAATCAATGCGTTCCATGCTTTAGCTGTATCTGCCTTTGAAGCCTTTCTAGGATACACACTCCAAAATTCATCGAATTGCGGAGTATATGTTTCTTTTTTCTCCTTATTTACTTTATTTACATTATTGTTTGTGTGTTTCTGTGTCGTTTCCGCGTCGCTCGCGTGTCGTTTCCGTGTCGCTTCTGCGTCGTCCTGACCTTGGAAAAAGTCATATTTTTCAACGGTTATAAGCGTCTTTTTTGTGTCGCTATTTACGACGATCATTCCGTCATCCTCTAACAATTTCAAAAAGTTTTTTACTTTCGTATTGCTCCACCCCCAACGATCACATAACTGCCGGATTGATGTTATTTTTTGACCCCTCACCACTTCGACTAATTCGCCGCCAAATACAAATCTTGCATCTTGATGATTGGCCAACATCACAATGTCCAGCCAAGCTTCATACCGGCTAAATACACGCTTTTCTTTGTAAAGCCAGTGATTCATAATTTGTCGATGCCAACTTATCCAACCTCTCACATCACCACCTCTCTTTCATGGGTCATTGCGAAATACACGCTGTCGCTCTATTGGCAATTCTGCTCTTGCTTTTGAAACCACACTTCCAGCGTATCTCTTCTCAGAAGGTACTTTGCCCCGATCTTCGCGCAGGGTATGAGCCCTTGCTGAAGCATCTGGTACAACTTCGTTTTGCTGATGGACCGTTCGAAAACTTCGTCCCAAGCCTGATCTACCGTTAGCAGATTGCGCTTGTCCGGTTGACTGTTCATAGTTACAACTTTGGATCGTTCCATTCGTTTTCACCTCGCATAATAAGTTTTTAGCGGTTTTAGCTGTGGTTTAACAACTATACGGTTATCAGGCTATGAATGTATTCCTCAATCCGTTGAATGTCTCTAACCAGTTCCTGTAACGTTGTAGCAGTTGATTTTTTGACTTTCATCGAAACGAGATGTTTTATCACTTGTTCAAGCTTTGAAAAGTAGCCATGAATGATGGTTTTTCCTGCACCTTTGCCATCCTTACGCATGGTGTATTCCTTGATGATGAACTGATGTGCATCAGATTCGATAAAAAGATTTTCTTCGATACGAACCTTCATCTATGTTCCTCCTCTAAATGGTTTAGAACGGTTTAGAACGGTTTTGAAAGGGATAGAAGGCATTTTCTATCATTAGAGTGTATTTGTATTGCCAAGATTGGTTCCCCCTCAAAAACCTGCCTAAAACCAGCCTATACCTTTATTTGACTCGTCGAGCAACTTCACACGAGCATACAAGCCAGCATATAAAGCCAATCCCTCAACCGTCTTAGCTTTCAATGCTTCCCTAGTTGCAACAGGATGGTACTCGTCACCGTTTCGAACCTCGATGTGATCTCTTTCACCCAAGTAAACTTCTTTCCCGTTTGAAAGCTGGATACCAACAGTTTCGTTTTCAATGAACAATCTGCCAGTTAAATAATCGTTCATGTTGTCAGGCGTCTCTTTCAAGTGATCTGACTGGAAGATCATGGCTTACCGACCTCCAATTCCTCAAACAACTTTTCGATGTCAGCTAAGAACCCAAGAGGTAGTAAATTGCCTTTTGGTGTCCGAATGTAGAGCTTCCCCCCTACCTTCACGCCGTAATATCGCATGGACTACCTCCTTTATGTGTGTTCTATTCAGTTTTCAAGAAACAGGTAGTTTGAGTGACTGATTTACTTCGCTATGGATTCCTTCCCAATTCTTGCTTGAGCGGGCTTAACGATCTCGAAAAGTTCTTCCCATTCACATTCCAGTGTTTCAACAATTCTCCGCGCCGTCTTCGGGCTGGGAGACCGGTCGCCTTTTGTGATCTGAATCGTCATTGGCTGAGAAAGCTGTATCATCTTTGCGAAGTCGGTTTTGTTAAAGCCCTTTTGGATGATCAGTACGTTGAGGTATTCAAGATCCTTTACTTTGATCTTCATCTACTCACCACCTTCACTGAGTGATATTTAAATTATTACAATGTGATAATACACCATTACCTATCACTTTGCAATAGACTACGAAGTTTTATGTATTACAAAGTGATTTTTCGTTTATAATGGATTTGGGAGGATGATTAAAGATGTCGGATAAAGAGTTTGGAAAGTTTATTAGAGGTATTAGAAAACAGAGGGGACTAACAACTAGTGAACTTGCTAAAAAATCAGGGATTTCACAGTCTTATATCTCTCAAATAGAAACAGGAAATAGGCCAATACCAACTGACGAAGTGTTATTGAACTTATCTCAAGCGTTAAAAATTGATTATGCTGAAATGCTAGATAAAGCTGGACGTAAAACAAGCGCCTTTGACTCACACATTAGATCATTTGTCCATTTGTTGATTGGTGATCGTGAGAAGGATTTCTATTTCCCAATTAAAAATGCATTCGAAAGAAGAGTCGGAAATCTTTTTGCTAAACACGATATAGTTACATCTAAAAAGGTAACTATCGGCAGTGGCTCAGAGCCCATGGACCAATTTGATATCGCAAATCAATATGCTGAAATGATTCTAGATAACGATAATGTTCAATTCAAATGGGATGTACTTCAAGAACTACAGGACATTGCACATGAGTATCACATACGGTTCAATCCCGCATATGAATTTGAAACAAATCAACCCAGACCAATAGAGCTAGCTGAAGTTATAGAAAATGCGAGCATCATTTACCGTGGCCACCCGCTCACCGATGACGACAAGAAATTAATACTTGATATGCTCAGCCGGATATACCCGGATCAGAAGTAACCCCCTCAAGTTTGAGTGCGTTGGTTTCATGCTGAATAACAAGTATCCTCTCAATATCGGATATCGTGTTTTCCAGATAAAAAAAACCACTCTCAATACGAGTGACATTTCACGAGTACATTATTCTTTTATTTACTTTCCTTTACTTTACTTTGTGTACTTATTGCGTACAAAAACTGAGTTAATGTAAGCAGTAACCACAGTTAATGTAAGCTGAAACTACTTGTTACCATTAAAGTACAGATCGTGAATTCCCCATTTAAGTCATTTCTAAGGTGGTTATAGTCAAATGAAATTATCTGATGCCAAAAAGTTAATCATTGAGCTTCAACACTACATCAACCTGGTAGAAAACTATCAAGCTACTACTTTCGAAACCAAAGTAATTTATGAGTATGCACTACATGAAAACGTCATTGAAGTAGCGAAAATAATGAACGAGTTGGGATATCATGTAGACGGTCGCAAGGTTACCAGTTCGAATGTTTCTGCGGTATTAAAACAAAAGCCAATTGATGAGCTGCACCAAATTGTATCTAAAAACTTTAAACGGAACAAAAAGCTCGTACAGAAATTCACCTAAAAACCTCCTGAACCCTAGCAATTTCTCACCAAAGACGACCGCCAACGCATCCTGAACTTGCTGGCGTTACTGTTCCCGGATATACAGTAACGCCTCAAATATTGAATCCACGGAAGCAGTAATATCTATGAGCTAGCGATCCGTTAGGCCATCCTATCCAAAACTTAGCGACTCGGCGAAATTGCCGACTCCTAAATTTCGAGGAGTACTAAAGATATTTTTCGAGGATGGACTGTACGGGCAATCCAGTCCTTTAGTCCGCGGATGGCTCCGCAACATACGGAGCCACACAGGCTAAGTCTAATACACAAAAATTCTGACCTCGGATTAGAGGTCAGAGAAAGTAAGAGTTCCCCATGTTAGGACTGGCTTTTCGGGGAGGGGTGTAACGGACCGAACAGTCCTTTGTCTGTTCAAAGTTGAGCGCTCCGTGAAAAGGACACCTCAAATATGAGGGCTCTGCGAAATTGACGATTCGAATTTCCGAATCATAACAGAGTAGAACTCACCTCAGTTGTAAGAGAAATAAAAGGAGGATCGATTTACATGGCCAGTTTTCGAAAGCGAGGTAGCACATGGGAGTATCGGATCGTCTACACCGATCGGCAGACTCGAAAGCAAAAGGAAAAGTCGAAAGCAAAAGGAAAAGTCGAAAGGCGGTTTCAGAACCAAACGTGAGGCGCAGCTCGCCGCAGCGGAAGAGGAATCAAAAATCAACCATTACGGGTTCGCTGAAAACGGGGAGGAGAAGGTCGCAAGCTATTTTAACGAGTGGCTGGAAGTGTACAAGCGTCCCAATGTAAAGCCGATTACTTACTCCGTCCAGGAGCGAAACGTCAGACTCAATATTTTGCCACGTTGGGGAAAATACCGGCTTAATGAACTGACTCGCTCAGAATATCAAAAATGGATTAACGAGCTGCGCGAACATTACAGCGAGGGTACAGTCCGTCGCATCCACAGTATTATGAATTGCGCCATGATCGACGCGATTCACGAGTTTAACATCCTGCGAAGCAATCCACTTCAAAAAATCAAAGTTCCAAAAGACGTGACGAAACAAGATGCTGTTAGCTACTTTACTACAGTACAGATGGACAAGTTTCTGAACACCGTCAATACGCCGGTAAAGAACGCTAAGTATAAGGCCTCGATTCAGTATTACGCTCTTTTCACGCTTCTCTCCCGCACCGGCCTTCGGATCGGCGAAGCGCTGGCGTTGACTTGGGATGACATTGACACTGAAACCGGTCGCTTAACGGTCAATAAAACGCTGGTTTATCCTCTCAACTCGACGCCATACATTTCAACACCAAAATCCAAGAACAGCGGACGGCAAATAAAGCTCGACGATCCAACCGTTAAATTGATGAAGCGGCACCGTGTGAATCAGAAAGAAGTCATCCTGATGTATGAGAACTATATGGCGTCAAAGGACAACCTGGTATTCCACCAACAGGACGGTCGCTGGCTGCGGATGAACGTCGTGCGAGAATACTTCAAAGAGGTATGTAAGCGGGCTGACCTTCCGGTCCTGTCTCCGCACGCTTTAAGGCACTCCCACGCGGTCCACCTTCTCGAAGCCGGCGCAAATATAAAATACGTGTCCGAGAGACTAGGACACGCAAGCGTCAAAGTCACAGCGGACACGTATTTACACATCACTAATAAGATTGAGGACGACGCGCTCGCCCTTTACGAGAGGTACGTCCAAAATGGGCAAATCATGGGCAAACAGCCCAGTAGGAGCAGGAAAAGCCTATAATATCAAGCTTAACCGATGCTTCCCTCCATCTCGAACTTAATGAGACGGTTCATCTCTACCGCATACTCCATCGGCAATTCTTTGGTGAATGGCTCGATGAAGCCCATTACGATCATCTCCGTTGCTTCTGCTTCGGACAGTCCGCGGCTCATCAGGTAGAACAGTTGATCCTCGGATACTTTGGAAACAGTCGCTTCGTGCTCGAGTGTGATGTTGTCGTTCATGATCTCATTGTACGGGATCGTGTCGGACGTGGACAGTTTATCCAAAATCAGCGTATCGCACTTGATGTTGGACTTGGAGCCTTCCGACTTGCGTCCAAATTGTGCGAGACCGCGATAGGTTACTTTTCCGCCATCACGGGAGATGGATTTGGAAATGATGGTGGATGTGCAATCCGGAGCCAAGTGAATCATTTTGGCACCTGCGTCTTGGTGTTGTCCTTTTCCTGCTACTGCGATGGAAAGAACGGTACCTTTTGCACGTGGGCCTTTCATGATTACGGCTGGATATTTCATCGTCAGCTTGGAACCGATGTTACCATCAATCCATTCCATGTTTGCATCCGCGTAAGCAACCGCACGTTTGGTAACGAGGTTGTATACGTTGTTGGACCAGTTTTGGATAGTGGTGTAACGGCAACGGCCGCGCTCTTTTACGATGATTTCTACAACCGCGGAGTGCAGGGAGTCTGTGCTGTAGATAGGAGCTGTACAGCCTTCGACGTAGTGTACGAACGCATCCTCATCCACGATGATCAGTGTGCGCTCAAATTGACCCATGTTCTCCGAGTTGATGCGGAAGTATGCTTGCAGCGGAGTATCTACTTTTACGCCTTTTGGTACGTAAATGAAAGAACCACCGGACCATACAGCCGAGTTGAGTGCGGAGAACTTGTTGTCTGCCGCAGGAATTACTGTCGCGAAATATTCTTTCACAATGTCTGGGTACAGCTTCACAGCGGAATCCATATCGCAGAAAAGAACGCCCAGTTTTTCCAGGTCTTCCTGCATGTTGTGGTAAACAACCTCGGATTCATACTGTGCGGATACACCAGCGAGGAACTTTTGCTCCGCTTCTGGAATACCCAGCTTGTCAAAGGTCGCCTTGATTTCTTCAGGAACCTCATCCCAGCTACGGCCTTGCTTTTCAGAAGGCTTTACGTAGTAAGTGATGTTGTCGAAATCGAGGTCGTCCAAGTCGCCGCCCCATTTTGGCATAGGGATGCTATTGAAGATGTCCAGAGATTTCAAACGAAACTCCAGCATCCACTCAGGCTCTTCCTTGATCTTCGAGATTTCCTCGACGATCTCGCGGGTCAGACCCTTTTTCGTACGGAATACAGAGACATCCTTATCGTGGAAGCCGTATTGGTAATCCTGTATCTCAGGGGCTTTTTTAGCCATCATTGCTCACTCCTTCATTTTCATATCCGTGTAGAAATGCTATTCCTGCTCGGCTTGTTTGATGCCTTGCTCCAGTGCTTTCCATGCAAGCGTCGCGCACTTGATTCGCGCTGGGAACTTAGCCACCCCGGACAGGGCTTCGATATCACCGAGATCAACGGAATCGTCAATTTCCTTGCCTTGCATCAAATCAGAAAACTTGTGTGCCAGCTCGAGCGCTTCTTCCACTGGCATGCCTTTGACTGCGTCCGTCATCATCGAAGCGGAGGACATGCTGATCGAGCAGCCTTCACCGAGAAACTTGGCGTCCACCACCTTGCCCTCCTCCACTTTCAAGGAGAGCGAGATGCTGTCACCACAGGTTGGGTTATTTAGATTAACGATGAGTCCGTCGGATTCTTCCAGCTTTCCACGATTACGCGGTTTTTGGTAGTGGTCCATAATGACGCGGCGGTATAGATCATCAAGAGAAGACATTGCCGAAATACTCCTTCGTTTTCTTCAACCCTGCTACCAGCACATCTACCTCTTCTTCCGTATTATACACGTAGAAGCTTGCCCGAGCGGTAGCTGTCACATTCAGCCAACGCATCAGCGGTTGTGCGCAGTGATGACCGGCACGAACGGCGATACCGTAGCTATCGAGCACTGTCGCCAGGTCATGCGGATGTACCGTATCTAGGTTGAATGTAATTAAACTGCTACGGTCCTGCTGCGGGCCGTAAATCTTCAGTCCTTCGATCTCGCGCATTTGCTCCATGGCGTACGCCACCAGATGCTTTTCATGACGCTCGATGTTGTCCAGACCGATTTCCTCCAAAAAGTCAATCGCTGCCCCGAGGCCAATTGCGCCAGCGATAATCGGGGTACCGCCCTCAAACTTCCAAGGCAGCTCCTTCCATGTAGAATCGTACAAATCTACATAGTCGATCATTTCCCCGCCAAACTCCATCGGTTCGACGCGCTCCAGCACTTCACGCTTGCCGTACAAGACACCTACGCCTGTAGGACCTGCCATCTTGTGAGCGGAAAACGCGTAAAAATCGCAATCCAAATCCTGGACGTCGATTTTTTTGTGTGGTGCACCTTGTGCCCCGTCTACAAACAGAAGTGCTCCATGCTGATGAGCAATCTGCGCGATTTCCTTGATCGGAGTAGTATCCCCGAGTACGTTGGAAATATGGTGAATGGCAACGATTTTGGTATTATCCGTAATCGTTTCCTTGACCGCTTCCAGAGTAACTGTACCGTCCTCTGCCAGCGGAATGAACTTGAAGGTCGCTCCGGTCGCCTTGGCTGCCTGTTGCCATGGAATGAAATTGGCGTGGTGCTCCACCACAGTAGTCACAATCTCGTCTCCAGGCTTCAGTGTCGTGCGAGCATAACCATACGCGATGGTATTAATAGCAGATGTCGTACCGCGGGTGAAGACGATCTCTGCTGCTTCACGCGCGTTGATGAAGGCGCGGACTTTCTCGCGCGCGCCCTCATAGCCATCTGTCGCCATGTTGCCCAAGGTGTGCACGCCACGGTGCACGTTGGAGTTGTACTCCCTGTAGTATTTATCCATCGCCTCAATCACCTGAATCGGCTTTTGAGAGGTTGCTCCATTGTCCAGATATACGAGCGGATGCCCGTTTACCTCTTGCTGAAGGATGGGAAAATATTTCCGAAGCTCCTTGGCGTTCATTAGCCTAACTTCCTTTCAAGCGCCTGACGGAGTTTATTCTTCACTTCTTCTACTGGAATCTCAGCTACAACTGGGTCCAGGAAGCCAAGAATAATGAGACGTTCTGCGCCCTGACGGGTAATTCCACGCGACATGAGGTAGTAGATCGACTCTTCACTGAAGCGTCCTACCGAGGCAGCATGGCCCGCTTTGACATCGTCCTCATCGATCAACAGGATCGGGTTGGCATCGCCGCGAGATTTATCGCTCAGCATCAGGATGTTTTCCGCCTGTACGCCGTTTGCTTTTTCAGCGCCTTTTTCAATTTTGGTGATACCGTTCAAAATGCTGACTGCTTCACCGGTCATAACTGCCTTGCTCACCATGTCAGACTCGGAATGCGTTCCGATGTGTTGAACCTGGGAAGTCAGGTTTTGACGCTGGGAACCTGTCCCTACAGAAATAGATTTGGTTTCTGCAATCGAAGCAGTACCCTTGAGGATTGTAGTGTTGTTGGCAACGGTATTCCCGTCGTTCATCTCACCCAAAATCCATTCCATTTTTCCATCGCGATCAACCGTAGCGCGGCGGAAGCTGTAGTCGTGAACGTCAGTAGAAAGGGAACGAACAGACGCTACCTGCACAGATGCGCCAGGTCCCACATATACTTCAACAATACTGTTAGCTACCATGTTTTTACCTTCGCCGGATACGTATGTATCCACGTAGGTCACTTTACTGTTCGCTTCTGCCACGATCAGCACATGTGGGCACAGGAGCGCGTTGTCGCCAGCGATTTCGTACACAGCTTGCAGTGGAACGTCTACTTCTACGTTTTTCGGTACATAGAGGAATACGCCACCGTTGACTACTGCTGTATGCAGCGCAGTCAGCTTGTGCTCGTCGTATGCTACGACATTCAGCAAATATTTTTGAACCAGATCGCCATGCGAAACGAGAGCATCAGCCAATGTCGTGAAGATGACACCTTGTGCTTTCAGCTCTTCTGTTGCTGCGAAAAAGAGGGTAGAGGCGTTCTTTTGAACCAACAGGTTTTTCACGCTGTCAGCATCAATTTGTTCCTTTACCAGTTCGCTTAGCTCGCTTGCCGATGCTACCTTGGCAGTGGTTTGGAACGGTTCGAATTCTTGTGTGTTCCAGTTATTGATTTTGGTTTTCTCCAAAGCAGGAAGCCCAAGCTCCCCAGCCGCCTTCAGGCCAGCGAGGCGCTTTTCCAGGAACCAGGCAGGCTCCTGATTAGCTTTGGAGTACTGGGTAATCGCTTCGGCGTCGAAGCGTAGCTGTACATCCACACTCATTTCACTGCTGCCTCCTTCTTCCTACACGTTGGCGTTTACGGTTTCGTCCTCGATACCGAGCTCTTCCTTGATCCAGTCATAGCCTTCTGCCTCCAGGCGTTCAGCCAGCTCAGGACCACCGGACTTCACGATACGACCTTGCATCATTACGTGTACGAAGTCAGGCTTTACATAGTTCAGCAAACGCTGGTAGTGCGTGATGATCAAGAAGCCGCGATCCGCAGAACGCATTTCGTTGACACCATTTGCTACGATTTTCAGAGCGTCAATGTCGAGACCAGAGTCAATCTCGTCTAAGATGCAGATGCTTGGTTCGAGCAGCATCATTTGCAGAATTTCATTACGTTTTTTCTCACCGCCGGAGAAGCCCTCGTTCAGGTAACGGTGGGAGAAAGAATCGTCCATTTCCAGCGTGCTCATTTTCTTGTCCATCTCGCGGATAAATTTCATCAGGGAGATTTCGTTTCCTTCACCACGGCGCGCATTGATCGCGGAACGCATGAAGTCAGAGTTGGTTACTCCACTGATTTCGGATGGATACTGCATAGCGAGGAACAGACCTGCGCGTGCGCGCTCGTCTACTGCCATTTCCAACAGATCGTCGCCGTTGATCAGCACTTCGCCTTCGGTTACCTCATATTTTGGGTGACCCATCAGCGTGGATGCCAATGTCGATTTACCGGTACCATTTGGTCCCATGATCGCGTGCACTTCGCCGCCCTTGATTTCCAAGTTCATGCCTTTGAGGATCTCTTTGTCCTCGATCTTGGCGCGAAGGTTTTTTATTTGCAAATGCGGTACTGCTGTCATCTGAATTCCCTCCATACACGTCAAAAGTGAGTTGGTAAATTCTCAATCCATTCTCAATAACTATCTTATAATAAGAATAATTATAAATCAAGGAATGAAACATATCTGTATTTTTTATATCATTATATATAGAAAGTCGGTTTTTGGTTATTACAACTTTCCTTGTGAACAGTCTGCTCTCAAACATTTTTCCCTATGTAACTTTTTGGAATACTCCTCCGTCTAAGATCATGCCCTCTTCATTCACACATAGGAATTTCATTCAGAAAGGACGCGTGAACATGCTGAAAAGACACAAAGCCATTCTGTTTACACTTCTCGTAGTATGCCTGCTTGTTGGAGGAACTACTGTTTTTTCCAAAACGATTACGGAAAAAATCTCTGCTCGGTTCGCAAACATAAAATTGATTGTAAACGATGAAGTAATCCAAACCAAGGCGGAACCATTCATTTATAACGGAAACGTATACGCCCCAGTCGCAACCGTGGCAAACGCTCTCCAAATTCACCAAGTGTGGGACAACAAGACACCGGCTGTTCGTTTTGCAAGCGGTGGCCCCATCTCAGGCATGCCAGATTCCGTGCTGCAACAAGCCAAGAGAAACCTGCCGCTTCCTTGTGATGGCAGCAATCCAAAACTTAGCATGTATTTCTGCAATCCAGATATTGAGGTCTTGTCAAAAGGCTTTGTGAATCTAAGTGGCGCCAGCAATCAGGAGTTTATCGTTCTGTACCGTTACAAATCTCCAGAAGGTATGCCCTTAGAAGCATATTTGACGCTCTACCGCCTATCAAACGAAAAAGCAGTAGCGATAAACACTGTCGAGCTCTACAAAGGGGAAACCGCGATGGACCCGGGTGACGTGGTCTATGATGCACAGCTGAAGAAAGTCTATGTACATCGTTTCGCTTTCAAATACTTCAGTGAAGGCAACTCCTCCCGCTTTGGTAAAGGAGACCTACTTGAGGCAGCTGTTGTAGAGGTTCAAAATGGCAAGCTCGTCAAAACAGGGCTGATTACCAAGCCGTAGCTCTTCTCACCATCAAGCGTCGAGCCAAAAAGCCGTCCCTATGAGGTGACGGTTTTTTAGGTTGACCTTTTTTCATCCAATCTGAACAGGAAGACGGCTAGATACTGAGTATCTAACCGCCTTTTTTCTTGATCGTTCAATAATTTTATTGTACTTTCGGACCAGCTTGCGCAATATCAGCTGCATTCGGGAATTTCTTTTGGAAATTCTCGATGAAACGGTTTGCCAGATCAGCAGCTTGCTTGTCGTAGTCCTCTGTGTTTGCCCAAGTATTGCGTGGTTGCAGAACTTCTGCTGGTACGTTCGGGCAAATAGTTGGTACTTGTACGCCAAAGGTTGCGTCTGCTACATAATCAACCTTTGCCAGATCACCGTTCAGTGCTGCCGTTACCATTGCACGCGTATAGGAAAGCTTCATACGTTTTCCTACGCCTACCGGACCACTAGTCCAACCAGTGTTTACGAGGTACACTTGAACATCGCGCTCATCGATCTTTTTACCCAGCATCTCGGCATAAACAACAGGATGCAGTGGCAAGAATGGAGAACCGAAGCAAGTGGAGAATTCAGTTTGTGGTGCAGTTACGCCACGTTCTGTACCTGCCATTTTGCTGGTGTAGCCAGACAGGAAGTGGTACATCGCCTGTTCTTTAGTCAGCTTGGAGATTGGAGGAAGTACTCCGAACGAGTCAGCAGTCAGGAAAATGATGACACTCGGTTGACCGCTTACGCCTGGAATTACAGCTCCTGGAATCGCTTCTACTGGATAGGCTGCACGGGTATTTTCCGTGTATTTCGTACTATCGTAATCAGCGGTGCGGGTTACTTCATCCACATCCACGTTTTCAAGAACGGTACCAAACTGGATTGCTTTCCAGATTTGTGGCTCGCCTTCTTCGGTCAGCTTCACGCATTTTGCGTAGCAGCCTCCCTCGATATTGAATACGCTGTTGTCAGACCAGCCATGCTCGTCATCACCGATCAAAAAGCGGTTCGGGTCAGCAGACAATGTCGTTTTTCCAGTACCGGACAATCCGAAGAACAAAGCAACATCGCCATCTTTGCCAACGTTTGCGGAGCAGTGCATGGAGAGAACATTGCGCTCTGGCAGGATCATGTTCATCACGCTAAAGATCGATTTTTTCATTTCTCCAGCGTACTCGGTTCCACCGATCAATACTGTTTTTTGCTCAAAGCTCAGTACGATGAAGGTCTCGGAGTTTGTTCCATGAACAGCTGGGTCCGCTTTGAAGTTTGGTGCATAGATAACGGTAAATTCCGCTTCATGCGTAGTCAACTCTTCAGCAGATGGACGGATAAACAGTTGACGCGCAAACAAATTGTGCCAAGCATATTCATTTACGACACGGATCGGTAGGCGATAAGTCGTATCTGCACCAGCGAACCCATCGAATACAAACAGCTCTTCTTTCGACTGAAGATATTCGAGCACGTCCTGTTGAAGCAATTGGAATTTCTCAGAAGAGATCGGCTGGTTTACCGGACCCCAGTTGATTTTATCGTGTACAGAAGCTTCGTCCACCACAAATTTGTCCTTTGGCGAACGGCCAGTAAACTTGCCTGTTAGCGCATTGAGCGCCCCCTTGTCGGTCAAAATCCCTTCGCCACGCTTAACTGCCATTTCAACTAGAAGAGCCACAGGCAGGTTGTAATTAACCTTTGTACCTGCTAAAATGTCAGCAAGCTTGTGAACCGTGTTGGTTTCCATGTGTGAACGATCTCCTTCCCAGTATATATCCCTATTATGACTTTTTAACAGCATCAGATAGGATAGTCTTTTGAGCAGATCATCCTGATACTGCAAGAATAACCTTCCATTATTATGCGGTCGCTCATCTGCCTCGATTAAGGTTTTCTTATCGTCGTTCGATTTGTAATTAGTATATCACATTTAGCCAATTAAGCTACATAATTTTATAATCGCATGTGGAGAATGTGTGAATAACCTTCCAACAAACGAAAAACGCGCTTGGATATCCTCTTACAACTAGGATGTCCAAGCGCGTTCATTGCTTTTCGCGATTCTCTAAGCGTTTGTCATGTTAACATCTGGGGGGCTCCGCTTATTTCTTTTCGCTCCAATGCTCTTCTATATACACAGAATAAACCCGTCTCTACAAAAGACGGGTAAACTCTTCTCTCAGTCATTTTCTATCGCATACAAATACGTCAGGATGTTCCGATTACGGGCATTTGAAAACTCTTTTTCCTTTGTCATCCCGATTTTTTCGATCACACTGCGTGAGGCATGGTGGTCAAATGGCATGTTCGCACATAAGCGCTTCAAGCCAAGCATCTGAAAGCCAAACTGCTTGCAGGCTTCAGCGGCTTCAGTAGCTATGCCCTTCCCCCAAAACTCTTTGGCCACGATAAAGCCCAAATCATATTCCTGCTGTCCATCCAGCTCTGCTAAAACGATACCGCAATCACCGATAATTTGTCCGCTGCTTTTGCTTACCATCGCCCAGCGTCCAAATCCATGCGTCTCATACCGTTTCACGTTGTTGTTCAGCCATTGCTGCGAGCCTTCCTGTGTAAATGGAGCCGGCCAATACTGCATGGTCACAGGATCAGAAAGAATGGCATGTAGCGCGCTTAGATCATCTGTGTCATATGTGCGAAACAACAGCCTCTTGGATTCAAGCACGTTCTGCTTCATGCTCAAACGTTCTCACGATCACTCGTGCCAATATTTCTACCCCTTTTACCATTGCAGAATGCTCAAACTGCATATGCGGATGGTGCAGGCCCGGCTTCAAATCGCATCCGAGAGCGAGCATCGTAGCTTTAATATGCGGGCGCTCCACTGTGTAAAAATGAAAATCCTCAGCACCCGGGCTGACTGGCGCTGCTCTGAGATTTTCCTGGCCCAGCACGTCCACAATCGCAAGCTCCATCAGCTTCTTGGCTTCGTCGTGTACCTCTGCAGCAACCATCCGTGAGCCTTGCTGCAGCTCAATTACCGCCGAATAAGATAGGGCAACTCCTTCCATGATTTGTCGCACCTTTTTCTCCAGCTCATCCATGGCCTGATTTGTCTGTGCGCGCATATCAATCGCAAAACGCGCCTTGTCAGGGATGATATTGTAGCTCTCGCCGCCTGCTTGCAGCATCGTCATTTTGGCCGTCGCGGGCACCATTGGGTCAATATGCACCTGACCAATTCCTGAGATGATAGCACCAGCTACCTCAATCGCGTTTACACCCAGATGCGGTCTGGCACCGTGAGCGGAAACACCAGTGATTTCTCCATATAGAAACATGGCTGCCCCGTTGTAGATAGCAGGTCCTGCCGTCCCCTGAAGCATTTCCTGAATCGGACGAACGTGAACGCCATATAAATAATCGACGTTATCGACGGCTCCTTTTTCCACTAGCTTCAGAGCGCCTGTTCCTTTTTCCTCCGCTGGCTGGAACAAAATCTTTAATGTTCCAGGCGGCTGATACCCAGATCCAATCAATGCCTCCACAGCTTCCACGATCATGGTCATATGCGCATCATGACCACATGAGTGATTAGGGCGCCATTCTCCGTCTACCTCCTGCCACAGGGCGTCAATATCTGTACGCAATCCTACGACAGGACCTCCTTCTCCCCACTCAGCTATCAACCCGGTACAATCATCAAACGTAGTCACCCGCAATCCCAAGCTGCGCATCCGCTCTACCAAATAGCGAGTGGTTTCGACTTCCTTCCAGCTGATTTCTGGATTCGCATGCAAATGACTGAATGTTTCAGCAATCTGTTGTTCACGAGTATGTATCGTTTGTTTCAAAGAGAAAGCAGTGGACATGACAACGCTACCTCCCAAAATCACTCTTTTTTTCCTATTATAACATACGACTGTTACAAGCTAACCTTTACTTGCAGGTGAGTCGTAATATTGCATCCAGTTTTAATTGATCGCGCATCGATCCAACAATCCTTACCTGCTCTTTGGCCAAGGTATATACGAGCTCATCCCCGCCGAACAGCATCTGCATCTGGCGTTCGTCACCTTGCACGATCAGATCCACTGATTGTTCTTCTGACCATGCTCCACAAAAGGCCCCTCCCTTGGAGAATGTCAGGTGCCAACGCGTTTTTGTATCCTCCGTGACAATGCCAATCCGCCGTTCCCATCCTATCATTATCAAATGCAAGTGTGTTTTTTTCTGGAGCCTGGTTGCAACCTCTGCGAGCAGCCTTCCCATTCCGACCAAGTTCGTCCACCCCTCTCTTCCAAAAGGGTTCGTTTTTGCTCGGGTCGAATCCTTTGGCGAGTAGTAGGAACCCCTGTCGGCTCCTGTCAGAGAGGGGTTCTTTTTCTCGACACGTTTTCCCATTGGCGCTGTTGTTCGTGGCTTCAGTGGTGGGAAGGAAACGGGAGAAAGCGCTCCAGGTACTTGGGCCTCTAGCAGGGAGGGGGTACTGTCCGCTTACGGGAAAAAAGGGCAACCGCGTCCAAAGTTTCGTTTTTTCCTTAGAGCTGGGCTCGGACACTCCCAGCTAGTATCCCAAGAAGCTAGAGCGTTTTCTCATCTTTCCTCTCCTCCACCAAAAGCAACGATCAAATATTCCTTAATTCCTTCGCCTTTGGTTTATAAATTTCTATACGTTTAAAAACAGAAAAGCATCCACCTCTATGGGCAGATGCCTTCCTTTTGACTGCTATTCTTATTCGTCAAACTCGTCTTTATCTAACCGTACCTCCAAATGATGTCCATCCGGGGTCTCAAAGTATAGATTATAGCTGGTTGGTTGCGTGATAGGTCCGCGATAACAGATATTCTCTGCTTCCAGCTTATCCACCAGATAGTCCAATTCCGCACGACTCGTTACGGAAAAAGCGAGGTGGTCCACCTGACCGACTCCACCCTTGCCTTCTTCACCGCCATGTGGATGAAGACCAATCCGTGTGTATGTGCCAATTTGAAAGTAGACAGGCGCTCCTTCCACCATGTTCTCTTCCGGGATGGGAACTTCCAAAATGTCTTTAAAAAAACGAGCTACCTTCACGACATCGCTACAATTCAATGCGATATGGTGAACGCCTTTCAAATGAAACATTCACACTGCCTCCCACGTCAACTCTGGTCATGCGCTTTTCTGCGACATTTGCTTTCGTTTATTGTACTGCTTCAGCCTCTCGCTTAAACGTCTCAAACGAATCATGAGCGCTTCTCGCCATTCATCGTCCCCCAGCTCCTTGGCCACACGCAGCAAGTCAAGCGAAACGTCGATCTGCTGCTTTAGTACATCGGCGAAGCTGGCAGCCTCATCCGTCATTGTACAATTCTCAAACAACTCCGATGTATTGTCAACACTCACAAAGTCGGCAAAATCAACTTCAGGAGCTTGATCTCCTTGTGCATATTCTACTAAAATTTCGTACTCTCCCTCAATACCGGGATGGACTTCAATTCTGTCACATACAGGACAAAACATGATGGGGACATTGTGAACAAGTGTTTTATAATGACGGACTGACCCTACAGAACCAACCATTCCAGCACCACAACAAAAACTCATACAGTCTCCCTCCTTCTTCGCCAAACAAACGCTTTCGTCTCGGCGACACTCTGTCTGTATTCGCATTGTAGCCCATTATCCCTCTAACTCTCTACCCGCAAAAGATACCAGTAGGTTACTGTAACAAGATTTTGTCAATTTGTCTTCCTATTGTACTCGAATTTACTTGTGCCCGGCAACGTTTTCTGATTAGTTTGAAATTTTTCCTGCATTTGCCTAAAGGCATATAAAAAAGTTTTATGAATGCCGATATAGGGAATAGTTAGTCATCTACTTACAAGAAAAAGGAGCTACTGTATGTATCGGTTTAAAAGCTTACGTGCGCGTACACTTACGATCACATTGCCAGTCATTATTCTTACTCTGCTTCTCGTCATGAGTATTGCATTTTTATTTTCAGTGGCCCTGCTGAACAAGGAATTAAGTGACAAAATGAACTTCCAACTGGACCTTCTCAGTGACAAGGTAGAAAGCCAACTAGAGGAGCATAGCAAAGTAACAGAGAGTATGGCTCGCTTTATTGAAATGACGCCTATTACTTATTCGCTGGAACAGCTCGATTCCCTGCTCACCAAAACCGTGCTTATTAATGAAACATCCGTGGGAATGGGTATTTTCATGGTACCATACGCATTTGATCCAAATAAGCAATACGTCGCCACCTATGGAACTAAGCAAGACGGCAAGGTACAAATCACCTACGATTACAGCACTGCTTCCTACAACTACCCGAATCAGGATTGGTACAAGGTCGGGATTGGAACCAAAAACAAAACAGATTATTCGGAGCCGTATTTCGACGATGTTTCAGGCGTTTCGATGATGACTGTCGTCGCACCCTTTTACACGGCGGACAAAAAGCTGCTAGGTGTTGCTACAGACGATATTACGCTCACTGACATACAAAAAATGGTTTCAGGAACAAAAGTCGGTGAAACAGGCTGGGCGTTTATGCTGGATAAATCCGGTCAGTACTTGTCCCATCCTGAATCAGAAAAGCTCATGCACAAAACCATTCAAACAGAGGAAAATACATCCTTTTCAGAAGCTGGAGCGGCTATTCTTGCAGAACAAGAAGGCATGAAGACCTTCAACGCAGACAACGGCGTCAATCGCATCTATTTCCAAAAAATCCCGCAAACAAACTGGACACTGGCTCTCGTCATGCCTGAGGATGAGTTCAATGCGCCGCTCGCCGCCCTGTTTTACCAGCTCTGTGCTGTGAGCTTGTTTGGTTTGTTGATTCTGATCGCTGTCATTTACTTCTTCAGCAAATATTTGACGAAACAAATTGACCGTGCGAATCAACTGTCACACGCTCTTTCCAATGGAGACTTCACTGCTTCCATGGATATCAAGACCGTCGATGAGATGGGCGTGATGGCAAACCGCTTCAACGCAATGACGACCACCCTTCGCGAGACGCTGGGTCAGGTCAGCTACAGTGCTCAGCAGGTAGCAGCCACTTCCGAGCAGCTAATGGCAAGTGCCGAACAAACCAGCAGAGCTACTGAACAAATCGCCCAATCCGTACAAGAAATCGCGTACGGCACCGAACAACAGGTAGAAGCGACTAACCAGGGAAGCGATGTGATCACAGAAATCGCTCAGCATATTTCCGTCATGGAAAAAGGCATCGAGGAAGTCAGCAGCTCTACAGCTGAGACAAATCGTCAAGCCTTCGAGGGTAATCAGATGGCTGTGAAAACCGTTGAGCACATGAACGTCATCCACGCGCAAATGAATCAAACAGCAGGCATCGTCAATGCATTGGGACGCCGCTCTGAGGAAATTGGACAAATGATTTCCCTGATTACGACAATTGCCGCCCAAACTAATCTTCTGGCGCTGAATGCAGCCATCGAGGCAGCACGTGCCGGAGAACAAGGGCGGGGCTTTGCAGTCGTAGCCGATGAGGTACGCAAGCTCGCGGAACAATCCAGCTCAGCAGCCGAACAGGTAAGCATTATTGTGGCAGATATTCAACGTGATACTGAATCAGCGATTAGCGCCATGACGCATGGCTCGACGATTCTTGGTGAAGGGATGTCACTTGTACAGTCTACCGGAACTGCTTTTAAACAAATCACAGGCTCTGCTGCCCAATTGTTTGAGCGCACCGAGGAGGTCTCTGCTGAAATGCGTCAAATCAGCCAGCAAATGCAGACGATCGTTACTGCGATCAGCAATATTTCTAGCGTAGCTGAGCAGTCTGCAAGCAATTCGCAAACGGTTGCTGCCGCAGCGGAAGAGCAAAACGCATCCATGCAGGAAATTTCCGCAGCAGCGACCATGCTGGCCAAAATGGCAGAAGAGATGAACGATGCCATCCGCACCTTTAAGCTTAACTAAGCTCTTCATCCATACCGGTATGTAAAAAGGGGTAAAGGGTAACGTCCAATCTGTACAAAAAAAGCCGAGCTTGATCGCCCGGCTTTTTGTTTTGTTTCCTATTCTTTTACCATCGCTTCGTATTTGTCTGCATCCATCAGCTTGTCCAGCTCAGCTGCGTCAGACAATTCCACGACGATCATCCATGCTTGCTCGTACGGCGAGGAGTTCACCAGTTCTGGAGCGTCTTCCAGGTTGCCGTTCACTTCCAGTACTGTGCCAGTTACAGGAGCGTACAGTTCAGAAACGGTTTTAACCGATTCTACACTGCCAAATGGCTCATCCGCCTGAATGGTTGCCCCTACTTCAGGCAACTCAACAAACACGATGTCACCCAGCTCTGATTGAGCAAAAGCAGTGATTCCGATGTACGCTTTGTTTCCTTCTACTCGCACCCACTCATGCTCTTCACTGTAACGTAAGTTTTTTGGGAATTCCATCGTTTACATTTCCTCCTATCAGGTACAATCCATTACACATACATAATTAGACGAACATTCTAGGATTCCTCTTCGATCCCCAAAATTCTAAACAGACGTTTTTTCACGAGGTTGAGCCCCTTCTCGCCTGCCTGGAAGTGACGAAGCTGAAGGTTTTCATCAAAGAGGTAGAAAGCAGGGACGTATTCGTTCTGGAAAGCATCCACTGTCTTCATATCATTATCAATGGCGATCGGGTGTGTCAGGTTGTACTCGGCAATCATTTGTTTGATGGTTTCGATGTCCGTATCTTTTTCCGAACGGGGCATGTGAATACCGATTACTTTCAGTCCATTTGCTGCATATTTGTCACGCCATTCGTTGATGCTTGGCATGGACTCCTTGCACATGTAGCAGCTTACAGACCAAAAGTGAACCAAAACTGGGCTACCAGCCAAATCTGCTTTGGTCACCTGTCCATTCACCCATTCGGTAATCCCAGGGAAATCAGGCAATTCTTCGCGCAAACGCATGGATAGGTCAACCCCTTTTCTTTATTTTAGCTTAGGTTAAAAAAAAGGGCCTAACAGCTAAATGTTAGACCCTTCTATTTCCTTGCGTACGTGCAAATAATTACTTAGCAGACAGTTGAGCTTGTCCTGGGCGCCAGTTAGCTGGGCACAGTCCGCCGGATTGCAGAGCTTGCAATACACGCAGTGTCTCGTCTGTAGAACGACCTACGTTCAGGTCAGTAACTACTTGATATTTCAGAACGCCTTCTGGATCGATGATGAACAGACCGCGGTAAGCTTGTCCGCCTTCTTCATCCAGTACGCCGTAGTCACGAGCAGTAGTTTTCAGGAAGTCAGCAGCCAGTGGGTAGTTCAGGCCACCCAAACCGTTTTCGTCGCGTGAAGTGTTGATCCAAGCGCGGTGGGAGTGAACGGAGTCAGTAGATACACCCAGTACTTCTGCATCCAGATCAGCGAAGTCTTCGATTGCATCGCTCATAGCGATGATTTCAGTTGGGCAAACGAAAGTGAAGTCCAGTGGATAGAAGAACAGTACCAGCCATTTGCCACGGTAGTCGGCCAGGGAAACCTTTCCGAATTCTTTACCGTTACCCAGTGCTGTTTCCATTGTAAAGTCTGGAGCTGGAAGCCCGATTAGACGTTGTGCCATTATGTAAAACCTCCTTAGGAATATGTTCTTGCCTACATGTCCCATGATATCAAAGTATTCACTTTATAGTCAATACAATGTAGGAATCATTTCAACCTGTAATTGTTTTTCAATTAGAGAGGTGCTCAGCTTTTTTTGACGACTCTTTTCATCCAAAAAATAGATTATCCGATTTGCTGGCAACCTATTCTACTCTTTGCAAAAGAATGCCCGAATCAGCAATCGCCGCTGCTGCCTGTTTCAGTATTTCCGGCGTCTGGACCAGGGCGATGCGCACGTAGCCCTCCCCTTCATCTCCGAAGGCACTGCCGGGAATTACGACGACTCCCGCTTGCTCCAAAAGCGCAAAGGCAAACTCACGCGAGGTCCAGCCCTGTGGCAACTGTGCCCAGACAAACATCGTTGCCTTTGGAGGGGGAATCACCCATCCTGCCTCAGCCAAGGCAGCCAAGAGCACATCGCGGCGCTCCTGATAGATTGGGCCTACTGTATTTTGTCCAGCGGATTCACGGTCTTGCTTCAGGGCAGCTATCGCCATTTGCTGGACGGGTAAAAACACTCCATAGTCCACGTTCGACTTTACTACGGCCAGCGGCTTAATGATCTCAGCATTGCCCACTACATAAGCAATCCGGCAGCCAGCCATGTTGAAGCTTTTGGAGAAGGAATTAAACTCGATTCCGACATCCTTGGCACCAGGTGCTTGCAAAAAGCTAGGCGGCTTGTAGCCGTCAAAAGCCATTTCGGAGTATGCCAAATCATGGACAACGATGATTTCATACCGCTTGGCAAATGCCACTACCTTTTCGAAAAAAGATACGGTCGCAACAGCCGAAACCGGATTATTCGGATAGTTGAGGATCATAAATTTCGCCCGCGTCGCTACATCTTCAGGAATCTGTTCCAGATCGGGTAAAAAATCATTTTCTGCCCGCAGCGGCATCCGATAAGGAACTGCTCCCGCCAGCTGAACGCTCCCTTCGTAAATCGGATAGCCCGGATCAGGAACGAGCACCAGATCGCCCGGGTCCGTCCAAGCCAAGGCAAAATGAGCCAGTCCATCCTGCGAGCCCATCAAGGAGTGTACCTCGTGGCCAGGGTCCAGCTCGACATCAAAACGATACCGATACCAGCGAGCTACCTCTGCACGGAAATCAGCCGTTCCCTCACTGAGCGCATAGCCAAAAGCTCCCGGACGCGCGATAGCCTCTGTCAGCGTATCCAAAAGGCTCTGTTCTGGCGGCTGATCGGGACTTCCGATACTCAAATCATAGACGGTACGTTTTTGAGCTACTTCGCGTTTACGAGCTGCCATCTCCGAGAAAATAGCAGCTGACAACTTATCCAGTCGTTTGGAAGGTTGGCGGCGCATCATGATTTGCCACCCCAGGCTTTTTCCAGCTCCTCGGGTTTAAAGCCGAGCGTAACCGTGTTATCGCTTGCCAGTAGCGGGCGCTTGATCAGCTTACCATTGGACGAAAGCAGCTCTAGCATTTCATCCTCCGTCATGTTTGGCAGCTTGTCCTTTAGGCCGAGCTCTTTATACTGTACACCGCTCACATTAAAAAATTTGCGCAAATCCAACCCGCTTGTTTTCCAGATCGTGCGCAGCTCTTCTTTGGTCGGTGGAGTATCGACAATCGGAATTTCCTCAAAGCTGACATTTTGCTCGGTGAGCCATTTTTTTGCTTTGCGGCATGTATCGCACTTGTTGTACAAATAGGCTTTCATGGTTTCATTCCTCGCTTTTCATCACGTCTTGGTAATTATCTCTATTGTAAGAGAAGAAAATCTACTCCACAACGAAAACGGTTTTGCGAAAGGTAGCATCGCCAGCACCTTCGACTGGCACTTCTATGAAGACATAATCATTGATTACAGCAGGATCTGCTCCGTCTTCATATGTAAGTGCCTGATAATCAACATACAGTTCTTCTCCCCAGACACGTACGCTTTCCAGCTCTACAGAGTCGCTTTCGCTACTCGATGATTTGACCAGGACATACGTTTTCCCGTCTTTTCGCATCCATTCACTTTTCCACTCTGGTGTTGCCAACAAGCCTTTTGCCCATGCTTGCACTTCTTCGTCCGCTTCATCCAATTTCAACAGGCGATAAAGCTCGGTCACGTTTGGTTTTTCAATGCCGGACAGCGTGTTAGAGCCTTCCACCGTCCAGATTTGATCATGGGTGTACCTTTTTTTCATACTGATCTCGTACAGGGCGTTGTCGGTTGTAACAACAAGTAAACGGCGTGGGTTTAAGCTTCGTCCTACCGTTTGAAAGCTCTCTATTTCTTTTTGTAGATCCTGCTGGGCAAATCGCCTAAGCACATGCTTATAGTCCCGGTTTTGTGTATCCTGCTGCATTGCTGTTAATTGTTCTTCGCTGTACGTATAGCCTGTTCCTTTGTCATCTGTCCATTCAAATGCCTGTACAATACCATCCCGATCTGCATCAAGCTTGGTCTTGTTGATCTGCTCATTGGCTGGGGTGGCTACAGGCACAGATGTCTCCTGCTGTTTGGCAGATGCTTTGACTGCCGCCAGCGTTTTGTGAAGATTCAAAACTGACTGTTGCAGCTTAGCTACTTCCTGCTCTTTTTGCAACGTCCCTATATAAAATCCCGCGCCCAACAAGGACAGAACTAACAGCGCTGAGATAACAGAGAATCCCCAAATTCGCACTCGCATCCACCTCAATTTATACGGAAAATGAACTCCTTCTTGGTGCTAGTAAATTAAGCTTTTAAACAGCCAAATAGCTGCCTGAAACACATAATACGTGGCAACGATGCCCACAAGATCCAGTAGGTGATACTGCCATGTCTTCGGCACCGCATCCGGCTCTGTACCTCTCAAGACCAGAAAAATCATCATGACCGTAGTTACATGGAGTAGGTCATCCACCTCGGATTTCATTCCCTTCCTTGTTCTTCAATAGAAAACGACAGCCGTCCCTACTCTCGGCTGTCGTTCAAATCTGCTTTACGTTATTTTATGGAGTTGTCTTTCCAGTTTCACTCGCCAGCGACTCAAGCTCTACTGCCTCAGCACCAGGATTTACCTGCCACATCTGACTAAGCGGTGAGAAGGGGACACCTAGCTCATCCCCCGCTTTTGCTTGTACGGCTTCGGACAATGTTCCTTTTAATGGCTCGGTATATTCGATTTTCTCATCCATTGCAATCTCCTCCTTCACCTGTATGTGATGCTAAGTGTGAAGGATTTCGTACTACTTTATGCAGAATGAGTTGCTTTGATCTCGACTTGATAGCCTGCGTGCTTTCTCGTCTGAAAAACACCATTTTCAAAGATCAGGTACTGTGCCTTTACACCGATCAAACGGCCGCCCAGCTGTTCTTCCTTGTCCAGAGATTTCGAATTGATTTTATCCAATGACTCCAGAATCGGATACGTAATATCTACCCATTCATCTTCCCGGTATTGAAACGCTTTAAACTCTTCCGGGAAGTGAGCGTACACCTCGTCGCGCATGGCAATCAGGTCGATTTCTTTTACTTCGCCCTTGAGCATTTTGCGCCAGTTTGTTTTATCAGGCAAGAACTGGCTCAGATGAAATTCCAGCTCTCCTGCCATACGACGAGTAGGGACTTCTGCAATCGGAATGGCGCGAATCGCTCCCTGATCTACCCAACGCTTTAATTGATTATGCTTGCGTGTCAAACCAACCTTCATATCACTGGAAACTGCCAGATAGACATAGTGGGGAATCATGCAATACTTCTCGCCAAAGCTTTCGTCACGGCAAGTCCCCAAATCAAAATGACATTCGTGTGGCTTGACGATGCACAAATCATTTTCCGGCAGCTTGGTAAAACAGGGGTAGCAGTACCCGCTGTTAAATGTTTTGTTCGTTTTGCGTCCGCAGGCGATACAGTTCTTTTCGCCCAGATAGGAAATGCTTAGTTCACTGCCCAGCCACTCATTTAGCGGCATGCGCTCCTCGCCGATCTGCAAATAATAGTCGACCGGCTTGTCCTTCCCGTGATACTCGTGGGTGAGTCCATGTAATATACCGCGGAGTTCCACTTACATTCTCTCCTCTCCTATGTACGGTCCCTTCATTTTATCATATCAATCTCCATCACTGACCTCTGTTTTCTTTTGGTAGCATGTTTTCCCTACCGGGGGGTGAACCTATAGCTATACCTAGATGGAAGGAGGCGATCGTTATGCGTCGCGGCGTCCTCTGCGCCTTATTCATCGCCTGCCTTCTTGGCTGTGCAATTTTACCTGCTGGTGCCAGTCCTCTTCTTCCAACCTATGAGCCGATCCACCGCATTGATACGAAAAAGAAAGTAGTCGCACTCACGTTTGATGACGGGCCAGATGCCTTTTACACCCCCAAAATTTTAGAGGTGCTTCATCGAAACAAGGTACAAGCTACTTTTTTTGTACTCGGATCACAAGTGGACAAGCATCCCAAGGTGATGCAGTGGATTTACAAAGCGGGTCATGAAATCGGCAATCACGGTTACTATCATCATGACCTGAACAAGCTGACGGAGCATGAGGTATACGAGGACATCAAGCTCGGGGAACGCTCGATTCTCAAAACGACTGGCATCCTCGCCCAATATTATCGTCCCCCTGGCGGTGTGATGACCCATGATGTGATGAGTGCTGTTCAATCGAGTGGCTACGACGTGATTCATTGGTCAATCGATCCCCGCGACTGGTCGTTGGCCCGAACAGCATCCGTCATCGCCAAAAGCGTGAAAAGCTCGGTTTCATCAGGCGACATTATTTTGTTTCATGATGGTGGACTCAATCAGCGGCAAACCGTAGCCGCTCTGCAAGAGCTGATCACTGATTTACGCTCCCAAGGCTATCGCTTTGTTACGGTGAGCCAGCTACTGGATTCCGCCAAGTAGGCAACATGAGCAGGGCACCTGAGGCTTGTCCATTACGAACGATGCCTTTGGTGCCCTCGCACTTCATTTAGCCTGTACACTTTTATTTATTCGGCTCTGAATCCCACTTCAGGAAAGCCTCGGTTCCTTTGAACATCTTTTTTTCTTTTCGCAAAAAGTAGATATCCTCATCCGGATAATACGCTACGTCTCCCTCGACTTTTGTGCCAACATCAAGAATCTCCAATACTTCATCGCCCGTATTGATAAACTGGTGAGCAATGTTTTTCCCTGCAGGCTTGGCTACAAAGCTCCCTTTTGTGACGGGGTACTCCTCACCATTCAAACGCAGAATACCTGAACCCGCCAAAATCATAAAAAACTCTTCTTGCAGCGAGTGTGTGTGGTACTTGGTGCTTTTGGCCCCTGGCTGCACCCTATCGATATTTGCATAGAGCTTTTCGCTGCCCGCCGCGTCCCCCAGGTAAAGAGTTGCCATGCTCTTGTCCGCTTCGACGAAATCTGCTGGAAGCTGATCCAGGTGAAGTGGTTTTGGATGTGTCATTTATGCCAGCACCCTCCCCAAAAAGGATCGCAATCTTTCATTTTTTGTATCAGCAAAAATGTCCGCTGGTTTTCCTTCTTCCATAATAACTCCCTGATCCATGAAGATCACCCGATCCCCCACCTCTTTGGCAAAGCCCATCTCATGCGTGACGACGATCATGGTCATGCCTTCCTGCGCCAAATTTTTCATAACTGTCAGCACTTCTCCGACCAGCTCCGGGTCTAGTGCAGAGGTCGGCTCGTCAAAAAGCATGACCTTTGGATTCATCGCCAGCGCACGTGCGATCGCAACCCGCTGCATTTGCCCACCTGACAGCTTCTCGGGGTACACATCTGCCTTGTCTTCGAGACCTACTTTTTTCAGCAGAGCCAAGCCTTGCTGACGAGCTTGATCCTGTGGCATTTTGCGTACCTTGATGGGAGCGAGCATGACGTTTTCGATTACCGTTTTATGTGGAAAGAGGTTGAATCGCTGAAATACCATGCCCACGTCTTCACGTACTTTGTTGATGTCGATCTTGGGGTCGGATAAGTCATTTCCATTAATGACAACTCGTCCGCTGGTCATCTCCTCGAGCTGATTGAGACAGCGCAGGAAGGTGCTTTTTCCTGAACCGGATGGCCCGATGACGCAGACGACTTCTCGCTCTGCAATTTGGGTGGTAATTCCTTTTAGCACTTGCAGCTCTCCGTAATTTTTCTTCAAGTCCGTCACTTGGATGATCAAGGACGTTCCCCCTTTATTCGAAGTTTTCAGTTTCGATTGTTCTTATAGTGTACCGTAATATCCAGGTAATTGCATGAATTATCAGTCGTTAATAAAAAGCATGTTCGTCGGGCAATAGTGAAGGAGAGGAAACCGGAGAAAACGCTCCAGCTTCTTGGGTCACTTTCACGGGTCATGCCTGTCCGCCTTCATTGCAAAAGCGAAAATAAGACCAGAGAACGATTCAACTTCTCTGGTCTTCTCTTCGACTCCTTCGCTATCCTTACCCTTTAGAGGCACTCAGTTTGCAGGTGCCTTTGCTCATACAAGTGATCGTACAGGATTCACATAATCTAACTGGCGGGTTCTTCCGCTTTTCTTTTTGTTTTTGTCCCAGGTAGTGGATGAGGCGAGCGGAGTTGAGGACTACGAGGACGGAGGTTGCGTTGTGGACAAATGCTCCTCCTACGGGACCGAGTAGCCCTGTCATAGCGAGGGCGATTGCTGCGGCGTTGATGGCGCTGGAGATGATCAGGTTTTCGCGGATGACTCGTAGCGTCTTGCGCCCGAGCTGGACGGCATCGGCGACCTTGGAGACGTCGTCAGTCATGATGACGATATCAGCAGCCTCTGCGGCGATCTGGGTACCCCCTGCTCCCATCGCAATCCCGACGTGAGCTGAGGTGAGTGCCGGAGCATCATTGATGCCGTCTCCGACCATGCCAACAATCAGGCCGCGCTTTCGATATTCCTCTACACGCTCATACTTTGCTTCAGGGAATTGCTCTGCATATACAGTCGTCACCCCTGCTTGCTTGGCGATTTGTCCAGCTGCCCCGCGGTTATCGCCAGTCAGCATCGCAATATTCCCTACACCATGCAGGTGAAGTCTTTCAATCGTTTCACGCGATTCGGTACGTACTCGGTCTGCAAGCGAAACCAACCCGATCAGCGCGCCATCCCTTGCCACAAATACAGCCGTATGCCCTGCTCGCTCCTGCTCTTCCTGGATGTGCTCCAGTTCTTTCGTCCTCACGCCCATTTCAGCAAAAAATCGCCGATTCCCTACGAGCAGCTCTCGCCCTTCCAGTCGACCTGACACCCCGTTTCCCGGATGTACGAGGAACGACTCTGCTTCAGGAATCTCCACATTTCTCTCGCTTGCCGCTCTGACGATTGCCTGCGCTACCGGATGCTCCGAATGAATCTCCAGAGCCGCAGCCAAACGCAGAACATCCTCTGGCACTTGATGCGACTGTCTGGCAATACCGGTAACCTGCAGCTTTCCTTCTGTGAGTGTACCTGTTTTATCAAATAGCAAAGCGTTAACCAGACCAATTCTCTCCAGCGCTACCCCGCTTTTGATCAAAATACCGTGCCTCGCTGCGCTGCCAATACCCGCCATAATAGCCGTTGGCGTAGCAAGTACCAGTGCACATGGACAAAAGACTATGAGGATCGTAACAGCGCGTACCAAATCGCCTGTGAATACATACATCAAGACTGCCAGAGTAAGACTGCTCGGAACGATCCACGCTGCCCAACGATCAAGCAAGCGCTGCACCGGTGCTTTTCTTTCCATCGCTTCCGCTACGAGTCTCGTTACCTTGGCAAAGGTCGTTTCATCCCCTATCTTCTGGGCACAAACCTCAATGACGCCATTTGTGTTGATCGTGCCCATAAACACCTCGTCACCCGAGCGCTTTTCAACGGGCAATGATTCGCCAGTCAAAGCTGCCTGATTCACGGCAGCCTCCCCGCTGGATACGACACCATCAACAGGCACTTTCTCGCCAGGTTTTACCAGGATCAGATCACCACGCACTACTTCTGCTAGCGATACCTCTACCCATTCCTCGCTGCGTTTCACTCTGGCAGTTTGAGGTGCCAGCTGCACCATTTCCTCCAAAGCTGACGCCGCTCTTGCAACGGTCCTATTTTCCAGCCACATCCCAATCATCATGATGAGAGCTACTTCACCCGCAGCAAAAATTTCTCCGATCCCGACAGCCGCCACGATTGCAATCGTAACCAGCACATCGCTATTAATCGTTCGTTCTTGAATCAGCTCTTTGAGTGCAGCCCAAGCGATTGGAACACCACATAATATAACCGCCAGCCAAGACGGATTAAGTCCCCACAGCTCTCCGTATAGCCAGCTTACAAGTAAACCTGCCCCAGACACGATCATGACCATCTTTTGCCTCATTGCTACCCTCTCCCCTTTGTACAGAGTTGTGGAACGGACAATCGAGTAACTGGTTGAGAAAGAGAATCAGACTTATTTCCCCCGTAAAAACAGTGGAAGCTGCTGCCCGAAGGCAACAGCATCCCAATTGATCTTCACCTAGGCGAATTCTTTTGTGCTAGGGAAATAATTTTATAATTATTCTAATTTGACAATTATTTTTCGTCAATCCCTATTTTTCCAGTGCCTGTCCCATGCGTAACTATGACGAGGACGGCTCATGCTAAGGGATGAGGTGACTTTCATGCATCGAAAAAAATGGATCGCACTCGTCATTGTGCTCTTCGTCTTCTTGGCGGGCATTACTGTAGAAGGCATCGCAGGTACATACACTGCTCTGCGTGATCATCCGGGATTTTCATGGGAAGAAAATGTCGTGTCAGGCTACGGCAACGACAAAATCGTCCAGCTATTCGTAAGCGGCGTCATCTCAGGCACGCAAAATGCCGCAGGAGTTCCCTCCATGACCGAACTGCTTGGAGAACAGCTCAGACGTGTAGAAGAGGACGACAGCGTCAAAGCACTGGTTCTGCGCATTGACAGTCCGGGCGGCGAAGTCGTGGCTACAGACGAAATTCATTCCCGGCTTTTGCGTCTGAAGCAAGTACGGCATATTCCCATTGTCATCAGCATGGGCTCCACCGCAGCTTCCGGCGGCTATTATTTGGCGACTTCAGGAGATGCCATTTTTGCGAATCCGAATACGCTGACTGGCAGTCTCGGCGTCATTTTTAATCTGGTGAATTACAGCGAAGCAGCGAATAAGCTGGGGGTTCATCAATACGCGATCAAAAGCGGACGTTTCAAAGATATCGGGAGCCCCTCACGACCGTTGACCGAACCGGAGCGCCAAATCTTTCAAACACTGGTGAATGAAAGCTACAACAAATTTGTTGATGTCATCGTAAATGGACGCAATCTCTCCCGCCAGCGCGTTCTTGAAATCGCAGATGGACGCGTCTATTCAGGCGAACAGGCAAAAAGACTCGGGCTGATTGACCAATTCGGTGATCTGGAGGATGCCACCCACTATGCCCTTTCCTTGTCCGGCGCCCCGGAGGCCATGGTCGTTCGTTATGCTGACCAGCTCACCCTCAGCAAGCTGCTTTTCAGCATGAAGCAGTATTGGTCCAATCCCGATCCACTGGGACTCGCCCGTATTTTGGAGCGAGAAAGCTCCCCCCGCCTGCTGTACCAATTTATGCCCTAAAGGAGTGCACTCGTTATGAATGAGCGGCCCCATGATCCATATGATTTGAACCGACAGCCAGCTTTCGAACAAACGAATGTCCCGGAGCCTGCGTACCATCATCATTTCGCAGGATTTTGGATTCGTGTTTGTGCGACCTTACTCGACTCCCTGTTTTTGATTGGAATCAGTCTGCTCATTTTCAATCCATTGCGACGTTTACTTGGAGTTTACGACTACGCCTTCTCAATGATCGATCTTTTGGAGGTTTTATTTAACCTGCTCTACATGGTACTCCTGACGTGGTGGACAGGTCAGACACTCGGCAAAATGATTACAGGTATCCGTGTCATAAGTAGTCGTCATGCTCGTGCCAATTTGACAGCGGGGCAGGTCCTATTGCGTGAGGTTATTGGCAAAATACTGTCTTTCCTTCCCTTTGGACTTGGCTATATGTGGGTCGGCTGGAATTCTCAAAAGCAGGGCTGGCACGATCTTCTTGCCAGGACCTATGTAGTCTGGGATCGAAAATAGTCAACTTCATCACAGGACTAAATGCCTATTTTCCAGTTTCTTTTTACCTAATCTGCAGTCGACTCGCGCTTTGTTGGCTGCAGTTTGTTTTTCCTTTTCCAAGCAGTGCTTGTCCCCAATCCATACGTTTTTGACGAGCTTGTTCCGGCTGAGACTTTCCTTTTTTCGACAAATTTTTCCTGCCTTGTCCCTATTGTTGATTCCCATTCCTACCGATACAATTTTGTGAATGGCGCAAACATACTGAGGAGGTAGATTTATGCGAAAAGTGAAAGTAACCAGCATCCTCGCCGTAAGCCTTTCTCTGGCTTTATTCGGTCAGCTCTCATCAGTATTGGCAACAACTGTCACGCCTGCTGCATCTACTCAAGCAGCCGCTACCAACGGCATTTCCGTATACGGAGTTGAGCTCGGGATGAGCACAGCCCAGCTTGAACAGAAGCTAGGCAAGCCTGCTCGCAAAGACGCTAGCCACACAGGCGTTGAATGGTGGATTTATAATGGAGATCTGGGCAATTACATACAAGTCGGTGTTCAAAACGCAAAGGTAGTTACACTGTTCTCCAATGGCGCCAAGCTGAATGTAAAAGGCGTCACGGTCGGAGCCCCAACGACAGCCATCCAAAATGCTTGGGGAGCACCGAAAAGCACACTCGCCATCACGCCAACACTCAATATCAGAGACAATACACTAAGTCATCCGACATATATACAGAACAAGCAAGTCATCACTTTTTCCATCGATCAGTTGGGCGGAAATAAAGTCGCAGGCGTCAGAATTTCGACGCCAGAATATTTCGCCACGATCGCGATGGGACTGATGTATCCAATCTCATATACACAGCTCCCTGCACAGCCGAAGCTGACGGAGGAGCAAATCACCCAAGCTGCACACGCCTATGAAAAAGAAAATTTTGACCTGCTGAACGTAGCCAGAGCCCGCGCCAAGCTACCGCTCCTGTCCTGGGACGAGGGCGTGGCGGCAGTTGCCCGCGCACACAGCAGTGACATGGCCAAAAATAACTACTTCAGCCATACCTCCCCATCTACAGGCTCTCCTTTTGATCGCTTGAAGCATGCAGGTATCTTGTACGGGTACGCTGGAGAAAACATCGCGTACGGCCAACTCGATGGCATCGAAGTCCATATGGGCTGGATGAACTCGGCTGGACACCGCCAAAATCTGCTCGACAACAAATTCAAGCAGCTCGGTATAGGTGTCGTGTTCAAAGAAGGGCGATCGTATTACACGCAAAATTTTGTAACCAGATAAACAGTCAATACGCAAAAGACACGCCCGCTCGTTAAACAACAAGGCGTGTCTTTTTTCTTGGCAAATGATATAAGGGCTATTGCACCTTTACTTGAGGCGTGATGGGAGCTTGCGGAGTCGGACCGTCTTCCGCAAAAAACGGAATGATGATCAGACTGAGTACAAAAAACAAGATCCAGATGATCCCCCGTTTAAAAATGCATGGAGTAAGCATCAGGACAACCCCTTCCACTAACAGTTCTACTTTATATACATACGCTTCCCCCCCTTGAGCCCGTTTATGCTTTTTACCAAAAAAAAGCACCTTCTTTTTACAGAAGATGCTTTTTCACACTTTCTACTTTTGCAGCTGAACCTGGAGCTGGTCCTTGTCTGAGTTGGCTTGACGGTTAAATAAACACGCTGCCGCAAATACAATCAACAGCGCACCCATCAGCCAGAAAATCGTCCAAGGCTCCCACACCTGCATCAGCACCCCATTCACGTTTGGAGCCAAGATACTGGCGACACCGAAGTTGATTCCGGCTATAATCCCTGCGGTCGGTACCATCGATGCTGGCAATAAATCAGCGGAATAGGCAAGCCCCAGTGAATAAAAGGAACCGACTGCCGCACCTGCAATCGCGAGGAGCAGCATCATGATATACACATTTTCCCCTGACAGCGGGAACAGGAAAAAGGCAATTCCACCGACGATCGCACAAACCAGCATCACATGCTTGCGACCGATTCGATCGCTCAAGGAGCCGAGCGGCATTTGGAGAATGATACTGCCTACTACAAATGATGGCAAAATCAATGACACCCATTCAATCGACAAGCCTGTGCGCAATGCATAAACCGGAAAGCTTCCGTTCAGAGACGTTTCCATAAAGCCGTACAGGAACGAAGGAATCAGTGCAAGCCAACCAACACGCAGCACAGTCGCATATTTATTTTGCTTTTTCTCGGCCTGCACGATTTTATCCGGAAATTCATTTTTGATGCGAGCCAAAAGCACAAAAGCAACAATATACAATACCAACAGCGTCCCAAATGGTACCCAGATGCCAAGCGGCAACAGATTTAATCCGAGTGGCCCTACACTGAAACCAACTCCATACGCCAAGCCGTACATGGAAAGATCGCGTCCACGCGTTTTGGGAGATGCGATTTTTGTCACCCACATTTGGCTGGAGTAATGCAAGCTCGAATCCCCGATCCCCATCAGCATCCGCAAAAAGAACCACACGACCAAATGGCTGAAAAGGGGAATCAATGCAGTAGCAATCGTCAATAACACCATTCCTACTAAAATGGTAGAACGATAGCCGATTCTTCTCAGCGGTATTTCCAGCCAGGGTGAAATCAGCACCATCCCGATGTATAGCGCTGCCGCATTCAGCCCGTTCATGACAGATGAGACGCCCTGCTGTTCCAGCAATACTGCCAAAAGCGGAATGCTAAGGCCCTGGCTGAGTCCCGCAATTGCTACGACCAAAATCAACACCCAAAAGGTGTAACGCGTTGAAGACATGGTGTTGAACTCCTCTCGATAGCTCTCTCTATTTCTCTATCTTACTTCGACTCTACTCCCCTGTTGCAACTGGTACATTTTCCGATACAGCCCATCTTGTTCCATCAGTTCTTCATGTGTTCCTCTCTCGGTTACTTCCCCGCGGGAGAGAACCAGAATCTGATCAGCATGCTGAATCGTTGACAAGCGGTGAGCAATGATGAATGTCGTCCTGCCTTTGGACAGCACATGCAGAGCTTCCTGAATAGCCAGCTCTGTTTCACTGTCAATACTGGCGGTCGCTTCGTCCAAAATCAGGATCGCCGGGTCCGCAGCAAGCGCACGGGCAAACGAGATCAGCTGACGCTGTCCTGCAGACAAGGTCATCCCGCGCTCCACCACTGGCTCATCGTAGCCACCTGGCAATTGCTTGATGAATTCATCAGCACGCACTGCCTCAGCGGAAGCTCTGACTTTTTCGTCCGTAATTGCTTCATTATACATGCGGATATTAAAGCCGATGCTTCCCGTAAACAAAAACGGGTCCTGCAGAACCAATCCCACATGCTGGCGTAATGCGTGGGTGTCGATGGACTTCATGTCTTCCCCATCGATAAGAATACGGCCTTTGGAAACAGGATAAAATCCGAGCAAAAGGTTCATCAGCGAGCTTTTCCCGGAGCCCGTATGTCCAACCAGCGCAATTGTCTGGCCTGGCTTTGCCGTGAAGGAAACATTTTTTAACACGTATTCATCGCCGCTATACGCAAAGGATACCTGGTCAAAAACCACTTCCCCTTGAGGCCGACTGATTTGTTTGCCTGCAACAGCTGTCTCGGACTCCGTTTCTGTATCCAGAATATCAAAGACACGCTTAGCCGAGGTCGTCGCTTGTGCCAGTTGAGACAACCGCCCCATAATCATGTTGATCGGCTCAAAGAAACGCCCCATATAATCCACGAAGGCAAACAGCGCCCCGAAGGAAATTGCACTGTGAAAAGATGCAGAACCGAAATACCAAATAATCAAGGTCAACGAGACCTTCCAGATCAGATCTACCGCCGGTCTGAGCAAAAATGATTCCAGATTGATCTCTTTCAATCTCACCTTGAAATACGCTTCATTTATATCAGCAAACTCTTTTTGCACGCCAGCTTCACGACGAAACGCCTGCACGATCGACATGTTCTGAATCATCTCGTTGATCATCGCATTCATATCACTAAGACGTGCACGGATAATCGCATAATAGCGAGAGCTGTACTTTTGATAAAAGAACACAAGTAAAACGAGTATGGGCACTGTTAAACAGCAAAACAGCGCCAGCTCTGGCTGCAAAATATACAGGGCAATCAAAATTCCGATCAAATACAGCCCATTCTGTACAAAAGTAGCCAGCACGCTTACATACAACTCACGCACTGCCTCCGTATCATTGCTGACTCTGGAAACGAGTGAGCCTACTGGAGTCTTGTCAAAGAAAGAAACCGGTAGCTTTTGCAGGTGAATAAACAGCTTCATCCGCATCTGCTGAATGATGCGCTGTGCGATCGTCTGCAGCCACAGAATCTGAATATAGTTGAAGCCTGCAGATAATAAAATCAGCACCGCATACCCAACAGACAACCACACGATCGGCAGCATATCACTGCTATACATTGCCTTTACTTCATCGGCAGTTAGCTTGATCCCTGTATAGGTCGCACTCGTACCCGCCTGCTCATTTGTGTTGACAACCTCTACGCGCTCACGACCGTTTTCTTGTGCCATCGGGGTAATCTGTTTTTTCCCATTTTGCTCCACATGACCAGTCACCAGATAGTAGGTGGTGCCTTCTGCCAGCATCGTCATTTGACTATTCTTTAATTCATCCGGAGAAAGACCCATTTCTTCTATGAAATCTTCCCGCACATAGTACTTGTCGTTTAGCGATACGGCTGCTTCTGCAGCTGCTTGCGGTTTATCCTGCAGCTCATACCACGGCTTTTGAATCCCGAGAATATGGTTGTCAATCATCACTTTCGCTAAAAAGGGCCCTGCCAATTCCGCACTGGTCCCGAGCACTAGCAAAAACAGCGCACCGATGATTTGCTTTTGAAACGGCTTGGCGAAATCCGTCAGCCGACGCCACACATTTTGCCCGCTCATGAAACGCTCTCCCTCCTCTCTCTAACCGGTGACATCCTGCTCCATCTGTTGGCGACGATACTGCTCCGCGTACCAGCCATTTTTTTGCATCAGCTCGTTATGCGTCCCTCGCTCCACGATCCTGCCTTCGTCCAATACCAGAATTAACTGGGCATGCTGAACGGCAGACAGGCGATGTGCCGTAATAATCGTTGTTTTATTTGCGCGCTCCTGCCGTAAATGACGCAATATGCTTTCCTCTGTGCGAGCATCCACAGCGGATAATGAATCGTCTAAAATCAATATATCGGCATCGACCACAAGTGCACGGGCAATCGAAATGCGCTGCTTTTGCCCACCTGAGAGCGTTACTCCCTTTTCTCCCACCATCGTTTGCAGACCGTCTTTGAACTGCGTCAGATCGCCTCTCATTTCCGCCAGCTCCAGCGCACGAACGACTTCCTCATTCGTAGCATCTGGACGACCGAAAGCGACGTTTGCCTCAATCGTGCGGGAGAACAGCAAATGCTCCTGGGGAACGTACCCGATCTTTTCCCGCAGTGCGTGGAAGGAGAGCTTTTCAATCGGTACACCGCCAACCAAAAGTGAACCTTCATTCATTTGATATTGATGCAAGAGAGAGCGACAGAGCGTCGACTTCCCACTTCCCGTGCGACCGACGATCCCCAGCGTCTCCCCTTCCTCCAGAACAAAGGAAATATCAGAGAGTGCAGGCTTTTCCGCTCCTGGATAGCAAAACGAAAACTGACGTGCTTCCACGGTGTTTGCGGCTACAGTCGCTACTGGATTTGCGGCTTCTTTTACATCTGGCTGCTCCACCATAAGCTCTGAATAGCGTTTGTGAGAGGCTCCGCCCCGCTGCAGTACATTTACCAGCCAGCCAAAAGCAAACATCGGCCAAATCAACAGTCCGAGATACAAATTGAAGGCGACCAGATCGCCCAATGAAATCGCGCTGGTGAAAACCAGATACGTACCATACCCAAGACCAATCAAAAAGCTGAATCCAATAATGATCGCGATCGTCGGTTCAAATAAGGCATCAATCCGCGATACACTTACATTTCTCTCCAGTGTCTTCTCGCTGACCCGCCGATAGGCCTCCACATCCGCTTTTTCCTGGACAAATGCACGCAGTACACGCACGCCAGAGACCGATTGCTGGACATGGTCATTCATTTCTCCGAATGCTTCCTGGGCCAAATAAAAGCGATCATGCAAAAGCTTTCCATAATAGGCGGTTGACCACGCCAAAAAAGGCATCGGGATCAATGCAGCCAAAGTCAGCTTCCAGTCGATGACAGTCACCATCACGCCCAGCGTCAACAACGTCATAAACAAGGAATCAACAAGCGTCAGCACTCCGGTACTGGCCGTTTGCTCAATCGCCGGAATATCATTCGTCGCGACAGCCATCAAATCTCCACTGCGCTTGCGGTGGTAAAAGGACGGCGTCATCTTCGTCAAATGAGTGAATAGCCGCTCACGCAAGGTCCGCTCCAGCAAGAGCGCTCCTCCATTCAGCAAATACCTCCAGACGAAGCGCATCACATACAAAAGCACACCAAGCACCAGCAAAATTACCATCGTCCTAGTCAAAGCAGATGCAGTCAACGAGCTGTTGCGAATCGAATCCACCGTCTCTCCGATCAGCCGAGGCGGCCAAAGCATAAGCACATCAATCAAAAACAAAAAAGAGATACCGATAACGTATCGCTTCCAATGAGCACGAAAAAACCAGGACAGTTGTTTTAGTGTTTGCATGTCCGTCACCTCATTTCATTTGCAGGCATTCTCTTCTTCCACTTAAAAAAGGGCGCGCGAATCACGCAGCCCCTTTTTTGTACTTACTCCATCGTAATTTACTGAATTTTCCTTGTCAATCTAACTTTTTTCATTCTTGAAATCATCCCACTCTTCACGCAGCAAGCTGTATACCGCATGATCGACATAATGATCGTACAGAAATTCATTACGGCGCAGGACCCCCTCCAGCTGAAAGCCCAAACGCTCTGGGATCGATCTGCTTTTCCAGTTTTCTGTTGCCGCCTGAATGGTTACCTTTTCCATTCTCCATGAACCAAAAATCAGCTTGTCGATATAAACAGCAACTGCCTCCGTCATCAAGCCGTTGCCCTGGAATCCCGACCCCAGCCAATAGCCGATCGAGGTCTTTTTATTAATCCAGTCCAGATTATGAACGCCCAGCGTCCCTGCCAGACGACCTTTGAACCAAATGCCATAGTGCGTTCCTTGATTGTTATTATGTTGATTGATTGTCATTTGAATAAAGCCCGCAGTATCCTCCACCCGATTGGTGAAATCGAGCCATGGCAGCCATTGTTTCAGATGAGCACGGTTGGTATCTGTCAGCCAAAACATCTCTGACGCGTCCGCTAGCTCTAACTGCTTTAAATACGACTCCTCTGTCATCACGATGTGCCTCATACCAAACCCTCCTTATTAGTCCGTAGCCTCGATGGTTTTCCATTGGTTATGCTCGATTATGGTGCAGGACGAATCGTTTGGCAAGAAGTGTGAAATGATAAAACGCCCACCTCTGTGGCGAGGCGGACGTGCTACATGACACATTTATTTTTTGCTGTTGCCGATTTCTTCCGGCTTGAAAATGCCTGTTTCCGTCACAATTGCCGTGATGTACCTCGCAGGCGTCACATCGAATGCAGGATTATATACTTTGATATCGTCTGGAGCTACTTGCTTGCCAAGTCCATGCGTGATTTCCTCTGCTGGGCGCTCTTCAATCGGAATGTCAGCACCTGTTGCTGTTTCCAGATCGACAGAAGACAGTGGAGCCGCGACATAAAACGGAATGCCGTGAGCTTTGGCAAGTACAGCCACGCCGTACGTTCCGATTTTGTTTGCAACGTCGCCATTTGCTGCTACGCGATCTGTCCCTACGATAACTGCCTCTACTTTGCCTTGAGACATGACCATTGCTGCCATGTTATCGCAGATCAGCGTCACATCAATACCCGCCTGCTGGAGCTCATAGGCAGTCAGACGCGCGCCTTGCAGGACTGGACGCGTTTCATCTGCGTATACTTTGAGGTTCCAGCCGCGTTCTTTTGCCAAATAAAATGGAGCCGTCGCCGTTCCATAGGCAGCTGTTGCCAGAGCGCCAGGGTTGCAGTGTGTAAGAATGCCCATGCCATCATGCAGGAGCGTCAGCAAATGCTCGCCAATCGTACGGCATACTTCAGCATCCTCTTTTTGAATTGCCAAAGCCTCGTCCAGTACCGCAGCCTTCAGCTCAGCAACAGACAAACCTTTCTCTTTTTCCACACGGGCCTTGATACGATCCAGTGCCCAGAACAGATTGACTGCAGTTGGACGGGAAGTGCCCAGATAGTCCGCCTGCTTGGTCAATTCATTCCAAAATTGCTCGTACGATTCTGCCTCGCTGCCGCGAACGCCCAGATAGAGTCCGTATGCCGCAGCCATTCCGATTGCAGGTGCTCCGCGTACTTGCAAATGGCGTATGGATGCCCACACTTCTTCGGATGTCGTCAGGTTCAAATAAATCGTTTCTACTGGCAAGCGCGTTTGATCCAGCAGGACTAAGCAATCGTTCTCCCACTTGACCGGCGCAAATTGTGTACTCGTTGTCATACCGTGGTAGCCTCCTGATAGTAGCGTGCGGTAACTGTACGGACAATGTCCGTGATGTCGGTTGATTCGCCTACATTGCTGCGGCCGAGGATCAGCGCTTCACCAATCGCCAGCGCCAAGCGTTCTGCTTCTGCACGCGTTTGTTCGTCCTCGATGGCATTCAAATCTGCCACTCCTGCCAGCCCAATCACGCGGCGCAGGATTTTGCATCCAGCATAACCGGCAGTGTCCTGAATCAGTCGTTCTACATAGCTCTGCCAGAGGCCTTCTACATGAGCGCTGCGTTCTTTTGCCTGTTTATGCCACAGCTGAACAAACTGGGAGACGAATTCGTTCCAAACATCTTCGACCGTCTCCAGTAAGTATTCGCGGTATGCGTCTCGTTCTCCTTGGTCTTTTTGCAAACCGTGCTGCCCTGCGTAATTGAGCACGAGGTTGGCAATGACCGCACCGATATCAAAGCCGATCGGGCCGTAGTAAGCAAATTCAGGGTCAATTGCTTTCAAGCTCGTTTCGGTAATGAAGATGCTTCCTGTATGCAAGTCACCGTGCAAAAGCGCTTCTGCGCGAGTCAAAAAGTCATATTTAAGCTTGGCGATTTCGAGCTTCAGCGGCTTGTTGCTCCAGATCGCTTCTACTTCCGGACGAATCAATGGATTAAAATTATTGGTTGGTGCATTTTCGTAAGGATCAGTAAAGACCAGATCTTCAGTAATTTTGCATAATTCGGGATTTAGGAATGTTCCGACTAACGCCTTTTTTTCGTATGGATGCGCCCCGAGATCAGATGTGTAGAACAAGGTTTTCGCCATGAAACGACCAATTTGCTTGGCAAAGAGCGGATAACGTTTCCCTTCGATGAGACCTTTGCGCATGATGACGTGATCTCCGACGTTTTCCATTACGGTCAAAGCCAGCTCCTGGTCAAAATGATACACTTCCGGTACGAGATCAGGTACGTATTTATGCTGAATGCGCAGCGCTTCGCTCTCGATACGTGCACGATCAATCGTCAGCGGCCAAGATTCTCCAACCACACGCGCAAATGGCAACGCCTGCTTCACAATCACGCTCTTTCCGGTAGCTTTCTCTTGAATATCAAACACCAGATTGAGGTTTCCATCCCCGATTTCGTGACTCGTCAGCTCTGCTCCCTCAGTAAACAGACCTGGCAAACTCTTTACGTACTCCACTGCTTCCTGCTCGGTCAACGCACGATAAGCCATGATTCATTACTCCCCTCAATGTCATTTTGTATTTATCTCTAGTGGACTGGATGCTTGCCCCAGTCTAGCAATCAAACGGCAGCCATTTCAGACATGCAAAAAGACCTCTTTCCCGAAGAAAAGAGGTCGCTGTCGTCACGTACAAAATAAACGTGTCCTTGTCCCCCTTATCTTCCAGACCACTTTTGTTTCTGCAGGAATTAGCACCGTGCACGTCGCCTGAAACTTTAATCGCTACAAAAGCGACCAAAGAGCGTCATGTCGGTTGCCGGGTATCATCGGGCCAGTCCCTCCACCTTCTCTGGATAAGGTATCCATCGTATGCAATTATGATTTAGTTTGAATCATACAGCCACACTTACATGCTGTCAACACCCTTTTTCAGCTGCCTCCATCCATTTTTACTACCAGCTGTAGTGCGTCCCGGAAGCAGCTGGGTGATCCCAATTCCACCAGTCTACCTTGCCCAAAAATGCCGCTGTAATCGACTTTTCCTGTTGCAGCTTGAGCAGCTCCTTGGTCGGTCCGGTCAAAACAGCGCCATAAATACGGACGCCATTTTTTTGCATATACTGGTAACGCTCGGCAATTTGCGGCTTGCTTCTGGAAACCAAGCTAAACCCTATTTCATTGGTCAGCCGCTCCTGTTCAGAAAGAAATTTCATTTCGCTCAAATAAGCTGCTGCCCGGCGCGGTCCTTCGCCATTGACCTGAATCGGGGCATTCCCATAGCTCAGCTCCCGCTCCGCAAATCCCCAGACGTCACCAGCCCCGAGAAGACGAACTCCTTCATCAGCCCCAGTGCGTGCTTGCTCCTGCCCTGAATCAACAGCAAACCAGACTGTTTCGTATGCATCGCTGCTGGCATGGCGGGAAATTAGTGCGTAATATTCCTCGTAGCTCAAAAAATGGTCAAAGGAGATGGCCAGCTGAGATACTGTGCCCTCCGGCAGCTTTTCCATCGTCGCCCAGGCAGGTGTACGCAGATGCTCCGAGTCCGCCTGCGTCAACTTCTGCCCCGTAATCGGGTAGTTGAAAAAGAGCTTTTGCTCTCTGACCCCGTTTGTCCACTCTGGCTTGGCGCTGGTCTTCCACAAAAAGTTGGTGCTTTCGAAGCTTCCTGCGTTTTTATCCTCTCTCCCTACCCGCTCACGCAGTTCCATCCTGATCTTCCCGTAGAATAAACCGACCTCTGAGCCACTGCTGCCTACACTTACACCCGGCTGCGTGAAGTTGACCATATCCTTAGCGACCCGGAACAAATCGTCATGCATCAGGGAACCAAACCAGCCGTTCACCACAAACAGCAAGACACCTGCAAAGAAGGCAAGCCCCATCGTAAACGCGGAATTAGACAGTCGCATCCTCCATTTTCCTCGCCGAATGATGGCACGCTGTCTCTCCTCCGTGAGTGGGGCAGGAATTTCTTTACTAGAAACGTTATCTGAGCCCGTGCCTTGCTCTTCCCCCAACAGTAGCCGCTCCAATCGCTGGGCGTACTCCTCATCTCGGATTACTTCTTCCCCGAGCCTTTGCTCCTCGCCCTCTGTCATTTCTCCTCGCAGGTAAGCGAGCAGCTTTTGATCCCGGCTATTTTTGTCTTTATTCTCCATCTGCTCCATCCCTCCACAACTTTCGCATCTTTTGCCGCCCTCTAAACAGGGAACGCTTTACGTCAGCCACATCGATACCCAATATTTCTGCGATTTCTGCATAGGAAAAGGAAGCTGCTGCAAGCAGAAGGACCTGCTTTTGCTTTTCTGGTAGCTGCAGAAGCATTTCCTGAGCCACTTCCCACATTTCCTTGTGCACCACAGTTTCCGCAGGATCATCCACCTGCTGATCTGCATGTTCAGGCAGCTGCCCTACCAGCTGCAAGGGTCGCTTCGCCTGTTTGCGATGCCAATCGACAAAGGCGTGATACGCTACCTTGAACAGCCATGGCCTGACTTTTTCCCCATGATAATCGTCCAGGGACAAAAAGGCGCAGAAAAAGGTTTCCTGCGTCAGGTCCTCTGCCTGCCGAGCATCCCGTGTCAGCCGGAAAAGGTAGCGGTATATATCGTTTACGTGCAGTTTGTACACGTCGTCCAAGCTTACTTTCCCAACGCTTCCACACCCTTTCATTGACTACCACGCTTTGCACGGAAAAAAGTTTCACCTCGTCCACATTTCCTTTTGTTCTTTTGTGCACACTTGGCGGAAAAACAATTTGACTCCCGGTTCATATCGTCTTATCATGATGGTATCGCACACGAAGAAGCAGCGTGTGAACCATATTACTCTTATCGCGAGCTGGCTGAGGGACTGGCCCTATGATGCCCGGCAACCGGCGCTCTTCTATTTTTGATTGATAGAATAGCGAAACGGTGCTAATTCCAACGGATAAGAGTCGAGACAGGAGAACCACTTCTGCGCGTCTCGGCTACTGACCCGAGAGATGAGAGGAGACGAAGACTCTTTTATAGTCGACAACCGCCTCCCTACTCACGGGGAGGCTTTTTACATTTCCTGTACGTTTCCTGTACGAACAAAAAGGAGGATTAGCCCTGGCATGAGTGAGCAACGCATCCTCGTAACCTATCTGACACAAGCCAAGGATCTAAACAAAAAAGCAGCTGCAATCGCAGTCGGAATGACAGTCGGATCATGGACTGACCTGCCCGCTGCCAAGCAAGCAGAGCTGCAGCCATATTTGGGCGAAGCTGTAAGTGCGAACCCGCTTGAAACACTTCCAAACGGGGAAACTCGTGGTTTGATAACTGTCAGCTACCCTACACGGAATTTTACACAAGATATTCCGTCTCTGTTGACAGGCATTTTCGGAAAGCTCTCCATGGATGGGAAAATCAAGCTCGTTGACGTCGTTTTTCCAGATTCATTCCTGACAGCCTTCCCAGGTCCGAAATACGGCATCGACGGACTTCGCAGCCGTTTAGAGGCAAACGACCGTCCGCTTCTGATGAGCATTTTCAAATCCTGCCTCGGCCTACCTTTTGATGACCTGAAAACGCAGTTTCGTGCCCAGGCATTGGGCGGTGTTGATCTGGTCAAAGATGACGAAATCTTCTTTGCAGATGATCGTGCACCTTTTTTGGAGCGAATCAAAGCATTTAAGCAAATTGCAGAGGAAACCGAGGCCGAAACAGGCAAGCCTGTCCTGTATGCAGCCAACCTGACTGGTCCTGTACACGAGCTGAATGAAAAGGCAAAGCGTGCAGTTGAAGCTGGTGCAGATTGCCTGTTGTTCAACGTACTGGCCTTTGGCTTTGACGCTTTGCACAGACTGGCACAGGACCCGGATGTCCGCGTTCCTATCATGGCTCACCCGGCATTGGCTGGTGCGTATTATCCATCGCCTGATTACGGGATTGCCACTCCGCTATTGCTCGGTACATTGATGCGGATCGCAGGTGCTGACCTGGTACTGTTCCCATCCCCATACGGCAATGTAGCCTTGGACAAAACAGAAGCACTCCAGCTTGCCCAAAATCTCACAGCACCATTGGAGAGTATCCGCCGTTCATTCCCGGTTCCGTCTGCCGGAATACACCCTGGACTCGTGCCACAGCTGTTTGCAGACTTCGGATTGGATCAAATCGTCAATGCTGGCGGCGGAATTCATGGCCATCCAGGCGGAGCGACCGCAGGAGCAAAAGCATTTGTCGCCACTATCCAGGCGGTCACGGCTGGACGTACGTTGCAGGAAGCTGCGTCTGAATCACCAGAGCTGGCTATTGCCCTGGAGAAATGGGGTGGCGGACGATGAGCAAAAAGCTGGTCCTGTTCTGCGACTTTGATGGAACCATCACGGAAAAAGACAATATCGTAGCGATTGTTCGCAAGTTTGCTCCCCCTGAATGGGAAGCGCTGACTGAGCAAATCCTTTCCCAAAAGATAAGCGTACAGGAAGGGGTAGGCAAGCTGTTTCAGCTTCTCCCCTCTTCCCTGCGCCAAGAGATCGTGGATTATATCGTAAACGAAGCTTCCATTCGACCAGGCTTTGCGGAGTTTGTAAGCTTTTGCCGCAGCGAAGGCATCGAGCTGTTAATTACGAGCGGTGGAATCGACTTTTTCGTAGAACCGATCCTCGCACCGTTCGATCTGTCCAGTGTGCCTATCTACTGCAATGGCAGTGATTTTTCAGGCGAGCGTATTACGATTACATGGCCGCACTCCTGTGACGAGCACTGCACAAACGGCTGTGGAATGTGCAAGACCACCATTATTCGCCGCTATGACCCTGCTGATCATTACCGCGTCGTCATCGGCGATTCCATCACTGATTTAGCTGGTGCAAAGATTGCTGATTTTGTCATCGCTCGCTCCTTCCTCGCCCAGAAATCAGAGGAGCTGCAATTGCCTCATCAAACCTTTGCCACGTTCCACGACGTGATTGCTATTTTAAAAGAAATCCAACTGCAACAGGAGGTCGTCTGATCCATGACAGCAACCCTAGAAGAGCGCCTGGACGCATTTCGCCGTCTCGATGACGCCAAGCTAACTTTTGCCCGGCGGGACTGGTTCCCCGGCACCAGTGGCAATCTTTCGATTAAAATAGAGAGTGAACCGCTGCAATTCGCGGTAACAGCAAGCGGCAAGGATAAGACAAAGCTTTCTCCAGAAGATTATCTGGTAGTGGACAAAGACTCCCATCCGGTGGATACAACAGCACTAAAGCCATCTGCGGAAACCTTGATCCACGCGGTCGTCTACAGCAAATTCCCGCAAGCAGGTGCCTGCTTCCATGTTCATACGGTTTGGAACAACCTCATCTCCGAGCTGTACTTTGGACAACGCGCCTTCTCCATCCAGGGGCAGGAGCTGATCAAGGGTCTGGGAATCTGGGAAGAAAACGCACAAATCACGGTTCCGATTGTTGAGAACTTTGCCGATATTCCAACTCTAGCAGCCGCAATCGAAAAAGTAATCACCCCTGAAGTCCCTGGGGTTCTCATTCGTAACCACGGGATTTACGCCTGGGGCGGCAACGACTTCGAGGCCAAGCGTCATCTGGAAGCATTTGAATTCCTGTTTGAGTACCACGCCCGCTGGCTGCAACTGCGCCAAGCTGCCGTGTCCACTACATCTACTAATTGAGGAGGATTTAATCGATGGCACAAGTACGTTTTCACGACAACAATGAGTACATTAGCGCTCCAGAGGAAGTAGTTGCATTCCTGAATTCCCAAGGGATCATTTATGAAAACTGGGGAGTAGACCGTTTGGATGCAAAGCACCGCGACAATTACAGCCCAACTGATGAAGAAAAACAAGAAATCCTGGACACTTTCAAGCCTGAAATCGACGACATCAGCAAGCGCCGCGGATACCTGACAGCAGATATTATCGTCCTGTCCGACAAAGTTCCGAACCTGGATGAGCTATTGGTGAAATTCAAAGGCGAGCATCATCATACAGATGACGAGTGCCGCTTCTGCGTAGACGGTCATGGCATTTTCGCGATCAAAGGAAAGGACGATCGTTACTTCGACGTTGAGCTCTCTCCTGGCGATCTGATTTCTGTACCGCCAAACTACCGCCATTACTTTACACTGATGGACGACCGTAAAATCAAAGCAATCCGTCTGTTCGTAACTCCAGCAGGCTGGGAAGCAATCTACTAATTCAAAAAACGAAGCTCTGGTCATTTTCGGACCAGGGCTTCGTTTTTGGACACACAGCGTTTATTTGATTACACCATTTCCTTTGATCGATACATCTGGGACGATCCGGACAGTAGCTTTGGCGAATGCTTTCGGCCAATCATCCTCTACCTTTTTCCAATCCTTGTACGCATAGGCGCGCGCATACAATCCAAAACCGAACGGGTCCAGCTCTTTCTTCTGACATTTCGCAATGAGCTGTTCATAATCATGGCGCAGCTCCTCCTCGATCATTTTCTCCAGTTTCTTATAATCCTTGGTCATATTAAAAGGAAACATTCTCTCGGAGATCCCAATCCTCATTTTCAACTGCACATCGAAATCAAATGTGCCGTCCCCGCCACTGTAAGTGCCGTTACCAATCTGTCGTATTCAATTCGCGCGCCTCGCATCGTATCTGCCTTGACCCCGAATTGCTCTGCCTTTTTTTTGGCCTCATGGCTAAAAACGGGACTGGAGATATAAAAAAGAAGCTCATTCTTCTCATTCAAATCCACGGCAGTCATGAGCGCCAGAGTGGCATCCTCCAAATCAATTCGGTCCATGCACCCTGAAAGCAGAACGGGAATCATCACCAGAAGCAATATCCTTGTCCATATCTTCATGCTTTTCCCCCCCCCCAGTCTGCCGATTGAGCAGCCAAATCGGGACACAGGCAAGAAGCGGAAACAAATAGCCTACAAAAAAGCCAGCTCAAATCCGAGAAAAGACAGAACCGTAGATTTTGTAGCCATTATGATCGGCTTCAACCCCTCCTTAAAAAAGGGCAGCAAATGAATCCAATGAGTATCTTTAAAAGAGGCCATCAGTATGATCGGCATCCAAAGCGTGAGGTAAAAAATAAGCTCCGCATACCGTCCAATGATGCGCAAGCCTCCCCGAACAACAAAATAAATCGGAACGGCAAGCAAAAGTACCACAATATAACCTGGCGTCTGCGTCAAAATCCATACGTTCACAATTGCAACCGTATTTCCCGTAACAGCAAGAGAGGCTAGCCCGCAATAAATAGCCACGAGGACCACGCCAGCCTTCCCTAACCATTTGCCTAAAAAAAGCGGGACGCGTATGAACAGATCCTTCCAATCCTTGAAGCGTACGGGACCGAGTGGACTTCCATACGGGACACCTAGCGACTCTAGCGAAATCAGATGCCCGATTAAAGTCATGAGGCCGATGATAATCCCAATGACGCCAAACATCGCAGCCATTATCATCATGAGGAACCGAATCAGTCGTACAGCAGAGGCCATATCATAATTCGGGATAATAAACGAGGAAATGGCAGTGAATGCCACTACGATTACCATAATATTGCTCACGATCCCAGCCTGAACAACGGCCTGACCAATAACAATCCCGCCCACAATTCCGACCGTCTGTCCGATTGGTGCAGGCAGCCGAACTCCCGCCTCTCGAAGCATCTCCAATGTCAATTCCATCATCATCGCTTCCAAAAGGGGCGGAAACGGTACCTTGACCTCCTTGATCTTCAGCTCACGATTGGGGATATATCGACGAATCAACGCGATATGTTGGATGCCTGTCTCTACAAAGCCTTGATGAGCGCCCTTTAGTGATGCTTCAAGCTGCGGATCTTCAATCGATCGCTGTGGCCATCCGTGTGTTTCTACCGATAACGCTTCCTTGCAAAATCGCTTCCTCTACATCATCAAAGTCATGTAGAGTCGTTACTTTTCCTACAGATAATAGGTCCAAAATACTTGTACGGCTGCGATCATTCGGTGCTAACAAAGGACGAAGCACATTGTTGTTAATCGAGTTTTTGTCTACCAGCCCAGTTAAATAGACAAGAGCAAGTCGCCCTTCTATATAGCTGCTCTCGAAATCCCGAATCACTAAATCTGGGGTAAACGTAAATATCCGATGCAGCTCAGCAATATTTTCATCCAAGCTTGCACTAATTTCCCGAGCTCTTTTGGATCGGGATAAGCCTGCAGAATGGCTATTCCGATTTGCAGCTGCTGCTCTTTTTCGTTTTAGCCATCCTCTCGACTTCATCTGACCACGTTCCTTGCGGCTTTTGGTTTGTCTCGTTAGCGTTGGTGATCACTTCCAACTTTATGCATGATGTGGTCAAAACTATTCGATTCGCGCATAGCATGGCAAATAAAATGCAGAAACGGTAAGCGCACATGTGGAACGCAAAAAGAAGCAGAGAATGTACTCTGCTCCTTTTGTCATGTTTATCTACAGTCTTTACACGGCATACTCTCCAGCAGCGATGATGCGGTCAGCGATTGCACGCTTGAGCTGAACTGTATTGATTGGAGTCCGGCGGGTCAGCTTTTTCAAGATGGAAAGACGCAAGCGCAAATCGTCGCCCTCTTCCATCGCCGCCAGTGCTTCCTTCGCCCAGCCCTCAATCCGATCGAAAGCTTCCTGCACATAGACGGTCGTCATCTCCAGTTTTTGCTGCGCACTCTCAAATCCAGTAGCGGCAATCGCCCGCTCCGTCCGCTTCACGACACTGTCCATTGCATACAGCTCGATCAGCATGTCTGCCGAAAATGCCAGCAGCTCCTGTTCCTTGGAAATCGCCTGCTGATACTTCATCAGCGCAGAACCTGCTACCATCAGAATGATTTTGCGGGTCATGTCGATCAGATGCTTTTCAGCTGCAAGAGGCGCATCCTCGATTTCCTGCGGATAGTAGCTCATCAGCTCTTCCTGAAGGCTGGCGGCTGCTTGCATCAGCGGAAGCTCGCCCTTCATTGCTTTTTTCACGAGTGTATCAGGGATCAGCAGTCGGTTAATTTCATTGGTTCCCTCGAAAATTCGATTGATGCGAGAATCTCGATACATGTTTTCGATCTCATACTCAGACATGAATCCGTAGCCACCATGGATTTGCACGCCTTCGTCCACGCAATAATCCAATACTTCTGTCGCAAACACTTTGTTAATCGAACACTCGATTGCGTAGTCTGCGATTGCTTTTGCCACCTCTGCTCCTTCGTCGGCTTTGTCTCCCAATCGATTCAAAGCTGTATCGAACAGGCCGACCGTGCGATATACCGAGCTTTCAGCTGCGTATGTTTTAACTGCCATGTTTGCCAGCTTGTTTTTGATCAGCGCGAAATTGGCAAGCGGTGTTTTGAACTGCTTCCGCTCCTTGGCATAATTCGTCGCAATCTCCAGCGCCCGTTTAGCGGAGCCCACTGCCCCTACTGCCAGCTTGTAGCGACCGACGTTCAAAATGTTGAAGGCGATGACATGTCCGCGTCCCGGCTCGCCAAGTAGATTTTCGACAGGCACCTGCACGTCTTCCAAAATAACAGTCCGTGTAGACGAGCCCTTGATTCCCATCTTTTTCTCTTCCGGTCCAAACGAAATGCCCGGGAAGGTACGCTCCACGATAAAAGCGCTAAACTTGTCGCCATCAATCTTGGCATAAACGATAAATACGTCCGCGAAGCCAGCATTTGTGATCCATTGCTTCTCCCCGTTCAGGAGATAATGTGTTCCATCTTCGGATAAGGTCGCGGTTGTTTTGGCACCCAAGGCATCAGAGCCTGATCCCGGCTCTGTCAGACAATAAGCCGCCAGTCGTTTTCCTGATGCGAGATCTGGCAAATAGCGCTGCTTTTGATCGTCTGTACCGAAATACACAATCGGCAGTGAACCGATACCCACATGCGCTCCGTAGCTGAGTGCAAAGCCGCGAGAAAGCGAAAATTTCTCCGTGACGAGAGCTGTGCTTATTTTATCGAGGCCGAGTCCGTCATACTTTTCTGGCACATCACCAGCGAGCAAGCCCAACTCGCCTGCTTCCTTCAACAGACGAACGGAAATATCAAACTGATGGTTTTCGATCTCTTCCAGGTGAGGGCGGACTTCGTTTACGATAAACTCCTCGGTTGTCTTGGCAATCATTTTATGCTCATCAGTGAACTGCTCTGGCACGAACATATCATCAGCCGAACCAGCATCAATCAAAAAGCTCCCACCACGGATCAATTCTTTCGTATCTGCCATTGCAAACCCTCTCCTTATACGAAAATGGATGTACTTGCTTAGATCATCTCAAAGACGCCAGCTGCTCCCATGCCTCCACCTACACACATCGTAACGACCCCGTACTTGCCGCCTCTTCTTTTCAGCTCGTTCAAGATGGAGATCGTCAGTTTGGCCCCTGTACATCCCATCGGATGTCCCATCGCAATCGCACCGCCGTTGACGTTTACTTTTTCCGGGTCCAAGCCCAGCTCGCGAATAACGGCGATTGCCTGGGAAGCGAACGCTTCGTTCAGCTCGAACAAATCTACATCCTCAATCCCGATTCCTGCCAGCTTCAATGCTTTCGGTACAGCTACGATAGGGCCAATCCCCATGACGTCAGGGTCTACCCCACCTACGGTGAAAGAGCGGAATTTGGCAATCGGCGTGACGCCGATCTCGGCAGCTTTTTCAGCAGACATCACGAGAACCGCAGCAGCACCATCGCTTGTTTGCGAGGAGTTTCCTGCTGTCACACTGCCTTGTACATGAAATACTGGACGGAGCTTGCCAAGTGCCTCCATAGTCGTATCGGCGCGCGCACCCTCGTCCTTGTCAAATACGCGCTCTTTTACATACAGCTTGCCCTCTGCGTCAAAAGAATGCTGCTTCACAGTCATCGGAACGATTTCGTCCTGAAACTTGCCTGCTTCAATCGCGGCAACCGCTCGCTGATGACTGGTCAAAGCAAAAGCATCCTGTGCCTCTCTGGTCACATCGTAGCGCTTTGCCACCTCTTCTGCGGTATGTCCCATGCCCATATACGCTTCTGGCATCGTTTTTACGAGTGTCGGGTTGAGCGCGACCTTGTGTCCGACCATCGGCAAGAGGCTCATACTCTCCACGCCTCCAGCCACCAGCACATCGGAGCTGCCGACCATGATCTGCTGCGCGGCGTACGCAATGGTTTGCAAGCCTGATGAACAAAAACGGTTGATTGTGATCCCTGCTACATTGCTGGGCAATCCGGCACGCAGTCCAACCAGACGTGCCATATTCATCCCTTGCTCAGCCTCGGGTACAGCCGTACCCATGATGACATCTTCTATATCAGCAGGGTCCAGCTGCGGAACGCGTCTCAGCAAATCACGCACAACGGCGGCTCCTAAATCTACTGGGTGGACGTCCTTCAAGCTGCCTCGCTTTGCTCTGCCGACCGCGGTCCGTGCTCCTGCGACGATAACGGCTTCTCTCATCGTTTTTGCCTCCTTTTCATTAGTTGCGCAAAGGCTTGTTTTTGGTCAGCATATGCTGCATGCGTTGCTGGGTCTTTTGCGTTTTCAGCAGCTCCAGAAACGCTTGCTTTTCGAGTCCTAAAATGTATTCCTCGGTCACTTCTGTACCCGCTGGCAGATCGCCGCCAGACATGACATACGCAATCTTGTTTGCAATTAGCTCGTCATGATCAGAGATGTATCCGCTCTTTTTCATCGCGTACACATTTTGTGACAAATTGGCATAGCCCGTTTCTCCGATGACCTTGATTTTGCGAGGAGCTGGCGGCGTGTAGCCTTCTTTGTCCATGGAAAGCACGAGCTGCTTGGCATCATACAACAGATGGTCGGGATTGATGCTGATCCGGTCTGTTGTTCGCAAATAACCGAGATTGATCGCTTCCTGGCCGCTCGTCGATACCTTTGCCATGGCAATCGTCTCAAACGCCTTGGCAACCAATGGGAACGAATCGACAGGCACACTGCCGGTATCAGGCAGATTCTCCATTGCACGGAACAGCATTTCCTTGGTTCCTCCACCGCCTGGCAAAAGTCCTACGCCCACTTCCACCAGTCCGAGATATGTTTCTGCAGAGGCTTGCACGCGATCAGCCAAATAGAGGACCTCTACTCCTCCACCGAGCGTCATGCCAAACGGAGCTGCCACGACTGGACGATGCAAGTAGCGCAGCGCTCCTCCTGCTTTGTGGAAGTTGGTCACCAAAAGGTCGAGCTCCAGCCAGTTCTCGTCCTGGGCTTCCATGAGCGCCATCGCCAAATTCATTCCGACGCAAAAGTTTTTGCCCTGATTGCCAATGACCAGGCCGACAAAGTTTTTTTGTACTTCCTCTGCGGCTATATGAGCCATTTGCAACAAATCCATGCCCAGCGCATTATGCGGGGAAGTAAACTCCAAGCACGCCACACCGTCGCCCAAATCAATCAAGGCGGCACCTGCATTTTTACGAATCAGCTTTCCTTGCTCTTTCAGCGCAGCCAGATTGATCCGTTCCTTTTTTTCTTCTACGTTTTTATAGATACCGCCAATCGAAAAGACGGCGGTGTGTCCTTCATTTTTGTTATAAAAAGAAGGTTTTCCGCTCGCCAGCAGCTCTTCCACGAGAGCTGGAATCGTCTCGCCCTCTTCCCGCATACGCGCAACAGATTTTTCTACACCGATGGCATCCCACGTCTCAAAAGGTCCGAGCTCCCAGCCGAAGCCCCATTTCATCGCCTGATCGACTGCGACCAGATCATCTGCAATTTCGTGGGCTTTGTCTGCCGAATACAGCAGAACCTTTTTCAAGACGCTCCAGACAAATTCGCTCCCTTTGTCCTTGCCATACGCGAGAGTCTTGAGCTTTTCTGGCAGTGTCTTGGCTGTTTTGGCTGCATCGAGAGACGCAAATTTGGCCTTGATGCTTGGACGGTATTCCAGCGTTTGGGTATCCAGCGCAAAAATTTCTTTGCCTTGGGCAGATTTGATTTGCTTGAAAAAGCCTTGACCTGCCTTTTGCCCGATCATGCGTTTTTCGACCATTTGCAGTACGAACTCTGGCACTTCAAAGATGGCCTTTTCCTGTGCATCCGTGCTCTTGTTTCGGACGTTGCCTGCTACGTGTACATAAGTGTCCAGTCCGACTACGTCCAGTGTGCGGAAGGTAGCACTTTTCGGCCGACCAATCACAGGACCGGTCAAGGCATCGACCTCATCCACGCCCAAGCCGATGCGCTGCATCTCATGGATGGATACTTGAAGCCCGTATGTACCGATCCGATTGGCAATGAAGTTTGGCGTATCCTTGCACAGCACTGTTCCTTTTCCAAGCACATGCTCGCCAAAATCGCTCATAAAGGCAACAATCGCTGGATCTGTATCATGACTTGGAATAATCTCAAGCAGCTTTAGGTAGCGAGGAGGATTAAAGAAATGGGTGCCAAGGAAGTGCTTGCGGAAATCTTCTGATCTGCCTTCTGCCATTTCATTAATAGAAACACCGGAAGTATTGGAGGTGACGATCGTCCCTGGCTTGCGATGCGCTTCTACCTGTGCAAACACCTGTTTTTTCACATCGAGATTTTCAACAACAACCTCGATAATCCAGTCCACATCGGATAAAAGAGAAAGATGGTCGTCAAAATTGCCCACTGTGATCAGATCGATGCTCTTTTTATCGTAGAGTGGGGCTGGCTTTTCTTTTAACAGTCGATCCTTGCCCGATTGCGCGATACGATTTCTGACAATGGAATCTGTCAGTGTCAGTCCTTTTTTGCTCTCGTCCTCGGTTAATTCACGTGGCACAATATCCAGCAATAAGGTAGGAATCCCCACGTTTGCCAAGTGTGCTGCGATCCCGGCTCCCATCACGCCAGAACCTAGAACGGCTGCCTTGCGAATTTTACGCTCCATCTACATATCCTCCTTACAATTAGAAAGCCTGGCTTTGCCAAGCCTTTTGGTGACGTCCTGGGTGCACTTGCTGATTTTTGCCCAATATTCAGACTAGTGGAGTATTCCTATAACTTCTACTCTTCCATGGATATTCCTGTAAAACATCGCTCATGCATTTCGTTGAATGAATACTCATTCATTATCGAATCTAAAAAATCACATCCCGGATAAATGGCTGCTAACTGCGCCAACGAGATGCCTGTCTTGCAAACTGAATCATCGTTCAGTTTTAATTGTAAACGAATATTCTGTCAGTTGCAATCGCCACTTATTCCATTCTTTGCGCTTTTTCTAGAAAAAGAAAAAGCATCTGTTGTCCAGATGCCTATTCTTTGCTTCGTGTTATTTTTCAGTGTAAATGATCTTCATAATTTTTTGACCATAGGCATTGGAACCATCCGGCTCGAACACGTACTCCAGCTGGTATTTGCCGTTTTTGGAATCCTGATATTGCCCCGTTACCCATAGCATTAGCTTGTTGTTCTCATCTATTTTTACTGTCACGTTTCCATGATCCGTAAACGCAGGTCGATGCGGCAATCCATTCAAGGTTTTGAGCGCAGCTGGTGTAAACAAAGTAGACAGCTTTGCTTGGTTGTTGGCTTCGTACGCCATGCTTGCTGCTCTTAAATACACCTTTGCAATCCTTTGTTTATGTGTAGCTATTCCTTTGAATTGACCCGAGGCGTCCTTCACGAAATAGTCATACAGCCTTTTCATTACCACGGCGAATTCTGCCCGGGTCATCACTTTTTGCGGCTCAAAGTTCTTTTCGGAAAGAAAGAAATTGAATTCGCGAATAGCAAGTGGGTATGGTGAGTATGTATCGCGGTAAAAGCTATCCTGCTTCCATTCGTAAAAGCTGGTGAAGTATCCCGGTGCATCCTGTGGCTTGATATTCGCCGTTCTGAATTTTTGCGGCATCATCAAATGGAACAAAAGCAAGCTGGCTTCTTCCCTGGACAGCTGGTGCTGCAAGGCTTGACTGGACATCCACCAATCATAGTTTTCCTTCTCCTGCTTCTTCATCAGCTGATAGTTGTCAGCTAGATAGAGATAGTACAGCATCCGATCTCCCGGATCAAACTTGTTTACGACTCCCGTCTCGATTTGCAGCATGGTGCGCATGTTAGTCAACAGCTGCTCTGCTTCCTGGCGCAGTACGTATCGGGAATCCAGATTGCTTTTTCGTTCTGTGCGATCCACTCGTCCATAAACTGCTTCAAAGACGCGATTCATGAGAGCCAAAGCTTCTCCCCGAGCTACCGGATTGTTCGGATGAAAGGGTATGTAGCCATTCCCCTTCAAAATGCCTAGTTCAGCCAATTCGTTAATTTGCTGTTCTGCCCAGTGTCCCCTAGTGTCAGTGAACATAACAGCTGCACTCGCATTGCCTGTAAAAGCGCTCTGTACAAGCAGCAGAGCCATGAGAAAACAAACGACGAAACGCTTCATCATGACTGTTTTTACTCCCTTCTTTCTATCTATTTCGCCACACCATCCCCAATCTATTCGGTTTCTTTCACCGAATACGAGTATATGACACTAATTCCCTAGAAGATAGACCGTGAAATGGATGGCTCTACGCTGGGCTTCCTGCTTGAGACCTAGCTACCTCTTGTATCGGGAATCAGCTCGCTTTTGTTTATACTTTTTGCCGGAATAGAAAAAAGCCGCCCTCATCAACGAGAGCAGCTTGTTTTTCATGCCAAAATCAGGCTTCGATCTTCTCCATCCACACTGGTCCCTTGGTCACAAGTATGCGATATAAAATCAGATCCAGAATCGCAAATAGCGCAAAGAGTCCTACTGCCACAACTGTCATGGAAGCACCCATGACAAATGCACCAGCAATCGCAAGCCCTCCTGCAAGAGCACTTGCCAGCAGCGTAAACAGCGGATTGAGGTTTTGCTTTACAGCTTCCTGCTCTGAGCTCCAGCTCAGCTTTGGCAGGTGCAAATCAACCATGATCCCAAACAGATTGATAAATATAATGCCAGGAATCCCGATGAGTAGGCAGTAGACCACAAAGACAGGCGAGAGCTGTAGCAGCCAGCCTCCCTCTGCAAGCAAAAGCAGCATGCTCACGACACTTAAGATAATCCCAGGCATGAGTTTGGCAATCAGGATTTTTGCATAAGGAATAGGCAGACTCTTGTTTAAGAAAAAGCCTTGGCCATCTCGCGTAATTGCGGTAACAGAGGTACTGTTGGCACCCGCCACCGCCAGAAATGCAGCAAAAGCAACGGCTAGCGAGATGCCTCCCGCTTCGTCACCTTGCAGCCTGGCACTCAAGGAAGCAAGCATCTCACCGCTATCCTGACGACTCAAGATCGGGATCAAGGCAATTACCGGCAAGAGTACACTGGACAGCGTGCAGTTCATCAAGTAGGCAGGTGTACGCCAAAGAATTCTCCATTCTTTTAGTCCATAGGCCATGAGCGCTGAACGAGGGCGTACGAGCTTTTGAAAAGCGGATTCATCGACTTTTTTCCGTTTGGCCATCGCTTCACTGATTCCCATAACCCCGCGAAAATAGAGACGATTACCCGCGAAGAAAAACACAACCACACTAACAGCAGCGACGAGCAGAAAGGAAGCCAAATAGCCGAGCCCGCTCCAGCTGTCACTGCCAATCAGAGCCAAAGCAGCCAGCTTGCTCGCTGGAAATAACTGCGTGACCAGATTGAGCAGGACATTATCTCCATTTACGATCATTTGCTGCATTTGCTCGATGTTGTCCATCCTGCCACTCGTTTGTCGCTGAATGACTGCCTGAAAGCCTACCGCTGCCACAATCGCCAGAAGTCCTCCGATCAACCGGAAGCGGTCCTTGCTTTTTCCAACACTGGTAAAACGCATGAACAGCATGACGACCAAAGCAGAAAGCACGAGCGGAAAGATCGGTACTACCAAATAAACGAGCAGGGCAAAGAGATAGTACAGGACTCCGCCCCCACTCTTGACCCCATATGTGACAAGCAATGGTGCAAAAAGCAAAAACGACGTCAAATATTCATAGAAAAGAGCGACGAGAAACTTGGCTCCGAGAATTTGCCACGGGGCGAGCGGCAAAGGGAGCATATGCTCGACATCCTGCGAATAATAAAAGACCGAAAGCACATACACAATCCCGAGCACAAAAATGGCGAGGGAGACAAGCGCCACTCCGAGGCCGAGAAGTGCGCCTTCCTGACCAATCAATGCCAGCCCGTCATACAGACCTGCCATAAACATGACTCCTACCAGCATCAGTGGCAATACGCCGATTCCTATCGCCAGCAGGAGGAGGGCGCTTTTCCATCCACTTCCCTTTTTGTTTCCCCACGCTGAACCGGCATTTTTCATCATGATTTTGGAGAGAAGGAAAATTTTACTCATGCTTTGTCAACTCCAGGAACAAGCTTTCCAACGAATTATTCGATTGAAAATGCTGCTGCATTTCTGCAAAAGTGCCGCAAAACAAGATTTGACCCTTATTGATGATTGCCACCCGATCACACAGCTTTTCTGCTACCTCCAGGACATGCGTTGAAAAAAACACCGTACGCCCGCTATCCGCATGCTCACGCATCATTTCCTTTAGCGTATACGAAGATTTCGGGTCCAGTCCGGTGAGCGGCTCATCCAAAATCCAAACCTCCGGATGGTGCACCAATACGCCCATAATCATGATCTTTTGGCGCATACCGTGCGAGTAGCTTTGGATCGTGTCTCCAAGGGCATTCGTCATATCAAAACGCTGTGCCAGCTGCAGGATTCGTTCATTTCGAACCTTTTGCGGCACCTCGTAAATATCTGCCATGAAGCTGACATACTCCAGGCCCTTTAGTCGCAGGAACATATCAGGACTATCAGGCACATAGCCAAATTGACGCTTCGCCGCAAGTGTTTCTGTGGCGATATCTTTGCCATTGATTTTGATCTGTCCCGCATTCGGGCGAATAATGCCAGTAATCATTTTGATTGTAGTCGTCTTTCCTGCACCATTCGGACCGAGAAAGCCAAAAATCTCGCCCTTTGGAATCGTAAGACTCACGTTATCGACGGCTTTGATCGTGTTGTTGTAGCTTTTGGTCACACCAGTAAGTTCTATCATCCCTGCCCCTCCTGTTGCCTATTTTCCAGCCAATCCCATACACTTTTAATACGTGCTGCTCCCGCAAAAAGTTGCGTCTGACCCAAAAAGAAAGAAAAAAGCCGCTGGAAATCAACGGCTTTTTGGCGTGTTGTATTAATTTTGTGGGACGTAGCTACCATCGCGCAGCATAGTCAGCTCGCCCATGATAAATGCCATATCTTCAGACTCTTCCATTTTACCTGATTCTTCCAGAGCCTCAAGACGACGCAAAAGAATGTTGGCAAAATCCTCAATGTGTACGGGACGGCCTTCCAGATCAGCGTCATCCAGTACGTCATAACCGGTCAAGGCTTCTAAATGGGTCACGATACGGAAACCGCCGATCTCGCCCAAAAATTCTTGCTGATTCACTTTTGATTTTTCCAACTTTTGCAGCATGGACAGAACATCATTCGCTACCACACTTGGAAAAGCTACTTGATAAAAGTTACGGTTTTTTGCTTCTACTGTCTTAATAATCAACACATCGATGCCGTCTAGCTTTTTCGCTTTTTTTCCAAATCCAAACATTTATTTTTCCACCTCAATTGTTCGATCTGCATAACTCTCTCCATGATAGACATAATTGAGAACCGACACAACCCCCATCCTGTTTCCTTTTTGCTAGAATCGGTGGCCAGATTGCGACAGGGAAATATTTACATGGCTATTTGTCCCCTCGCCCACACACGCTAACGAGAAACGGCTGTGTCCAAAAGAGGCGGTGCAAACATGTTCAAATGGAAAAAGTGGATATTCCTTCTAACCCTAGCTTTGCTCGTGACGGGTTGTAATTCGCCCTCGAACGAGGAGAAAGCTAAGGAAAAAGAAAAGGCAAAAGCGCAGAGCAAGCCTCCAAAGCAAACTGCCCTGCAGAAGCTTGGAGATAACAAAATGGAGGTCGTGCTGTTTTTAAATCGTGCCGAGCATGTGCTGGAGGAAGTGTATTATTCCGCACTGGAAAATGCCAAAGGAAAAACCGTTCATGAGGATAGTCTGACCTATCGCGAATTACCCAAACGATTTGACAGCAAGGATAAAATCGTTGGCTACTTCTCCCGCTTCTGGAGCAAACCGCTTGCCGAAGCCTTATACGACAATATGTCTACCAAGCTGGTAAAAGATAACGTATATGTTTCACTGCCAAATATGGACTATCCCGCCATGATTTCGGTCCGAAACACAAATGTGCAAAAGCAAAATGGCGATTTAAACGTGACCGTAGAAAATGCAGCTGATGCTTCCGTAGTCGCAGACCGTACGATTCGCTACCACCTCGTGCGCGATAAAAAAACGAAACGCTATGAGATTAAATCGCGGAATGGGACATACGGCAGCGAAAATTTTCAATAAATCTCTTGACATTTCGTGAGGGACCAGCGAATAATATTGAATTAATAAGCACATAGTGATCGGCAATGACGGGGAACAGTAAAACTGCCCTTCAGGCTCAGAGAGCGAAATCCACCGGCTGAAAGGTTTCGCCCTTGAATCAGTTTGAACCCACCCCAGAGCATCCAGGGAAGACCTGGACAGGTTTCTTTCACCTGTTATCAAAGAAAGAGAGCCGGACGTCTTTTGTACCCTACCAGGTCACTGACGTCAAATAAGGTGGTACCGCGGAGGTCATCATGCCCTTTCGTCCTTATCAAAGAGACGAAAGGGCTTTTTTGCGTTTTTTTGAATACGCACGATTATTGTCTGGAAACAGGAGGTTCGGTCATGAAGAAAGGTAAAATGCGGTTGGTTGTAAAAGTTGGCAGCAGTTCTCTGGCAGCGCCCAGCGGTGGTGTCGACCCAGCCAAGATGTCGCTGCTCGTCTCAGCTGTCAGTCAGCTGCGGGAAGCAGGTCATCAGGTTGTGCTGGTTTCCTCGGGAGCAGTCGCGAGCGGCTATCAAAGTCTGGGGTATAAACAGCGACCGCGTACGCTGGCTGCCAAGCAAGCTGCCGCTGCGATCGGACAAAGCTTGCTAATGCAAACCTACACGCAGCTGTTTTCCGCACACCGTTTCAGTGTCGCACAAATTCTTTTGACACGTGGTGACTTTTCCAACCGGGAGCGTTATCAGCATGCCTTTCAAACCTTGTCCCTCCTGTTGGATAAAAATATTTTGCCAATCATCAATGAAAACGACACGGTCTCAGTAGCAGAGCTTACCTTTGGCGATAATGACATGCTCGGTGCACTCGTAGCAGGCTTGGTACATGCAGACCTTTACTTAATTCTAACGGATACGAATGGTCTGTACGATAAAGACCCGCGAAATCATCCTGATGCCAAGCGCATTTCATGGCTTTCTGAAGTAACGGAGGAAATAGAAGCGCTCGCTGGAGGAGCATCACAGCTTGGTACCGGAGGCATGCGCTCCAAGCTGATCGCCGCGAAGACGGCACAAGGTCTTGGGATACCGAGCTTTATCGGAAAATTGGATCAACCCTCTGACTTGCTCGATATTTTACATGGCAGCGGCAACGGTACGTATGTCAGCTATCAGCCTGAGGCTCCCGCTTCGAGTGGGGTCCCGACCCGCAAGCAATGGATCGCTCTCCACTCACCAATTCGCGGCTCCATCTCGATCGACAGCGGTGCGGCTGAAGCCATTCTCGAAAAGCGCCGCAGCCTCCTGCTCGCTGGAGTGCGCGGGGTCGACGGTACTTTCGCTCCTGGGGAAGTCATCGAGGTTTATTGTGACGGAGCATTGATCGGACGCGGTGTCAGCAGATACGATGCTGCTGATTTAGCAGACCTTCTCTCACCTGCAGGGGCAGCGCGACGCAGCGGTACCGTAATCCATCGCGATCACTGGACACAGATCACATAGACAGGCGCTTCACTACGTAACGGTTTAAACGAAATAGAAAAAATAGAGGAGCTGGGGAGATCATGGAAAGCTTGAAGGAAAAAGTGCTGGAACAAATTGCATTGGCAAAGCAGGCGTCACGCCAAATGGCCTTGCTAAGTCGGGCTGAAAAGGATAAAGCGCTAGCAGCTATCGGGGAGCAGCTACAGGCAGATTCAGACGTCATTTTGGCTGCAAATGAGCAGGATTTGGCCAAAGCTGAGGCAGATGGTCAGCCTGCTTCCTATCTGGATCGACTGCGACTGACACCTGACCGCATTCGCGATTTGGTCGATGGTTTGCAGCAGCTTATTTCTCTTGAGGACCCTGTTGGACAAAGCATGGATCAATGGATGCGACCAAACGGATTGGTTATCGAACAAGTACGTGTCCCGCTCGGCGTCATCGGCATGGTGTATGAAGCCCGTCCCAACGTGACGATCGACGCTGCTGCCATCGCCCTGAAAACAGGCAATGCGATTGTACTTCGTGGAAGCCATAGCGCGGTTTCAAGCAATCTGGCGCTGGTCAGCAGCATCCGGGCTGGTCTTTTGCGTGTAGGCATTTCTTCTGAGGCGGTCCAGTATCTTCCCTTTGCAGAGCATGCCTCCGTCGATATTTTATGTACAGCAAATGGTCTCATTGATGTCATCATTCCCCGCGGTGGTGCGGGCCTGATTAATCGAGTCCTGGAGATATCGAGCGTACCTGTTTTGGAAACGGGCGTTGGCAATTGCCACATTTTCATCGACCAGACAGCTTCCTACGAGATGGCTCATGCAATCGTCATCAATGCCAAAACGAGTCGTCCTGCGGTATGCAACGCTGCTGAGACACTGCTTTTGCATCGTGAATGGCCATTTGCTCATCAAGCCGATCTGCTCAAACAGTTGATCGAAGCAGGTGTAGAAGTCAGAGCATGCGCACAAACAAAGGCACTACACACCAAGCTTAGTGCCCAACTGAAGCCAGCCTGCGAATCTGACTGGGATGCTGAGTTCTCCGATCTGATCCTGGCTGTTCGCACTGTCGATACTTTGGCAGATGCCATCCAGCATATTGCCAAGCATAGCACGGGTCATTCTGAAGCCATTATCACCGAAGACGATGACGCTGCTCGCCGCTTCCTGACTACGGTCGATTCGACTACGGTTTATCACAATGCATCTACTCGCTTCACGGACGGGGGCGAATTCGGTTTTGGTGCCGAAATCGGCATCAGCACACAAAAGCTTCATGCACGCGGTCCAATGGGCTTGCCTGCTCTGACTTCCTATAAATATGTCGTCCGTGGAACCGGGCAAATCCGATAGTCCAAAAGGAGGGAACACCAATGAACAAACAAGACAGACTGTGCATAGAAGGACGGATTGGATTTCTCGGCGCTGGCTCCATCGTGGAAGCCATGCTGTCCGGCATTCTCAAAAAAGGACTACTCTCTCCAGACCGGCTTCTCGTCTCCAATCGCAATAATCGGGAGCGGCTGGAGCAGCTGGCTGATTGCTACGGTGTGAGGTTTACTCAGGATAAGCTCGAGGTGGCTCGTTCTTCTGACATTTTGATTTTGGCGATCAAGCCAAAGGATGCAGCAGAAGCGCTCCGAGAGCTGCGTGGCGTCATTCACGCTGGTCAGCTAATCATCTCTGTTGTGGCCGGCGTCTCCACCACTCTTATCGGCGAATGGCTCGGTGTAAATTGTCCGATCGTTCGTACGATGCCAAATACATCCTCCGCTGTGGGACTTTCCGCTACAGGGCTTGCGGCAAATTCCTTTGTGACAGGCGAACAGCTCCAGCTGGCCATTCGCCTCTTTGAAGCAATCGGCACGGTTTATCAGGTAGCTGAGGAGGAGCTTGATATTATTACCGGGCTTTCCGGAAGCGGCCCTGCCTATATTTATTATCTGGTAGAAGCGATGATGGCAGCCGGTGCGACAGCTGGCCTGGATCGGGAAATGGCGCGACAGCTGACACTGCAAACTGTCATCGGTGCGGCTCACATGCTACTCGATACCCGCGCTGAGCCAGCGATTTTACGCCAGCAAGTAACCAGTCCAGGCGGAACGACTCAAGCCGGGCTTGAGGTTCTGGAAGCCTATCAATTCCAGCAGGGAGTCACTGCAGCCATTTTGCGGGCAACCGAACGCTCACGGGAAATGGGCGAACAATACCACTAGCTTTTTCCCCTTCTCCCTCTCGTGTATAATAAAGGGAAAAACACAGAAGGGAGGTTGCCATGGAAATCTACGCCTTGTACGGAACGAGTGGAACTGGAAAAAGCTCAAGCGCGCTTGAGCTGGCTTATCGCATGAACATCGATGCCATTATTGATGACGGCATTCTCATATACGAAGGGCGTAAAATAGCCGGTACCTCCGCCAAGTATGAAAAGACGAAAATTCAGGCAGTCAAACGCGCCATTTTTCACTATAAGGAGCATGCTGCAGAAATAAAACAAAGTCTTGAGCAGATTCAACCCGCACGACTGCTCATCTTGGGAACATCGATGAGGATGATTGAACGAATTGTGGAAGCACTACAGCTTCCCAATTCGGTTGAATATATTCCGATTGAGTCAATCAAGCCACAGCAAGAAATCGAAGCGGCACAATACGTTCGTCAAACGATGGGAAGACACGTCATCCCGATCCCACGCGTAGAGGTGGAAAAAGACTTTTTACAGCGTCTGATTGCTTCTGCACAGCAGATTTTCAGCTCAAAAAAAGAAGTCATTGGCGAATCAACGGTGGTTCACCCGCCATTTTCCGGGGGACGTATTCAAATCCATCCACAAGTGCTGCGGAAAATTGTGCTGGCCACTTGCAATAGCTTTGCCGAGGTAGGACAAGTGATCAAAACCGTTTTTACATTTGACGATCTGCCTCGACTTCAAATCACACTAGGACTAAAGCTGCCCTATGGAAGCGATATCCACACACTCGTGCAGGAAATTCAGCAGGCTGTGCACAAAGAAACCAGCTATTGTCTGAACATCGCTCCGGCCAGCATTGATATTCAAGTGGCTGCTTTGGAGATAACGACTACCACGGAGCCCACAACGACCAAGTAGAAACGAATGCTACCGGCTGACGAATCAGCCGGTTCTTTTTTTGCCTGTTTTCCACCAAGGATATTTCATGGTCGGTTGCTCATCCTATAAGTTGTATCCCAACTGAAAGGAGCAATACGATGCCATCCCTTATGTCTTCCGCACCTTTCTCGCAAGCACCGATTCCAGAGCCACCACAAGTCATTACATCGAAGGATTTGAGCTACCTCAAGGACGCCTTGTCCTGGGAGCTACTTGCATTTAAAAAGCTGCATGCATTTGCCCAGCAGGCAACTGACCCACAGGTTAAGCAGGCTTTAGAAAAAGCCGGGCAAATGCATCAGCAGCACTACCAAAAGCTGCTCACTCACCTGCAAAACAACAATACAGCCGTTATGTCCACTCTTCCGCAGACGCAGTCCCAGCAACAGCAGCAACCACAGATGCAGTAGGGGAGGAAATCCGGATGCCAAATCAAAATCAAATCGCAAACCCGCAAACAGGACAGCTGCCACAGGTTAAAGGTCCGCAGATGAACGATCGGGACTATCTTAATGATTGCTTGGCGACCTGCAAGCTATTGACAGACAACTTCAACATCGCTGTGCGTGAAGCGAGCCACCAACAGCTGCATGCCGATATGATGCAGATTTTGAATGAAACGCATCAAGGCGCACGCGAAGCCTATAACCTCATGTTCCAAAAAGGCTGGTACAAACTGGAGGCGGCTGAGCAGCAACAGCTGCAGCAAGCTTATCAGCAATTCAGTGGTTACTCGACTCAGTTTCCGTATCATTGATTAGGGCACACAGAAAAAGGGCTTCCCGATTGGGTTGCCCTTTCATTTTCGCACTTATTCAAACTTGGCAATATCCGCAAACTGCGCTTTAGTCGCCTGAATCAGATTCTCCGGTGTCGTTTCGATTTGTACCCCGACGCTTCCCCCACTGACAATGATGGTGTCCAGTGCTCTGGCGGTTTCATCTATGCGTGTCGGAAACAGCTTCTTCATGCCAATCGGGGAGCAGCCACCACGGATATATCCGGTCACTGTTGTGATGTCTTTTACCGGAATCATTTCGATTTTCTTTTCACCGACCGCTGTTGCCGCTTTCTTCAGGTCAAGCTCTGCCTCCACCGGGATGACAAACACATAATAGCCTTTGCTTGTTCCTTGGGCAACCAAGGTTTTATAGACGACGTGCTCTTCTCTCCCGATCTTATGGGCGACTGAGACGCCATCGATTTTTCCGTCATCTGTGCTATAGGTCAGCATCGTGTATGCTATTTTTTCTTTTTCCAAAATGCGCATCGCATTGGTTTTTGTCTGTTTCATTCTCCGCTCCTTGGTCTTTGGGTTGCGTATCAACAGCTTGTATAACTGCTCTTCTCTCGCTATTTCTGCCAGTCAGCTTTGTAAAGCTTGTAAGAATGATACGCTTCCTCCTTGATTATGATGTCATTTACGAAAACAAAGCCGCATTTTTGAATGACCCGGTTTGAGGAAATATTGCGATGCATCGCTACTGCGCTAAGCTCCAACAGTTTCGTAGTTGGTCAACCAATTCAATCGCTGCTCTTTGGATACGCTCCATTCTGGTAAATACTCGATGATATGCGGCTGTTGTGTAAGGCTGTAGATGGCATCAACATCTTCAACCAAAAACTCGCGCAGTATGACATCCTTGCATTTGATTGTCAAAATACTTTGGGCATTTGTACTCATGCTCATTCTCCTTATCCTTCTTGCTGTATTGAAGCGGGTGTGACTCTCCAAAACGGTCAGAATAATGAGTATAATTTTACCATAAGCACCAGTACCTGAGGAATCTATCACAGAAAGAGTGAACGCACATTATGTTTTTTCAAAAGTTGAAACGAAATCGATACCGCGTTGGCCTCATCCTGTTTTGCCTGATCTTGATCGCTTTTCTATTTCCGTCCTGGACTCCTTCCATAAAAGATGAGAACGGTGCCGTCATTCCAAACAGTATCGCCGTTCTTGAGCAGGTTGAGCTTGGCGGTATTGAGCAGTCGATTTTGATTCGCGGCAAGGACAAGAACAATCCGATTCTGCTCTTCCTGCATGGCGGACCGGGCTATCCACAGATCGCGTATGCTAGACAGTACCAGGAAAAGCTGGAGAATGATTTTATCGTCGTCAATTGGGATCAGCGCGGTTCGGGGAAATCGTATCACTGGGGCATGTCCAACGAAAATTTGCAGGTCAATAAGCTCATATCGGACACCAAGGACTTGACCGACTATTTGAAGCAAAAATTCAGTCAGCCCAAAATCTTTATCGTCGGACATTCGTGGGGAAGTCTGCTTGCTACCTGGACGGTCCAAAAATATCCCGAAGATTATTATGCGTACATCGGTGTAGGGCAAGTCGCGTACTCTATGCTTGGCGAGCAATCGTCCTATCAATTTGTGCTGGAGGAAGCACGCAGGCAGAACAACGAACAAGCGATCAAGGAGCTTACACTAATCGGCCCGCCGCCGTACAAAAATCCGCGGAAGGATGCTACGCTCGAAAGAAAGTGGGTCACTGCTTTTGGCGGTTCGGAACGAAAAAGCAATTCTTATGAGGCACTGATTAGCGGTGTCTTATTTTCCCCTGAGTATACATGGGTAGACGGAATTCGCTTGGTTCTCGGCGACTCTTTTTCCAGAAATGCTATCCTGCCACAATCGCAGCATACGAATCTGCTAGAAACGGTACCAGAGCTGCGCGTTCCGGTCTATTTCTGCATGGGAAGATATGATTATATGACCCCGTCTCAGGTTGCCTATAGCTATTTCGAAAAACTGAAGGCACCTGCGAAGCAATTTATCTGGTTTGAAGAGTCTACTCATTTTCCCCATTTTGAAGAAATAGAGAAATTCCATCAGCTCATGCTCGACGTCAAAGAAAAAACCGGGCTATCCAGATAAACTCCAGATAGCTCGGTTTGGATGGATTACGCTTGTTGCAGTAAAAACTGTTTTCCGTACTCGCCATGATCCAGAATGGTTGGGTCTTCGATCTGGATCGTCGAATGATCGATACCATATTCAGTCTTCAGTAGATGGTTAATAGCCATGATTACACAATACGGTTGGATACTATCCCGAACAAAGACGTGTGCTGTCAACGAGTAATGCTCCGTAGTTACTGCCCACAAATGAAGCTCATGAACATCCTCTACACCCTCGACCTTGCTGATTGCTTCACGGATGGCTTCGAGGTCGAATTGCTCCGGTACGGATTCCATCAGAACAGAGTACGATTCGCGAATGATTTTCGCCCCTCCGGTAAAAATGATGCCCCCGATCACCATACTAATCAATGGGTCAAAAATGTAGTAGCCTGTGAAATGGATCAAAACGGCAGACGTGATAACACCAACAGAGCTGAGCAAATCGCCAATGAAGTGCCACAGAGCACTTTTTACATTGAGGTTGTCTTCTTCTTTTGTACTTCTGCTTAAAATGATTGTCAGAACGATGTTTACGACCAGTCCAATCGAAGCAATGATTAACATCAGCTGCAAGTCAACATCCTGCGGATTGATCATCCGCTTGATACCCTCGATGACGATACCAATCGCAATAATCGCAAGTGCTAAACCATTCAGAAAAGAAGCGATAATTTCAAATCGCAAAAATCCGAATGTGTACTTTTGATTTGGCTTTCTGGTCGCCATGTAGATCGCTGTCATGCTCAAGCCAAGTGCAATGACGTCAGAGATCATATGAGCAGAGTCAGATAAAAGTGCCAGTGAGTTGGAAAGCAGTCCGCCTACTACTTCGACTATCGTAAAAAACAGCGTCAGGATTAACGTGATCCACAATGTTTTCTTAGATTTACTTTGCTCTTTCACATGATTTAAATGATGATAGTCAGCATATTTCATATGAGAACTCCTTTCAATTAACTGAAATGAATACTATTTAATAATTATTTTAATCATACACGTTTTGTTCCCTTTTCTCAAATGAACATTTTATGGATAATACAAGTGATAGTCATTACCAATTAAGCTTGATTTTCTCAGGAAAATCGGCATTTTAACGGGTTGTTCCGATTTCGGTCAAATTGTATTATCACTGAGAATCATGCTCACAAAATACGAACAGTCCACGAACGAAAAAGCTCCGTGGACTGTTTGTTACATTTCTTTGATCAGCTTGGATAAGGTAAGCAGTGCTCGCTTCATATCATCCTCATCAGCGTAAGCATAAGACAATCTCAAATGATGGCTGTCCGTCTGGTCATAAATGTACCCTGGATTGAGCAGGATCCCCTCAGCGGTTGCTTTGGAAAATAGCGTACGCATGGAGACAGCTTGAAGGAGGCGAAGCCAGACATAAAAGCCCCCTTTGGGAATCTTCCAGTCGGCAATATCATGAAACCACTGGTCCAATGCCTTGCACATTCGTTCTCTTCGCTCTCGCAGTGCAATCCGAGTCCTTGCTAAATGCTGCCCATACATTCCGCCCGACAGCCACTCCGCCGCCACCCATTGAGATAAGACGCTCGAACCGTAATCAATTTGCATTTTCACATCCGCAAGCCGCTCGATGACTGGCTCCGGCCCCACAAGCCACCCAATTCGCAGACCTGGGCTTAACGTTTTGGACAGGCTGCCTAAATAAAGAACCAACCCATTCTGATCCCGTGTTTTAAGCGGCAGCGGACCTGGTTCATCAAGCCATAGCTCCCCGTAGACGTCATCCTCCAAAATCGGCAAGCGCTCTCTTTCGCAGACAGCCATGACCTGCTCTCTTCTTCCCTCGCTCATGAGTATCCCAGTCGGATTGTGATAGGCCGGAATGGTGTAGAGCAGTGCTCCCTTATGGATTTGCTTTTGCCGGGACAGCGCCTCAGGCTGTATTCCTTCCTGATCCATCCCAACTCCCACCAAGCGCATCCCGGACGATTGAAATAGTGGCAATGAATACAAGTACGATTGCTGTTCCAATAAAATAGCTGACTCACGGTGCAAGATTCCGAGCGAAATCAGCTGCATCGCCTGAAGCGCACCCGAGACGACGAGAATAGAGCCGGGCGAGGCCTCTACTCCCCGGCTTCGCAAATGAGAGCTGATCGCTTGACGCAGTGCTAGTAGCCCCTTTGGCTCTGAGTAACCAAGGGTCGTCATTTTTCCGCGCAGGCCACTCATCACCTCTTCCATTCCTCGTGTAGGAATGAGCCTAGGCGACAGCTCCCCTGTTCCTAGCCGGATATAGCTCGGATCAGGCTCGTACCGATTGATTAATTGGATGGTCGGAATATTAGGAAGCTGCATCCCGGACTGTACATATCCCATCCAGTCTGGCGGCGGATTTGTCGTCAAAAGCGACCATGTATTGTTGCTAACGATCGTTCCGCTGCCCATCGTCGACTCAATCAGGCCCTCCGCTTTCAACTCCTCTAAAGCGGTCACCACCGTGCTGCGATTTACCTGAAAGGCTTGTGCCAATGCACGTTGTGTAGGTAACTGGCTTTTCACAGGCCAATCACCTGAAGCGATTTTTTGTCGTATGTACGCAACGATTTGCAAATAAACGGCTATATCTGAAGACTTGTCGGGCTTCCAGTCTATGGTGAGCATCAGCAGCTCCTCCTTTCTGATTCCATTTTACAGATTGGTTGAGCCAGAAGTAAACCAATTGGCTGGAGACAACCAGATCAGAAACAGGAATAATGACAGTATTCTTAATCAACTGGAATGTCATAAGGAGGAACATTTTGTGATCGAAGCTATTTTACATGGGCTGGTACTTGCATTCGGACTCATTCTGCCATTAGGTGCCCAAAATGTTTTTGTGTTTAATCAAGGTGCTGCCCAGCCTACAATTTGGCGGGCATTGCCCGTAGTCATCACGGCTTTTTTGTGTGACATGCTGCTTATTTTGTTAGCTGTACTTGGGGTATCGCTCGTTGTGCTTACTGTCTCATGGCTAAAGACCGTTTTGTATGCGGTCGGCGTCTGCTTCCTGCTTTACATGGGGTATCTTACCTGGCGAAGCCGTCCCACAACGGATAACAGCGAGGCCCAGCAATTTTCGGCAAAACGCCAGGTCATGTTTGCTGCCTCCGTCTCTCTTCTGAACCCGCACGCCATTCTGGATACAATCGGTGTAATCGGAACCAGCTCGCTCAGCTATACGGGCGCAGAGAAGTGGGGCTTCACCATTGCTTGTATCATCGTCTCTTGCCTCTGGTTTTTCGGCCTTGCTATCGCAGGACGCACGGCTGGCAGACTGGACCGTTCTGGACGACTGCTACGCTGCTTAACTATCATTTCCGCCATCATCATGTGGGGACTCGCCCTGTATATGGCTAGCCAGCTATTCTTTCCTAATTCCTGAAAGGGTGCATAAACACAGCCTCCCCCACTAAAAATACTCCTAGTCAGATGTACACGGGGGAGGTTCGTCATGCTTTTTACCAAATCAGACGCCCTACTGGATGATCTTTATGAGATCGCAAAAAATGTTCATGAATCTGCTGTGTATTTTAATCAATATAAAATTTCTTCGTTAGAAACCGTAAAAGGCTTTGCTGATACGATGAAGGAGTATGAGTCAAAAGGAGATAAGCTGATTCATGAAATCATCATCAGAATCAACAAGACATTTATTACCGCGATCGAGCGGGAGGACGTCATGGAGCTGGCAGTAAAATTGGATGACGTTCTCGACGGGCTGGAGGGCTGTGCGTCCCGCCTCTATATGTACGACATCATTGAACCCGATGGAACCATGGTGAAATTCGGCCAAATCATTGAAAACTCTACCCACCAGATTTTGCTCGCGACCCAGCTGTTGCAACAGCAAAAGCTGACCGCGATGAAAGAATATATTATTCGGATCAATGATTTGGAAAGCGAAGGCGACGAGCTGTTACGCGGCAGTATTCGGCAGCTTTTTAAATCAACGACCGACCCGATTCACATCATCCAGTTCAAGGAAATCTACGAAGTACTCGAGGACGTCATGGATCATTGTGAGGACGTCGCGAATGCGATGGAGACCGTCATCATGGGCAATACATAAAAAAACCTCTATCGAGGACTTTTCATGGAGGAGTGACCGCGTTTTAGCGGTTGGTTTTTATGCGCTCCAGAATTCATAAGCATTGCGCTTATAAATTCTTATACGTTAAAACAAGGAGACCACTTCCATGCATACGAGTCTGACCCTCATCGTCATCGTTGTCGTTCTTGCTGTTTCCTTTGATTTTATCAACGGATTTCACGATACAGCCAATGCTATTGCCACAACCGTATCTACGAAAGCCCTGCCTCCCAAAATCGCCATTGGGCTTGCTGCCATCATGAATTTTATCGGAGCCCTCACTTTCACAGGTGTCGCCAAAACGATAGGTGGCAAAATCGCAGACCCCTCCAAGCTGGAATACGGTGTCCTCATCGTCATGGCAGCACTGCTCGCCTCGATTTTCTGGAATCTCATTACGTGGTGGTACGGGATACCTAGCAGCTCCTCCCATGCCCTGATCGGTTCGATCGTCGGAGCTGTGATTGCAGCAGCAGGAACCACACCGATCAATTGGAGTGGCTTCACCGAGATTTTCAAGGCGCTAATTCTTTCTCCGATCATCGCGCTTTTGCTCGGCTATCTTATGATGATTCTGTTTTATGCTATTTTTCGGCGCGTCGCGACCCCTCCCTCCAAAATTAACAGGCGGTTTCGCTACTTCCAAATCCTGACGGCTGCTCTGCAATCGTTTACTCACGGCACAAACGATGCACAAAAGGCGATGGGGATTATCGTGTTTGCTTTAGTTGCGGCTGGTTTGCAGTCTGACCCTGGACATATCCCATTTTGGGTACAATTGATCTGTGCGATTTCCATGGGACTGGGCACATCTGTTGGTGGATGGAAAATCATTAAAACAGTCGGAGGAAAAATCACCAAAATCGAACCGATTAACGGGGCGACCGCCGATCTGACTTCCTCCTCCATCATCTTCACCTTTACACAGCTAGGCTTGCCGGTCAGCTCCACGCATGTGATTTCCTCGGCAATCATGGGTGTCGGCGCCGCCAAACGGTTGAAGAGCGTCAACTGGGGAGTCGCCAAACGGATTGTCATTACTTGGTTTATCACGTTGCCAATTTCCGCGATCATTTCTGCGCTGATATACTTCTTGCTTCATCTGTTTGTTTAAAGCAATCATGCAGGATCAAAACAAAAACAAAGCCCTTCCAAAGCAGCTGTTTGTAGCAGCATCTCTGGACTGGGCTTCGTTTTTTTCCTCGGCTGAACATTCATGTCCTTTACTTTTGAATAACAATTTGCGCCTGCTTACTTACATAGCTATCGTCCTTTAGCTGCTCCTGGATGGTTTTCCACTTTTCCTCTGTCAACAGATCAGACAGCGGTACACCAAACACTTCTTGTGTTGCAGTACGCGTGCTTGTATAGGTTCCATCAGTAAAGTGGAACTCAATCACCTCCAAATTATCCACCAAGGCATACGCGGCAAGAGAATTGTACAGCAACGCTCGCTTTAGCTCGATTTCTTTCACACTGCTTGCCGGCTCACTGAACAATACTTTCAGCCTGAGCTTGTCTGAGTCCAGCTCAAATGTCTTCGGGATGCTTTGCAGGGGCAAATGCTGAAACAGATTCATGAGATTGGATGCATTCCCCATGTACTTGTTTTTATATTTCAAAATGGAGCCCAGATCGTGCGTAAGCGGATTTTGCTGCTCTAACTGATACTGCTCTTCCCTGGCCTGATTTCCCGGAATGATGAAGCCCTGAATCAGTACGAGCAGAGCAATTCCTGCGATTGCCAAAACAATAATAACTCTATGCCTCATAGCCATCATCTTCACCTGCCTCATACTTCATCATTAGCCCAGGTACGATATGAAACAGCATAGGTACGAGAATCGAAACAAAAGGCAGCGCATACTGGGTACCCAGCGTCGCAAAATGATACGGTCCCGCGATTTTAACCTGCGTCTGAAACCAGATGTTGCTCCCAAAGAGCATGGCCGTGTTGTAAAGAATCGTAACGATGATAAATACCGCCCAAATGATCCAAGCCAGCTTTCTGCGGCGAAAAGCTGCCTGCACATCGAAAGCAGCCGTCCGGCCCAGGTGCATATCTTGCTTTTTCAAGCGCAGCACCACGTATACGATCCCTAAAACAATGCTCCCCAGCAAGAGCAATCCATTTAACATAATCCCACTCCCGAAGATTCGAAAAGGCATCGTAACAATCCAAGCGATCAAAACATACAGTAAGCCTCTTTGCACCAGCTCTGCTGTCATTTGATTGACATAAACCTTCGATTGGTCGTCGATCAGATCATCGATCGAAGTAATGCTTCTTCTTGCAACATCAACCGCATCGCTATACGACATGCCGCCTGCTGTTAAATCGGCAACCTTTGCTTCGAGATTACTCAGTATCTCACGTTTTAGCTCCTGGATTTGTTTGCTGCCTTTATACTTTGCAAACAGCTGGTTCACATGCTTGTGTAAACTATCCATCAGCTTTTATCCTGCCTTTCGATTAATTGATCAATGATTGCTTTGGCTACCTTCCATGATTCCAAAGCAGCTTCATACGCTTCCTTGCCCAACGAGGTCACTTTGTAATATTTTCGTCTGCCGCCCTGAGTTTCGTCTCCCCAGTAAGAGACGATTTGCTTCTGCTTTTCCAGCCTTTTCAAGCTCGTATACAGGGACGGCTCCTTCAACTCGTATTGACCGCCGCTATTTTTAGCAATCGCCTTCATGATTTCATAGCCATAATTGTCGCCTTCGCAGAGCACTCGCAAAATAATGGCATCGAGATGCCCGCGAATGTTATCGCTGCTGATATTGCTTTCCCCCATCTATTTCACCTCGCAAATACAACTTAACACACATTACTATGTGTGACAAGGTAATCTATCAAAAATAGGTTCCCTTCCATCAGGGAACCCTCGTTTCAAGCGCATTTTTGAATCGCTATTTTCTTGGTTAGTTCAAACAGGGACAGGACAGGATAATAGTAAACATCATGGATTTTTGCGTTCAAAGGAGCTGATATGAATTGTCTTGTCTACGGTTCCAGCAATTTCGTTATCCACTCATCGCCCTGTTTGTAACGATCGCCCTCCTGTGGACCCATCATCAAAATCGTCTACATACGTCTTTTGCAGCCGCTTCACGGACCCAAACCGTCACGATTTCCAGTGCCGGCTTTTTGCCTAATCGGTTGGCCATACGCGAAGGCGATCTTGTTTCCTTGATGATCGTAAACACAGACACCAGACCGCATAACCTGGCTATTCGTGAGCTAAACCTGGCCTCCACTGAATTAAAGCCCACCCAATCGACCATGCTGCAATTCTCGGCTGATCGAAAAGGCCAATTTTCCTTCGTGTCCGATTCCCCCGGATATCCAGAAACCGGCTTTCAGGGAACACTGGTCATTGAGTAGTCGTAACCTCTTCTTGGTGTACCTGCTGCTTCCATGGACCATACTTAATAATCAAAAGCGGGATAATCCCGATCGCCGTCATGACACCAAAGAACATATAAATGGCTAGCATCGAATACGAATCCTTGATCCAGCCTGCTACCAAATTGCATAGCATCGTCCCGAGCCCGCTTCCGACCGAGAAAAAGATGGCGATCGCCGTCACTTGCAAGGAGGCGGGCGTGTTTTCCCTCACAAACTGCGCCGCTGTCGCCAAGTAAAAGCCAACCGAAATCCCCTGGATAAAGAAAACCACCAGAATCGCGGTCGTGCTCGGCGCCGAGCTGTACCAGAACCAGCGAAGAGCAGAGAACACCGCTGCAGAAAGAAGCGTCAGCTCCAGACCATACTTGCGAACCAAAAAGCCAGCCAGCTTCATAAAAGGTGCTTCACTACCTGCAAACAGCAAAAATGCCAGCCCAACTCCAGCCACCGTTCCCCCGATTTCCTGATAGTACAGTGAAAACCAGATGTTATTGGCATTCACCGTGCCGAAAACACAAAACGACGCCATCAAAAAGAGCAAAAACCTCGGAATACGCAGTAAATCCTTCACGCCTTTGAACATACTGACTGTAAACCGTGAAGATTCAGCCACTTCTTCTGGCACACGCCACACAAACAGAATCGCTATCAGTAGAGCCAGACAATACGAATAAAATAAAACGAATGGGCCCCACTGGTCTACCAAAAGGCCCGTGACAAACGCCGCCAAAGCAAAGCCAACCGCTCCCCACATGCGGATATCGCCAAATTGGAGCTGCCGTTTTTTGGCGTAGCCCAAAGCCAAGCTGTCCGAGATCGGAATAACAGCGCTCTGGAAAAAGGATAAAACGATATAGAGCAATAGCACATACGCAAAGGTGGAAACGGCCGTAAAAAGAAGTCCCACCAAGCCTGAAACAACCAAGGTAAGGATAAGGATCGCCTTACGAATTTGAAAGTGGTCACAAATCATTCCCCACATCGGCTGCGTCACGATCGAAACGACAGGTGCAACAGCACTGATCAGACCAATTTGTGTGCCTGATAATTGAATGGATTTGTAATATTGAGTAATCAGTGGCGAAAAAGCGCCAAATCCGTAGTACATAAAAAGAAAAAGGGCAGCAAAACTAACATATCTGCCAGTATCGCTACCCTGTTGATTACCGGAGGGTATTTCCGTCATAGGATTCTCCTATTTCACAGTCGGCAATATTTTTGCCATGTTAACGGTACGTTTCTTTTCCCAGGTCGCAGGATTGAATTCATCGAATTGCTCCAGAAAGCTGATGACTTCCTTGGTCAAAGGTGTTGGTGTTGATGCGCCGGATGTGACCGCCACATTTTTCTTTCCGCGCAGCCATTCGATATCCAGCTCCGATAAATCCGCGATCCGATAAGACGGCACATTCGCGATTTCCTCAGAAACCTGCGCCAGTCGATTGGAGTTATTACTGCGCGGATCTCCTACGACAATACATACATCCGCCTCGCCCACCTGCTCTGCAACTGCTTCCTGACGAACCTGTGTAGCCAGGCAAATCTCGTTGTGTACCTCTACTCCCGGAAAACGCTTGATGATCGCATCCATCAAATGCTTTACATCCCATTGGCTCATCGTAGTCTGGTTCGTCACGATCAGCTTATCCGCATGGACCTTTAGTGCATCGAGCTCTTCTACCTTCTGCACCAGATGGACGTGTTCAGGCGCGATCCCGATCGCTCCCTCCGGCTCAGGGTGACCCTTTTTCCCAATGTAGATCACATGGTAGCCATCCGCTACCTTTTCGCGAATCAGATCATGTGTCTTCGTTACGTCCGGGCAGGTTGCATCCACAACCGTCAGTCCTTTTTCACGTGCTTTTTTACGTACCTCTGGAGATACGCCATGGGCCGTGAAAATGATCGTTCCCTCGTTCACCTGATCCAATAGCGCGAGGCGATCCTCCCCATCCAATGTTTTGATTCCTTGTTTTTCAAACGCCTCAACGACGTGTGCATTGTGTACAATCATGCCCAAGATGTGAATCGGGCGTGGCAGGTCAAAGTTTTGCGCTGTGCGGAGTGCCAGTACCATCGCATCCACAACACCGTAGCAATATCCGCGGGGGGAAATCTTGATGACTTCCATGTATACCCCTCCTATTTTCTAATGACGTTCGCCCATTATTATACCTTATTTGCTCGCTTCCCGCTTCTGTTCATAAACCTTCAGATTATTGTAAACAACTTTTAATAGTGGCGTGGACAAGCCCAGCTTTTCTGCGTGCTCAAGCAAATACCCTTGCAGATGATCTCCCTCTACTGGCAGTCCTTTTTCCATATCACGCAGCATGGAGGATTTCATGGCAGCTCCTTGCTTTTGGAACGTTACCATTTGCTTCTCAACGATATCTGAGCGAATCGGGGCCCCCAACGCTTGCATGACAGACGCCACTTCTTCCGATAGCTGCCTGGTCAGCTCCAAGCCATACGGTGTCTCGCGAATCGGACCTGCTGCTGAATTCATCAATGTTGTAATCCCTGAAAATGTCGTGATGAACAAATATTTGTGCCACGCTTCTTGCTGGATATGGTCGCTCGCCCGCATCGTGCTCAAGGCCCCAGAAAATACTTGCTCAATCCGATCTACGCGCTCGCTTCTTCCGCCTTCCCACTCTCCGAAGACCGTATCATGAATCGCACTCGTCTGAACCACATCACCATCGGCATTCAGCGTCGTTTCAATAAAGCAAAGTCCTCCGAGCACTCGTTCCTTCCCAAATCGCTCCCACAGAAGCTCCATATGAGCAATACCATTCAAGAGAGGAATGACCACGGTTTGTTCTCCTACATAGGGAGCAATCGACAGGGTGCTGTCCGCAAGCGTGTACGCTTTGTTAGACAAGAGCACGACATCAAAAGGCCCAGCCTCTTCACCAGCCAGAATAGTTTGGGGAGAAGGCAAGTGAATGTCCCCATGGATACTCTGCACCCGCAAGCCTCTCTCCTGTAATTGCTTGTATCTACGTTCCCGAACCAAAAATGTTACATCCACACCTTTTTCCGCCAGTCTTCCTCCAAAATAGCCACCGATTCCACCAGCTCCGAGTACAAGTACCTTCATCGAAATTCCGCCTCCGTTTTTCGTCCAAATAGTTTGTCTTCATTCTACAAAACCAGCAACATTTTCTAAACCCCATAATATAATGTTAGAAATCCTTACATCTAACGTAAGAAAACCTCTTGACGAACGATGTCGGTTTTCCCTATAATACAGAATATAATAACGTACGAAAAAACGAACTTTGTGGAATGTGTTCGTAAAATAATTCGTGATTGGAGTGTTCTTTCCATGGATATGAAAACGGTCTTGTCCACCATTGACTCTGAAAAAATCGAATATGTTGATTTTCGAATCGTTGACTTGCTCGGTCGCCAGCATCACGTAACAGTTCCTGCCTATGCCGTAGATGAAGGTACGTTTATCAACGGTGTTGCCTTTGACGGCTCGAGTCTGACCGGATACAAATCCATCGAAGAAAGTGACATGGTCGCGATGCCTGATCCTGTCAGCGCATTTATCGATCCATTCGTAGAAGCCAAAACACTGAATATCGTTTGTAACATCGTCAATCCAGACAACTCCACCTACACTCGTGATCCGCGTGGCATTGCCTTGAAGGCAGAAGCATATCTGCAACAGCTTGGCGTAGCGACCGCAGCGTATTTTGGCCCTGAGTCGGAGTTTTTCCTGTTCGACAGTGTCCGCTATGCTTCCGGTCCATCCGGCTCCTTCTTCCATATCGATTCCGAAGAAGCGTTCTGGAATACAGGAAAAGAGGGACAAAACCTCGGCTACAAGGTACGCAACAAAGGCGGTTACTTCCCTGTTCAACCGACTGATTCGCAAATGGATATTCGCAATGAAATGTGTACATTGATGACCGGGGCTGGCCTGTCCGTCGAGCGTCATCACCATGAAGTAGCCACCGCAGGTCAAGGCGAGATCAACTTCCGCTTTGATACGCTCACTCGCACCGCTGACAATCTGCTTTTGTTCAAGTACATCGTTCGCAACGTAGCAGCCAAGCATGGCAAAACCGCTACCTTCATGCCAAAGCCGATCGTTGGCGACAATGGCTCCGGGATGCACGTTCACCAAAGCTTGTTCGATGGCGATACTCCCCTGTTCTATGAGCAAGGCGGATATGCCAATCTGAGTGAAACAGCTCTCCATTATATCGGTGGTATCCTGCACCATGCTCCTGCTCTGATCGCCTTGACCAACCCGAGCACCAACTCGTTCAAGCGTCTGGTTCCTGGCTATGAGGCACCTGTGAATCTCGTGTTCTCCAAAGGTAATCGTTCTGCTGCTGTCCGTATCCCGATTGCAGCTGTCACGCCAAAAGCGTCTCGTATCGAATTCCGTACGCCAGACTCTACTGCCAACCCGTACTTGGCGTTCGCTGCCATGCTGATGGCTGGTTTGGACGGAATTAAGCGCAAGCTCGACCCTCGTGAACTGGGCTATGGTCCAATGGATAAAAACATTTACGATCTCTCCGATGCCGAAAAGCACGAGATCAAGAGCGCTCCGGCTTCTTTGGAGGAAGCACTGATTGCCTTGGAGCAAGACCACGACTTCCTGCTCGAAGGTGGCGTCTTTACCAAAGACGTGATCGACAGCTGGATTTCCATCAAACGCGGCGAGATCGAGCAAGTGGAGCGCACCGTGAATCCGAAAGAGTATGAGCTGTATTACGATCTGTAATCAATGGCGAAACGCAAACAAAGCCCTTCTCACTGGAGAGGGCTTTTTGTATTTGTGGCTAGTCATTCACTTTTGACCAGCATGAATTTTATAGCACAGGCTCGTCCGATTTGTGACATCATACTTGCGATAGATGCTTTGGAGATGCTTCTTTACCGTATTGATACTGACAAACAGCTGTCTGGCAATCGCTTCATTTCCATAGCCTTTTTGTACAAGGGCAATGACTTCCCGTTCTTTGCTGGTCAATTCCATCTCTTCCTGAGACATAGAGGCAAAAGCTTCTGGGAACTCCTCTTTCCGAATGCTTCGCGATAAAAATCGGGAGAGAAGCTCAAGACTGGCCATGTCATTTGGCTGAAACGGATTCTCTTTTTCAGAGCGCATAAATGCAATGCAGCCGAGCACCCGCCCGTTGTTCATGAGATAGGCAACCATCTGATGATAGTATCCATGACGTGACATGAACTCATCGTAATAATCGCTCTGCTCGTATTCTTTAGGAGAAAGAACATCTAGAATTCGTAAAACATGCTGATTTCGCAGGCGATGGCCAATTTTATTCGGCATTAAGATATCGTACTGATAGCACGTATCAAGATAGCGATCCATGGCGTGATGGCTAATGTTTCGCATTTCGGGACGAATCAGGTCGTTTCGTTCGTTGTACACCCAAAAGTTGGCCTGATGAAAACCAAATCGCTTTTCAAACGCAGCTAATGCCTGTTGTCGGAAATTTTGTGTAGGACCAGCCATATCATCCATGAACGCAAGCACCTTTTGGTAATCCTCACTTGAAAGCGGTTTCATTATCAGTCACTCCTCATGACCAGTCATCTCTTTTATTATATCAGACTTTTCCGTCAAAATATGGTCCGAACGGGTAATTGTTTAATCAGGGTCAACGATTCAATATGAAGCTATAACACTTTCGACAAGGAGTGAGCCTATGAGCTATTTGAATCTGGCCTTGGTCCAAATCGCGTCACCCAGTACACATCCTGACTTGCAAGCACGCAAACGGGAAAATTACGAAAAGCTGGCTTACTACGTGGACATGATCGCCAACATGAATCCTGCGGTCGATCTCATAGCCTTTCCCGAATTGTATCTAAACGGACTTGATCCAGTGAATTGGTTACAGATGGCAGAACCCATCCCCGGTCCCTTGACCGAATTACTGTGTGAAAAAGCGAGACAGCATCGAAAGTGGCTGGCACCCGGCTCCTTGTTTGAACAGGCTGAGAATCCAAACGAAGCTTATAACACAGCCATCCTGATCTCTCCCGAGGGAGAAATCGTCATGAAATACAGGAAAGTATTTATCCCTTATCCGCTTGAGCAATCAAAACCTGGACATGATTTCCCGGTATACGAGATACCGAACATCGGCAAGGTAGGCTTCATAATCTGCGCGGATGGCCACTATCCAGAAGCCACACGCAATCTCGCTCTAAAGGGTGCGGAAGTGATTATCAAGCCGACGCTCCAGGGGGACTTTATTGGCGGAACGAGAAATCACCTTCCGATCGCCATTACCCGCGCGATTGAGAATCAATGCTTTGTCGTCAGCATTAACCATCCGAATCCAATCGGAATGGGAAATTCTGTAGCGGTCGATCCAGAAGGCAGGATCATTGAACAACTGGGTGACTCTGAGTCCTTCACCATTGTCTATTTGAATCTGGAGGAGGTACGGCGCGTCAGGGAGAACGGCTCCATGGGGATGTTTGGGTTCCTGAAAATGCTCAAAGGGTTCAAGGAATCAGGAATTCAGGTCGATGAATGCTATTCCGCTGACATCACAAAGGCACCTCTCTATCAATCCCTGCAAACTCCTTTCCCGAAAACACCAGCGGACATCCAAAAATATAGCTCTTCGCGAAAAGAGCAAGCAAACGTGTAGCTTGTTCAGAACACCGATAAATAATTGCCGGTGTTTTTTCCACAAAAAAACGAGACCCTTCGCAAAAGGGTCTCATTTTTTGACTCAAAAAGGAATTCGTTCTGAATGAATCGCGTAATCGTGTTCAGCTGCCCACTCTACAAGTCCACTCCAAAAATCTTCGCAGGCAGAAAGTAATTCCGACGTATCTGATAGATTTCCTGACATCACCAGTTTCGCTATCTTGTCGAAGCCAGCAGGTCGCTCTGGCAGCTCCAAAGCCTCCGGCAACACCATCGCTCCGGTCGAGTACCGTTTTTGATTGTGCAATCCGATCAGCATCGCACCGTACTTTGCAAACTGCATGGTCAAATACGGCAAGTAGGTGTTCGGGCCGTTCACGCTAATATTTCTCAGCTTCCCAATAAACTCGTACATTTCGCCTACGAGCACTTCATTGATAGCGTTTGTGAAATCTTGGGTAGTGGGTGATTCTGCCGCTTTTTTGAGCTCCGCAAAAAAGCCTTTTGGATCATACAGGCCAAGCGGAGAAAAGAACGGACTATGTGTCAGTGGCCACTCTCCTTCCACAGTAGCTGCTGTAGATAAAATGACGCCTGCACTCAGTACATTCACTTCGGCCTTCCACGGTCCCGCTGACCATTCATAGCTAAAATCTGTCTCTTCACCAGACTCATCAAGTACACAAAACATCTCGATGTCTGAAAAAGGCCCATCTGTACCTCTGGAAACAGATCCGTAGACCCCAATGGCTAAAACCTTTTCTCCGTAAACTTCTTGCAATCTCGAAGCAATTTCGTGGCAGGTTTGAAATCTTTCGCTTTTTGACATTTCTACTGGTCCATTCATATTCATATGCTTACATCTCCCTTAGTCATTAATGGGTGGATTTGATATAAGTACATGAATGGTGGACCTCGGGATTAACGGGGGACTTTCTTTGGATGCATAATACTCCTCCTCCTTCACTTTTATAGTAAGTAGTCTCCTAATTTTTTATTCTAGCAATAGTTTGAGAGCCTCACAAGACCCTTCCCCATTTTTATCCACACATTTACCTCAGTACCCTCGGTAAACTACAATAAGCGTATGATTGGTAAAAGGAGGGATGTACAGAAATGGAATCTTACTCCCTAAAGGAGCTTCAAGCCTATATCAAGCAAAATGATTCTCGCCCAAAAAACAAGCAAGCATACTTTTTGAAGCTCGTAGAAGAAGTTGGCGAACTATCAGAAGCAGTCAGAAAAGGTTCTCGCCTGACTGAAACAGGAAGCATCAAAGGCACGATTGAGGAAGAACTCTACGACGTCCTCTACTACGTCTTGGCACTAGCGAACTACTATGAGATCGATATGGAAGAAGCGATGCGGTTGAAAGAAGACTTCATTAAGCAAAAGAATGCGAAGCGAAAATTAGCACAGGAGCAGCAGCAGAGGAATGAAGATTCATCCGGGATGGACGGTGAAAGCAATGAATGAGATATCGAAGCTAGCCTATAAAAAGCTGATCTACCAAGCTTTCCTAGACATAAAAAACAGCGGTATGTATTCAGAGGTAATCTTTGAAAGAAACTTCCGTCTCGCTCATGTATTCCATAATCTTGCAGAATACATGCTCCATGATTTTGAAGGATTTAACGAAGAAGCTTTCTGGCGTGCAATGGACCTTTTGGCAGATCAATATCATTTACACCATTACAGAATCATTTTCGCTGAAGCTAGCTCCCTGTAAAAAGTCTCCCCTTACTCTCTCAGGCAAAAAGCCCTCCTACGTGTAGAAGGGCCATTGCTCATCTAAATTTTAAAGCGGCTTAGTGAATCCTGCAGGTCGAGTGCCATTTTGCTTAATGCTCCCGCTGTAGCAGAAACCTCCTCCATCGTGGCATTTTGCTCCTCGGAAGCAGCAGCGATATTTTGAATGTTGCCAGAGGATTGCTCTGTAATTTGGGAAACCTCCTGGATCGACTCGACCATGATTTGTGACTCTGCATGAATCGCCTCTACAATTCCGACTACTTCGTGTGATTCCTGTGAGATGTCCTCGATCATTTTGACGATATCAGTAAACAGCTCTCCCGTCTGCTCAATCATGGTTATTCCATCCTGGACGACAGCTGTTCCATCCTGCATGCGACTCACCGCTTGCTCGGTATCCAATTGAACCTGCTCGATGATAGCCCTGATATCCCCTGCAGCCTTGGCTGATTCCTCCGCCAGTTTACGGACCTCATCGGCAACGACAGCAAATCCTCGACCGTGTTCACCCGCTCTCGCTGCCTCGATAGCCGCATTCAGTGCCAAAAGATTCGTTTGGTTGGCAATTTGGGTAATGACTTCAACAATATGCGTGATGTGCTTGGATTTTTCATTCAAATGGATAATATCATTGGCTGTCGTTGATGATGTCTGGTGAATGAGACTGATCTGGTTAATGGTTTGCGCGACAACATCATTGCCATTGGACGCCTTTTGGTTTGTTTGCGTAGCCAAAGCAGCTACAGCAACCATGGACGAGCTCAATTGCTGCAAACGCGTAGAAACCTCTGTCACACGATCATCCGCATCTTTCATATTGACAGTTTGTTTTTCTGCCCCGATCGATACTTCTTGGATCGCCTGGGCGATCTGCTCTGTCGCTCTCTCCGTCTGCTCGCTGCTGGCTGCCAATTGCTCCGAAGATGCCGCCAGCTGTTGGGAGGTCTCTGCGACATCACCGATGATTTCTCGCCATTTTTTCGACATGCCGTTGAAGCTGTCACATAGCTGACCGATCTCATCCTTGTTTTTGATCTGCAAAGGCTCAACCGTCAAATCGCCGTCATCCATTCGCTTCACAAGAGCTGTCAGCTTCACGAGCGGTTTGGCGATATGGTTGGCAAACAAAACAACAATCGTTGTTCCCACGAGCAGGGCACAACCTGTAATAATCAGCAGCATAAAAATAATCTGATCTGCATGGCTATTGTAGTCACTCATATATGAGCCAACGATAATGATCCAGCCCCAATTCGGATCGACTTGCGAATAGGCAATTTTCGGTTCAAGTGCATTCGGATCGTCAGGCAAGGGCCATTCGTAGTAGGTGAAGCCCCCTCCTTTCAAGCCTTGCTCGATAAAGCCTCTGGCAAAATAAACGCCATCCGGGTCTTGCTTATCCCAGAAGTTTTGTCCCTCCGAATTTGGATGAAGCAACAGATTTCCTTTTGCGTCGTAAACAAACATGTAGCCATTTTTCCCAAAATCGTATTCCTTTGTGATCGTTCTTTTCCCATCAGCGGTTTTCGGTCCGAGGATATGCGTCTTCACCAACTCTTGCGCTTCTTCTAAAGATATTTTTCCGCTTTTCACATCCGCGTTGATTACATCGATCATCGAAATAACAAGGCGAACGGAATTTTTCAGACCTGTTTGAGATAGCTCGTCAAGTCCATCCTTGGCAACTGAATAGCCGATGATGCCTGTCACTAATGTAGGAATGGCCAGTAAAAGCAAGCAGACAATGATTAGTTTTTTCCGAATGGTTACCCTCATCTTTCTTTCTCCTTTATTGCTTGGACATGTGTTAATTACTCTATTCCCGGCTCGTTATTATTCAAACATGTAGTTTAGTAATCAAATAAAAATAGACCAAGAACACCTCGTCAGTGTCATTGATCTTAAAATAAAATTTTATCGAGCACAGCGTTTTGATTGATCTATAAACGAAACAATAAGCTAATTGCCGCACAGGCCATCTGCATCTGTGTTGCCCGGCTTTTGCCATTTTACAGTTTCGCCAACTATTCGTCTAGTTGATCAAAACGAGCAAGGACTAAAGTCATTCATCCTTACTCTTTACCTTTGATCAGGTAATCTTCCTTTTGCTTTTTATTTTTTTCATCCGCGGTCATGTCATGCTCCAAGACGTTAAACATCAGCTCGTCCTTTACCTTGCGAGATACGTTTCGCTCAGGTGGATTGGAGATCGGTGTACCCATAATCATATCGTCTTTCATTCGCTTGCCTCCCCTATGTCATTTGCGACTTAGGATGTCATAGGAGGGGCGGTACTATTCGTTTGGACAGAAAACATGCTATTATTTTCCTAATACAATAGCATAGGTTCCTCAAGGGTGGTCGGCTCATCTCCTGAACAAAGGGGGTGAGAATTATGACAGTGTATGAAGCGATAAGCCTGATGATTGCTTTTGGCATGCTTATTGTGGCCATACTGTCTTTCACCAAAAAGAAATAGATCACCCTTGAGCCTGCCAGCCGGGTGATCTGCGTTTAAAAACCTGTTACTTGCTGAGCCGCCCCCTGTGGGGAACGTCTATTGTAGTGACCGTAGGTGCGCCAACACCTGCGGTCTTTTTTAGTTTACGTTAGCGCTACTACCATGTATTCTGCTTTTTGTAAAACATGATTTACATATTTGTCTCCCATATTACCATAACTCGTCAAAAATAAAAACAGGTTACTTGCTTCATGTGCCTTTGCGCTTCAGCGACTGCTGACCAACCTACCAGCGAGTCTTTGTTTTAGCTCATCAACGGATGTAGGGATACTTCCATCCATTCCTTGCTTGACAGTATCGGGCAAAGCGTCCCAGACTTCTGCAATTAGCGGCATCCCCAGATGCAGGCTCTCCAGCATTTCTCGTTTGGCCAAAGCTTCCTGTGGCTCACCTGCAAATACAAGCTGCCCCTCGTCCATTACGCAAATCCATTCTGCCCATTCGAAAGCGATGTCCATATCGTGAGTCGCCATCAGTACAGTCGTCCCGCTCTGATGGATATGATCGAGCTCGCGGAGCAAATTTTTCGTCTGGTAGCGATCAAGATACGCTGTCGGTTCATCCAGGAGAAGCAGCTCCGGCTCCAGCACCATGACTCCTGCCAAAGCAAGACGTCGCTTTTGACCGAGGCTCAGATGATGAATCGGCGCGTCAGCCAGCTCGCGCAATCCGAATACGTCTAAAATGCTCTCTACTTTTGCCCGAATGACTTCAGGAGGGAGCTTGCGATTGCACAAGCCGTACGAAATATCCTCCGACACCGTACTTGCAATTAGCTGGTGCTCCGGGTCCTGGAAAACCAGCCCCACTCTTTGCGTCATTTCCTGCAGAGCTGAACGCTTGTAGACAAAGGGCGTCCCTCTCCATGAGACCTGTCCTTTTTGTGGCTGAATAATGCCGTTTCCATGGAGAAACAAGGTGGACTTGCCACAGCCATTGCGTCCTAAGAGAACGCATTTTTTCCTCTCGGGTATGCCAAACGATACACCACGCAGAACAGGACCTCTGCCCCCTGGATACGAGTAGTGCAGATCATGAAATTCCAATAGTGTCAAAACCACCAGCCCCCTGTCCAGCCCTCCAGCAGAATCAACATGATAAAGCCTGCTATGGACTCCCTTTCATAGCGAGGCGACCGTACATGCGAGCGCAAGCTGAGTACATCAAAGCTGTCCGCAAATCCTCTGGCTGACATCCCCTTGTAAAGTGCCTCGTATTTGCGCATGGCGCGAATAAACAGCTGCGCTGCCAGCATCCCTGCGTCTCGCAGCAGCGCTTTGAAGCTTTGATGACCACCACGGGAACGCTGTGCAATCCAGAGCTGATACGACGTTTGCAACAGAACAAAAATAAATCGGTACATGATCATTAAGAGATCCGTCAAAATCGACGGTACCCCGATCCTGCGCAGCACCTGCAATATTTCTGCAAATGGCACAGTAAACAGAATGAACGCAAAACAGCTCAAGCTCGCCATAGTGCGCCAAAATAAAATGTAGACCTTGCCAAGCGCTGCAGACGAAATATAAACCACATATGAACCGACCTTCCACGCTGCCAGCAGCTCTACATTTTGCAGGTCCACTCCTGCTTTTACCCAATCAATGAGCAGAGCAGGGAGTCCCGCAACAAAGAAGGCGGTGGACAAGAGTAAAAAGAGCAAATAAGAACGGACAGGGATGCGGGCGTAACCGATCACCCACACCCCTATCCACACAAATACAAGCAATTGCACCAGCGCATGCCCCAAGAGCACGAGAAGCAGCAGCGCGCAACCAAACAAGAGCTTGTGCTCCGGCGGAAGCTGCTTCAGTCGATTTTGATAGGAAAGGGAATCAAGCTGCTGCCAATTCATTTTTTCGACTTATCCAGCCGTCCCTTGTACAATCCCATCGCGTAACCGACGACGCCTGCACCGAGAGCGGCCTGAACAGCAAACAGCAGACTTTCTGTTTCTCCTCCTGGCGGCTCCAGAAGAGGCTGGAACCATGGCTCATAGGTAGGCGAGATTTCCTTGATTGCTTCTTCTGCTGCTCCATCGGCTCCACCGAACTCCGAATCCTGAACCAATACTAGCGGCAGGACAGCCAGTACGACTACTCCTAAGAGTAACAGCCAGTTTAATCCCTTTTTCACAGCGTTTCCTCCCGTTTCAGCAAGCGTAATTGGGACAATTCTTTTGCGTTATAAGATTGTAGCCAGTTCCAGACAAGAACGGTCAGCAAGCCTTCACTAATCGCCAAAGGAATTTGGGTAAAGGCAAAAATGCTCGCAAATTTCGCGAAGGAAGCCAGCACTCCACCTGTTTCAGCTGGAAACGCCAATGCCAATTGGATCGAGGTGACAACATATGTAGCCAAATCAGCTAAGGCAGCTGCCGAGAATACAGCGAGACGTTGACTGCCATTTGCTCGCATGATCAAACGATAAATACCGTAAGCAACCATCGGGCCTACTACTGCCATAGATACGGCGTTTGCTCCTAGTGTCGTTAACCCTCCGTGAGCCAATAAAAGCGCTTGAAACAACAGAACCAAGCTTCCCAAAACAGACATCGCCAGAGGACCAAACATGATCGCTCCGAGACCAGTTCCCGTCGGATGTGAACTACTTCCTGTCACCGACGGGATTTTAAGCGCTGACAGCACAAATGCAAAGGCACCTGATACCCCCAAAAGCAGTTTCATTTCTGGATGTTCTTTGACAATCTTGTTAATGGAACGCAATCCGAGAATAAAAAACGGCAAGAAGACTACCCACCAGAACAGTGCCCAGGAGATTGGCAAATATCCTTCCATGATGTGCATCGCATGTCCTGTCTGAGGTTCATTCACTAGAAAATAGAAAACAAATCCGGCAACCAATAAGCATGTTGATACAATCCGCGACCGATTCATTCGACTTCCTCCTTTTCCCCTTTTCTTTCCTTGCTTATTTCCACCAAACAAAAAAAATCCCATCTACACGAAGACGAGATTTGCGCGCACAAAACAATAGACCATTCATACAGTCATATTGCCTCGTATTCACCGCTCCTTTCCGCGAAGGTATCCGGGTGTGGCTGCTAGGTAGGTCTCCTGGCTTCCAGATCGATGCGCTCTTTGTCCTTCCCCATATAGATATGAGTGGATTTCTGTCAAAGAGAACTCCCTGGTTACAGTGGCGGGACCGCTCGGGACTTTCACCCGATTCCCTGTTACCCTCCATGGTTCAACTCCCATAAAGGCACCTATGCCAACAATATGAAATTTTCAGACAATGATGAATTGTCCTCTCTCATTATAACGAAAAGAGAAGGAAAGAAAAAGAGCATAAAATAAAGGATGCGAGCAGAATCACGACCGACGGGACAGGTTCTGCTCGCAGTTATGTGCAATGTTTATGCTTTTGCGTCGACTCCAATCGCTTCACCGATATGGGTAAAACCATCACGCTTCATCAGCTGCAGCAGCTTTTTATTAATTTGCTTCGGAATCCCAGGTCCTTGATAAATCATCCCCGTGTAAACCTGAACCAGGCTGGCCCCGGCGCGAATTTTTTCATAAGCATCCTCACCGGTATAAATACCACCTACACCAATGACAGGTACCTTGTCACCAATTTCCTGATAGATTTCTTTCACCCAAGCAGTAGAACGCTCTGTTAGTGGTCTTCCACTCAATCCGCCCGCTTCATCTGCATGACGGTGATTTTTCACGGCTTCACGAGAAAGCGTTGTATTGGTAGCAATAATTCCGGAGATCCCTTCCTCTACGGCAGCGTGTACGACATCACGCATCTGCTCGTCAGTCATGTCAGGAGCAACCTTTAACAGGATCGGCTTTTTCCCTACACCGCGCACTTCCATCTCTGCCGCTTTTTCACGTACTGCACGAACAAGCAAGCGCATGCTCTCTGTCTCCTGCAAATCTCGAAGATTTGGCGTATTCGGTGAACTGATATTGATTACGAAATAATGGCCGTAAGAGTACAGCATGTCCATACATTTGCTGTAGTCGCTGGCAGCCTCTTCGTTTGGTGTCAATTTGTTTTTCCCGATGTTGATCCCAATCGGAATATCGGAATATGCATAGTCAATCAAGCGCTGTGACGCCAAATACGCCCCCTGATTGTTAAAGCCCATCCGGTTGATGACTGCTTGATGCTCAGGTAGGCGGAACACGCGAGGCTTTGGATTACCTGGCTGTCCCTGCGGGGTGAGTGTACCTACCTCGACAAAGCCAAAACCGAGCGCACCCAACGCATGATAGACTTCTGCGTTTTTATCAAATCCAGCTGCCAAGCCTACCGGGTTTGGGAAGGTTAGACCCCATAGCTTTGTCTCCAAACGCTCATCTCGCAGCTGGAAAACCAATTTTAACAAGTTTTTTCCTGGAGCCGAATCCTCCACCAGCTTCAGGGCATGAATCGTCTTCTCATGAATTTCTTCCGCGTCCTGCTGAAACAGATACTTGCGTATAAGCTGATACATCTGGTTGCACTCCTCGCTCCATTTTTACCTCATAGTAGAATACCACACTTTGCTTACACTAGGTAACCTCTATATAGTGATACATATTTCCAAGCAGGCAGGTAAATCATAACAGCACCACCATTATTAGAGATGACGAGGAACCGCTATGAAAGTGGACGGAAAAATCGGGATTGGCCAAGCAATCATGATGATAATGCTCACAGTGGGCATCACCAATCATGTAACCGTCATTCCTTTATTACTCAGCAAGGCGGGGCGCGACTCATGGCTAAGTGTTCTTCTCACCGCCATTCCCTTTATCTTTTGGGCAATCATTCTGGCTTTTATCAATCGCCGTCTCAAACAACAGCCATTGTCTGTATGGCTTACTCGAAACTCGAGTAAGCTTGTCAGCTACGTAGTTCTGACTCCGCTCATTCTCGCCTTGTATTTAATGGCTTTAGTCAGCCTGATTGATACACAGACATGGACTACTGTTAATTATTTGCCCCGAACTCCTGAGTGGGTAACTGCCTTTGCTCTGATCATTTTATGTGTGCTCGCAGCTCATCGAGGGATCGCCCCGCTCGGCATCACGGCCGGCATGCTGCTCCCAGCTGTAGCCATCCTTGGATTTTTCGTTGCTTTTGGCAATGTTCCTAAAAAAGACTACAGTTTGCTTCTTCCGCTGTTTCAACATGGATATACCCCGATGCTGCACGGGATGATCTATGCAGGAGGAGGCTTTGTAGAATTGTTTGTCCTGCTCTTGCTCCAGCATCATGTGCGGGCCCCGCTCAGACTGGCTCACTATATGTGGCTCGTATTCATCATTGTGATTCTCACCCTCAGTCCATTGACTGGTGCCATCGCTGAGTTTGGTCCCATCGAGTCCACCCGCCAGCGCTTTCCCGCCTTTGAGCAGTGGCGTTTGCTTACGATCGGCAAGGATATCGAAAACATGGAGTTCTTCGCCATCTACCAATGGCTTTCCGGCTCCTTTGTGCGCATCTCGCTGTGCTTTCTATTAATTTGTGAGCTCTTGCAAGTGCGTTCCTATGCAAAAAAATGGCCGCTGCTACTTTTTCTCGGCGGCAGCTTGATTACGATCACCAGCTTTCCTTTCAGTGATATGGAATTTGTGTCTTTTCTATCAAAGGTTTATTACCCACTATTTTTGGTCGTTATCTTAGCCATCTCACTTATCTTAGGTGGAGTAGCCCTACGGCAATCAAGCAGACAGGAGGATACAGGTCATGAGTCGTGAAGCCGAGCTAAGTGAACTGTTTGCCGATTGCTCCGATGTTGTTTTCTTGCGGTTAGTCTCGAGTGAAGATCAACAAAGCCTTCTCGTGTATTGTGAGGGGCTTGCTGATATTAGACATATGCAGGAGGTTGTACTTCCACAGCTGGACCAATTTTTAGCGAAGGGTGACCTCCACTCTCTTCCACTCGTTCCCTTGCTTGATGATCAGGATTTTTGGGTGGAACGTTTATTCGCAGGTGATTTGTTGCTATTTCTGCAAGACTTGCCGCCATATACATGGGACATCTCCAACAGACCACAACGGTCAACAGAAGAAGCAAACACAGAGGTGTCGATCAAAGGCCCGCGGGATGGCTTTGTCGAGGATCTGAGCGCCAATATCGCCCTCATTCGCAAGCGAATGCGGACACTTTCCATGGCTTGCGAGACGTTCACACTCGGAACACTCTCCAGAACCAGAGTCTCGATGCTGTACATGAAAGACACTGCTCCTCACGACCTTGTGGAAACCATGCGCGACAGGCTTGCCGAATGTAAAAGCAAAAAAAACATTAACAGTGCCATTCTTGAACAAAGGCTAAGTGACCATACCTACTCACTGTTTCCGCTTTTAGATTACACGGGACGTCCTGATTTTGCGATTTACATGCTGTTTGAAGGGAAAGTAATCGTGCTGGTGGATGGTTCCCCGCTCGCCTTGATTGCACCTGTCACGATGCTGGAGCTCATCAAGTCTCCCGAGGATGATCAATATCCGATTACCTATGTATGGCTGGAGCGTATCTTGCGTCTGGGAGGCATTTTTATCGGTGTTTTTCTCCCAGGCTTTTGGATTGCCCTCTCTGCTTACAACGTCGAAGAATTTCCTTTTCAATTGCTTGCTACCATTACCCAAGGCAGAAAAGGGCTGCCTTTCTCCGCTCCGATGGAGTTGTTCGGGATTCTTTTTATTTTTGAATTCCTGCGAGAAGCTGGTGCTCGACTGCCAAAAACAGTCGGACAAACACTCGCGTTAGTTGGAGCTCTGATCATCGGGGATGCGTCCATACGAGCAGGATTTACCTCCCCCTCCATGCTGTTCATCGGCTCCCTGACTGTCGTTGCGTCCTTTACCCTGATCAATCAATCGTTAAGCGGCGCCGTTACCGTTGTTCGTTTTGGCGTCTTTCTCCTGTCATCCATTTTGGGGATTTACGGGTTTGTGCTGAGTCTTCTGATCATCGCTTATTACTTGTCTACACTGACTTCGTTTGGGAGACCTTATGTCTTGAATCATTCCTCCAATTTCTTGAATACACTTGTCAAAGTGTTATTTCGTCCTCTGATCGACATTTTTAAACAAGGAAGTAAAACAGGAAAGCAAGAAAGGGGCATGAAATGAAGCGTCAACTGATAGCATGTTTGGTCCTGATGTTGTCTGTGAGCTTCATAAGTGGTTGTTGGGACCAAAAGTCGATCGAGGATCTGAACTATCTCTCTGCATTCGGAATTGACTATCAAAACAATCAGTACGTTTTGTATGCGCAATCAACGGATTTGTCCAGTGTATCCAAGCAAAAAGAAACACCCCCGAATACCTCTAAGACACCCGTCATCATCTCGATTGGTAGAGGCGAAACATTACAAAGCGCCATGGATAACATGCAAAAGGATGCTCAAATTCCTCTGTTTTTCGGCTTTGTTTCCACCCTTATTTACCACGAGCGCATGCTTCAAAAGGATGTCATCGCCACCTTTGACATCTTGAATCGGTACGGGCTGCTTCGTTACACCAAGTGGGTATTTGGAACAAGAGAGCCGATTTCGGAGGTTCTTAGCAATCACTCCGTCACCGGTTTTTCTCCGCTGAACTCCCTCTTGCATCAGCCGCAGGATGTGTATAAGCAGCGTTCTTTTATTGAGCCGATCCGTTATTTCACGTTTATTTCCCGCTTTTGGGAACCGAGCAATACCGTTATCATTCCGAACATCTCCATCTACAAGTACGCCTGGAAGGAAAACGAGAACTTCATTTCTCGCCTCACCATCGATGGGATTCATGCGGTGTACAGAGGCAAATGGAACGGTTTCTTTCCCAATAATGATCTATTAGGTCTGCGATGGATGAATCCCCACACGGAGTTTGCCGGTTTAATCATAGAGGAGGACAAAAAACCGAAAGCCACCCTGCGTATCCAAAACGTAAGAGTTATCGTTACACCAATAAAGGTTGGAGAAAATCCTCGGTTTCGTGTAGATATTCACATGAACGGCTTTGTCAGGGAACTGATGGGAAAGATATCGGCTGAATACATTAAGAAGGATGCGCAAATACAGATCGAGAAGCAAATCAAAGGGACCTTTCTGAAGGGCGTTGCTGCCGGGACTGATCTTTACGGCTTTGAAGAAGCACTGTACAAACAAGATGTTAATGCGTGGAAGCAGTTCGCCAAAAACCACAACAATAAAATAAAGGCAGATGCTCTCGCCGAAGTAAACATTCATGTACGTTTAAGCGACTCAGGCAAAATGAAGCTGAACTGGTACCACTATCCTGAGCATCTCCTGCCTTAAAAGAAAAAAAGCTGCCCATCTCAACATTAAGAGACAGGCAGCTTCTATATATTCCTTAGTTTTTCACCAAGAGAACTTCTTCAACAGCTGCATACGGAAGATTGTGTGTATCAGCAACTGCTTTATACGTTACTTTACCCGCAATCACGTTTACGCCTTTCGCCAATGGCTTGTTGTCGCGGATCGCTTGTGCATAGCCTTTGTTAGCCAATTGCAGAGCATAAGGAATGGTTACGTTGGTCAATGCCAGTGTCGAAGTACGGGAAACCGCACCAGGCATGTTCGCTACTGCGTAGTGGATAACGCCATGCTTTTCGTATGTTGGGTTATCATGCGTAGTGATGCGGTCGATCGTTTCGATAGAACCACCTTGGTCAATCGCAACGTCTACGATTACGGAGCCAGGTGTCATTTGTTTCACCATCTCTTCGGTTACGAGACGCGGTGCACGAGCACCAGGGATGAGTACCGCACCAACCAGCAGGTCTGCTTTTTTCACTGCATTCGCAATGTTAAAGGAGTTGGAGATCAGTGTTTGTACGCGGCCTTGGAACAGGTCATCCAATTGACGCAGGCGATCTGCGTTTACATCGATAATTGTAACGTTTGCGCCCAATCCCAGTGCCATTTTCGCAGCGTTTGTACCGACGATACCGCCGCCGATAACGACTACTTCACCTTTTGGCACACCAGGTACGCCGCCGAGCAGTACACCTTTTCCGCCGTATTGTTTTTCCAGGAATTGTGCACCGATTTGTACGGACATACGACCTGCAACTTCGGACATCGGCATCAAAAGTGGCAGAGCACCGTTGTCGAGCTGGATTGTTTCGTATGCGATCGCAATTACTTTTTTCTCCAGAAGTGCACGAGTCAACTCAGGCTCTGGAGCGAGGTGCAAGTACGTGAACAAAATGAGGTCTTCACGGAAGAAGCCGTACTCAGATGGAAGCGGTTCCTTTACTTTCAACACCATATCCGCTGCCCACGCGTCAGCCGCTGTAGCAGCAATCTGGGCACCTACTGCTGTATAATCTTCATTGGTAAATCCGCTGCCCAAGCCAGCATTGTTTTCTACACGAACGGTATGGCCACTTTGCACGAATGCAGCTACACCTGCTGGAGTAATCGCAACGCGATTCTCGTTATTTTTAATTTCTTTAGGAATTCCAACGATCATGATAGGTAGTCCTCCTTGGAAAGCCGTATTTTTATGAGAGTAGTATCATTGTACAGCTATTTTTACATGCTTTTCCTTGGGGATTCCTTTAATTTTGGTAACCTGCTATTTGTGAAAATCCACAAACGAACTACTGTTCTTCATTTAGCTTCGCCATCTTCAGCTCCAGGTATAGCGAAGTACGTTGATTCATATTCTCCAGATCAACCTGCATAATCTCCTCGATGCGGCGCAGTCGGTAGCTCAATGTATTGATATGGATATGAAGGCGCTGGGCCGTCACATTTACCTTTCCGGCTGCATCTAAAAAGGTTTCCAACGTTTCCTGCATCGCCGTCTGATTGTCACGGTCGTATTGCTTCAGCACCTCGAGCCGTTCATTTTCATAGCCCTGTTCCTCGTCCCACTGCTTGCACTTCAGCAAGTACCGATAGATTCCCAGCTCATGATATCCGTGGATGCCGGCAATTTCGCGCGGGAACAGCTTTTTGATCTTGACGGCATGCAGGGCTTCTTGGTAGCTTTTCACAATCTCTGTATACGACTTGTAGCCTCTCCCATACCCCGCTATGACTTGACCCACACTGACATAGGTCTCCAGTTTGCCCAGCGAATCAGAAAGAAACTGCTCAACCTTGCGAATCAAGACATTGCTTTTCTCTTTTTTGGGCTCTGTCAGACCGATCAGCAAAATAATCTGGGGGCCGTCCACTACCCAAAACAGCTTGTCACGCATCAGTAATGGGTACAAATATTGATCCAGCCTCAGACCGGCTGCTTCAATAATGCAGATTAAATAAGAAGGCGCCAGATGCATTTGCAGGCTCTCTGCTTTTTGCCGAATGATCACTTCACTGTGATGATTGCCAAGCAAAAGCTCCCACAAAAACTCTTTGCGGCGCTGCTCCTCGGCCTTGCGCTTCCCTTGCCTTTGAATCAGTCGGGAGACAGCCGCTTTTGCTGCTTGACGCAAAATTTCATCATCGTCACGGGTGATGGGCCGGTTTACTTCCTGCGCCCAAATGTAGCCCAGCACATCGTTGCCACGCCGAATGGCAATCGCGACCCTCTTGCCCAGACCAACCTCGTCCTTGGCTGGTATGTGCACAGGGTCATCCTGTGTCAACAGCTCCTGAAAAACCCCGTCTTTCCACAAACGGGTCAAGACTTTTTCCGGTACTCTGCGTCCCATGATTGTCGACCATCGCGCCTGGTCTGTACTGTCTCCATGTGAGCTGTACGCAATCAATTTATGGTCCGCATCCTCTACTGTGATCGGGTTCTGCAACAGGTCCCCGATTACGTCTGCCAACTCATCCATATCGGCATCTTGGTATTGCTGAAAATAGTTGGGCGACACTGACAAAATCCCACCTCTTTACCGCTCTAGAATACGTATGATTCTATTATACAAAAACTTTGCGCTTCATTCTTTATCGAAAGCGTTCACGCAAAGAAATCGCACAGGCTTTCCAGTCCGATTCAACCAGTTGTGAGGGGTTGACGACTCCATATGAATACTGTCACCAGGATGCAGCTCATGCTCCTCATGTCCCAATAAAAGCGTGAGAACCCCCTCTAATACATAGATGAATTCTTGTCCCTTGTGTGCAAACGGAACTCCTTTGTCCTCGTGAGGCTGAAGCGTCACCAGAATTGGTTCGATCGAGGGATTAGCCAGATTTCCCGACAAATCCTCGAACACAAAAGAAAGGTCATTCTTTTTTGCCTGCCCCAGGCTACCTCTTCTTACATTGCTTTTTACATGAACGGAATTTTCCGAAAAAAAGTAGCTTGGGCTTACCTCTAGCGCCTCTGATATTTTTTTCAGCGATTCAAGCGTTATCGACGATTTGCCCCGCTCTACCTGCGACAGAAAGCTAATCGATAGTTCCGTCTTTTCAGATATCTGCTTGAGCGTCTTCTTTCTTCCTGTACGGAGAGCTTTTATCAATTTACCTATTTTAGATTCCATATGATCGTACCCCAACTAAAAAGAATTTAGAAAACCTAGAAGACCTGGCTACTGGCTACACCATGTCTTTTTGGCAACTGCACATAGCTGAATAATATTGATTATAATTATGATCTGCATAAAATCATCATACCCTTTATTAAACAGAGGCGCAAAGTAACGGATCGTTTGAATTCCTTTTCGACAAATGGAATTCCAGGAAACATTTTTTACTATTGATACAAATTCCTTTACATCTTATAATCTTTACTATTATCACCAACAGCAGGTGCTATTTTTTTCCACAAACATTGAAGTATCACTTCAAATTTTATTTCGAGACTGGACTCTGCCTAGAAAGGATGAATCTCCATGCTAGTACTGAGTAGAGAGAATATCGAGCAAGTTTATTCAATGAAGCAATGTCTGGAGGATGTGGAGCACGTTTTTCGCGAACACGTACAGGGACGTGTTGTAACACCTGTTCGAACAGCCATTGATCACCCCAAATACGAGGGCACCAGCTTGTTCATGCCTTCCTACTTGGAATCTGATGACTATGTTGCAGTAAAAGTCATCAGTATATTCCCGCACAATCACGCGCAAGGAATCAATGCCCTGCAGAGTGTGATTTTGTTGACCGAGGCTAAAACGGGACAACATGTCGCAATGATGGATGCCAGCCTTTTGACTGTCATGCGCACGGGAGCAAGCAGCGGTGTCGCCACCAAATACATGGCGAGGGAAGATGCGCATAGCTGTGCTGTTCTCGGCTGCGGTGCACAATCGATCGGTCAGATCCAGGCAGTCATGCAGGTCCGCTCCTTGTCGGAAATCTATTTGTACAACCGCACGCGTGCAAAGGCAGATGAAATGAAGGAAAAGCTGCATTCCCTGTATCCGAACTGGCAGGGTGAGATTGTTGTGGTTGAGGATGCCAATCAGGCAGTTGAACATGTTGATATCGTCATTTGCAGCACGAAAGCCACTACGCCCCTATTTGATGGGAATCGCCTCAAGCCAGGTACCCATATTAACGCCATTGGTGCATTTCTTCCTCATATGCAGGAAGTTGATCTGACTACCTTGCAGCGGAGTGGGAAAGTCGTGGTGGATACGCTCGAAGGCGCCGAGCACGAAGCTGGCGATCTGCTGATTCCGATCAGTCGCGGTGAGTGGAGTTTCGACCATTTGCACGCGGAATTAGGGGAAATTCTCAGTGGAGAGAAATCTGGCCGCGACAGTACTGAAGAAATTACGCTGTACAAATCGGTCGGTATCGCCTATTTGGATACCGCTGTAGCCAAAACCGTCTACGAACGGGCAAAAGCCGCAGGTCTGGGAACCGAGATTCACTTGTAAAGGCAACGAGGAAGCCGCCATCCCACTTGGGAGCTGGCGGCTTTTTTCTATGATTACACAAGACGCGAAATCGCATCTAAAATTTGTTCTTTCTGGAACGGCTTGATGACGAAGTCGAGCGCTCCCGTTTGCATCGCTTCTAGCACCGTTTGCCTGTGTCCTACAGCGGAGCAGATCAGTACCTTGGCTTCCTCATCGTAATTCAAAATTTCCCGCATCGCGTCAATACCATGCATAACCGGCATGGTGATATCCATCGTTACAATGTCAGGCTTCAGTCGTTTGTATTGCTCTATTGCTTCTAATCCATTGCTAGCCTCTCCAATGATCTCATGCTGTCCAGACAACATATCGGTCAGCACTCGTCTGGTAAAGGCAGCGTCATCTACAATTAGCAATCGGGCCACGGTGTCCTATCCCCTCGCATCAATCTCGCTCGCATCTACTTCTTACTTTTGCATAAAATTCACGAGCTTGTCCACGAGAGAAAATGACTTCTTTTGTCGAATAAATTACGAAATAAAACCAATTTTCTCGGTTGACTCTGTGCCTCCACCCTCTGTTACCGTCGAGCTTCCATGTGAAGCCTGTGGGCTCTCCGGTTTGGGATGAGGTGTCGTCTCGCCGATCTCTGGCAATTCCACTTGTCTCACTTCATCAGGTATCTCGGGACTCTGTATTTCAATCCAATCCTTTTCCACGTATGCATGGCTCCCTTCTTTTCCCTGTCAGGACGTGTTTTCCTTTATATCCTGTCCTGCCTGACAATTTCCATGCATGTGCACTGACGTTCTATTATTCACTCTTTTTCCCAGCAGGTGAAAATCCGATATAATAGAATTGTTTCTTTTTGTCGAGGTAACACGTATTTCTTATGTGCACTTACTTTCGTTGGAGGATTCTCCCATGCCTAAGCTACAACCATTCCCTGTCTTGTTTGCCGGTTTAGTCGTCGGGCTGCTTCTGCTCATAACCAGTCAGTTTCTTACCAGCATGAAACATCTTCGGGAACTGAATGAACAAGGTTCTACGACCGAAAAATTGCGCGTCGCTCTTCTTCTCGAAGGTCCTAGCTACGACCAGGGCTGGAACAGCAGTGCGCTGGAGGCCATCACGGAAATGCAGAAACGATTCGGTTTCTCACTGGAAATTGCCAATCACATAAAGCCAGATCAGATTACAGCCGTCGCAGAAAAATTCGCTTCCAACGATTATGATCTGATTCTTGGCCATGGTGTCATTTTTTCCGAACCGTTTTCGTCAGTCGCTCTCAAGTATCCACATTCTCACTTTGTTTCCTTTAATGGAAAAGCCCCTCATCAAAACCAGACCACGATTCGCTATGATATGAAACCAGCAGGTCGCCTGGTCGGTATGCTGGCAGCGAAAATGTCCAAAACAAACAAGGTGGGCTATATCCTCGTCGATAAGCCACCCGAGATGGCCCAGGCGAAGGGCTTTCGGGAGGGCGTCAAAAAGGCATCACCAAAAACGAAGGTAATCGTGGAAACTGTCCCTGATTTTAATGACAGCAAGAACGCGGTAAAGGCCACTCAGCAGATGATTGCCCAAGGAGTCGACGTCATCTACACCACAGGGGACAGCTTTAATCTGGAGGTCATTACGGAAGCGCAGCGTGCCAAAGTGTATTCGATCGGGTATATTGCCGATCAACGATACATCGCTCCAGATTACGTTCTTGCCTCCTTGATCCAGGATGTTCGCCAATGCTATCGCATCATCTTGGAGCAGTATGTCGATAACAAGCTCCCGAGTGGAGAAGTCATCTACGGGCTTGCCGAAGGAGTCAACCGTCTCAGCCCATTCGGTCCCATGGTGCCTGACAGCATTCGTGAAGAAATTGCACGCGAGGTAAAACAGCTTACCAAGCCTCACACTTCAATTGGAGGATAATTGGCATGTCCGTGTTTAGCAATCTGGGATTCCAGAAGAAAATGATGCTTAGTTACCTCGTCATGATGCTTTTAATTGGCTGCATTACCACTTTATTCAGCTACCAAATGACGAAGGTTACTTCTGATGAAATGCATCTGACCCAAAAGGTGTTGCCGCAGACAAGCGCTCTTTTAGAAGTAAAAAATCAGATCTACACCAAGACGTACGCCCTGAAGACGTATACACTGACTCGAGATCAGTCTTATCTCGATCAGTACTATACGAATCTCATTGACAGCTCTCGCTTTTCTTCGATCGAACAAACGAAGGAAAACAGTGAATTGTTCTCCATTATTGAATCCATTTCCAAACTGGACTTTTTATTCCTGAACAAAATCAATCCGCTCTTGAAGGCGAATAACGTCCCGGCTGTCAGTTACGTCTTAACCCATGAGGTGCAGCCGCTGATGGAACAGTTGGAGCGCGACCTCTCTTTTTCACTGAATCAGCTCGAATACAAAACCAACAAGGAATTTCAGCGTACCAATGAAAGCATCAAGGTCTCCCTCATATTGACTTACACGGTCTCGGTCGCTTCGATCCTGTTTGGCCTGTTCTGTACGTTTTATTTTCGCAAGGAGCTGCTGCGCCCTATCGAATCGCTTATGCAGCAGGCACGAGTGGTATCAAAAGGTACCTTCGGGCAGCAAATCGTGTATAACAATCAGGATGAATTTTCGGAGCTGGCTCAGGAGTTCAACAAAATGTCCAGCAGCATCGCCAGTCTGTTTGCCCAGGATGAGGAGCAGCGTCACATTTTGACGGAAGAAAGAAACGTCCGCGAGCAAATTTTAAACTCGCTTCCGATCGGCATCATTACCCGGCCTTATGCGTCGGGAGACATCAATGTCAATCAGCTGGCCAAGCATCTCGTAAAGCTCGATGAGGACGGCTATCCGGTGTCAAAGGATTCGTTCGAAGCTGCATCCGGGGCCGAACATGCTCCCTGGTTCGTGAACCGCAAAATGACCCTGTTCAAGCAGGACGACACACCGTTTATCGCTTTGGTTTCCTACGTTCCTCTGCACAATCATCAGTACGGACAGGAAACGGGATGGATGGTCGCCTTTTTAGACATTACGGAGCAAGAGCAGCTTCAGGAATATTTAAACCAGTCCGAAAAGCTGGCATTGGTCGGGCAGCTGGCAGCTGGAGCCGCTCACGAAATCCGCAATCCGCTGACTGTCATCTACGGCTTTATTCAGCTTCTAGAACAGCGCTTGTCTAGGGAGGAACGCGATCTCCACTACCTGCCTCTAATCCTGCAGGAAATCGAGCGGGTCAACCGAATCGTTACAGAGCTGTTGATGCTCTCCAAGCCTTCGCAGCCAGACTATCGGGAAGTGACACTGACCAGCGTTACCCAATCAATTTTGCCGTTGATGAATGCAGAAGCCATGCTTCACGGGATCGAAATCGTGGACCGCTGCAGCCCGGACATCCGGATTCATGTCGATGTTGAGCAGCTCAAGCAAATTCTGCTTAATTTGATGAAAAACAGTATTGAGTCCATGAAAGAAGGCGGCATTCTTGTCATCGAAAGCCACCTTGACGAAAAAGCTGTGCATATTCATGTCAGGGATACAGGAGAAGGAATCCCCCCTGAATATCTGGTTCGTATTTTCGACCCGTTCTTCTCTTTAAAGGAGGACGGAACCGGGCTTGGCTTGCCGATCTCCCGCCGCATGGTGGAAAACCACGGTGGCGAGATGAAGGTAAACAGCAAGATCGGAAAAGGAACAGAGATCATCATCTCTTTGCCCATCAAACCGAACGTCGACTAACAATTCGTCGTAATCGTAGCTTGTTTATCCAGCCAAGCAAACATATTGCGTGTATAGATCTCGATATCTTCTCCCTTGAACAAGTGGCTGGCTCCCTCTGCCAGCCATATTTCATGTGGCTTGCCAGCTTGCGTCAGGGCGCGCTCCAGTCTGTAGGCGTGCTCGATCCCGACATTCTCATCTGCTGTTCCGTGAATGATCAATACGGGACAAGCGATCTCATCCACCCGAAAAAGTGGCGTACGATAACGATACGCTTCCTCCTGCTTGCGTGGATGACCGACGAGCCTGCGCAGCATCCGCCTCAGATCGACCCTTTCCTCGTAGGTTAAAAACATGTCACTGACCCCAGCCCACACAACAGCGGACAGCAGCCCTTCGCACTCCATGGCGGCAAACAAAGCCATGACTCCTCCACGAGAGAAGCCATACACACTGATTCGCTGCCTGTCGATTCCTTTGACCTCTCGCAGCGCCTCATAAGCGGCGAATACATCATGGCGATCAGCCCCGCCAAATTCGTCACGTCCCTCTCCTCCCTCGTTGCCACGATAATGAGGAGCAAGAATGACATAGCCAAACGAAGCCATCTGGCTAATTCGCTCCGGCCTTACACGCCCTACGCTCTTTATCCCGCCTCGGCAATACAATAGCGCAGGCAGTGAGACACCCTCCTGCAAAAAAGCTTCTGGAACTGCAAGTAGAGCGTACACAAGCAAATCCTGACTGTAATAGCTGACCGTATACAGGCGAACTCCTGGTGTAACCGACTCCTCAGGGGTAACGGCGACAAATGGAGAAAGATCAAACTGCATCGTATTACAATTCCCCTCTCTCATGACTGCTTCTGGCCATGCTTTGAATCAATGATTCCATGGGCGCTGACAGCCATTTCTTTTTGTGATAGATCACTTGAACAAAAAACGGCGGCTTGTCTGAATGAAAAGGCGCGATTGCGAGCGAGCCGTCTTTTCGTTCTCTCTCTACAGCTATAGACGGCAACAGCGCTACCCCCATGCCGCACCAGACGCACTGCTTGATCGCTTCGGGATTGCTGAATTGGCAAGCAATCCTCTGAGGAACCCCTGCTTCATTCAGCGCTTCCAGCAGCATTCCGCGGTACGTGCAGCCCTCTTCCGTCAGCACCAACGCCTCCCCTGCCAGATCAGCGGTCCTAATGCTGACAGATGCAGCAAGGCGATGCTCCTGCGGCATGATGACAACCAGTTCTTCCTGGCGAACAGCATGGGTGACAAGCTCCGCGTCGGTATTCTGTCGATCAAAAATTAGGCCGATGTCCAGATAACCGTCTTTAATCTGTCTAACCAATTCCACTTCACTCGCTGTATGCAAAAGTAACTCGATATCCGGGAACTTTTTCCGAAAGTCTTGTAAATACGGTGGCAAAAAGTATGCTGCCAGCGTATCGATCGTTCCAATTTTGAGCGGACCACGTGCTTGATTGCTGACTACCTCTTTAGACTCCCCATAGATTCGTGTCAACTCTCGTGCATAAGGCAGTAATGCTTCCCCTGCCTGCGTCAGCCTCAGCCCTCGTCCATATCGTTCAAATAGCGGCGCGCCATAAGACTGCTCCAGCTTTTGCATCTGCGCGGTCACCGTTGGCTGTGCATAGCCGAGCTCTTCAGCAGCGCGGGTAAAGCTGCCCCATCTGGCTACTGCACAAAAGGTGTGCAAATATTGCAGCTCCATTCCCCAGCGACCTCCCATAGATATATGTAATGCCATTCATCAAATAGTATAGATAACTGTGATGATAAATACCATGCTATGCTAACCCCATCAAACAAATGAGGAGGATGCTTCATGTCAATGGTACTCAGTACCCCTGCTGCTCCAGCTGAAAACGCGCGTTTCCATTTTCTTTCCAAGCTCTCTGTAGAAACGGATGTATCCGATGTATGGAATGACCTGCAAAACGGTATCACTGATTTTCAAATCGTCGATGCCCGCGGTGAAAATGCGTATAATGATGGTCATATCCCGGGTGCACTTCCTCTTCATCACACACAAATTTCAGAAGAGTCGACCGCCGATACTCTGGATCGCTCCAAGCTGATCGTCATCTACTGCTGGAATCCCGCTTGCAACGGTGCTACCAAAGCCGCAGCCAAGCTGACTGCCCTCGGCTTTCGTGTGAAGGAGATGCTGGGCGGTATTGAATACTGGATTCGCGAAGGATATCCAGTTGAGCGAGGCATCGAATAGCCAAGAAACACAAAAAGGACGGGGTAGAATCCCGTCCTTCTTAGTATCCCAAGGCTTTAGTAGCCGCGTTTTGCGTTCTTTTTATTGATAGTCGCAAGATTCTCTTCGCTATGCTTCATCCATTTTTTCAGCTTATCCTCGAAAGAAGCTCCGCTATCCCGTCTTGCATTTCCTCCGCGGTCGCCTCCACGATATCCACCGCCACGGCGCTCTTCACGTTCCGGACGCTCAGGCGCAGGGAGTGCGGCGCGAACCGAAAGCGAGATTTTTCCTGCATCATCAATGGAGAGTACTTTAACCTTTACTTGTGCTCCCACGGTAAAGTGATCATTGATATCCTTTACAAAACCGTTTGCTACTTGGGAAATGTGGACCAGCCCCTGCTCGGTTTCGCTGACTGCTACGAACATCCCAAACGGTTTAATCGCTGTCACCTTTCCTTCGATGATGCTTCCCACTTGTACTGCCATCCAGTTTGCACTCCTTTTATCATTTCCGAAAAATGGTGAGAGTCCAACCATACCCTCATTCTTCTAGTATAGCAGAGAAATTCAAATACTGAAAAGCCTATTCTTTCTAGGTAGTGCAATCTGACTGCAAGCGAGACAGCTCAAAAGCATCAGCAGCCATGATGATCTCCTCATCGGTAGGTATTACCATCACCTTTACCATAGAGTATGGAGTGCTGATGAACGCCTCTCCTTTGCAGTTGCGATTAGCGTCTCGGTCGAGAATCACCCCAGCAAATTCCAGTCCTGTGCATACCATTTCGCGCACAACAGCATTATTTTCTCCTACACCTGCTGTAAAAATAATGCCATCCACGCCATTTAATCTCGCGAGATACAATCCGATATGCTTATGAATGATAGTCGTATACAGCTCCAGGGCTAGCTGGCTTTGCTGATGCCCTTCTTCTGCTTTCGCCATCACTTCACGCAAATCGTTGGAGACACCGGAAATGCCCATCAAGCCACTCTTATTGTTCAGGATTTGAATAGCTCCAGCCGTGTCAGTCTGCTCGATCTCTTCAATATAGGGAATAATTCCCGGGTCGATGTTGCCGCTACGTGTCCCCATTACCAGGCCGGCGAGCGGCGTCATCCCCATTGAGGTATCAAACGATTCTCCGTATTTGATCGCTGTGATACTGACCCCATTTCCAATATGGCAGCTGATTAACCGCAGCTGTTCCTTTGGCCGTTCCAACAGCTCTCCTGCCCGCCCCATCACATAGCGATGCGAGGTTCCGTGGAAGCCATATTTTCGAATCCCATATTTTTCATAGTATTCATAAGGCAAGGCATACAGGAAGGAGGATGGTGGCATCGTCTGATGAAACGCCGTATCAAATACAGCCACGTTCATCACATCCGGTAAAATGCTTTGCGCGATCTCGATTCCTATCAAATTAATCGGATTGTGAAGCGGAGCATACCGCGACAGTTCACGAATTTTCGCTTTCACATTCTCGTCTACACGCACAGATTTTTTGAACGTCTCTCCCCCATGAACCACGCGATGTGCTACTAGATGAATAGAGAAGTCTTTTAGTGAAGCGAAAATGCTTCGAATCGCAGCCTCGTATTGATCAGGCTCGATCTGCTGTAAATAACCCTGGGCCAAAATTTGCTTTGCCGGCATCTCGTACAGCTTGTATTTGACCGAGGAACTGCCGCAGTTTAGGACAAGAACGTTTTGTTTTGCTATCACGCTGTAATCCACTCCCTACTCTTCCAGCAACGTTTCTTCTCACCTAAATGGTTGAGACACTCCCAGTTTATTACACTATCCTTTGCGTGAAAACATGTAAATGAGAGTAATTATCAACAACATAGTGACAGATCCAGATGCATCTAGTAAAACGTCCGCGACCAGCCCCGCCCGATCAGGGGAAAAGGTCTGATGCCACTCGTCCAGTGCTGCCGTCATTACGCTCGCAAAAGCGCTCCATGGCAAGGCGACTGTAAAGCTCATATGATGGGAAAAGACGCGGAACCAGCTAAAGGCAAGTAACGCAAATACAGAAAAATGGGTTCCCTTTCGCAAAAAGAATTCGATGAACCCGGCAGTGCCTTTTTCTCCGACACTGATCTCCTTGCCGCCATATGGTATGGAAACATCACCGATTCGCTCTCCCCACTTTTCCTCATCCACCACTTTGGAAATCGTTCCCCGCAAATCCTGCTGATAGTACGGTTGGGACGACGAAATAAACAATCCGATCAGGATCGCCGCCAGCAGTAAATAATCAAACACCCTCACATATCGGCGCACGCTTGATCTCCTCCATGTCTATGTCTCTTCTCCTATCTTACATGAGGAAGAAAAAAACACCAATCATTAGCGATTGGCGTCTTTTGTCGTAGCAGACAAAGGTAGAAAATCTTCCCTTGCAAGCTCATTTTTGCTTTTGACTGTGTGTTCCCCTTCACCGGCGCGTTGCTCACGTCGCAACTGCTTTAGCTGGCGTTTTCGCAGCTTTGCGTCTTTACGACGAACCCGTTCGTTCTCCCACCAGACATGGATTCGGCGAAGTAGGTTCGCAAACGAAATTTCTCCCTGCGTCGCTTGCTTCCATTCGGCGGCATGCTGCATGCCGGGAATCAATACCATCGCAGCAAATACGGTATACAAGGAACCGAACAAGAGCGGACCTGCAAACGAGGCAAAAGAATCTATCCCGCTGGACCATCCCGCTGCTAAAGGCAAGCTAGCAATGACGACAGCTGCTGGTATGCTAAGCTGGTTCGTGCAAGCACGGCTGGCCCCTGTCTGTACCCCGTTCCAAATGCTCTCTTGATCTGCTTTTGCCTGATGCAGCTCATCGAGATGAACCAATGCTTGCTGCAGCATGACAGCCAGCGCAGCCGCAATCCCGTAAAAAGCCATTACGTTCATCGGGCGGTCAGTCAAGAGCAGTCCCAAAAGGACACTGCCTGATAATGCTGGCAGCAGGATGAGAGCAAACAATCCGTCACGAGTTCTGCGCTGCAGAATCAGACTCGCCAAGAGTACCACAGCACCAAGCCCGCCTATCACGATGAGCCTGCCGCTCCAGTCCTTCTTGTCTGATTGCTCCTCCTCCAGTTTTTTCAGCTCATCAGCGTTTAATACTGTATAGCCATCTGGAATCGTCATCGTTTTTTGCATGTTCAGTGGAATTGTATCCGCCATAACGTCGATCCAGCTCGGGTTAGAAACGCTACTACTTACCTTGAATACATACAAACCGTCTTTTCGCTCGTAGACCATCGCTTCCTTGGCGAGCGACCAATCTACCAAATCAGCCAGGCGGACTGTTCCCTGCGGGGTGCGAATCAAAATATTTTTCACCTGATCAGGATGATCCATCCACTTGCTCGGGAAACGAACGTTAACGGCCACATTTCGCTCGTTCCATTGGACTGTGCCTGCAGATTGATCTCCCAAATAACTCTCCAGCTGACGTTTGATTTCGTTTTCTGTCAAATGATACCGTGCCAGCATGTCTTGTTTCGGGCGTATATCGATATAGGCTCCGGTCTGGGCACCGCCAATTCGCTCATCCGTGATAATTGGCCGGCCTTCTTTATCACTAAAGCTCAATTTTTGAAGATAAACGAGAATCGTATTGGCAATCTCTCGCGTCGTTTCCAGGGAAGGACCCTTCACTGTAAATTCGAGTCGCGACTTTGCATTTTCACTCACAATCAGTGCGTACGGATCGGTACCCGGAATGCCACGCAGCTGCTTGTCCAATTCTTTTTCAAAATCAGTCATGCTTCTGGTCCAGTCGTACTTATCTGCCAGCTGCAGGTGAAACGTTAGCTGTTCCCGCGAAGCTACTGTGTATAAATCATGCACTTCCGCAATCCCGCGCAGCCGCTCTTCTGCGACCTGTGCAGCGCGAATGGCATCGTCTACGCTGCTCTCCTTAACCATCGGCAAGGTTAGCGTCTTTTTGTCCGAATCTATTTTTCCGTATGAATCGGCTGGAACAAAGGAATGAAGCAGCACGACGATGGCAAGGGAAGAAACAAGTGTGATCCCATAAGGCAAATAGCCCTGTTTGACGAGACGCTCCCAGCGCATGATGAAATAAGATTTCGTTTTTGTGGCTGGGCGTGATTCTCTCGTTTTGCTGTTGGTGTCTTCTGTCAGCCATGTCCCCGCCAGCGTCGGGACTATAAAGCCATAGACGAGAAGGAGTGCAGCTGTCCCCAGCAGCATGACAGGCCAAGCATCGTAGAGCGTGACTCTGTCGCGTGCTTCCAGAAAATCAGTCATCATGAGAGATGACCAGACTGCTCCCAAGACGGTAATCGTCAAAAGGAACGGCTTCATCAGCTTCCAGGCTTCTCGCAGATTGGAGGTCAACGAATAGGCCTCAAGCTTTTGCAAGCGATGAAACAGTGCGGAACCTGCACCTGTATACAACAAGGAGAAAATAAGCAGCGGTCCGATGGAAGTAAAGGTCAGTGACAACCTGCTGAGCCACATCCCCCCAAGCACAGTGCCAACCGCCAGGACATTCGCCAGCAGCGATAGCACAGCGGTGCTCACACGGCGATGCGACAGATAGAGAAAGCAGGCATTAAAGCAGGCAGCGAGTACAGCGAGCAATGCGAGCTGACCTATCGCTTTCGAAACAGGCTGCGCATCGTCTATTGCGATATCGATTGCGTACTTGCCCGCAGCATTTGTATTCATTTCATCGATGGCTTTGGTGACCTCGGCACGAATCGCAGGAATTTGACCGACGTCAGCTGCGTACACCGAAACCCCGATCGCAGGGGAACCGCGATAGACGCTTACCTCGTCCCCTTTGCTGCCACGTAAATCACGTATATCAGCCAACGTTTTTAACGGAACGTAGCCTTTGTCGGTGGAGATGAGCTGTTTTCCCAGTCCCTGTGGCCCCTCTGATTGACTCGTCCATTGAAAAGTGGCACGATCCTGATTCTTGCCTACACTCCCGATATTCTCCGCAATCACGTCACCCGGTAATTGTCCCACGACATCGGCAGGAGTCAGTCCGTAGGCGAGCAGCATGGATGGTCGAAACACAAGATCTACCTGCTGTAAAACAGCCCTGCTATCTACTTCTACGCGCGCAATTCCGGGCGTGCTGATCAGCTTTTCATATAAGGTATAACGTGCAATATCTGAAAGCGTAACGAGATCAGCGCCGTGCACAAGAAAATACCCGATCCGACTGTCTGCCAGATTATCCTGGCTAATACTCCATTCCTTCACAGGAAGCTGCTTCGTGACTTCCTCCAGCTTCTTTTCCAAACGCTCCTTGTAGTCAGAGCCAATGCTTTCCGTCGTCTCCACAGTAACGGTTCCCGAGCCTGCACGAGAGGAAGTCTCGATCGTGAGTGCACTGCCTAATGCACGCACAGCCTCCTCGACTCGTCGCGTCACCGTCTCATCTACCTTGTTCGAGGGCAGTCCGGGCGCCGTCAAGCTGATCGTATAAACGGGAACGAATCGATCCGGGAAAGACTTCATATCCATCCGTAGAGCTGCCCCAATGGCCAACAGGCAGCAGATCACAGCGAGAACTCTAGCAAGTGAAGGGAGCAGCGATAAATAGGTTTTGTTATTCATCCGAGACCTGCACCGCCTCGCCATCCACTACATAGGAAATTCCTGAGCCTACAATCTGATCGCCAGGTGTCAGTCCCTCCAATACTTCGTAGAAGGTTCCGTACATCCCCCCGACCTTTACCGGGGTCTTTTCTACTGTATTCTCCTTGATTTTCATCACAAAATATTCTTCTTCCGCGATTCCGATACTGCTAACAGGTACGACCACCACATTTTTGGTGTCAATCGGATACTGACAGGTAACAGTCATGCCACCCTTCCAGTTCACATCGCTCCCGGTTACAGTCACTTCCACCGGATACGAGCCCAATCCTTGGTCCATAACTGGTGAGACGAATGTCAACTTGCCTTCTGCCTCACTGCCATCGGCTGCTTTAACCTTAATCGTTGCCCCTTGCTGCCAGTTGCCTATTTGCTCACTTTCCACTTGCAGCTTAACCAGCCAGGAGGACGTATCGACCAGGCGGATTACCTCGCTGCCAGCCCCTGTTTGCTCTGATTCTGACTTGGTAATCGCTGCAACGACTCCGGAAAATGGCGCCTTGAGAATCGCATCTGCGGCGTCCTGCTTCGCCCGGCTTAACTGGACGTTGGCTTGCTGAACATCGGCGTTGGCTTGTTCAACGTCCAGTCGATCAGCACCTTGCTTCAGCTTGCCTAAAGCGACCTCTTCCTCTTCCAACGTAAGCTTTGCCTGACGCTCTGCGAGAGCGAGCCTGTCCAATTCGTCCTTTGCAATCGCTCCATTTGCGAATAGAACCTTTGCCTGTGCATGCTCCCGTTCTGCCTTTTGGGCCGTTTCTTTCGCTTTTTCTATCTGTAGCTGTTGTGTTTGAATGACATGGCTTTCTGGACCTTGAATCGCTTTGCTCCGGCGGATATTCGCACTGGCGACCTGCCCCTGCGCTGCATGAATGCCTTGCTGCAGTGTTGTTGCGTCCAGTGTTGCCAGTGTTTGCCCAGCCGTGACGACTCCTCCCTTTTGCACGAGGATGCTTGCAATCTTGCCTGAAGTGCCAAAGGACAGAGCCAGCTCCTGACGCGGCGTCACAATCCCTGCGACCTCCAGCGTTTTCGCCTCTGCATTTTCTTCCACCGTATAGGCATTGACCGTTTTCAGCTTGATAACGGTCTCTTCATCTATCTTTTTCAGCTTGGCTACACTTTCCTCCAGCTTTTCGCATCCTGTAAGCAACACAGCCACGACGACGAGACTGATCCATTTTTTCATACATTCCACCTCAGCAACCCCACATTTTGCGCCAAAAACTTTTTCTATTTGGAAGAATAATAACTGGCAAAATATATTTTACAGAAAAAAGGAACTAGTTGTATCACTTTTCTGTCATTTTTTATATTTTTTTATTATTGAACATCGCGAGCATACAGCCGATTCGTCTCTTTTTTGTAACTCATATGATGTATGATGGAATTGTGAAAACGTTCAAGCAGCTCTAAGCTTGCTTGTTAGCGCTTTCAAGCACTTCAGTTCGTTATTTTTTCATGGTGGGAGTGATCGTCATGGCAAACATTTACACATCCTATGCTGATATCGTAGCTGATATCCACGATAATGCTACTTTGCTCGTAGGCGGATTTGGCCTGGTAGGAATTCCGGAAAATTTGATCATCGCCCTGCGCGATAAGGGCGTAAAAAATCTTACAGTCGTCTCCAACAACTGCGGCGTCGATGATTGGGGTCTTGGTCTGTTGCTGCGGGAAAAACAAATCAAAAAAATGGTTTCTTCCTATGTTGGGGAAAACAAGGAGTTCGAGCGACAATTCCTCTCCGGCGAGCTGGAAGTTGAGCTGACTCCACAAGGTACACTGGCTGAACGTGTGCGTGCTGGCGGTGCTGGCATTCCGGCTTTTTATACTCCTGCTGGCGTCGGCACTCCGATCGCGGAAGGTCGCGAGGTACGTGATTTTGGCGGCAAGGAATATTTGCTGGAGCACGCCATTACGGGTGATTTTGCTCTCATCAAGGCGTGGAAGGCAGATAAAATGGGCAACCTCGTCTTCCGGAAAACGGCACAAAACTTCAATCCGATGATGGCGGCAGCCGGAAAAATCACGATTGTGGAAGTCGAGGAAATCGTGGAAATAGGCGAGCTGGATCCGGAGCATATCCATACACCGAGTGTATATGTCCAGCGTGTCATCCAGGCTCCATCGTTCGAAAAACGGATCGAGCGGCGTACGGTCCGCTCCTAACTGACATCAAAACTTGCATTTCAAAGGAGGAAACAGCTATGTCGCTGACACGTGAACAAATCGCAACCCGTGCTGCTCAGGAAGTCGAGGATGGCTTTTACGTGAATCTGGGGATCGGGATGCCCACTCTTGTAGCCAACTACATCCCGGAAGGAAAAACGGTCGTGCTGCAATCCGAGAACGGTCTTTTGGGAATTGGTCCTTATCCGACTGAGGATGCTCTGGACCCTGATCTGATCAATGCTGGGAAAGAAACTGTCACCGCGATTCCAGGAGCAGCTTATTTCTCCAGTGCCGAGTCGTTTGCCATGATCCGCGGCGGTCATATTGACCTCGCGATTTTAGGGGCAATGGAAGTATCTGCACAGGGCGATCTCGCAAACTGGATGATCCCCGGCAAAATGGTAAAAGGAATGGGCGGGGCAATGGATCTGGTACACGGTGCCAAAAAGATCGTTGTCATCATGGACCACGTCAACAAGCATGGCGAAACCAAAATCCTGAACGAATGCGCCCTCCCGCTGACAGGGAAAAAGGTCGTGAATCGCATTATCACAGACCGCGCTGTTCTGGATGTGACGCCTGAAGGTCTGGTGCTTGTAGAGGTTGCAGAAGGCTATACGGCAGAGGACATTCAAGCGTGCACACAGCCTAAGCTGATTGTATCTCCGGATTTGAAAACAATTGGACTCTAATACAACAAAAAAGCGATCTCATCCATTGTGCGGTGAGGTCGCTTTTTTTGCAGTCTTCGTCAAAATGATTACTGTTTCTTTGGTGGATCGAACGTATGCACAAGATTCCAGTGCTTGCCCCCATCGGAGGTTGCGTACATCAACGACGGCTTTTCATGATCGGTTACGAACCACCATCCATGCCTTGCATCGGCAAAGGCAAGCAGCTCCTCCCCGTACCCCTCCAGAGCTATCGTCCCTTTGCCGAGCGTCTTCCCACCATCCAGTGTCCATCCAATTGTATTCGGTTTGTCGCAGGCCATGCACTGGGCCCCCATAAATGCCTCCTTGGAATTGATTACATACAGCGGGCCGGGGCTCGATCCGCCTATATCCGGTCCATTTTTGTAATCCATCGGAAACCCTGGAGCTGGTCCTGCGCCGGCAGTCGATTTGGCGATGACGGTCTGCCACGACTTCCCGCCATCAGCAGTATGAAACAGAGAATAGGACGTTTGAGTCATTCCTGTGTCCCCAATGCATTCGATCCACGCATCTTGGGGTCCTGCCGAGCGAATCAGAACGCCATTAACAGGAGAGACTGTCTTTTTCGACATGACCACACTCCACGCTTTCCCCCCATCTATTGTTCGTTGCACCTGAAAAGCGTCCTGTCCCTTTGTCACTGCCCACCCTACTGCCCGATCATGAAAATACGGCTCTCCGACGGTGCCCGGCGGAACTGGTAGTTTCGTCCATGTCTTTCCGCCGTTCGTCGTTGACCATCTACCACTGAAGGCCTCCTGCCCAGAGATAAAGTGGAGAAAATCTTGATTCGGCACCTCGCCAACGACGGACCAATTTTGGCCTTCATCTTCTGTGCGAATCAGGGAAAGCGCACTTTGCGCTTCAGCACTCTTGGCAACGACTGCCCATGCCTGGCGGTTATTCAAAGCAAATAATTGCTTGACAGTTCCTTTTGGTTGGTACTGAACCTTCCAGCGGTTACCTCCGTCCTCGGTTTTCGCGATCCATCCGTCACCGCCGATCCAACCCGACTGAAAGTCAGCTATGCGTACAGCTGTTACTTTGCCAAGAGAGATCTTTTCCTGTGCTTGGTCCAGTGGAGAGCTTGCGGAGCTCGGAGGCTTTGTCGTTGCAGTCTGTTGCCTGTTCGCCCCCTCTTCGTGACTGGCGCTTTGCTCTTCATGCTTCGTCGGCTGTTTCTCACTATCTCCTGTTTGCTGACATCCTGTCAAAATGCTTATGCTCAATCCAAGGACGACAGAGATCCTGCCGATTGTTTTATTCTTCATACCGCTCCCATCCTTTCTGTGTTGCGAATTTCCCGGCATTAGAGGAAGATTCATACCTAATAGACGACAGGTGCTTCGAATTATTACACTTTTTATCAAAGCCAATGCGAGTGGTCTGGGGAAGCCACTCGGGGAAAGGAGCCATTCTCCCATGTTCGCAGAGCACACAGAAACCCTTCGCCTCATCGCCACCAACTTGAACCGGGAAAATGGAGTGAGCGGACGAGATCGAGAAGTATTGGAAGCAATCCACCGGACCCGATCCGGAGCGGCTGCGACAGGTGCTGGTACGTCAACTGCCGGGCTTCCTGCGCAAGCGTGTCTCCCAGCTGATTGAGGGAGCGGACAAATGTTAAGTAGTTGGTGAATGTGTCAGTAAGATTTGTTATATTTAGGAAAAACCTTTGGAGTAATCACTTATGCGAATTCACCATCTATCAACTGAATTTAGGCCTCGCCTTTCAACAGACCAACCCTTTAAGACGAATGTCAGGTTCGCCGACTTTTTCATTGATGGAAAATCCCTGTACCAACGGTTCGAAAAATATGATTTGGTTCCAAGCTTAGGTTGGGGACCTATTGAATATCAAAAAGAAGTCAGCCAAGCTTGAGAAAAAGGGCGATCTGGTAATTTGGAGTGATTTCTTCAAAGACCACTACGCTTTTAAAATTGATATTGGACCTTTTTACTTTAGATGGGATCAATACAAGAAAGTAATTCAGTCAACACTTACCGGATTACCTTAATAAGCCACTTTGTTAACATTCAGTAGTCGAATTTGTATAATACAAGTAGCACATTCTCAAACTGTCCTGCACAAAATTTCCCATTATTTGAGAGGAAGATCTAGCATGTCTGGTACAGTCGGCTGTCTCCTAATCCATGGCTTTGCCGGAGACATCAATGACATTCTCCCACTTGCCAAAGAGTTGCGTGAAGAAGGATATCAAGTAGAGTGCCCGACACTCGAGGGCCACGGAACAACGCGGCGACTAATGGCCAAAAGCACCCGTCACGAATGGCTGAATTCCGCAAAGGAAGCCTACAAACGCCTTTCCATGCGGGTAGATTCGATTGTCGTGATCGGCTTTTCCATGGGTGGACTGCTCGCCTTTCACCTGGCTACATCGTTCCCGGTGAAGCTGCTCATTACGATCAATACCCCTTATAAATATTGGGATGTAAAAGAAGCCCTCCACTATCTGCGTGAGGACTTCCCTACTCATTCCCGTCGTTACATATACAGCATCGGCAGAATCCCGTTTAGCAGCATGCTGCAATTTCGCAGGCTCCTGTCCGAAACAAAGCCGCTACTGCCGAAAATCAGGACTCCCTATGTGCTTTTACAAGCCAAGCACGACGATACGGTGCATGCTGTGAGTGCCGAGATCATAGCGAATCACGTTGACAAGGCTGCTGCTCCGCAAATCAGCTGGTATGAGCATTCCAATCATTATCTTCTGCACGGCCCGGAAAAGGAACAGGCAATCGCCCATGTCATGGCGACAATCAAGGAGCGCTGCTCATTCTGACCCACCTTTTTTCCCCTGCCCAAGCGAATGCGATGGCAAGCAAGGCGATTGCAATGATGCTGTACATCACATCCAGTCCCAAGCTGCCATCCATCCAAAAGGCAACAAGCGGTCCGAGCGCTGCGCCGATATCGGTTACGACCGAGTAGGCTGTCATCAATGCTGTACTGTTCACCTGCTTTGCCGCTTCATCCGCTGCGAGAGTGTCCATCACGGTGGTGACAATCGTCGCGGTCAACTGTATCCCCAGCAGAATTGCAAACCATACGGCAACCGTCACCGAAGCCTGCAGCACCCCAAACAGGATGGCACCGGCAATGAGCGTCCAAATAAACAATTCCTTTCTGCCATAACGATCGGACAGCTTGCCGAACATCGGAGCTGCCCATGGCTCCCAGCTCCAGCGAAGCCCTTGGACCAGACTGGCCAAAACGGCCGCACCAAGCACGACTCCGCCGACTGCCACGAACGGATGACGAAGCTCAATCAGCCTGCTCAGAGTGGATGCAAACATACCTTGATACACCATTGTCACAAACAATGCTGTCACAAGTGTGGCCAGCACTCTTTTTTGTTTCCACAAGCTTCGCTCTTCTGTCCTCTGAACGGCTTGAGTGGACTGATTGGTAAAGGTCGGTCGAACGTACATAAACAAAAGAATGAGAGCTAACAGCGAAAGCGTGGCGAGCACTGCTGCTGCAAAAAACATACCGTAGACAGATGCAAGCAATGCCCCTCCAAGCATTCCACCCAAGCTGCCCAGTCTGTACAATCCATTGTACAAGCCCATGAACTGCCCGCGATTATGCTCCTCTGCGACCGTCACAATCAAGGAGTATGCCCCCAGCCGTAAAAAAGTCCAAGCCACTCCCCACAGACAGCGTGCGATGAGCCATAACCAAAAGCCTTGGAAGCCGTAAGCAAAAGTCGTTACAAACGCCAGCCCTACTGCCAGAAACAAGCCTGTACGCCCTCCAGTTCGCTCATACCATTTGCCGACCAGCAGCCCTAGCGGCACTCGAACCAAACGGTTAACAGACAATAACACCCCTACCTCCCATAAGGAAGAAAGCCCCGCCTCCTTCCAGTAAATCGGAAGCACCACATACAGCATCGAATCCCCAAGCATACATAGTGCTGTGACCAGCGCTACGGCAATAACCTGTGTCTTTCCGCTGACTTCTCTCATGATCTGCTCCTTTTCTCTCTCTCGCTTCTATGCTATACAGTACATAGAACCATTCATACGATCCAATACATCTTTCTACAAAACTCATAACCAATCGTTATGAATTGGAGGTACCAGATGAACCTGCACGCATTGCGTATTTTCGTCGAAGTAGCTGCACGCTGCAGTGTCACGGCAGCCGCAGATGCCCTTGCAATCAGCCAACCAGCAGTCAGCGCGCAAATCCGCAAGCTAGAGCATGAATTGGGCATGACTCTGCTGACACCTGTAGGACGGGGGATTGCTCTTACCTACGAAGGGCAATTCCTCTATGAACAGGCACGACGCATTTATGACTGGGAAAAGGAAATAGAGACTCATCTGCAGGAGATCAAGGATGGGACAAAAGGAAAGCTGCGTCTCGCTTCCACCCATCTCCCCTCTCATTACCTCATTCCGAAATGGCTGGCTGCCTATAAACAGGTTCATGAACAAGTCGAAATTGAAATTCGCACTGGCAACTCGCAGCAATCTATCGAGCGACTGCTGCACTGTCAGGCCGATCTGGCGGTTATTACAAACGAGTCGTGGGACAACTTGCCCATCCGTCGTTTCCATCTGACAGACGTTCTCTTCTGGTTTATCGTTCCTGCTCATCATCCGTTTGCCGGACAAAAAATCTCACTGGCCGACCTCGTAGAAGAGCCGTTCCTATTGCGGGAGCAGGGAAGCTCGACACGGGAGCGCCTCTTTACTCTTTGCAAAGAAAATGGCGTGAATCCGCCGCGGGTCGGACTGCAATACAATGGACTCGTCGAATCGATCCAGTCTGTTCGTGCTGGCTATGGTGTTATGCTCGCCCCTGAGCTGGCTGTCCGCGAGATGGTGGCGCGCGGGGAGGTCGGTCGTGTAACGGTGCCTGGGGTCGATATTAATCGTCCGGTTTATTTGTGCTTGCGTGAGGATGATCAGAATCATCGACCTGTCGTAGCGCGGTTTTTGGAGATGATTTTGGGGAGAAATATGTAAAAAAGCCCATTCCAATATCGGAAGGGCTCATCACAATTTCATCTATTAAGGAAACACAATCGTTTTATTGCCATACACCAGCACGCGGTCTTCCAAATGCCAGCGAACTGCGCGAGCGAGGACGGTACGCTCTACTTGGCGTCCCAGCTGTTTGAGTGTCTCGACGTCTTCCTGATGCGTCACACGAAGTACATCCTGGTCGATGATCGGACCTGCGTCCAGCTCTTCTGTCACGTAATGGGCAGTCGCGCCGATCAGCTTTACACCACGGCGGTATGCCTGCTCATACGGCTTAGCTCCCACAAACGCTGGCAAGAAGGAATGGTGGATGTTGATGATGCGCATCGCATAGTCCTCCAAAAAGCGCGGGGACAAAATCTGCATGTAACGAGCGAGCACGATCAAGTCTACCCCTGCGGCAGCCGCGATTTGTGCTTCCTCCGCTTGTGGCTTGTTTTCTTTGGTCACCGGAATGCAGTGGTACGGGATGCCAAAAGATTCTACAGTTTCCTGCATGTCTGGGTGATTGCTGATAACAACTGCGATATCCGCAAACAGCTCGCCAGATTTCCAGCGCCACAATAGCTCCAGCAGACAGTGATCTTCTTTGGAGACGAACAGAGCTACCTTCTTGCGTTTATTCGCTTCAACCAGGGACCATTCCATGTCAAAGCTCTCTGCTAGAGGCTGAAACGCCGCTTTAATGGCTTCACAGCGCTCTTCCAGGTTAACCAAATCAAATTCGATCCGCATGAAAAAACGGCCCGTTTCCGGATCGGTTGTATACTGGTCTGACTGAACGATATTAGCTCCCTGTTGAAACAGGAAATTAGAAACAGCCGCCACAATTCCCGCACGGTCTGGGCAAGAAATCAGCATACGCGCGCGATCTTTGTTTTTCTCGCGGTATGCCAGCCATTCTCTCTCTGATAACAAATGCATGATGTTCTCTCCTCCATGGTAAACAGCAAAAAGTTGTTTGCAATTATACCATTCCCTGTCCCAATTTCTATACCCCAAAATCGAATTAAGAAGGGTTGATCAATAAATTATTTTAGATTAAGCATGCAACTATTCACGATTCGCAATTCCATTCATTAAAATGTCCACACTCAGGGCAATTTGCTCCTCGTCGCTGTAGTTCCCAAACTCATCCGGGTCCAATACTTGCCGGAACAATACCAGCCCGATCATCGAGGACAGTACAGCCCGAAAAACAGCCTGGGTAGGCAATGGCCGCAGCTCACCGACATCTACCTTTGCTTCAATCAGCTTCCTGGCCATTTCTTTGACATCGGCAAACACACTGGCGATCAAGGCTTCTCTAATCTCGTCATGGAAAAATGCCTCCTGCAGCATAATGCGTACATGCTTTTCGTTTGCCGTGACGAGCTCCAAGCGATTGCGATACAGCTGCGTCATGACCTCGGTAAAAGGCTTCTTGGACTCTTCCTTGAAAATTTCCCGGACGTCCTTCAAAATAAATGGCGCTGCCACCTTCAGCAGGACAGGTGCCACGACTGCCAGCAAAATGTCTTTTTTGGACTTGTAGTGACGAAAGATCGTTCCTTCTGCTACTCCAGCTTCCTTGGCGATTTCCGAGGTGGAGCTGGCATGGAATCCTTTTTCAGCAAACAGCTTGATCGAGGCCCGCAGTATATTGCGCTGTTTTTCCGTCATCTCGCTCTCGTCCTTGAGCTCTTCCACATATTGCAACAGGCCCTCTTCAAATGATGGCTTGCTCATCCTCTTCTTTACGCTCCTCTATTCGATCTTTTTACGGAATCGCAGGATGGCTACGGTCAAAATGAAGAGGCAAAACACTCCCATTCCAACCACATCCCGCCACAGAGCCTCGAATCCAGCTCCTTTTAGAAAGATTCCACGCAGTATTTCCAGAAAATAGGTTAACGGGACAAGCCCACCAAACCATTGTATCACGACAGGCATCGAATCGCGCGGGAACATAAAGCCTGATAAGAGCACGCTTGGCAGGATCAAGGCAAACGCCATCTGCATCGCTTGCAGCTGTGTACGCGCGATCGTGGAAATGAAAATGCCAAGCAGCAGTGTCGTCACCAGAAAAAGGATCGATAACGTAACTAAAAGTGAAATGCTCCCTTTTACCGGGACACCAAACCAATACGTTCCGACCAGCAGCACGAGACAAAAGGAAAACAGTCCCACGCCAACATAAGGTGTAATTTTGCCAAGCATCAATTCCAGTGGACGAATCGGAGTGACAATCAACTGCTCCATTGTCCCCCGCTCTTTTTCACGAACGAGCGAAAAAGCAGTCAGGATCATCGTGACATTTTGCATGATGAGTCCAATCAGCCCCGGAATGTTGAACACGATGCTTTCCATATTTGGATTGAACAGCACTCGCGCCTCCAGACCAAGAGGTGGCTTTAGCTCTCCCATCCCTTGCTTTTGCCGTTTTTCTTCCTGCAGCGTAATCGCCTGGTTTTGTACAATGAGCTGGGCATGGGATGTCGCTGTTCGGGCGATATTCGGATCGGAACCGTCGATGAGCATTTGGACATGTACAGGCTCACTCCGATCCCGCAACCGGGTATAGTCCGGACCGATGACCAGCGCGACATCAGCACTTCCCTCATCGAGCATGGCCTCAATCGCCTGATAACCATTCACCACCGTCGTCACCTGGAATACATGTGTGTTAACAAATTGGTCGACTAGCTCACGACTCACCGCAGAGGGACTTTGATTCCAGACCACCATTTTGATGTCGTTCACGTCTGTATTGACTGCGTAACCAAACAGAAACAAAAGCATCAAGGGCATGACCAGCGCGATCCCCAGGCTGGGGCGATCTCTTTTGATCTGTATGATTTCCTTTTTCACGACGGACCAGTAGCGTCCCCAGACAAATCTTTGCATCATGCTCCCTCCCCTCTCTGCCTGGCTTCCTCACGTTTGACCAAATCAATGAAAACATCCTCCAGATTCCCACCGCCGCGCTGATCGATCAACTCCTGCGGCGTTCCTTCTGCCAGCAAATCTCCGAAAAAGATAAAGCCAATCCAGTCGCAGGTCTGCGCCTCATCCATGTAGTGAGTAGTCACCAAAACAGTGATGCCTTCGTCGGCAAGCTGATGAATGACTTCCCAAAAGATGCGCCTGGAAACAGGGTCTACCCCTGCCGTAGGCTCATCTAAAATCAACAGCTCAGGCTTGTGCAAAAGCGCGCAGGACAGAGCCAGACGCTGCTTCCACCCGCCTGATAATGATCCTGCCAGTTGCTTCTCCCTGCCCATCAGAGAGGCCATCTCGATCAGCTCTTTTTTGCGCTGCTTTCTCTCTGCCACATTTAGCTGATACACCCCTGCATAAAAATCGAGATTCTCCTCCACAGTCAAATCTTCATACAGGCTAAATTTTTGCGACATATATCCGATTCGTTGTTTGATTTCCTCACTCTGCGTCATCACGTCAAAGCCGAGTACCGTTCCCTTTCCCGTAGTAGGGGTGAGAAGACCGCAGAGCATACGGATCGTGGTAGATTTCCCTGAGCCATTCGGTCCGAGAAAACCGTATATCGAGCCTTTTGGGACTGTCAGCGTGAGATTGTTGACAGCGACGCGATCTCCGAAGCGCTTGGTCAGTTGCTCGCAATGAATGGCAACACTCATTGTGCTCCCCCCTGATCAGACAGCAGCACATCTGCTGGCATCCCTGGCTTGAGCTTGTCGAGCCCCTCCGTGATGTGAATCGTTACGGCAAATACGAGCTTGGTTCTCTCATTTGGTGTTTGCACATTTTTCGGCGTGAATTCTGCTTTGTCCGAAATGGTGCTGATCCTCCCCTTGAAAGTCACATCTGGATACGCATCCACCTGTATGCCTGCCTCTTGCCCCTTTCGAACACGATTCAGCTGCGCTTCCGGAATATAGACGACAAGCTTCAGTTTGTCTTTTTTCATCATCGTAAAAAGTGTCGCGCCGACCTTTGCTACCTCCCCTTGCGTGATAGAGGAGCGCAGCAAGACTCCGTCTGTTGAAGCGGTTATTTGTGCTTTTTCCAATTGCAGCTTCGCCTGGTCCAGTCTCGCCTGCGCCTGCTGCTGCGCCGCAAGCAAGGCTCGTATGGTGTAATCCGTGCTCCCTTCCTTTAAGAGTTCCAAATCAGCCCGGGCACTTGCCTGCTGTGCCTGAGCTGTACCTGTTTGCGCGATAGCAGCGGCTACATCCTCTTTTGCTGACCGAACCTGTGCCTCTGCCTGGGCTACGAGCGCATTCAACTGATTCAACTGAGTTTGCGCCTGACTGGCTGCCTCTTGCTGTGCCTCCAAATCTTTTTTGGATATCGCTCCTTTTGCAAATAAAGCAGTCGCTTCCTGGACGCGTCTTTGTTGATAAAAAAGAGTATCTTGTGCCCCCTGCTGCTGTGATTTAGATTGTGCAAGCTGCTGCTGCGCACGTACGATGCCCGCATCTGCCTGGCTTTTTCTCGCATTGGCTAAATGGATGTTAGCGTCTGCCTGTTGTACTCCGGCAAGTCCCTTTTGGATAGCCACATCACGAGAGCCTGCTTTTGCTTCCTCAACACGGACCGTCGCTTGCTCAAGTGCTGCCTGTGCCTCGGCAACACCAATCTGATAGCTGCGCTTGTCAATCTCGGCGAGCACCTGACCTTTCGTCACACGGCTACCTTCCTCTATTCCCGCGCTAGTCATCTGGCCCCCAACCTCGGCCACAATTGGCAGTTCCTCCGCTTCGATCGTTCTGGACAAGGCCTGCTCCGTCTGCCCTAACCACGTGCAACCCGCCAATGCGACCACGAGTCCACCAGCAAGCATGGTGCGAAATAACCTTTTCATACAGTCCACCCCCCTTTTTGGTGTGAGTAATCACTCGCTAAATAAAAAAATAATTCGATTCACAAACAAGTATAAGACCTCCAGAACAAAAAGCGAGTGATCACTCACTTTTACTGAGATTATATGATCATATGTCCCCTAAGTAAATGAGATTTTGTAAACTATCCGATTCAATCGAAAAAACCCCTCCGTTTGGAGAGGCTTCTCGCTGATCTTTACTTATTTATAAACGGCTTCCCCATGGCGACTAATAAAAGTACCTACCTGTTCCCCATTACAGATCCGTGCCATAGCCCCTGGCTGGTCAAAATTGAACACATGCAGCGGCAAACCGTGATCTCTAGCCAAAATCATAGCAGCCTGATCCATAACACGCAGGTCTCGTCTCACGATCTCGTCAAAGGAAACCTCCTTATATTGCTTTGCAGTCGAATCCGTTCGGGGATCAGCCGTAAACACACCGTCTACACCGTGCTTGGCTACGAGCAGGGCATCTGCTTCCACTTCCAGGGCACGTTGGACAGCTGGATAATCGGTTGTTACGTATGGCTGTCCGTTTCCACCTGCAAAAATGACCACATATCCTTTTTCCAGGTGATGCACAGCACGCAACCGAATATATGGTTCTGCCACTGCGTTGATCGGAACGGCTGTCATTACCCGTACTTCCCGGTTCACTCTGGCCTTCAATACGCCTCGCAGCATCAAGCTGTTAATAACGGTTGCCAATGTCCCGATATTGTCTGCTTCCACCCGCTCGATTCCCCACATATCGGCCATATTGCCGCGAAAAATATTGCCTCCTCCGATGACAATCGCCACTTCGACGCCCATGTTTACAAGTGCCAATATTTCATTAGCGATATGCTCCAGCTGATCAGGATTAAAGCCGAATCCATTTTCTTTTGCGACCGCCCCACCGCTCAGCTTTACCAAAACCCGTTTGTAGCGCACAGGCATCCTCCTTTTTCGTACGTACTTGTCTTGTCAAATCGCGCAGCCTACGTAGATTCTCCCTCACTTGAAAAAAAAGAACGAAAGCAATAGCTGCCTTCGTTCTTTACGGGAAGAGGGAATGAAACAGGTCGCTTGCGAACATTTTTTCCATACCCTGTCCCCTCCCTTTTATTGGTATGTTCAAAAAACTCTTCATCATTTTATGCAAAGAAATTCGGAAAGTCAAAGGCATCACGCTTGCCTGCCATGATTCCTTTTAACAGCTTATCAGCGGTTTCACATGCGAAGCTGTGCTCCCCGCTTGTAATCATTCCCTTTTGCAGAGCCTCATCCAGCTCATCCTGATCCAAAAGGTACACTTCATCTTGTGGCAGCACCACGATATCCAAGTAGAGGTCGTCGTACCAGATGTGCCCATTCTCATCCTTGCCGTGCCCTTTGCAAATATCGATATACCACTGCACCGTGTTGCCGAGCTCGTCTAGCATTTTGGTAACGGCGTACGCCTGATCGCGAGGGAAATACTGCAAATAAACGTACCCCCGATCTCCTACACACAAAATTTTTTCACCAACAGGCATATACGCAGGATCGCTCACCTCATCTAGTGTTAAGCGAACAGCATAGCCGGTAAAGGACAAGGCATCTACCCACTTTTCTTGATAACCTAATCGTTTGACGCGTCTCCAACCAGGGCGGTCTGCTCTTTTTCGCTTCATGGCCTGTTCTCCTCGTCGATTTGGTACCTTTTACTCTACCATGAAAGGGACATGGTTGTCAGATATTACATATCTTCTAATCGAGGTTTTTCAAGCACCCTGGCTCAATTGTGACAACCGTGCCATCCACCGCTGACGCGCATTACCGATGAGACTTGTCTTTGCCAAGCAAGCTGTGTGCTCGTCCATAGAGGAAGTACACGACGGCTCCTACTGCCAGCCAGCCAAGAAAACCGATTTTGGTTACCATAGGCAAGCTGTAGACTAAATATCCGCAAAAGAAGACGGCAAGAATCGGAACGAGTGGTACGAATGGCACACGAAAGGCGCGGCGCAATTCCGGATTGGTTCCGCGGAGGACAACTACTCCGATAGAGACGAGAATAAAAGCAAACAACGTTCCGATGTTTGTCAGCTCAGCCAATTTGTTTAACGGAAAAAGACCACTGAAAATTCCTGCGAGAATACCGACGATAAGCGTGCTTTTTTGCGGGACTTGTGTTTGTTGATTGACCCGTGAAAAGATAGCTGGCAAAAGTCCATCTCTGCTCATGGCAAAAAACAGACGGGTCTGGCCGTACAACATGACCAGCAGAACCGTTGTGATTCCCACAATCGCCCCGAGCGAAATAAACCCGGCTACCCAATCCTGCTGTACATACGATAATGCAAAGGCAACAGGGTTTTTGACATTTAGCATCTCATATGGAACGATGCCAGTGAGAGTCAGCGAAACAACAATGTAGAAGACTGTGCAAATCAATAGAGAGGCAATGATTCCGATCGGCATGTCTCGCTGCGGATTGCGCACCTCCTCCGCCGCTGTCGAAACGGCATCGAAGCCGATAAAAGCGAAAAACACAGTTGCGGCACCAGTTGCTACACCAGCAAAGCCAAAGGGCATGAAGGGACTCCAGTTTTCTGGCTTGACATAGCCGATCCCGACGATGAGAAAAAGCAGTATGACCGCTACTTTTATCAGCACCATGACTGTATTGAAACGCGCGGACTCCCGAGTTCCTTTCATCAGGAGCATCGTAATGATAAAAATAATAAAGACGGCAGGCAAATCAATGATGGTCCCCTTCGACGCATCAAATGCACTGGTCAAGGCAAGTGGCAAATGAATGTTGAATCCTGCCAATAGCCCCTGTGCATAGCCTGACCAGCCACTGGCAACAGCTGCCGAAGCGACACCGTATTCCAGAATCAAATCCCAACCGATCATCCACGCGACCAGCTCGCCAAATGCCGCATAGCTATATGTATAAGCACTGCCCGACACCGGAACCGTAGAGGCGAACTCTGCGTAGCATAGCGCGGAGAAGGCACAAGCTAGTCCAGCGAGAACGAAAGATAAAACGAGAGCGGGACCCGCATGCTCAGCAGCAGCCACCCCAGTCAGCACGAAAATGCCCGTACCCACGATTGCACCGACACCAAGCATCGTCAGGTCAAATGCACTCAGTGACTTTTTCAACGCCCCTTGTTTGTCCTCTACCTGCTCGAGTAATTGTACAATACTCTTTTTTCGCAGAAGCTGTTCTTTGATCGACATGCTCTGACAGCCTCCCATACTCAGCTGCTTCTTCTCGTGGAAACAGTTGGAGTATGGACTAGGTCGAAACATATTATGCATACGAGCTGACGGGCCTTTTTCCTATATCACCAAGCCTCTCCCAATCACATTAGCGGAAATCGGCTTGTATCCCAGCTCCCGTGCCCAAATGGACAATTGCCCCATATGATGGATTTCATGAGCGATGACATGCCTGATGATTTCTCCTTTTGTATGCTCCTCTTCACTCCATGGCACGCGAACCGTTTCATTCTCCTGTTCACCTGACCACGCTTCCAGAAAAGCAGACAGCTCCACCCGCCACACATCTGACAGCTCCTTTACTTGCTGAAGCGATTGGTGGTCCTCGTAAGCTACGACAAAATCCGGCTTGCCCTGGACGCCTCGCAGCCAGCTGTACTCCACATCCGCAATATGAAACAAGGTGTAAAGAATCGTACCTGCTCCTCCCACACGCTGCTGCAGCAATTGTTCCGTAGAAAGCTGCCTGCACCATCCAAACCATTCGTCTCGCACTTGCCAGTTATATTGAAAAAGCATCTTCAATCAAGTCCACCCCCGAGGCTTTTGATCGGCATGAAAATATTTCCTTTTTAAATATAGCACATACGTTCGTATTTATCTATAAAGCTTAACCTTTTTGATTCAATAAAAAACGCCGCTCATTTCTGAACGGCGCTGTATGCTTAATTGTGCTGATTGAATGAAAAAGAGATCGCAAATCCTCCCGAGAGAAGATACAAATAGCTCGATACTTCCACGTCCGGTTTGATGATTTGCTTGATCGCACGAACATAGAGCCTGATCTGACCCTCGTATCTTTTGGTCAGCTCCTCCACCGCTTTGGCGGATGGTTCTTTGGCTAGCCAGTCTGTCTTGAAATCGATCAGAACGAGACCTCCATTTTGCTCCTCCAGCAAGCAGTCAATCACCCCTTGGACAATAACCTGCTCTTTGCTCTCCTCGCCAAGCTCTGGCTCGACTTCTTGCGCTGGGATTGCTAGCGTAAAAGGCAGCTCGCGATGTACGACACGAGCCTGCTTCATGCGCTTGCCCAGTGGATCGGCAAAGAATCGAGCGATTTGTCCAACCTCTACCGCCTGCATCTGCTCTTCCGTTAAAAAGCGCTGTGCTGCAAGCGATGCCACCTGATCCCGAATATCTGCTTCATCCAACGAACGCTGCAAATCAAGATGCTGCATGACCAAGTGGGTAATTGTCCCTTTTTCGGCACCAGTGATGCGACTCGATTTATGCTCTGTCATAAATTTCGGCTTTTCTGTAATAGAAGGAAGCATGACTGGCTGTCCACTCTTGCTTGTCTTCGCGTTTCGCTTTAGCTCACTGACACTCCACTTCGCTTGGACACGTGGCGCGATGCCGTGCGGGTCCTTCCAGTTCAAGCTGCTCTCGATGATACGCTGCAACCTCTCATCTTTCGGCCGCTCGGGGATTTGCTCCCGTCGTGTCATACGCTCCCATACAGACATTTCGTCGCTTTTTGAGTCCGTCTGCGCTCGCAGCTCATCTGCCTGATAAAAATGGAATGACCAGATCGAGTCATCTGGTATGGTTCGGACATTCACCATGTCACCAGTTCCTACCGTTTGTGGATAGGCTCTGAGTGGGCCAGCTTCCGGATGACGCAGCATTGCTCGGCCGACCCAGTCGAAATAGCCCTTCGCCTGTATCAAATCCTCATCACTCAGCCGCTCTTCGCCATCCTGGCGTCCCCAAACTGTTATGCTTTTCGCCAAGTCCTTGGCTGAGCCCACCAAAATGAGCTTTTCACGGGCGCGAGTGAGTGCCACATACAAAACGCGCATCTCTTCAGCTAGCATATCTCGTTTCAGCTGCTGGCGAATACCTAATGCAGCAATGCTCGGATAGCGAACCAAAAGGGATGGCTCCACCGCCATAGGACCAAAGCCGAGGTCTTTGTGCAGCAGGAACTGACTTTTTAAATCCATCGTATTGAACTGCTTGCCCATTCCCGCTACAAATACAACCGGGAATTCCAGCCCCTTGCTTTTATGGATCGTCATGATGCGAACAACATCCTCGTTCTCTCCGATCGTCCTCGCTTCTCCCAAGTCATTGCCTGCCTCCTGCAAACGGTCGACAAAACGAAGAAACCGGAACAAGCCGCGATAAGAGCCTCCCTCATACTGCTTCGCACGGTCATACAAAGCACGCAGATTTGCTTGTCTCTGCTGACCATTTTCCAGCGCTGCCACATAATCGAGGTAGCCTGTTTCCCGATACAAAACAGAAAGCAGCTCTGACAGTGATCCTCTACGCGCTTCGGTCCGCCAGTCTTTCAGGCGACTCCAAAAATAGCGCAGTCTTTTTTCCCATGGCTCCTTGGCACTACGTTCCTCGGCATACTGAACGACAGCGAGATGAAAAGGCCCCGACGCATACTCAACCCGTATTTGTGCCAAGTCTTTCTCGCGCAGACCAACAATCGGAGATCGCAGTACAGCGGCCAGCGGAATGTCTTGCAGCGGGTTGTCAATCACGCGCAGCAAAGAAAGCATCGTTTCCACTTCTGTCGCAGCGAAGTAACCGGCTGTTTGCTCTGCGTACACAGGAATCCCTGCAGCTTTCAATTCTTCTTGAATCGTCTGTCCCCAGCCGGCAGTAGCCCGAAGCAAAATGACGATATCCCGATAGGCAAGCGGACGCAATCCTCCTGCTTTTTTATCAAAAACGAGCAGCGGCGCTTCTCCTTCGCCAGGCTCCATCCAGCGGCGAATGCGACTCGCGATCAAACGTGCCTCCAACTGAGCTACGCTCGCTTCCTCGCCCGACTCACCTGCGCTCTCCGGAATCGCTGCCTCTGCGTCATCCGTTGCATCAGGCACTTCTGATTGTCCAGCCTCTCCTTGACTGTTGCGGTCAATCATGTGCATTTCTACGCGCAACCGGTCCGCCTCCACGTCCGGGTACGAGGCGCGATTAATCAGCTCCGCAGAGCGATCGTAATCGATTTCCCCTACGCCGGGAGACATAATCTGGCGGAACAAATAGTTGACTGAATCGACAACCTCTCGCCTACTGCGAAAGTTAGCAGCCAGATCGATCCGCAAACCGGGTGCCTCAGTATCCTCGCTGGAATTGCCTGCGTCCTTCTTCTGGTAGGTCAAGTATTTATCCAGAAACAGCTTGGGCTCTGCCAAACGGAACCGATAAATACTTTGCTTGACGTCCCCTACCATAAAGCGGTTTGCCGCACGACCAGACCCTCCATCCTGGGAAACCATTTGCAAAATCGTCTCTTGTACAAGGTTAATATCTTGATACTCATCGACCAGAACCTCGGCAAATTGCACGCGCAATTGCTCAGACACGGAGGAAGGAATCACGTTTCCTGCCTCACTACGCTCAGTCAATATGTGCAGAGCCAGGTGCTCCAAATCGCCAAAATCCACGAGGCTGCGGGCACGCTTTTCCTTTTGGAAAGCCTCAGCGAATGTAGTAACCAGCCTCGCAAGCGTCTGCATATGTGGCGCGATTCGCTCTAAATCAGCCAAGTACTGCTCGGGCGTCATGGAGAAATACTGCTCAAGCAGCTCGCCAATTTCCTTTTTCACGCTGTTTCGCAGCTCTTGCACCTGTTCCTTTATGTCAGGATCAGTGCCTTTCACTGGTGGCAGCTTGGCAAAGGTAATTCCTCGCACCGCTTGCACTGCGGCTTCCCAGCCTGCCAGACATGCTGTACTAGCGTAATCCAATGCAGCAGCCTCTGCCTCCAGAAGAGGCAAATAGGCTGCAGGCCCTTCTGGTGAGGAAGCCAAATAGACAGCTCTTCGCATCTTGCCTGTCATGCTCCCCAGTGCAAGCTCTATAGACCTGAGTACACTTTTAGCCCAAAGCAGTCCATCCAATCCGCTCTTACTACCTACCTCAAACATGCCAGCGGCTTCTTCCAGCCAATGCGCCGGCTCCGGATGGCTTCGCGAAAATTCATAGAGCCGCAGAAGCAAGATGGTAAGCGCTTGGTCGTCCTGTCCATCCAGCATGACATCCGCCAGTGCGTGAAAGTCGACGTCTTTTTCGTACCATTCTTCCAATTGTTCTTCGAGCACGTCCTGACGCAAAAGCTCTCCTTCTAGCTGATCGGCTATGCGAAAATCAGGATCGAGATCAATCAAATAGTAATACTGACGCAGGATTCCGAGGCAAAAGGAATGCAAGGTCGTAATGGTCGCCCGTTGAAGCAAAGCAAGCTGACGGCGCAGATGCCCAGAGTGAGGGTCGTCCTTTAACGCTTTTCTCAGCGCATCACCGATCCGATGGCGCATCTCCGCTGCAGCCGCATTGGTAAAGGTCACGACTAACAGCTGATCGACGCCAACCGGATCGCTCTCGTCCATGATTCGCCGAATGATGCGCTCGACCAGCACCGAGGTTTTACCTGATCCCGCAGCGGCTGCTACGAGTAAATTGTTTCCTCGCTGCGTAATGGCTTGCCACTGTTCATCTGTCCATTGTTCAGGCTTAGTCTGTTGCTCTTGTGTCATGGGTACCCTCCTCTCCTGTCATCTGCTGCTCAGCTAACATACCCCATATTTGCTTGTTGTTCCATTTGGTTAGCTGCCTGTGCGCATTCCCACCTGTTTCCCCGTCAAACTGGCAGACAGGCTTGTATGAGCAGTAATCACAGGCAGTCATCGTACCATTTGTATAGGGATCAATCTGAATTTCTCCATTGGTCATGCGCGTACTGATTTCTTTGACCGTATCCCGCACGTATGTGGTCAAAGCTTGAAACTGTTCTCTCGTCGCCACAGAAGAACGTGAGGAAAGCGTACCGTCCTTTTTGATCTCAAAAGGCACCAGCTCTGATGCTCCCTGCTCAACCTGTGCATCCATCATCCGTGCCAGCTCCGGATCAGCCAGCATCAGGCCTTTCATTCGCAAACGCTTCGCCCGTTCTTTTTGCGCTTCATCCGAGGTTAACAGTCGCTTGGCAGTTACGAACGGATCGGCTACCTGATAGTAAAAGACTCCGCCCATTTCGACCTTTTTCCCCAGCCACTGCTCCGCATTCGCCACCACGACATCGAGGTACACCAACAACTGCAGATTCAGACCATTCCAAACATCAGAGAGCTGAAGCTGCTTTGGACTCGATTTGTAATCGATGACGCGCAAGTAAGGAACATCACTGTCGAGTGACTGGTCGACACGGTCGATTCGTCCGATCAGCTGCAAGTCTACGCCGTTTTCCAGAGAAAGTGAGAGGCCTGGCAAATCTGAATTCGGGCCAAAGGATACCTCCAGCCCAACCGGGGCAAAACGGCTTCGCTTGGCATGCTCGCCCAACACGTAAATCGCTCTGCCTACAGCTCGCTTCAGCTTCCCGGACAAATACCGATAACGCGCTGTCCGCGTCAGGATACTGCTTCTGGTTGCTGGAACTAGCTCCTCGACTACAACGTTCGCCAAATCCATACTGTTTGCCTCGGTCAGCCTGCCCCATTCCAGGTTTTCCGCATTCATTTTCTCAACAGCCAGCTTGAGAGAAGCGTGAAACAGCTCACCGACGTCAAAGCGCTCCAGCTTGTACTGTGTACGCTCAGAAAGCCTGAGCCCGTGTGAGGAGAAATGGGAAAACGGACACGACTGGAACCGTTCCAGACGAGACACACTCATTTTAAGCTGGTTGCCGTACAGGCTTGCACTCGTTTCTCTGCTCAGCTCAACCGGCAAATTTTTGTATCGCAAACCGGACAACAGCCATTTTTCCCGCGCCTCTTCCGGGGAAAAGCGAATGAACCAGTCATAGACCTCCCACCAAAAAGGCGACAGCTCTCCTGTTTTTTTCATGCCTCGTACCAGTGTCAGCAGATGGCTAAAAACGCGTCTCTGATTGCCCAGCAAAAAGATGTCATCCTCAGGCTCGCCTGTCGGTTCGTTATAAAACACATGCTGCGCCACATCTGGCAGCACTTCCTTGACCCGCGAGAAGACGGAGGAAGGCAAAAGCGCCTTGCCTTCCTGATCAGCGAGAGCACAGCTCAAAAGCAAGCGCTCTGACGGGCTTGTCATAGCCTGATACAAAAGGTACGGCTCCGCCATCAGGCGCTGCTTGGCTCCTGGCGCCAGAGACAGCCCCATTTCTGCTAGACGCTCCCGCTCTGCTTCATCCAAAATCCCTTCCTCTTTTGGTCGCAAAGGGATGACGCCTTCATTTACACCTAGTACAAACAAAGCTTTTACTTCGGGTTGCCGTGAACGCTCCATCGATCCGATCAATACTTGATCCAGCGCAGGAGGGACAAGCCCGAGCTCGATAGTCTCCAAGCCGCTATCCAGGACACGGGCAAAGGTTGCCAGTTCCATGCTCTCATCGCCCATGACCTCCACTACCTGGTCCATCAGCTCGACCAGCCCCGTCCACACCTGCCCATGTACCTGAGCCGTGTCCAAATCACCAGCTTCCTCTGCAGTCTGCTGCCATTTTTCCAGCCTGTTCGGCACATCAAGCGCGATCAGGAGATTGTACAGGGCTGTCGTCATCTCCCTCACGTTTTTGCTTATCGCCTGCTTCATCTCTTTTTCAAACACAAGCAAGGGTGCCGCGTATTTGCGCCGCAGCTCATCGGCAATCGCGTCGTCCTCGGCTCCGTACTGCCCCCGAAAACGCCAAGCAGCTTCTTCGCCCCACTGGTAACCATACACACCATGTGCCAGCACGTAGTTTTCCAGACGGTCAATTTCCTTGCGGGTCGTCTCTTCGTCTGCGATATCGGCCGTGAGCAAATCCGTTTTCAAACAGCGGAAAACAGCATCATAGCGCCATCTGGTCACAATGACCTCCAGTGCCGAGCGAACCAGCTCCACCAGCGGATGGTGCATCACGGTTCGTTTCTGATCGAGGAAGTGGGGAATCCCGTAATCCGTAAAGATCGCAGCAATCTCATCTGCGTACGTCCCTATCTCGCGAAGCAAAATACCCATATCCCTCCAGCGATACCCTTCTTCCCTTGCGAGCGCAAGAATTTTCAAGGCGGCTGCTTCTACTTCTGCCCGCCTGTTTACCGCCGCCGCTAATACTACCTCGTCCTTTCGCTCTGCTAGTGGAGAGAAACCGGTATCACCCCATTGGAAATACGCATGCTCCATGTGCCGCAGCCACGGACTGCTGGAGAAACGATGCGCTTCAGTCAATAGAAGTGGTTTGACAACTGCCACACCTGCTTCACGTGCCATCAGTGAAAGAGCTTGATAGGTGCGCAAGGTAGGGTGAAACAAGCCCAGCTCATCGACAGAAGCATCTCGTTCATGCGGATCAAGCGTGAGGGCAATCGTTACCTGCTTGGCATGAACCATCAATTGCTCAATCAGACGCAGCTCTTGATTGGTGAACCCCGTAAAGCCATCTATGAATATCTCTGCTTGCCTGATATACGCGGAATCTTGCACCATGACAGCGACACGGTTCAAAATATCGTCCGCATCACAGTACCCTTCCGCCAAATATGCTTCATACGCATTTATGATCAGTCGCAGGTCATTTATCTTTTGATTCAGATTAGCCGTTCCCCACTCCAGATTTTCTGTATGCGGAAACGACACACCATAAGACTTGCATTCACTGATTAAACGCCCAAGCTGCGTGGCAAACCCCGGCTGCATCGAAGCTCGGCCAAATACTTGAAGCTCCTCTTTATGCCGCTCCAGCAGCATCCGCAGCACCATATGCTTGCCCAAATCATCGACAGGTACCGTCGTCAAATCTCCCAACTCCTGCATCAAGCGATGGGCCAGACGCCCAAAGCTGAGTACCTGCGTACCCATGACACCACCCAGCCCAGGGAGAGTAGCCAGCGCATACTCTTCCTGAAAGCTGGCCTGTTCAGGAACTAACAGGATCATGGGTGTACCGAGAGGGCTTAGTCGCAGCCGCTCTTGGATCTGGCGATGAATGACGTCCGTTTTTCCAGTTCCCGCTCGTCCCAGTATAAATTGGACTGCCATGCTTCTCTTCCTCCCTTACTCCATTTCCAGCTGGAGCATACTTCCTTTTCCCATCGGCTCGGCAGGCGTCACGACCAGGCGACGCGGCATCCGAACACGAATTTCCGGGACGTGGCTGATCACGCCGATCGTAAAATCGTCCATACGCAATCTCTCCAGCGCGTCCATGACGACTTCCAGCAGCTCAGGATCGAGTGTTCCAAATCCTTCGTCGAGGAAAAAGAACTCCAGGCGACCGCCACGCATCTGAATTTCCATAGACAAGGCTAGAGCAAGAGATAGTGAGGTCAGGAAGGTTTCTCCCCCAGACAGCGTGCTGACCGGGCGACGCATTCCTCCGGCACCCTCATCCCGCAAGACGAATTCCCCTTCGTCTCCAATTTCCAAGCCATAGCGATTGGCCGTCATCCGCTTGAGATGGTACGAAGCGTCCCTCGCGATCGAAACCAGCTTTTCTTCGGCGATAAATTGAACAAATGCTTTCGCCTCAAACAGCTTTTTCAGCTCTTCCAGGCGGCTTTGCTCATCCTGCTGTTCTTCGAGCTGCTTTTGAACTTCCTGCCATTTCACATGGTTCTTTTCCATCCGATCGACATGCTCTTTTGCCACAGCCACTTGCTTTTGAGCGTCCTGGAAAAACTGCTCCCACTGTTGCCACGCCTCTTTTGCAGCTGCATACTCCTCTTCGCTGAGCGTCCGTCCTGCCACTGCCTGAACCAATCGCTCTTCCTCGTAGCGCAGCTGTCTTTGGATTCTCTCAAAAGCTTCTACTTGTTCCTGTGCCTCTTGTAATTGCCCACGCTCTGCGTACAGCTGCTTCACCTGCTCAATAGTCGCAATTCCGCTTTCCTGCAGACTGGTAAATAACGTGTCATGGGCTTCCTGCCGTTGCCGGGTCAGTACAGCCAGTGCTTCGGAATACTTGACCAGATTGCTTTGTACGGCTTCACGCGCTTCCGCTGCTTCCTTTCGCTTCGCATCTGCCTGTGTAGCAGCCTGGCGCAGTCCATGCAGCTTTTCCTCCAGCTGACGTATTCGCTCCTGGGCCGGCTGACCGCCAGTCCGTTCCAGCCACTGCATGTGCTTTTGCTCCCACATGCGTTTTCTGTCCGCAAGCTTTTCCTTGAGAGCAGCTTCTCGTGACTTTCCTTCGAAACGACGTGTTCTTGCCGTTTCCACCTGAGACATGAGGGTACCACGCAATACTTCCTTTTCCGTGCGTATGCGCTGCAGCTCAGCCAAACGCAGGTCCAGTCGTCTGATTTCCTCGTATTTCTGCTCAATTTCCTCTACAGGCACGTCTTTTCGTTTGGCATCGAGCTCGCCTGCTGCAAGCTTTTCCTGCTCCACAGCAGCTTCCAGGCGCTCTTTGCCCTCCTCTACAGCTTTAACAGACTGCTCCTGCAAGGTCACGCTTCTCTCCAGCAGGCGCTTGTGCTCTGCCTCTTCTTCGCGCAGCACCTCTACCTGCTTTTGCAGCTGTTCACGCTCTACTTTCGCACGCTCGCGTGCTGCTTGCTTCACAACTAGCTCTTTTTCCTCATGCTGATAGACTTGCAAAAGCTCTTCAAACGTTGCCACATCCCACGGCTTACCGTATCCACGGCACTCGTCCTTGATCTCCTCCAAGCGCCCTTCCAGCACGCTGCGCTCTTCCTTTAAAGCTGTGAGACGATCATCAAAGGCGGTCAGCTCACCTTTTGCTCCAAGCAGCGCTTCTTTGGCGAGGCTCACCTGCTGCTCGGCTGTACGTACGGCCTCTTCAGCTGTTTTGATTCGTGTACGAAGCTCGTCTCCCTGTGAAGTAGCCAATGAACCGTCGCGACGATCCGTTCTATGCAGATGATGGGTAGAGCCGCATACGGGACATTCCTTGCCATCCTCAAGTCGCTCCCGCAGAAAACGAGCCATGTTCTCTTGCTGCCACAGCTCCCATTCTTGTCGCAGCTGATCTCTTCTGGCGAGGGCATCTGCTACAGACGCTTCCTGCTTAGTAAAAGCATCGGACAGCGCACGGTAACGGGACTCAACCTGCTCCCGCTCTCCCGTAACCCGCTGCGATTTTTCCTGCCAATCTGCCACCTGCTTCAGTACCTCTCGCCACTGTCGCCCGGTTTGCTTCATCTCTGCCAGCACCGATCGCGCTTGCTCATAGTCCGCGTCGCTCATGACTGGCTGCTCTGTAAAAGCTGTCATTTGCTCTTTTAGCTGGGTCAGCCTGTTCGCACTCTTTTCCCAGCTTACTCGCCGTTCATTGGCTGTAATTGCTGCCTGCTGCAGCTGCTGCCTTGCCGCATTTTGAGCTGCTTCCAGCTCCTTCGTCTTTGCGTGCTCACGCTCCCATTGCTGCTTGGCCTCTCTCGCTGCACTGATCTGGGCACGCCACTCTGGGGTAACAGCTGCCTGCTGAAGCTGATTCTCGAGATTCTTCCATTCCTGCTCCCACTCTCGGAGCGCTGCTTCATCGCGCACCAGCTGCTCCTCTACCTGCGTCAGCGTGAGTGATACCTCGTTCCATTCCCGCTCCAAGTCTGTCCACTCCACGCGAATGGCCTTTAGCTCTTCTTCCCACTCCTGTGCTTGGACCAGCCTGCCTTTTTGTAAAATCAGATCTGGCTCTTGCTGCATCAGCTCAGAATGGGCACGCTTGTACTCGCTCTCTCTCTCCTCTAGCGCAAGATTCGCCTGTTCTTGCTGCTGCCTGCTTTGGCCCAATGCCTGCTCGGTCGAGAGCCACTCCTTGTCCAAACGCTCGTACTGTTGAACCAACGGCCAAAGACGGATACTCGCTTCCCAGCTTTGGATGCTCGCTTTCCAAAGCGCCATCTGCGCTTCTTTTGCTGCATGCTCCTGCAAATGCGTTTGTACGGCAGACAGCTCCTGCTGCCACTGATGAAGCTGCTCCAGCTCCTTTTGCTTGCCGGCCAGCTCCTGCTTTTGCAACGTAAATTCCTGCTCTTTTTGCGCCGCTTCCTCCCACGTTTGCCGTGCTTCCTCAAGCGCCTCGGGACCCGCTTCGCCTAGCGCAGCCATCTCGAGCTGCAAGCGATGCATCTGCTCCTTGGTCTGCTCCAGCGCATGACGAACACGCTCACTCAGCTTTTCTCCATAGATGTGCAAACGAAACATCCGTTGCAGCATTTCATTGCGTTCACTGCCTTTTAACGTCAGGAAACGTGAGAATTGCCCCTGCGGCAAGACGACAGCCCGGGTAAAGTCTTGCAGGGTAAGACCAATCAAAGCTTCAATCGCAGCCGTGGCAGTAGTTGCCTTGGACTCCAAAACGACATCCGGCTCTCCTGTCAATGCTCCTGATTGGATAAGACGCACTTCTGGCTGTCTTTTATTCCCCTTTTTATCCAGACCAAATTCTCGTTCTACTGTATATTGCTTTCGCTCCGCCCCTTTTCCGAGCTCAAAGGTGAACGAAACAAATACACGCTGCTCCAGCTGATTCAATACTTCCTTTGGATGGTTACCTCCACCTAAGCGAACCACCTGTCCATAGAGAGCGAGTGTAATGGCATCGAGGATCGTCGATTTCCCGCTGCCTGTAGGACCGAATATGCCAAATAATCCTGCCTGGCACAGAATTTCGAAATCAACCTCTTGCATTTCCCGATAGCTGTGCATCCCTGCCAGCTTTAATCGTATCGGTCTCACTCTACCTCCTCCTCTCCCCCGGTCTCAGCCAATAGACGCTGAAACATCGCTACCAGTCGCTCATCCGGCTCCGCTCCGCGTCTTCGCTCATAAAAGCGGCGAAACAATTGATCTGAGGTCAGCTCTGACAGCTCGATCCGCTGCGCCCCATCCTCAATCTGGCTATCTTCACGTACGACCACACGCTGAATCTTGAGAAAGTCATCACTTAGCTTGCGAACTCGCTGAAACTCTGCCGGGTCAATCACATCCGATACATGCAGCTCCAGATCAATCCAGGAGCCTGCGTCTCTGCCTTCTGCAAGCCACTTTTCCACCTGCGCGATCCCCTCTGTCGCTCTCCAGCGTGCGAGTGGTCTGCCGCTCGTCAAATAAAGGATTTCCTCCTGCACCTCTGTCCCCGGCTCCACCTCAACCAAGACGACGGCCTTGCTCTGCCCAGCCTCTGAAAAGCTGTATGAGAGCGGTGATCCACTGTAACGAACCAACGGCTTGTCGCTTAGCTTTTGTAGGCGATGCAGATGTCCCAGCGCTACGTAGTCAGCATTTTTGGGAAAAGCCTGCGGTGATACAGTCAGGGCTCCTCCTATTTGGATCGGACGCTCCGAATCTGTCTCCATGCCACCCATGACGAACAGATGGCTGGTAACCAGATTGACAGTATCCTCGCGAAAATGGCCAGAAAGCTCTTCAAACAATTGCGCTATACGCTCCGAAAAAGCGAGCTGCATCTGCTCTTGGGTAAAGCTCTCGCTGAGCAGCTCCTTCAATCGCGATTCAGAAGGATACGGCAGCGCCAACACGACCGCATGATGCTCACAGCCCGGTACCGCCAGCTCAAGCCATGAAGGTCCTCCCTGGACAATTCTTACCCGGTCAGGGGTAACCTCATCGGATGACAGCAAAGGAGATTCCTTTGGCAAGCCCAAAAGAACAATGCCGTGCTTGGTCGCCAGTGGTGCTGCTGCTCTGACACGCTCTGGCTGGTCGTGGTTTCCTGCAATTACAACGACGGCGCGACGGCCCTCAGCAGACAAACGTTCTAAAGCTTCATAAAATAGCTCTTCCGCCCACGCAGGCGGATTTACTGAATCATAGACATCACCAGCGATCAGTACCAAATCGACTTTTCGCTCATCGGCAATACGAGCAAGCTCGTCCACGAAGGCTCCCTGCTCTACCCGCCGATCCCTGCCTTCCAGCTGGCGCCCGAAATGCCAGTCGGCTGTATGTAAAATGCGCATGACTTTCATCCTTTCGCCACGATCATGTGTTTGCTTTTTATTGTAACAAAAGACAGAGCTGTTCGTTGTTGAAATTTACTCCACTTTTGCTCAGAATCTCGAACAATACGAAAGAAACCAGTCAAGACGCAGCTTTCGTGCCAGGACTGGTTTCATTTGTGATATCGATCTCCATTAAGGGTTTTTTTCGAATGCCAGCTTCATGCCAAACAGCAAGAGAACGAGTCCCGAGATGCCTTGGACAGCGCGCTGGGTAGATGGCTTTTTCATCCATGCGCTCATAAGATCAATGATGTACACATAGAGCAAGAACCAGATCACCGTGAGAATCGTGTACGTCATCCCCATCATGAAAAAGGGGAGGAATGGCTCGCTTCCTGCGGGCAAAAATTGTGGCAGGAAGGTGAGAAAAAATACCGCTACCTTTGGATTTAGGAGATTGGTCAAAAAGCCTTGGAGAAATGCCGACTTATGGCGGTATTTATTTTCTTCCTCCACCTGTATGGTGCTTTCTTTTTTCTTGATGACAGCGTACAGTGTGGTCACGCCCAAATAGACTAAATAAATCGCCCCGACATACTTGAATACGGAAAATAGCATCGCGGATTTTACAATAAGAGCAGATAAACCACATACTGCCGCCGTAGTATGAATGAGTAGTCCAGCAGAAATCCCAGCCATGGTTTGCAGTCCGCCCCTGCTACCGTGTGTCACTGTATTTTTCGTGACCAAGCCAGTATCAGGACCAGGCAAAATGATCAACAAGATCGACATCACGCCAAACAAGAAAAAGTGCTCCATCTCCTCCACCCCCTGAAAAAACGATTTTTGCTTCACTATAACACACGGAATGAGTAGGCAAAATACTTTCCAACTATTTGAACAACTTTATCCGTGGTATCATTATCAGTAGTAAATCTTTTACAGGAAGATTGATTTAAATTCGGTCAGTTACAATGATCATTCTCCTCATCTCTGCCCTGCTTTTGATGGTCGCTTGTGCAACGCAAGGATGGACTTACCAGTACACAGGTCGATCAGACAATTGGGATGCGATTATTGACATTATTCCAGACAATGAGACTGGTGCCCGTTTTATCGGTAAAATCCAGAATTTAACCAATCAAAAAGTCACACATATTCATTATGAAGCTACTGTAACGTTTACCAGTCAACAAGCAGGCAATGTGAAGGACCCTTCTTTTCAAAATGGGCACATCACTTTGTTTCAGGACATCCCCAATACCGATACCAATCAAGACTACTTTCGAAACGGTGTGACCGCAGAGCAGGTAAAACAATTTTTTGGTGAACACCCAGCATTTACAATTACTTGGAAAACTGAGCAAGGCGAATTCACTGAAACAATTCCATTAACATTTGCTGAACCCAACTGACTCCCTGCTCTTCTTTACTAAGCAAAAAACCGTTGCCACTCAAGCAACGGTTTTTCTCTAGCTTATTTTTGATTACTTCCTCAGCTTGTTGCTCTCCGGTGTCTTGAGCGTTTGCAGACACATATAGCACATGATCCCGAACAAAATTGTAATAATCATCGAGTGCAGAAGTGTCGCGTACAGATGGAGCTTGAACAACACGACAAACCCACCACTAAATACCTGTGCCATCACCAGTACAAAGGATGCGATACTCGCGCCATACAAATCCCGGCGTGTTTGTTTAAAATGACGGATGGCGTAAATCATGGTCGCCAGAAGCAGGATCGCCAGAATCAAAGCTCCTAGTCTGTGAACGAATTGGATTCCTACCTGACCGGACAGCTCCGGTATCAGCTTGCCATCACAAAGCGGCCAATCGCTACAAGCCATGCTTGAGCCTGTATGGCGTACATAAGCTCCCAAATACACAACACCATAGGCATAGATGGTTACTCCCCATACCCATTTACGGAAACCTGAGGAGACAGAACCTTGTACCATCAGCTCCGTCTTGTCACGCTGCAAAACGAACAGGCTGAGCAAAAATACCCCTGTATAAGCAAGCAGCGAGAAGCCAAAGTGAAGTGCCAGTACGCTGGAGGACTGTGGCCAAATAACAGCAGATGCGCCCAGAATGGATTCCAACACAATGAAAAACAAACCGAACAAGGCGAGATTGCGTACTTCCTGATTGCCGCGATAGAAGCGCCAGCACAGCACCGAAAAGATCACAACGATAATGCCAGCAACTCCAGTAATCAAACGGTGCATATATTCAATTATTGATGCCAAGGTATACTCCGGGACCCATTTGCCGTTGCAAAGCGGCCAGTCATTCCCACATCCAAGACCGGAATCCGTTTTGGTTACGAGCGACCCGGCGATCATGACGATAAACATGACAAGAGTAGCAAGAACGGCTAGAGGTTTCAGCCATTTTTCCATAGTGAATACACCCTGTTTCTTAAGAGGATTGAGACCATCGATCGTAATGCGGCCTCTTGCTTACTGTCCTCTCTTACATTAATGAAACATCCCCTGATAGACAAGGGATGTTCCGTGAACATTTAGTGAGTGTTATGTGTCAAAAATAATAATGCACCATCGTGCTAATTACTATTGCAGCACAGAAAACGGTCAAATACAAAATCGAATAGCCAAACAGCTTTCGTGCCCAAGCGAGATCGTCCTTGGCATTGAAGCCCTGGAACAACAGCACCATGTACACAAGACCCATCAAGCCCATGACAATGAGGTATACATAGCCAACGCTGCCGTGAATAAAGAGCAGCACAGAAGCCGGGAACAATACCGAGCCCCACAGCATCATTTGACGCTTGGTTTCAGCAAAGCCTTTTACTACCGGTAGCATTGGCAGATTGCCTGCACGGTATTCCTCCGTTTTCAGCATCGCCAGCGCCAGGAAATGCGGAGGCTGCCACAGGAAAAGGATCAGGAACAATAGCCATGCGGCCGGGTCCATACTATTGGTGACTGCCACCCACCCGATAACAGGCGGTGCCGCACCAGAAATACCACCAATGACAGTATTTAGCGTCGTAACACGTTTCAGTGGCGTATAGATCAATACGTAAAAAATGTGTCCGATCAATCCCCATACAGCAGCGAGTGGATTGGCAAATACGGCGAGGACTGCCAAGCCAGCGAGCAAGAGTCCAATCCCGATCAGCAAAGCATTGCGCGCTGAAATCCGCCCTGTTGCCAGTGCACGGTTTTTGGTCCGCTCCATTTTTTTATCGAGATCGCGATCATAAAAATTGTTTAAAGCCGCACCAGACATAATCACCAGTGCCGTACCGAGCATGGTAAAAAACGCCAGTTTCCAATCTGGATAACCAAAGGATGCCAACCATAAAGCAGCAAAGGTCGTCATCAGGTTGGACAGCGTAATACCAGGCTTCGTCAGTTGTACATAGTCGCGCCAAGTAGCCGGTTCAACGGATTGTGCCTGCAAGGAAGTATCGCTATTGAGCGATTCCTGCATAGTCACTTGCTGGTCCACGTTTTGTTCCTCCTGTCATGATCTATCTGAGCATGCGTGTATTTTGAGAGACAGAAAAGCTCATTACCTACCAAAAATAACATCAATGACGTTTGCTGTTTCGCCTCCTGGATAAATCAGGTACAACAAGGTATATACTGTTGCGCCCGTAATCGCAGTGATAAACCAGACGATAGACGTCCATGGACCAATTTTTCTATGCTTTGCAAAATTCTTTTTGTAAGCGTGTCTGATCGTGACCAATCCCATCACACCACCTACTGTTGCCAGGATGATGTGAAAGATCAAGAACGTTTGATAGATCGGCTTCAAGCTGTCAGGTCCGCCAAAATGGGTGTTCCCTACAAAAGCCGTTCTAGAAACATAGGTGATGAAGAAGATCGTCGCACAGATTGCAGCCCATTTCATAATCTTCATATGTCTTTCAATTTGTCTCTTTGCAATCGCATACCAGCCAAAAGCAACAAGAATGCCGCTGATGACGATAAACGAAGTGCTTATTGTAGGCAACAAAATCGCCATTTCCTACACCTCATTCATGTAATTACGTCAATGTTTCTTATGCTCTGCCTTCATCTGTGGCAGGCGTCTTCATTAAGAGAGCTGCTGCTGATGGTTGAATATCCATTGGCAGGTCATCCTGTTTCTCTTGTCTGTACCATTTATAGAAGACATAGGCCAGCACACATCCATATACGAGTTCCTGCACCAGCTTCATAATGATGCCGCCCAAGCGCTGGTCACTAAAAGTGTCGAGGCTCGGGAATATTTGCGGAACAGACATGTACGTGGCATACAAAGGATCTTCGGCAAAGATAATCAACGCACAGGCTGGAGTAATCAGTACCCCGTTTGCAAAAATGTAAGCCAGCTTTTTCAAGCCTGCCAGCTGCTTTTTCTGATCTGATAACGGACTGACGATCGGCCACCACATAGCAAACGCAGCAAGCAAAAGTACCACATGATAGACAGTCATCCATTGATGATTAAGGGCTGCAGCATCAAAAATGAATGGAATATGGTAGAAAGAAAACAGCGAGTTGAACAAAAGAGCTGCGACTAACGGATGTGTTAACGCATTCAAAATAGCCTTTAAAGGCTTGGGTCGGAAAATGGTTAGCAAGAGCCACTCTGGCATCGCGAGGAGCACGATGGGAGGCAGTGCAAAATATAAGATCGACTGTTGCAGCATGTGCAAACTAAACAGGTAATGATGTCCATAATAGCTAATCGGGCTTCCCTGAGCTGCGTAAAACAAAACTAGTGCAAAAACAAACAGCAATTTTTGTTTATTCGTGGCCGCAGTTGCATTCGCAAATCGCTTATGCCATGGGCCCGTCACCAGAAAATACAGACTGGCTATAATCAGCGTAAAAAGCATCACATCTGGACTCCACAAATCCGAAAATGATGCCGTCCCTATTCCGGATGACAAATCATGTTGATGTTGACTTCCCATGAATATCCTCCCTTCCTACTAAAAAGGGTGCCCTCTTTACATTCTCCATTATACCGTTGTTTCCAGTATTCTTAGAGGATAAAAATGAACAAAGTGTTGACAAATACGGAGGGTGGGAAAACCGGAGGTGGACTGGCTGTTTGTCTTCCTCTCGCTTTCTTTTTTGGGAGACATCAATAAAAAGCAAAAAGCCCAGATCGCAATCTGGACTTTTTCATCTTATTTAAACCCTTACACCCCAAAAGAAACGAACTTGGTCTCCAGGTACTCATCCATACCGAAGTGGCCACCTTCACGACCGATTCCGCTTTCTTTGAAGCCGCCGAATGGAGCTTGGGTCTGGGTTGGGGAGCCGTCGTTGATGCCGACGATGCCGTATTCCAGTTCTTCAGCCATGCGGAAGCAGCGCTGGTTGTCTCTTGTGTATACATACGCAGCCAAGCCGTAGCGTGTATTGTTCGCTTGCTTCACTACCTCTGCCTCGTCTGTGAAGCGCACCATTGGAACGACTGGTCCAAAGGTTTCTTCAACATAAATTTTCATTTCTTCCGTTACACCTGTGATAACAGTTGGCTCGCAATAGAACCCGTTTGCGTATTCGCCTTCTGTCAAGCGGTTGCCGCCATACACGACCTGACCGCCTTTCCCCTTTGCATCCTCAATATGCTCCAGCACCTTGCTCAGGGCGCGTTCGTTTACCAATGGGCCGATTTCGGTTTCTTTTTGGCGACCGTCCCCTACCTTTGCCCGCTTTAGACGCTCTACCAATTTCTCCGTGAATGCATCTGCCACTTCCTCGTGAACATAGAGGCGGTTGGTACAAATGCACATTTGACCGGAGTTGCGGAATTTGCTTTCAAACAGACCTTTTACAGCAGCGTCCAAATCGGCGTCTGCAAACACGATAAATGGTGCATGACCGCCCAGCTCCATGCTGACGCGTTTTACTTGCTTAGCCGCTCCCTCCATCAGAAGCTTACCTACGCGCGTGGAACCAGTAAATCCAATTTTGCTAAGCTTCGGATTATCAATAAACTCCTGGCCGATTGACTCTGGCTTACCGACAACCAGGTTGACTACGCCTTTCGGGAAGCCAGCTTGCTCGATCAGCTCAAACAGACGAACCGCAGATAGCGGCGTACTTTCTGCTGGCTTCAAGACTACCGTGCAGCCTGCTGCCAAAGCTGGAGCAATTTTACGCGCAACCATGTTCACAGGGAAATTCCATGGCGTAATCGCTCCGACTACCCCCACTGGCTGACGCAGAACCATGATTCGCTTGTTTGGCACAGAGGAAGGAATGGTTTCGCCGTATACGCGCTTTGCTTCTTCCGCATACCAGACAAAGTTATCTGCTGCGCCCAGCACTTCACCCTTTGCTTCACCCAGCGGTTTTCCCATTTCAGCAGAAATGAGTCCTGCCAGCTCATCGCGGTTCTTTTTCACGAGCTCGGACAGATTGTATAAGTATTTGGAGCGCTCACGAGCAGTCAGGCGCGACCAGCTGCCAAACGCCTCATGTGCAGCATCAATTGCTTTTTTAGCATCACGGCCATCGCCGAAGGAGACTTCCCCGACCAGTTCGCCCGTTGCCGGGTTCGTAATACGAGTGGTTTCGCCGCTTTCTGCAGCAACCCATTCCCCATTGATATACATTTGTTTGTACTCTCCCATGACACTCGCTCCTCTCATTCTCTTCAATAGATTGGTTTTAGCGCCTCAAACGGATTTTTGCAGTGTCGGCAATACAAAATGCTGCGACAGGCTGCAGGACCAAACAAGTTTTCGAGCTGTGTGTAGACAGAATCGCAGTATGGACAGGACACATCCCATGAATCGCCCGGTTTGAAATCCAGCGGCGGTGGCGCAATGCCAAAGCTTTTCAATTTGTCCCGCGCATCCAGGGCAATGCGGTCCGAGGTCCAAGCCGGATCGTATACGAAGCGAACCTGTACATCTGAAATGCCTTCCACTTCAATCAGCTTTTCCGAGATGTTCTTTTTCATGATGTCGAGTGCCGGACAGCCGACAAAAGTGGGGAGTACCTCAACCTCCACGACGCCCGACTCCACTCGCACCTTGTGGATCATGCCCATTTCTACCATGCTGATCACCGGAATCTCCGGATCTTTTACATCCTGCAGCATTTCCAAGCAAATCGCTTCCTGCGATTCCTGCTGCGTGGTTTTATCGTTCGTCATAGAGAATCACCCCTTTACCATTTCGCTACTGGGTCCAAACGGTATACTTCGGACAAGGTTGCCAAAGCCTGCCCCAGATCAGCAGTATGCTCGCCCAAACGTCCGCGCTCTGTTGGCACGCCAGGCTCTCCCGGCCAGCTTAGGCCTGCTTTTTGGAAAATGTCTTTGGTATTTGCCAGCCATCTTTGTCTCAGCAGCTCTTCGCCTGCAATCAGGCCAAAGCGAACGATATTATCTGCATTTTGACCGAGGCTGCTAAGCTCTCCCGCATCTTCCCATACCCTGGCAATTCCGGTTTCCAGTTTTTGACGCGCTTCTTTCGTACTATTCGCCAGCTGTTTTAGCCATACCTGCCAGTGCATCAGATGATAGCGGTGCTCTGTCAGCATTTTGCGACTAATCAGAGCAAGCGGTGCGTACGACGATTGCAGCAGAGATTCCAGTCTCACCTGCTTATACAAGCCGTACACGTAGCTGCGGACAATAGCATATGCCCAATCGTAGTGTGGATTGTCATTGTACTCACCAGCGCCATTTTTACGCTCTACCAGAATTGCATTGCGAAAAGCCCCCGCTTCTCGTAGCTGTGCGAGATCATCTGCTTTGCCCAGCCCCAGATCCTCCAGCATCTGATAGTGCATCACAGCGTGCCCCATCATGTCCTGTGACATCGAGGAAAAAGCTACATCTTCTTCAATATGCGGAGCGAGACCGAGCCATTCCGATCCTCGATACGCAAGAATGAAATCATCGTCAGCAAGCTGGAACAACAGATCAGCCAAGGCCTGCGCGTATTCCTGGTTTTGTTTTGCTTGTTCTACGTTTTCTACACGTACGTTATCGCCCATGATCTTATCCCGCCTCCTTTAGCTGCCGTTTCCTGCATGCTTTTGTTGTTCTTCGTATTTTTCCTTATGATGACGCCATCTGGCTTGTAGATCACCGTAGCCTTTTGTCTCCCGATAGCTCTTGTTGTCCAGTCGCTCCAGGAAAGGGCGCTCTTCTGGCGGCAAGCCGTGGATGTTATCCCGCTTGACCACCCACAGGTTAAAGCAAGGCTCCCGGCGCAGGAAATTCTCCCGTGCCATGGTGAGAGCTACCTCTTCATTCGGTGCCAGCAGGCTGAATTGGTGGACAAATGAAGCGCTTACGCTTTTCTGACTGAACACTTCATAGATGAAAAAGGTCTCATTTGCTTTCGCTTCCATGTTTATTTCACCTACCCTACTTGACGGCCGAACGACATGATTGCGTCCCGCACCCATTTGGTTTCTTCATAAGACATTTCTCTCAAATTGAGACGATGCGCAGAACGAGGTCCGTTGCCTTTTACAATCTGCTTGAAAGCTTCCCAATCTGGTTGTTGGTACACCCATTTGTCTTCGGCTTCATCAAAATAGATCGTATCGTCTGGTAATGTGAAGCCGAGGTGGAAGATGCGCGGCAAATACTTTTTCAAGAACACCTGGCGCAGCTCTTCATTTGTCTGTGTCCGAATCTTGTAGCGCATGTTCGAGGCTTGGTTACTTGTAATGTTGCCATTCTCAGGCGGACCGAAAAACATCAGCAGGGATGGCCACCAGCGAGTGATTGCTTCTTGGAGCATTTGACGCTGCTCAGCAGTTCCTTCTGCCAGCTCCAGTACGATGCTCTCCCCGTGCTGCGCGTGGAATTTCTCCTCTGCACAAATCCGATGCAACGCCCGAGCATATGGCGCGTACGATGTATCAAGCGACATGGACTGCGTGATGATAGCCGCTCCATCTACTAACCATCCGATAACACCCGCGTCCGCCCAGGTCGGTGCCTCCATATGAAATACGTTGTGGAATTTAAGCCGACCTGTAAACAAATCCTGCATCAAATCTTCCCGCGTCTTACCCAAAGGAGCGATGAGGTCTTCTGCCACACGCAGCAAAAGCTGACCGTGCCCCATTTCGTCCTGAACCTTTGCCATGATCGCCAGCTTGCGGCGCAGGGTCGGAGCTTTTGGCACCCATTCCTTTTCCGGTAGTGCACCCATGATTTCGCTCATCCCGTGCATGGAAATGAGTTTGACTAACTGATTGCGGTAATCGTCTGGCATCCAGTCGTCCGCTTCTATTTTTTCACCGCGGTCGATTCGAGCTAAAAACGCTTCCATTTTTTCATTCTCCGTCATATTGAAACGCTCGATCTGTGTTTGCATGGAGCAAGCCCTCCTTGTAACCAAATTTATTACGCATGATTTATGCTACGTTTTTATAACGCAATAATAACATAACGTCATACATTATCGCAATAGGCATCATTTTCAAAACATTCATTCTGAACGATCTGTTGATACTGCTGCTTTTCTCAGCTGCTCTGACATATGACGCAGCTGCTGCATGACTGCATCGAGCTCTTGTATACGGGTTGATTGCTGCAGGCTATGTGCGGTCGTTTTCTCCATTTCACTCGATACGAGTCCTACCAAATCATTCATTTCATCCAGAATGCGAAAGATATCTTTTGCTGATGTTGAAGTGGTCTGAGACAGTTTCCGGATTTCTTCTGCCACAACAGAAAAGCCTCGTCCTGCTGTGCCTGCGCGTGCCGCTTCCAGAACCGCATTTAATCCAAGCACGTTGGACCGTGTGGAAATATCGCGAATGAGCTCACTAATCTGCGAGGTCTCGGCAATTTTCAGTTTCATCTTGGCCGCCGCATCCGAGAGGGTGTAGTTGGCCCCAGCCAAATCGTCTGCCTCTTTTGCCAGGCTCTCCGTATGCATCGCAATATTCTCAAATGCCTCGTTCAGCTCACCGGCAAGTCTGCGCAATCGCTCCTCCTGGTCGGTAGTGACACCGGTTGCCAAACAGCCTACTACCTGACCATGCTCAATGATGGGGAAGCCTACTGCTATGTAAGGAATACCAAACACCTCTTCGGGAATCTTCTTGACCACCCGCCGTTTCTCGGCAATCGCCATGGCGTTGATACTGCCCTCTCGCAGCCTGTCCCCTACTTTGATCCCCAGGTTCAAGCCTTTCGTCGGATAATAAGCCAGAAACTTTTCTCGATCCGTGACGCCAACCATACAATCAAGTAGAAATGCTTTTTGCAAAATGGGAGCAACCATCAGTAAGCTATTTAGCATTTGAGACATGTATTCTACCTCCTGACGTCCTGACGAAAACGGCTATTCCCCCCGCCCCTTTGCGGAAAGAACAGCCATTTTGCCGTAGCATGCGTTTTTTCGTTATTTCAGGATCTGGAACTTGCCGTCCTTCACTTCAACCATGATCATACTGTCTTCCGTAAGGCCATTGTGGTCTTCCGCTGAGAACTTGAACTCCCCTGTTACCCCTACATAATTTACTTTTTCCAATACCTCGCCAAGCTTGGAAGCATCTCCGCCGGCCTGCTTCAGACCCTCTACCAAAATGTTCAAACCGTCGTATCCATAGCCAGCAAAGCCGTCTGGCTCAGACTTGTAGGCAGCTTGATAGCCATCTACGAACTTTTTGATAATGGCGGACTGTGGATCGTTAGCGTCTACTTGATCAGAAACGAGCAGCTTGCCTGCTACCATCAACACACCGTTTCCAGCGTCGCCTACCAGCTCCAGGAACTTGCTGTTAGCAGAACCGTGGCTTGAGATAATCGGAATGGACAGGTTCAATTGCTTTGCTTCCTTTACAATCGTTGCAGGTCCCGGATTGGTTCCAGCTACGATCAGCGCTTGTGCATCGGTTCCCTTGATTTTTGTCAATTGGGAGCTCATCGACGGATCTTTTGTGCCGTATTTTTCTTCTGCTACGATCGTAATGCCGTACTCAGGCGCATACTTTTGCAATTGCTGTGTCCAGCCGCTGCCGTATGGATTGCTGTCATTGAGCGTTGCGATTTTGGTGATTCCTTTTTCTTTTAAATAAGTAAAGATGCGTTTGGTTCCATGTGCATCTGTATGTGGTGTCTTGAAAATACCAGCACGAACCGGATTGGTGATTTGGTCAGCAGCAGCCATGGAAATGAGGGGCAGCTTTTCTGCTGCGGCAAATTCCGCCATACCGAGGGATGGACCGCTTCCAGATGAGCCCAGTACTGCTACTACCTTTTCTTTGGATACAAGCTTTTTGATCGCTTTTACGGCTTCTGTGTTATCCGATTTGTCATCTTCAAAAATAACCTCGATCGGATGACCATCGACTCCGCCAGCGCCATTCAGCTCTTTGACCAACAATTCTACTGCTTGTTTTTCCGGAACGCCGAGCGGGCTGTTCGGACCTGTCATGGAAAAGATCGCTCCCACGCGGATTGGGTCTTTGCTTGCGCTCTCTGTCTGGGCTGACTGTCCTCCAGCTGCTGGCGCCGCCTCAGAAGCAGGCTTTGCGCCCCCGCCACATGCACTCAGCAGAACAAAAGAAGCGAGTGCAAACGGGAATAACCATTTTGCTTTGTGATTTTTTTTCATCGTAGGGCCCCCTTGATATCTCATTGCATTTTTTATTTGTCAAATCGCTTCATGGGCATGACCCAAGTAAGCAGATTGCACACGAGGATCGCTCATAATTTCTTCGGCAGTACCTTCCAGCATCACAGTGCCTGTGCTCAGGACGTAGGCTCGATCAGAGATGGCGAGTGCTGCGCGAGCATTTTGCTCGACCAAAAGGACCGTAGTCCCCCATTCAGCACGAATTTCCTGCACAATCGTCAAGATTTCCTTGGCGATCAGTGGCGCCAGCCCTAACGAAGGTTCATCCAGAAGCAACAGCTGCGGGCGTGACAGTAACGCTCTGCCAATCGCCAGCATTTGCTGTTGACCACCCGAGAGTGTTCCGCCCATCTGCCACTTGCGCTCAGCGAGAATCGGAAAGCGCTGATAGACACTATCCATTTCTTTGGCGATTTCCTTTTTGCTCGTCCTCGGCATGCGATGGGAAGCACCCAGCCACAGATTGTCCTCTACCGTCATCGTAGAAAAAATTTGCCTCCGCTCGGGTACATGAGCCATGCCTCGGCTGACGACCAGCTCGGCAGGAATTTTGGTAATTTCCTCGCCTCGGAACCGGACCACTCCTTCTTTGGAGCTGTGCAAACCACAGATACAGTTGAGCAGCGTGGTCTTGCCTGCCCCGTTGGACCCGAGCAAGGAGACGATTTCTCCTTCTTTTACGTCCAGATTGATTCCATGAAGCACCTCTACGGGACCGTAGCGTGCTACGATGTTTTCTGCTTGTAAAATCACATTCGCCACTCTTGTCACCCCACTCTTCTACGCTTCCTCAGTTCCAAGGTACGCCGCAATAACTCTCGGATTCTCCTGAATTTCGCGCGGTGTTCCTTCTGCGATTTTTTCTCCTTGGTCTAAAACAACAATGCGATCAGCAATAGACATAATCATGTCCATGTCATGCTCTACCAAAAGAATCGCTGTCCCGTCTCCCCTGATTTTCTGGAACATGCTGCTCATATCAGCCGTTTCCGTATGATTCAATCCTGCTGCCGGCTCGTCCAAAAGCAGCAGCCTGGGCTCTGCTACCATCGCCCTTGCGATTTCCATCAAACGCAGCTTTCCGTATGGCAGACTTCCTGCAAGCGACATACGCAGCTGTGATAGTCCGACCTGCTCCAGCCATTCCTGTGCCCGCTCCTCCATCAGCCGCTCTTCCTTGCGCGCACGGCCGAGATTCATCCCGCAAGAAAAGAGGCTTGCACTCATCTTCGTATGCATGCCGACCATGACGTTTTCCTGGACGGTCATATCGTCAAAAGTCTGGAGATTTTGAAAGGTTCGCGTAATGCCCAGCCCCGCATAGCTATAGCCAGGAACCTTGGTCAAAGGCTGCTTGCTGAATCGAATCTCACCCTCCGAGGGTGGGATGACGCCAGATACCATGTTGAGCACCGTGCTTTTCCCTGCACCGTTTGGGCCAATTAGGGCCAAAATCTCGCCTTCGTTCACCGAAAAATCAACCTTGTTGACAGCTCGAACACCGCCAAAGTCACGTGAAAGGGCTTGTACCTCCAACAGTGTCGTCATGTTGTCGCCTTCCTTTCCACGGTTTGTGTCTCGACTGCACTCGCCTTGCGTTTCTTTGCCTGCGCCTTTTCATAAGCAGTCCGGATACGCGGTACCAACCCCTCCGGCATGAACATGACGATCAAGACCAGAATTCCGCCAAAGACAATCGTGTCGATATCACCTTGCAAGCCCGGAATGATTTCGCTCATGAGAACGAGCGCCTCACTGATCGAACCGATCAATAGTGTACCGACCAGTGCCCCCCAGATGCTCGTCATCCCGCCAATAACAACCATCGTCAAAAATTTAATAGACTCGTGCAATCCGAACGGCTGTGGATCGAGAATTCCGATGTAATGTGCGTACAAGCCACCCGAGATACCCGCAAACATCCCGCTCACGACAAATGCGTTCAGCTTGAATTTGCGAACATCAATCCCCATCGAAGTTGCCGCGATTTCACTTTTATGAATCGCACGGAAAGCACGTCCGACGCGGGAATGTAATAGATTCAAGGAAAAGAGCAGTACACAGGTGACTACGCCCCAAATCAGGTAGTACATCGAGAGCTCGCTATCTCCGAAGAACGTAATTTTGGGAATACTGATCATCCCGCTCGCTCCACCTGTTACCGACTCCCACTCGGAGATTCCAATCTGTACGATATATCCAAATGCAAGGGTCGCCATCGCCAGATAGTAGCCCTGTAAGCCAGCAATGGCCCGTCCCAGGATAAAGGCAAAGAGCGCGGGTACGATTGCTGATGCAATCAAGCCTACTCCTACCGGAAGACCGTATTTGGTAGTCAATACCGCTGACGTATAGGCCCCGATTCCCCAAAAGGCAGCTTGTCCCAAGGAAATTTGTCCTGCCAGCCCCATCACAAGGCACAGTCCAATCGCTACAATCGCTTGAAGGCCGATGATGATTCCAACCGAGCGATAATACTCATCTGGCATCACAAAAGGAAAGACAATCATCAAAACGAGATAAACGAGTATACTTTTGCCCCATTTGTCGATTACGTGCTTCATCATAGCCCTCCTTTCCCTACGCTTCGTTCTCCAAAGATGCCCGACGGCTTAATCAAGAGCACGCCAATCAACACCAGAAATGCAATTGCGTCTTTCATACCTGAGCTGATGTAGCCAGCCCCAAGCGATTCAACAACTCCGAGTAAAAATGCTGCGACTGCTGCTCCGAGCGGGTTGCCTAGTCCTCCGAGAATAGCTGCGGAAAATCCTTTGATTCCAAGCAGTACGCCAACATCATAGGAGGTTACGCTCAATGGTGCGATCACAATCCCCGCTATCGCTCCGGTAGCTCCGCTAATCCCGAAAGCCAGCATGCTCATTTTTGCGGGACTGATCCCCATCAGGCGAGCAGCCATCGGATTGATCGAACAGGCGTTGATTTTTTTACCCAAAATGGTTTTGTCCATCAAGTACCAGAGCAGTAGCAAAATAATCAGGACGGCTGCCAATATCCAAACGCTCTGTTGTGCAATCGTCACTCCTGCCACTGTAATCGGTTCGTTACTTGTAATCGGAGCCAGCGCAAATGCGTCCTTTCCCCAGATCAAGCTCGCTAACCCACGAATCAAAGTTGAAATCCCTATTGTTAGAATTATCAGACTAATAGGACTAGCCTTTTTCACATAAGCGATTACATATTTTTGCATCAGCACACCGATTAACGTAACGAGCAGGATTGCCAGTAGTGCAGCTAATGCATATGGTACCTCCAGGCCGATCATGGCGACTGTAACCATGCCGCCCAGCATTAAAAATTCGCCCTGTGCCAAATTGATTACCTTGCTGACGTTGTAAATGGTGATAAAGCCAACCGCGACGATGGCGTAAATCCCGCCACTAACCAGACCGTTTGCAACATATTGCATGAGCTCCGTCATGTTGTTTTGAACCCCCTTGGTAACGCGTCTCTTTCTTTCCCAAATAAAACGCTTACATTTAAATTTCTGGAAAATAGTCTCGCAAAAAAGGCCCTAGGCTTTTCTAGGGCGCCTCTTGTGCTTGGTTAACACCTATTGTGGTGCTCCCTCGTACACCGTCTCGAAGAATCGAACAGCCCCTGGATTCAGCATCTGATAGTAATTTTGGAACAGCTCGTCCGCTTCTTTTCCTAACCAAAGCTCTGGTAACAGCTCCAGCGGCAAATCGGGATCAATAAATAAGAATTTGCGATATTGGTGAACCAGCTTAGTCTTCTCTACAAAGCAGTGGCTGTCAGCAACTTCTTCGCCTCGACTAAGCCTCTCGCCCAGCTCCTCGTACTCGGTACGGTAAGCGTCGATGAACTCACGGTACTTCGCATTGATCTCCTCGATGTTCCAGCACTTTTGCACCAGCTGCTTCGGATCACTCCACCCGAGGTGATCCGCTAAAAAGATTTCAACATACTCGGTGATTTCATGGGCCTCTGTCAGCTCCTTGATTCGATCAGCCAAATTGTTCGGACTGATCCAGGTGCTGGTCGTTAGCATACCAAAGCCCATCCATCCCAGCTCCTTGCGCAATTGATCTCTTAGCGCACGGCGTTCCTCAGGAATGTTGTAGCTCGTAATGCACCATTTTCCATCCCACAGGTCCGACTCTACCTTGTAGATACGAGCCGCTGCTTCTTCCAAACGTTTTTTACCGCGTTCGGATACGGAGTAATAGCTACGATTTCCTATTTTTCTTGATTCCAGCCAGCCTTGGCGGAGCATCCGTGAGATTGCAGCGCGAACCGCAGGCTCAGACAGACCAAACTCCCCCATCAGCCGGGTCAAACTACCAATCCAGATTTCATTGCCATAATGGCGAACGTAGTCACCGTAAATGGTGAACAGCATGGATTGTGGCTTCACGTTTCTTCAACCCCCAGATCGATTCTTACCTCTATGCTGTGAAATTGTACCATAACTTTTGCAAGCGTGTAATCGACCTAGAACACATAACACAAAAATCATATTACGTATTTGTAACGTCATTATATTAGAACGTTTCACAATAGTCAATTTTTTTGATACAATTTATTTTTTCAAAATTTTATGGTCCATTAAAAGTTGATCGAGGCCTAATAGCCGAGGATGGTTTTACTGAAGAAATCCTGGGAGCGAACGCTGAGATAGCTTACTATACAATCCATCATTCTTATATGTTCAAAAAGGCAGGGAGCATCAGCTCCCCCCTTTTACCTGCTCATGATCGGACTATACTCGCTCAATAATTGTCGCAATACCTTGTCCTACACCAATGCACATTGCCGCGAGACCATACCGGGCTTCACGTCGTTCCATTTCATAAAGCAGAGTCGTCATAATACGCGCTCCACTGCACCCAAGCGGATGGCCCAAGGCGATGGCTCCACCGTTCACATTGACGCGGTCTGGATCTACGCCCAGCTCCCGCACGCTCGCCACTGCCTGTGCTGCAAATGCTTCATTGAACTCAAACAAATCGATCTGATCGATCGTAAGACCTGCCTGCTTCAGCACTTTACGCGTCGCTGGCACGGGACCAATTCCCATGACGGATGGATCGACACCTGCCACAGCAGACGCTACGATACGCGCCCGCGGCTTCAAGCCTGCTTGCAGTGCTGCCTCCTGCTCCATGATCAACAGCGCACTTGCCCCGTCATTAAGACCACTGGAATTACCCGCTGTTACCGAGCCGTCCTGCTTAAAAGCCGGTTTCAGCTTTTGCAGCTGCTCGATCGTCGTTTCCGGACGGGCATGCTCATCACGGTCAAAATAAGAGACCTCGCCTTTGCGTCCTCGCAGCTCCACAGGAACAATTTCCGCCTCCCATTTGCCTTTTGCTAGTGCACGGGCATAATTTTGCTGACTGCGCAAAGCAAAGGCATCCTGATCCTCCCGACTGATTTGATACTGTTCTGCTACGTTCTCCGCAGTTTCACCCAGACTGATTGGGGGATACATTTCGACCATCTTCTCGTTCACCAGTCTCCAGCCCAGCGTAGTGTCCACCAGCTGCTGATTTCCACGCTGAAAAGCCGTACCCGGCTTCATCATGACCAGTGGCGAGCGCGTCATGCTTTCTGTCCCGCCAGCAATATACACGTGTCCCGCACCTGCTTTAATCGCATTGGCGCTTTGGTTCACCGCTTCCAATCCTGATCCGCATAAACGATTCACCGTAACACCAGGAACATCTACTGGCACCCCAGCAAGCAGCAAAGACATGCGAGCTACGTTGCGGTTATCCTCACCCGCCTGATTCGCACAACCAAAAATGACATCATCAATGCTCACAGGATCGATTGGATTACGCTCCAGCAGCTTGCGAATCACGAGTGCCCCCAGATCATCCGGGCGCACGTCCTTCAATGCTCCACCAATGCGTCCAATGGGTGTCCGCACGGCATCTACAATTACAGGTATGTTCATCTCAAACGCCTCCATTGGGGCCAACCATTTATTTTTCTTACCGTTACAGGGCTTCTACCAATGTAGCCAATCCTTGTCCTCCACCGATGCACAAGGAAACGACGCCATAGCGCTTTTTGCGGCGACGTAATTCATACAGGATCGTCCCTGCCAGTCGCGCACCGCTGCACCCGAGCGGATGTCCCAAAGCAAGCGCTCCACCGTTTACATTGGTCTTGTCAGGCGACAGACCCAGCTCGCGCATGCACGCAAGAGCCTGGGAAGCAAAGGCTTCGTTTAATTCAAAAAGATCAATCTCATCGATCGTCATATTCACTTCTGCAAGCAGCTTTTGAATCGCTGCGACAGGCCCGATTCCCATAATGCGTGGGTCTACACCAGCACTGACAAAATGAACAATCCGTCCCACTGGAGATATACCCGCCTCATTCAGCTTTTCCTCACTCATCAAGAGGAGAGCTGCAGCCCCATCATTGATTCCCGAAGAATTGCCTGCTGTGACGCTGCCGTTTTTGCGAAAAGCAGGGCGCAGCTTCGCAAGCGACTCTACACCGGAATCACGACGCGGGAATTCATCCGTGTCAAAGATCGTCTCTTCCCCTTTTTTACCGCGAAGTGTGACAGGGAGGATCTCCTCACGAAAACGCCCTTCATCGATGGCAGCTATCGCGCGTCTCTGGCTTTCCGCGGCAAACTGATCCTGATCCTCGCGACTGATACCGTATCGCTCTGCCACATTTTCAGCCGTATCGCCCATCGTCAGTTCGCCATAAATCGAAACAGGAGCCGAGCGCGGACCACCGAACGATTCCATCAAGGTTTGTCCACCACGCTGATAGGGCTGCTCGAATTTTTCCATAATATATGGCGAGCGTGTCAGATTTTCAACGCCACCAGCGAGCATGACGCTGCTATGCCCAGCCTGAATAGACTGCGCCGCCAGATTGATCGCCTCCAGCCCTGACGCACATACACGGTTTACGGTCAGTCCTGGTACAGATTCCGGCAGTCCAGCTTTCAAAAGTCCAACACGGGCAATATTAATAAAAGGTCCCGCAGATATCACGTTCCCCATGATGACTCCATCGACAGCTTCTCCTGCTTGCCCTGCCCGCTTCAAAGCTCCGTCCAAAACAATCGCCGTCAAATCATCTATTGGTGTATTTTTTAGGCTTCCACCCAATTTGCCGATCGGCGTGCGAACAGCTGCCGCCACATAAACATCCTTACGTGCCTGCATCACTTTTCACACTCCTCTTTGCTGCCATAGTGATAAAAGCCTTGCCCACTTCTTACTCCTACTCGCTTGGCAAGCACTAGCTTTCGCAGAAGCGGTGCCGTGCGATAGCGTTCTTCGGCAAAATCGCGCTGCAGCCCTCGGGAAATCGCGTAAATTTCATCCAGTCCGATGCGATCTGCCCATTCCAGCGGGCCGTATGGGTAGTTCGTTCCTTTTTTCATAGCTGTGTCGATGTCTTGCGGAGTTGCTGCTTTTTCCATCAACGCAAAAGCTGCTTCGTTGATAATCAGTGAAAGGATACGTGGAAATACGAGGCCTACCTCGTCTACTACGATTTCCGTCTCTTTATCCAGTGATCGAAAGAGTGACACTGCCGCTGCAATTGCTGGTTCCTCTGTTTGCAGGGCCGGTGCGATCTCGATCAACTCACGCTCTGCCAAAGGAACGAGTGTACCAAAACCGCATACTCTCTCAGGATGCTCTGTCCAGGAAGCTGCCTCTGTCGCAGTGATTGCCAGCGATGTAGTAATGATTGGCACATCGGCAGCAAGCAGCTGATCCAGATCACAAAGCTGTTGTTTCTTTGCTTCCAGATTGAGACTGTTTACTTCTACTGCTAGAGATACCGTTTGGGGTGCGCTCGTCGCGTCCTCAAAGGACAACACCGTATACCCTCTATCTATCAATAAATGATGCAATTCTGCATAGAGCGGGCTGTCACCCGTAAGCAAAACCGCCTTATTTGCTGTAGTCATAGAACCCTTCCCCCGTCTTTCTGCCCAGGCTGCCGGCCTGTACCATTCGCTGTTGAATCCGGCTGGGCTTGAATCGTCCTTCGTGGAAGAAATCGGAATATACCGATTGGGTCGTAGCGAAATTAATATCGATTCCGATCATGTCTTGCAGCTCAAACGGTCCCATTTTGAATCCGCCCGCCTGCTTCATGATCCGATCAATCTGTTCTACTTTTGCTACATTGTCACCAAGAATTCGCAACGCTTCATTATAATAAGGGCGGGCGATCCGGTTGACGATGAAGCCAGGTGTATCTGTCACGAGAACAGGTACCTTACCCAGCTGCTCGGCAAAACGGTACGCCTGCTCCACATTGTCTTCGCTAGATTTCTTCCCGCGAATGACCTCAACCAAAGGCATGACGGGTGCTGGATTGAAGAAATGAAACCCGAGAATACGCTCGGGATGTGGCAAGCCTCCGGCAATTTCCGTTATGGAGATCGAGGAGGTATTGGTCAAAAGCAGTGCATCGCTTTTGCAAATTCGTGAGAGTTCCCCAAAAATGGTCTTTTTCAGATCCAGCCGCTCTGGTACCGCTTCGATCACGATGTCGCAATCAGCGAGCTGTTCCATGTCCGAGACGAGCTTCATTCTCTCGAGCGTGTCTGTCTTTTGCTGCTCATTGATTTTGCCTTTTTCTACATCCTTGGACAGGATAGATTGCAGATAACTTTGCGCTTTGTCCAAGACAGCTTGATTCGCATCCAATAGCTTTACATGATGTCCTTTGCGGCCACAGACGAGAGCGATACCCGCTCCCATCGTTCCAGCACCGATGACACCGACAGTTTTCGTTTCCACTCGCCGATCCCTCTCTTTTTATGTGGCGTATGAGCATTGATAAGCACGGCGCGTTTTATTGACCTGTAAAGCGAGGTGCACGTTTCTCCATGAAGGCTGTAACCCCTTCTTTGTGATCCTCAGTGCTGCCTGCTGCATCCTGCGCAAATGCTTCATATTCCAAGGTTTCTTCCAGCCCCATCTCGAGCCCTTTGTACATGGTTCGCTTGATCAGGCCGATTCCTCGGGTAGGCAGTGAAGCCAATTTTCTTGCATACGCCATCGCAGCCTCCTGGAAAGAGTCTGCCGGATATACTTGATTGACCAAGCCAATACGCAGCGCTTCCTCTGCGGAGATCTTCTCGCCAGTCATCGCCAGCTCCAGCGCTTTCCCAATTCCTACAATGCGCGGCAGGAAATAGCATCCCCCTGAATCAGGCACTAAGCCGATGTTGACAAACGCATTGACGAGCGATGCCTTATCCGACGCGAGACGAATATCGCAGGCCAGTGCTACGCTCATCCCCGCTCCTGCCGCAACTCCGTTAATGGCAGCTACAATTGGCTTCTCTGTTTTTTGAAATTGCAAAATCATCGGATTGTAGCGCTTCCGTAAAAACCCGCCAAAGTCTACATTCCCACCCGACACATCTCCCAGGTCCTGTCCGGCATTAAACGCCCTGCCAGCTCCTGTGAACAAAATACAGCGTACTTCCGGAGACTTTTGTGCCTGCTTCAGAGCATCTGTGATTTCTTTGTTCATCTGCTCCGTAAAAGCGTTAAATTTTTCTGGGCGGTTCATCGTAATGACTGCGACACCTTCGGATACTTCGTAGAGGATCGTTTCGTACATGGCTGCCTCCTAATTACCCGTAAACCGGGGTTTGCGTTTTTCCAGGAAGGCTTGCATCCCTTCCTTCCGATCTTCGCTTGCCAGCAGCAAATAAAAACTGTTTCGCTCGTAGTCCATGCCTTCTTGTAATGGCAAGTCTGTTGCCTTGTGCACGGTTTTTTTGATGACCTTGACAGCGAGCGGTGCTTGCCTGGAGATTCGCTTCGCCAGCTTGAGCGCCTCGCTAAAGTATGCTTCTACAGGTACGACACGGTTGACCAAGCCATACTGCCACGCTTCTTTTGCAGAGATGGAATCACCTGTAAGCAGCATTTCCATCGCTTTGCGCAGACCGACAGCGCGAGTCAGACGCTGTGTCCCACCTGCTCCGGGCATTACTCCGAGATTGACCTCCGGTTGTCCGATCACGGCTGTCTCAGACGCAATCACGATGTCACAGTTCATCATCAATTCACAGCCTCCGCCGAGAACAAAGCCGCTTACCGCACCAATAATCGGCTTGGATATGCGTGACATGCGGTCCCATACGGCGAACTGGTCTCTCTTCATGATTTCAACAGCTGACGCATCTGCCATCTCATTGATATCCGCCCCGGCAGCAAAGGCTCTTTCATTGCCAGTGAGCAGAATCGCGCCGATGGCTGGGTCGCGGTCAAACTGCTCCATCGCTTCCACCAGCTCATCGATCAACTGCAAATTTAGCGCATTGAGAATTTTCGGTCGATTGAGCGTAATCACTCCTACAGCTTCATCGCTGGCTACCGTGATGTATTCATATGACAAGAGCAGTTCACACCTTTCCCCAGATATAATGATTTCTTAAATAGCAGCTTGCGTTTTATTGCGATTATCGACAACGCGAATGGCTTTGCTTTCACTGCGGATCAGCGAGTTTGGCGGCAAAATACGCAGCACAACAGATACACCCAACGTATTTTTAATCATATGCCCGATTTCTTTCACTAATGGCGCAAGTGCAGCATTTTCATTTCCGGTAATTTCACTTGCATACTCCTGACTCAGCTCACAGTGAACCTCGAATCGATCAAGTGCCCCATCACGCTCAATCACTACCTGGTATTGCGGTGCCAATTGTTCAAAAGTAAGCAATACAGATTCAATCTCTGTCGGGAAGACATTCACACCGCGAATGATCAGCATGTCATCCACACGACCTTTGATACGGGACATCCGCATTGTTGTACGACCGCATTTGCATGGCTCCGGGTTAAGTGATGCGATATCACCCGTGCGATAGCGAATGACTGGGAAAGCTTCTTTTGTCAAAGAAGTGAAAACAAGCTCACCTTCTTGACCATATGGCAGCACTTCTCCCGTATTTGGATCAATGATTTCCGCGTAGAAATGATCTTCTGCGATGTGCAGACCATCCTGCACTTCATGACACTCGATCGAAACGCCAGGTCCCATTACCTCGGAGAGACCGTAAATATCAACTGCTTTTATATCGAGCGCTTCTTCCAGCTGCTCGCGCATTTCCTCAGACCATGGCTCCGCACCAAAAATGCCGTACTTGACGCTCGTCTCACGTGGATTGATGCCCATCTTTTTCATTTCCTCGACGATGTTCAGCACGTAGGAAGGCGTAGCTGCCAATCCGCGTGGTTTGAAATCCTCAATCAAGGTAATTTGACGAGACGTATTTCCGCCGGACACCGGTACAGCAACTGCTCCCATATGCTCGATCCCGTTGTGCAAGCCAAGCCCGCCTGTAAACAATCCATAGCCATACGCGTTATGGAAAATATCGCCTGGCTCTCCGCCCGCACAGCACAGAGCACGAGCAACAATTTCAGCCCAGTTTTCCAGATCCTTTTTCGTGTAGCCGACAACTGTTGGCTTTCCTTTTGTGCCGGACGATCCGTGGATACGTGCGACTTCTTTCATATCAACTGCAAACAGATTGAATGGATAGTTCTCGCGCAAATGCGTTTTCTTCATAAAAGGAAGCTTTTGAATATCCTCGATCGATTGAACATCCTCTGGCTTTACACCCGCAGCATCCATCGCTTCCTTGTGAAAAGGAACTCGCTCGTATACTCGCTTCACTGTTTCCTTGAGGCGTCCCAGCTGGAGTTCTGTCATTTCCTCTCTTGACAGCGCTTCCATCTCCATGTTAAAGATCATTTCGCATCCCCCATTCTGTATCTTCGGTTTTTGTCCACCAAACATTACGTATCTATTCACCCAAAAAGACTGGCTTTCGTTTTTCGCGGAATGCCTCCAGTGCTTCCAGACGGTCTTTTGTTGGAATGATGACTTCATAGCACATCGTTTCCACATCAAGTCCGGTTTGCAAATCGACGCTGGAGCCACGGTCAATTGCCAATTTTGCCTGATAGACGGCAAGCGGAGCATTTGCCAAAATTTCATTGGCAAGCCCCATTGCAATTGCTTCCAATTGGCCCAGGTTCTCCGCTACACCATTTACAAAGCCAAGAGCCAAAGCGTCTGCAGCCGTAATTTTACGAGCTGTCAAAATGAGTTCCTTTGCTTTGGATGGCCCGATCAGTCGAGATAGGCGTTGCGTACCACCTGCACCCGGAATAATTCCGAGGCTCACTTCTGTCAAACCCATCTTGGCATCTGCTACCGCGTAGCGAAAATCACAGGCAAGTGCCAGTTCGAAGCCTCCGCCAAAGGCAAAGCCGTTTATCATGGCTATGGTCGGCTGCGGCAATCGTTCCAGAGCTGTAAATACATCCCGAATCTTACGAACATTGCGTCGAACCTGCTGCTCGTTAAGCGTCCGACGCTCCTTCAGATCAGCGCCTGCACAAAAAGCACGGCCCTCTGCTTTTACAACAACTACACGAACCTCTTTTGAATCTAGACGCACCTGCTCGATAAACTCGCCCAAGCGCGACAACGTTTCGTAATTGAGAGCATTCAGTTCATCCGGACGGTTCAGCGTGATGATTCCTATATGTCCATCGCGTTCAAATCGCACTGTATCCTGGCTCATCATGGTCCTCCTCGAAGGCATGCTGCTTTACTTCTATTTTGTCGTCACTCTTGCGTAGGTGCCAGTAGCAAATGCAACCAGCTTGCCATCACAGGTGACGCGTGCTTCCATTATTATTAGGCTTTTGCCCTGCTTCAGTACCTTGGATTCTGCCTCCAGCAGCTCACCACGTGCTGGATACAAGTATTGAATTTTACTCTCTACAGTGACACACTGCTGTACGCCGTTGACGTGAGGCGCTGCACCATGTCCCATTGCCACATCTGCCAAAGTAGCCGTTACGCCCCCATGCACAACGCCTTCGATGCTATTAAAAAGATCAGGGCGAATCTTGAGTGCTACCTTGCAGCCCTGTTCATCTCTGTGCACGATTTCTATGCCCAGGTAGTGGTTGAAACGATTACGGTTTTCCTCTGCCATGTCTAGCGTCCCCTTTATCCTGTTTCAGCATAAGAAAACCCCTTATTGAGGCTTCCTCAAAGTAGAGCAACCGCGTTTTAGCGGAAAGTCTTACCGAAGTAATGCCCGTAGCAAACGCTGAGGCACCTTGTCATGCGCTTCGGAATTGATAAGCTTCACGCTTATCAATTCCGAAGCGGTAAAACAGTGAAAGGAGCCTTAGCACCAGGCATTCGGCTTCCTCTCTCTGTTACATTCGCTATCGTCTATTCTTCGTCGATCTGGACGAAGTATTCACTCTTTCTGTAAGCCAGCGCGTCCAGTGTCGCCACCAAGCCATGCTCGGTCTCCACGCGAATTCGATACCACGCAGTCCGGTTATTTTTCTTCTCTTCTGTCGCTGTCGCTACCAAGCGATTGCCTTTCATAGCTGCTGCCAAAAAACCAATGTTCATGGAAAGCGCAACAGACGTCTTTCCATAGGAGTTACAGGCTGCTGCAAATACAAAGTCAGCCAGCGAGAAAATGATGGCACCATGAGCGGTACCGTGTGCATTAAGCATGTGATCCTCTACGATCACTTCTGCCGTCGCTGTTCCCTCTCCCAGCTCAAGCAGCTTGATCCCAAGAAACTGCGCGAATTGATCTTGCTTCAGCTTGGCGCAAATTTCATCGTAATGCTTACGGTGAAGCTCTCGTTCGTCAACGTACTGTTTTGTGCTCATGCTTATACCACTTCAGCAAAATGCATGGATACAAGTGGACCTGCAAACCCACGCAAATCTTTTCCTGCTGCGCGGCCTTCTGAAGATGACAACGCTTCGAGCACAGCCTCTTTTGATTCAAAATACATTTCTGCAATCAGATGAAGGTCAGATTCACCCATCGGTGTTCCGTATACTTTGCTCACTTCCATCTTGATCAAGCCAGGCATTTTTTCTGCCAACGGGCCATGTACTTCGAAGTAATGCTTGTCAAATGCTTCGATATCCTCAGGCTTGCGATAAATAGCCACCAATTTCACCATCATGATCCCTGCTTTCTTTGCAAAATAGTTAAACATGTAACGAGCATTTAATATAACGTTATTTTAACGCACGTTTATATTTTTATTATATAAAGCCTTTGAAGCAGGTGCAAGTATTTTTCAAAAAGCGAGAAAACTCTGTCTCCCTTAGTCCTTTTTATGTGCAAAGATCGGCACTCAGAATCAGCTAGCAACAAACGCCACAAAAAAAGAGAACAGACGCAATGTCTGTCCTCTTCTTTATACACCGAGCTTCTAGATCCAAACCCAGTAAACGAATACGATAACCGCAAGCAGAATTACGAACAATCCTGCAAAGATGCTGATACGTGCAAACTCATGGCCTTTTTGATCCATGTGCATCCAAACAAATAGCTGAAAGAACGCTTGAACAAATGCCAAGATAACGATGAATGGTACGGTAAATCCTGCCGGAATCACTTCAAACGCTACTGCGATAAACGCCAGCGCCGTCAAGACGAGAGATCCGATAAAAGCAACTAAGTGTCTCTTTGGACCTTCGTGTTTCACTTTAGGCTTGCGTACCTCTTCATTATGAGCATGTGCTCCCATAGATTTATCCCACCTTTCCACCGATCATACCCATGAGATATACCACGGTAAAGATGAATACCCATACTACGTCAATAAAGTGCCAGTACAGGCTGGCCAGATAGAACTTCGGAGCAGTTACTACCGTCAGACCTTTTTTCACTGCAGAAACCTGCAACAAAATGATCCAGATAATCCCGAAAGCCACGTGACCTCCGTGGAAGCCAACCAATGTATAGAAGGCAGAACCAAATGCACTTGTTGATATCTTATGTCCTTCGTGCACATAATGTACGAACTCGTAAATCTCCAGTGCAAGGAAGCCCAGACCGAGCAATACAGTGATCGTCAACCAGAGTTGAATCTTTTTCAGGTCTTTCTTGTGCAGTGCAAGTGTAGCCATAACGCTTGTCATCGAGCTGGTAAGCAAGATGAGTGTTGCAGCAGCAACAAGCGGCATGTCAAACAATTGTTGGGACGTAGGTCCGCCATTTGCTTGATCACGAAGTGCGATAAATGTTGCAAACAAGGAACCGAAAAGAACAGTCTCCCCACCAAGGAAGAGCCAGAAGCCAAGAACTTTATTCTTGCCTTCAAGGGTGGCTTTTTCCGGTTCGTCAGGCAATACTGCATTTGCTTGATGTGTAGCCATTAAGCCTTAACCCCTTTCTCCTCGATTTCGTCTTCATGAATATGATATCCCGGATCGTCTTTAATCGAACGTGCAAACATACAAGCGAATGTGATGAGCATCCCGATTGCGACGACTACGTAAACGTGGTACATGAAACCGTAACCTGCAATGAACAGACCAAGAGACATCAGGAATGGCAGGAACGATGGCGATGGCATATGAATGTCACCAAGCGGTTCAGCAGGTGTCATGCCTTTGTTGCCAGCCATTTTTTCGATCCACAATGCATCCAAACCACGAACGAGCGGAGTTTGTGCAAAGTTGTACTCTGGAGGTGGCGATGGAATTGACCATTCCAGTGTACGTCCATCCCACGGGTCAGCAGGAGCACGCTTGGAGCTTTTTGCTGCTACCGCACAGTTCACGAGGAACAGGATGGTACCGATCGTCATACCGAAAGCACCGATCGTACTAATAAAGTTACCAACATCCAGGTCTTGATCCTTGAGGTAAGTGAAGACGCGGCGTGGCATCCCCATCAGACCCAGGAAATGCTGAGGGAAGAAGGTCAGGTGGAAACCGATAAAGAAAGTCCAGAAGTTCCATTTCCCGAGCGTTTCATTCAGCATTTTACCGAACATCTTCGGCCACCAGTAGTACAGACCTGCGAAAAGACCGAATACAAGACCACCAACGATTACGTAGTGGAAGTGGGCTACTACGAAGTAGCTGTCATGGTATTGGTAGTCAGCCGCTGGAATCGCGAGCATAACCCCTGTCATACCACCAATGGTAAAGGTAGGAATGAATCCTACTGCGAATAGATTTGCTGTTGTGAAACGAATTTGACCGCCCCACATGGTCAACAGCCAGTTAAAGATTTTGATACCAGTAGGTACCGCAATCAACATCGTAGCGAGACCGAAAAGCGTGTTGGCGATAGCACCCAGACCTGTTGTGAACATATGGTGAGCCCACACCATGAAGCCCAGGAAGCCGATCAGCGCAGTAGCGAATACCATGGAGCTGTAACCGAACAGACGCTTTCTTGCAAATGTAGAAACGATTTCAGAGATAACACCGAAAGCTGGGAGAATCAGGATATATACTTCGGGGTGACCGAAGATCCAGAACAAGTGCTCCCAAATGACAACGTTACCACCCGCATCTGGGTTGAAGAAGTTACCGCCAAACAGACGGTCAAACATCAACAGGACCAGACCGACGGTGATCGCCGGGAATGCGAACAGGATCAAACCAGACGTGATAAACGCGGACCAGGTAAACATTGGCATACGCATAAATGTCATACCTGGAGCACGCATGTTGATGATGGTAACCAGGAAGTTAATACCACCAATCAGCGTACCGATACCCGCGATTTGCAGACCCAATACGTAGAAATCTACGCCACGGCCGCTATATTGATTCAAAGCCAAAGTCGTGTATGACGTCCAACCAGCATCAGGCGCTCCGCCCAAGAACCAGCTAGTATTCAGCAGCACTCCACCGAAGAAAAAGAGCCAGAATCCGAGTGAGTTAACAAATGGGAATGCTACGTCGCGTGCACCGATTTGAAGCGGAACAACAGCGTTCATCAGAGCAAAGATGACAGGCATCGCTGCCAAGAAAATCATTGTTGTACCGTGCATGGTGATCATTTCGTTAAACGTCTTGGCACCAATGACAGAAGACTCTGGGTACATCAATTGCAAACGAATCAGCATGGCTTCGAAGCCACCAGCCAGGAAGAAAATACCGCCAGCAATCAAGTACAGGATCGCGATCTTCTTATGGTCCACTGTCGTGAGCCAATCCCACAGCCCTGAGCGATTTGGTGCGGGTGCGTGAGAAGCATGTGCAGACACAGGTTTACCTCCTTTTAAGCGTCACTGCCTATGACGATTGTAAATCACTAACGTAGTAGTTACTTCACGCTGAGGGTAGACATGTAGTCAACCAGCGCTTTCACTTGGGCATCATCAAGGTTCAGGTTAGGCATGTTATTGCCCGGCTTCACCTTTTGTGGATCCTTCAGCCACTCAGCAACGTTTTCAGGTGTATGCGCAAGAATACCTGCTACACGCTCACGATCTGCAAAGTTAGTCAGATTAGGTCCCATTTTGCCGCCTTTACCGGCAATCGCATGACAGCCCAGACAGCTCTTATTGAAGATTTCTTGTCCTTGTGCTGCACTTGCAGCAGTAGCGGCTACTGGTTCTGCGGACTGAACGCCCTTCATACCAGCTGCCCACTTGTCAAAATCAGCTTGCTCCACTACTTCTACCTTGAAGTCCATCAAGGCATGGGACGCTCCACAGAGCTCCGCGCATTTTCCATAGTAAATGCCTGCTTTGTCTGCTTGCAGCCAAATTTTGTTTTCTTGTCCTGGGTTCGTATCGATTTTACCGCCCAGTGCAGGAATCCAGAATGCGTGCATTACGTCAGCAGAGGTCACATTGAATTGAACCTTTTTGCCAACTGGGAGTACGAGGTCTTGTGCAGTGGAAACGCCAAGCTCTGGATACTCAAATTCCCACCAGAATTGGTGAGCAGTAACCGTAACTTGTACGGCTTCCTCTTTTGAGTACACCTTACCAAGTGCAAAACCAGTCGTAACGGTTGGAATTGCCATGATAATCAGGAGCAGGAAAGGAATTACAGTCCAAAGAATTTCAAGTGCATGATTGCCTTCTACCTGTTTGGGAATACCTTGTTGTCCTGGACGCTTACGGTAACGGATAAGGACGTACGTAAAGATCAGCATTACGACAACAAAGACACCGATCATGATTGCGGAGGACAGCTTCATCAAGTCATACTGCATTGCTGCAACCGGACCCGAAGGCTTGAGCGCGGAGAGCTCATCTTTGCCACAACCGGTTAAGACAAGTGCCAGCAAACCAAACAGAGAAAGCTGACGCCAAAACTGTTGCCAACCCTTCATACCAATGAACCCCTCTTTCTTCGTGTTGGTAACGTTCTAGCCACGCTAGCAACTAGAAGTTGTATACCCTTTCATGATGACCGTGAATGGCTATCTTTTACTTTCCCCAACTATAATACCCAATCAGGAAAAGTATTAGCAGTCATTCCAAAAACAAATAGAATAGGAATAGGTATACACTTCTGCCCTTGCGTGGTAACCATATTAAGTATACATAAATTTTCCTTAATCTAAAGTCTATTTGTTATCATTTTGTTAACAAATTTATGAACAAATTTGTGAATTTTCCTGAGAAATGCGACCAAAACAGGAATCATTAAGGAGAAAAACATGCAAAAAAGGCCTGTAGCAGTAGTCACAGGTGCCTCTAGCGGCTTTGGAATGCTCACTTCGGTGGCTTTAGCAGAGGCAGGTTACAAGGTAATTTCCGCCATGCGCAACCTAGAGCTGCGAGACCCTCTTGACAAACTTGCAATGACAAAAAATGTATCAGATTTTATCGAAGTCATTCCTTTGGATGTCACTTCTGAAGAGCAAATTGCATCAGCAGTATCTACCATCATTGCTACCCACCGCCAAATTGATCTTTTGGTCAACAACGCGGGTTATGCTTGTGGTGGATTTGTAGAAGAGCTCTCCGCTGAGCAGTGGCGCAAACAGTTTGATGTCAACGTGTTCGGCGTTATCGATGTGACCCGAGCAGTCCTCCCCTACATGCGAGAGCGACAAAACGGCACCATCATCAACCTGAGCAGTATCAGCGGGCGCTTCGGTTTTCCCGGACTCGCTCCCTATGCGGCTTCCAAGCATGCGATTGAGGGTTTCAGTGAATCACTTCGCCTGGAGATGCTCCCCTATAACGTCCATGTTGTGCTCATTGAGCCTGGCTCCTATCGGACATCCATATGGGATAAAGGGATTCGGGAAACGACAGTTAATCCTCTTTCCCCTTACGCTGCGCAAACCAAACAGATGATTACTTACGTCAAGAAAATCAAGCAGCAGGCGCCCGATCCAGCTGAAGTGGTTTCTCTTATTGTTCGTGCCGCTACCACACCAAGGCCCCGACTGCGTTATCCAGTGGGACGTGGAGTTGGCCTTACCCTACTCGCTAAAAGCCTGCTCCCGTGGAAATGGATCGAATATTTTGTGAGGACCAAAGGAATTTCTCCTGGCTCTGATTCAGACTAAAGAAGAAAAGAAAAAGGGTATCCGCCGAAAGCTGTTCTTCTCCTTCGGTAGACCCCTTTTGTCCTAGGTGATCTTGTTATTCTTTTACGGTTCTGCCTGTGCGTAGCAACCACGTATGCTGCAAATACTCACTCACCCCAAAAAATATGGCAACAAAGCCTGCACCCATCGCGGTAATTTGAGCGGTCGGCAAAACAACAATACTTCCATAAACAATGAGAAAGCCAATAATAAAATCAATAGCTGTCGTTATCCACAAGCTCCCTGGCGCAAGAATGGCCCACTCCAGAAAAGTACCCGCCAACGCCAGAACAAAGCCTACGCCGACAGACTGATACAGGTTGACGTAGTTCACTTCTCGAAACAGTGCATCTGCTACAACGACTAACACTGGACTTACAAGCAGCTTTACCAATAGACCGTCCACGTTCCATTGTCTCCTTTATTTGGGGGTGGTCTCAGTATGCCCTTGTTTGGCTACACCATGCTTTTTTGACAGAACCGTGGTTGCTCGAGTACCGCAAAAAAACCACCCTCAGGTGGTTTTTGTTTGTGCATCTAGCCTTGTGCTGGCGCCTTCGTGGCTTTGTCCTCAAATGCTGGGTCGAGCCATTCGACTTTATGATTAGCCTGAATGGAATTTAGCCATTGGTTGTAATTTTCTCCCCGATTACGATCGACGAGAGCTGCTTTTATCTGCTCCTTCACTTTGTCCAATTCAGGAGCAGGCGAGCCCATACTCGCTTTATTCTCTTCGTAATATTGTTTGATTTGCTCTTCAGTTACCGGGAAGGCCTTGTCCAACAATTTATCACGGGTCATAAGAACACTCAGCTTCTCACGCAGCTTTTGTTCATTCATCCCCATGTTTTTCAAGTAATCCTGAAAGGCTTGCTCAGAGCCGATCTGTTGTTTGATGGAATCAATTTCTTTATCCATCTCTTCTGGTGCTACCGTTATATTTTGCAGCTTGGCCTCCTGCTTGATTAAAGCCTGGGCAACAAGCTCCTGGATCATCTGTTTTCCGTACATGCTTTTCATTTCATCATATAGCTGATATTGAGTAATCGAGGTATCGCCTGCTTTTACTAAAGCGGGGTCTTTGTCCTTCTCTCCTGCCTGGTAAACTCCCAATACAGCAAGTCCTGTCAACAGGATGGCAGCCGAGAGTATAGAAACATCGAACTTCTTCACTAGGTTAGCCTCTCTTTCAATGATCTGCCCCCAAGTATAGACAGGAGTTGCGGTAGAAAGATGGAATCGCTTTACACATCTTTTCCACAATTATGACGGAATTATTCTCTAGACAAAGAATCTCGCAAAAAAAGAAGTAAGAACGAAGGCAAGAACGGGTCCCAATATCGCCCATATTTGTAAAAACCGCTCTTGCTTTCTGCTTTTTTCTCCCTCAAGCAATTGTGCGAAATTTTCCTGGTACGATTTGTCCTTGGAGAGTAGCTGCTTAATGATCTCTTTTTCTTGATCTGTATTCTCTGACTTGAACTCTAACTCTGTCTGCAATTTGGTTATCGCCTGTAATAAATCTGCACGTACTTCTTCCATACGCTCTAATCGATGCTCAATTCGCTCTAGCCATTTGGTAGCTACGATCATTTGTCCCTCAAGCTGATCTATACGTTCCTCGAATTTGTCTAATCGCTGATAGATACGCTGTACTTGTTTGTCTACTTCGTTTGCTTTGTCATTTTGCTCCGACGACATGGGATTCACCTCCTCCGTTCTACTTACTTCTTGTTTATGTAAAGGAGGAATCCATTGCTTGTACTGATATCCCTCTTTGTCCTATCCCCTGATAAAAACGGGCAATATCCGTCGTGTTTTTTCTATAAATACTTAACGAAATCGTCCAATCAGGCTATTTCCCCAGTCTAGATTCATTCCGCTTAAAAATGGACAAATAGTACATGTCATCTGCTTATACCTTGTCTGAAAGACAGACATACATTGGATTAGCAAGTTACGGGAGGTGACTCTATCTTTCGTGTAAAACAAAACACGAACAATCGAACAAATGCACAGTTCAAAACGATCCGGTATCACGATTAGGTTTGAATCATGCAAAAAAACAAGAAAAAGGTAGGGATCTTTCTAATGGAAAAAGCTAGTATGGACTCGTTTATCGGCAGATCCGTCCGCATTGACAGAGGCGGACATGAATCTAGAATCGGTAAGCTGATAGACGTAAAGGACGATCACTTCGTCGTTCACATTGAAAACGAAGGAATGATCTACTACAAGAACGACCATGTCAAAAGCTTAACTATGGATACTCGTGAAACAAATGACTATTACGAGGATTCTGAAGCCACCTCTCAACAGCCCGCTCTCCTCTACATTGATGCAGATAATTTTACTTCTCTTCTCCAAAGCATGCAGTACTACTCGGTTCAAATTAATCGTGGTGGTCCAGAAAAAATTGAAGGCGTAATCGTTGACGCTACAGATTCTGAAGTTACTATGATTGTAGGAAACGAGCTCATCAAGCTGCTCCCCTTCCATATTCGCAACATTAGCTACAGTTCCAAAAACAATAACGAACAAAACAACAACAATAACAACAACGAAAGCAAAAGAAACAAGAACAACAGAAATTCGAGACGCTAAATACTTTATTCATTGCTGTCACGGAAGCAACAAGGGCTCTGCCAGGACTTGGTAGAGCCAATTTTTCTATGCGCACTCCCGTATCAAGAAGGAAAAAATACGGAAGGAGGGCAGCCGTGTGATCCTTTCCCTTTTGATAAGTACGATTAGCGGAGTACTGATATTTTGGCTCGTAAAGCCAGCTGCTTCGACTCATCTCCAAATGGACAGCTTGCCAACTGTTGCGTTACAGCCGACTTCGGAAAACACCCAAAAACATGCAAGCGACTATAGACATGATCAAGAAGACCTGGTTTTTCTTCATTATGATATGATGCAAAACTCTGTAAAAAGTATGGTGAATACATTGAAGTAAGGATGCTCCACAGGCACGCTTTGGAAAAAGGGTGCCCTATTTTATTTCTCATTCGATAATGGGTACAATAGAAGGTACTGCCTGACTGCATGTTTCGCAGACCAGAAAGGAGGAAATCATGCCAAACCTGTTAGACGTTCAAGGAGTAACCGGCGGGTACTCTGCCAAACACTCCGTGATCAAGGATGTTTCTTTTCACATCCAGCCAAAAGAGATCGTAGCGCTTATCGGTTTAAATGGAGCAGGAAAAAGTACTACCATCAAACACATCTTGGGATTGCTTACGCCGACCAAGGGCGTCATCACCATAGAAGGCAAGTCGTTTCAATCAGCCCCTGATACATACCGCTTCTCGTACGGATATATTCCTGAGTCCCCGATTTATTATGAGGAGCTGACTTTGTGGGAGCATATTGAGCTAGCGGCTATGAGTCACGGTCTGGAACGCGACATTTTTGTTGAACGAGCTGTACCTTTGTTAAAAGAGTTCCGAATGGAAAAAATGAAGGATCGATTCCCACAGCAATTTTCAAAAGGGATGCGCCAAAAGCTGATGATCATGATGGCGCTATTAGTACAGCCGAAGCTCTACATCGTCGACGAGCCTATTTTGGGGCTAGATCCGCTCGGTATCCGTTCGCTTTTATCGTGGCTGAATCAGTGCAAGGAGCAGGGCGCTGGCATATTGATGTCCACCCATATTCTTGCGACCGCCGAAAAGTATTGTGATCGTTTTATTATCATGCACAAAGGGGAAATTCGTGCGCAGGGCACTCTGGAAGAGCTGCGAAGCATCACCGGATTATCTCATCATTCTTTGGATGATATTTATTTACATATAGTAGAGGATGATAACGAATGAACGTCGATGTTGATGCGCTATTTCGAGAGCGACAAAAACGTTTTTTCGAAGAGGTTGTCCGCTATTCAATGTACATTGCCAACGGTGGTCTGCTGTTTGTCATGCTCTTTATGATGGGCCTTCTTTCCCTCTATTATCGCAGCCTGGTCGATCTGATTCCGGTATGGTTTCCGGTGCCCTATTTTCTTGCTTTTGTGATTGCTATAGTCGTCACACAAAGCAGACACCGCACGTTTTTGCTAGAAGCTGATTTGCTCTTTTTAACCCCAGTGGAAACGAAAATGAGTAGCTATTTTCAAAAGACACAACGTTACAACTTTTTTATTCAGAGCATTGGGCTGTTCCTCGTCCTGCTTCTGTTCTCTCCGCTATATGAGCTGGGCTTAAGTGGCACTAGTGGACAGATGTGGTTGTACTGGTGCGTCCCTTTTGTTCTAAAGGGCTGGAATATATACAGCAGCTGGATTTGCCTCCGTCTCCCGGATGAAAAGAGAGAATCACAATACGCTCTTGCCCGCTTTGCCTTTACGTTTTTTGTGCTCGCCTGGGTATTCGGAGAAGGCAGACTCCTCACCTATCAGGGCATTCCTTATGCAGGTATTGTATGTATCGGGATCGTGATCTGGTTTCACGCTCGGCTACAAGCAATCAAAAAGAAGCATTCTCTCCAATGGTACCGCCTGCTGGATGTAGAAAAGAGTCTGCGCAGCAGATTTTATCGGATCGTCAATCAGTTTAAGGACGTTCCCTGGCTGCAAAATGAGGTGAAGCCTCGCCCATGGCTTGTCCCGATCACCCGGCTTGTCTCCTATGGACAAGTGAATGCGGCAAAGCTGCTCGTGTTGCGTACGTTTATTCGTTCAGGCGGCTATGCTGGTTTGTACTTCAGACTGATTCTGCTCAGTACATTTCTGATTTTGGTGCTGCCCAATCTGTACGCCAAGCTGATTATCGGCCTGCTCTTTCTCCTCATGTCTGCCATCCAGTTAAAAGGTCTGTCCAGCCACCATCAAAAGCGTAACATGTATTCTCTGCTTCCAATCAATGACCAGCAGCACAAGCATGCTTTCACCTGGATACGCCGCGTCCTGCTGACGACCCAAGGCACCGTGAGCCTGCTGATTATCCTGTTGTTTTAGCTTTAGCTAAGCCGTGGTATAAAAAAGCTCTTCCCGTAACTACGTCTGCAGTTAACGGGAAGAGCTATCTTTACTCTCGATTACAAGCGGAATGTATCTACTTTATTGCGTAATTCCTGAATACTGTCTGCTACTTGCTCGGTTTCGGCAACAAAATGATCGACATTGCCGCTAACCTCATGGATGGTTGCCGAGACTTCCTCGGTTGCCGCTGCTGTCTGCTCTGAAATCGCTGTGACTGTCAATACAGACTCATTTACTTTTTGCTGACCGTTTTTCATCGCTTCCACGTTGGAGAGGACATTTGCCAGCGAGGCTTTGAGAGTAGCTGTCATATCAGAGAGAGCCGTAATGCCTTGGGTAACCGAATCAAGTCGCTCAGTACCGGCATTGTACCGGTCAAGGGTAGCTGTAGTCTTGTCCGTAGCCTGCTTGACCTGATGCTGGATATCTTGGATACTCTCCTGAATGACCAGAGTCGCTGCTCCTGTTTGTTCCGCCAATTTGCGCACTTCATCGGCAACAACCGCAAAGCCTCTGCCTGCCTCACCAGCGCGTGCGCTCTCAATCGCCGCGTTGAGAGCCAGCAAATTCGTTTGCCCTGCAATTTGCTGAATCGTTACAATCACGTCATTGATCCGATTTGATTTTTCCTCCAGTATTCGCATCGTTTGCTGTACATCATGAAACTGCTTGTTCGTCTCTGTTCCATCTGCTAAAAACTGTTGTAGTACCTTGTAGCTGCCTTGTCCGATTTCCGAGACCTGATTCGAGATGCCATCCATCTCATCGATCGCACGGTTTAATTGCGCCAGCTCCCCGAGGAATTCCTGTACGGTCTGCACGGTCGTTTCCATCGCTGTAGCCGTCTGTTCATTCCCGAGCGCGATTTCCTGGCTGGCTACCACTACATTTTTATTTTGCTCACGAACAGAGGTAGCACCTTCGCGGATCGAGCTGGACATCTGATCAATGCGCTCTGTTGTCTCCTTCACACCACCAATAATATAACGCAGCTGGGTTGTCATCTCTCCAAAAGCCACGACAATTCGGCCAATTTCATCGTTTTTATTCGAAACAGCAATTTGTGAAGACGTAAGGTCTCCTGAAGCAATTCGGGTAGACGCTGCTTCCACAATGCTCAAAGGGCGCAGCATTTTTTTGACAGTAAAATAAACCGCGAGCAAGGCGATCAAGGTAACAGCAATCATCGCGATGATAATGCGTGGCATAGTACTGCTGAGCACGAGTTCACTGATCAAACCTACCTTGTCGGCGGCTGTATCTACGCCTAGCACGCCGATCACTTGTCCCGACTTGTCCTTAAGCGGAACAAACGAGCTGAGGTAGTCGCCATACACCGGATCAGATACGATCGACGTGCTATTCGTACCGCCCTGCAAAGCATTCGCGATATCCGCAGGTGTTGTCGTCGTCGTTGCCTGTCCGATCGAAGCTGCTCCTTCTGCTCCTTTTTCCATGCCATCTGCCATGATTTTTACCTGTCCATTGTCATTCTGCAGAATATAGACATAGAGAGAACCTGTTTTTAACGCATAATCAAGTAAATTATTGCGAATAGACCAGTACTCTTCGCCTTCCTTGGGATTCGCGAGAAATCGCGCATACGCCTCCGTATCAATCCCTTCTGCAATAGTAAGAGCAGTGCCAATACTGGAACGGGCGAGTGTCTGTTCTACGGTAGTGGTGCTGTTTACGTTGATCATAAATATGTTGATTGCCATCATGAGTGCCACAATCACAGCCACTAGTGCAACAACCCGCGTTGCTAAACTCTTACTCATCTGCTTCACGTCTCCTTTACCATCTACGGGTAGTTTTATCGCTTGGAGGGAGGCTGCCTATTCCACCATGTGAAAAAGCACCCTATTGCTGGGTGCTTTGGTCTTGCGCGCTCCCACACTGTCTTATCGACAATTGGGAATCACTTTTTTACAGTTTTCGGCCTTGTTTGTGCCACGATAATAAATCGATGGGTCGGAATATCGACGTATCCGGCATTTTGCAGGTCATAATGAAGCGAAACAAGCTGGTCTGCATAGCGCTCAATGGTAAAGTCGTGAATTTGCCACTCGATCGCTTTCAAATAGTAAATAATTGCTCCTACATCGTAAAAGCGCGTAAAGGCTTCTTCCTCTTTTTGCTCCAAAATGCTGAAGCCCGCTTCTTTCAATTGATTAGTGGCGAAGGTCAAATCCCAGTGAAGGTAGTCCGTCGGGACCGGTGCATCTAGTAGATGATTCAGCTTATGATTATCTTTGCCGCCTACCTGCTGCGTAATAAAAATGCCCTCTGGCTTCAGCAGACGATAGACCTCAGACGGTAAATAGGACTCATGGCGATTGATAATCAAGTCCATCGATTGGTCTGGAAGGGGCAGCTCGTCGTCTCCATCTAAAGAAATAACATGAACACCCAGTGGCTCCAGATTTGCCCTGGCAACCTCTACATTGGGCAAATACCCTTCCGTAGCAAAGGTCTTGCTGGGTAGAGGCTGCAATTTGCTCAGCAGCTCCCCTCCCCCGGTACCCATGTCCAGAAGTGATTGGATTCCTCTCATTCTTTGCCGCACCACACTTGCATAGTTCCAGCTTAGTGGAGCTTCCTTCATTCTGCCTGTTTCAGTTAGTCGCGAAAAATTCCAGCCCTCAAATGGGACATTGATTTCCTCCTGAAATACACTCATCCAGTCCTGTTTTTGCATCTTTTCTTCTCCTCCGTTTTCCCAATCGTATCCTTTTATTGTCTTTTTTTTAAAAGGAAAAGCGGTGGAGCACGAGATCGCGGCCTATGTTGTTATGTTTCTACAAATAGGTAGTACATGCTCTTTATCACTCCAATCTTATTCCATTACACGAAATGAAGAGCTGACAAGGTTGTAATAAGCACCTTTTTTATTCATGAGCTGCTCGTGATTTCCTTGCTCAATCACTCTGCCGTGATCAAGCACTACTATTTTGCTAACCTCGCGTATCGTAGACAGACGATGGGCAATCACGATGGCTGTTCTCCCCAGCAGGAGCCGATTTAGCGCTCGCTGCACCCTGACCTCGGTCTCCGTATCAATACTTGCTGTTGCTTCATCCAAAATCAGAATTCGCGGGTCGGCGAGCAGCGCACGGGCAAAGGAAAGCAGCTGCCTCTCCCCCTGCGAAAGCATATTCCCACGTTCTTCCACCTCTGTATTATAACCTTTTGGGAGCCTGCGAATAAAGAGGTCAGCCCCAATTTCTTTTGCCGCCCGCATTACTTCCTCATCAGTTGCCCCTGGACGACCAAAGCGAATATTCTCCATAATCGTTCCCGAAAAAATGAACGTATCCTGAAGCACGATACTGACCTGCGAGCGAAGCGTATCCAGCTGAACCTCCCGTAGATCGATACCATCTATCCGAATAAAGCCACTGGTCGGGTCGTAAAAACGGCAAATCAGATTCACGATGGATGTCTTCCCAGAGCCGGTATGCCCGACAAAGGCAACCGTCTCGCCCGCTCGAATGTGCAAGCTGATATCATGCAGCACATCTCTTTTGCCATCGTAGGAAAAGCATACGTCAGCTAGTTCGATCTCGCCCCGGATGACGCCCAACTCGGTTGCCTCTTTTTTCTCGGGTACAGAAGGCTTTTCGTCCAGAAATTCAAAGATTCGCTCCGAGGAGGCCATCGCCATCAGCAGCTGGTTGTATACTTGGCCGAGGCGCGAGATTGGCTCCCAAAAGTTACCTAGATAATAAGCAAAGGCGACAAATACACCTACTGAAATATGATCTGCTTGAATCAATACAGCTCCCAGTCCGATCAGAATAGCCGTGCCAATCGCACCCGCCATGTCTACGACAGGTCGAAAGGTTGCGCTTCTCTGTGTAGCGACTCTCCATGCCTCGTAGTTATCCTGATTCATTCGCTTGAAAAAAGCGATGTTCTCCTGCTCCTGTGTAAATGACTGTGTCACTCGAATCCCCTGGATGCTCTCATTCAGATGCGAGTTAATGCTCGATTGCTTGAGCCTGACCTTTTGCCAGGAAAGCCGAATTTTTTTTCGCAGCTTGATCGAAATCAAAAACATCAAGGGAAGTACAATCATGATCCCTAGTGTAAGTGTCGGACTGAGGACGAACAACATCACCACGATCCCAATCAGAATGGTGATATCGATAAAAATGTTGACGACACCGTTTGTGAACAAATCCTGTAAGGAATTGATATCATTTGTAATCCGTACGATGATAGAGCCCGCTGAGCGGCCGTCAAAAAAGCGGTGCGACAGTCTTTGAATATGCGTAAACAACTGCTGGCGAAGATCGAAAATAATCGAATGACCAAGCTGATTTGTCCAGCGAATACGCAGGGCACTTTCAAACCACCCGAGCAAATACAGCCCCAAAATGATGCCAGTCAAGCTCACCAGATAGCCCCAGTCCTTTTTCTGAATCGCCTCGTCAATCGCTATGCTCATCAAAAAAGGAACGCCGAGACGAACGATCGTCACCGCAACCAGAGACAAGACGGCAAAAGGGAGCCACTTGTTTACGTACGGCTTCATATATCCAGCGAGTCTCGCCATCTGTGACCAGTTGTAAGGCTTGTCGATGACATTTTCGATCGAATACTGAAACCTCTCCTGCCCTTGCTTCGTCGTCATGTCCTGCTCCACTCCCCTGTCCGCTCCTGAATGGCTGTGAGATGATCCTGGTACTGGATCTCATAGATTCGCCGATAGCTTCCCTCAGGCAAAGCAAGCAGTTGTTCATGGGTGCCCCTTTCCAGCACATGACCATGGTCTAAGACGACGATTTCGTCCGCATGCTTCAAGGAAGATATTCGATGCGCAATAATAAAGGTCGTTCGCCCTACCATCACCTCGCGTAATGCCTGTTGAATCCGGAACTCCGTCTCCATATCAACTGCACTCGTCGCATCGTCTAAAATCAAAATGCTCGGCTTGGTTAAAAAGGCTCGGGCAATGGCAATCCGCTGCTTTTGCCCCCCTGACAAGCCAAGCCCTCTCTCACCTAAAAGCGTGTCATATCCATCAGGCAGCTCTGCAATAAAATCATGTGCCTGCGCATACTTGGCAGCGATCATTACCTCTTCGAGCGACGCTCGAGGATTTCCGTACGCAATATTGTCGTAAATCGAGCAGGAAAACAGAAAGGACTCTTGAAAAACGACGCCGATACTTTTTCGCAGTTCTTGATGCTCATAGTCTGCGATGTCCTTGCCGTCTATTAGAATCGTACCTGCTGTCGGAGTATAAAAGCGTGAAATCAGCTGCGTGATTGAGGTTTTTCCCGCGCCTGTCGGGCCGATGAAACCGATGACCTTTCCGGGAGGAGCATCAAAGCTAATCATATGTAATGCCTTTTCGTTCTTCTCGTTGTAGCTAAGGCTCACCTCGATAAACGACACGTGTCCATGCAAGACTTGTCGATTGGACATCTGCGCCTCTTTTGCACCTGGAGCATGATCCGGTTCATCCAGGACCTGTAGCAATCTATCTCCCGCTGCCTTCGATTGGGAGTACGAATTGAGGATAAAACCGAGCTGCATCAACGGACCAATGATAAACCAGACCAGACTAAAAAAGGCAACCAGCTCACCCAGCTTCATCTGATCATGAATGACGAGCCAACCGCCGTACGCCAATAGCGCAACGACACAAATATTGCCGATCAGCTCCATGATTGGAAAAAAGGCACTCCAAATTTTCGCTGTAGAAATGTGATTATCCTTATAGCTTTGATTTTTGCCCGTAAAGGTCGTGATCTCAAAGCTTTCCTGGGACAATGCCTTGACGGTGACGATTCCGCTAATATTTTCCTGTACCTTGGTCGTTAAAGCGGAAAAAGCCTCCCGTATTTCCTTGAAGGCCACATGGACTTTCTTATCAAAACGGTAGGCAGTAATCGCAACAAAGGGCATCGCAATTAATGTGACCAAGGCTAGCGACGAATGCAGATATAGCATGATGGCAAAACCAAATCCGATAAGCAGCAAAAAGTTCAGGCACTGCGCCAAACCAAACGACAGAAAAAATCGAAAGACCTCAACATCACCCGCGAGCCGGGACATCAGGTCACCCGTCTTGGCACTGTCATAATAACGAAAAGGCAAATATTGCAGCTTGGTGTACAGCTCGTTGCGAAGCTCATAAACGGTAGAAACTCCAAACAAATCTCCGAAATACTGGTGGTAATAGACGGCGATTCCCTTTATCCCCATCAGCACAATAAACCCGAAAGCTAAATAAGGAACCTGCCCGTACTGCCCCTGTCCAAAAACATCATCGATCGTGTACTTCAAAACAAGGGGATAAATGACCGTCACACTCGTCACAACAAACAAGGAAAGGATCGACACCAGAAATAATCGTTTATAGGGCCAGTAGTAATCCTTTAACCGTTTAAACGTATCCAAAAGAACGCTCCTCCCAGCTGTAGGATTGATCTTTTGATGTATACGTACGACCGAAGCCATTCAGCACGGGCACCTACAGGTTCAGACCTGAGACGGAGGGAAAATACTGCGCGGGTACGTTTGGACATCCGTCGTTCCTCTATATCATAAAAAGCGTACTCATAAATCGGGAGGAACTGTTCATGTCAGAATTTGAAATACTCGCCGGGGTCCATCAAGGACTCTTTGTGCTCTTGTTGCTCGCTACGCTCCTTCCAGCTTGTAAAGCTAAGGGGCTTGTTTATGCCCAAACTACCCGTTCCTTGAAAAAAAGTGCCGGGTGGACGCTGTTTTTCTTTGTTCTGGCACTACTGTTGTTTGCCTTGCAAATGTTTGTGACGTGGTCTCTTTTTCATTCCTTCGGCTGGTTGTACATAAAAGACAAGGTGATCGGATTTTTGCCGCTGCTTCTGCTGCCACTGGCTGCCAGTCTGTTGATTTCGGTTCCGCGACTATCTCGTTTGGCGATGGGACATATTCGCCACAAGAATCAACCGGCGGCTTCTACCCCACTTACGTTCGATGCAGCCTCCGCCAAAACATGGGATGAGCCCCTACTGGACGAAGCTGTAGAAAATCTCCCGTCAACGGAGGAAGATGTTTTTCTTGAGACAGCAACCACTTTGGAAGCGCCAGTTGGCAAAAGCACACCACTGCCGACAGATGTAGTCGATGCTGCATGGAGAAGTGATGCCTCTGCCCCTGAAATGATCGTGCCTCTACAGGCATCTTCACTGGGAGCTTTGATTGCCCTCATTCTTCAATTCATGTTTCCTGCTGTTACGCTGGAGATCAATAAGCTGGCCATTGCGTGGGGCGCTTTTGTTACAGGTGTCTCTCTCCTGTGGATTTTACACTCATGGCGGCAGCATCGCGCTTCCCGTCCTGGTGAGCTGCGTCGACCACATGCCGTACTGCGTTTTTTACGCTCTGTTTCGATTCTTCTTTTGTTGGGAACGGGTGCTTACTTTTGGGGACATCAGGAATTGCTCGCGAGCCTATTGCCCGATCAACTAAAAATGGTTGACCATTCTGCATCTGCTGCAGCTCACGAACAGCACTCCGCCCCAGCGGCATCTGGAAAAACGGTCAGTGTCACCGAATTGACGGGACCTCACACAGGTGAACCGGATCGCCAGTTCACGTTGACCGCTCAGAAAACAACGATTCAGCTCCCCTCAGGAAAAACAACCGAGGCTTGGACCTTCAACGGTAAATATCCGGGACCTGAGCTGCGAATGAAACAAGGTGAGCTCATTGAGGTTGTCTTGGAAAATAAGGATATATCGGATGGCGTAACCATTCACTGGCATGGATTGAATGTACCAAATGCGGAGGATGGTGTTGCCGGAGCTACACAGGATGCCGTGATGCTCGGGGAAAAGCATGTATATCGCTTTATTGCCAAGCAGACAGGAACGTTCTGGTACCACTCCCATCAGCAAGCTTCTGTCCAAGTGCGGAAAGGACTTCTTGGTACACTCGTCGTAGAACCGGCGGAGACTGAGCAGACTGAGCAAACTGAGCAAACTGAGCAAACTGTAGCGAGCTACAAACGCGATCTGACTCTGGTTCATCACAAGCTGACGGACGGGGGCGTCACGTTGTCTGGACGCGATACGCTCATGCTCGATACTGTCTCCCCGGGTACATCAGTGCGGCTGCGTCTCATCAATGCAGATAACTTTCCCGTGACCTTTCAATTGCTCGGCACGCCTTTTCAGGTTATCGCCATTGATGGAAACGATGTGAAAGAGCCCAATCTGATTGCTAACCAAGCCTTGCAACTAGCTGCTGGTGGAAGATATGACGTTTCCTTTACCATGCCGAATCGCCCTGTATTCTTTGCGCAGAGCAAACAAGCAAATGGAAAGGGATTATTGCTAAGTCCTGACGGCACAGGCGAAGTGCCAAGCATGAATACAGAGCTTCCGCTGTTTGACCCGGCACGCTATGGCAGTCCGCAATCGCTGCCTTTTGATCTGAATACCCGCTACGATCGCGAGTATCTCATGCTATTTGATCTTCAGGTTGGATTTTATGACGGACGTCTGGATGGCTTGTGGACGATCAACGGCAAGGTATTCCCGGATACACCGATGCAGGTAGTCAAGGAAGGCGATCTGGTGAAAATGACCTTTGTCAACCGCAGCTTCATGGATCATCCGATGCACCTGCATGGACATACGATGCTGGTTCTCAGTCGTAACGGAAACGTCGTTACAGGCAGTCCATGGTGGACGGACACACTCAATGTGGCGCCAGGTGAAACGTATGAAATCGCATTCCGCGCCGATAATCCAGGTCTGTGGATGGATCATTGTCATAATCAGGACCATGCTGCTTTGGGAATGACGATGCATCTTTTGTATGAGGGGGTTACCTCGCCCTTTGATATGGGGCGGGGGACTCACAATTATCCTGGGTGAAGACACTTGCTAGGAGCTGTAGTGGGTCTCCACCCTCTCAAAATAGCAAGAGATATCTCATTAATCCTACCAAAATTTATGGGTTTCTTTCACCAGTCAATCTCTGTTATTCTAGGTCATGCCAAACAAAACAGCCGAAACTTCCTCTCGAATGGAAGTGCGGGGGATCTTTTTTATTTGCAGATGAGAGATCTGCATGGGGTGAATCGCCAAAGTGCGAAGGGTTGTTTCCTCAATCCGAATCCGTCAACTAACCTCGTAGGCCAAAAAAAGGAGACGATGTGAATATGAAACGCCTTGGTACTATTGCAATCGCGACAATGGGATTGGGATTTGTTCTTTCCGGCTTTTCTAACACAGCTTCTGCCGCTACCACATATCCGCAATACGGATATCAACCATATATGCAACCTGTCCAACCGCAAATGCAAGTACCTTACGCAGCACCAGCGAATCAACAACAGCCAGTAAAACAAGCTAAGCAGCAAGTGGATGCTTCTACTGTAGGGAAGCAAGTAACTGATTTGGTGAACCAAGAGCGTGCAAAAGCAGGTCTGAAGCCAGTCGAACTAGATGCTTCCCTGAACAAAGTTGCACAAGCAAAAGCGGCTGACATGTCCAGCAACAACTACTTTGACCATACAAGCCCTACGTATGGCTCTCCATTTGACATGATGAAACAATTCGGAGTATCTTACATGACCACGGGTGAGAACATCGCCATGGGTCAACGCACTGCTCGGGAAGTCATGAACCAATGGATGAATAGTGAAGGACACCGTCAAAACATCATGAATCCTTCCTTCACCAAAATCGGTGTAGGCTTTGTGAATGGATACTGGGTACAAGAATTCATCGGATAATGAAATTGGATATAAATGCCGAGTCCTCTAGCGGGGGCCCGGCTTTCTTGTTTTTCCCCAGATAGGCAGATACTTGCTGTATTTCAGCAAAAACATCATTTCGCTGTGTACCACTCTGCTGAAGGTTTGATTTTATATCCTACCCTTCGTGTAGCCGCTTGAGGAAAGGGAATAATCGAATTAATGTTGAACTACATAACTTATTAAATTAATCGATGAATATATAAATGAGGTTGGCAACATGAATGATGATAGAAACTGGACCGTTTTATTTATTGGTGGGGCATCTGGAATAGGTAAATCAAGTATTGCTTATGAAAATGCTCGATTTTATGGTGTGAATGTCTTGGAAGTAGATGATGTTTACCTATCCGTAAAAACAATTACAACAAAGGAGCATTTTCCTGCAATTCATTATTATGATTCCGGTATAAATTGGAAGGATGTTGGAGTAGATGACAATGTAAACTGGCTGATTGATGTTAGCAAAGAAATGGCTCCAGTATTAAAAGAACTTGCAGACAGGCATATTGAAGATAAATTACCTGTCATTATTGAAGGCGATTTTATCTATCCCGAATTTATAGTATCTTTCAATAACCCGGAAGTAAAATCAATATTTGTACAGGAATCGGACAAAAATCAAATCTTGCAGAATTATTTATCAAGAGAAGGTGGCGAATTACAACAATATAGAGCTGAAATAAGTATTTCTTATGGAGGTTGGATCGCAGATACCTGTAGGCGGAATGGGATTAAACTGATTGAATCAAGACCTTGGAATACTGCTTTAAGCAGAGCCGTAAAATGTTTATTGTAATGTAAAAATTTAGTCCACTTAGGTGATGTAATGGCGGATACCTCATGTGTGAAATATCCGCTTACCTTATGTATCAAATTATTACACTGTAATGTTCCAGTCGTTCAAATTTAATGCTATTTCACATCTTCGCTTTACCACTATTTGTGATACGGTTCTTCGCACTCGGTCGACCTGTCGTCTCGGCCCGCACTATCCAGTTATAGCGAAAAATCAGTCACGCCTTTCTTATAGGCATATTTCAGAGTGTATGTTTCTCCGTCCTCAAAGGGCATCGTTGCAATTTTTATTCGCGTATAATCAAGCCTGTGTTCTCTTAACACTCTTTTTATCAAGGCAATACTTTGCTGTTCAACCGTAATGACACAAAATATGTTAAGTACATATTTATCCGGGTCAGACACGCATTTCCCCATATCAAAGCCATCGACATAGCCAAGTTCAGCATCAGATAAATAAATATTCAAATATTCCATCACTTTATTTTTTAACCATTCATCTCGTTGGTTTCCTTTTACGCTTTTCAAGGGATACTGCAGCACTAACCAAAATTTTTCACTCATTCAAATTCACCACCGTACTTTTGTATTGTGCTCATTATTAAATGCTACAGGATAGCGATAATAAACCTCAATAACAAAAAAACCATCCTGCTCGGATGGCTAGCTCATTCCTTGAAAACTGGATCTGCATGATTGCTAAGAGTGTGTGGATAAGTCCTCGACCGATTAGTATTCGTCAGCTCCACGTGTTACCACGCTTCCACACCGAACCTATCAACCTCATCGTCTATGAGGGGTCTTACCAGCTTACGCTGTGGGAAGTCTCATCTTGGAGGGGGCTTCACGCTTAGATGCTTTCAGCGCTTATCCCTTCCGCACATAGCTAC
>NZ_CANMZW010000009.1 GCF_947502445.1 uncultured Brevibacillus sp.
ACCGCCGTATACCGGACGGTACGTACGGTGGTGTGGGAGGTCGGCTACTCAACTAATGGGTAGCCTCCTACCCGATTTGCCCCGAGGGGGTGAGGATGGTGAGCGGACCATATGAACACAGAATTATTGGCACTTATTTCTGCAGCATCAGCAATAACCGGTATTGCACTTGGATGGCTAGGTCGATCCAGAACGATTCGACAGGATGCAGCCAAACAAGCCGGGACTGACGCAATGCAACGCGCAGACGTGGACTATCTAAAACGCGGTGTAGATGATATTAGGCTCGAACAGCGCGCGCAGGGGCAAAAGTTCGATGCGCTATCTGAGCGTGTTACTCGTGTGGAGGAATCTGCAAAACAAGCACACCACAGATTGAACCGTTTGAACGGAAGAAAGGAAGATGAGTAATGATCGAAATTGGAATTGTAATCGCAGTTGTTATGGCAATTGGTAGCTGGCTGAAAGCCCAAGAGTGGTACCCTAATAGTTTCATTCCGTTGGCGATCGTCTTCTTGGCGGTCGCTTTTAATTTGACCAACGCCCTTTTGTTTCATGGAGACTTTCTGGAGGCTGGCAAGCTGGCCTTTATCGAAGCGCTTGGGGCAATTGGGATTCACAGTGGAATGAAAAATACAATCCAGTGGCGGGAGAGTGATCAAAAGTGATTCCTGCAATGAAAGAGTTCAGAGGCACGATCAATGGTAATCGTGAATTTCATACAGGCATCGATTTGGTCAAAACTCATCAAGCACCTATCAACGCTTTCGTAGCCGGAGAAGTCATTCATGCAAAGGAAGGCGTTGCAGGGAGTGGTTTCGGCGGCTATGGGATTGTTGTGGCAATCCGCGATCCAGAAACGGGCCATTTGCATTGTTATGCGCATCTGGACAGTGTTGCCGTAAAAGTCGGCGATAAAGTAAAGCAGGGACAATTGATCGGGCGTCAGGGTAACACTGGGCAAAGTACGGGAAGCCATCTACACTATGAGATTCGCAAAAGTTCGTCGCCACAATACGGCTGGATCGCGGATCGCGAAAAAAATTGCTTCGAGCCTGTAAAGTACCTGGATGATTACTTTACCAAAGCGCAAAATGATCCCAAACCTGTTGATAAGCCTGTGAATAAGCAAGCAGACGAAAAGACAAAAGAGGCGTTGAAGGTGCTTCAAAGCGAACAGGTCATTCAGTCACCTGCATATTGGCTAGAAAACGCATTTGAAGGCGGGACAGTACGTGGCGATTACGCTGCCTTGCTCATCCAAAACATGGCGAAGAGACTGGCGACAACTGGTACAGTACCGGAGACACCAAAACCCGAACCAGAAAAGCCAGTTAAGCAGCCAAAGCCATGGGCAGAAATTGAAAAGCTCACACAGGCTGCTAGTGTCCATGTAGATGTAGGCGGGGGTGGTACGGGCGTCTTGTTGAAAGGCGGACTACTGCTTACAGCCAAGCACGTATCTAAAGGTCGTGCGTCCATCCGGTTTAAGACAAATTCGCGTCACTGGTATACTGCTGATATGGTTTCTGAGCATCCGGGGGTCGGAAAGGATGCTGTGGATCTAGCGCTGTACCGGATTGAGAACGCCCCGGCAAACCTACCGTATCTACCAGTGAATACAGAACCACTTGTCACAGGACAAAAACTTTTGACTGTGGAAGCAGAGTACACAGAATGGATAACACGTAGCGGACAGTTGTGCCAAATCAGTACAGCAAAGGAACCATGGGAATTTGACTGTTCCATTCCTGCTCAACACGGTAACAGTGGTGGAGCTGCAGTTAATGAATATGGCGAGGTAGTTGGAGTAATAGTCAATTTAGCTTTTGTGGGTATCCAAAAAGGAAGTGTGAGAGAAAGCTCTCCAGGGTGCGAGGCAGTAAATCTGATTTATCCAGCAGTAGTAGAATGGTTGAAAAAATACATGTGAATGTTGAAGCCCTCCTTCCGAAATAACCGGTAGGAGGGCTTTTTTATTTGTCTGTTCGCGTGTTGTTCGCATATAATGCGACTAACGATATGCGAGCAGTGAGGAAGTTTATCGAGAAGAAACTGACCATTTTTGACAAAGAAGTCGCCCTCAACTTTATCCAAGGAGGCCTTTTATTGTTGGGTATGAGTCCTCAAAATGCTAAATCAGTGAGAGTAGAATGTTTGAGAAATTACCTTTATACAAAAGTGAGGGGATGGTACGTTGGCCATCCCCTCGCCTAGCTAATGTATTAGTTTGTCTTTTTGATATTAATCAAAGATTGTGTCCATTGTATGCTTTTATCAGTTTTCATCTCTTCATAAGTGTACCAATCTTGTACACCTACCTGTTTTGACGGGTTGTTAATCCAAAGATACAGGTTATTATCACCAGGTTTCTCGAAATAACCATTGATGATAACGAGGTGCCCAACTCCTGTTCTCTTGAATTTTTGGAAAACTACTACTGGCTCTTTCCTATCAATTGATGCTTTAATTTGAGCAGGAGTAGCAGGACCAGGTGTCATTTTCCCAGTAATTCCTTTTCCTTCTAGGGCATCTCTGAATTCGAAATCCATTATTGTGACGTTTTGTGTATGGCCATTTGCATACTGAGCGTATTGGCTTTGGGTCATTTTTATTCCAAAAACATCCAAAAGCATGACAGAGACAGCTGCCCAGCACCATTGAGATTTTTCTTGAGATTGATAGTTGATTTTTATCTGAGCTGGTGGATCGGCTGCAAAAGCAGAGGTGTTCGGCAAAAGCAAAAGGACTGCTGCCATTAATATGGCAAAGAAACTTTTGAATCTTAATGAAACTGTCATCAGAAACCTCCTATATATGTAAATAATTTACTTCTAAACTAATACTATTACATAAATACAAAATTTGCAATATATTTGAAATAAATTACAAAACATTTGAAGTAGTTTATGATAGTTTGTTCTCGTGTCGTTCGCATATAATGTTACTAACGATATGCGAGCAGAGAGGATACTTTCATTGGAACCAATAGACCGTGTTTGGACGTGGATAACATGGCACCATGCTGTCGAATACGTTAAGCAAGACCTCCCGCAAGTCGAATCGATGGATATACGTTTTCCGTTCTTTCCTGGCTGGATTTTACGACAGATAGGTAGCAAAGCCTACGCAAAAGAGCAGGAGACAACAAAGGAGCTGAAAGCGAACGGAATTCGAATTGTAAAAGAAAAGTTCGATAAAGGGGAGCTCTTCGTCATTTGGGCGCATCGCGGTAGTACAGATATTTTCCGGATCAGCGAGGGCAAGTTACGGTCTAAGGTGCAGGAGAAGATCAACGAAATAACTAAGCAGATGATGGAGGAAAATAAAGATGCCCCACCTTCAAAGAAGATAGGGGACGAATTGGGGACGAATTGAGGACGAACTTCACTCGGAATCCCAAAAATTCGCTCGGATACGAACGGATACGAACAAGAAAAACCCTTGAAAATCAAGGGTTTTGGGGGTTGGCTCGGATTAACAAAGTAGGTCGACGCTCCCGCATACGGGGCATGTTGAGAGTGTTGCGTTGTTGGTGCGGAATGTGTAGCCAAGCAATAAACTTTTGATATTCATAATAAACACCTGTCAAAATTAAAATACACATTTGATTTCAGCCAGGGGAAAAGATCGAGGAAAAATGGAAAAGCCAGCAACCTCCACTCTTTCCCCTGTTTTTGTATCAAGTCTTTATTCTCACGAAAATAATGTTTTGGTTGAAAAAATGGAGTCAAAAATGGAGAAAATGAGCGAACTGAACCAAGACTTTATTTTCACCGGCAACGGTAGAATGCGGGTTGAGACGGGGTAAAATGTCAGAGGTTTATTTTAATTGCACAAAATAATAAAGTTATGTTCATTCTTTACAACGCATACTAGACTTTACCAAATGAAAGAGAGTACTGCTTTTGAAGTACTCTCTTTTTTCAAACATAGGATCATTATTTGTAGTAAATATAATAAAAAGATTCTATTTTGCGTTCACATCTGGCTGATGAATACCAAAAATATTGCCTTCGGTATCAATATAATATCCTTGCCACGCCATTCCAGGCAGAGCATACTTTGGAAGTGCGACCTTGCCTCCATTTTTTAGAATTTTTGCTTCAGTTGAATCGTAATCTTCCACTCCCATTGTACAGGAATAAGCATTCAAAGCCTGGCCGGGTTCTGGTGAAGCGCCTTGACGTTGCATCAAAGCTCCGTTAATTCCAGGCTCGTTCGCATCACCAGTAACAGCCCCAAAATAAGGCATTCCAGCATATTCACTCCAATCTTCAAATGCCCATCCAAACACCTCTCCATAAAACTTTTTAGCACGTTCGATTTCATCTACATGAATTTCGAAATGAACTAATCTTCCCATGATACCCTCCTGATTTCTTTTATTCCTTAATTGGTTATTGTGTATTCTACTTATCGTTTTGATACTCCTTCATGTCAATTTTACTTATTCTACACATGTGGAGTCGGTCTGTTTGTTGAGCAATAAGAGATTTGGGTGAGTGATTAGGAGAGTTGAGGACAAAGGGGACGCGAAAGATTCGTGTCCCCTTTAAATCTTTATCAAAAGCTATTTTTCAAGAGTCTTTGATTCTGAAGGATTGGTTATGTTTGGATTCCGCTGAAGATGAATGGAATACTTCATCCGGTTCTGAATCATTCCCATTGAGTCGGTGGTTGTTTTATTTTATGGTAAATATTTGAAACAACAGGTACTACCGTATCGTAGTAACACAAAAGGGTGAGAAAGCCCCGATATAGTTCTGGGTCTATTTTGTACAATGAAAGCGGGGAGTCAAGTGTATGTTTTGGAAACGAACCAAAAAGGAACGGGAACCTGGGCCTGTACCCGATCTCTCGACGAACATCTATACCGTATCTGAAGAAGACTTATCGCCAGGCTTCGAAGAGGTTTATGTTCCTTTTCTTACGATTAAGCTTGATGGAGAAGATGTACTTGTCTTTGCCCGGTTTATTGACGGAACAACAATGCTCTCACTTGAGGAGGCATCCGATGAAGTAATCCAGTATGTGGAGAAGAGGTATGCTCAGGGGCGATTAGCTTACCGTCGTATATTATGCGACAGTCTATCATCAGAAGAAGAGCAAGCACTGGATCGCATCGAGCAGCAGCTGCGGCGGTGGATTCCGAAGAAGGAATGACTGGCAGGGGGAGACGGATGAAGAAGAAAAGGAGAAACCGGCAGCCAAAGGCATGGATGGTGGATCAAGTATTTCAGCGTGATCCGTTCTCTAAACGCTTGCTAGAGGCCAGCAAAGCAAGCATGGTGTTTGCAATTTTCCTTTATGTTGTGCTGCTGGTGATTGAACTGCTGGGTTTTATAGGATCGTGGAATTTCAACGCTTTTTTGGAGATCCAGTTTGCTACATTATTGATTTGCTTTGGTGTGTTTAGTTTGTGTGTTATTCTCGGTTTTCGGCGTTGTAAAAAGCGTGCCCTGGAACCAGAACAAATGCGTTTTGAGGGTGGGGTACTGAGATTTCGACTCGGGGGAAAAGACGTAGAGCTGACGATCAGTAGTATTTTGGGAGTGAACCAGCACTATTTTCGAAACCGCCACGGTAATATCCTTAGGTGGTTAGCAGTATACGATGTTCAAACTTCTGAGGGAGTCTACCGAATTGATTTGACATGCTATGAGAGAAACAATGGTGCGGGAAATTGGCTGGTGCACTGTAATGGGAAACGCAATGCAGAAAAGGTTCGCAAGTGGGAGGCAGGGAAGCAAGCGTTTCTTGCCTCGGATCGGGTGGCCTTCGGTACGAAGCTGGAGCGCATTGTTTTTGAGCAGCAGCCGCCCGCGATCGTGCTGGGAAAAAAGCAGCTCGATTTATCGTTAGTCAGCCGAATTGTTGTTGACCCAACAGTTAGCGGGCAAGGTTCATCCAATATGTATATTTCCTTTATACAGCACAACGATAAAGGAAAGACAATCGCATCCTTGCCCTGTCGCGTAGTTGCAGACGAATGGGACTCGTTTCTGCAGCATTTGTTTGCGATTGCGAAACGCGTCAATATACCGGTGGAGCTGAGAACGGAGGAACGGCGGGATGTGTCTCAAGCTCCATCCTGGTCGTGATAGGGGACGGGGCATACGGAGTACCATGTCTTGCTGACTAGGAAATAACATACTCGAAGGGAGAAAATAACATGACACATAGTGATAGCAACCACGTAAACGAGTTATTGACGGAACAACGTGAAGGACTACTCCAGACATTGAAATCTCGTTTTGAGAAAAACATGAATCGCCATCAAGGACTTGAATGGGCAAGCATACAAGCAAAGCTCGAAGCTCATACGGAAAAGCTGTGGTCGCTTCATGAAATGGAGAAAACTGGCGGTGAGCCGGATGTTGTCGATTATGACAATAAGACGGGCGAATACATTTTTTACGATTGTTCAGCGGAAAGTCCAAAAGGGCGCAGAAGTGTTTGTTACGACCGTGAAGCGCTGGAGTCAAGGAAAGAGCATAAGCCACAAAATAATGCGATTGAAATGGCAGCGGCCATGGGCATTGAGCTTTTAACAGAGGAACAATACAGGGAGCTGCAAAAACTTGGAAATTTTGATTTGAAGTCTTCGAGCTGGGTGAAAACGCCCGATAGTATTCGAAAACTTGGCGGAGCCATTTTTTGTGATCGTCGCTACGACACTGTCTTCATGTACCACAATGGAGCTGAATCCTACTATGCTGCAAGAGGGTTCCGCGGCTTGCTAAGGGTCTAAATTTTATGTGGGGAGTAGTGGGACTGCCGCATCGGAAGTTGTCTATTTTTCTCAACCCACATATGAAGTGATGCTCACCGTCCTCTCTTTATACAAGAGAGGCTTTTTTGTGTACCTAGCATGGGCGATAGCTCCGATCAATGGCAACCGCCTCTCCCTCTCGTGTAAAGATTTGCAGGTTAAATCCTTTTGATGAGGAAAGCTTTATTTCTAAGAGAGTCACAGCATCATTTTATAGAGCAAAAAGAGGAGGCAGCGAATGATTTGTGAAAATAAGTGCCGAGAACAATCTCTAAGTTAAAGGGGCTCAGAGCCAATGGAACAAGGAAAATACATGTTAAACGACGAAGCCATTTCGGAGTTTCTGAAATCGTTTTTTGAAAAAAAGAATTCATGGGAAAAGCTGAGGGCAGAAGCACGTACTCAAGCTATTACATGGCGCTGGGCGACTGAATCGATGTCCTTTGAAATGCCCTTCGCCCGCGAGCTGTATGGCGGCTCCAATCCACGATGGATTGCCGATGACCGTGCAAATCCGAAATCGCACGTCCGTCATGGCTTGGATGCACAAGACCGCATCGTGATTGAGTGCGGCCCTGGCATACAAGAAACGGTCTGGTTGTACGAGGTGGGTCGGCGCACAGGTGTGCAGTGGTACGTTCACAACGATGACGTGAGAATCGGATCGGTAACGCAATATTGCTATCAGGATGGGCGACTGGCAGCCAATCACTTGCACATGGGCTATCGTGGATCGGATACGCGTATGGAGTACGAGGATGGTCGATTGCTACGCAGTTTCAGCCGTCACTGGCAGGAAGAGGATGAGCCGTGGTACAGCCAATACGTTTTCAGCTACAATGCACAGGACCAGTTGGAACGGATTGTTTTGCAGTACACCGATGTGCAGGGTCAACCGACGGGCCAGGAACGGCTCACCTATTTGCGTCTGCCCAAGGGAGAATCGCTTGCAACCGTCGAGGCCAGGGTGAAATCGCTGTTGCTACAGGCCATTGAAACCGCACTAGTTAATATTCCACAAGATGAGAAGCTCTACTGCCTGCTCCTGTGCTATACCCATGAAGATCTGGGCGCCGCGTGGCCGCCGTTCCTGGTCTGGGGCCGGGAATCCTATCAGCAATCGGTTGTCGAGCGGGATGAGGACGTGCCCTACTACTTGTGGGCACCGGATGAAATCCGAGACGTGCAGGGCGAAGATCACGAATATTGGTTCGATGACCAGGAACTGCGGGAAGCTTGCCTGCTTCATATCCAACTGATGGACATGAAGCAAAGCAACACATCGGCGATGCGTGTTCTGAAACAACTGGCGCCAGAGGTTCTCCGAATGGCAAAGAAGGCAGGACTGCCAATGACCGACGATTTCGTCGTGACCTTTGTCGACAATACCGGTGAGGTGGATCCGCTGAAGGCGATGAAGTCAAGCCTAGCCGCTGAACAATGGGCGTTGCTGAAGCAGCGTGGCTACGTTTGATGTGGATGCGTGGCGCAAGAAGGACATAAATAGGGCAATTAAATATGCGGACGTATTCGTTTGGATCTTCATGATCTCCCCAAATGTCATCCTTAGTTGCATAAAGATAAAGTTAAATGATTATCATAATAATGATAGAATGATGCCGCCACGATGAAGTGTTCAAGCAATTAAGACAACGTCTTCGTAAGGGAGAAAAATCATAAATGATTACATGAAACTGGGGGATGCTTGCCCCCAGTTTATTGCTTTTTTGGCATCAAATTTGTTCCATGACATAGAACAGCTTGAAATCCCGTCCTTTTCTATTGACTTCATGAATGAAGTAGGAGAGATTGCTTGAACGGCTGGGCATTAACAATAAAGATTAATGGGGGGGACAGATGGCTCAAAGATCAGTACAGAATACTTGTTGTTGAGAATTACCTTGTACTCTACGTTACATTGGACAATCTCGTAGAAATCCGACGCATTATATATAGTAAACGTGATTACCAAAAACTGCTTTGACAGTATCTTTAAAGAGGGGCGAGGCTACCCCTCTTATGTTTTTGTTACCTATTTTTCTACGAAAATAGTCGTCGCAAAATGATAAGCAGTATGTCGCAAACTTTCATTGAAAAGAGGACAGAGGGGATATGTAAGTGAAGAGAGATTACATAACAGCTCAATTAACAGCAGTGAAGCAGCAATGTGTGTACACGGTGGATTCGTCCATTTGGATTGGTTCTTATGGTCCTACAGGCATCAATCGTATTCTGGATGAGGTAGCGCAATATTTGCTTTAGTCCTAAACAAGAACCTGAGTGATTGCCAGTTCAATCATTTGGGTTCTTACGTGATTGCCCGCACTATTCCCATTCCCACCACTTATGTTTTAATAAAAGAAGAAATTTCAGTTTGAGCATGACGGAAGAGGGATAACATGAAGCGTCTAACGATTGGCTTGTTTGCTCATGTGGATGCGGGCAAGACGACTTTCGCAGAACAGCTCTTATACCACACGAACAGCATCCGGTCGCGGGGCAGGGTGGATCATCAAGATGCCTTTCTGGACAGCCACGACATCGAGCGGGCAAGGGGTATTACCGTATTCGCCGATCAGGCGGTTATGCACTATAAAGGCGACGTCTATTATTTGATCGACACGCCAGGTCACGTCGATTTTTCCTCCGAGATGGAGCGGGCGATGGGGGTTATGGACTACGCGATCGTGATTGTCAGTGCGGTAGAAGGCGTTCAGGGCCATACCGAGACAGTCTGGCAGCTGCTGCGCAAGCATCGGATTCCGACGTTCTTTTTCATCAACAAAACGGATCGAACAGGCGCGGATGCAAACAGAACGTTGGAAGAGATTTGTCGTCAGTTGACCGGCGATGTCTGTTCCATCACAGAAAGCTTTGCGGGCGGTATTATAGGTGAGGGGTTACGAGAAATGCTGGCCGAGCGAGACGAGTCTTTGCTGGAAGCCTTTCTGGAGGGGATGGATGACCCCATTTTTTGGCTGGGTGCCTTGCAGGAAAATATACGAGAGGGTCGTCTCTTCCCCTGCGCCTATGGCTCGGCACTGCAGGATGAGGGCGTAGCTGATTTCCTGGATCAGCTGCAATTGTTGACGACGGCGTCTTATGACGAAACAGCTCCGTTCGGGGGCCGCATTTATAAAATTCGATACGCTACAAACGGTTTGAGGCAAACGTTTATCAAAGCGATGAGTGGCACGCTAAAGGTACGGGATCAGCTCAGCTATGAGAGCGGCGGAAATCAATACGAAGAGAAAATTACACAAATCTTATCGGCTAACGGCAGTAAAACGCAGTCGGTTGATCAAGTTACAGCAGGCGATCTGTTCGCAGTCGTCGGCTTGTCTGAGGCTGAGGCTGGACAAGGGGTGGGCCAATACGCAGACAAGTTTGCTTACGAGACCGAGCCGACGCTACAGTCGAAGGTACAATTCGATGGTTCACTTCATGTGCAGCAGGTGCTCGGTGCATTTCGCATTTTGAACGCAGAAGACCCGTCTCTGAACCTGGTTTGGGAAGAGAATTTGCAGGAAATTCACATCCGTGTCATGGGTCTGATCCAGCTAGAAGTGCTGGAGCAGATCGTGCAGGATCGCTTTGGTTTCGCTGTTTCTTTCGGCCAACCGGAAATTTTGTATAAAGAAACGATACAGTCTGCTGTGACGGGATATGGACACTTCGAACCACTCAGGCATTATGCGGAGGTGCACCTTTTGCTTGAACCGGGGGAGCGAGGCAGCGGGATTCACTTCGCAAGCGAGTGTCATCCGGATGACCTAAGCTATAACTATCAAAATCTGGTTGGCACTCATCTCTATGAGCGTGAGCATCACGGGCTGCTGACAGGCATGCCGGTTACCGATTTGAAGATCACGCTGGTAAAAGGTGCTGCGCATAAGGAACATACTCATGGGGGCGACTTCCGTGAGGCCGCCTTCCGCGCACTGCGGCAGGGGCTGGAAAAAGCGGATAACATCCTGTTGGAGCCTTACTATGATTTCAAAATCAAGGTGGGGATCGAGCAGATCGGGAGGGTGCTGTCTGATATTCAGCGCTTCGCAGGCACGTTTGAGCCACCGCAGACATCGGATACCCATGCGGTCATTATTGGAAGGGTGCCAGTGTCAACATTCATGAACTACAGCACCGAGTTTGCTTCCTTTACCCATGGACGAGGCAGCATCCGCCATGTGTTTGGCGGCTACGATCTTTGCCATAATGCGAAGGAAGTGATTGAGAGGAAAGGCTACAACAAGGATGCAGATCCGCTCTATACCTCCTCTTCGATCTTCTGTGCCAAAGGGGCCGGCTATTCGGTGCCGTGGGATGAGGCGGAAGCCAAGATGCATCTGTTATAAGTAGAACTGGAGTTAAGCTTTTTAGAGCAGCCGATTAGAGTAGGCTGCTCTTTCGCTTTGGGGATTTCTGCAGCTATGATACGATAGTCAAAGAGTATCTCCCTACCAATTCGAGTAAAACCTCCAAAAAAGAAGGGAGTATGAAACCATGAATGTAGAGATGGTTATGCTGGAGCTTGAAGCACTGGGCAAGGAACGAACAAAGAAAATATACGTATCCAATGGTGCGCACGAACCGCTTTTTGGGGTAGCGACTGGCCAGATGAAACCGATCGCGAAAAAAATTAAAATCAATCAACCGTTGGCTGAGCAGCTTTACGCTACAGGGAACTACGACGCCATGTACTTTGCCGGCATCATTGCAGACCCAAAAGCGATGACAAAGGCGGATTTTGAGCGTTGGATAGATGCAGCTTATTTTTACATGCTGTCTGATTATGTGGTTGCCGTAACCTTGGCAGAAACGGATATTGCTCAAGAGGTTGCCGATAAATGGATCGCCAGTGGTGAAGAGTTGAGAAGGTCAGCGGGCTGGAGCTGTTACTGCTGGCTTTTGGGGAATCGCAAGGACAGTGAATTTTCGGAAAGCAAAATTGCTGGCATGCTTGAGACGGTAAAAAATACGATTCACGAAGCTCCTGAGCGAGCGAAATACGCGATGAATCAATTTATGTACACCGTGGCGGTATCCTATATGCCGCTCCATGATAAGGCGGTTGAGACCGCAAAGGCCGTAGGTCCGGTAGAAGTCAAGCAAAGCAATGGAAAAAGCAAGTTTCTGAGCGCTTCTGAAAATATTCAAAAGGCAGTAGATAAAAACCAGCTTGGCTTCAAACGAAAATATGTAAGGTGTTAAACGACGATTGATAGATAGGAATACCTAAGCGCCGTCAAAGGCTGCTAAGAAAAAGAGTGTTCTAACCCGTCTGGGTCAGCACTCTTTTTTCTATTTACCGGCCAGAGTACGTAGTGTATACTTCATAAATGATAATGATTATCAATGATAAAATAAATTTCTTCTACTGATATGCAGGAGGTGGGGATGTATGACCAAAAAAGAGCAGAGCCAAAACGAAGCGCACAGCACCACTACTCGCATGTCACTGGATGAGGTTCGTGCGTATATGGCTGGCCATTTCACTGAAGCCATGTCAATCCATGATCTGGCGCAGTTAACCGGACTCAGTCCAAACTATTTCGGAGAAGCGTTCAAGAAAGCATATGGACACAGTGTCATGGAATATTTGACGGAGCTACGCATCGGTAAAGCGAAGAAGCTGCTTCGCAATTCGGATTTGTATATGCATGAGGTCGCACGCAAGGTCGGCTACACCGATGAGTTTTATTTCAGCAGAAAGTTCAAAAAGGTAGTGGGCATCTCTCCCTCTGCATACAGCAGGGATGCCTTCAAGCGGGTAGCCGTTACATCATCGGCAGACATCGGAAATCTGCTTGTGCTTGGCGTAGTCCCGGTTGCAGCTCCGCTTGATTCTAAATGGAGCCCCTATTATTACTATTACTACCAGGACCTGATCAAGGTGCATATAGGCTCTTCAGGACCTGACATGGTCAGGGAGGAAGAAAGCTTCAGACAGCTGATTGCGGCAAAGCCTGACTTTCTGATTGTACAGCATGATCAAGATGACCAAGTTCGCGAGCGGCTGATGTCCACAGGGATCGAATGCTTCAGCATGGGAACGACGAAGTGGCAAGAGCAATTGCGACTAATAGCGGAAGTATTGGACAAGCAAGAGCTTTGTGAGCATTGGATTGAAACGTATGAGTCCAGAGCTGTTCAAGCTAGGGAAAGTATAAGTGACGCTGTCGGAGATGATCTGTTTGTTACGCTGCGTATCTCAGGCGAGCAAATCTTTCTCTACAGCAACAGAGGAATACATGACGTGCTGTATCGGGATCTGGCGCTGCAGACGATTCCCGAGCTCAAGGAACGATGCAATGAATCAATCACGCTCGAACAGTTGCTGTGCATCAATCCTGACCGAATGCTGCTGTTGATTTGCCCGGATGCGGATACACGAAAGTTCTGGCTTTCCTTGCAATATCACACACAGTGGAGAGGGCTGCATGCGGTCAAGAGCGGGCAGATGTATGTCATCCCCTCCAATCCGTGGTTCGAATATTCCGCGATCGCGGTCAATCGGATACTGGAAGAAACGTCACTGATGCTAACAGGGAAAGATCCAGCCCCCTCCCCTGTTCCTGTCCATGGAGTAACGCGGGGGATGCCTTTATAATTCCTTTGTGTGAGAATGGTTATCACTAGAGGGGGCTTTTTATGATAAACAAGGTTAACCAGCGGCGGCGAAATACTCGCAAGTTGCTCGTCGTGTCTTCGGTCCTGGTGCTGGTATCAGGACTGCTTGCCGCATGCAGCACGAATACAGCCAACGTGCAAGTCGCCAAACAGGAGGCAGCAGCACCGACTAATTCGACAGATGCGGCAAAGAATACGGCTGAACAAGCGAGCGTTTACCCACTGACAATAAAGGACGAGCTTGGTCATGAGTTGACGATTCTGTCCAAACCGACTAAAATTTTTGCTCCGATTATGGAGGATTCCCTGGTTACGCTGGGGATCAAGCCGACGATGCAATGGTCCAACGGCGTAAGCCCGCAAGAATATTTGCAGGATCAGCTCGGCAGTGTGCCGCAGATCAGCTTTGCCGGTGGGCTGCCTTCTTTTGAGGCAGTTCTGGATTCGCAGCCAGAGCTCATTATTTTGCACAATTCGTATGCATCCGAGAGTGGTGCGTATGAAAAATATGCGAAGATCGCTCCGACGTATGTGTTCAAGAGCGCAACAACTGATTTGAACAGCTCACTTCGTACCCTGGGAAAACTGCTTGATGAGTCGGACAAGGCAGAGCAGGCGATAAAAAACTATGCCGACAAGGCCGCAAGTGCAAGGACAATGCTGGAAGGGAAAATAAAAGGGAAAAAAGCAGCGATCATTCGATTTAATGCAAAAGGCATGTTTTTCATGAATAGCAATTACTTTAGCGGCTATGTGCTGAAGCATGATTTGGGCTTCGAGCAAAGCGACCTGGTGAAAGACGGCGCTCTGGAAGTTTCCCTGGAAATTTTGCCTGAGCTGGATGCTGATTATATTTTTCTCGTCAACGATGGCAATCAGGGAGATCGCTATTTCAATGAGCTGCGTGAAAGTGAAGTGTGGAAGAACGTTCCCGCAGTGAAAAACGGTCACGTATTCGAAACGTCAAGGGACTATTGGCTGAGCGGCGGCTTTATTGCCCACGGCAAAGTGATTGACGATGTTGTGAGGTTCCTTCAGCCATGAGTAAAATAACAGAAAGACCTCATATCCCACAGCATTGCTTTGAATATCGGATGACAGCGAGCAGGAATCTGGATTATCGGATTTTAATTGCCACTCCAACAGAAGAACCGCCGTCAAAAGGATACGCAGTCATTTATGCGTTGGACGGTGATGCACTATTTCAGACGCTTGCCGAGGCAGTCAAGCTGCAGACACGCAAGCCAAAGGGCTATGACCCCATACTGGTGGTTGGAATTGGTTATCCATCACGGGAGCCATTCGATATGGAGCGTCGTTGCCGCGATTTTACGATGCCGGTCGACCGAGCAGCACTTCCCGGGCGACCGGATGGCAGACCGTGGCCTCCAAACGGAGAGGCAGATCAGTTTCTTGATTTTCTCGAGTTAGAATTAATGCCCACCATCGCCAAGGAATGGCCAATTGATCCAGCCCGGCAATCGATAGTAGGACATTCCCTCGGGGGATTGCTTACGCTGCATGCCTTGTTCACAAGACCGCATCTGTTCACACATTATGCCTCTGGCAGTCCTTCCGTCTGGTGGGGCAATAATGAGGTGCTAAAGGAACTGGAACGGTTTAAAGCGCACTGGCAAGGTGAGGAGCAGCGCCATCTCTTGCTGACCATTGGCGCAGAGGAGCTCGAGGATATGCTGAAAGGTGCGGAAGAGGTCGCCCACTCTCTGCGTCCGCTCGTAGACAAAGGGCTGCATCTGGAGTGGATAAAATTTACGGGAGAAGATCATGTGAGCGTTCTTCCCGCTATGCTCAGTCGTCTGCCCCGATTTTTATGGTCAAATAAAGGTATCACCTAACTGTAGCATAAGGATCGGCCGTCATTTTCTTCTGATAGTCGATCCTTTTTTGTTGTTGTTAGAAGTGGATATCATCAAACTCCATCTCAAGACTGAGGCCAAAATACATCGTCTGCACGATTCAACCGTGCTTTTTTGGCATATAATGGAATTTGAGGACAAGTGCGACAATTTCTCGTATTTTTTCAGACTTGGGTGTCCATCGGAACCATAAAATACGATTCGAGGAGACGTAATCATTGAAAAAGGTAATCGAATTCAAAAATGTAACGAAGGAATACAAAATAGGAGAAGTGCCAATCAAAGCTCTGAACGGTGTTGATTTTTCCATCTCGGAGGGAGAATTCGTCGTTATTTTGGGGGCAAGTGGTGCCGGTAAAAGTACAATTTTGAACATACTCGGCGGGATGGATACGGCTACCTCAGGTCAAGTTTTTGTGGGTGATCAAGAAATTACGCGATTGAGCGAAAAAAAATTGACTCAATATCGCGGTGAGAAGATTGGCTTTGTATTTCAATTTTATAACTTAATTCCGAATTTAAACGCTCTGGAAAATGTGGAGTTTGCCACTGAAGTATGCAAAAACCATCTGGATGCGAAAGATATTTTACATAAAGTAGGACTCTCGGATCGTATCAAGAACTTCCCTTCCCAGCTCTCAGGAGGAGAGCAGCAAAGAGTTGCGATAGCCAGAGCGGTAGCCAAAAATCCTTTACTTTTACTCTGCGATGAACCAACCGGAGCTTTGGATTATGTGACGGGTAAGTCCGTCTTAAAGCTTCTGCAAGATTTGAACAAGGAAACGAAAAAATGCGTCGTTTTGGTCACACATAATTCTGCGATTACTCCTATGGCTGATAAAGTGATTAAGGTGAAAAGCGGAAGGATCGATAGCATTACGATAAATACGGAAAAACAAAGTGTTGAAGGGATTGAGTGGTGAGGATGAAATTATTTTTAAAATTAGGCAGAGACATCAAACAATCGATCGGGCAATTTATCGCCTTTGTTTTGGTTATCGCAGTAGGAGCTTTTTTCTATGCGGGGCTGGTCACTTATAGCGATAATCTAAGTGCTTATACGGAGGCTTACTTTAAAGAACATCATGTAAGTGATCTAAATGTGTATTACAGTCAAATCTCCCAACATGATGTGGCTGCTTTGAGCAAAGTGGAGGGCATCCAAAAAATAGAGGGACGCTATACCTTTGACGCCACGCAAGCCTTTGAGGGCTATAAAGCTTCCATCAAAATTCATTCTATCCCGTACGAAAATGAAATCAATACGCCTACAATGATCGAAGGCAGAATTCCGTCCAAAAAGGAGGAAATCTTACTCGATTCCCATTATGCAAAAGAACATGATTATCATGTAGGTGATCAAATCAGTCTAAGAGCGAATGAAAAAGATTTTACGTTTACCATCAGCGGCTTGGGCGAAAATGTTGAACATGCCAAAAAGAACGAAATACAAGACCATCAAACGTATGGAATCGCTTATATTGCGGAAGAGGCAATACCTGAAATCGTAGATGGCTTTCCCTACAATGAAATCATGATTGATGTAAAGGAAGGCTACGATATTGACTTAGTAGGCAAATCAATTGAAGAACAATCCAAAGGGCTTCCTTATGTAAGCCAAGTAAGCAAGGAACGGTCTTTTAGTTATTCTAAAATAACTGAAACGATACATAATAATACATTGATGAGCAAGGTTATCCCTTTCATTCTCTTTTTGATTGTTGCCATTATTCTCTTTCTTACGATGTCGAGGATGATCGATTCTCAGAGAAATCAAGTCGGTATCATGAAGGCTTTGGGCGTTAAAAACAGGAGCATCATGCTTCATTACATGGGATACCCAGTGCTTGCCGGCATAGTAGGAACTGTGGTCGGTTGTGTCGCTGCTGCTATTGTATTTATTCCACTCGTAACGGCGTCGAGCGCCAGAGCCTACTCGTTGCCTGGCATTACTTACTCCCTTTCTGTTTTTTCTTTCATTCCGCCAATGATTTTCTCCAGTGCTTTTGGGATTCTGGCGTGTTACTTCAGTGGTAGAAGCATCTTAAAAGAACGTGCCGCTCAGGCTATGCGTCCGAAACCGCCAAAGAAGATGAAAAAGCTTTGGATTGAAAGAATTCCGGGCATTTGGAATCATATTTCCTACAGCTACAAGCTCATTTTGAGAAATATATTTTTAAATAAGCAAAAGGCTTTAGCGAGCTCAATTGGTGTTATCGTAAGCACTGTTTTATTGATAACGGCTTTTGGCACACAAACGGCGTTGCTAAAGGTAGCGAACCAAATTGAAGATGTTTATACCTATGATTTACGAGTAGATTATTCGGTGGGATCGGCTTCTAATGCGGTTAAACCACCCTTTGGCATAAAAAATAGCTATTCTTTAGCAACCTATCCTGTTGAATTCATCAAAAATGATGCAAAAGAAAAAGCCACTTTCATTGTTACGGAAAAAGAAAACAAGCTCATCCATTTCTTTGACGAAAATGACAATCGGATATTTTTGGAGGATAATGGCGTGCTCGTACCCAAATCCTATGCCGATAAATATCAGATTGTAGTAGGGGATAGCATCAAAATAAAATTCGTTGCGCCAGAGCTAAAAAATGAATCGGTAGACATGAAGGTTTTACATATATCTACCCAATATTCGAATCCGTCGTTTTATAGCACACCAGCCTATTTAAAGAACTTCGACATCGATTACAGTCCAACCTCGCTTTTAGTTGAGGCAGACAGCTTTGTAGATCGGATTAACGTGTTCAGCTACTTTGAACAAGATCCGCATGTAGATACCATTACAGACAAGAATGATTTAAAGAAATCAGCAGAATACATTTTGAAGCAAAATAGTTTTGTATTTATCATGTTTATCATTAGTGCCGTCATCCTCTCCTTTGGCGCCATTTATACGATATCCTCCATAAACATTTATGAAAGGAATCGCGAGCTCGCAACACTAAAGGTGTTAGGCTATCAAAAAAATAAAATAAACAGGCTGATCTTTTTTGAAAATATCATCCTGACGACATTTGCGGTCATTGTAGCTCTGCCGATAAGTGGTTATGTTTATTCAATCGTAGTAAAGGCACTGTCTAGCAGCCATCAACAAATACCCGATCAATTAAATATGCTTGTCCTGCTGGTATCTGTTATTCTTGCCTACGTACTTACGATTCTTTCTAACCTGCTGCTCAGGAGAAAAGTAACCAATATCAATATGATTGAGTCGTTGAAGGGCGTTGAATAGAAATCTTCCGATGTAGGGGTAGTCACTTAGGTGGCTGCCTTTTTTGATTGTGCTAAATGAGAGGAAGAGATCCAGCACATGCACACTTTGATTTATAACGATTCTTTACCTATTCATTGATCTGTCATTCCTTTTATGTCAATATTCCCATCGGTTTATTGTCTCTAGTGACGCTCCTCGTCTCACTCAAAGAATCTCGCTCACAAGCGAAACCAAAGATCGAAAAATAATGTAGAGACATGGGTAAAGAATGATTTCAATCAAAAGCAGGTATCTAGCGGCACCTCCAATTGTTAGTTGTCACTTAACAGTTGGAGGTGTCATTCATTTCCTTGGATAACAACTCAAAATAGCTGACAACTACCTCCCGAAATTCCAGAGCAACCCGCGAAATGTACCGACTTTTATGCCAAAGCAAAGCGATCTCCCGTACCAATTCCTGATCTTCTACATGAAGATAGCTGATTTTTTCGTGTACAGAAGCTGCCGTGCTTGGGATGAAGGATATGCCTATCTCGGCTTCTACTAGACTGATCAGTCTGGCAGGTTCATCTCCCTCATACACAAATTTCGGTGCAAACCCAGCCGATTTGCAAATCGACTCGACCAGATCGCGCGTACCATAGCCTTTCTTTACACCGACAAACGATTCATTCGCCAGCTCTGCCAAGGTTACGCTGCTTCGGTCTGCAAGTCGATGTGATTTCGGAACCGCTACAAGAATCGGGTCAAGATACACGATTTGACACGCGATATCATCCTCATAAAAGGGAGGGGAAGACAAGCAAAAATCAACCTCGCCCCTTTGAAGAAGCGTAACCATTTCCTGTGTGCTCAGCATTTGCACATGAAATTGGATATGGGGCCGTTTTTTCCGAAATTCCCGAAGGATGTGTGGCAGTGTGCTTGCAGTAGTGACCGCCAATTCAAGCGTGTCGTGTTCCGGGCTGGATAAATCACGAATCTCTTGTTTCCCTTGTTCCAATTCGAACAAAGCTCTTTCCGCACGGCGAAGGAATCTGTTTCCGTACTCATTCAAGCGAAGCCTCCTTCCGATCCGATCGAACAGAGGCACTCCGAGATCCTCCTCCAGGCGTTGAATCGTTTTGCTTAGCGACGATTGTGTCACATGCAGACTTCTTGCGGCCTTAGTCACATGCTCTGATCGAGCTACAGCAAGAAAATATTTTAATTGAAGAAGCTCCATTGAGTTTCCCTCCACTTATTCCTTTGAATCAATGATATCATAGCATAAAATGTGTTGGAGTAAATGTGAGGATTCATGTACACTATCCTCAACAAGCATTAAGGGGGCCGACAATGAATGCTCGCAGCAGGTGGCTATTAATTGCAGTTGGACTGGGGGTACTACTAAACCCATTAAATTCTTCGATGATTGCGGTGGCGATTGCAAGACTGCAACATGAATATCGCCTGGACTTTACAGAGGTTTCCTGGATTATTTTTACCTTCTACATTGCAAGCAGCATCGCTCAACCTGTGATGGGGAAGGCCAGCGATTTATTTGGCCGCAAAAAGATATTCCTTACGGGGCTAGCTGTTGTCTCTGTGGCATCCTTAATAGCTCCATTTTCGCCCAGCTTCGGGTGGCTCATTGTGTTCCGCATTTTGCAAGCTATTGGAACAAGCATGATGGTTGCGGTAGGGATGGCGATTGTTCGTGTTCATATCACGGAAAAACAGGCGACTGCGTTGTCCGTTTTGGCTATGTTCCTATCAGGAGCGGCAGCGATTGGGCCTTTTGTCGGCGGTGTCTTGCTCCATTGGTGGGATTGGCAAGCCATCTTTTTCGTCAATATTCCGTTTGTGGTGGCGAGCTTTCTTTTTGCGTGGAGGAATATTCCGGATGACGCACCGCCAAAATCTACTACACAAGGAATGTCCCTACGAAAATGGGGAGAGTTCATCGATGTGCAAGGGCTTCTGCTTTTTACGGTGGGGCTGGTTGGTGTACTCATTGGATTGTTGTCAGCAACATCATCTGGGCATGTCTCATTAGGGGTTGTCATCGTCGGGCTGCTTGGACTCATTGCATTAGGGTTTTTCGTACGACATGAGTTAAAGACGACATCACCCTTTATTCCTGTACGCGCATTTGCAAAATATCCCGCGATGACTTTGGTGAATGTCGAATTCATACTTGTAAACCTGCTTTATTACTCGCTCTTTTTCGGCTTCCCATCCTACCTGCAAATGGTGCGTCATGTCAGCGAGGTCGATACAGGGATGCTCATGTTAAGCTTGGGCTTGTGCTCGCTCGTTGTGTCTCCACTGGCAGGGAGATGGATCGATAAAACAGGACCAAGACCAGCTTTGCTCCTATCTGCAATATTGATGACACTAGGATCAGTGTGGATCGTGACATTGGATGAGAGTTCACCAGTCATCAGTGTAAGTTTGGTGCTAGCTGTATTCGGAATAAGCAGCGGGTTAAACAATGTCGGTATGCAAGCCGCCTTGTTCAGGAGCTCTCCAAAAGAAATGATTGGTATAGCATCCGGATTGTTTATGACTTCGAGATATTTGGGTACCATTCTCTCTTCACTGCTGCTCGGCATTGTAATGGGAGATAGGCTTAGCGCTGAGGGATTTCGCATGCTTGGGGTGATCCTTGCCATCGTTGCCTTAACCTTGGTAATCATGAGCTGGCGACGGCGGGAGCCAAAGCAAATAGAACAGTCCTAGAATCAATACTTGGAAAGAAATATCCGTTTCGAACAGCAAATCTCATTGCCGAGGTTTGCTGTTTTTGTTTTTTAAGGTTTCGTTAAGGTTCGGATTAAAACGGTGTAAGGTGCAAGGGGCTATAATCAGCTGAGTACGAATCAAACACGAGAAAACGGGAGAGAGCCATGAAAAAGAACATCATCACTTGTGTATGGATTGTAGCCATCTTACTTGGTGGTCTGCTCATTATCCAAAACGTAAACCTAAACCGGATTGGCGCAGACGTATTTTATACGCAGATCCAAGGACCAGGAAAGGAACTGAAAGACAGAATCGGCAATGGAGAGACATTGGTCAGATATGAATATGAATTGCCGGCTTTTGATAAAAACGGAACGCAAACCATATTGAAGTTTACTTCGGACAAGCAGCTTCGAGACAAAGCTTACTTGGGCTTGTATGTGAAAGAGGGCAAGGGTGTGACCTCTTATCAGGAAGTGACAAAAGAAAAGCTGCCAGAGAAAGTAACAGAAAAGCTACAAGAAAGAAAGGAGTAGAAGCAAATGAACCCATCATCCATCCCTCAAAAAGAGCGGATCGTTGCATTAGATATCATTCGCGGTCTCGCGCTGTTCGGTATCCTGTTTATTAATGTGAAAGGCTATATCCTTCTGACAGAAGGCATGGAAATCCCTGTTTATAACGGGATCAATGAAGCGATCGATACTCTGATCAACATTTTCGTGGAAAAGAAGTTCTTCTCTATTTTCTCGTTCCTGTTTGGTGTTGGATTTTATATTTTCGCCTCACGTGCGGAAAACCGGGGAGATAAACCGTTGAGACGATTCTCTCGGCGCCTTTTGACACTCTTTGTCATCGGGGTTGTACAAGTATTTTTCTTTTGGGGAACGATCCTGCCTGCTTATGCGCTAATTGGCTTTCTCCTGCTGCCCTTTTACCGAGCAAAAGTCGCGACAGGTAGTAAATGGCTTGCGGGGATCACAGGCGTTTACCTGCTGGCGCTGATTTTGAAGCTTACAGGAGCAGCTGGTTCCTTGTCCGGTGTACTAGACGCAATTGTTGCCGACTCCACGTTGATCTTTCTTATGTTTTTGGCCGGATTTCTTGCAGCAAAATCGGATGTAATCAGACGAGTAGGTGAATGGAAAAAACAGATTCGTTTTGTCGCTATCGGAGCATTGCCGATCGTAGCCGGCTTTTCAATCTGGACCTGGTTTGCTGCGCAGAGTGGAGCAGAAGAACTGAACCTGATCGTTTCACTTGGCACCATCCCTGCGGTCTTGTTATATCTGAGCTTCCTGTTTTTGCTTTTGGAGCATGAGCAGATTCGTTCCTTTTTTGCACCTGTTTCGAAGGTGGGACAGATGGCTCTTACCAATTATGTGGCGCAAAGCTTTATCGGGTCGCTGATCATTTCCATCATGGGGCTGGAAACCGTTTCCCCAGTCAATGTGGTCATCATTGCCTGCCTGATTTTTATCGTACAAATCATCTTCAGCAGTTTGTGGTTCAAATTTTTCACCATGGGACCTTTGGAAAAGATGTGGCGCTTTATGACCTATGGCAAACAAAAAACGAAGTAGTTGAACGGAATGCGCAGGAAGGCTTGGAAAATGGCTTTTTTGCGCATTCTTCTATACAAGGGCCATGAACCGAGCTTGATATATGCCCGAAGCTCAGGCATACTCTCACATACAAAGGTTTGGGCAGTAGAGGAGGCAGCATGGAATGTCTAGCAAAAAGGTTTTAATTATCGACGATGAAGAGGATATTTTGAAGCTGATAAAAACGGTCCTCATCAAGGAAGGGATCGAGAATGTCATAACGGCAACGACGGCAAAAGAAGGATGGCTGCAATTTCAAGCGGGCAAGCCAGACCTGGTTTTATTAGACATTATGCTGCCGGACGGAGAAGGCTATGAGGTTTGCAAGCAGATGAGGAATATCTCCAAAGTACCGATCCTGTTCGTATCAGCTAAAACGGAAGAAATCGATAAAATTTTGGGCTTTGCCATAGGGGGAGACGATTTTATAACCAAGCCGTTCAGCCCCAAGGAGCTTGCTTATCGCGTGAAGGCACAATTGCGGAGAGCCGATTATGCCGTAGCAGAAACGATTGAAGATCCGATTTTAAAAGCGGGTCCCTTTGAGTTGAACCCGCAAAGAGCAGAGCTGTTAAAGGACGGCAGGCCCATCGACGTAAAGCCGAAGGAGCTTGGATTAATGAAGTTTTTCCTCCAGAACGTCAACAAAGTGATCAGTAAGGAAAAGCTGTATGATACGGTTTGGGGCGAGGACTTTACAGGCATTGATAATACCGTCATGGTGCATATTCGGAGATTGCGGGAAAAAATTGAAGACCAGCCTTCTCAGCCAAAGTATTTGATCACGATAAAAGGCTTAGGGTACAAACTAACGGTAGAGGATTCATAAACAATGAAATGGAAATTAACAGGAAGGTATTTGCTGTCAGTTGTGTTGGTTGTAGTACTCGTTATTTTCATCAATGTATTCATTTCGTTCGCTTTGTTAATTGTTCAGCTGGGGTTCGATATACCGATCGTTCTGGAAAAGGAAACATCTCCTGAGCAATTTACGAGGGAGTTTCAGGATCGGATACAAATCGTCGATCATGTCGTGACCATTAGCGAAGAAGGGAAAAATGAGCTGCTGGCCAAGAATGCATGGTTGCAGGTTATGGATGAAAATGGAAAGGTGATTGCCGATTATCGAGTTCCTGAAGGTGTAAAGACCAAATATACGCCAACAGATATCATTCAGATGTACAAGTATCAGGAAGTGAATGGGGACACCACGGTTTTTATTGGAGAAAAAGGTAGCGGAGACAGACATTACAGCTATTTCATCGGGATCGAAAACCCAAATTTAAACCGCTACGTCCTTTTTTATGACAACCACGTTCTTTTCCAAATGTTCAAGACTGGAAGCGTCATATTTGTCATCGATATTCTCATTGCCTGTTGGATTGGATACATGTTTAGCAAGCGCCTCACTCAGCCACTGCACGCTCTCATTGATGGGATCAAAAACTTGGCCAATCATCAGTTCCTTATTCCAATGCAATCGCAAGGGATCTATGAGAATGTGTTTGATAACGTAAATCAATTATCCACCCAGTTACAAGCAAACGAGAAGGAAAGAAAGAAATTGGATCAATTAAAAGAGGAATGGATCGCAAACATTTCCCATGATATTAAAACACCGCTTGCTTCCATCCAGGGCTACTCGGAAATGATCAAAGACCCGGATTACGATTTTACCTTGGATGAAATTCGGGAATATGCAGGCATCATTGAACAAAAGTCACTCTATATAAAAGCGGTCATGGAAGACCTACATTTGACGACACGCTTGAAAAATAAGGAACTGTCCATTCAGAAGAAAACCATTAACATGGTGACGCTGCTGAGAAGCATCGTGATTGACATAGTGAATGATCCAAAGTATGCCTATCGACAAATAGAATTTCAGCCAACGGAAGAGCACATATCCGTAGAGGCGGATGAAATTTTGCTGAGGAGGGCGATCACCAATTTAATATACAATGCGATCGTTCACAATGACCCCGATGTAAAAATCGTTGTGAAAATCGAAATGAGAGAACGAGCGTACATGATCATCCAGGACAATGGAAAAGGGATTAAGAAAGAAGAACTGAACAGAATTTTTGACCGTTATTACCGAGGGACCAATACAGGAGAGGCACATAAAGGCTCCGGACTCGGGATGGCCATAGCGAATGATATTATTCAGGCGCATGATGGTGAGATAGCGATTCATAGTGAGGAAGGGCATGGGACTAGAGTGGAGATTCAGTTGTAGTTAGCGAAGGCAGGGGGCAGGAGGGGAGCAATGGGACAAAGAGCAAATCTGATTGTCGTTAGAGATAATACCTACGATTTGTACTATAGTCACTGGTGTGCGAACACGTTGCCAAAAGATTTATTTTGGGGAGAGCAGTATGCCATCCAGTATATCGAAATGCAGACAAGGGTTGATGAGTCTGGATGGTTGGATGATGTTTGGGCTGAAGGCGGAGCAGTTCTGGATGTAGACAAAAAGAAGCTAGTTTTCTACGGCGGAGAGGATATTCTTTACAACATTCCTCTAAGAAATCTCTATTTAAAACTAATGAGGAAAATTTGGCATGCCTATGATCTCCCCAATCTATCAGAACAACTCAGCGTGAAATGGTCGGATTGGGAAGTCATTGATCACTATGGCAATTATGAATTACAGTGTAAGCGAACAGATGGACGACTACAGTTCCAGAGAGTTGATCAACAGCAATTGTTGGAAACATTAAAGGGATTACTACTGAAGGAATCATCGAATCCATTGGATGCGATAGCTTACATTGTGAATAAAGAAGCAGATGCAGGAAGAACAGTAGAAATAAGCCCGTATGCTCTCAGATACGATCGATTTGAATTACCTGGGAATGTTAAAGAAGAAATACTAGACTACGCTATTAATCAGTTATCGTACAGAGAAGAACCATAGGATTGCCAAATTTGTGTCTATCCGTTGCGCTTTTCTTCCATTGAGTGTCCCCGCGGGGATGCTCTTTTTTTGTCTAGTTATCAAAACGGATAGATACCTTATGCTAAAATTTTTAACAGACAAGCAACGCTCTGGTCCGGAAAAGGAATTGTTGATTTGGAGATTTACAGTATGTTGAAAGAAGACTTTGTGAAATAACGGTGTCCATGTCCTAAGTGTGCAAACCACCAGAATGCACCGTTACCTATAAAAGCTCTCCTATGGTACTATGTGGGGTATGATTAAGAAAACGCCATCCTATCATAGATATTCAGAATGGGGAAAACATCTTGAAGACATTTAAGAAAGTTTATATAGAAATCACCAGCATCTGCAATCTCGCCTGTTCCTTTTGCCCGCCAACCGAGCGCAAAGCCAATTTTATCAAGGTCGAGGACTTTGCCAAAAGGCTGGACGAGATTAAGCCGCACACCAAATACATTTATTTGCACGTAAAAGGAGAGCCGCTACTTCACCCCAAAATCGATGAGCTGCTCGACATCAGTCACGAAAAAGGCTTTAAGGTCAATATCACGACAAACGGCACCCTGATCGCAAAAAATCGGCACAAGCTGCTTGGCAAGCCAGCACTGAGACAGATGAACTTTTCGCTTCACAGCTTTGACGGACATGAGGGCTCTACAAACCGTGAAGGTTACTTGCGAGAAATTCTTTCCTTCGTTCGTGAAGCGGAGGAGCAAAAGGTCATCTTTTCATTCCGTCTCTGGAATTTGACGCAGGACAATGCGACCAACATTCAAAAGAGTAGAAACCGCCAGACACTCGAAATTGTAGAAAAGGAATTTGGCCTTGATTACAAGATCGAAGAGAAAGTAGAGCCGGGTAGTGGCGTGAAAATCGCGGACCGCGTTTATTTGAACCAGGACCATGAATTTCAGTGGCCGAGCATGACGGCTCCAGAGGATGACGGCAAAGGCTTTTGCCACGGACTTCGCAGCCAGGCTGCTATATTGGTGGATGGTACGGTTGTGCCATGCTGTCTGGACGGGGAAGGCGTCATTAATCTGGGGAACATCAACCAGACGTCGTTTTCGGACATCGTCGACGGTGAGCGTGCGAACAATCTCGTCGAAGGCTTTTCGCGCAGAGAGGCTGTTGAGGAGCTATGCAGGAGATGCGGGTATCGTCAGCGTTTTGGAGCGTAGTTATAGTGCTATAATAGAGTAGACAAGAATAGAAGGAGATTGATCTTTTTGAATCATAATGGAGCAAATAATGAGTTACCCTCAAACTACGAGGAGCTAAAAAAATCGGCTAATCGAACGTCCAATTGGAGAGAACGTTTTGATGCTGTTGAAGAGTTAGGTCAGTGGAAACACAGTCAAACCATCGATATATTAAAGCGAATCATGACTAGTGATGCTGTGTACAAGGTTCAAAAGGCTGCTTATACGAAGCTCAAGGAATTTGGCGAAGATGTCCAATTACCGTCACAGAAAAAAGGCGACTTGATTAAAGGCACAACGAAAGCCTTGGTAAGAATTAAGAAGAGTTTGCCAAAAGATCATACGTTTGAACAGTTCAAAGAGAAGCTGCAGAAAATGAGAACAGATGTATATGATGCGTACGAGGGTGAAAAGGAGGCTGATTTTGATCAGTGGCTTGAAAAAACCTGGGCCTCGTTATAGAAAGCTTGAAAAGAGTAGTTGATCTAAGTGAATGATCTGCAGAGCTCAAGTGAAGAAACCACTTGGGCTTTTTTTATTCCTTCTGCTATCGAGAGAATCAAATCAATAGGAATGAAGGGGTGCTTTTACAACTCGATAACAACAGCGTGCTATGCTAATAGAGAGGTGATCCCCCGTGGCAACCATTTTCATTGTCGAAGATGAAATCCCGATCCATGAATTGATCCGAAGAAATCTGCAAGCTGTGGGACATACATGCCTTTCCGCATTTGATGGAAAAGAGGCCATTCAAATACAGGCACAAAAAGAAGTTGATCTTATTTTGCTGGACATTATGCTTCCCGAACTGGATGGGTTTGAGGTTTTTCAGCAGCTTCGAGGCACGCCAACGATTTTTTTGACCGCTCGCAGCAGTTTATCCGATAAGGTGAAGGGCTTGACGCTTGGAGCAGATGATTATTTGGTCAAGCCTTTTGAGATGCTGGAGCTGCTGGCCCGAGTAGATGCGGTACTGCGACGCACGAAAAGGGAAGGAAAAAGCTTTGAACTGGATGCACTGAGAATCGATTTTGAAAGAAGGCAAGTATTTCTACATGAATGTCCAGTTGAATGTACCCCTAAAGAATTCGATTTGCTAGAGGTACTGGTAACCAACCGAAATATTGCGCTATCGCGTGAAAAATTAATCGAGCTCGCTTGGGACTTTGACTACGCCGGAGATACACGAACGGTGGATGTTCATATTCAAAAATTAAGAAAGAAGCTCGATATGGAAAATCGAATCAAGACCGTCTATAAAATGGGATACCGTTTGGAGGTGTAGAGATGAAATCGCGGACTTTTTTGCTTACGCTCACTCTATTCCTTCTGTTTTTTTATAGTGGCATTTTGCTCGCTTCGGTAGTGACGCTGAAGAGCAATTTGGACAGTTCAAAAGATCGCAGTCTCAGAGAACATTACTTCATTGCGTCGTCGTATGCAAAAGATTTGAATGCCTTGGAAAAAAGAGGAGAATCGGCCGAAAGTGGAGTCGTTTCTCTTTATCGCTCCTATTTTGATTTTTATAGCAAGCAAAAAGTAATCCTGACCATTGCCAAGGATGGCCGAAGTATTGCGAACGATTTTATGGAAGAGTCTCATGCCTTCCCCTTGTCGCCAGTTATTTCGAAAAAAGCTGAGCGCCTGGTTTCGATGGAAAAGGTGGAAAATAAGGAATACATCAGCGTAGCAGGCAATTTGCCCGCGCCATATGATATGTATACGCTTGTCTATTACTATGATGTGTCTGCAATCATCTCTGCGTGGTCCCAAATGACAGTGACGTTGTTCGGGATGGGAATGTTATTTAGCGCATTGCTGGCAATCTGCCTCATGCTCGTATTGAATCGCGTATTCAAGCCTCTTCAGCAAATCCGGACTGCATCGAAAAACATTGCGCAGGGGCAGTATGGGAACCGGATCGAGGTGAAGGGACATGACGAGCTTGCTGAGATGGCAGAAAGCTTTAATCATATGGCGGAGGAAATCCAGAGTCAGATACAGCAGCTCGCTACGGCAGCGCAACAGAAGCAGCAATTTGTCGATAATTTGGCTCATGAGCTCAGGACTCCTCTCACCGCGATTTACGGCTATGCGGAATACATACAAAAGGTCGTTCGTACAGAAGAGGATAAGTTATTTGCGACCAATTTCATTATGTCAGAGAGTCGCAGACTCCAGAATATCGCCTACCGTTTACTGGATATGGCAACCCTGCGTGAGAATAAGCTCGAGCTGAGCAGTGTTGGGATGGATGAGCTGCTTCGCGAGGTTGAGCAATCCCTGTCCATGAAGGCTGCAGAGCAGAACATTTCGATTACTTATGAATATTGCTTCGACAGGTTGGAGTGTGATGCCGACCTGTTGCATAGTCTGCTTGTTAATTTGATTGATAACGCGATGAAAGCATGTGGACAGGATGGGGTCATCAGAGTTGTAGCCAGTTTGGAAAATGGATATAAGGTCATCTCTGTCCAGGATAATGGCAGAGGCATGGGAGAGGATCATCTGGCTCATATAACGGAGGCATTTTACCGAGTAGATGCTTCGCGCAGTCGTTCTGGAGGAGGAGCGGGATTAGGGCTGGCGCTTTGTCAGCAAATTGCAGTCAATCACGGGGCGCAGCTGAGCTTTTCCTCTGAGGTAGGTAGAGGTACAACAGCTAAACTAACTTTTACAAGTTGCTAATAAGTTCGTAATCATTTCATGATGTCTGGATTCTATCATGACAACTGTAATCACATTCCACAATGCAAGATCAAAGGAGGCAAAATGAGTTGAGTATGGCTAAAGGAAATGAAATGAAAAAAATGGTTCTTGGTTCTGTTGCAGCCATTGCGGTAGCTACACTGGCTTTCGGCGGCGTTTGTCAAATAGTAAAAGCATCGGAAATCGGCAAAACGCAAGTGGTACCTACTAGCTACAGCATACCTTATGCGGCATTGGCCAGCACCAATGTGCCTGTGGGCTATGAAAAAAAGGATTACAAGGTGAAGATGGTCGGAGAAGATCAGCCGACGATAAATGATATGAAAATGGAAGAGGCAGCTGAGCTTGCGAGTCAAAATTTGTGGAGGGTTTTCCAGATCGATTTGAACGGGAAAACACTGGAAATGACGTACAGTCCTGTCAGTACCACGCACCTGCGGGCTATATGGGAAGTGAATGTAACCATTACTGATACGCTGTCCTATGAATTTGCTCTGGATGCAGTGACGGGTGAAAATCATTCGATCGCTAAAAGAATTTATCACAAGGCGAATATTCCTGAGGGAATGGACTTTAACCTGTTGAAAAACAATCAAGACTATCAAGAACTAGCGGAAGCAGCAGCAGAAAAATATCAATTCGTTTCTGGTAAAGTGACTTCAGTAGAGTATGCATCCCAAGGATACCAGGAAAATAAGGCAGGAGCCAAAAACTCGGATATTAGCTTCCGGGTAAAATCGGATAAAGGGGATCAGGCCCAAATCTCTTTCTCCAGATATAATAAAGAATTGCTTACCGTGGAATATAGCAGCTGGTTAAAGGAAGCAGAGCGTGTGGAGCAACAAATCGAGCAAGAACTGAAGGATCAAGCTGCAAATGTAACGCTTACCGATGAGGTCGTAAAGAAAATCCAGGAAAATGGTGTGCCTCTATTGCTAGAGATGAAAAAGTAGAGACAAGTTTAGAAAAGCCCTGCCATTCAAAAATTGACGGGGCTTTGGTCAACTAGACAGGTATTAAAGGTTTCATCCCCCTAATTCGGACATCTTTTTCGGAGCCAACAGGTCCAAGGGCGTAAGGAGAAGCGAACCCTTAACGTGTTGGGGTAGAAAAAGACAATCATTCCGGTCTTGAAAATCAAACGAATCGAAAGGTCATGTATGATGTTTCTACCTAAAAGTAAATATAGCGTAGGATATGTCTCTTCATCTTTACGATTTGTGGATGATGTGATGAACGCATGTGGTCCCGAACCAAAACAAAAGCACCCCAAGAAGGTGCTTTTGTTTTGGAATCACTTCGATTTCGCATCTAATGCCGTCCAGCTCTCATAGTTATGGATCGCGTATCCTGCGTAGCTTGGATACGGAGACAGCTGTTCCTCTGCTTTTTTTAACTCGGTTTTCATAGCCCCTGTACTTAACGAATAAAACGTCGTGAAAGCACCTTCTGAACTAGGTGCAGTTTCCACCGCGACGATCACGTTCTTTTTAAGTGTGCTTGCTTCCTTTAAGATTGTTTTTGCGTTGGCAATAATCCCATCATTGCCTAAAGCAACATTTCGATAATCCATGATGACAACGGCATCTACTTTTTCGAGTAGCCATGCACTGAAGCTATAGTTGGAGCTGGGCACCTTGACGAGATGAAGCCAGAAAGGAATATCCAACGTAATTTTCAAACCACTTCCTTTGGCTTCCCTCTCAATAAACCGCATATTGTCCATCCAATTTTCAACAACCAGCTGATTATTTGTCTTCCATTCAGCTAAAATATATGGCTCAATATCAAAGTGCAGTCCTGCAAACCGTTCTTCTGCTCCAACTGCTGCATTATATGATTTTACCCATGAAATAAACTCCATGATTTGGTTCTGATTACGGGTAAAAGCCCAATTGGGACGGCCTTCTAGTGCTTCCACCTTGATTTGTTTTTCCCTTGCTCCACGAACAAAATTTTGATATACCGCTGCTTGGATGTCTTTATCAATCTGCAGGTATATCGTAGTCAATTTGTTATCACTAGCAAACTTGAGGATGTTTTCTTGGTCCGTTTTGATGACGGTAGAGTTCCAAATCCATGTCCCTCGCTCAATCTGCGAAGTGCGATCAATGGTGGACGGTGGCATTGGTGGAGGCACTACTTTTGCATGTCCTGGAGTCGTTACGACAGCCAGATTACGCTCGGCAATCCAATCGATTTGCGCATCAAAGGCTTCACTGATGAAGCGAAGCGGAACCATTGTACGCTTGTTTTTGATCACAGCTGGCGCATCAAAGGTTACATCCTTCCCGTTCACCTGCGCGCGGTTTTGCCCGATGGTTAAATGGAAGGTCTCGTCTTTTTTCTTCAGTGTCACCTGATTTGTTTCCCCATTCCATTGCACATGAAGGCCTAGCTTTTCTGCTACAAATCTTACTGGAACCATCGTGCGCCTGGACTTGATATCGACATACGGTGCCCCATCAGGAAAGGACACATATTGTCCATTCACAGCTACATGGACCTGCGATGCGGATCGTGCCGTTGAGAAGCTAGCTGTGCAAAGCAGTATCATCAACAAAAGCAACATACCCGCTCGGTAGATTTTCTTCATCGTTAAATTCCTCGAATCTTCAATGTGCTTGCATATCGTCTTCATTTGGAGCAGTTACTACATTTTACTATAATCATATGCTTATTTACCTGATCAAAAGGTTGCAGGGTAGCAGGTGAAGAAACTCCTGGATAATAATAAAGTAGAGTGGTGACATGATAGATTGTTACCATATGAGAGTCTCCTCTTGTTTGTGTACCTCTATTTGGGCAGATTATTAACCAGCCATGTATTGTCATCTACTTTACTAACTTCAATGGTGTAAGGCTCAGGACGTTTCTCTGGTTCCGGTGTATCACCAGAATAATACTCGTATAGCCAAACATGAAACGTCACCGTATTTTCACCTGTATTTTCATGTCCAATGATCTCGAATCCTTGATGGTGAGGATTTGATAACCCTGAAAAAAACATGGTTAAATCTTCTGGGCTAACTGATTTTTTAGCGTTATCAGTAAGCAGTTCACTACCTTTCGCTGCATCTCTGTTCAACCACGCAATCAGGAAGTTGTTGGCTGTATGTAATGCGAGTAAATAATTTTTATCCACCTGTACTTGCTTTTGGAGTGGCGTGTCCGAAGAAGAGGTATTACAACCGCTTACGAGCAATGAAAAGACGAAAAGAAAAGAGAGGAGCAAAGTCGTTTTTTTCAAGCGTATTCCCTCGCTATACTTGTATTTTGATCGAAGTAGATGATGCGTGCAGAGGAAAGCTCTCGTTGTGTCTGAAGGGGCTGAGCATATTTTCATGAATGCTATCCTGAATGCTTTTGAACGGACTACACGTTGCTCTCCTTTGCCATTTTTCCTTCCAGCTCTTTTATCTTCCGAACACGGCCAATGACAATCGCCAAAATCGCCACCATCACTCCAGAAACAACGAATAAAAACCCAATTCCCCTACCAGGTCCCGTTCCCGTGATTTGCCCAACCGTCTGTCCCAATGCCCGATCCGGAGCAAACAGAGGAGAAAAAAGATGATCAGCCAGAAACCCTGCTGAACCAAAAGCCAGAACCATTCCGATTTGGGAAATAGCTGAAACGAGAGACCATACTCTGCCTTGCCGTTCATTATCGATATTCGTCCGAATCAGAACCTCCAGGCTAGTGTTCACAAACGGGAGAGTGAGGAAAAAGAGGAACCCAAAGACGACAATCAGGGTGACAGTCGTGAATACTCCCATCAAGGCATAAAAGAAGCCAGCTAGTGTCAGAAACAGGGAGAGGATGAAAACCTTGTTTTTCCCCGTCCCGAAAATCCCGATAAAAATGCTGCTTATGAGCATACCGGATGCAGCGATAGAAAGAGCGATGCCGAGAACCTTGGAATCCGTCAATGTCAGCATCATCGGGCCAAACAGGGATTGCATGAGCCCGATATAAAAGCAAACGACGGACATTAACAGAACGAGCCAGAGGACGCCACGCTGGGAAAGAAGGTAGTGAAAGGCTTCTGCCATTTCACTTAAAAAGCTCTGCTGTTCAAGCTTTTTTGGGGTGTGAACCTGCTTCATGATGATAAAAACAGCAGCTGCAGCAAGCAGGAAGGACAGGATGTCGATGACTAAAACCGTTTTGATATCAAAGAAGCTGAGAAGAAATCCGGCAATGATCGGGGAGATCAAATATTGGGCAGAACCAGCTAGTTGAATGAGCCCGCTTGCCTGCGCATACTTTTCTTCCGAAACAAGATCGGAGACAGCTGCCTTGTAAGCGGGGGTGAGAATCGAAGCAGATATCGCAGACATCACTACACCTACATAGATATGCCACAATTCGATACTTCCTGTTAGCATGAAAAACAAAATAAACAACAGGCCCGCAATCGACCCGGCATCTCCGACGATCATCATCTTTTTGCGATCAAATCGGTCTGCAAGCACGCCGCTAAACGGCAGCAGCAAAAACGAAGGTAAAAAGGAGCAGAGGATGACCAGGGAAAAGCTCGTAGTCGATTGCGTTTTTTGAAATACATAAACCCCCAAAGCGAATGCTGTCAGTCCACTGCCGATTGCCGAAAGCAGCTGCCCTGACCAAATAAGCAGAAAGCTGCGAAAGGTTTTATCCTGACCGCTCATTTTACTCTCTCCCATCTGTAATGAGAATGGCGATGGCCGAAAGATTACAGAAACGAAAATGATCCTGGCTTCGCTCCAAGTGACCTTTCAATGATGATCTGCATCGTTTGCATCTGTTTTTGCTGTTCATCCCGATTCCAGTGGAAGAGACCAGATTCCAAAAGAAATTGAGACCCTGCTAGAAGAAACTGGACTGTTTCCAACGCATTTTCCACCTGAAACACGGATTCTCTATTCCCCTGCTCAATGACCTGTGCGAGTACTGGAGCAATTTTTAAGATGATGGCAATGTTTACACGCTCATGCAGCTCTCGGTTTTCAGGGCGGTGCAAGCTGTCCAGCCATTCACTTTCCTGTTCGGCAATACGGCTTTGTCCGCGGAGCATGTGCCGTACTTTGTCCATTACCCCAAGCGCAGGGTCATCGGCAATTTTTTGGTATTGTTCGCAGAGCTGATCCACAATCGAGTGGACAAAAGCATCGAGTATCTCTTCCTTTGATTTGAAATAGTAGTAAAAGGTTCCTTTGGCGACGCCGACCTTTTGGATAATCGACTCTACAGAAGTATGGACGTATCCTTGAGAGCGGAAAAGCTCTCCAGCTGCTTCGAGTATCTCCGCACGTCTTGTATGCGGATCTTTTACGATTCGTTTCATAGGTACCTCCATCCACTGACTAGCGGTCAGTCGTTAGTGAAATATTACCATATGACTGACCGTCAGTCTATACAGGTGGTGAATGGTGCCTCAAATAAAATCTCACAGGGGTGGTGGTGGCAGCACCGTATACACATTAGAAATCACCTGCTACACTCAACACATATTTCCATCAGGGAGGATGTAATCGTTATGTGTTGCATCGCATTCATGCGTCTAAGGTAATGTAAGGTACAGAACACTTACTCCCTTCCGTCTTTTTGCAAAATGTGTCGGGGTTATTTGTGCTGTGCCTTTTTCATAGCTTGATCGAGGACTGCATTCATCTGGCGAAGATAGATCCAAATGATATGGTCATTGATATGTTCTCCGCCGTCAATATGTCAGAGATCATTATCAAGGAAAAAGAGAATCGTACCTTTTTGCGGTTGCTGTCCTCGCCGATGTCAGCAAGAATGTATGTGATCTCAAACGTAGTAGGTAACATGAGCCTCATGCTCGTGCAAATTGTGATGACACTGTTTCTGATGAAAAACGTCTTTCATATCGATTCGGGAATCTCTTACGGTCAATTGATAACAGCACTCCTTTTGTTCGCGCTGGCGGCTGTGGCCCTCTCTCTTTTGATCGTTGCCTTTGCGAAAAGCACGTCGGGCGCAGGTGCCTTGCAAAATTTGATCATTACGCCGAGCTGTCTGCTGGCAGGATGCTACTTTCCGATAGATATCATGCCAGATACGGTGAGGAAAAATTCCAACTTCCTGCCGCAGCACTGGCTGCTTGATATGATCAACAAGCTCCAGCAAGGGCAAGCACTCAGCAGTTTGACCATGAACATGGCGATATTGGTTGGGTTTGCAGTCGTATTTGCACTGATTGCGATCTATCGGTTTGGGAGAAATAATGATAGCAGGCAGCTTGTGTAAGAAGCAAAGACGTGTACATAGCCTTTTACGGCTTTTCGTACACGTCTTTTTCTGCTTCAAACAAATGTAACAATCGCATATGCAGATAAACAAGGGATAATGAGAAACGTGTCGAAATGAGGCTTACTATGAGAATGTTACGAAATCAAATCACGCGATATGTGACTTTATCCATAGCTAAGCAAGCAGTCATTATTCTTTTGTTCCTCGTCTTTCTACTTGGCCTGCGTTGGTTTTGGTATACGGCAAATATGAATCCGGAGCATCAGGGGGCGAGTCAAGGCATACTCGACCTGCGAGGATGGGACTTTGAAAAATCGCCGGCTATCGCATTGGATGGAAAATGGGAGTTTTTCCCCGAAGCTTTTGTTGGGCATGAAGACTTACAGAAGCCAACCCGTCCTGCAAGCAGCTTTGTTCAAGTGCCTGGTGACTGGAGAAGCGGTTTTTCGGAAGACTCTATCTCATCATATGGGTACGGTACGTATCGGCTGCGAATTTTGCTAGATCGTCCGATTAATCAGCCGTACATGTTCTGGATCCCGGAAATACAGGCAGCTTCTTCTATAGAAGTGAACGGAGAGGTAATAGGCGGCTCAGGGGTTCTCGGGGCTTCAGCAGATGAGTATAAACCGGTAGACCAATCGTATACTCCTAGCTACAATGCGGGCGACGCCACCGAAATTGAAGTGATTGTACGAAGTGCTAACTTTGATAGTCCGCGAAATGGGGGGATCGTCAGGTCGATTTATTTCGGGTCACAGGCAGCCATCGATAATACCAGGTGGTACTCTATCGGTTTTCAGCTCGCTACATTCCTGATTCTCCTGCTTCATGGCCTGTATGCGGCTATCCTGTTTTTATTTAACACCCGGCGAAAAGAGTTTTTGATATTTCTCCTGTTGCTTTCTTGCGTGGGCATAAAGACCGTGAGCAGTTATGACAACCTGCTGCTGCTTTGGCTGCCGATCAATTATTCATGGGCGATCAAGGTGGAGATGCTTGTCTACATATGGCAGCCTTTGCTGTTAATTTTGATGGTAAGAAACCTTTCCAAGCCGGAAGGGAAGCAATTTGCAAGACTGTTTCGAACGTATTTATTTTTACTTGGTCTTTATTCGTTCGTTCTTATTCTGTCAACAGCCGAGTGGGTGCATTATTTAACGACTCCTCTCTATTTTAATTTGCTCTATTTTGGTCCACTGGTTTGGTTTGTTTTTTTGATTAGCAGAATGGTGACTCAAAGCCAGAATGACGCTGTGTTTTTGCTCATTGCGGCGACGAGTATATTTTCCAATGTGGTCTGGGGCGTATTAATGGATTATCAGCTTGTGGATATCAAGTACTTCTTTTATCCACTTGATCTTCTCGCGGCCCTTATCAGCTTTTCTGCGTATTGGTTCAAGCGCTATTTCCGCAATTCAGAGGAAAAGGCGAAGCTCACTGAGCAACTGAAAAAGTCCGACAAGCTCAAGGATCAGTTCCTCGCCCACACGTCTCACGAACTGCGAACTCCTTTGCACGGTATCATGAATATCGCTCAGACGATCGTCACCAATGAAAAGCATGTCATGGCCAGTCGGAGCACAGAAGACATGCAGCTGCTAATCACGATTAGCCGCAGAATGTCGCATTTGCTAGATGATCTGCTAGATGTGGTTCGCCTGCAGGATAAGCACATTGTGCTGCATAAAAAGTCCTTGCATATTCAATCCGTTGTTTCGGGGATTATCAGCATGCTCAATCATATGGCCGTTGGCAAGCCAGTCCAGTTTCAAATGGACATTCCAGAAGCAATCCCGCGCATTCTTGCAGACGAAAAACGGTTGGTACAGATTTTGTTCAATCTCATACACAATGCACTGAAATTTACGGAGAAGGGGTCAGTCACGGTTTCCGCTGAGATGGTGGACGGTCAGGTGGTGATCTATGTATCGGATACCGGAATTGGGATGGACGAAGAAACCAAAGCGCGTATCTTTTTGCCGTACGAGCAGGGAGCACAAGGGATGAACGATGGCGGAGGAATCGGACTTGGGCTCGCTATCTGTACGCAGCTGGTAGAATTGCATGGCAGCAAGCTGAGTGTCCAGTCTGAACCCGGCAAGGGGTCTGTATTTAGCTTCCGGCTTCCACTGGCGACAGCAGATGCTTTGTCAGAAGCAGAGCTCTCCACTGGCCAACAGAGTGATAAGCGCGAGCTAGGGTTGACGGTACCCAAGAGCGAAAGTCGGGATACTTTAAATGAATGGCCCGTTTTGCAAGCAGCAGCGCATTCCTACTCGGTTGCAGAAAAGAAAGCAAACATCCTGGCCATTGATGATGATCCGGTCAACCTAAAGGTACTGGATAGCATGCTCTCGTCAGCACACTACAACATCAAGACATGCACGTCAGCCAAGGAAGCGCTGGGTTTGCTTTTTACCCAGCCATGGGATTTGCTTATTGTAGATGTTATGATGCCGCATATGTCCGGCTACGAGCTGACGAGAAAGGTGAGGGAGCATTTCTCCATTTCTGAGCTGCCAATCTTGCTTTTGACGGCGCGCAGCCAAGCGGAAGACATCTATACCGGTTATTTGTCCGGGGCAAATGATTATGTGTGTAAGCCGGCAGATGGACTGGAACTGAAATACCGCGTCTGGTCACTAACTACCCTGAAGCAAACAGTAGATGAGCGGCTACGCATGGAGGCAGCTTATTTGCAGGCACAAATCCATCCGCACTTCTTGTTCAATACACTCAGCTCCATTATGGCTTTAAGTGAAATTGATACAGAGAAGATGCGCAGGCTTGGGGATGCGTTCACATCCTTTTTGCATATCAGCTTTGACTTTTTGAATACAGGAGAGCAGGTACCGCTTTCCCATGAGCTGGAGCTTGTCCATGCCTATCTTTACATCGAAAAGGAGCGATTTGGGGACCGGCTAACGGTCCTGTGGGACGTGCAGTCGAACATCGAGCTTCTCCTTCCTCCATTGACGCTTCAGCCGTTGGTTGAAAATGCAATCAGGCATGGCCTCATGACAAAAGAAGAGGGAGGAACCGTCCACGTCCGAATCGTCCGGCAAAATAACGTCATCCTGTTTGAGGTCAAGGATGACGGAAGTGGAATGGCGGAGGCGATTGTGAAGCAAAACCTTGACCTGACCATGAAGGATAAAGGAGGGATCGGGGTGTCTAACACTAATCGCAGGCTGACGCAAACGTACGGGAAGGGCTTGTCCATTGTGAGTAAGCCTGGAGAAGGGACGACGGTGTCGTTTGAGATACCGGATCGCATGTGGTGGAGCTAACAACCGGTCAGTAATAAGACAAGCTGAGGAAAATCAGGACACCGTTCTGGACTTCCTCGGCTTTTTTATGTTCTAGTTTCCAGCCCTTTTCCAAGTATGCAAAAAAGCTTATCAAGGTTGAAAGCAGCACAAACTCAAGTGATGACTGAATATTCCACGAATTTTCGTTTTCAATAGTGACAATTTTGTATGGATTGAAGTTGGAGAAATGGCTATGTAGCGGGAAAAAGCGAATTGGCATGATGTTTGCTTTATAAGAGCGCGAGCAACTCAGAAGGGAGGACTATGCGCAGGTATGACAGCGATTCAAGTGATTCTCGCGATCGTTTCAGGTGGGCTTGTCGGATTTGTTCTTGGTTTGCTCGGTGGTGGCGGGTCCATTCTTGCAACGAATGGCGATCCCTAAGAAAAAGAAGGATGAGCAAGATGAAGCTAACAATCAGGTTCATTATTTGCGGGTTGTCGTCATAGCTCTTTTGGTGGGAGTGTTATCTGGCTTCTTTGGTATTGAGGGAGGCTTTCTGATTGTCCCTGGCCTCATCCTTGCTACAAAGATGCCGCTGCTTGCGGCAATCGGTTCATCGCTATTGTCTGTTGGAACCTTTGGGCTGACAACGGCAGTGAACTACAGTTTGTCTGGACTGGTTGACTGGTTGATCGCACTGGAGTTTGTTGGGGGTGGAATCATTGGCGGGATAGCGGGTGTGTTCGTGGCCAAGCGATTAAGCAAACAGCAAAGGACCCTGCAATATTTATTCTCTGGCGTAGTAATGGTAGTTGCAATTTACATGCTGTTCATTAATGCGCAAGTCTTGAGCTTGTGAAGGCTGCTTGTATGGAGGATGAGGTGAATGGAAATGCCAGAGCAGAATCAGAGGACGCATTACAAAATTGTGATTGTAGGTGGAGGAAGCGCAGGCATCTCAGTGGCAGCACGTCTCCTTCGTAAATCACGAGATTTGAATGGAAAGATTGCGATCGTAGATTTCGCAACAAAGCACTACTATCAGCCCTTATGGACACTTGCAGGTGCAGGAGCGGTCAGCAAGGATGTTACAGAACGGGAGGAAGCAGCAGTTATTCCGAGTGGTGCGATCTGGGTGCAGGATGCGGTCGCTGAATTTTCGCCGGGTGAAAATGCCGTTATCACAGCATCTAGGACGAAACTGTACTATGACTATCTGGTTGTAGCAGCCGGGATTCAAATCGATTGGGATAAGGTAAAAGGGCTAAAGGAGAGTATTGGCAAGCATGGAGTATGCAGCAATTACTCCTACGACTATGTTGACAGCACCTGGGACAATATCCGCCATTTCAAAGGAGGCACCGCGATCTTTACCAATCCCAATACCCCGGTAAAATGCGGCGGAGCACCTCAAAAAATCATGTACCTGGCTGATGATTATTTCCGCAAATCGGGTGTTCGATCTCAGTCCTCCATTCGCTTTGTTTCTGGTGGTGCGAGCATTTTCGGGGTGAAAAAGTATGCCGACGCGCTGCAGAAGGTCATCGAACGTAAACAAATTGAGACACAATTTAAGCATAATCTCATTGAAATTGCAGGTGAAAAAAAGCAGGCGGTTTTCGAGAATTTGAATACGAATGAGCAGGTGGTCATGCCCTATGACATGATTCATGTAGTGCCGCCGATGAGCGCTCCTGATTTTATCAAGCATAGTCCGCTTGCGGCTAGCGATGGCTGGCTTGATGTAGACAAATATACCCTGCAGCATAAGCGGTTTGCGAACGTGTTTGGCGTGGGGGATTGCACCAATTTGCCAACTTCTAAAACGGGTGCTGCGATACGCAAGCAGGGGCCGGTCGTTGTACAAAACCTGCTATCTTTAATAAGCGGAAAGCAGGTTGGCAGCAAATATGACGGTTATACTTCATGCCCGCTCGTGACGGGTTACGGAAAGCTGATTCTGGCTGAATTTGATTATGACATGAATCCAAAAGAGACGTTTCCATTTGATCAATCCCGTGAAAGACGAAGCATGTATTGGTTGAAAAAGGAGATGCTCCCTTTGATGTATTGGAAGGGGATGCTCAAAGGAACGATGTAAGGCTCCGCACCCAAAAATAATGCTGATGATTAGGGCGCAGGGTGCTATGATGAGAAGATCGTAAGGAGGCTAACTTATGCTACTCAAGTATTTCTATGACGAGAAATTGGCTCAGGCATCGTATTTGGTGGGATGCCAGGCTGCTGGTGAGGCCATCGTGATTGATCCGGCGCGCGATGTTGAGCAGTATGTGCGAGCAGCGAAAGCTAACGGCGTAAAGATCGTTGGTGTGACGGAAACGCATATTCATGCGGATTTTCTATCCGGTGCGAGGGAAATTGCTTCGAGGCTCGGAGCCATCTTGTATTTGTCGGATGAAGGTGGGCCCGACTGGCGCTACCAATACGCGCATGAATATCAGCATCATTTCTTAAAAGACGGGAGCATCTTCCACATTGGCAATCTCGCATTCGAGGTGCTGCATACGCCGGGACACACGCCAGAGCATATCGCGCTGCTTTTGACAGATGGGGGCTCATCCGCGAATGGACCGATCGGCATTTTTACAGGAGACTTTGTTTTTGTTGGTGATGTAGGGCGCCCGGACCTTTTGGAAAAAGCGGCAAAGGTAAGTGGTTCATCTGAAGAGATGGCCCGCAATATGTTTCACTCATTACAACGCTTTAAAAAGCTTCCCGATTATTTGCAGGTTTGGCCTGGACATGGGGCAGGTAGCGCGTGCGGAAAGGCGATAGGGGCTGTCCAGTCATCGACAGTAGGCTATGAAAAACGCACGAATTGGGCACTGCAGCATGATGATGAGAGTGAGTTTATCCAGAGATTGCTGGTGGGCCAGCCTGAGCCGCCAACCTATTTTGCGATGATGAAGCAGCTGAATAAAGAAGGTCCGCAGCTCGTACAGGAGATAACAGCCCCAGAGCATGCAGAGGCTTCTATCGACGTAGTTGAAGCATGGAAGGGGCAAGGGGTTGTCGTGGATACGCGCACAGCCAAAATGTTCGCCAAAAAGCATATTCAGGGCGTTATCAATATCCCGTATGACCAATCATTCACCACATGGGCTGGATGGCTGCTGGACTATGCTCGGCCTATCTACCTGTTGGCTGGAAAGGAGTCCGTTCCTGCTGTTGTGAAGGATCTGCAGTCGATTGGAATGGATCAGGTAGCTGGCGTAATGGACCTGAGTGTCTTCGAGCTTGCTGACGATTCGAAGCTTGTGAGCTATGAAGAGGTAGCGCCTGAGGAGGTCCATGAACACGTACAGACAGGACAGCTGTATGTTCTTGACGTCCGTTATGAAAAAGAGCTTGCCGAAGGGCATATCCCCGAAGCGAAGCACGTCATGCTTGGATTACTGCCGTTGAGATTGCACGAATTGCCGCATGACAAGCCGATTCTGGTTCAATGCAAATCAGGGAGGAGGTCAGCGATTGGCGTGAGCTTTCTGCAAGCAAACGGCTTCAAGGATGTGCGCAACCTGACTGGTGGTTATGATGAGTGGGTGAAGCAAGGCTTGCCGATCACAAAGTAAGGAAGCTGCTGCCGCCTCCAGAGGAGCATTGCTTATTACGCTATCAGGTTTAAATCCGGTCACCTACGTAAAGAAAGTCATCCCTGTTCTGACCTTTGCCTTTACATCGCGTTCCAGTGCAGGTACCTTGCCGCTTACTGTTCAAACCCAGAATAAAGAATTGGGAGTTCCAGAAGGAATCTTCGCCGCACTGATTGTGCTGTCCACGATGAACCTGCCTGTTGCTCTGGTCGGGCTGTTAATATCCATCGAGCCACTGATTGATATGGCACGCACCGCGGTGAACGTAAGTGGAAGCATGACAGCAGGATTAATTACGAGCAAGGTCACCAAGCAGTTGGATACCAGTGTGTACAAGAATACTGCCTCTACCCAAGAGGCGGTAACACCGTTGCAAAACCTGTAAAGCAAGGAGTGTTAGCGTACAAACGTTAACGCTCTTTTTTTGCGTAGCTCTCGATTTCCAAGTAAGGAGAAAATATTTGATCTGTAATATATTTTACATAGACAGAAAATATAGATTTTCCAACTATTATTTTAATTAATATAATTGTTATTATCAAAAAAACATACTACAATAAACGAGTGCTTCAAGAGTAAATCGGATCGACGGAAGGAAAGAATAGTCTTACGAACGATTAGGAATACTTACTAAGAAGTTGCAGGAAGATGGTAATTGAACGTTTTTGGTAAACAAAATAGGTTTTCGCTTCATTGTGTTAGAGTGATGAAGCCCGCTTTGACAGCTTTCCTAAAATACCGCTAGAGGCAGCAGAGAGGAAGAGAGGGCAACAGTGGCAAACAAAGAATTGAAGAGAGGCCTGGAAGCACGTCATATTCAAATGATTGCTTTGGGTGGAACCATTGGTGTGGGGTTGTTTATGGGTTCGGCAAGTACGATTAAATGGACTGGTCCGTCCGTCATGCTCGCTTATGCAATTGTAGGAATTTTTATATTTTTTATCATGCGAGCCATGGGAGAAATGCTGTATGTAGAACCGAGTACCGGATCATTTGCGACCTTTGGCCATAAGTACATTCATCCTTTGGCCGGGTACATGACGGCTTGGAGCAACTGGTTTCAGTGGGTAGTCGTCGGGATGTCGGAAATTATTGCTGTTGGGACGTACATGAAATACTGGTTTCCGGATTTGCCTGCCTGGATTCCAGGGATCATAGCGATGGTGATTCTCGGCGCAGCGAACCTGTTCTCTGTGAAATCATTTGGTGAGTTTGAGTTTTGGTTTGCGATGATTAAAATCGTTACGATCGTATTAATGATTATTGCTGGCTTGGGCCTGATTTTCTTTGGTTTTGGTAACGGAGGAAATGCAATCGGATTATCTAATCTATGGGCGAATGGTGGTTTCTTTACGGGTGGCTGGACTGGATTTTTCTTTGCGTTATCATTAGTCATCGGTGCCTATCAAGGCGTCGAGCTTATCGGGATTACAGCTGGTGAAGCAAAGGATCCAAAGAAAACGCTTACGAGTGCAATTCAAAGCATCATTTGGCGTATTTTGATCTTCTACATTGGCGCGATTTTCGTCATTGTTACGGTTTATCCATGGGATCAATTGCAAACGATCGGCAGTCCGTTCGTTGCCACTTTTGCGAAAATTGGTATTACAGCAGCGGCGGGGATCATTAACTTTGTCATCATTACGGCCGCGATGTCCGGCTGTAATAGTGGGATTTACAGTGCGGGGCGCATGCTCTACACATTGGGAGTAAATGGTCAGGCACCGAAAGTATTTACGAAGCTGTCCCATAATGGTGTGCCGCTGCTCGGAACGATTGGTGTTCTGATAGGCTTGGGCGTTGGGGTTATTTTAAGCTACATCGCTCCAGAAAATCTGTTTGTGTACGTATACAGTGCCAGTGTACTTCCTGGTATGGTTCCGTGGTTTGTCATTTTGATTAGCCAAATCAATTTTAGAAAAGCGAAAGGGGCCGAATTGGACAAGCATCCATTCAAAATGCCTTTTGCACCAGTGACCAACTACGTAACGATTGCCTTTTTGCTGATGGTATTAGTCGGTATGTGGATCAATGATGAGACGCGCGTATCATTGATTGCGGGGATTGTTTTTCTTGGGATCGTAGTGATCAGCTTTTACGCTTTTGGCGTGGGCAAAGCGGTTCCGACGGATCTCGCTCATACAGATGAAGAAGGCAAGTAAGGGCGGAGTGCCAGATCAAAGGAATACGCGTCTGTGAAAAGTATTTGAACGTGAAGATGTAATCATTGTGTGACCGATAGGCTGCTGGGGTTGCTGGTTTGTAGGAACCACGGGTATACTTTTAAATGATCAGAGAAAAAAGGAGTATACGCATGAAACAACGAAACTACACGCCAGCAATCGTCATTTTGAGCATAGCGATTAACACGATCATTGCTATCATGTACTTTATGCCGAAGAATAACGATTTCGGTCATATCGACTTGACGTTCTTGCCGTTTTTGAACGCTGTAATGAATAGCTTTACATTTGTGTTTCTGGTTGCCGCGCTTGTCTCGATCATCAAGTATAAAAATATTCAGCTTCACCGCAGGTACATTTTTGCAGCTTTTAGCACGACGGCTGTATTCCTGGTTTCCTATCTGGTCTATCATGGGATGGCACCGAGCACGTCCTACGGTGGAGAGGGCATTTTGCGACCAATCTATTACTTTATTTTGCTTTCGCATATCTTGTTGTCCGCGATTATCGTGCCATTTGCCCTGATTACGACCGCTCGCGGATTAAACATGCAAGTAGACAGACACAAAAAGATTGCCCGCTGGACAATGCCGATGTGGCTATATGTCAGCGCGACCGGCGTGATTGTGTACCTCATGATCTCTCCGTATTATTGATAGGCTTGCAGGAATAAAAAAGGAAACCACCGTCCCCAATCACGTAGCAATAGATTGGAGACGGTGGTTTTTATTGTTTAACCCTCATGGGTACCCAGTGCTTGCTGTGCCATTGTCATGAACTCCTCAAGCCCTGATTTCAAGGCAAAGAGGGCAAGATTGATAGGAAACGCAGCCGTCAGCTCGATGATATGCTCATGCATACGCGGCCAGATACGGCCACCTGCTTTTTCGTATCGTTTTATAAAATCAACCAAGGCAGCTTCTCCAAACAACAGGCAGTAGGCTGTAAAATCGATCGCAGGATCAGCTACCTCTGCTTCCGTCCAGTCCAGCAGCCCCGTTACCTTTCCCTTTTCATCAACCAGAATATGACCTGGATGAAGATCACCATGTACGAGAGCGGTGTGATTTGGCCAGAACGAATCATCGGCAAGCCACTTTTGCCAACGTTCCCACAGCTCTTGGGATACGCCAAAGACGCGTTTGATTTCATTCATCTTTTCGGAGAGGTCCTCTCGTAACTCTGTTGGCTGCTTGACCCGTAATCCGGATGCCAGGGCAGCATCATGAGAAATGGCGTGCAGCTCTGCCAATGCGTCAGCCCATGACTGCAGCGTGAGATCAGACAGCGCTTCGGGATTGAGGTACCAGTCATAGTTATTTGTTTCTGGATTGACGGTAGCCATTGGAGTGCCGCTTAATCTCGGATAAGCAATGAACTCAGTTGTGTGTACTTGCCAGTGAGGCACTTCCACATGCAGATGCTTCGTGACGAGGTCTAACACTTGTTTCTCGTAGCGAGCGGACTCTACTACATCATCACGGCGAGGTGAGCGTAATACCCAGGAGTCGCCGGCTATCGTATTTGCAAAAACAGCGAGGAAATCCAAACCGGATTCATTTGCCTTCACCGTACCTGTGTCCACTTCGATACCACTCTTTTTCGCAATCGCGATTATACGTTCAACTTTTTCAGAAAGGATTGTAGACATAACAAATACACCTCATTCATGAACGGTTAGTTAATGATCAGACAAACTCAAATAAACCTATACCATTTGCGAATTTCAAAATGGTTGAGTCGAAATGGGGTATTGTCGATCTTAACGAAGTCTCATGGATGCGATGCCCATTGTGTTACCTCCTCATTTTCAGAAACAACGTCAGTATACCATGTTTTCTGGCGGCTTTCAGTAGGGGATGTGCGGTATAGGGTGGCGAAAGAAGTGGTTCATCCCCAAATATGATATGATTTTACGTAGGAACGAATGGTGATGAGGAGACTTGCGATAATGAAGATGATTTCATGGAATGTAAACGGACTCCGTGCTTGTGTGAATAAGGGCTTTTACGATTATTTTCGGGAAGCAGACGCAGATATTTTTTGTATGCAGGAAACTAAGCTGCAGGAAGGGCAGATTGAGGTAGAGATCGGTGAGGAGTACTATCAATATTGGAATTACGCAGAGAAAAAAGGTTATTCGGGAACGGCTATTTTTACAAAGATGAAACCTCTATCCGTACACTATGGACTAGAAGAGAACTCTGAGCCTGAAGGACGACTCATTACGCTGGAGTTTGAAGAATTTTATTTCGTAACCGTGTACACGCCAAATGCAAAGCGTGATCTATCGCGCCTCGATTATCGCCTCGAATGGGAAGAGCGGTTTCGCAAATATCTGATGGAGCTGGATGCCCGGAAGCCAGTAATTGTCTGCGGAGATATGAATGTCGCACATCAAGAGATTGATTTGAAAAACGCCAAGTCCAACCGCAACAACTCCGGCTTTACTCCAGAAGAGCGTGAAAAAATGACGCGCCTATTGACAGCGGGTTTTGTGGATACGTATCGACACTTTTACCCAGATCAGGTGGATGCATATACATGGTGGTCTTTTATGCCCAAAGTGAGAGAGCGGAATATCGGGTGGCGAATTGATTATTTTCTCGTTTCAGAAAGACTTGCTCCATCGCTAGTGAGTGCGGGGATTGACGCGCATGTGCTGGGGAGTGATCATTGCCCGGTTGTGTTGGAACTAGGCGAGCTTCGGAAGTAATTCCGGGGCTTTTTTTATGTTGCTCTAATCTATTGAAAAACGACAACGATGTCGTTTATAATACCTAAAGCGACACTCATGTATATTTTGATCGAAAGGAGGATCGAAACCGCGTGTCCCCAAAAGTAAGCGACGAATACAAAAATCAAAAGAAAACAATGCTGCTACAAGCGGCAAAGAGTGTCTTTCTAGCAAAAGGGTATACAAAAACGACGATGCAGGACGTCATGGATGAGGCTGGCATCTCAAGAGGCGCGTTGTACGCCTATTTCGATAATGTGGAGCATCTGTACATGGAGCTGCTTCAGTTTGAGGATCAGGTGAATGTGCTGTTTTTCAGCCCAAACGATGACGAAACGAGCTGGCAGCAAATAACGAATTGGGTCCACAAACAGCAAAAAGAAATGGAGCAAATTGAACAGACGCTGACACAAGCGAACTCCGAATACTTTTTGTCGATCCGCGATTCAAAAAAGCAAGAGGGCGAGACATATAGTACGACTCGTTATGACCGGATCGTGAATGCTCTGACGGTGCTTTTCCAGAGCGGGACAAAAAAAGGAGAGCTTCAGCCGAGACTTCCCGCGGAGATGATTTCCCGTTATCTGGTGTCGTTTATTGATGGCTTGATGTTGGATACGGCACATTTGGGTGCTGAAAAAACGAGGGTAGCTGAACAGATGGAGGCTCTTTTGTTTTCACTGCGAGAAATGCTAAGACCTGTATCAGGGAAATAAGCAAAAGAAATGTCAAAGGAGGAACTAGGATGCTTTTTCAATCGGCGAGAGTCGCTCTTAGAAAAATGACAGCGGAGGATGCAGACGTCTATCACGCATGGCGAAATGATGTGGAGGTCATGCAGACGACCAGTCCGTTCATTGATAATCATACACGGGAGAGTACGCAGGAGTTTGTCAGTCAGGTGATTTTAGGTTCAAGCTCATCGAAGAGCTACATCATCGTAGAAAAGCAAACACAGACGCCTATTGGCGTTACTGCACTCATCCAGATCGATCTCAAAAACCGCAATGCTGAGTGCATTATTGATATCGGGGCAAAGGACTACTGGGGCAAGGGATATGGGAGCGAGGCATTAAAGCTATTGCTCGATTATGCTTTCCTGGAAATGAACCTCCACCGTGTCTCACTTCGTGTATTTTCTTTTAATGAAAAAGCAATAAAGCTGTATGAAAGAATCGGATTTCAGCATGAGGGCATCTCGCGGCAGCTTTTGTTTCGGGCGGGGAAATGGCATGATATCGTGCAAATGGGCATTCTTCAGGAGGAGTATGTGTCCAGTTTGAGCGAAGTGCGCAGCTAATTTGTATCACAATTGCGCTTGTGATTACGCAGGGAGCAGGTTGGCGGTGCGAGGGCTTGTTACTCGTACCGCCAACTACATGCATATCGTGACACAAATCAATCTATCTCTTCTTAATTTCCGGGAGAATCGGAACCTCCCAGTCTACATTGCGGTGCTCAACCATTCTTTTCGAAGCGGTGATGATCAATTGCTTTGGAAGCGGTTCGATATTTTGTACGAATAACGATCCGTCGAACGTGGCCCGTCCATTTTGGTAATCAGTCCGATCAATAAAGTATTGAATATCGTCGTATTTCTTGCCATTTTCGTCGGTGACAGACCAGTAGTAGGAAACCATGGCCATAGGAGCGGTGTTTTCACCAAGCTCTCCTTTAAAGGCAAGCTGATATCCTTTCAGCTTAATCGGAGTTCCATCGGGTTTGAAGCTGTAGACACCATCATCAAAGCCTCGGATATCAACTACGCTGTTAGGGTCCGTTACGAATTTTTTGAAGGTAAACAGGTCCCCCTGGTTTTCTTCTGTAATGGCTTCTTTCTCTAATCGGGCAAGGTCTAGCACTGCACGAAAAGCAGAAGCCTCTTCTGTATAAACAGAACCGAGCTTAAAAGTAATCGGTTTACTCTGGTCGATTGGCTGGAAGTAATGATAGTCTCTGGCCCCGTTTTCCATCTGTAGTGTATTGTGCCACTTCAAGCGGTTGATCACATTGTTTTGTTTGCTGGCTCTTCCTAGCATCATTTTGGAATCCCATGCCCCAAGAATCTTACCTTTATCGCCAACAAGCTCGTAGCTGTAATCTTTTCTCGCGTTGCCTTCCGTGTTGCTTCGATCAATGATCATTTCCACTGCGCTAGGTGCAAACGTTACTTGCTTGACATCCAGCGTAAGCCCTTGCGGAGTGGTATAGGATTTGTTGATGTCATAAGTTTTCGTTGCGGTCTTTGCCTTTTTCATGTCGACAGGTACGGATACCTTCCAGCTTCCTTTTGTTTCCCCCATTTTTTTGACATCGAATTCTACAACCAGCTCGTCTGGAATCTTGGTTAGATCATCAAAATAGCTGCGCAGCTCGCGATTCAAGAACAGGAAGCCGTCTGAGTTTCTTATACTGTCCCAGTCTTCATTCGGATTATGTGCCGGTTCTTCCTTTCCAGAGTCAATAGGACGAGCAGGCCGGAGAATGTTGCCTTGTTTGTCCCGGATCGTAAAAATCGGGTCCTGATCTGTGCTATCAAACATGTTCTGCCAAAAGATATCGAGCGGCTTTCCGTTTTGATCGGTCAGGGAAGCAACCATGCTGATTCGCAGAGGGTCAGCCATTACTTCTTTGACTGTGAAAGTGATTCCCTGATCGGTTGCGCTTGCCAGAACGTTTTTGGCAAATCCATTCTGGGCAGCTTGCTTAATACCGGTGTCTATATGCTTTATAAGAATAGGATGGTTCACAAATGCTGCGGGATCAGCCTTCTTATCGATTGGTTCGACTGTGAAAGCCGCATTTACATAGCTGGCAAAGGTCGGAGAAATGAGCATTCCCGACGAAACTACGACTGTTAAGGCGGCTGCTGCAAATGTCATTCTTTTCATGATAGTGATACTCCTTTTCTTCCATAAGGATGTGGGTATAGTCGTAACTCGATTCAAAACTCTTACAGGATGTGGGGAGAGTGCGCCAATAATTTTTCGGTCCAGATCCTCTGAGAGGGAGTTTTCCCAAGAGGCTTCAACTGTTTCTTCCATATAATCAACCCGTTGCTCCAGCTGCTTTTGGCAAAAGGTACAGTGGTCGAGGTGACTTTCTAGCTTCTGTTTGCTCACTGCTGATAAACGATCTTCCATATAAGCGATCAGTTGATCTTGCGTAAGGCACTTCAAAGCGGATGCCCTCCTTTTTTCTCCGTTTTGACAAGCTGCTCACGTAGCTTTTTTCTGGCGTGAGACAGACGCATTCGCACGGTATCTACAGACAAAGACAGCTTGTTGCTGATCTCCCTGTAGCTCAGCTGCTGAAGATAGTGAAGAGCCAGAACAGTTCGATGTTCTTTATCGAGCACCATCATCTGTCGCATGAGGCCATTGCGCTGTTCCTTCACCAGATAGGCCTCCTCTGGAACAGGACCATCGTCTTTTAGCTCTGCATCCATCTCTGTCACAAAAGGAGCCCGCTTTCGCTTTCGCCACTCATCAATCCCGCGATTAATAGCAATCCGATACAGCCAGGCAGGAAAGGAGTGGTTTGGATTATAGTCTGGCAGGCTGTAGTATGCTTTCATAAACACTTCCTGTACGATGTCCTCGACGTCATGAGAATGCTGTAAGCTTTTTTGAAGAATCGAAGAGATTTTACCTTTGTATACTCCGTATGGCCGCCCTCCCACACGAAATCACCTGGACGTCTCTGACATTTCCCCCGAGCTTTACATGGTTAATGACGCATTCAAATTTGTCATGCTGTTCTAAAAAAGCAGAAGCCGTAGCCATCATCATGAACGGTCAGGATTCCTTGTGATGCCCAGAACCGGATTTTGTCCAGCTCTTCATCGGAAATATCGTCATCAATCTTGTCAAACTCTTCCCCGTAATAACGGTTGCAGCTCTCTACGGAAAAAGGAAGGCTCATATATTCAAAGCCCGCAGAATTCCGTATACTAGTTTCCAAGCAATCCCTGGCGTGCGAGAGGGAGAGAGGGAATTGCCTGTCACGTACAGCGCCATCACCAATGTGTACCAGGAAGTCTTTATAATCGGCAGGTTTCAGTGATAGCTGGAGGGTGGAGCATGTGAACCTCCCTTATGATTTCGAGCAGGCAGCCAAAAGGGCGGAGGAAAACAATAGAAGTGACTACGCTTCTGCTATACGTTATGGAAGAGCAGAGCTGTGAGGTGAATCGGCTAGCACTTCCGAAAAAGGATTCATGAGGGCAGTGTCGAAACCTTCCTTATTATGACATCAACGTGGAATAAATCAGCATCTAGATCTATTTTGAAGCACATTGGAATGGTCATCCTGTTTCTGGCGTTTCTCTTGGGGATCAGATGGTTGTGGTATTCGGTTCACGCGACACCAGAGCATCCATTTGTTTCGCAAGGGGTTATGGATCTGCGTGGATGGGACTTTGAGGGCTCTCGCTCGATTCCGCTGGATGGTGAGTGGGAGTTTTTCCCTGAGGCACTAATCACTCATGAAGATACGACCAAGAGATCGAAGTATCCTTCGAAATACTTACAGGTTCCTGGAGATTGGCGAAGTGGCTTTTCTGATGCGAATGACGCCTCATATGGCTATGGAACATACCGGCTGCGCATTTTGGTCGATCAACCACTAAAACAGCCGTACATGTTTTGGATACAGCAGATTGAGGCGTCTTCAGTCGTGGAAATTAATGGGCAAAAAGAAGCGGTATTCGGGGTCGTTGCAGAGGAAGAGTCAGCGTATGAGCCAAGAGTACTCTCTTATACGGCCTCCTACACGGCAAAAGAAGCAACGGAATTAGAAGTGCTGGTGCAGGTAGCGAACTTTCATCATCCGTTTAAAGGCGGGATCATGAAATCGATTCGCTTCGGATCGCAGGCAGCCATAGACAATGAACGTATGTATTCGATCGGTTTTCAGTTGACTACCTTCCTTATTTTGTTGCTGCATGGCTTGTATGCGGGAATTTTGTACTCGTTTAATCCAAGGCATAAAGGCTTTTTGGTTTTTTTCCTGCTACTCTTGTCCGTAAGTATTTCGATCGTAGCCGATCACGACAAAATTCTGTTGATTTGGCTGCCACTTGATTACTCCTGGGCGCTAAAGGTGAAGATGCTCTCCTACGTATGGTTGTCCTTTTTTATCTTGTTGATGGCCAGATATTTATCAGGACCAGTACCGGGCAGGAAATGGTTTCCGATTTTCCTTTTTCTACTGTGTCTGTATACGTTGTTTGTACTAGTAGCGCCCGTACAGCTCATCTATATGACAACAGCGGTCAAACTGTTCGCCATTTTTTATTTACTCCCGGTAGCATGGTTTGTTTATTTGATCGGCAAAATGGTCGTCACTAATCAGCACGACTCTGTCTTTTTGCTGTTTGCAGCTGCAAGCATTTTATCCAGTGTCCTCTGGGGTGCCTTTACGTATTCATTTGAAAAGGATAACATCTATTATCCGATTGACGTAATCGCTGCGATCGTCGGTTTTTCAGCCTATTGGTTTAAACGCTATTTCCGAAATTCGGAGGAAAATGCTAAGCTCAACGAGCATTTGAAAAAGTCCGACAAGCTGAAGGATCAGTTTTTGGCCCATACCTCTCATGAATTAAGAACACCACTGCATGGCATTATGAACATTGCCCAAAGCGTTGTAACGAGTGAAGCGCATGCCATGAACAGGCGAAGTGCTGAGGACATGGAGCTTTTGATCACAATTAGCCGACGTATGTCGCATTTGCTGGACGACCTGCTTGATGTGGTTCGACTTCAGGACAAGCATATTAAACTGAAGAAAGAGCCGCTCAGCCTGCAATCCGTTGCGTCCGGCGTCATTAGCATGCTCAAGTATTTAGTAGATGGAAAGCCGATTGAAGTGAAGATAGACATACCAGATTCACTACCACCGGTGCTCGCTGACGAAAAACGACTCATCCAAATTTTATTTAATTTACTGCATAATGCGCTGAAATTCACAGAGGAAGGAACGATTGTGATTTCAGCCAAAGCGAAGAAAGGGTATGCGGTCATTCATGTATCCGACACAGGGATAGGCATGGATGTGGAGACGCAGAAGCGTATTTTTTTGCCATACGAGCAAGGACTCCAAGGGATGAGTGATGGTGGGGGCATCGGCCTTGGGTTGAGCATTTGCAAGCAATTGGTGGAGCTGCATAACGGAGAACTGACCGTTCAATCCGAGCGCGGGAAAGGCTCCATTTTCAGCTTCCAGCTTGCTTTTGCCGCTTCAGAGAGCATGGCAGCCGTGCAGAGCCCCGTTTATGAGCGGCAGGTTGGAGCAGAGAAAATCCCTCCAGACAATCTATTTTTGGATGGCGCAGACAGCATGTGGTCCGCGTTGCACGAAGTAGCACCAGCTGTTGCGGAAGGGAAAGGGAAACCGAATATACTTGCCATCGACGATGACCCAGTTAATTTAAAGGTAATCGAAAGTGTTCTCTCACCGTCTGCCTACAATATCTGTACGTCTACATCTGCCAGGGAAGCCTTGAAGCTTTTGAGCAAACAGCAATGGGACCTGCTTATTATTGATGTCATGATGCCGCATATGTCTGGTTATGAGCTGACACAAAAAGTGCGAGAGCATTTCAACATTTCGGAGCTGCCGATTTTACTCTTAACCGCTCGCAGCCAGCCCGAGGATGTGTACACCGGATTTTTATCAGGTGCAAACGACTATGTAACCAAGCCTGTTGATGCAATGGAGCTGAAATACCGTGTCTGGTCGTTGACTACATTGAAGCAAACGATCAATGAGCGCCTACGTATGGAAGCCGCTTATTTGCAGGCACAAATCCATCCGCACTTCCTGTTCAACACGCTTAGCTCGATTATGGCTCTAAGCGATATTGATACAGAAAAAATGAGAAGGCTCGGGGATGCCTTTACATCGTATTTGCACATCAGCTTTGACTTCCTCAACTCGGGGGAGCATGTTTCGCTCGCGCATGAGCTTGAGCTCGTCCAAGCGTACGTGTATATCGAAACAGAACGTTTCCCGGACCGATTAGCCGTCGAGTGGGACCTTGATCCCGAAATCACTTTGCGCATTCCACCGCTGACGATTCAGCCGCTCGTCGAAAATGCAGTCAAGCACGGTCTGCTTAGCCAGATACAGGGTGGCACCGTTCTGATTCGTATCGCTCGTCAGGAAGGCTCGACGCTTTTTGAAGTGATGGATAACGGCAAAGGAATGTCGGAGGAAACCGTACAGCTTCTTTTAGGGCAAGGAATGAGGGCCAAGGGCGGAATTGGCGTGTCCAATACAAACCGCCGCTTAATCCAGATGTACGGGAGGGGCTTGTCCATCCAAAGCAAGCTGGGGGAAGGAACGACCGTTTCATTCGAGATACCGGATCAGGATTAGAAAGGGGAATCCAGACAAATGACGATCTCATTATCTCCTGTCACACGAGACAACTGGCTAGAAGCACTTGCGCTAAAAGTCTGGATCAATGGATTTTTGATCGACGCCAGGTACCGTTTCTCCGATGCGGATGGGCCGTCACGGTCAACCAGATGAGATCGCTGAGGTCGTCCTGTTTTTAGCTTCTGATAAAGTGAGCTTTATGGCTGGGGCAGTGGTCAGTGTTGATGGCAGCTTGACTGTTTCATATCTCTTTTCGCGGGGGCTTGGGGCGACCGACGAGCATCGCAAAGAGGCTGATTCAATCACAGCGATTGGACAGCCTCTTTTCCTTGATGTAGCACAAAGCGTCTTTTGTAATCGGCCAAAGGTAAGCACACTTGGATGCAGGAAAAGGGAAGGAAATGAACAAGGCTGCATGGAATACAGTACTGACTTTTTAAACCAGCTATCTGTATTCCGTACAGAAAGGAGCAGCTGTATGAATTTTAGCTTACAGGAAGTCATCGAAATACTTGAGCGTACCCCTCAGTCATTGGAGCTTTTTTTATCCGGCCTATCAGCAGGGTGGGTGCAATGCAACGAGGGCGAAGGGACATGGAATGCCACAGAAGTGATTGAGCACCTGATTGAGAGTGAGAGAACAAACTGGATACCGAGACTGGAAATGATTTTGCAGGATGGAGAAAGCAAACCATTTCCTCCGTTTGACCGTTTCTCGCATCTGAATGAAAAAACAGAAAAAACCCTCGAACAAAAGCTGCTCGAATTTAAAACGGTTCGAACAGAAAATATCGCCAAGCTGAAGAAGCTGATTGATCCTGACCAGCACCTCGAATTGACCGGGATACATCCTGCCTTTGGCTCCGTGAAAGTAAGAGAATTAATCTCCACGTGGGCTGTACATGACTTGACGCATATCGCGCAAATCGTACGTGTCATGGCTAAGCGCTATCAAACAGATGTGGGACCGTGGGAAGAATATTTAGGAATACTGAAAAAGTAATCAGAGCATGCGTTGACGTGCTCGGATCTCTTCTCTGGCGCGGTCATTCATTCTGGCGGGACTCCATTTTGGCTCCCAAACGAGCGAGACGTTTACATCCTTGACCCCGGAAATGGCCGCTGCTGCTTCTTTTACATTGCTTACAATTTCATCTGCCAATGGACACTGAGGAATCGTCAGCGTCATCTCAATGTTTGCATGCCCCTGTTCATCCACTTCCACTTCATACACAAGCCCCAGATCCACAATATTCACGCCTACCTCTGGATCGAGAACTTCCTCCAAAGCGGACCAGATCGCATCTGCTGTATTCAAGCACGAACACCTCTTTCCCAATAATCACTATCGGTTACGATAACCTATTGTGCGAACGTTTATGTAAAAGCAGGTGCCTATGCTCGTATCTTATGTTTTAATCGAAGAAAGCTGTTAGCAATGTTGAGGAGGAGACGTTGCGAAAATCAACGTCATACATAAAGATGCGCGTAGATCGATTACTCTCCATGCTGCTGATCCTGTCCAAAAGAGAGATGGTTACGGGCAAAGAGCTGGCGGATGGGGAAGCTGGTATTCCGATTGCCTCGATAGGTGGCAAAGGCGGGGGATACTACTTGATGGAAAATTATCAGGTCGACAATCTATTTTTCAATAAATCAGAAGCCCACACGTTTATGGCGGTATTGAATAATCTCGACTTGCTCTTCGGAAAAAACGAGAAGTTCAATGATATCGTGCTAAAGCTCGAAAATACGTATAAGCAAGAGAAAAGAGACAGCGATAAGTGGAGCATCCAGATGTCCCATTTCAGCATGGAAAAGGAATTAAAGGAATACTTGTTTCTAATGAATCAGGCCATTGAGGAGAGCAAGCTGCTCGTCTTTGATTATATAAACAGGGATATGGAGTATTCCGAGAGAGAAGTGGAGCCGGTGCAAATCGCTTTTGTTTCCGGTCAGTGGTATTTGGTGGGCTTTTGCCGAAAAAGAAATGACTACCGAAGATTCAAGCTCGTTCGAATCAGGAAGCTAAGGGTGGACACAAGCTTCCACAAAAGAGAGACGTCTTGGGAGGAAATCGAAAAGATTATCGAGGAAAGCTACAGCAAGCGTGGCATCGAGGTCACATTCAGGTTCTCCAATCGAATCGGTGAGCAGCTCACAGAGTATTTTTCCAAAGAAGCCATCAGAAAAACAGAAGACGATCATTATATCGTGGTTGCCGAGTTTCCATATGAGGAAGGCTTGCTCAAATATATTTTAAGCTTCGGCAAGGAGTGTGAGGTTGTCGAGCCGCTTTTTTTGCGAGAGGAACTAAAACAATATGTGAAGGAACTCATGAATTTCTACAATGGCTGACATACTGATGTCAGTCATTTTGCTTTATAGTTGGGGTATACGTATTGGGAACCCAAAAAGTGATGCTTTCGGAAAAAGTGATGCCGTCTCTAGTCCTCGGACATTGCCCAGCACAGCAGGCATTATATTCACCATGATGAACCGGAATTCGTGATAGGGGAGATCGAGATGATGATAAAGGGGATAGCAAAATGAACGACATTCGAACAAAATTCATGCAGGACCTGGAACGAATTGAAGCGGAGAATTATCAGCTTCGTGAAGGAGAGCAGCTGCAATATTTTGTCGCACTCATGCTGGAGTACATTGGTGATCCACAGCCAGAGCTTAGAGATAATCTGATCTATCCGACATTTCGCCACTGGATAGCGACAGAAAACAAATTCACCGACCAGGGGCTGCGCATTCTTTTGGCGACTTTAATCGATGAGCAGCATTTGTTCTATAATATTGGCAGTGACGGTGAGCCATCTGTATTTACAAGGACGTTTTCCGTTTTGCCTGTCGCATTGATTTTGCGGCGACATTGCGAGCAGCCTTTTTTGGAGCAGGCTGATTTCCGGCGTGTGAAACAGTCCCTGCTTCGTTACTACAAGGAAGAAAAAGACTTGCGTGGGTATTTGAACGAAGGCGGGTGGGCGCATAGTGCCGCTCACGGAGCAGATGCATTGGATGAGCTGGTGCAGTGTCCAGAGAGTGACGAAGCACTGCAGCTGGAGGTTCTTGCTGCGATTAGTGGCATGCTGCATAACGGGAAGCATGTTTTCCACGACGAAGAGGATGAGAGGATCGCAACCATCGTATCTACCATGCTGGCAAACAATCTGCTCCCAAAAGCGGAAATAGCTAATTGGATAAGTGGTCTAGCCAGGTGCAACGGCTGGCCGAGAAGCCGCAGTAAAGGAATCGCAGTAGTGAACACCAAAAACTTTTTACGCAGCCTCTATTTTAGACAGAGAGAGGATTTCCACGAGAACGAGAGCGGTCTTGCCGAAGTGATGCTTGCAGCTGAACGAAAAGTAAACCGCTTTGTGAGCGACCATTCTTGAGCGTAGTCACATGCCCTCATTCATTTCCTGCGCGTATCCCCCGAATAATGATCGAAGATATTTCAATGTATCTCTGAAAATCCTCTGTCGTAAACTCGTCCAGCTGATTTAAAAACCTCGCGTATTCCACTTTATCCAGCTCCTTGTGAAACTCATAGACGGTCTTTCCTTTTTCGGTCAGCTCAATAATGACTTCACGATTATCGTCAGGGTTTTTGTATTTGATGACAAGCTCCTTTTTGATGAGCTTGTCTACCATTTGCGAGATGGCACCCTTTGTCTTGTTGGTAAGTTTGGAAAGTTCTGACGTGTTGGTTTGCACCAGATTGCCGATCAGATTGATCGTATGTGCCTCCACCATATATAGCTCGTCCTCCGTACCGTATTTTCTCGGTACGCTCTCATACGAGCTCGTTTTCCGCGACAGCTCATAAATCGTTTCCATCAACTCAAAAAAAACTTCTTCTCTTGTCATTTTTTCTCCTTTTTAGCCATTTCCCTCGCGTATACGTGGCGCCACTATCATTCCGAATAGGAGCTATAAATAGTATACCATAACCTTTCAGTGCCATTCTTTGGCTCATTATTAGGATCAAAATAAAGTTTTTTAAAAATTCGAAAATTATTTGACGACCAATTGTTTAGGTGCTAAACTGATTTCAAATTCTTACTTTGTAAGCGTTAACAAAGTGGTGTTCCAACTACATCCGTCAGAAAGGGAGAGACTTTTTGTGAAGTACAACTTCGACGAGGTAGTAAATCGGAGAAACACGTATTCATTAAAATGGGATGGCGAGTCACTCATAAAAGAGCTAGGCTTTACCAATAGGTACGATGAAGAGACGATTCCACTTTTTACAGCAGATATGGATTTGCCGGTACCGCAGCCATTGATAGACGCCTTGCACAAAACGGTTGATCATCGTATCTACGGCTATTCAGTCATACCGGATGAGTACTATGCAGCCATATGCCATTGGTTCAAAAAAAGACATGGCTGGGAGATCAAAAAGGAAGAAATCGTCTACAGCCCGGGCACCGTCCATGCGTTGCATATTGCGGTAAAAGCTTTTACAGAGCCTGGTGATGGAATCATCATTCAGCGTCCTGTCTATCCACCTTTTACGTCGGCAATCGAGGGGAACGGGAGACGAGTCGTCAACAACCTACTTATCTGCGATGAACAAGGGTATTATTCCATCGACTTCGAGAATTTCGAGGCGCGGGCAAAAGAAGACAGCACCACCATGTTCATTCTCTGTCATCCGCACAATCCTACTGGACGCATTTTCACGAGCGAGGAGCTGCAAAAGTTAGCAGACATTTGTGCAAGAAACAACGTCCTGATCATAGCAGATGAAATTCATGGGGACCTGATCAGGCGGGATCAGTACTTTATCCCTTTAGCAAAAGCTGCTGCCAATCATTCTGAACTCATCATCACCTGCACCGCTATCAATAAAACCTTTAATACAGCAGGGCTTCACTGTACCAATGTCGTCATTCCAAATGTGGAGCTGCGAAACCGTTTCAAGCAGGAGCAGGGCATGAGCTTGCCATCGCCATTCACCATCGCTGCTTTGATTGCCGTGTATAATGAAGGGGAGGAGTGGCTGGAGCAGGTAAAAGCATATATCGACGAAACGATGGACTATGTCCAAGCATTTTTGGCTGAGAACATGCCGGAAGTAAAAGTGAGAATTCCAGAAGGAACGTATGTGATGTGGATGGACTTTAGCGGATATGGGTTATCACCTGAGGAGGTTCATGAACGGATTTACCACAAAGCCAACGTCATATTGGAAGACGGAAGCATGTTTGGGCAAGAAGGGCTGCCATTTCAGCGGATTTGCGTTCCCTCTCCAAGACTGCTCATTAAAGAAGCGCTAGAAAGAATAGCGCGAGAGTTTCAAATCCCCTAACAAAGGAGTGTAGCGAATGACCACCACAGGATCGGTGCTAAATGCTTTCGAGGCCGCGAAGGAGATTGAGGAATACGTCATAGAGATCCGGCGAGATCTTCATTTGCACCCTGAAATCGGTATGCAGGAAGTACGCACGATGAAAGTCGTTACAGATGAATTGGAGAAGCTGGGAATCACGTATGAAATCGTTCCAAACGGAGGCATCATCGGGACGATCTGCGGTGAGCAGGAGGGTAAATCGTTAATCCTGCGCGCGGACCTCGATGCGCTGCCTATGCAGGAAGCAGAAACGAACCTGAAAGGAAAGAAAACGGTAGTCTCCCTAAATGATGACGCAGCTCATACATGCGGTCATGACGGTCACACAGCCATGCTGCTCGGGGCAGCAAAAATATTGTCCGAAAACAAAGACAAAATAAAAGGAAAAGTCATCCTCGTTTTTGAGCAAGGCGAAGAGATCGGAAAAGGCATCTTTGCCCTGGTCAATAGACTGGTTGAAATCGGTGCGGACGGCGTTTGGGGCATCCATCTCAAATCAGATGTTCCAGCCGGAAAAATATCGGTAGATACAGGGCCGCGGATGTCGAGTGCCTTCGGATTTAAGGCGCAAATCACCGGAAAAAGCGGACATGGCTCAAGACCGGATTTGGCTATATCGCCGCTGGATTGCTTTACTGACTTTTACACCCATCTGAAAGCTATGCGGTTAACGTCACTCGACCCGTTCAAGACGACTACATACTCCATTGGCAGTATTAGCTCAGGGTCAGCTTGGAACGTAATTCCCGATACACTACAGTTCAGTGGAACCGTTCGTTATTTGCACTATGACCAAGGTTTGCTTGCCGAGCAGGAGCTGAGGCGTCTGTTAGAAAAAACGTGTGAGCTGCACCGCTGCTCCTACCAATTCCTGCATGAGCCAAAAGCAGTCGATTTACTGGTCTACAACCCGGCAGATTGTGCGGCGATCGCCCAACATGCTGTTACCAAAGCAATCGGGTCGCATGCCCTATATACGTACCCAGCCTGGATGGCGTCAGAATCGTTTGCCTTTTACCAAAAATATTTCCCGGGAGTGTTTGCCTTCGTAGGGATTGAAAACGAGGAGCAGGGGACTGGAGCCGAGCATCATAACGCCCATTTTGATATCGATGAAGACGTGCTAAAGCTGGGTGTTGCTGCAACTGTTCAATACACCATTGATTTTCTGGGTAGCGAGCAAAAGGTAGCATTTACACCAGAGCAAAGGAGTGTGAAGGATTTGTTTCAAGCAATGGGCTATTAAGCCCTATGCGACAATAATAGACAGAATCTTCCGTATATAATCACAATCCGAAAAGAAAGAGGAGAGATTATATGACACGCAAAGGAATCTGCTACATCCTGTCACTCATCGCTTATTTTGGAATGCCGATTGGGGTGCTGTTTATCAGGAGTGCCGAGCCTTATATAATGGGGCTGCCATTTTTACTGTTCTGGATGGTGTTGTGGATCTTGCTGGGGAGTGCACTGATGATGATCGTTCATCGCTTGAATCCGGATGTGCATGAGGAGGTAGAATAATGGTCATTTCCATTGGAATTATTACATTTTTTCTGATCGTCTCTCTCGTACTCGGAATTATGGCACGCAGGGGCAAAGATATGAGCCTGGAGCAGTGGAGTGTTGGAGGCCGCGGATTTGGAACGATATTCATCTTCTTATTAATGGCAGGAGAGATCTATACGACCAATGCTTTTCTTGGAACGAGTGGGTGGATGTATGGAAAAGGGGGAGCTGCCTTTTATAACATCACGATGCTCAATTTTATTATCGCGTATTGGCTCACTCCGAAAATATGGAGCTATGGAAAAAAGCATCAGCTCTTATCACAATCCGATTTTTTTACAAAAGCGTACAACAGCAAGGGTCTGGGGATAGTAGTGGCGGTGGTCGGTTTGATTGCCCTCATTCCGTACTTGGTTATTCAATTAAAGGGTCTTGGTATTATTGTGTCAGAAGCTTCGTTCGGAGCAATTGATCCAAAGCTGACGATTTGGCTGGGGACGATTGCGATGATTGTGTATGTCATGATTTCAGGGATACATGGCTCAGCTTGGACCGCTGTCATCAAAGACTTCTTGATCCTGGGTGTTGTGCTGTTTCTCGGCATCTATTTACCTGTCCATTACTACGGCGGTATTCAGCCGATGTGGGAAGCGATTGAAGCGGCAAAGCCCGGATTCTTATCCTTGCCGGAGAGAGGCTTCAGTGCTTCGTGGTACATTTCGTCGATCATGTTGACCTCGCTTGGCTTTTATATGTGGCCGCATACTTTTGTCGCCGTTTATGCAGCGAAAAGCGGCAATGCGCTGCGAAAAAATGCGATCATGCTGCCAATCTACGCACTGTTTATTTTGTTTGTCCTGTTTGCTGGAGCGGCAGCTATATTGCAGGTTCCTGGCTTAAGTGGGGGAAATGTAGACCTTGCCTTGTTCAAAATCTCAACCCAAACCTTCAACCCCGTTATTGTCGGCTTTATTGGTGCCGCGGGGCTGCTGACCGCAATCGTACCGGGCTCATTGATCTTGATGTCTGCCGCGACTTTATTTGCGAAGAACATTTACAAGGCAGTCAAACCCAATGCCACTGATAAACAAATTGGGATGCTCGCTCGCTATATGGTCCCTGTCTTTGCTCTTATTGCTCTGTACAACACGTTTAGCGGGGGTGCAGCCATTACCTTGTTGTTCTTGATGGGATATGGCCTCGTCACCCAATTCGCTCCGGCAATCATTTGTCACTTCCTGAAAAAGAATCCGCTGACGAAGCAGGGCGTTTTCGCAGGCATCACTGCCGGAGTCATCATTGTGGGCTGGCAGGCAGTGACGGGAGCGACGATGAGCTCGCTGTTCCCAAGCTTTCCGCCAGCCATTCAGGATATCAATATTGGCTTCATCGCACTCGGAGTCAATATTATTGTGAGCCTGGTTGTGAGTATCGTTACGCAAAAAGGTGTAACCGTTATAACCAATCCTGTAGAAAAAGTATCGTAATTCTCCAGTTTCGATTCGTTATGCTCTTACTCCTTCAGTACCTGCTGCATCCGACTGTTGTTCTGCTATAGCTCCGTTTTTCTTTTCCGCTTTACCACTTCCCGAACGAAGCGGAATTTCTTTCAGGAACAGAGCAAGCACAACAGCAAAGCCTGCGACGATGGCACCTGTCAAAAACGTGGTCGTGATAGCATAGCTCATCGCCCCGCGGATCAGATCAAGCATGTGCGTAAACACGGCTTGTGATTCTGGTGGAAGGCTCTGCAGTGCTGCCTCGATTTTCGGCTGATCCAGCAGGTTTTGCGGATTGGCGAACAGAGCCAGCTTTTCAGCCAGGGCTGGATCGGCGGGTGCTGACGCAGCACCTTGACCCATCGCACCCGACATCTTGCTCATTTTCGAAGCAATTCCGGCGCTCATGACACTGCCCATCACCGCAATTCCGATTGTTCCCCCGAGGTTACGGAAAAGCTGGGAGGTTGCTGTGGCCACTCCTAATTGCTGAGGGGCAACCGCATTTTGCACGGTCAAGGAGAAGACTGGCATCGCGATACCCATTCCGAGACCGAGAATGATCATGTACAGCACGAGCAAATAAATCGGTGTAGATGGAACCATGAAATACATCATAACCATTCCGAGTGTCATCACCAAAAGACCGCTGATCGCCATTTTTTTATACTTACCCGTCTTGGTAATGATCTGCCCGGACAGGGCTGAAGTAACCAGCATCGCAATCGACATCGGCATCGTGACATAGCCAGCCATCGTGGGAGAAATTCCTTTTACCCCTTGAACAAAGAACGGGACGTAGATGATCGCGCCCATCATTCCTGCATTGAGGAAAAATCCGATCAGATTGGACACGGTAAAGATACTGTTTTTAAACAAGCCGAGCGGGAGCATGGGTGTTTTTACTTTGGTCTCTACCCCAATAAAGATGAGCAGGGAAACGGCTGTGATCGCAAGCAAACTGAGAATTTGCCAAGAGCCCCATGCGTATTTGTTCGCTCCTTCTCCTGCCCACGAGAATGCGAGCAGCATCGGTACAATCGTTGTTGTCAAAAAGAGAGAACCCCAGTAGTCGACGCTTTCCCCTTTGCGTTTTTCAACCTGTGGGAAATTGAGCAAAATCAACAGGAATGCCACTACGCCAATCGGCAAGAAGATCCAGAACACCCAATGCCAATCCAGATGATCGACGATGTATCCACCAAGCAGAGGTCCAGCCACGCTGGATACGCCGAAGACGGCACTCATGACACCAGTCCATTTGGCACGTTCGCGAGGCTCATACAAATCGCCCATTGCGGTAAAGGCAGTGGACATGATAATACCGGCACCAGCACCTTGGATGGCGCGAAATGTAATCAACTGAAAAATATCGCCTGAGAAGCCCGATAGCAATGCGCCAAGGCTAAACAATCCGATACCTGCGAGGATAAAAGGCTTTCTTCCATATATATCGGAGAGCTTACCGACGAGCACCGAGGCGACGGTGGAGGTCAGCAAGTAAATCGTAATCGCCCATGAATAATAATCCATGCCTCCTAATTTTGCGATAATGCGCGGCATGGCGACCCCGATGATGGTCTGGTTGATCGCGGAGAAAAACATTGCCGTAATAATCGCGATCATGATCGTAATTTTCCGCTTTTCTGTGAGGTTCGTCATTACTTGTTCTCCTCTCTTCGTTGTTCAATATTCGCAAGCACCTGCTGATAAATGCGGGTCAAATGCGCGATATCGTCGTCAGACAAGCCAACGAAAATACTTTCCACGGTGCTTTTGAGCACCTCTCGATATTTCGCTAAAATCTCTCTTCCTTGATCCGTGATTTCCAAATGAACGACTCTGCGATCAGCCGTATCACGATTTCGGTTTGCATAGCCACAAGCAATCAATTTGTCAGAGAGACTGGTAACTGCTCCTGGTGTAATATCCAATCGCTCCGCTATGGTCGATACCTTTAGTGGTCCGTTGCGATCGAGGATACGCAAGATCAAGGCTTGCGACCCTGAAACGAGTGAGTCCAAGCGTTTGTGCCACTGTGTTGAAACTTTTCGCTGTACTTGAATGTACAGCTCTTCAAGCTCGGTAAGGCCTTGTTTATTGGGCATCGTGTCGTACCCTCCTTTTATTTTGTGGGTGAATAATATATGTAGTGAATAATTCACCGCGTGAAACAATATTGAGTATACAGCTAATTAGTTTTACAGTCAAACTTTTTTACAGTTGTATGATTGGTAATCAAGACATTTCGTGGAATTTTCAGAGTTGCAATGCTACAATCTAATCTGTTGTATATTTTTTCAGCTTAGAGCATAGATAGGTGGGGATTTTGTTGGTAGGGAAGAAGTTAACCAGTCTTTTGCTTACCGCTGCATTGATGAGCCCGTTGTCTGCATTTGCACAAGGGACCACTCCAGCAGCGGGACAAGCATCTGGCAAAGCAGTAACACAAGCAGCAGATGTCGTATTGTCCAATGGTGCCGTGTATACTGTGGATCGAAACAGAAACTGGGCACAGGCTGTAGCGATTCGCGGAGGAGAGATTGTCTACGTCGGCAGTGATGAAGGCGCCAAAAAGTACATTGGAACAAACACCAAGGTTACTGATCTAAAAGGAGAAATGGTGCTGCCAGGCTTTATCGATAGCCACACGCACGCAAGCAAAACCACAGGCTTGATCTTTTCGATCGATTTGTTTGATGCCAAATCGATGGATGAGTACGTAGAAGTCATTCAAGCATTTGTAAAAGAGCATTCAACGGAGAAAAACTACCAAGGTCGCGGCTGGAGCAATCCGGTAGCGCCAGGCATCGGTCCGTTGAAGGAAGTGCTGGACAAGATCTCAGCTGACAAGCCTATCGCACTCACATCCGATGACGGCCATTCCCTATGGGTCAACTCGGCAGCATTGAAGCTGGCGGGCATTACCAAAGACACGAAAAATCCAGAGGGCGGAATCATCGAGCACGATAAAACAGGAGAGCCGTCCGGTACGCTCCGTGAAAAAGCAATGGATCTGGTGCTGTCCAAAATTGGCGGCTACACCGTCGAGCAATACAAAGCGGGCATCGAAGAGTATCAGCACAAGGCAGTTGAACGCGGCGTAACAACCGTGCGTGACCCGGATATGCTGCGCTACGCAAATGTGCTGGAAGCATATGAGGGATTGGCAAAAGAAAACAAGCTGACCATCCGTTTCCGCAACGCGATTACTGCTAATCCGGACAAAGGACCTGAGCAAATCGCAGAGTTCGTGAAAATCAGAGAACGCAATCTAAATCCTTTATTCCAAGTGAACGCTGTGAAAATCTTTATGGACGGTGTCGTTGAAGGCGCGACTGCTTATTTGGAAAAACCGTATAAGCACAAGCACACCAATGGCGAATTGATCTGGAAGCCGGACGTATACAAAAAGACCGCTGCCGCTGCTGACAAAGCAGGCTTCCAGCTGCATGTTCACTCCATCGGAGATGCTTCTACCCGCATCGTTTTGGATGGAATGGAGTACGCCGAAAAGCAAAATGGCAAGCATGACGCTCGCCACTCGCTCGTTCATTTGCAGCTCGTAAACAAGTCGGATATCGAACGCTTCAAAAAGCTGGGTGCTGTCGGAATCGTACAGCCATTCTGGTTTATGCAGGAAGAAGGGTACTACGACGAGATCGAAGTACCATACCTCGGCCAAGATCGCGCAGAGACAGAATATCCAATGAAGAGCTTTCTGAATCAGGGAGTACACATCGCGTCTTCTTCTGACTACATCGTGACACCGGAATTCAATCCGTTGCATGGCATTCAACAAGGGATTACCCGGATCGAGGAAGGACAGACCGATGCAGCCAAAATCGCCAATCCAGAAGAGCGTGCGACTTTGGCTGACATGATTGCCAGCTTTACGATCGATGGTGCTTACGCAAACCATGTAGACGATATTACCGGCTCGATCGAGGTAGGCAAAAAAGCAGATATTATCGTACTGGACAAAAACCTGTTTGATATCCCGGCTACCCAAATCAAGGACGCTGCTGTAGTCCTGACCCTGGTAGAAGGAAAAGAAGTATATCGCCTGAAGGAAGCAAAATAAATACGAACAGGGTCGCCCGTTTATTGGGGCGGCCTTTTTGCAGGATTCTTCCCTTTTTTGCGGAATTAGGTGGATGGTAAAAAACTTTTGAATAGATCGCAGGAGGTGTCTGATTTGGCCCAATCGGAAGGAATCAAGGTGATCAAGCTGGAGATGAATACTGGCGGCAATCCGTTCGTTGTCCATACAGCTGTGTTCTTCGACGAGAATGAGGCGATTCTGGTGGATACAGGTCTCCCCGGGCAGCAGGAGCTGATCCAAGCCGTGCTCGCCGAGGAGTCCATCCCCTTTGAAAAGCTGACAAAAATCATCATTACGCATCAAGACAGGGACCATATCGGCAGCTTGCCTGATCTGGTTTCCGCCTCAGATGGTCGCATAGAGGTGCTCGCTCATGAGGTAGCGATCCCGTATCTTGCTGGTCAGACGCCCTTGATCAAAAGTGGAGCATTGGCACCACCAGTAAAGGTAGACCGTGCTCTGCAGGATGGCGATCTATTGCCGTATTCCGGCGGTATCCGGGTTATTTATACACCTGGACATTCTCCTGATCATATTTCGTTGTATCACATTCCGAGCAAGACATTGGTTGCGGGCGATGCTCTGACCGCTCAAGACGGAGTGCTTATGTCGTTCAATCCTGACTTTACTCCGGACAAGGAGTTGGCTACGCAATCCATCGCCAAGCTGCTTGATTTCGATATCGAGACCGTGATCGCGTATCACGGGGGCGTTTGTACGGGAAATAGTAAAGGGCGTCTCAGTGAGATCGTCGAAAGCTTAAAGAAATAAGGCACACGATGCTAACCAGTCAAATCCACCTCTCTGGCGTGCTTGGCTGGTTTTTTGTTTCCTTTAAAGATCGAAGCAAATTGAGGAGGAGTCTATCGCGATGATTTGACTATAACCGCCAATTATATCGAAACATCTCTGGTATACGTAATAGAAGAAGATAGCGGAATAAAAGGTTTTATGGGGCTAGAGCGTAGAGAGGATCATATTTTATTGGGAAGAGTTTTATTTGGCCAGAGGAGCTGTACGGATTGGCGAAATCGAATCCACGGTAATCCCAGACAGAAAATTGCCTCTGCTTCGCTTTGAAATAAAGGACTGAATTAGCTCAGGAAATATTTGCACGCTAACCCAAAATTGTTATTCATGCTATAGTTGGGAATAGATAAAAAAGACAAAAGAGAGGAACTATTCCAGAAAGGCTTACTTCCTTATCACAAAGAATCGATCAGGCGAGGAGGGTTATATGAACGATACCGCCACAAGCTTGAATCAGTTCCAAAAAGCAATAAGCAAAGAGAAAATCAATGCCTGTCTGGTGCAGCGGGGAGAAGAAGTGATTCTATCCTATTTCCGCAATCCCAAAATGAGCAGCAAGCTGTTTCAAATACACTCCGTTACGAAAAGCGTACTGTCCCTTCTCATAGGAATCGCAATCGAGCGTGGTCAGATTACAAGCATACATACCCCGATCTCCACCTACCTGCCGAACGTACCTTTGGAAAAGCACACAATCACGATTGAGCATTTACTCACCATGACACCTGGCTATGAGTGGCCTGAGTTGACGAGCTGGGGTGGTACTCCGTTTCCGATGATATACAGCAAGGACTGGGTCAAGTTTATTTTGGAAAAGGGCATGGTGCGCACACCTGGAGAAGCCATGAACTACGATTCAGGGGCGTCTCATCTCTTAAGTGCCATCTTGCAAAAGGCTACTGGGGAACAGGCATCCGCCTATGCGAGAAGAGAGCTGTTTGCCCCACTGGGCATCAAAGAATATCGCTGGCCTGAGGATGCCAAAGGGATAACGATCGGGGGCTTCGGGCTTTGTCTGCGTGCTGCGGATATGCTGAAATTGGGATTACTCGTCATGAACAAGGGTGTTTGGGGGGAGCAGCGCTTGCTTTCAGAGGAATGGCTCTCCGCTTCCACGCGTGCCTACTACCATACATATGATCACGTCGGTTCCTATGGCTACCATTGGTGGATTTTGACGGATGAAAACAACAAGGCGTACGAACCCGCTGCTTTTTTCGCCATGGGCTATGGAGGGCAGTATATTCTCGTTGCTCCCGAGCGGCAACTCGTCATCGTCATGACAAGTGAGCTATTTGGCAATACCTTTCTTCCGCTGCGGATGGTCAAAAGCTTGCTGCTGCCGTTTTTTCGCGACTCGTAGCTTGTTCAGAACTTGTTGAGAAGCTTTTTTTATACTAGTAGATAAGATAATCGTTTCAAGACGGATAGAACGGTGAACTGGCATAGAGTGATGTTTGGGAAAAAGGAGCAAATCGATGATCGCAAGTATTGATGCAGGAAAAAGGAACCTCATCTTCAAAAGCGTCGTTATCATGATGGCTGTAGGGCTACTATCTGGCTGCTCGATGTTTGGCGAGAAGGAAGAGGCATCCCAGACAGTGGAGCCGCCAGTTGAAAAGATCACGCGATATACAGGTGAAATGAGCAAGGTGATCCCGTACGTCTATACAGCAAGAAAAGAACTGAGCCTGACCTTCAATGGCATGGGTGACCCAAAAATGATGGCACAGATTTTGAATGAACTCGACGCTAATCACATCAAGGCAACGTTTTTCCTTCCGGGGATGAGGGTAGCAGAGGAGCCGAATATCGCCAGAGATATTTTAGCGAGAGGCCATGATATTCAAAACAATACATTAAATCAGCTGGACATGAAAAAGCTCAGCTACGAGCAAATTTACAAAGAAATCCAATTGAGCAATGAGGTTATCAAAAAGGAAACGGGCGTCGAGCCGCGCTTTGTCCGCACCAAGTCAGGAGACTACACGGATGATGTTCGTTTGGCAGCGGCTCATCTCGGCATGGCAGGAGTCGTTACGTACAACATCAATCCAAAGGATCGCGATATGAAGGATGCCAAGGCGATTGGCGATTACGTGACGAGATATATTTCGCGAGGAGGTATCGTATCGTTAAATACCGATATTAACCCCGAAGTAATTCCGTCCATCAAGCTGATTGCCAAAGCTGCCGAGGATATCGGCTACAAATTTATTCCGCTCAGTGAGCTGGTGAAAAACGGCGGAGAGAGAAAGCCATTGGAACAAATTCCTGGCTATGATGCGGTCAAGGTAAATCCGAATTACCAAAATGCGAGGTACAAGCTGGTCTATAAGGCGGAGACGAATAAAAAGCAGGTTGCGCTTACATTCGATGACTGGGGCAGCGATAAAACGGTGACCAAAATCCTCGATATATTAGCGGAGCATGATGTGAAAGCGACGTTTTTCTTGCGTGCTGCCGGTGTGGAAAACAATCCTAATTTGGCCAGAGCGATGGTGGAGGGCGGCCACGACGTAGCCAATCACTCCTACAGCCACCCGGTTGTAACAACTTTGACCCCCGAAGAATTACAGAAGGATTTGGTCAAAGCACACCAGGTAATTACTGAAGCTATTCAACAACAACCCGTGATGCTGTTCAGACCGCCAACGGGAGTTGTGGATGATCAGACAGGGAAAGTCATTGCGGGGGTAGGGTATCATGACATTGCGATGTATGATGTCACGACCCTTGACTGGGACAACAAAAATAAAGCAAGTGATATCGTCAACGGCATCATGACCAAAACCGAAAATGGCAGCGTCATTTTGCTGCACATGCTCGATGATATCCACACTATTGAAGCGTTGCCAATCGCACTCGAGGGCTTGAAGAAAAAAGGCTACACGTTTGTGAAAATGGCAGATCTGATCAAGCAATGACCCGAAAAAACCAGTTCAACACTTCTAACGTGTTTGACTGGATTTTTTGGCGAGAAGCATGCAGGGCGAGCACAAAAAAGAGATAAGGGAGTAGAAGCAATGACAGTGGAAAAAATCAGTTTCAAGAAGCGCTGGCTGACAAAAACAATCGGAGTGACTACTGCTTTTGTCATGCTGTTTGGCGGTATCGGGTTGGAAGGCACCGTATTTGCAGCCGATGCAAAAACGGGAAAAGGAGCACCAGCACCAAGTGCGCCACCAGCCCCCAAAATCGTTCGCTATACAGGTGAGAAGAGCAAAGCCGTATCGATGGTGTATACAGCAAAGCCTGAGCTGGCGCTGACGTTTAACGGTTTGGGAGACGAGAAGAAGCTGAATCAACTTTTAGCAGATTTGGATAAGTATAAAATCAAGGCGACATTTTTTTTACCAGGCGATAAAGTGGCCAAGCAGCCGCAGCTGGCAAAGCTGATTGTAGCGAAAGGGCATGAGATTGAAAACAACGCAGTGACCGGCAAAGATCTGGCGAATCTGAGCTACGAGCAGATTTATCAACAGATCAAAGAGAGCAAGGAACAGATCGTGAAGCATACGGGAATCACCCCGAAATATGTTCGTACCTGGATTGGCACCTACACGGACGACATTCGTCTGGCAGCAGCTCACAATGGGCAGGAAGCAGTCATCGGGTACAGCTTTTTCCTGCATAACTGGCAAGATGAGACAGATGAGCAAAAGAGCAAGTATGTACGCCGATATATCAATCGCGGAGGCATCATCACACTCGATCTCGATGAAAATATTCATCTTTCCATCTCGATCCCGTTGATCGCAAAGGGAGCTGCTGATGCTGGATATCAATTCGTTCCCCTGCAGACGCTGATTGCACATGGGTCAGAGAAGAAGCCGCTGACAGCTATCGAGGGACATGACGCAGCGAAAATCAATCCTGACTTCAGTGGTGCGACGTATAAAGCGGTCAAGCGTGTCGAAACAGATGAGAAGAAGGTTGCCATTACGATTGACGATTGGGGCAGCGACGAAACGGTTACAAAGATTCTCAATATCCTGGACAAGTATCATGTGAAATCTACCTTCTTCCTGCGGGCTGACGGGACAGTCAAGAACCCGAATTTGGCTCGTGCGATCCTGGAGGCTGGACATGATGTAGCGAATCACTCGTACTCCCATCCAATCAACACCCAGATTACGACGGAGCAGCTACAGCAGGAAATTGTCAAAGCCCATCAGATTATTACAGAAGCGATTCAACAAAAGCCTACGATGTATTACAGACCACCGGCAGGAGCGGTCAACGAGCAAGTACTAAAAGCGATTGCGGCGACAGGCTATGAAACCGTGGCCCTGTTTGATGTCATCCCTTCCGATCACGATAAGAGTAAAACGGCAGACGATATTGTAAAAACCGTGCTGGAACAAACGAAAAGCGGAAGCATCATTCTTTTGCATATGCTCGATGATATTAGTACCGTTGAAGCATTGCCACGCATTATAGAAGGGCTGCAGGAGCAGGGGTATACCCTTGTCAAAATGACAGAGCTTGTGGAGCAGTCAGAATAGCTTTGGTGAGCGAATCCCTTTCTTGCAAAGGGATTTTTTTGCTGTTTTGGAGCGTGGCAATTGTGTGATTGACAGAAAAAAGGCTCTCTGGTATATTTTTTGACGATAATGATAATCAATTTCATTTATGTAATTACATACTAGGGAGGCTTTCATGCTACGAAACAAACCACTCCAGGCTGTACTTGCTCTTGCTCTTATGTTCTCACTTTTTTTAACTGCATGTGGTGGAACAAACAGCTCAAATAGCAACACCGCTCAGTCAACAAGACAAGCAAAAGGTTCAACGGCAGAGCCAGCTGAGAAAGCGACAGAAGCGCCAGCCGAGAAAAAAATGCGCAGCTTTGAAACCAAAAAGGGAACCGTTCAAATTCCTGATAAACCACAAAGAATCGTGACAGACTATTATGCGGGTGAGCTCGTGGCAGTTGGAGGAAATGTCATCGGGGCAGAAACCATGGCTTTCCAAAACCCATTCATTACAGAGCAATTGAAATCAGCACAAGATGTAGGGACTCGCGTGAATCTGGAAAAGGCATTGGAGCTCGCTCCTGATCTGATCGTTGTCATGTATGAAGACAACTACGAAGCACTGTCCAAAATCGCACCCACGATCTTTATTCCATACGGAACAACGACGAACATCTATGATACCGTTACATTGTTTGGTGATATCGTAGGCGACAAAGCAAAGGCTGATGAGTTCATTGCTGATTTTGACAAAAAAGCTACTGAAGGCCGTGAGAAGCTGAAAGGCATCGCAGACGAAAATACAACTGTCGGATTGTACGAGCTGACAAACAAAGGAGATTTGTGGATCTTCGGTGATAATGCCGGTCGCGGTGGTCAAACGGTGTACAATGCATTGAAGCTGAAGATGCCGCACAAAGACTTGCCTGAGCAAACCGTGCAGCTGTCCATGGAGACATTGCCAGAATACGACGCGGACTATATGTTCCTGACCTTCTATAACCCGGAGAACAACAGCGATGCTCTGAAAAACTTGAAGGAATCAGCGGTGTGGAAAGGTCTCCCTGCGTTTAAAAACAATCAGATCTTCTTCAACGATTTCGATACGTTCTACCGCTATGACCCGATCGCAGTCAAAGCGCATATCGATATGTTCGTAGATATGATTATCAAAAGACACGAAGAAAACAAAGCGAAAAAATAATCAAGCGACGACATGGAAAATCCCCTTTTCGCAGATCATGTGCGTGGAAGGGGATTTTTTGTGCTATCAATATAGCCGGGGGTGCGGGAGTGCTATCTAGTGACCCTTAACCCAAGAGCGTCATTTCTTTATTATGAATATCCAGCACTTTAATTTTCACAGTACCACCAAGATGATGTGACACTAGATCAGACAATTCTTTTAGCGCCATATGAAACTCATCGCTTCTTGCTTCATCGATTAATTCAATGCAGAGGAATGCATTTTTCGTATTTTCTGTTAGCATCGTCCGCTGAGCTTCGCGCCAATTCCAGCATCTGCATATGGCTCCGTCATCATCTTTATAAACAATTTCACCTTCATATGGCGAAGCATTTTCCTCACCGCCCAATGGAATAAAAGGTTCGTTGCCATTTGCCTGCGTTAGCCGAATATCGCCTACAAAAGTATCGATATCTTCTCCACCACATGGAAATCCATAGCGCAATGAAATGGAATTATAGATGTCAACAAGCGGGTTTATGGTTCCGATATGATTGCCATTTTTCACTCTTTTTAATAAAGCTTCAATGGAGCACCTTGCCCCTTTTTTGGTCTTGAATTTTTGAAAAGCTTCTCGCCATATGAATATGACTGGATTCGCACTGAATTCCTCCAGACTTAAGGATTTATGTGCTTCTTTCTCTGCATCCTGTAGCAGCTTCTCGTAGATTTCAACGTCTCGTATTGAATTATCAAGCCCCTGACAAATCACGGTGCCTATTTTTGCATGAGGGAATAACGACCAAAAATCATCTTCAATGATAAATCTCGTCATTGCATATCTCTCCTTATCTACCTCTATGTTTTGGACGGGCTGGCAAAAGCGGAGAAGACTCCAAGCGCGATATATAAATAACCCGTTATCCGGTTCAGCAGCTTTGAACTCGCATTACTGCCCACAACCCGTTTTCGAATACTTGCTGCAAGAAAGGCATACAGACCATCGCTAATAAAAGCTAGGATAATAAATATCGCTCCTAAAAGCAAAAATTGTACGGAGACTGATCCAGCGGAAGGCGATATGAATTGCGGAAAGAAGGCTAAGAAAAAGAGTGCTGTCTTAGGGTTCATTACTTCTACAAGCGCTGATTCGTAAAAAATCTTTAGCAATTTTTTGCGAGGGGCTTTTGGAATTTCTGAAGTCGTGCTATCCGATGCAGAAAATAAAGTTTTGCACCCCAGATAGATCAGATAAGCAGCACCCAAGTATTTCACGATCGTAAAGGCTGTTGCGGATGTCATAAGGATCGCCGACACTCCAATTGCTCCAGCTAAAACGTGAACTGCACCACCAAGAGATACACCAAGAACGGATACAAGACCCGCCTTTTTCCCCTGATCTATACTTCTTGCCATAATATAGAACACAGCTGGCCCAGGTATGATTAACAATGTAGCAGCAGCAACTACAAATAGCCAAATAGTTGAAAAATCCATGAAAGGCAACTCCTCGTTGTTTTTGTGCAAATAATTTACCTCTGGCCGATCATTTAAATAACTCTTTCCGCTGCTCTCGCAACCACTCGGCAACCTGGATATCCCCTTGTTCGTTTGATTTTTCCAGCTCTGTTACAATCGATTTATAATCGGTGTCGTTGCGATTCTGGCTCATTTTGGCTGAAGCTTGAATAGAGGTGATTTCAATTTCGAACCCAACGATGCCTTTCATTTGCTTCTCAAGAGACTCAGGATGAAACGTATCCCACAGCCTTCCATTTTCTCGGTGAGATTCATAGTGTGCAAGCATAGAATCCAAAGCCGATTTCAGCTCATCCCAAGTGAGTATGCGTGCAGTTCCATACGCATGTACTGCGAGATAATCCCAAGTGGGAACCTCTTCGCGCTCATACCAGCTTGACGAAATGTAAGCGTGCGGTCCTTGGAAAATAAGCAACGCATCACTATTATTTTCCAAGGTTTTCTTTTGCATATTTCCGAATGCAATGTGCCCGGTCACGTAAATTTTTCCTTCTTCTTCACGAATCTCGACAGGTATATGCGTAGCCAACGGGCGATTCTCATGGGTAGTAATCAACAAGGCAAAAGGGTTAGACTTCATCATTTGAACGGCCTCATCATGCTCCATACGATATTGCTTAGGAATGTACATCGTAATCATCCTTTCTATTTAGAAATAAATCTTTGTAAAAAAATAATATGATTCAAACTGACATAAAAAAAGATACAATAATAAACAAATATACATGTCAGGAGGGATGTCAATGAAAAACACTATTTTTACCTTCACAGAACACTCTCCTAAATACAAACAAATCTACGAGAAATTTAAATCATTTATTGAGCAAGGTGATCTTCTGACGAATGAGAAGCTGCCTTCTATTCGGCAACTGGCAGATTCCTTACATGTAAGCCGTAATACAACCTTAATGGCATATGAACAACTGGTTGCGGAAGGGTATATTCGCGGAGAGGGGCGACAAGGTTATTTTGTCAATGAGTTAGAGCCGCTCATATCTCAGGGGGCATTCATCCTTCCGCATCCAAAGCAAACAGAGTCAGTAAAACCTCCGGTAGTTAATTTCAGGTCAGATGCCGTTGATCAAACACATTTCCCGCTGAAAATCTGGAGGAGGATTGCGAATCAAGTTTTAACGCTACCGGATAGCTTTCGATATGGAGAACCGTTCGGGGAAGTATGTCTGCGCGAACAAATCTCCACCTATTTGTTTCAATCACGTGGAGTGAAAACGAATCCGGATGCAATCGTTATCGGAAGCAGTACCCAACAAATGCTTGTATATCTTGGGCAGATTCTGAAGCAAGAGTTCCACAGCATTATTGTTGAAGATCCTGGTTACGACGGTGCTAGAGAAGCTTTTCAATTCCATCGTTTTATGTTTGAAACGTTGCCGGTTTATGAAACGGGGGCTGATTTTTCACAAATCGAGCAAATGAAATCTCGATTGATTTATATAACCCCTTCTCATCAAAGTCCAATTGGCGTAAGCATGTCAATTCAACAACGACAAATGCTTATTCACTGGGTTAACAAGATGTGTGGATATATTATCGAGGACGATTATGATAGTGAATTCCGCTATACCCAAAAACCGTTTCCTGCTCTTGCCTCCATTGATTCAGCAAGAGTCATTTATTTAGGGAATTTCTCAAAATCATTTCTGCCAGGAATCCGTTTAACGTATATGGTGCTCCCCGAGTCAGTATTACATCGTTATAAAAAGTATTACTCTCATTTTGAGAGTCCTACTTCGCTTTTCAGCCAGCTCACAATGGCCAAATTTATGGAATTGGGAGAATGGAATCGTCATGTGAAACGAATGCGGCTCGTTTATAAGCGGAAAATGCTGCACCTCGTTTCGGAAATAAAAAAGCACTTTGGCCAAAAAATTTCTGTTATTGGCGAGCAGTCTGGTTTGTACTTATTAATCAAATTGCATCTGGATCATACGGAAGAATGGTTAATCCAGCGTGCATTTTCTTGTGGTGTAAAAGTGTGTCCCACCTCCCTCTACTTTATTAAAAATAGAGCCGATTACCCAATCATTAAGCTTGGATTTAGTCATCTTTCTTGTGATGAAATTGAGCTTGGTGTCAGTCTGTTAAAAAAGGCATGGATTTCATAAGACAAGCCCTCCTGTTAGTCATTTTCATCAGGAGGGCTCGGTTTTTTTACTCTTCCTGACAATCTTACAAAAGAAAAGCCGGATACACCACCCAAAGCGTTTTCTCCGTTTTCCTCCTCACCACAACAGTCCGCAATCCATCCGTCTTTTCTCCCTCCCACACCCAAATCTTACAAAACGTAAAGCAAACTGTAAGGTAGATCAATAGCACCTCCGCTCGAAACTCGGTACATTTAGTAGCGAGGAGAAACAACGATGGCAGTCGGATGTTACTTACGAATGGAGGATAAAAGATGAGCGTAGCTGTACTAGAAGTCAAAGACGTACAGAAAGTATACGGAAAGAAGGGAGAAAGCCAATCCCACGCACTAAAAGGGGTTTCACTGACGATTGAGAAAGGGGAGTTCGTCGGAATCATGGGTCCGTCGGGTTCCGGGAAAACGACTCTGCTCAATGTCATATCCACACTGGACCGACCTACGGGAGGATTCATCCAGATCGCAGGCACGAACATTACACAAATGAAACAAAACCAGCTGGCTGATTTCCGGTCGCAGAAGCTAGGGTTCATTTTTCAGGATTTCAATCTGCTTGAAAACCTGTCGATCTACGAGAACATTGCCCTGCCACTTTCGCTCCAAGGCGTTTCTTCCAAAGAGATTGGTGCCAAAGTAAAGAAGGTAGCACAGACACTGGGCATCGAAGAAATCTTGTCAAAATATCCGGTTCAGGTTTCAGGCGGGCAAAAGCAACGTGCAGCCGCTGCTCGTGCACTGGTGCATGATCCAGCGATTTTATTGGCGGATGAGCCGACAGGAGCACTCGATTCCAAAAATGCAAAAAGCTTGCTCGAAACGATGACCGATTTGAACGAAAATCACCAGGTCTCGATCATGATGGTTACCCACGATGCATTCAGTGCCAGCTATTGCAAACGTATCTTGTTCATTCAGGACGGCAATCTGTACACGGAAATTCATCGCACAGGGGATCGTCAGCAATTTTTCAAACAAATTCTGGATGTCCTTGCCGAGCTTGGTGCATCTCATGATGTGCGCTAGGAGGAGCAAAAGATGCTGCTAAAGCTATCACTGTCTAGTATGAAAAAAATGATGAAAGACTACCTCGTGCTCTTGGTAGGCTTGGTCATCTCGATTTCGATCTTTTACATGTTCCAGACGCTGGCGTTGAATTCAGACTTCACCAAAGGGAATTCGGTGATCAAATCGATTCAGATCGTCTTTAACGTCGGGGCATTTCTGCTCGCGTTGATCACGATTTTTTATATCTTTTTCGCCAATTCCTTCTTGCTTTCGCTGCGTCGCAAAGAGCTGGGAATGTACATGGTGCTCGGGGCAAAAAAAGGAAAGATCAGCCAGATTCTCTTTTTAGAGACATTGACGATGGGGATTGTTTCGCTCGTGATCGGTACGATCGTCGGGATTGCGTTGTCGAGCGGAATCGGAGTGCTGCTCATGAATTTGCTGGAGATTTCGGCAGACGGCTACTATCCGTTTTACCTGCCTTCGGTATGGATGACATGGGGCTTTTTCATGGTGCTGTTTCTATTGACGTCCACGATCAATGCAGTTCGCTTGGCGCGTGCAACGGAACTGGATCTCATCCGCGCTGAACAGCAAACCGACGATGTAAAAGCAAAGGGCTTCGGGACAGTTCTGGTAGCGATACTAGGGGTCGCTCTCGTAGCGGTCGGCTACTACGGATTGATAGAGATTATGACTCTTCAGCTGCTAGGTTTCCTGATAGGGGCGATCGCAACAACGATCGGGACGTATCTGCTATTTATCTCGCTTTTGCCTGTGTTGGTGCAAGCATTGAAACGAAACCGTAAGCTGAATGACCAGAGCTTGAATGCCTTTACTTTTGCCCAGCTGCGTTTTCGGGTAAATAATTTGACCAAAATTCTCGGTACAGTGGCTATGCTGATCGCTCTTGGGGTAGGGGCAATGGCAGGCGGACTTGCTTTCCAAAAAAACGTTGATTTGATTGCAAATGTCGGGCATGTCTATGATATCTCTTTACATGATCCGGTCAGTGAGGATCAGGAAGCACTGAAAAAGATGACGGTACTGGAGCAAAATACGTATAGCTACAAAGTGAATGAGGATGCAGTGTATTACCTCAAGGATGATTTATTGGCGCATCCGCCGTTGATTTCTACCAACGACATGCAGAATTACGATCCAAACAAAGAGCCTGAGCGAATTGCTGAACCACTCCCTGCAAATCTGTATGGGATGAACGAAGACAAAGATGAAAAGACAGGGCAGAAGCTGGAAGAGCTGCCTGATGAATGGTATCAAGTGATCTCGCAGGAGTTCACGATCAGCTACAAAATGTATGACGGTAAGCCGGTGCGTGTCGTGGATCAGGCAACCTTTGCGAGTGTAAAAGGAAATGAACACACGGTTGTAATTGCCAAAGTTGATGACTTTTTGAAATATAAGCAAGATATCAAAGCAATGAATCAGCGTCAAAAAGAGCAGATCAAGCCAGCCTCAGAGGACGAAGAGGTGTATCTCACGACGAAATATGGCACCTACGAATCTGTCTATGCCTTTACCAGCGGGACGATGTTTATGGGCTTTTTCTTGGGTGTAGCGTTTTTGGCGATGATGGCGAGCTGCCTGATGTTTAAAATTTTGTCGGGTGCTACCCGTGACCGTGACCGCTACAGCATGCTGAGAAAGATTGGCGTACGCAAGTCACTTCTGGTGGGCTCCATTTATAAAGAGCTGCTCTTCGTGTTCTTGTTCCCGGCATTGATGGGACTGACACATGTGCTTGTCGGCATGCAAATGTTTTCGTTTATCTTGTTAGAGCCGTACGTAAATATTTGGGTACCAACCGTTATTTTCGTGGTGATCTACGCACTGTACTATCTCATCACGGTAAGGCTGTATCGCGGAATCGTTTTGCCAAAAGAAGTGTAATCAAGCATCAAACAAGAATCCTCCGATTTCGGGGGATTTTTTTGCATTTTGCTCATTGACAAAGATAATGATAATCATTATCATAAATTCTTGGAAGACATGTACATATTTCCATGTGAGCAGCCACGCTCACTGTAGCTTAGAGCGATAAAAAGTAAGGGGGATCATTACATGCGTTTTGTTAAGCTGCCAATTTTTCTAGTATGCTTGTCTGCACTACTGCTGCTTGCTGCGTGCGGAAATACTGGCACAGGCACACAAGCAGGCTCGTCCTCGCAGCCAGCTCCACAAGCTCAGCCGGAAGCAGGTAAAGCTGGAGAAGAGCAGGTCCGCACGGTTAAGCACATGAAGGGTGAGACTACGATTAAAGGGGTTCCCAAGCGTGTCGTAGCATTGGAATGGAGCAGCGCTGAGCATTTGTTGGCACTAGGTGTACAGCCTGTAGGAATTGCGGATATTCCCAACATGAAAAAGTGGGTAAAGCTACCGGTAGAAATTGCTCCAGATGCCGTTGATGTCGGCAGTCGTACTGCACCAAACCTGGAATCGATCATGCTCTTGAAGCCGGATTTGATCATCGGCTTGAAACGGAATGTGGAAGCAAACTACGACGAACTGAGCAAGATCGCACCTACGATCGCATACGACTCCAACCCGCCAGAGGGTCAGGGTGACCAGTATTCCCGAATGATTGATACTTTTAAAGAAATTGCCGATATTGTGGGTAAAAAGGAAGAGGCAGACAAGGTTTTGCAAAACCTCGACAAGACGTATGCCGAAGCCAAAGAAAAAATCGTTGCTGCAGGCAAAGACAAGGTTCCATTTGTTCTCGCCATGGGCTACAGCAACCAGAATGCAGTTGAATTCCGTCTGTCTACCGACAACTCCACTGCTGTGAAAATCTTGGAGCACATCGGCTTGACGAATGCCTATAAACCGAAGAAATTCGAGCAAAATGGGATGACGACTACAGACGTAGAAGCACTCCCAGCCCTGCAGGATGCCAATTTCCTGCATATCATCCAGGATGATGATAACGTGATCGAAAATCAGTTGAAGAATAATCCAGTATGGAACGGTCTCACTTTTGTAAAAGAAAATCGCATCTATGCATTGGGCGGTGACATGTGGCCTTACGGCGGTCCATTGTCTGCTGAAATTATGGCGAAAAAAGCAGCTGATCTGCTGACGAAATGAGTCTCGCCAAGCGTGAAACGATAGCCCGATCGGACATTCATCCAGCCCCTTCTGTTCCAAGAGGAGGCTGGAAGCCGTTATGGATGTTAGTGGGAGGGCTAGTGGTCCTGTTCATACTGACGTTTGTGAGTTTGACACAGGGAATGGCTGATATTTCGCTTCGCTCAGTTGTACAGGCGATTATCTCCCCACAAGACATTGCTGATCATCAGCTAATACGCGGGGTCAGGCTGCCAAGAACCGTCATGGGCCTGTTGGCAGGGGCAGCGCTGGCCGTATCGGGTGCCTTGATGCAAACCGTGACTCGCAACCCGCTCGCCTCTGAAACGACACTGGGTGTAAATGCCGGAGCGTATTTGTTCGTCGTGTTTGGAATGGTCTTTTGGCCGGCTATTTTGCATCAATATCCGCTTCCTTTTGCCATGGCGGGAGGAATTCTCGCGGCTGTTGCTGTTTACTTTATGGCAGGCGGACGAAAAGGAAATCCTGTGCGTGTAGCCCTGTCCGGGATGATTGTCACGCTGGTTTTCTCCTCGCTTACGAGTGCTATCATTTTATTTAACGAAGAAACGACACAAGGGATATTTTTATGGGGGTCAGGCTCCCTCAAACAAAATGACTGGTCCGGTGTAGCATTTAGCTGGCCTCTCATCATTGGCGGAATTGTTGTTGGATGCCTGATGGCACGGCAATTGGACGTGCTTTCATTTAATGAAGAAACGGCACGCTCCCTGGGACAAAAGGTAGGTAAGACACGCCTGCTGGCCATGCTTATTGCTATTCTCGTTACGTGTGTCAGCGTCAGTGTCGTTGGCCCTATCGGTTTTATTGGCCTTGTTGCCCCACATTTGGTTCGCTTATCCGGAATGACGAGACATAGCTTGCTGCTGCCGGTTAGTGCGATTTGGGGTGCAGCACTGCTCGTTGCCTCAGACACGATCGCACGGACGTTTGTCAATGCGTATGGCGAGCTTCCGGCGGGTGCGATTACCGCTGCAATCGGCGGACCTTGGCTGATCTGGCTTGCGATGCGGGTTTCTCGCAAAATGAGTGCAAGCACTGGAGCTGGCACATCCATGAGTGTAGGCGGTTGGTGTTCAGGGGTCCCTTATCCGGTCTGGATTGTGGTGTTTAGCGGTCTTTTGGTTATCGTATGGATGATCAGCCTGGCGAGCGGAAACATGTACATCCCGTTGTCAGAGGTTTGGGCTATCTTTATGGGACAAGGAAATGATCTTTATCGCCAATTGTTGTTCGAGCTGCGGATGCCTCGTGTCTTGACGGCTGGATTGGCGGGTGTCGCATTGGCAGTGAGCGGCAGCATGATGCAAAGCGCTGTTCGCAATCCGCTTGCCGATCCACAAATTGTCGGTGTGACAAGTGGGGCTGGCGTTGGAGCGATTTTGCTCTTGCTCGTCTTTCCACATTTGTCTGACTGGATGCCGCTTGGAGCACTGCTCGGTGGGATTGCTTCTGCTATGATTGTATATGCCGTATCGTGGAGACGGGGGCTCAACCCTATCATTTTGACCCTTGTAGGGATTGCGGTAGCTGCAGCAGGCGCAGCCTTCATCAATATTTTGATTGTACAGGCGCAGCTTTTGGCAGCTCCGGCCCTCGCTTGGATGGCAGGAAGCACATATGGTCGCGGCTATATAGAAGTAAGCCGCTTGCTGCCGGCGCTCCTCGTGCTGTTGCCAGTGGCATGGTGGCTGGGACGTCGCGTAGACTTGTTATCCTTTAATGACGAGAGCTCGATGGGACTCGGCTTGCGCGTTCGCCGCACAAGACTGTACGTAGCGATGATTGCGGTATTACTTGCTTCTCTGGCAGTAGCGAGTGTAGGGGCAGTCGGTTTTATCGGTTTACTCGCTCCACATGCTGCGCGAATTCTCGTTGGTTCGCATCATCGCAAGGCAGTGGTTATATCAGCCTTGCTCGGTGCTTTGTTACTGGCAGCAGCTGATTTAATTGGTAGAACCATTTTGATTCCCAAAGATATCCCCTCAGGAATTGTCGTAGCACTATTGGGGGCACCTTATTTATTCCTCTTGATGTTCCGCTCGACTCGTTCGGGTTCCTAAATACAAATACGCAACTCCTTTAGTAGAAGAGTAGACTAGCCAGGAATCTTATATCCGCTTGTCTACTCTTCTTGCTTGAGAAGCAAAGGACTACATGGAGGTGTGCAATGTCAGTTAATCTTAAAAGAATGTCGCATTTTCTTATATCGGTAAAAAAGCATAGCTGGAAAGCAGGCTTTCGCTTGCGATCACGACGAGTACCCATGCATGTGCTGTGCTATGTGGTAGAGGGATGCGGACTGGTTACGATTAATGGAGAAACGCGTGAGATCAGCTCGGGGACAGCGGTACTACTTACCCCGGGGATGAGCATAGAAGCGCTCGCAGCAGAAAAGACGCCTTTAGTCTTTTATGTGGTCTCCTATGTGGAAGCAGTCTTGCAGCCAACTAATCAGGTCGTGGAGATTACTAAAATCGGGCTGCTTGCTGCCGATTTACGAATGGATTCAATCGCATTTCCGATCAGTCTGCCAGCTACCCTTTTGTCAAAGCTGGGGGAACTGGCTGCGGCTATTTCCAATCAGGACTACGCCGCTGTTTTACACGGACAGCTATTGTTTTATGAGCTGCTCGCTTTCGTCCATACCGAGCAACTAAAGCATGCGGAAAAAGGAATCGGATCAGTGGAAGCGACGCTTGCTTACATGCAAAAAAACTATCGGGAGCCGCTGGATGTCGGTATTTTGCCTTTGATTGCCCAGATGACGCCAAGCTCTTATTGTCGTGCTTTTAAACGAGCAACAGGGATGACACCGAGTGAATATTTGACTCATCTGCGGATGAAGCAGGCCAAGGAATTGTTAGCCTCGTCCCAGTATAGCGTCAAGGATGTGGCGCGTAGCGTTGGTTTTTCCGACGAGCTTTACTTCAGTCGCCTGTTTAAAAAGCGGGAGGGTTTGCCCCCGTATATATACATGAAGCAAGCAGGTCAACGTGTTGCTGTGGTGAGCAAGCTGTTTTTACAGGATCATTTGCTGGCGATGGGAATTCAACCGATTGTAGCGCCGTCTTTTCCAAACTACTACACGACGAAATCAGGCTTTCCCCAGCATCTTCACCATCGGCTGCGGGGTACAAAAGCGCTGAATGCCGAGGAGACAATCGACCCGCAGGAGATCATGTCTCTGTCTCCAGATATCATCGTCAGAATGAATGTGCAGGGAAGAGAGGATGCAGACGAATGGAAGCAGACGCCGCAAACCCTTTTATTCAACGATTATTTGCCTTGGTACGAGTATCAAATGCACATAGCAACCATGTTTCACAAAGAGAGCGTTGCCGAGGGCATCATCCGTCATATAGATACTGTGGAAAAGCAGGCAAAAGATGCATTGAGTTCCGTTACACGCAAGGGACGATGGACGATTCTGCGTATACTCGGAGATGAGGTACGCATGTACGGAGCTTACGGACATGCCTTGACTGACCTGCTTTATCACAAGCTTGGTTTCCAGCCTGACCCAAGGGTGACACATGCAAGCTACAGGGCAGATGCATTTTCCGAGCTGCTCGCGCTCGACCCGGAGCGGATCATTTTGATCTGGAGCGAAAAGAGTCATGTGACAGCACTGGAGCAGAGCCAGCGATGGAAAGAGCTGCGCGCGGTACGGGAAAATCAGGTCTACTACCCGGACAGCCGCGACTGGGACCCGTGGGGACCGCTCGGGAGGGAGTACATGATTCAAAAAAGCACGTCCTTTTTTCTCCAAGCAGCCAGCCACGGATAATTCGCTCCATATAAACAGGGCAATCACGTCCATGGAAAAGCAGGGCGAGTCTCTATATACTATCAATTGATAATGGTTATCACTAATGTGATCATTGATAGAAGTGGGGGCAATATCGAGATGAAAAGACATACCAAAGTTCAGCACATTCGCCACGTACTGCTCAGCATCTTTTTGGTAAGTTTGCTAGCTGTTTTGGCAGGCTGCGGGGGCACTGCCAATCAGGCGCAGCAGACACAAGCACCTGCTGCAACAACGCCAGCAGCAACCGAAGCACCGAAAGACGCAAGTACCCCAGCACCTGCTGATGCGAGCGGGACTCGTGAGATCAAGCATGCCATGGGCACGACCCCAATCACAGGGGAGCCAAAGCGCGTGGTCATTTTGACGAATGAAGGAACAGAGGCTCTGCTCGCACTCGGTGTCAAGCCAGTCGGAGCCGTACAGTCATGGGAGGGAGAGCCTTGGCACGACCACATCAAAGCTGAGATGGATGGTGTGGAAGCACTTGGTTACGAGGACCAACCGAATCTGGAAGCGATCGTCAACCTGAATCCGGATTTGATTATTGGCAACAAAGTACGTCATGAGAAAATATACGATCAGTTGTCCAAAATTGCGCTAACCGTATTTTCCGAAGAGCTGTCTGGCAGATGGAAAACCAACTTTGCCTTGTATGCCGAAACCTTGAACAAAAAGGCAGAGGGCGAGAAGGTCATGAAGGAGTTTGATGATCGCGTAGCGGCTGCAAAAGAAAAGCTCGGTCCGAAGGCTGCGATGAAGGTATCCGTAGCCAAGTTTTCCAAAAAAGGCGTCCAGATTTATCAAAAGGATACATTCAGTGGTGTGCTGTTTGAACAGTTGGGCGTAGCGCGTCCAGCATCGCAGGATGTTAATAATTTTGCTGAGTTTCTGACCGAGGAAGGCATGTCCGCGATGGATGGCGACATTTTATTCTATTGGGTTTCCGAGGCAAAAGGCTCCACAGAAATCACACAGATGGCGAAGAAATGGATGGATAGCCCGATCTTCAAGTCTTTGAACGTAACGAAAAACAATCAAGTATTCCAGGTAAACGAAACGATCTGGAATACAGCGGGTGGAATCAAAGCGGCAAACCTGCTGCTGGAGGATTTCATGAAGCGTCTTGATGTGAAGTAAATAGGTAGCAAGACCAAAGGATCTCATCTGCTAGCTGGATGAGGTCTTTTCCTTTTTTATTATGATTTTACCGTTTTGCTCCTGTACGATAGAGAAGTAGATAATCATGACGGAGGAAGAACAGAAATGAACATTGAACAAGCTTTATTCGAAGCGGCAGTTGAGCTGATCCAAAAGAGATATCCTACCGGTTGGGGCGGCGCAGCAGCAATGTACACGGAAGACGGAACGATTTTGACGAGTGTAGCGCCAGAGGTATTGAATGCTTCGACCGAATTATGTATGGAGACAGGGGCGATCTGTGAGGCGCACAAGCTGCAAAAGGTCGTTACGCATACGATCTGTGTCGTTCGTGATGACGAGAATGCAGCATTTAAAATCTTGACGCCATGTGGAGTATGTCAGGAGAGACTCTTTTACTGGGGCTCAAAAGTAAAAGCAGCCGTCTATGTGCCAGAGGGTGGACTCGTGTATAAAACGCTTGCTGAGCTGCAGCCTTTTTATTGGTATCGTGCGTACAATCAAAATCAATAGAAATGAATAAAGAGATCGCGTACAATCAAAGCTTATTTCGCGGTGAATTCCTTCGGTTTACAGCGGCGTATCCTGGTGATGCCGAACAAATGGCGCGTTTTAGTGAGGACTTCGACTATTTGCGCAGGCTGGACTCAGATTTTGCTGTTCCTCAGCAGCCGTCTGCCTTTGCAGCCTCAAGCTCACGCAGCTCAAACAGTGTTGAGTTCATGCTGCGCCCGCTAGAGGATGATCGGCTGATTGGCTTTGTCGCTCTATTCAAAATCGAGTGGAACAACCGCGCTGCTCATATGGCAATGGGAATCGGCAACCCGAGTGACAGGGGAAAAGGCTACGGAGTCGATGCATTGAAAATGCTCCTCCGCTATGCTTTCCATGAATTAAACCTAAACCGCGTCGGACTTGACGTCATTTCGTACAACGAACCAGCTATCCGCGCCTACACCAAAGCAGGCTTCACCGAAGAAGGCAGAATGCGCTCCGCCGTCCTGCGCGAAGGCAAAAGCTACGATCGAATCATGATGAGCATCCTGGCAGCAGAGTGGGAAGCCATGCATAAACACTAATTCGAAGCTTTTTTAGAAATCCCTGACCATCATAGATAGGTCAGGGGTTTTTGCTTTTTTTGTCACCCACTCTTTAAACATGTCGGCGCACAGAAACAGCTGGTCGAGGAAAATGGAGAAAAAGCGAAACACGCCCTTAAGCGTCCACCTCTGAGGAGCTTCCTGAACCCTCCACTTTGGACGCGGTTTCGCTTTTTTCATGTAGACGTGCAGGAATGACCCCACAGCAAGGTACCCAAGAAGCTGGAGCATTTTCTCCATTTTCCTCCCCTCCACTATAGCCACGCTGACATTTTTATCCTCCCTAAATACTTGTTCAACCATGACGTTTGTCATACCCTCGACTTGACGTTTATGACTACAGTGACCTGACTGAATTTTCTACAATATAGATAGAAAATTGCGTCTGGCAAAGTCAATCGCCACCCGCGCGCTTCATATCGAGGAGGAAACATATACATGCACCAATCCAACATCGCTCATTTGAAAAAGAATGTAGCCCCCTTTGAAAAAACAGATACCAAATCGAGCATCAGACAGATCATCAACACGATGGTTCCGCTGCTTTTGCTTTGGTACAGTGCGTATTTGAGCTTGTCTGTTTCTTACTGGCTGGCATTTCCACTCACAGTCATCGCAGCTGGCTTCATGATTCGTACCTTCATTATTTTTCATGATTGCTGCCATCAGTCCTTTTTCAAAAGCCGGTTGGCAAACGATATACTCGGAATTATAACAGGTGTATTTACACTCGTTCCGTATGAGCAGTGGAAAAATGCGCATGCGATCCATCATGCAACGAGCAGCAACCTCGATAAGCGCGGAGTAGGCGATATTTGGATTATGACCGTCGACGAATATTTGGCTGCGCCCTTGTGGCAGCGGATCGCATACCGGATATACCGTAATCCGATTGTTATGTTTGGACTTGGACCCATTTACGTTTTTGTATTTCAATACCGTTTTAACCGCAATGGAGCACGTCGTCAAGAGAAGCTGAACAACTATTTTATGAATGTGCTGATTGTAGGCATTTACGGCTTTATGATCTGGGCGATCGGCTGGAAGGACTTTCTTTTGGTGCAAGGCCCGATCTTTTATCTTTCTGCTGTGTTTGGCATCTGGCTGTTTTATGTTCAGCACCAGTTTGAGGATTCGTATTTTGAAAATGAGGACCAGTGGAGCTATGTGAAGGCAGCGGTGGAAGGAAGCTCTTATTACAAGCTGCCACAAGCACTTCAATGGATTACAGGCAATATCGGCTTTCATCATGTGCATCACCTGAGTCCAAAGGTACCAAATTACAACCTGGAGAAAGCACATATCGAAACTCCTCCGTTGCAGATGGCAACGACGATTACACTGGCTTCCAGCTTGGTGGCACTGCGCTTTCGCTTGTGGGATGAGCGTGGCAAACGATTTGTGAGCTTTAAAGAGCTGAAGCAGATGCCGATCGAGAGCGAGTCGATCATGGATGCCCTGCATAGCCCCAAACCGAGCTTGGAAGGAAAATAGCTCTGCCATAAACCCTTCGATTCCGCTACACTAAGGTGACAAGGTGTAAAAAAGGTGGGCAGTCATGCAAAAGTGGTATCACATTCTCCATAAAAATACGGGCCTTAGCCCTTACGTCTGGGTAGTTTTTTACATACTACCCTTCTATTTTATTTTCCGGTCTTCCTCGACATATGAGATCGTCATCGGAATCGTCATGATCCTCGTGTTTTTTATTTGTTACGTGCTCTCCTTTCTTTCCAAAGGATGGCTGATTTACTTTTGGACGAGCTTGCAAATTATCATCTCCATTGCCATGACCGTGCTGTTTGGCTATGTGTATTTCTCGCTCTTCCTCGCATTTTTCATCGGAAACATCCAAAACAAGATTGGCTTTATTACGCTATACACGATTCATCTGATCAGCACCGTTATCACGATCAATATGGGCTTCGTCGCGAAAAATTCGTCGTTTATCAACCAGCTGCCGTTTGTTCTCGTTAGCCTGATTGCCGTTATTTTGCTGCCAGTGACTACGTACAACTGGAACAAACGGGAGCAGCTGCAAGGTGAGCTGGAGCATGCAAACAAGCGGATTTCAGAGCTGGTCAAGCTGGAGGAGAGGCAGCGGATTGCCCGTGACCTACATGATACGTTGGGGCAAAAGCTTTCTTTGATCGGACTCAAGACCGATTTAGCCAGCAAGCTGATTACGAAAAATCCGACCCAGGCTCAGACTGAGCTACAGGAGATCAGACAAACAGCGCGAATCGCCTTAAAAGAAGTACGGGAAATGGTCACACAAATGCGCGGCACGAGACTAGAGGACGAGATGTTTCGGATCACACAAATATTAAAGGCAGCTGAAATTGACTTTGTGGTGGTGGGCAATCCGAATCTGAACAATACTTCGCTAATGACAGAGAACGTACTCAGCATGTGCTTGAAGGAAGCAGTCACCAATGTCGTAAAACACAGCAGTGCCACCAGCTGCTCGATTTCAATTGAGCCATCACGAACCGATCTGATCGTGCAGGTGAAAGATAACGGAATCGGGATGATCGAGGAAACGGTCTGCACGAAAGGAAACGGGCTGCGCGGGATGAAGGAGCGGCTGGAGTTTGTGAATGGCAGTATGGAGATCTCTTCAACGGAAAGTGGAACTACCATCGTCATTCGCGTACCAAATGTCTTCAAACAACCGGAAAAGGAGGCGGGAGCATGATTCGCATAGTGATTGCAGAGGATCAGAGGATGCTGCTCGGTGCTCTGGCTTCCCTGCTCGATTTGGAAGAGGATATGAAGGTCGTCGGCAAAGCAAGCAATGGGGAAGACGCAGTGAAGCTGGTGCATTTGCACAAGCCGGACATCTGCATCATGGACATCGAGATGCCGGTCAAAAGCGGGCTGGACGCCGCCGAGGAGCTAAAAGGCTGCGGCTGCAAGGTGATGATCCTGACGACATTTGCCCGCCCAGGCTATTTTGAGCGCGCGCTAAAAGCAGGTGCTAACGGCTATTTGCTCAAGGACAGTCCGAGTGAAGAGCTGGCGTCCTCTATTCGCAGCATCATGGCAGGGCGACGTATTTATGCTCCGGAGCTGGTAGATGAGGCGTATGGTCAGGAAAATCCACTGACCGAGCGCGAAAAGGAAGTCCTTTTGCTGATTGCAGATGGCAAAAATACAAAGGAAATCGCAAGCCAGCTGTACATCACAACAGGTACTGTGCGCAACTACATCTCCGTGATTCTCGACAAGCTCGGTGTGAGCAACCGGATTGAGGCGATCACGCATTTCAAGGAAAAAGGCTGGTTTAAGTAAGCAACTGAAGAGAAAGCGACGAACTCCACTTCTATTTTACAGCAGAATAGGGGTTCTTTTTTTGGGCATAAGAGCGAATTTTTTTCAGAATAATCTGGACGAAAGTGAAATACTGTGCTTAAAATAAAGCTACATGAGTTTATAAAACCATTGGAGAAAGTAACTCACTCACCAAACAGCAATAGACAAAGAATGACCGGAAGGAGAGGTCGGCGATGGAAATGGACGAGTATGCGATTGGACTAGACTTGGGTGGTACGAAAATCCTTGCGGGATTGGTAAATAGTGAAGGTCAAATGATCAGTCAGGCACAGCTTCCTACTACTTCAGAGGATGGAGAGAAGGCAGTAATAGAGCGGGTGTTGGCAGCGATAGAGACTGTCATGATTGACAAAAGCGTAAACCGCAGACGCGTGCGCGGTGTCGGGATTGCGTCTGCGGGAGTGATCGACAGCAAAAAGAATGAAATCATTTTTGCCAGCAATCTGGGCTGGAGCAATGTCCCGATTGGCAAGCTGATCGAGGACAAGTTCCATCTCCCTGTGCGTTTGATGAATGATGCCAATGCTTCTGCGGTTGCAGAGTGGATGTGGGGAGCAGGCAAAGGCACGGCAAACATGATTTATGTCACCGTCAGCACGGGTGTGGGAGCTGGCATTATTAGCGATGGCCGACTGTTGTCCGGAATTGATGGGAGCGCTGGTGAGTTCGGGCATATTTCGATTGATTGGAATGGACCGCTCTGCCTTTGCGGGAATCGGGGGTGTCTGGAGAACTACTCGTCTGGCACCGCTATCGAAAATGCAGCGCGAATGGCACTCGCCAGGGGAGATGCCGCGATTGCTGGCAGTCTGCTACAAGACAGCGAAGACCTGACGGCAAAGCAAATCGGGGAGGCAGCCCTGCGTGGTGACCGTTTTTCAATCGACATTTTAAAGCAGGCAGGGTTTTACTTAGGGATAGGGGCGACGAGCTTGATCCATTTGTTCAACCCAGAGGTGATTGTTTTTGGCGGTGGGGTTATGAACACAGCCCCGATCATTTTGCAGGAGATTGACAAGAGTGTTCGCGAGCGCTGCATCCCGGGCATGGGAAACCAGGTGCGCATTGAGCTGAACAGGCTGGGTACTGAATCGGGTGTTGTTGGGGCGGCAGGTCTCTTATTTTCGGAATGGGAGCACGAGCGTAAACTTCAAATTTTATAACGAAATGCTTGTTGCAAAGATTAAGATTATTTTGTATCATTCAATTAATAACTCCACTGAAAAAACTAACTAACAAAGAAATTAGATAAGTAGGAGGCAAAGCATGAGCAAAGTGAAGGTTGCGGTAATCGGCGCCGGTTCTATCTCGGACATGCACTTGCAGTCGTATGAGCACAACGAACGAGTAGAGCTTCATGCCGTTGTTGATTTCAACGAAGAGCGAGCAAAGGAAAAGGCGCAAAAATTCAACGCCAAAACGTATTACAGCAATTTGGAAGATGTGTTTGCAGACAAAGAGATAGAGGCCGTAAGCATTTGCACCTGGAACAATACGCATGCTGAAATCTCGATCGCAGCGCTCAAGGCGGGCAAGCACGTACTGGTCGAAAAGCCTTTGTGCACCTCAATTGAAAGCGCTCTTCAAATCGAGGAAGCGGTAAAAGAGAGCGGGAAGGTCCTGCAGGTCGGGTTTGTCCGCCGCTATGATACGAATGCCCAATTGCTCAAGCAATTTATCGATGCAGGCGAGCTGGGAGAGATTTATTACGCCAAAGCATCCTGCTTGCGTCGGTTAGGAAATCCGGGCGGTTGGTTCGCGGATAAGGAAAGATCCGGCGGAGGGCCACTGATCGATCTGGGCGTGCATGTTATCGATCTTTGCTGGTACTTGATGGGCTGTCCAAAAGTCAAGACAGTCAGCGGCAATACATACAACAAGCTGGGAAACCGCGCCAACGTCAAGAACCTCTCCTTTTACAAAGCAGCAGATTATGATCCTACAAAAAATACGGTAGAAGATATGGCAAACGCGCTCATTCGTTTTGAAAACGGAGCATCTCTGATGGTAGATGTAAGCTTTACACTACACGCCAAAAAAGAAGAGCTGTCCGTCAAGCTGTATGGCGACAAGGGCGGTGCAGAGGTAGAGCCTGAGCTGTCGATCATATCTGAAAAACACGATACGATCCTGAACATTAGCCCACAGCTCGATAAACTCTCCTTTGATTTTAAACAAGGCTTCCAAAACGAAATCGATCACTTCGTTGCATGTGTTCTCGGCGAGAAGGAGACTCTCAGCCCGGTACAGCACGGGGTAGAGATGATGAAAATTCTGTGTGGAATCTACGAATCAGCGCAAACCGGCAAAGAAGTCACGTTTTCATAAATAGCCGGGAAAAATGAGTCCAGGGACATCCAGATTGCATCTATCAGATAAAAATTGTAAGGGGGATTGGGTCATGAAAAAAGTGTCTTATTTGCGAGCAGCATCTGTATTCCTTTTTTCAGTAGCTTTACTATTTGGGTGTTCCAGTGGCAACAGTGGCACAGGCGGCACCACAGGAGGTACTTCTGCTCCGCAAGCTGCCAACCCAGGTGAGACGCCAGCAAAACAAAAAGAACAGCTGGTGGTGGCAGTCAACGAAAACTTCATTACGATGGACCCGCAAAATACAGGGGATGCCCTGTCAAGTGGGGTACAGACCTCCATGTTTGAGGGCCTATTGATTTACGACAAAGATTTAAAGCTGATACCAGGACTTTCGACTGAATATTCGGTGAATGAAGATGCGACGGAATACACATTCAAGCTGCGCCAAAACGTCAAGTTCCATGATGGTACGCCGTTCAATGCCCAAGCAGTCAAAATCAACTTCGACCGCATGAGCAACCAGGAAAACAATCTGCGTGCCTACCGCAACTACAAGTACATCAAAAGCACAGACGTCGTAGACGAATACACCGTAAAGGTGACGCTGAACCAACCGTTTAGTGCCATGATCAACAAATTCACGACGGGAATCATCAGTCCGCAAGCACTTGAAAAATATGGCAAGGACATCGCGAAAAATCCGGTTGGTACTGGGCCGTACAAATTCGTGGAGTGGGTTCAGGGCGATCACTTGACTGTCGAGCTGAATCAGGATCACTGGGATAAGGGTGCTGCCAAGGTTCAAAAAATCATCTACAAGCCAGTACCGGAGAATGGCTCCCGCGTAGCGATGCTCAAAACGGGAGAGGCTGACGTCATCTATCCGCTGCCAGAGCAACAAGTAGAAACATTGAATGGCGCGGACGGAGTAAAAGTAGAGCGCACACCTTCTACGATCACCCGTTACGTCTCCATCAACATGCTGAAAAAGCCGTTTGATGATCCGCGTGTGAGACAAGCAATCAACTATGCGGTAGACAAGGATGCCTTCATCAAGGTTGTAAAAGCAGGATACGGAGCGAAGCTGGAATCCGTCATGTCTCCTACGATTGCTCATTACGCCAAGCAGGGCGTCTATGAATACAACATTGAAAAAGCAAAAGAATTGCTCAAGGAAGCTGGCTACGAGAATGGCTTCACTACTGACATCTGGGGAAATACCAACTCCGATACGATGAAGGGCATGCAATTCATCCAGCAGCAATTGCAAAAGGTCGGCATCACGGTTGAAGTGAAGTCGATGGAAGAAGCAACACTGTCTGATGAAATTTACGGCATCAAATCACCTGAAGAAGCAAAAATGAACATGTGGTATGTAAGCTGGTCGTCCGCAGACCCGGATAACGCGATGCGCTCTCTGTTCAGCAGCGAGAACTTCCCGCCGGCTGGAGCAAACACTGCATTCTATAAAAACGATCTGGTAGACAAGAGCATCAAGGAAGCTACGCAGTCCTCTGATCAAACGAAGCAAAAAGAGCTGTATGGAGTCGTACAGGAACATGTATTTAAAGAAGCACCGTGGATTTTCCTCGCTGTCGATGAAATCTTGTATGGAAAGCGCAGCAACGTAGAAGGTGTTTACATCACGCCAAGCGGCGGCATCTACGTAAGAGAAGCGGAATTTAAATAATACCAGAAAAGCAGCGTTGGGTCGTTGCCTGCTGCCCAGCGCTGCTTTACTTTTCTTATTTAGGAGGAACACAAAATATGTTCCGTTATATCGTGAAGAGGCTTATCGAGATCATTCCGATCATTTTCGTCGTGTCGCTGCTCATTTTCTTTTTTATTCACCTGGTTCCGGGTGATCCTGTCCGTCTGGCGGCGGGAAAGGACGCAACACTGGAAGAGATTACGCGAGTTCGCGAAGAATTGGGACTAGATAAACCGTTGTTGGTTCAATACGCCACGTATATGCAAAATTTGTTCACAGGCAATTTGGGTCATTCTCTAAAAACAGGACTTCCGATTAGCGATATGTTTGCGAATCGCTACATGATTACGATGAATTTGACATTTATGAGTTTAGGCTGGGCGCTAGTTCTGGGCTTGCTGATCGGTACCATTTCGGCTGTGTTCCGCAATAAATGGCCCGATTACGTAGGGATGCTGACAGCGATATCAGGCATTTCCTTACCTGGATTTTGGCTGGGACTCATTCTTATACAGATTTTTTCCGTGCAGCTCGGGTGGTTTCCGACAGGCGGAGCCGAAAGCTGGAAAAGCTACGTTCTTCCATCTCTTACATTAGGAGCGGGAATTATGTCGATGCTTGCCCGTTTTACGAGATCCTCACTGCTCGAAACGTTAAAAGAGGATTTCATTCGGACCGGTCGGGCAAAAGGCTTGAAAGAATCAGTGGTCGTTCGCAAGCATGCACTGAAAAACTCCATGATCCCTGTCGTTACGATCGCTGGCTTGCAGTTCGGCTTTTTGCTGGGCGGGTCAGTCGTGGTAGAAACAGTTTTCAGTATTCCGGGTATGGGTCGCCTTTTGATTGACTCGATTGCTTTCCGTGATTACCCAGTTGTACAAGCGGTCATTCTGCTGTTCTCGCTGGAATTCATTCTGGTGAATCTCTTGGTTGATATTTTGTATAAAGCGCTAAACCCTAAGATTCGCTATGAAAGCTAAGTAGAGGAGGAGACTGTAATGGAAGCAGTAAAGGAAGTGAGCCATAGCTCGCAGGTCTCCATGGAAAAGAAAAGCTCCAGGATGAGTGAGTTTTGGATCAAGTGGAAGAAACAAAAAACGGCGTTTTGGGCTGGTTTTTTTATCCTCTTTCTACTTTTCATTGCGATATTTGGACCTTTGATTGCGCCGTATGATCCATATGAGCCTGATTATGATGCGATCCTGCAAACCCCTTCATCCAAGCATTGGGCGGGAACAGATGAGTACGGCAGAGACATCCTGAGCCGAATCATCGTCGGAACCGGAATTTCACTTAGTGTCAGCTTTACCTCGGTATTGGTCGGAGCGGTGATCGGAACGATTTTGGGCTTGTGCAGCGGCTACTATGGCGGTTGGATGGATCGGCTCATCATGAGATCTAGTGACGTCATGTTTGCTTTTCCGGACCTGCTGCTGGCGATTGCCATCGTGGCGATTTTGGGACCAGGCTTAGCGAATGTGGTTGTGGCGGTGGCTGTGTTCAGTATTCCGTCCTTTGCCCGACTGATTCGGGGGAACACACTGGCAGCCAAGGAAGCGGTATTTGTTGAGGCGGCGAGATCGATGGGGGCCAAAAGCAGCCGGATCATTTTCCGCCACATTTTTCCTGAGACCGTATCCAGCATGATTGTCTTCTTTTCCCTTCGTATTGGTACGTCGATTCTGGCTGCATCCAGCTTGAGCTTTCTCGGACTGGGAGCGAAGCCGGAAAGTCCCGACTGGGGAGCAATGCTAAGCATGGGGCGTGATTATCTGGCTACCTCGCCTCACGTTGTCATGATTCCTGGTTTGGCGATCTTCCTGTCCGTGCTTGCATTCAATCTGGTTGGCGATGGCCTCAGAGATATCCTGGACCCGAAAACAAAGAACTAATCGAGGGAGATGGGGCAGATGAGTGAAAACATCATCGAAGTAAAGCACCTGCAAACGCAGTTTACGAGAGATAACAAAAAGACTGTCGTTTTGGACAAGGTCAGCTTTCATATAAAAAAAGGGGAAGTGCTCGGGCTTGTTGGTGAATCAGGCTGTGGCAAGAGCGTGACCTCACTTTCGATCATGCGTCTGTTCAAGGATACGACAGGTGAGATTACGAACGGTGAAATTACGTACAACGGAACCAACATCCTGAACATCTCTGAAAGCGAAATGCGCGGGATTCGCGGCAAAGAGATCGCGATGATTTTTCAGGAGCCGATGACTTCGCTCAATCCGGTCATGAAGATCGGCGAGCAGCTCATGGAGTCGATTCGGCTGCATCTGGGCTATTCCGATAAGCAGGCGAGAGAGCATGCGATAAGCATGCTGACCAAGGTCGGGATTCCAAGACCTCAAGAGATTATTAATGAGTATCCGCACCAGCTGTCTGGCGGGATGAGGCAGCGGATCATGATTGCGATGGCGATGTCGTGTCAACCGAATCTACTGATTGCAGATGAACCGACGACCGCGCTCGACGTGACGATCCAGGCGCAAATTCTCGATGTCATGAAGCAGCTTCAGGCCGATGAGCATATGTCGATGCTGCTGATCACGCATGATTTGGGCGTTGTAGCTGAGATGTGCAATCGCGTGGTCGTCATGTACGCAGGGCGAGTCGTAGAAGAGGCATCTGTCCTCGATTTGTTCGATGATCCGAAGCATCCGTATACAAAAGGCTTGATCGGCTCAGTTCCCAAGCTGGGTCAAAAGCGTTCCCGACTCGATTCGGTCCCAGGGAATGTGCCAAATCCGAATCAGATGCCAAAAGGCTGCAAGTTTGCTCCGCGCTGCAAAGATGTAATGCCCGTTTGCTGGGAGGAAGAGCCTGCGATCACCACTACAGGTCCAGAACGTTTTTGTCGCTGCTGGCTGTATCGCGAGGAAAGTAGGGATGCGCATGTCTAAGTCACTGGTAGTCGTTGACGGTATCAAAAAAACGTTTCCGATCGAAAGTGGTTTTCTGGGGAGCAAGAAAAGCGTAAAAGCCGTGAACAGCGTTTCCTTTGAGATCAAAGAAGGCGAAACGTTCAGTCTGGTCGGTGAAAGCGGCTGCGGGAAGTCAACCACGGGGCGGCTGGTTACACGTCTTTTGACTCCTGATGAGGGGAAAATCTGGATCAACAATGAAGAAATCTCGAAAATGAATGAAAATCGGCTGCGCGAGGTGCGCAAGCAGGTTCAGATGGTTTTCCAGGACCCGTATGCCTCGCTCAATCCCCGGATGAAAATTCGGGATGTGGTGGGGGAGCCGCTGATCATTCATACCAAGCTCTCCACGGCGGAAAGAGAAAAGCTCGTTTCTGAAATGCTGGAGGTCGTCGGGTTAAACAGCTACCATGCCGACAAGTTCGCCCATGAATTCAGCGGAGGTCAACGCCAGCGGATCGGGATTGCACGTGCACTCATTTTGAAGCCAAAGCTGATCGTCGCAGATGAGCCGGTATCGGCATTGGATGTTTCGATTCAGTCGCAAATTTTGAATCTGCTCAAGGATTTGCAGGAAGAGTTTCATTTGACGTATTTGTTTATCTCTCATGACCTCAGTGTCGTTGAGCATATTAGCGATAAAATCGGCGTCATGTATTTAGGCTCGCTGGTGGAATCAGGAACAAAGGAGTCGATCTTTGCGAATCCTCAGCATCCGTACACCAAAGCGCTGCTCTCGTCAGTACCGATTCCTGATCCACGCGCCAAACGAGAACGGATTATTTTGCAGGGGGATGTACCGAGTCCAGTCAATCCCCCATCCGGCTGCTCGTTCCATACCCGTTGTCCGTACAAGATGGATATTTGTACGAAAACATCACCACCGCTTAGGGAAAGTGCTGAAAGCGATCATTTCGTCGCATGTCATCTGTAAAGAGCGCCAAGCTTGCTCCCATACATGACGCAAGTGGTTTTCATCAATCTACTCAGTAAAAGGAAGGGTTCCATGCGTAGGACGGGTGATTTAAAGCTAATTCAAGAGTTGAATCGGTCCATCATACTAGATACGATCCGTCATTACGGCCCCATTTCCCGGAGTGAAATAGCAAAGCGACACAAGCTGAGTCCTACCACAGTGACGTCAGCTGTCAGCGAATTGATTCGCGATTCGCTCGTCAGCGAGGTGGGAACAGGAACGTCGAATGGGGGACGGAAACCGATTTTGCTTCAGTTCTCTCCCGATAGTCATTTTTTGATCGGAATCTCGATTAGTGGCTCTAAAATTACCATTGCGGAAATGAACCTTGAGGCAAAGGTCCGTAAGAAGGAAGCTTATTCGATCAAGTCATATCAGGGTGATAGCGTCATTGCGTATTTGCTGCAAATTATTGAGCAGTTTGTTCAGCCCTATGAGAATCTGGACAATTGTGTTGGCATTTCGATCGTCACACAAGGGATTGTGGATTCCGACAACGGGGTGATTCGCTACAATCCAAAGCTGAAATTAAAGGATACGCCAGTGAGAGAGATCGTAGAGAGCCGCTTCCAAATCAAAACCTGGCTCGACAACGATACAAACGCCTACTTGCTCGCAGAAAAAAACATCGGTGATTTCAATCATTATCAAAACATGCTCTACGTAACAATTGGAGATGGTCTTGGTTCAAGCATATTGGTCAACGGCTCCATCTATCGGGGGTATGCCGGTGGTGCAGGAGAATTCGGGCATACCACGATTGATCGAGCTGGTGTTCGCTGTGATTGCGGGAATATTGGCTGTCTTGAAAATTATGTGAGCTGGCCGGCGATTTACTCCAAGCTGCTGTCAGGGCTGGCCAAAGGAAAGCAGAGCTGCATTATGGAGCTGGCCGGAAATGACATCAATCGCATCTCCTCCAAAACTTTTTGCCTGGCATTGGCGCAAAATGACCCTTTTGCAGAAAGCATTTTGGAAGAAACGGCTTCGTATTTGGCAACAGGCTTGGTCACTCTCGTTCACCTGTTTAACCCTGAGGTTATCATTCTTGGGGGAGATATCGCTTTAGAAAATTCACTGCTGATTTCCAAGGTCACGGAGTATGTCAACGAATATGCACACGGCATTTTGACAGAGGGGCTTGCGATTCGTCCCAATTCACTCGGAGAAGATGTGGAAGTGGTTGGAGCGGCGGCAGTCTTATTGCAAGATCGATTTCACTTTTCGCTTTAAAAGGATCAAAACTTGTGTGATCAACGAAAGGTGGGAAGCTCATGGTGAAAGTAGTTGTGGCAGGATCACAGGAAACTGGTAAAAAATACTATGAGGCGTGGTCAGGGGTCAAGGCGGCAGAGGTAGTAGGCTATGCAGACAGCTTGGCGGTGCTTCGGGAGCTTCTACAGGAAAAGGAAGTCGATGTCGTGGACATTCTTTCATCCGTAGAGGCATCTGCCGAATGGATTGCGCTCGCCGCTGAAGAAAAAAAGCATGTCATTTGTGGTGCGGGCGGGCAGCTTGGGCATGCTGCCCTTCGCAAAGCCAAAGAGCTGTGCGAGGTGCGTGAGATACAGCTCGTGATTGGCAGCAGCTTGCGCTTTTCACCGGAATACGTACAGGCGCGCGAGCAGGTCCGACAAGGAGCGATCGGAAAGCCAGGCGTCATTCGTGTCCGCAGAAGTGCGCCTGCGCCCGAAGCAGGGAGTGCCAAAGGTTGTATTTTTCACGAGCTGGGCGTAGCGGAGTTTGATTGGCTGCGTTGGACATTTGGCGAAGTGGTACGTGTCATGGCTAGACGAGTCAAGCATACAGATGATTCTGGTCAAGAGCTCGAATACGCACTGGTCATGCTGAGAATGGAAGATGGCACGATTGCACATGTAGAGCTTTCGTGGGCAGAAGCCTCTGAGCGAGCGGCTTTTGAAATAACGGGAGATGCCGGCATGATCCAGCATGACAGTCATGATAGTCAGCCGATCTTATGGCAAACGAATAAACGTCTGGAACAAAAAGTACTGGGCTGGGAGAGATTTGCTCATCTGGCTCAATTAGAGCGTGAGCGAAGCCTTAGAGAGCATGTGGTTTCGTGCCTATCCAAGCGTGAAGCTCTGGCTATTTCGCCAGAAGATATTCTCCAGGCACAAAAAATCGCGCAGGCTACAAGGCAATCTGCTGAATCGGGACAACCGGTCCAGCTCATGGACGGAGGTGACTCCATATGAAGGTCGGAATCATCAGCTTTGCACATATGCATGCGCACAGTTACGCGACTTATTTGCAGAAGCACCCTGACGCTTGCCTCGCCGCCATTTGGGATGGAGACGCAGAACGGGGACAGAAGACGGCAGCTGCTTATCAGGTCGATTACTATGAGGATCTGCAAGCCTTTTTGGAAACAGATATCGAAGCAGTCATCGTCTGTTCGGAAAATGCGAAGCACAAGGAGCACGTGATTGCCAGCGCCAGAGCAAAGAAGCATATTTTATGTGAAAAACCGATTGCGACCGAAGTAGCGGATGCAGAGGAAATGATCCGTACGTGCAAGGAAGAAGGGGTCATTTTGCAGGTCGCTTATCCTGTCCGGTTCGCACCAGTGATGGAACAAGTGAAGCAGATGCTTGATGACAAGGCAATTGGAGAGGTAATCGCCATCAATGGTACGAATCATGGGCAGATGCCTGGCGGATGGTTTATTGATAAAGAACTGTCCGGGGGCGGAGCGGCTACGGATCATATCGTGCATCTGATGGATCTCGTACGCTGGATGCTTCGGGATGAAGTGAAGAGTGTATACGCTGAGCTGGATACCCGCTTTTATGATATCGATGTAGAGGATTGCGGGATGGTCTCGCTGGAATTGGAGTCGGGAGTCATCGTGACGATCGATCCGAGCTGGTCGAGACCAAAGACGTTCCCTACATGGGGCGATGTGACCATGCATATTATCGGAACAAAAGGAACGCTGTCGGTCGATGTGTTTAAGCAGCACGCCCTCTACTATAATGATCGCGGCAATAAATGGCAGCATCTGCCTTGGGCAGTAGATATGGATGAACGGCTGATCGCAGATTTTGTTCAATGCGTTCAGGATGGGCGCGCTCCTTCGATTACGGGAGAGGATGGGCTGCGTACCCTGGAGGTTGTCAAAGCCGCCTATGAGTCCAATCAAGCCAAACAAGCTGTAACAATTATGAGGCTGCCTCTCTCTTAAGCCATCCCGAGAGATCGAGTCGAGAACGAATCACAACAAAACAAATAATGAGGTGGATGAAATGAAAATTGGACTGAGCACGTATAGCTTGTTGACTGCAATCAGAGCAGGTGAGATGGACGTACTGGATGTTGTACAATGGATTGCTGACAATGGCGGCGAGCATATGGAAATCGTGCCGTACGGCTTCACGCTGGTCGATAACTACGATTTGGCTGATGCTGTTCGTGATAAGGCCAAGGCGGTAGGGATTGAGCTGTCCAACTACTCGATGCCAACCAACTTCATTCAGGAGAGCGAGGAAGCTTTCGAGGCAGAGGTAGCGCGTGTGAAGACGCATGTGGACCTTTTGAACCGTATGGGCATCAAGCACATGCGCCACGATGTTTCTACGTTTACCGTTCCTGTGGAGGAAACAACGATCGAGTATTTTGAAAACAATCTGGATGTCATGGTCGAAGGTAGCCGTCAAATTGCCGATTACGCTGCGCAATTTGGAATTACCACGACGATTGAAAACCATGGCTGGCTCGTTCAGGCGAGCGACCGTGTGCAGCGTGTACTCCAGGCGGTGAACCGTCCGAATTTCAAAACGACTGTAGATATTGGCAACTTTATGTGTGTTGATGAAGATTCGCTGGTTGGTGTGAAGAAAAATCTGCCGTACGCGTCGCTTGTTCACTTCAAGGATTTTTACTTCCGTCCTTATTACAATGAGCCAGGTGGCGGAAAATGGTTCAAGACCGTTAACGGCAATTTCTTGCGCGGGGCGATCGTGGGTCAAGGAGATATTAATATTCGCGAAGTCGTCAAGCTGGTCAAACAGTCTGGCTATGACGGCTATATCACTGTTGAATTCGAAGGAATGGAAGACTGCCGGGAAGGCTCTAAAATCGGCATGGATAACCTCCGACGTTTTTGGGATGAAGTGTAGGTAGATGATCGGGAGAAGCATTGCGATAGCAGTTCGCGATGCTTCCTTTTCTATTTTGTTTGCAGCAAAAAATGCCGGTTTTGCAGGAAAGAAGGTATTGTACAGCCATGGCTCGCATGCTGGAGGGGTTATTGGCTGGCTTCGTTCCCTCTGCCATCGCGCTGGTCGCTACCAATACGCCAGAGGAGCATGCTGGCTATGCCTTGGGCATCATGGCGACAAGCGGCGCGACAGGAGGAATTGTCGGACCGCTGGTGGGTGGAGTTGTCAGCCATTTGTGGGGCAATCGCGAGGCTTTTCTTTTTTCCGCGTTGCTCGTTTTGATTGCTGCACTGATCGCTACCTTTTTCGTTCGGGAGGTACATGTCCGATTGAAAAAGCGATCTTCAGTTCGGGAAGATTTGCGGGTGGCGCGGATGAACCGCCCCTTCCGCAAAAAAAGCATCGAGGGATAGGCTGGAAATCGCAAATTTGTACATTTGCCTACGGGACTCCTATCTATAGGTACATATACTGTAGGGTACCTACTGGAGAATACCTCAAACGAAAAAGAAGGAGAGGTTACCCGTGGCAATTGGACAAATGACGAGGGTAAGCTTGCCGTATCCCTCGACCTGGGAAGTACAGGCTAGATTTGGCGGTAGACCTGCGTCTCTTGGAACACTCGTCATTCATAGCGTCAGTGGCAACAGGGTAAGTGGTGCAGTCAGCTTTCGCAGAGAATTTATTCCGATCCAAGGCTTTTGGGATGAGAGAACGAGGCAGCTGTCGTTTGAATCGCCGTATGCTACGTTTGTCGGCACGCTAGCTTTTCGAGATGATCCGCAAATCAGTCTTCGCCACTATGTGCTGCATGGAAACGTGCGGATGAAGCCACCCTCCATACGAGCAGGCGAGACAGGCACGTGGACGGCTACAACCAACACGCGAATGTGCTAGTACGAAAGGTCTCATCCAAGAGAGGATGGGGCTTTTTTGTTTTTGTCCATGAGTTTTATCACAGGAATTGGGAAATGATGAAAAAGGAACTGTCGCTTCGACCATCATCAAAACAGGGGGAAACTCGCTTGGAATGGACGCCGAATCAACATATTACGCTGCATGGCTTTAATAACCTGACCAAATCACTGAGCTTTAATATGTACGATATTTGTTATACAAAGACAAAAGAAGAGCGGGAAGCGTATCTCGAATACATAGATGAGCAGTACAATGCGGAGCGCTTGACCCACATATTGAAAAATGTATCGGATATTATTGGGGCACACGTCCTCAATGTTGCCCAGCAAGACTATGTGCCACAGGGGGCAAGTGTTACTTTCCTAGTGTCGGAGGGTCCTGTGGTTGAGGTGCCGACGGAGTCTTATGAAGAGTCGCCAGGGCCTTTGCCAGACAATGTGGTCATGCAATTGGACAAGAGTCATATTACGGTTCATACGTATCCGGAGTACCATCCCAATGTGGAAATCAGTACATTTCGTGCAGATATTGATGTATCAACCTGCGGTGAGATTTCACCCCTCAAGGCGCTGAATTATTTGATCCGTTCCTTTGATACAGACATGATGACGATTGATTATCGTGTGCGTGGCTTTACCCGCGATATTTATGGGCATAAGCTATTTATTGACCACGACATCAGCTCGATCCAAAATTACATTCCAGATGAAGTGAAGGACTCGTTTCATATGATTGATGTGAATGTGTATCAAGAAAATATCTTTCATACGAAGTGCAAGCTGAGGCAGTTTGATTTGAACAATTATTTGTTTGGTTATACAAAGGATAAGCTCAGCCCCGAGGAGCAGAGTGAAATAACAGAGCGCTTGCACATGGAGATGGACGAGATTTACTACGGAAAAAATATGGATCGGAGCTAAGAGACTTCCTGAGAGGGAGTCTTTTTTGCTGATAATGAAAATCTTGGGGTGGAGGAGAACCAGGTTTCCGATCTGCGCTCCGGTCTTCACCCTGCATGGGAGAGGGGACTGCCCGCTCCGCTGAGTGGGGTTGCGCCAGTCGCTACTGGCACACACTCGCGTAAAGCTCCCAGAAAATGAACTATAGATTCCGAGTCATCTGCGTGCTTGTTTTTTTGCGGAGCAGAAGCACTACAGGCATGAAGGCGACGAGGAAGCTACAGGCGGCGAGAAGTGGGAGCACAGACCAATCCAAGACGGCACGTCCGAGGAACGTTTGCCAACCGATTGCCACTAAACCGATCAAGTATGCGATCCCTGTCAAATGAATGAGTCGATGGCAAGAAGCATACACGTGCTTTTTGCGTTCACATAACCAAGCGACAAAGGGAACTGCTTGCAGAGCGTGAAAACCAACCCCGTGGAGCCAAATGATATCCCCATGCTGCCCGACAAATCGCCCAGCATTGAATGAAATCCAGACGCCTGCCGCAAAGGAAAGCATGATTGCAATCATGGCATAGCGGATGCCCATCACGAGCTTGGGTTGTAGTGTATAAGCTTTTTTGCGGAAATACTGAACCGCGAGAAATCCATAAAAGAGGACCAGAAGAAGGGCAACAAAAGTAAAAATGGAGCCAACCGTAACATCAAAAGGGGTGCCATTTCTGACGAACCGCGGATCGACTCCGCGAAAGTTTTGCATAGTCTCTGCTCCATAGGAGTAAAGGGCAAGCAAAATATAAGACCAGCGAAAGAAAGCCCTACTTCTCTTGCCTAGTGAAGAAAACGGAATGATTGCAGCGGTAGACAGTAAAAATACACCGAGAGCGGCATTGAACGAAAACGCTTTCGAAACATCGCCTTTTGGAGCGACGAAACCTCCATACAGCATTACCCATATCGCGCATACGCCTGCAAGCAAGAAGCCGAGAAGTCCGGTAAGCACTAACCATTTTTCACCCTGAAAAAATTTGATGGGCAGATGTCCAGCCAAGGATTGATTCTTCAAGTAAGTCTCCCCTCTCTATAAAGTTTTGGTATTCCCACTTTCACTTTACAGGGAGGAAGCATAGGTAAAAACAGGCAGCAGATTGAACTCAAAATCGGTCCATGGACGGATTTGTACTCTGACCGTGGAGGGAAGAATTCCGCAGCGTTCTAGTCGCATAAGTAGCACCAGGCGAACAAAAAGGATAGAGCCTCAGAGATGATCTGAGAACTCTATCCTTTTTCAATCACTATTTCCCGCCAGCACTCGTCAACGCATCAATCATTTCCTGATAGCCGCGTTTTTTGGCATGCTGCAGAGGGGTTACTCCATCATTATCCGCCAGATTTACGTCGGCTCCGTGCTCGATCAAAAGCTTGACGATAGCCTGATGATTTTTTCCGCCGTCTCCCAAAATGACGGCTTCCAGCAATGCGGTCCAGCCGAGATTGTTCACATGATTTACATTTACGTCAGAGGTGGTTAGAAGCTCCCTGACAATCTCCACATGCCCGCGATCAGCGGCAGGGATGAGGGCGGTTCCACCAAAACGGTTCGTAATGGTCGTGTCCGCGCCTGCGGCAATCGCCGCTTTTACAAAGTCGAGCTTGCCTTCTGCTCCTGAGTAGAGCAGTGGATTATCCAAGCGGTTGTCCCTGATGTTGATATTCGCACCGTGCTCGACTAAAAGGTTAAACAGCTCCAGCTGGTTCGTGTGTACAGCGATCATGGCAGAGGTACGGCCTCTTTCATCTGTTGCATCAATATCCGCGCCATCCGTGAGCAGCTTGGTGATCGCTTCTTTGTCTCCTTGATTTGCAGCTGTTAACAAAGCGTGGTTCATCTCATTCATTTCTTTGTTCACCGCTTGGGTTGCTTGCTGCTCCGAGTTTGCTAGAAAAGTATCCATACTAAGCTCACATCCAGCCAGAGCGATAGCGAATGCCAAAAGGCTAACGCGCAGCAAAGCGAACCAACACCTTTCTCGTAGATTTAAAAGCCGCATCTACTTACGAGGTTATTCTACAGTCAGCTCGGTTTGGGACTTTCCAGCCCAATCGCCAACTGGAGTTACCGTATAAGTAGTACCTTCTGTCAGTTTACCATTTTGCGTCAGATCAAACACTCCTACAGCACCTTTGCGGCTGGAGAATTTATAGGTAGCAATCAGCTTCTGACCGTCTGCACGAGTCAATTCTACACTGCGACCAGAGAACAGCTCATCGCCCGGGTCCTCGGACAAAGTCACGCTGATAGAGGTTTCACTAAGCGCTTCTGCTCCGGTCAATTCCAATGGAGCGATTTTCTCGGCTACGAATGTTGGTTTAGCAATTTCCGCCCAATCGGAAGTTACGGTGTACGTAACGCCAGGAGTCAGCACTTGGCCCTCAGGCAGACGGAATTTTGGTTCTTGCTTGCCGTCAGTCGATTGTGTGAATGGCACGTATTTGGCAGTGATTGGCTGACCGCCAGCAGGCGTGATCGTTACTTGACGCGCTTGGCCGGAAGAGATGATTTGATAGGTCTTGCCGTCCGCACGGTTGTTGTCGTCGAGAACAAATGCATTGGCTCCACGTCCACCACTGTATGCGGCGATGACATATCCGTAGTCAACAACGCCATTTTCTTGCAGCGATTCCAGCTCGAATGTATCATAGGAAACTTGTCTTGCTTCTGCCATTGCCAGCTTGGTTGCATTGCCTACAAATGTGCCAGTTTTTTGACCTTTATAGGTCAGGGTGTAGGTGGTTCCTGGTGTTTGGACAGAGGTAGGAACGATATACGTATTAGTCGAGCCTGTTTTCAGACGAGGCATGTTGGTCAAAGTCAGTCCATTCGTAAACACGAAGTCTTCTTTTGCTTTGGCAAACACTTCATTCTCAGCTGTCAATGGAGCGTCGAACGTCACGATCAACGTAATGTCGTTGATTGCACGAACGCTTTTGATTTTTGCGTTTGCGGAAGGGATTGCTTTGTGAGCCGTTTTCAACAGGAATGCGACTTCTCCGCGAGTGGCGTTGCTATCTGCTGCATAAAAGCGCTCCATCCAGTAGTTAACGGATTTTGCATCACGCTTTAGAGCTTTGGATACGACCTGTACCAGCTCAGCATCTGTTACGGTTCCGCTAGGGTCAAAGTTACCGCCATCAGCCTGCATGATGTCTTGTCCAACCAGCTCAGCTGCATATTTGTAGTACCATGCATTCTGGTTTACATCAGAAAAGCTAGGGAGCTTCTCTGCTTTGCCTTGCAAGCCGAATGTCAGGACGACCATTTTGGCCAGCTCTGCACGAGTGATTTGATTGTGAATTCCCATGGAGCGATCCTGATAGCCTTGCAGCACACGAAGCTGGGAAAGCTCGTTTACAGCTTGCTGAATTTCTTGTGCGGTCAGTGGCGCTCCTGCAGCGGATACGTTTTGGGCTGCCAAAGGAAGAGATACTGTACCCAGTACAGTTGCGAGCATCAGTGTAGCTAGTTTATTCGAAACTTTATTCATCAAAAAAGCCTCCTTGTGATCAACAGGTATGGTAGTTGCTTGCCTTACCTGTATGATAAAGGAGACTGCTAAACTCCCAAGAAACCTGGGCTTAAAAGATTCTAAAATAGATATTAACAAATTATTAAATACAAGGATTACACCGTAAACCGGTATCCGGCGCCCCAGACTGTCTCAATATATTGAGGGTTAGAAGGATCGATCTCTATCTTTTCCCGCAGCTTGCGCACATGAACCGTTACAGTTGCGATATCTCCACTGGAATCCATCCCCCAAATTCGCTCAAACAGCTCGTTTTTGCTAAAGACACGATTCGGATGACTTGCCAAAAATTCAAGTAGACTAAACTCACGTGTCGTGAAAATGACTTCCTGATTACGGACATAAACTCTGTGGGCGACTTTATCGATGACCAGCCCGCGAATAGAAATCTCTGACTTTTGAGCAGGCTCTTTTTTTCCCAGCAGCCGCTCGTATCTCGTCAGGTGAGCTTTGGCTCTCGCTACCAATTCACTCGGACTGAATGGCTTGGTTATATAATCGTCGGCACCGAGATTAAAGGCGCGGATTTTATCAATCTCTTCCTTTTTGGCCGAGACGATCAGGATCGGAACTTCCCTGGTCTGCCGAATTTGGCTGCACAAATCAAACCCGTTCATACCGGGAAGCTGCAAATCGACAATAATCAGGCTGTAGTCCCCGTGCAGGGCGAGCTGCAAGCCTTCATCGCCTGTATGACATAAATCAACGAGAAATCCATTCAGCTCAAAATAGTCCCGCTCCAGCTGAGCGATGGTAGTCTCGTCCTCAATGATGAGGATGCGCGTCGCCATGGGAATCTGTCCCTCCTTGGTTTGTTGTCCGTTTTAGCGTAAAGAACAGGCTCGTGTAAACGCCTTGCTCGCTCTTTACCCATACCCTGCCCCCGTGTCCTTCGATGATTTGACTCGCGATGGAAAGTCCCAGTCCGCTGCCGCCCATAGAAGAATTGCGAGACTGCTCCGCACGATAAAAGCGCTCGAAAATATGCGGAATGGCTTCAGGAGCGATGCCCATTCCATTGTCTCTGATTTCGACTGTGACCCATTCCGGTGATTCTTGCACGGAGACACGAATTCTTTTCTCTTCTTTGTCCATAAAATTTTGGGCATTTCCAATGATATTAAGCACGGTACGTTTTAATTTTTCCAGATCGGCGATGACTTCCATGCTTAAATCTGGACGCTTGTCCCACTCAAGTGTGATACCTTTTTCCTCCAGAACATAGTGGAGCTCATCAATACAATCATCGAGGAAGCGGACGATATCTACATGTTCAAACTGGAACGGCACCTGCTTTAAATCGAGCTTGGAATAAAGAAACAGCTCGTCTACCAGCTTATCCAGATCGACTGCTTTGGAATAAATGATGTTGACGTACTTGTCCATTTTCTCTGGTGTGTCAGCGACCCCGTCACGAATTCCTTCGATGTAGCCTTTAATATTCGTGATGGGTGTACGCAAATCATGAGAAATGTTCGAGATGAGTTCTTTGCGGTTCTCCTCGTCCTGCAAGCGGAGCTGTACGGATTCCTGCAATCTTTTGCGCATATTCTCGAACGCTTCGTTCAATTGACCGATTTCGTCCTTGGAGTGCAGATCGAGGGAGAATTGCAGATTACCCTCCTTGATGTGCTCAGCAGAATTGCGCAGCAAATCAAGTGGCTTGACAACACTTCGGGTGATCCAGCGGTATAGCAGCACATTCGCAATCACGATGACTCCTACGAGAATAAAGATGAGGATCGGCAGCAGCCTGCGGGTGACTTCCCCGAAAGGACTGCGTTCACGAATGACAAAGACACTGCCTTTGGCCCCATCGGAAAACCGGAAATCGAATTTGGCGTAGGCATAAAAACGTTCGCCGATGTTGAATGTATTGCGTATTTGATTGTTATTCAGATCGTAAGGGGGCAAATTCGCCTCCAATTCGGGCTGATTAAACGTACGGGATTCAAATACTTGATTACTTTCACGGCGGACATAAAGACCTGCCCGTTCTGTTTTCAGCTTGAAATCGTAGTCGAGCAATAGCTGTTGGTTTTGCAGCTCATCAGGCTCGTTCTTGGCGAGATATTTTAATTCGAGAAAAATAGATTCCTCTTGTTCCGTCAGCGGGTTCAGCTGATAGTGGACCTTATAGAAATCACGAAAGCTGTGGATGTCGCCAGTAGCAGCAATCGTGAACAAGCTGGCAGTCAACACAAATACGAGTAAGCTGATGACAAGCATGCCCGTGTAGGACAGCAGTAGTTTAATGCGGATAGACATACGCTCACCTCACTTCAAAAAGGGGAATAAGGATACCATAGTATGACATGTCCATTATATACAAGCAAAATCATCATCGACCAAAGAAAATCAGTTATACTGTGTGGAAAGGAAAGCAGATGAATCAGGAAAAGACGGGAAGGGTGGAGGAGCCATGAAGGTAGCAATCGCACAGCTAACCGCTACGATGGATAAAGCAGTCAATCTGCAAAAAGCAGCAGAATATATCGCCAAAGCAAAAGCAGCAGGAGCTGATTTTGTCCTTTTACCGGAAATGTACAGTGCGCCAGCGACACCGAAGTCGGGAGTCACGCCTGCCGAAGTAGCAGAACCAATGGACGGTCCGTTTGTTTCAGGCCTAGCCAAGGCAGCAAAGGAGCATGGTGTATACGTTGTATGTGGTGTATTTGAAAGCATCGAGGGCGACGAAAAGCGCGCTTATAATACAACCGTTTTCCTCAATCGCGCGGGAGAGCTGATACATGCCTACCGCAAGACACATCTGTATGATGCCTTTTCCTACAAAGAGTCCGACTATATCGCCCAAGGAGATAATCCGTATCAAGTGGTGGACACCGAGTTTGGCAAAATCGGGCTGATGGTTTGCTATGAAGTCAGATTCCCGGAAATCGCTAGACAGTTTGCGCTGCAAGGGGCGGACATTTTGTTCGTGCCGGCAGGCTGGGTAGCGGGTGCGATGAAGGAAGAGCATTGGGAGACACTGGTCCGGGCGCGCGCAATCGAGAATACGATGTTTATTTGTGGGGCCGATCAGGTGGGCAACATTTTTGCGGGGCGCAGCATGATCGTCGACCCGATGGGAGTTGTCATGGCAAGCGCCGGAGAGGAAGAGGCATTGGTAGTAGCCGAGCTGGACCCGGAGCGTATCATGCGTGTACGCGGCAAGCTGCCAAGTGTAGCGAATCGTCGCCCGGAGATGTACACGAATTAAACGGGCAGGTCGAAGCGTCTGTACCTCGCGTAAGAAGCGGGGAGCAGGCGCTTTTTTCTGGTTCAAACAGGCAGGGGCACAGGCACACATTCACCCGATTTCAATATGATAATAGCAGATAAATATAATTCATTGAGGTCCTTATGAAAGCGTCACCATCATGCGAAGGGAAGTGTGTCCTTATGTTTTGGGTTGTTTGGGCAATCGTAGGTGTAGTCGTTTGGTGGGCCATGAATATGCTGATGACAGGAAAAGCGGGTGGAACAGGCTGGTGGGCTTCGCTCATCGTCGCGCTTTTGGGCAGCTGGCTGGGCGACCTCATTCTGGGCAATTGGCTGTGGATGTGGGCAGGCTTCAACGTTCTTGCCGGGGCAATCGGAGCCATTGTGCTGACCTGGCTGTGGAATTTGATGAGCAAGCAATTGAAGTAAGCATAAGAATATAGCAGTGGGACACCAGGGAGCGCCTTACCAGCGTACCCTGGTTTTTTATTTGTATCTTTTTATCCGCACCAATTTACTTGGTTTTGATTTCGGTTGGAAAAAGGAGAAGATGCGAGTAGCTATTTCAGTAGGACAAAGGGTTATTTTTATTCAATTGCAGTTATAATAAATTCGCACTTGACCAGTAGGGATTATTGGTAATATAGTATGCTTATTCTCATTACTTATTTTCTAAGTAACTTTTCAGGTGAAACGGGGGGAAATCAAGTGTCGACATTATTGACGGTTATTAACATTGTTGTATTACTTGCGATTATTATTGGATTGTACGCGATGCAGAAGAAGCACATTTCGTTTTCCAAACGGGTGTTTATCGGTCTAGGAGTCGGGATTTTGCTTGGTCTAGTCCTGCAATACATTTACGGAACTAAATCCGACGTCTTAAAAGCGACCATTGACTGGTACAACATCGTCGGAAAAGGGTACGTGAAGCTGCTACAAATGATCGTAATGCCATTGGTTTTCATTTCGATTGTCTCTGCTTTTACCAAAATGAAACTAACGAATAACATCGGAAAAATCAGCACGTTGATTATCGGATTGCTGGTGGGAACAACAGCAGTAGCTGCTGCGATTGGTATTGCTTCTACCTTGGCATTTAATCTGGATGGAGCACAGTTCCAGCAGGGAGAGGCAGAAACGGCTCGTATTGGTCAGGTGGAGCAGCGTCTAGGTGATATCCAGAGCATGACCTTGCCACAAAAAGTGCTGGAGCTTCTGCCAGCGAATCCGTTCCTCGATTTGACAGGGGATCGCGCGACTTCTACAATCGCAGTTGTTATTTTTGCAGCCTTTATCGGAATTGCTTATTTAGGGGTCAAAAAGAAAACACCAGAGCATGCTGAGCTGTTTGCCAAAATCGTAGATGCTTTCCATGCTATTATCATGCGTGTAGTGACGATAATTTTGCGCCTGACTCCATACGGGGTACTCGCAATTATGACGAGAGTTGCCGCAACGAGTGATTACAATGCGATTTGGCAGCTGGGCAAATTCGTGGTTGCTTCGTATGTCGCACTCGCGATCATGTTTATCGTTCACTTGCTGCTCCTGGCTTTTGCAGGACTCAATCCGATTACGTACGTGAAAAAGGCATTCCCTGTACTTACCTTTGCGTTCACATCCCGTACGAGTGCGGGTGCATTGCCGCTGAACGTCAAAACACAAACACAGGATTTGGGCGTTCCTGAGGGAATTGCCAACTTTGCCGGATCTTTCGGTCTTTCGATTGGTCAAAATGGCTGCGCGGGTACGTATCCGGCTATGCTCGCCGTGATGGTAGCACCACTCGCAGGGATTGATCCGCTGTCTCCTTCCTTTATCTTGACACTGATCGCAGTGGTCGCTCTCAGCTCATTTGGGGTAGCAGGTGTGGGTGGAGGAGCAACCTTTGCAGCCCTGCTTGTACTGTCTACCATGAATCTGCCGATTGCAATCGTGGGCTTGCTGATTTCCGTAGAGCCATTGATTGATATGGGACGTACAGCGCTGAATGTGAGCGGAAGCATGACGGCTGGCGTACTGACGAGCAAAGCAACAAAAGATCTGGATACAAATACGTTTAATGATACAAAGCCACAGTCTGTAACGGTTTCATAAAGGAAATAAAGAACCCGGCTGCACCGTCGAGTTGACAAGTGCAGCCGGGTTTTTCATGCCGTTTATTTTGTTACAGACGTAAACTTGAAGTAAGCACCGCCAAGTGGGTAGATGACAAAATCCTTCACCTTATCATTTTTCACATAAGGGCTTCCACGGAAGTTGATAGGAGCAAGCGGCATTTCATCCATCAGGATGGTTTCTGCATCCAGCAGGATTTGCTTGCGCTTGTCCAGATCTGGCTCGTGATAGCTCTGATCGATCAGCTCTTTGAATTTCGGATTTTCCCAGTCAGGATGGTTGTTTCCACCTGTTTTGTCGCGGAACATTTCCAGGAAGTTGATTGGATCGTTGAAGTCTGCGCCCCACTGGAATCGGATCATGTCAAAGTTCGCTTGTGATCTCATGTCGCGGTATACCTTTAGCTCTGCTGTATAGAGCTTCACATCGACACCGAGTGCTTTTTTCCATTGGTCTTGGAGCGCCTCTGCTACTTTTTTGTTTGTATCAGTTGTGTCAAATGTGTACGTAACGCTTGGGAATGTAGTCAGACCCAGCTCCTTCATACCTTCTTGCAGCAATTGCTTCGCTTTTTCCTTGTCTTCTTTAAAGTAACCGTCTTTGTTCAGCCCCATGGAGGTCGGTACCCATCCATATGCGGCAGGAACACCTGTCTGCAAAATGTTGTCGATGAGCTCTTGGCGATCAATTGCATAAGCAAAGGCTTGTCTGATTTTTTTGTTATTAAACGGCGGCTTGTTCGTATTGAACACGACAGATTGCGTACCAGGGTTGTCAGCTACCATCAGCTTGCCTGCGTCCTTGAGAGACTGGATCGCATCGGTCGGCAGTGTGGAGGCTGGATATCCGCCCCAGTCGATATCACCGTTTTCAAACATGGAGAACGCTGTGTTGTTGTCTTCAATCATGACGATCTCAAGACGGTCCAGCTTGACGTTGTCTTTATCCCAGTAATTCGGGTTTTTCGTGAAGATGATTTTGCTTTTATGCTCCCACGTATCCATGATGAATGGACCGTTACCTACGATTGTTTTTGCTTCGTTTGCCCATTTCGGGTTGCCTTCAACCGTTTTTTGGTGCAACGGGAAAAGGGTTGGGAAGAAGGTCAGCTCACGGAAAAACGGCGTAGGCGACTTCAGGTTAAACTCAACAGTATAGTCATCGAGGGCTTTCACACCCACGTCTTCAGGCTTTCCTTTGCCTGTATTGTATTCCTCTCCGCCTTTAATGTAGTAAAGCTGATAGGCGTACTCGGACGCTGTTTTCGGATCGAGATTGCGTTTGATCGCATAGACGAAGTCGTGGGCGGTAACAGGATCGCCGTTGCTCCACTTCGCGTCCTTGCGAATTTTAAACGTATAGGTGGTGTAGTCTGGAGAGTTGGTAAAGCTCTCAGCGGTTGCATTTGTCAGCTGTCCATTCAGGTCGTAGTTGGTCAAGCCTTCAAAAGCAGCGTAAATCATGTCGAACGAGTCAGCGTCGACTGCGATACCCGGGTCCATGGAAGGTGGTTCACTATTGATACTCCAATGCAACACCATTGGTTCTGCCTTTGTACCTTCTGCTGGTGTTGTAGCGGGCTGTGAGGTTTGTCCCGCTGGTTGTGCAGGTGCTGGTTGAGAGCTGGAACAGCCAGTTATTACCCCAAAAAGCAAGGTAAAACAGGTGGCCAGTGCAAGACCCTTTTTCATTGAAATCCCCCTAGTAAATAGTAAAGACGCATATGTATATTCAGAATATTCGTTTATGTTTTTAAAGGCAATTGAATTTTTAAATTTCTCGACAAAAAATTTCTTTATAAGCGAAATATGACGATTTTTCCCAAATGAATAGGATAAGCTGGCTATTTCTCTGCACGAAGCAGTTCAGCAAATCCTGTTTGACAGAAGAGACTAGCCGCCAAGTATGATCGTAAATGGCAGGGAGTAGCAAATGAACTGGATTAGGCTACTGATTCCGTATAATATAAATGTAGCAAGTGTGTCTATCAAAACAGGTAGGAGTTAATATACGCATGTATAGAATTGGTGTTGTGGGACCGCCCCCTTCTGTTGAGCGGATATTGGCGATTGCCAATGAGTTTGAGCATGAAATCGAATTTGTCCCATTCACGTATGAGGATGCAAGAGAAGTGAGCAGAATCGTCCAGGAGCATAATGCAGAGTGCAACGGCTGGTTTTGTTCGGGACCTATTCCTTATACGATTGCCAAAAATGCTGTAGGCCCCGATGCCAATATTGTGTATTGCCCACCGACTGGCTCGAATTTGTACCGCTGCTTCATCCAGATGTCAATTGATCATCATGAAGTGGTGAAGAGTGTCTCTGTTGATATGATTGATACAGAGGGACCCAATTTGCGGGAAGCCATGAGTGAGCTGGATCTAAACGACGAGAAAATGTATTTGCATACGTATGACGAGCACTACGACCCTGAGATCATTACCAACTACCATGTTTCTCTTTGGCGGGAAGGAAAAACGCAAGGCGCATTTACGACGCTGTCTTCTGTCGAGCGCGCGCTGAGGCAGGAAGGCATTCCCGTTTACCGCGTCTTGATTACCAAGATGGAAATCAGGCAAGCGATGAAGATCGTCATTGAGAGAGCGAGAAGTACGTACTTCAAGGACACACAGATCGGGGTTGAATTTATCGAGCTGGAGCAGTTCGACAAAATTCCAGAGCGCTCGCAAACCCGTTACCACTTGCAGCAGCTGGAGCTAAAAATCAGGCAGATTCTGCTGCTTCTCTGCGAAAGAATGGACGGCTCTCTCATTGCAAACGGTAATGGACGCTATCAGATTTTCAGTACGCGCGGAGCGATTCAGCGCGAGATTGAAATGCTGCGCCATACCGTTGCACAGCTGTCATTGGAGGCAGATGTTCCCGTTGCTGTAGGGGTCGGATTTGGCGAGACCGCCTTTTCTGCTGAGAACAATGCGAGAAAAGCGATCCAGCACGCAAAGGAAAGACCGGAGTTCGGAATTGTCATCGTGCAGGATGACGGCGTCATGATCGAGTCAGTAGGCGAGAGTGAGCAGCTGACGTATTCGTACCGCTCCAGTGACCCCGAGCTGCTGGATCTATTAAACAAGGCCAATATTAGCGTCAAAACCTATCACAAGATCAAGGCACTCGTACAGCGCATGGGCTGGAGTACATTCACTACGACAGATATCGCCTCGTATTTGTCCATGACCGTTCGCAATGCCCAGCGCATTTTAGGCAGCCTCTGCGAATATGGCCTTGCCGAGCTAAAAGGCGAGGAACAGCAAGCTGTACGCGGCAGACCGAAAAAAATGTACGCGTTAAAAAATGAAAATCGAAAAGAGATAGAGCACTCAAGCACCCGATGATGTCGGGTGTTTTTTATGGTGGAACCAAATTTCCATGAGCGACAAGCTTAATAAAAATGCAGGAGTATCAAGGTTTCATGCGACTCGGATTCATAATGGAAGCTTTTCTATTTTGCAAGAAGTCAAACAACTCTATTGAAAAAATGTTAATCTGGCTATATAATTCATTTAAACGAAATTGTCTCTTTCTATTCGCTAAATTAAGAGCTTGGACCGAATATAACGAAAGGAGTATTCATTTCATCATGAAGCAACATCTCGGTTTTGAATGATTGGTGAACGTTGAAGTTAAATTGAAAGGGCTTTCACTTTAATGCCAACAACCAGACTGATCACTCATTCAGAACGCCTTTGTTTCGAACCTGAAACATTCGGAATGATGATAATAACGTAAAAGGGGGATGCCAGGTGAGTGCACGTCAAGCAAACACAGACCATTATGAGCAAGCATCACAAGGAATGGGCTTGGTAAAGTGGGTCGAGCGGGTTGGGAACAAGCTGCCGAATCCGTTCATGCTGTTCCTTTATCTGATCGCGGCTCTGATGATTATCACTGCCATATTGTCTATTTTTCATGTAACGGCAATCGATCCGATTAAAAACGAAGAGATCCAAGTGAAGAACCTGCTTAGCCAGGAAGGGCTGCAATGGCTTTTGCCCAACATCATCAAGAACTTCTCTGGATTCTTGCCTTTGGGCTCAATCCTGACGCTGATGCTTGGTGTAGGGCTGGCTGAAAAGGTTGGACTTTTGGAAGCGGTTATTCGCAAAATGTCCCTGCGTGTAAGTGCACGCTACGCCAGCTATCTGGTAGCATTTATCGCGTTTTTCAGCCACGTATCCTCTGATGCGGCTTTCGTCATCATGCCGCCACTCGGAGCTTTGATCTTTTTGGCAGTCGGACGTCACCCGGTTGCTGGTTTGCTGGCTGCGATCGCTGGTGTTGGTTCCGGTTTTTCCGCCAATATCCTGATTGTAACGACAGACGTACTGCTTTCGGGTATCAGCTCGGAGATCTCCAAGTCGGTTGACCCGAATGTGACTGTAAGCGTTCTCGACAACTGGTTCTTTATGTCCGTATCTGTTTTGCTCTTGTCCGCTGTCATCGGTTTTATCACGGACAAGTTTGTCGAGCCGAAGCTGGGTGTCTACAAGGGTGATAACAGCAAGAAGCTTGAGGATTTATCCGATCTGCAGAAGAAGGGCCTGCGTGCAGCAGGTATCGCAGCACTTGTTTTCATCGCGGTTCTGGCTGCTCTGGTTGTACCTGCAAACGGTATCCTGCGTGATCCTAAGCTGGGCACCATCGTACCGTCGCCATTCATTTCGGGTATCGTCCCTGTCATCCTGATCTTCTTTTTTACCGTAGCGATTACGTACGGGATCAAGGTCGGGGTGATCAAAAAGCAAAATGACATTCCCGCGCTGTTGACTGATCCGATCAAAGGCATGGCTGGCTTTATCGTGATGATCTTCCCGCTTTCTCAATTTGTAGCGATGTTCAACTGGAGCAACATGGGAAGCTTCCTCGCGTTGTCTATTACAGATGTGCTCGAACAAATGAATATGTCTGGCGCTCCAGTCTTTATCGGCTTGATGTTCCTGTCTGCGTTTCTCTGTATGTTTATCGCCAGCGGCTCTGCGATCTGGTCGCTCCTGGCACCTGTATTTGTTCCGATGTTCATGGCACTTGGCTTCCACCCGGCATTTGCACAAGTGGCATTCCGTGTCGCTGACTCGTCCGTGATTCCATTTGCGATCGTCTCGCCGTTTATCCCGCTGTTCCTGAACTTTTTGCAGGAATATAAAAAGGATGCCAAGCTGGGTACGTACTATTCCTTGATTATGCCGTATCCGATTGCGATCTTCGTGCTTTGGACACTGTTACTTGTGGTATGGTATTTCTTGGGCTTACCAATTGGTCCTGGAGTATATCCAGTTTTGAAATAGTGATTGCTCCAGAGATAACAGGAGGAATTGATGATGTTGGATCTGGTTACGCTGCGAAGAGATTTTCATATGCATCCGGAAGTAGGCTTTACAGAGTTTCGTACGGCTACCAGGGTAGTTGAAATATTGACTTCACTCGGATTTGATGTAATTTATGGGCAAGATGCTATGGATGGCGACTCCCGTCGGGGGTTGCCTTCCGAGGCTGTATTGGAAAAAGCATATGAACGAGCGCTGCATGATGGCGCAAACCCGGCGATTGTAGAAAAAATGCGCGGCGGTTACACAGCTGTAATCGGTGTGAAAAGAGGAAAGTCTGCGGGACCTACTGTTGCTTTCCGTTTTGACATGGATGCCTTGCCAGTCCTAGAAAGCAAGGATGGAGACCATTTTCCACAAGCGAATGGCTTTCGCTCTCACTACGAGGGAAACATGCACGCATGTGCGCATGACGGTCATACCACGATTGGTTTGGGACTGGCAGAAAAACTGGCAGATGGAGATTTTTCCGGTACAGTAAAGCTGATTTTTCAACCGGCTGAAGAGGGTGTACGCGGGGCGTATTCGATCGTGCAAAAAGGGATCGTCGATGACGTGGACTACATTTTCTGCCACCATCTAGGTGTCGGTGTACCACTCGGTGAAATACATGGCGGCTCTCATGGCTTTTTGGCAACAACCAAAATGCTGGCTCATTTTCACGGTGTTTCCTCCCATGCCGGAGCATCGCCTGAGCAAGGGAAAAACGCATTACTCGGAGCAGCAACTGCTTTATTGAACATTCATGCGATTCCACGTTTTAGCACTGGCTCCACTCGTATCAATGTAGGGGTTCTGGAGGGCGGTACTGCAGCCAACATCATTCCGGCATACGCTAAAATGGTGGTGGAAACCCGCTCTGTATCAGAAGAGGTCAATGCAGAGCTGGAGCAGCGTGTACGCAATATTATCGCGCACAGTGCTGCGATGCATGAGCTGGAGCATGAGATCGAGGTAGTCGGCGGAGCCATTCCGATCAACTACGACATCGATATGGCTGAGCTTGCTCTCGAAGAAGCAAAACAAGTAGAGGGCTTTCACTCCTTTGTGAACGGTGCGTACAACGCGATGGGAAGCGAGGACGCGAGCTTTTTGATCAAGCGTGTGCAGGATCGCGGCGGAAAAGGAACCTATATGTCTATCGGTACGGATATTCCGGCGCCTCACCATCATCCGAAATTCGATATTCAAGAGGAAATTCTTCCTCGCAGCGTAGAGCTTTTGAATCGCATTGCAAGACGGCTTCTGACTTAGGGAAACCTCTTCTATTGGTCAAACTCCAATCTGCCAAACAACGACATAGAGAGGATGTTTCTTCATGCATACCAAACAGATTGCAGAAATGATTGAGAACAAACGAGATTCGTTTATCAAAGTGAGCGACCGTATCTGGGAATTCGCGGAGACGCGTTTCGAAGAGTACCAATCGGCTGAATTGCTCGCCGGGACATTGGAGAGCGAAGGCTTCCAGGTTGAGAGAGGTGTAGGCGGTATCCAGACAGCCTTCATCGGGAGCTTTGGTAGTGGAAGTCCGGTAGTGGCGATCCTGGGTGAGTTCGACGCACTCTCCGGAATGAGCCAGAAAAAAGGACAAGCAAAAGAAGAACCATTGGTGCCAGGGGCAAATGGACATGGATGTGGCCACAACCTGCTAGGTACCGCTTCTCTGGCGGCAGCAGTTGCAGTGAAGCAATATATGGAAGAGAATAACATGTCTGGTACTGTGCGCTATTACGGATGCCCGGGTGAAGAAGGCGGCTCTGGAAAAACGTTTATGGCAAGAGCAGGTCTGTTTGACGACGTTGATTTCGCGCTCTGCTGGCATCCAATGGGTTACAACAGCATCATGGCGGTCGAATCGCTCGCGAACTACCAGGTATACTTCAAATTCAGAGGCAAAAGTGCCCATGCAGCAGCAAGTCCGCATCTGGGACGCAGCGCGCTGGATGCAGTCGAGCTGATGAACGTCGGGGTCAACTACCTGCGTGAGCATATCATTACGGATGCCCGTGTGCACTATGCCATCACAAACTCCGGCGGCTTGTCTCCAAACGTCGTGCAGCCGTATGCAGAGGTGCTTTACCTCGTACGTGCGCCGAAGGTCGATCAAGTACAGGAAATCTACGAGCGTGTATGCAAAATTGCCAAAGGTGCCGCGCTCATGACCGAAACCGAAGTAGAGATCGTATTCGACAAAGCTTGCTCCAATGTGGTGCAAAATGAAACGATCGAGCAAGTGATGTATAAAAACTTCCAGGAGCTGGGCGTTCCAGTACATGACGAGGAAGAGCTGAAGCTCGCCAAAGCCGTACGTGCGACATTGACCGAACAAGAGAGACAAACAGCAGAAAGACTGTCTGCGGATACACCTGATCCTGACATGGTTTCCTGGATCAATCCGTACACAGGTGCTACGATTCCGCTCAATGGCTCTACTGATGTAGGGGATGTCAGCTGGATTACCCCGACAGCACAATGTACGACTGCTTGCTTCATCAATGGATCTACCTTGCACTCCTGGCAGTGGGTTACACTTGGTGCCACTTCCATGGCGCACAAAGGCATGCTCCATGCAGGTAAAGTCATGGCTTCCACAGCAGTAGACATGCTGAAAAACCCAGAGCTGATCGAAAAAGCGAAAGCTGAGCTGAAGCAACGTCTGGGCAACACCACTTATGTAAACCCAATTCCTGAGGGTGTCATGCCTTCTGTGAAAAAATAACAAAAAACGAAAAAAGCCGACAGTTCCGATTCATGGAATTGTCGGCTTTTTTTTGAATTCGTAAGCTAACAACCTAGCTCAGCTAACATGCGATTCCATTGCTGAAAAGGAAAATGACTGTCGGCAGAGCTTCGCAAGGAGTAGGCGTCATTTCCTTCAAACACCCAACCAAAAGGTTCTTGATAGCTCCATCTTCGATCACAGTTATCCCAAAAGTTTTCATGATCCTGTTTACTTTTTTCAAACCATGCACGCAATTCGTCTTCCGTAAACAGACCTGATGCCTTTCGCATCTCCAATTCCCATGCCGAAATCGTTTGGAGCTCGGCAAAGCTCTCAATGCCTACAAATCTTCTTAACAGCAGGGCAGGAATCCATTTTTCCAAGTTATGCACCACAGCTATTTTATCCACCATTACTTGTAATTCATGAAATCTCAAAACAAATGGATGGAAATGAGCTTCATCATCCCATGCTACTTCTAGCTCGTCCTCAGCTTTATATTGAAAAGAGAGCGAGATGTAGGCTAAATCTTCACCTGGATCAAGCAGCAACGTATGGTTCTCCGTCAAATGAAAGCGAATGGGGTTATCTTCAAGAATTTCGTAGGAGAAATCATCATGAAGATTCCAAAAGTAGCGATCCCAAAACATTTTGGAGGAAAAGAGCTCCTTTTGTATCAAAAATATCACATCCTTTTATGAGAATTGTTCGTCAAACGGTATCGTTCTTTATGAACGCCCCGCCAGTTCCTTCGCCAAAGCAACCATCTGCTTCTGAACATTCTCATCAGGCTTGTTACCATTGATATGATAGCCAATCTGATAAAGAATACCGTCGTCATAAAAATCGATTTCATTTGCGGCTGTCGTTACCAGATGAGCGACACGGTTTTCTTCGTTATAATCATAATAACTGTACGTATAGGAGCTGTTTGTCTGGATGATATGATGAATCATAGGCACGTCCTCACGCAACTGCTCGACTTTGGCAATATTGCCGAAAGTATCTAATGACTCCAAAGACGGAGCAAGCGGTGGCAGTGGGTTTTCTTCCGTCTGCGTCATGCGGATTACGAAAAAGTTGTTGTCATCCTCGTCCTGTTTGTACAACAATTGCAATTGATGGTATGGCTCTTGACCAGAGTCATAGGCAAAAGCAACCAGATTTGCTTCTTCCCTGTCTACAGAAAAAGGGAGCTTGCTCTTGTCGATCGTGTGAAAGCGTTCAGCCAATGCTTCCGGTAAAAGCGGTTTCATTTCCTGAAAAGCCATCGGGCGATAATGAACCACTTCTTTTACTTCGCGAGAAAGCTTATGATACTCACTTTGGGCAAAGCCAGATCCACTTGTTTTTACAAGCGCTGGCGCCGAGGAACAGCCCCAGAGCGATATGACGATACCGATCAAAAACAGCATCGGCAATACGATTTTACTTGGTTTCACTGTCACTCATCCTCCTGAACTAGGACATTTTCCCATTGTATAGCACGAATGATCAAAAAAACAATCTCGATCTCCTACATAATGAAGAAAAATATATCAGGAAAAGGAAGCAATCATGGACCATTACATGCGTATTCAAGCGGCGATTAACTATGTGGAGCAGCATCTGACAGAAGAATTGCCAATTACTGAAATTGCAGCACAGGCACATTTTTCTGCTTTTCATTTTCAACGCTTGTTTCAAGCGATCTGCGGGTTTGGCGTGCAGGAATACGTCCGCAAGCGCAGGCTGTCAGAAGCGGCCGTCTTATTAAAAGAGTCAAGCAAGAACATACTCGACATCGCGGTCCTGTATCAATATCAATCCCAGGAGGCTTTTACGCGCGCTTTTGAAAAGCAGTTTGGCATGACGCCAGGGAAATTTCGCAAGTCGGATGTACCGCTTGTGTATCAAACCAAAATGGACTTTTTGACGTTCCGCCTGAAGGACAAGGGAGAGATGAAGGTGAACAAACCGACGATCATGATGCTAGACGAGATTTTAATCATGGGTCGCTCATTTCGGACGAGCTTGCAGGACGAAATCTATTTTGAGGAAATACCGGGATTTTATCATGAGTTTGGCCGCAATCAGGATTTTATGCGAATTCCAGATAAAGCAGCGCCAGACATGTCATACGGAATATCCTGCGATTTTGACGATGACGGGAGCTTTTCCTTTGTCGTTGGCGAAGCTGTAAATAAGATCTCTGATCAAGTCCCGGAAGGCTTCGTGACAATGACACTGCCAGCAGGAAAATATGCAGAATTCAAAGTGCACGGGCCAGTAGATCAAAGTCAAAATATACGCCGGTACATTTATGGTACGTGGCTGCCGAGCTCCAATTACGAGCGCAGAGAAGGACCGGATTTTGAGGTAACGGACGTGTGCAATTCCAGATACCCCGATCAAATGAAAATGAGCATCTACATACCGTTGAAATCATAATTTTACAATCCGTTCATACGCCATCCATCTTCTCTTTAAACCTGTTTGTTAGAGTAAAGGGGGAGGGAATTTGAATTTGGAGGCGAAAATATGATGGACGTACAAATTGAACGTGCCAAGCGAGATGACTTTGCCGAAATGATAACGCTTGCGGATATGACGCTTCCGGATCGAATGAACCTGCATGAGTTGAAAAAGTATATGGAGCTGTTTCCCGAATTGATATTCAAGGCGACGTGTAACAATCTGCTCATCGGGTTCAGCTGCGCCGGGATTGATATGTACCAATCCACAGGATGGCTGTTGTTCAGCAACGTACGTAAAGAGTTCCAGGGCCAAGGCATTGGCAAGCGATTTATCGAAGCAAGATTGCAAACGCTGCGCCAGTTTCCGACGCTTCGCACGGTTCGGGTCACGGTGAGCGAAACGAACATGCCGTCTATTCGTGCATTGGAGGCGTTTGGATTCCGTCTCGCACAGGCGGAACAAGACTACTATGGACCAGGAAAGCATCGGAACGTAATGGAATTGCCTATTCTGAGTGTGGCGACTACCGCAAGCCCTCAGATTGTCATCCCTGTCGAGCCTATTTTGTAGACAAAGGAACTCAAAAGGAAACTACCGACCAGGCTGCCCCCCCCAGGGCAGGGAGACAACGGCTTTTTTGTATACAAAGCAACACAAAAAAAGCCTGTGCAGACGCGATGTCTGTTGCACAGGCTTTTTCCGTTACTGTCCTATAATAACCCGTTCTTTCGGGTGACGGTAGCGCATCATGCGGTCCTTGCGTTTCAAGAAGAGCAGCAGATTGATGATTCCAATCCGTCCAATAACCATCGTAATGATCAGAATGATTTTTCCTGCCGCACTCATGTTGGCAGTAATTCCCGTCGATAAGCCTGTCGTACCAAAGGCAGAACAAACCTCAAACAAGATGTGCTGGAACGGCAAATCCTCCAGCCAAACAAGTAGAATGACGGCAGTAAACACCATAAAAACGGCGATAAAAAAGACGACAAACGAGCGCATGATGTCATCTTCTACAAGCTCACGCCCAAATACCTTTACATCTTTAAATCCGCGCATGTTGGCAAAAACGGTGGCGACGAGAACGAAGAATGTCGTCGTCCGTATACCACCCCCAACGCTGCTCGGAGATGCTCCGATAAACATCATGCCAGAGAGCATGAGGAGCGATGGTGTGGAGAGCAAGCTGATATCCATGGTCGCCAAGCCGCCGCTTCGCGAAGATACCGAGTGAAACAAGGAAAAAAATAACGTATCGATCCACGATTGACCTGCAAATGTTTTGTTGTGTTCGAACAAAAACAAAAGCACTGCTCCTATAAAAATCAGCGAAAAGAAGGTAAGGGTCGTAATTTTCGTAAACAAGGAAAAGGTGAAGCGCATCTTGGCCCGTTTATACGATAGATACGTACGCAGCTCCACAAGAACGGGAAACCCGATGGCCCCGCAAATGATCAGGAGCATGACGATCGACTGAAACACGTAGTCATGGGTAAAGTCCATCATAGAGTTTCCATAAAGGTCGAATCCGGCATTCGTAAAGGAGCTGACAGCCGCAAAATACCCGTGATAATAAGCGGAATACCACTCTGTATAATACCCGGCAAGCATAAAATGAGTTCCCAGTAGAATGGTTCCTACCAGTTCAATCATGATGGCGATCACGAGGATATTGCGCATCAAATCAACTAGTCCCGACAACGTGGGACGATTATGATCCGTAGCAATCCACATACGGTGCTCCAACCCAATTTTTTGTCCCATCAGGAGCCAGAAAAAGGTTCCGAGCGTCATAATTCCAATCCCGCCCACCTGGAAAAGCAAGGTCAAAAATAGAATGCCCCACTGGTTGAACACCTCATGGATCGTGATGACGGTCAGCCCTGTCACGCTAATCGCGCTCGCTGCAGTGAACAAGGAGTCAATATACGTAAGATGCACACCCGGATTATGGAAAAAGGGCAACAGCAGTAGAAACGATGAGATCAGAATCAGTCCCACATAAAAAAATACAATGATTTGCACAGAAGTCAAACGACGTTTCTGGTTGGACGTTAACAAAATAAATGGCCTCCTGAATAAACTTCATAAGGGTTATCATACCAAAAAAAGTTAGCTAGCAAAATGCGGAGTCATCATTCCATAAAAATAACCTTGGACAGCGGTCAAGACCAGCTTCCAAGGTTATAGGCATTTCCATTATCGTCTGCGAGAAATCGTACGTCTGATTTGACCGCGTATTTCTCCATCTGGATTTTGGGCCGTATGTGCGTTTACATACGTCATCCCGCTATTCATTAGTCGAACCAATTCTGCCAGAGATCTTCCTTGAAGCGGACCAACTAAGTCATTACGCGTAATCGTTTCCGTCACTACTCCGCGATTTACACTGATACCGCGAGTTACAGGCCCAAACAGGAATACGACCACAGGTCCATTTACACCTCTGGCTCCAATATGAATATGGGCTTGGGTAAAATTACGCAATTGATTGAGAACCAGGCGAAATTCAAGTCTTTGCCCATCATCGCTTAATCGAAACAGGATATTCCCGGTGGCATTTGTTCTGACTGGGGGTACTTCTTCCGAACCTCGTAATAAAGCTTGGAATCTCCTTGCCATCGTAACACCTCCCTCGAGATCCTTACTACATACTTTATTGGCGAGGGGGAGTGATGGCTTGTATGATTGTCCATTCGGGCAATCCAGGCAGAAAAGAAAAGGTATTTTCACTATAATAAGAAACTGCCCTACATGGATGAAAGGAGGGCAGCTTTGTGCAAATCTAGGTTAATAGAGCGGATGACGGCGGTCTTTTACATGATGAAGAAGTAAATGATAGCAGCCAATGCGATCCGGTACAGGGCAAACGGAACCAACTTGATTTTGTTAATCAGCTTCAGGAAAAAGCGAATCGCCAAAAGAGCAAAGACGAATGCGCTGATAAACCCGACGATAAAGAACGGCAAGGACTCGATGGTGATATACTGCCAGTGTTTCAATAAGGACAGGAGGCTGGCACCTGCCATGACAGGAACAGCCATGATAAACGTAAAATCTGATGCAGCTCTGTGGCTCAATCCTAGCAATACCCCACCAGAGATGGTTGAGCCAGAACGAGAGAAGCCGGGCCATAGGGCGATACATTGAAATAATCCGATAATCAGTGCTTGCTTGTACGAAATTTGGTCAACAGTGGCCACTTTGGGGCGTCCTGGCCTGAACCAGTCTGCAGCGATCATGAGAAGCGCACCAGCAACGAGCCCGATCAGCACTGTGTTGATGGAAAAGAGATACTCATCAATGTAGTCGTTAAACAGCAGTCCCAATACAGCGGCAGGCAGAAGCCCTACAATTACCTGAGTCAGGCGCAGCTTGTGTCCGGGACCATTGCCATCAGGTGAAAGCTTTTTTAGCCCCAGTAAACTGAGGAAACGGTCTTTAAAAACAATGACAGCAGCCAAAATCGATCCGAGCTGAATAACCACCTTGAAGGTATTTGCAAATTCCTGCGTAAACAATTCTTTTGAATGTAACCACATATCGTCGACAATAATCATGTGCCCGGTAGAAGAGACAGGAGCGAATTCTGTAAGTCCTTCTACTAAACCTAGCACGAATGCAACGAAAATTTCCCAAAGGTTCATGCGTACTCACCTTTCCAAATAACGTGCTATAGTGGCCGTTTGAATAGAGTTTGTTCCTCATACACTTTAATACAAAAAGCGGGAAATAGTAAGCACTTCATATAACATTTACATCTTTTTAACCAGTTTGTAATCAGCTATTTTGATCTATCCAGAATACCCAATTGGACGGTATGATGGTAAAAACCGAATTTTTCACAAAAAGGAGATAAAAATCATGCCACATCTCATCGTTCGAGGTATCAAAGCAGAACAAATGGCAACAATCAGCGAGCCGCTGGCAGTCGAGCTGGCTGGGTTGTGCAATTGCGGAACAGATAATTTCACAATCGAATGCTTGCAGACGACAGGTGTTTTTGCAGGAAAGATTGTGGAGTCGTTTCCATTTATTGAGGTAGCTTGGTTCGAGCGCGGTCAAGAGGTTCGTGATCAGTTTGCCAAAATCGTGACCAAGTATGTTCTTTCCCTTGATATTCCGGAGGTAGAAATGGCGTTTATAGCCTACCAAAAGGAAAGCTACTATGCCAATGGAGAGCATTTCTAAAACTAGGCGACAGGAGCTGTCGATTTCCCGGGAAAAGAAACATCAGATTCGACAAGGGGCTCTCCCTCCGTCTTTTTCGAGATGGAATGGGAAAGTCCTTTTTTTATGGAAAAAAGTGTCACATCGGGAGGGGATGGATTGTTATTCATAGTGAGAGGGGGAACATCGTGAATAAGATAGAAATCGAGCAGCTGTTGGAAGAGATCAAAGCAGGCGCTCTGGAGCAATATGAAGTCATTATTGACCACTATCAGCAACCGATCTTTACATACTGCTACCACATGCTCGGGCATCGGCAGGATGCCGAGGACGCTGTTCAGGAAGTGTTGTTCCGTGCTTACGAGTGTCTTGATCAATATTCGTACTCGCTGTCATTTTCCGCCTGGATTTATCGGATTGCTTTCAATCATTGCGCCAACGTTTTGAAACGCCGAAAATTAAGCCGTTTTCTCCCCTTTTTGTTCAACCGTGATGAGGATGGACGCAATTACGTAGAAGAGCAAATCGACCGCAATTATTTGGGGGAACCGTTTGACCGTATTTGGAAGAGGCTGACTGCTGAGGAACGCACGCTGATGATCTTGCGGGTGCTAGAGGAAAAGGAATACGACGAAATCGCCGCTTTACTGGACAAAAAGCCTGCGGCACTGCGGAAGCAATTTGAGAGGGCATTGAAAAAGTGCAAGCGCTATATGCCAGCGATGGGAGGGATGGCTGATGATGGACCCAAATCCGTTTAAGCCCATACAAGAGATGCTCATAGCAAAGCCAGTCCCCAAAGTCGATGTGAAAGAAAAAGTCATGGCAGCAATCATGGCAAAGAAAATGGAGGAGAAAAAAATCATGAAAAAGAAAATCGGATTGCTACTCATTGCAAGTATGCTGGTTGGCGCTTCATCGGTATGGGCGGGGATGAAGATGATTGAATTAAAGAATGAAAAAGGTGAAGTTGTACTAACGATGTCCCAGTACACGGATGAGGAGCAGCAAAAAGTCGTCCAGGAGCTGCCGCAGGAAGAGCAGGTGAAACTGGCTGCAGAAGAAAAGGAGCTTGAGCGCAAAAGCGAAATCATGACAAACATCATGAATAGTCTTAAACCAGGAACGACAGCAGCAGTCTACTGGGTGCCCAAAAATGAAGAGGAAAACAAAAATATCGTCTGGGCCAAGCATGCTCCGAATATTACGGTCGTTTCCAATCCGGTTACGTATACCTCGTGGAAAGATATGCAGCCGGTTGTAGGGAAGATGTTTACCCTCCCAACTGAGCTGGGTGGAACCTTCAAGTTCCATGAAGGAGATGTGTACTACGAGGATAGTGATAAGTACGATGCAGAAGCGATGAAGGAGGAAGCAAAAAGAGACAAAAAAGAATACGTTGTAAAGGAAATCCCGTCCAGCGACAAGTTTGATTACGCTACCGTCTCCTATCGTTCTGAAAAAGGCAGCATCAGAGCGGAAGTGAGAATGGCCGAAGAAGGCAATGCGCTTACAGGGACAAATGCGCAGGTGATGGAAAAGGTCATGGTTGGAAGCAATGAAGCCGTGCTGACCACACATAAGTCCGGAAATGACGATGCTTTCAATTGGGTGATCTGGATAAAAAACGGTACGAAGCTGGAATACTCTTTGCGTGCATCGGAAAAGGTCGCCTCCAAAGAGGAGCTGCTCAAGCTGGCTAAACAGCTTAACGAGACAAAGTAAGATTAAACATAAAAAGGACCAGGATCTGGTCCTTTTCTTATTCCCGCACCAAATCGATGACTAGGAAAGTATCGCGCTTATTTCTTCAAACGAAAGCTTGGCAGGAACAATTTTATTTGCGTACCCAGCTTTTGTGGACTCGCCCAAATGATACTCGTGCAGCGCATCTGTATCCTTCAGCATATTTCCGGTTAGAATGCACACGACTTTCTCGTCTTTGTCGATTACCTGCTGCGAGATCAGCTTGCGCAGTCCCGCAACAGTAGCAGCAGAGGCAGGCTCACATCCAATTCCGCTCTTGTCGACCCATGCCTTGGCATCCAAAATCTCCTGATCGGTCACGGAGCAGGTGACGCCGTTTGTTTCCTCCAAGGTACGAAGTGCTTTTTTCCAGCTTGGCGGATTGCCGATATTCAGAGCGGAGGCGCGGGTATACGGGTTAGGTTCTGGAACGAGCTCAGTTTGTCCCCCTGCCACCATGCGGTGAAACGGACTGGCACCTTCAGCTTGTACGAGTGCAACGCGAGGGAGCTTGTCGATGAAGCCGAGATTTTTCAAATCCTGCAAGCCTTTCCCCAAAGCAGTTACATTGCTCAGTGCTCCGCCAGGAATCACGACCCAGTCAGGCAAAGTCCAGTTTAGATATTGAGCAATTTCGTAGACGATGCTTTTTTGACCCTCGATACGAAACGGGTTGATCGAATTGCAAATATACAGACCAAGCTCCTTGCTGTGCTGCTCATAGAAACGGATACCGTCATCATAGGTGCCGTCAAAGCTGATGACATTTGCCCCATAGGCGAGGGTCTGCAGCACTTTATTTAACGAAATATTTTTATTCGGTACAAATACATACGATTCATGGTTTGCCAAAGACGCGTACATGGCAAGAGACGAGGAAGTATTCCCGGTAGATGTGCAGGTGAAGCGCTTATAGCCGAGAGAGCGACCGTGTGATACCGCTACGGTCATTCCGTTGTCTTTAAACGAGCCGCTAGGGTTTTCACTCTGTGCTTTCAAGAAGACCTTGTGATTGCTGCCGGTATACGCTTTGATTTGTTCGGAGGCATAGAGCCCGGTATTTCCTTCGTATTTGGTCGTGATGTACTCGTCTGCAAGCTCAGGAAAAATGAGCTCCTTGTAGCGCCAAACACCGCTGGCATAAGGCGTCATGCGTTCCGAAAGACGTTCATGAAAGATGCGCTTTAAAAACTCAACATCAACGTGAGAGGTGTCGTGAACGATATCAAACAAGCCGCCGCACGTACATTGATAGTCAAACAGGTCAGCCGATACTTCTTTGTTGCAGTCAACACAAACCAGTTTCATTGCCATGAGATTCACCCAAAAAAGAGCATGAGAGAATCTCTCCACCTCTTTTCTCTCTATTTGTCTTTTCGTCAAAGAGTCGACGTATGCCATCTATAGTAATGGGAGAAGTGGGGGATGTAAATCATACTTTGCTATAAATGCGAAATATTCACAAAACATATGTACAAAACCCCCTCTCTTTCATGCGCCAAGAGCGGGGGTTCGTTGTTAGCGAAGTACGGTTGCCGCAAAATCATAGGGCCTCGTATCGATTACCTCATCATACCGAAGCGGTCTATCAACCAAGCCGGCATCCGCGATAATCTCCTGCCAACCGTTGAGCGGTTGTGGCTCTACCTGGACTGTCTCGGCCCATATTCCGTTAGCCCGGAAGAAATCAATAATCGTGATGACCAGATCAATGTCGGTATTCGGCCATTTTTACGTACAACCTCGCGAGCGTTTTCTGCTTTGTGCTCGCGAATCCATGTCGTGACACGTCCAAGCTCGCGGCGTGATAGCTGACACCTTTGCGGACGAGAAGCGCAGCTGTAACCGGATCGGCGACGAGTGCATCACCCATGCCCCCAGCAAAAAGCTCCGACAACATTGGCGATGAGAGATCATGTACAAACTTTACCCGACTTACGTCAAATACGGCTCGCTTGAGCAGGCCATCGAACGGTCATTACTTCGGGGCAGCTGGAGAAGCTGGAGCAGGAGCTGATCAAGCAGCAAAAGGCACTTGATGAACAAGACCCAATGGCGTTCATGAAAAATGATGCAGCATTTCATTCGTACCTCATTGGGCTTGCGGACAATCAGTTTATTGATCCCGCATTTAAAAACATCAGAGAAGGACTGTTCCATCACGGCAGTCTCGTTTATAAGAAAAATCCCGATCTTTTGCGCCAGTCGTTGCAGGAGCATCGGAGTATTGTAGAGGCAATCCAAGCCAATGATGTGAAGGCTGCTACCTGGGCGATGGAAACCCATTTGGAAAACAGCAAAAAGATCGAGCTCAGCTGTGTTTGATTACGAAAAAGGTACTCCAGCTACTAATGTCTGTGGAGTACCTTTTGTGTTTCAAACTGTGCTGGGGAGCTAAAAATTCTTTTCCAAATCGCTCAGCTCTTTGCTAGTAAGATTGCGCCACTGTCCGATCTTCAGATTACCTAGTGTAATGTTCATGATCCGCACACGCTGAAGCTGTCGCACTTGATAACCAAACGCCTGGCACATGCGTCTGATTTGGCGATTGAGACCCTGGGTCAAAATGATCGTAAAGACACGGTCGCTGACTTTGGTTACTTTGCAATGCTTGGTGACTGTACCGAGAATTCTCACGCCATTTGCCATGCCGTGTAAAAAGTTTGCAGTGATCGGCTTGTCCACGGTGACGATGTACTCTTTTTCGTGGTTGTGCTCCGCGCGCAAAATTTTGTTCACGATATCCCCGTTATTGGTAAGCAGAATGAGCCCTTGGGAGTCCTTGTCCAGCCGTCCAATGGGGAAAATACGCTCCGGGTGGTTCACAAAGTCGATAATGTTCCCTTTGACATGCAATTCGGTCGTACAAGTAATGCCTACCGGCTTGTTCAAGACGATATAAACATCCTTTTTTTTCGCCCCGAGCGGATTTCCGTCGATTCGCACGTCATCGCCGTCCTGAACTGTGCTGCCCAGCTCCGCCTTCATTCCGTTAATCGTGACACGCCCTGCGTCAATGAGCTTGTCTGCTTCTCTGCGTGAACAAATGCCGGTTTCACTAATAAATTTATTGATTCGCATGGATGGTTCCTTTCATGATTTCTGCTGTTTTTCCAGTAGTTTTTTGCGCCATGGCAAAGCAAGCTCTTCTATCTCAAGCATCCGTTCGAGCGTTTTTGGATCAGGTGATTTGTCATGGAAATACAGGTGATGGATCTGGGCGACCGTCACTTGCGAGGGGTGCGCTGATAGCTGGGTAATGGTAGAATCGCTCGAAATAGTTCCTTCCTGCAAAACGCGGAAAAAATAGCCGGTATAGCCCATTTCGACAACAGCCTTGAGCAGTCGATTGTTGTTGTTTCGTTTGTTAATGGTCGCACAGGGATAACGTCCTTGGCTCACTTGGAGAATCGCTCCTCCGATTTGATAAACATCCCCGATGCATACCTGGTCCTCTCTCATATTTACGACGGTCAGATTTTCTCCAAAAGCTGCCCCAGTTAACGGCTGTCCAAACTGCTTTTCCCAGTGGGCATAGTGTTCATAAGGATATGCACATACGACGCGATCAGGGCCACCATGGTATGCTGGGTTTGCGACGTCATCCTCATCAATTTTCATGGAGCGAACAGCGAGTGTATCTGCTTGTTCCTTCCAAATTCCGGAGACGAATTCCTGTCCGTTATAAAGGCTGCTTTTCGGTAAGCCCTTACTTATGTAAGCAATTTTTCTATCCAGCATTTTATCCACTCCCACGATGTGCGCTTCATTCCAATTCACTACATACTATAGCATATCCCTTATATTCCTACACCGCTGATGGGACAGAAACGAATGGTTCTGGTATGATGATGGAAAGGGAAGACACAGGAGGCTTATGTGACATGCAATCATCAGGTGTGGTTTTGCACACAGATAAATATCAAATCAATATGATGTACGCCCACTGGGTAAACGGGACACATAATCGGAAGGTCGTTTTTGAAGCGTATTTCCGCAAGCTCCCGTTTGGTAATGGGTACGCTGTTTCAGCAGGCTTGGAACGCATCATCGCTTATATAAAAAACCTTCGTTTTGAAGAGAGCGATCTGGAATATTTGCGGCAGCAGGAAGAGAACTATGATCCAGCCTTCTTGGAGGAGCTGCGCGCACTGAGATTTACAGGCTCGCTCTATTCGGTAAAAGAAGGTACTTTGGTATTCCCGAACGAACCGCTGATTCGCGTAGAAGGGCGTGTCATAGAAGCACAGCTGGTAGAGACAGCACTGTTGAACTACATGAACTATCAGACATTGATCGCAACCAAAGCCTCGCGCATTAAAAATGTGGCGGGCAATGATATATTGATGGAGTTTGGAACGAGACGTGCACAGGAAGCAGATGCAGCCTTGTGGGGAACACGTGCAGCTTATTTGGCTGGATTTGATGCGACGTCCAACATGCTGGCAGGAAAAATGTTCGGGATTCCGACGAAAGGTACACATGCGCACTCATGGGTACAGAGCTTTGAGAGTGAGGAAGAAGCGTTCGAACGCTTTGCCGAAGCGCTGCCAGGTCAAGTAACCCTGTTGGTAGACACGTACGATACGCTGAAAAGCGGTGTTCCGCATGCGATCTCAGTAGGCAAACGACTTGAGGAGCACGGAATCAAGCTATCTGCTGTAAGACTGGATAGTGGAGACCTGGCGTATTTGTCCAGCAAGACGCGCGAGATGCTGGACCTGGCCGGCATGCAGGAAGTGAAAATCGTGGCGTCTAATGATCTGGACGAACACACCATCATGAACCTCAAGGTACAGGGTGCACGTGTCGATAGCTGGGGCGTCGGTACACAGCTGATTACGGCCGCTGACCAGCCAACACTCGGCGGTGTTTACAAGCTGGTGGCGCGTGAAGGCGAAGATGGCACGTACAAGCCAACTATCAAGATTTCGGCCAATCCGGAAAAAGTGACGACACCTGGAATCAAGGATATGTACAGGCTGATTGACCCGAAAACGGGTAAAGCGATTGCGGATTACCTCTGCTACCCAGAAGAACAGCAGGTGGTAGAAGGAGCACCAGTGCATTTGGTCAATCCTAGCCATCCGTATTTGAATAAGCAGCTGGAAAACTACAAGGCTGAATCGCTATTGATTCCAGTCTTTGTGGACGGGGAGCAAGTATATGAGCTCCCTACGCTGGAGCAAATCCGCGACTACCACAAGGAACAACTGAAGCTGTTCTGGCCGGAATATTTGCGTATGCTCAATCCGGAGCACTATCGCCTGTATATCAGTGAAGAGCTGTGGGAGACAAAAACGCAATTGATGAAAGCGTATATGAAGAAGTAAGGCTCGAGGGTTGACCCGGTGCGTCTGCGAGATGCATCGGGTCTTTGACGCTACCTTTTCTCATGATAGCAGAAACCAATACTTCTGAAAGTCCGAAACGATCAATAAAAGTGTTGGCAGTTTATAAAACGTTTTTTGTCCTGGAAAATAATTTGCAAGGACCGTCATAATCGAGAACCTAATGAAAAAACATTTCCAACCAAGAAAAAGACCTGCTGTTTTTCACAGAATACGAGTATAATGGATGGAAAAATAAGAGGCAGAATATTGAAACGGTTTCACTATAAATTTATCATTCAAATTAAATCCCTAGCAGGAAGGTAAGAATTTTTGTCGAATTTGTCGGATTATTGTTTTTCTACCTGTCTTGCACAAGGATGGAAAGGGGGATTCACATGCCAATTAAACTGCCAGACGAGTTGCCAGCAACGGAAATTTTAGCCCAGGAGAACATCTTCGTCATGAAGGACAGCAGAGCCTTCACACAAGATATCCGGCCGTTGCGCATCGTCATACTCAACCTCATGCCTGTAAAAGAAACGACGGAAACACAGCTGCTTCGCCTCCTGGGGAATACACCTCTGCAGGTCGAAATCGTGCTGTTGCATATGTCCAGCCACACGTCCAAGAATACGTCAGAAGAGCACTTATCCATGTTTTACAAGACGTTTGATGAGATCAAGGATCAACGGTTCGACGGCATGATTATCACAGGGGCACCTGTGGAGCAGCTCGATTTCACAGAGGTTAATTACTGGCCTGAGCTGCAGAAAATTCTCGATTGGAAAATGGAGAATGTGACCTCGACGCTGCACATCTGTTGGGGGGCACAAGCTGCACTGTATCATCATTATGGCGTTCCTAAGCATCCGTTGCCAGAAAAGATGTTCGGAATCTTCCCACACACCTTGAACAAGCAAAACGTCAAGCTGCTGCGCGGTTTTGACAACTACTTCTGTATCCCGCATTCTCGCCATACGGAAAATCGCCGGGAGGACATCGAAAAGGTGCAGGAGCTTGAGATTTTGTCTGAGTCTGAGGAGGCAGGAGTTTACCTTGTAGCGACTCGGGATGGTCGTCAAATTTTTGTAACCGGACATTCGGAATACGACCCGACGACGTTGCAGGATGAATATCAACGGGACGTGAACAAGGGCCTGGATATTGCCGTTCCAAGGAATTACTATCCAAAGGACGATCCGACCCGTCAACCGATCGTCACATGGCGTGCCCATGCCAATCTGATGTTTTCCAACTGGCTGAACTATTACGTTTACCAGGAGACACCGTACGATTTGAACCACAAAAAATAACATCAAATGGGCAACCATCCGAGCTGATCGGGTGGTTTTTTCTTTGAAAAAGCTGTGGAAGCATCCAAGCTGGTATCGTTACCGTTGACGAAAAGAGAGCTGACAGGTAGTGTGAGGATAAAATAGATAGTGAGCGTACGTAGAAAGATAAATGTAAGAGGGGTTATTTGCATGAAAAAAATTGTGAAGCAGGATCAGGATGTAATCAAGCAGCACAACAAGCTGATGATTCTCGACATTATTAAAAAGCAGCGGCCTATCTCGCGCGCTGAAATTACGAAAATGACAGGAATGAGTGCGACTTCTATTGGTAGGTTTGTCAGTGAGCTTTGCGAGGAAGGGGTCATTCGCGAGACGGAGCTAACTTCTTCCGGGGTAGGCAGAAAAGCGATCATGCTCGATATTGAGCCAAGTGCGATCTATACCATTGGTGTGGATATTGAGAAAAAGCGGATCAGCTTTGGCATTATGGATTTTAGCGAAAGCATCATTGTGTACCACAGGATCGACTATCAGGCGCAAAAGGCGAATCCAGAGGAAACGGCTGATCGGATATGCCTGGAGATTCGCGGGCTGATTGAAAGACAAGGAATTCCGTACGAAAAAGTGATTGGTGTCGGCATTGGTGTGCCTGGTGTCATTGACTATGAGAACGGAGTCGTCCAGCTTTCTACCACATTCGGCTGGAAGGGTGTTGCGTTTGCTGACCTGATCGAACGGGAGCTGGGGATCAAAACTGTGATCGACAACGACCTGAAAGTGAAGATTCTCTCGGAGTATTTGTACGGCTCTGCCAAAGGCTCGAACAAAACAGCTCTGATCGGAATCGGCACAGGAATCGGTTCAGCGCTCATCATTAACGGAGAAGTTTTTAGGGGCGGCTCCAACAGTGCGGGAGAGCTGGGACATACTACACTCGATCCAAACGGAAATCTGTGCGAATGTGGCAAGCGTGGTTGTCTGCAAACATACATAGACGAAAACTCGCTCATTTTGGAGGCGCGCCGAGTGACGGATATCTCGGATGTACGACAAGTGTTCGCAGCAGCCAGAAACGATGAACGCTGGGCAAAAGAGATCGTCTCCCGTACGGCGCTCTACATCGGCATTACGATTAACAATATCGTCTGCATGTACAATCCGGATACGGTCATCTTGAGTGGCGATTTGGTGGAGAATTACCGGGAGATTGTTGATTTGGTGGATCAGCATAGCGAGCAAGTCATCTGGGAGCCGTTCAAAGGCAAATTCAAGGTCATTCCTTCCGAGCTGAGGGGAGATGCGATTGTAATGGGAGCGGGTGCATTGGCCATGCAGCATTTTGCTCCAGTGGCAGGGAGCTGGACGTAAGAATAAGCAACGGGGGAAATCACTATGGACATCCGGCAACTGCACTATTTTGTAGAAGTGGCGAAGAAAAAAAGCTTTACGAAGGCCGCGCATACTCTGCATGTTTCTCAGCCTTCCATTAGCAAAATGCTCAAGGCGATGGAAGAAGAGCTGGGTGTGACCCTGTTGGATCGGACGGAGCGGAAAATGGATCTGACGGACGCAGGCGAGCTCGTATTTGAGCATGCAACAAAGGTGCTGCAGCTGATGGATAGCATGTCATCGTCAATCGCGGAAATGAGGAATGTGCAGCGTGGACGCGTCAAAATGGGGATGATGCCCACGGTTGGCTCCTTCTTGCTGCCAAACGCCATTGCTTTGTTCAAAAAGCAGTATCCAGGTATTGATATCGAAATGAAGGAATACAGCGCAAGGCCTCTGGAGATTCAGGTGGAGCAGGGCAAGATTGATGTAGGACTGACAGTTCTTCCCGTGGATACGACGAAATTTACTGCTGTTCCGCTTGTCGCAGAGGACTTGGTTGCTATCGTCTATCAGGAGCATTGGCTGGCAGACCAAGAAGAGGTAAGGCTGGAGGCACTAAAGGACGAAGCGTTCATTTTGTTCACTGAGGAATACGCCATTCATGATGTGGTCAAGCAGGCTTGCATGCGCTCCGGGTTTGAGCCGCGTGTCGCGTATATGAGCTCGCTATGGGATTTTGTTGGAGAGATGGTGGCAACACAGCAGGGGATATCTCTTGTCCCACGCTCGATTGTTCGCCGACTGAACAACAGCAATCTGCATACCGTCAACATTTCGTCTCCTGTCATCGACTGGCAGTACGCCCTGATCTATCGCAAAGAAGGTTATCTTTCGCATGCCGTTCGCGCATTTATCGCCTTTATCGATAAACAATTATCCTCATAACCAAATGGAATAGACTTTATGATGATTATGTATTTTACGAATGAAAAAGAGACCGATTAGAATGAAGGTACCAACTAGAAGGAACCGGAGTGGTCTCGATGAAAAAATGGCTGTCTGCTCTTTTGCAGATTGGACTTCTGCTAGGGTTTACTTGGCTGGGAAAAGGCGTAGCCTATGCTTTGCACCTTCCGATCCCCGGCAGCTTGCTTGGACTTCTTTTGCTGTTTTTATGCTTGCATATGGGCTGGGTCCGCTTGCAGTGGGTAGAGGCTGGAGCAACGCTTCTGTTTTCCCAGATGATCTTATTTTTTGTACCATCGCTTGTAGGCATCATGCAGTACCCGTGGTTGTTCGGGATCAAAGGCTTGCTGGTTCTCATCGTCGTCGTAAGCGGTTCTGCGCTTGTGATGGTTTCGACAGGCGCTGTTGCTGAGCGGCTGTTCAATTCCAAGCGTGGCGAGGTGAAGCAGCGTGATCCTGTGGAAAACGTGTAGCTTTCTCCTGACGATTGTCTTTTACTATGCGGCAAAAAGGCTGAACAAAAAGAAGCCAGGAATGCTATTTTCCCCGGCGATTGTGGCACCAGCGGGATTGATTCTGCTGCTGCTTCTCACAGATATTCCTTATCAGGCTTACAGCGAAGGAACTTCTGCGATTAGCGAAATGATGGGGGTCGCTACTGTAGCATTTGCGGTGCCGTTGTACCGGAATTGGTCCGTTTTGATGGCTCACCGACGCATGATCATTTATAGCCTAGCGACAGGCTCGTTAATTGCAATCGTTGCTGGCGTCTCCACAACGATGCTTCTCGGATTGGGAAAAGCGGCAGCGATCAGCGTAATCCCGCGCTCCATCACACTCCCTGTCGCCGTCAGCGTTTCCGAGGCGATTGGAGGAATGCCGACCATGACAGCTGTATTCGGGATGCTCACCAGCTTTGCGGGTGTCTTTTTGGCTCCAACCATTATCAAACGGCTCAAGCTGCGCCAGCCTGTTTCCATCGGCTTAATGTACGGCATGGGTGCTCATGCCTTAGGGATGGTCAAGTCCTTTGAAAGAGGCGAGCTGGAAGGCAGCAGCGCAACACTCGCTGTCATCGCGGGTGCCATCATTACTGTGATTTGGGCGTTTACCTTAATGCCAGTCATAACAACGTGGCTCGCTGCTGTATAACAAGCGACAAGGCTTGAGAAAGGAGGGGCTTCTAGATTTTCTAGAAAGTCTCTTTTTCTTTACAAACAAACGAATAAAAATTCACCCATTCTCTTTGCACCAATACGCTGAAGTCATCAACCTGTGGCTACGAGCAGGCTTGCAATTATCACGTTCCGATACCTTCGAGGGACTCCGTCAAAAGCTGGAGCGTGATCCCGAGCTGTTTTTGGTCGCTACTACTGAAGCAGGTAATATAGTCGGCGCCGTCATGGGCAGCTACGACGGTCGCCGTGGCTGGGTAAACCATTTGGCAGTCGACCCAGGCTATCAGGGACAAGACCTGGGAAGTCGTTTGATGCAAGAGCTAGAGCATAGACTCGCTGCACTCGGCTGCGAAAAAATCAACCTGCTGATCGAACCGTCCAATAGCGGTGTACAAGCATTCTACGGACGTTTGGGCTTTACAGCAGACGAGCTTATTTTCATGGAAAAGTGGATGAAGCCCGCGTAGGTCTGCAGAAGAAGGTGCATGATAGCTCATTGTCAAAACAGGATCGCACTTTCATGCAGAGGTCCCCGATTTCTTTACACATGGACATGGGCTTATGCATACACATAACAAGGATGGCGTGCGTAAAGGAGGTTACCCATCCGATGATTTTGATAGCTGGAAGACAGGTCAACCCTTCTGTCCTGGTGGCAGAGTGGGGATTGAACGCCGTGCAGCGTGAAACCGTGCGAATCATGGCAGCTAGTCAGGAGGTTTTTGAATATCCATCTGGAGAGCTGCTGCAATTTGAGTTGAAGATGAGGGACCATCTGGTACGGTCAGCACTTGCTTTGAATAGTAGCGGACTGGCTTTTTCCACGTTTGAGAATTCCAGGTGCAACGAGCGCTATTGGAATCGGACAGAGCTGGGCGGGTTTCGATTAAGACAAGGAGTTCCGCCTTCACAGGGGATCATCAATATTTTTCAAGAGGGCAGAAAATACGCGACCGAGTGTGCCACTGCTATGGTCATTATTTTATACCATGCTGTTCTTCAATCGATCCGCTTACCTGATTTTGAACGAATGTTTGCAGATATTCTTCTCTATGACTGGCGCTACGATCAGGATCTGGATTTGCAAACAAATCGAACCAATACGTTTTTGCCTGGTGACATTCTTTATTTTGCCAATCCAGATTACAATCCTGAAACGCCACAGTGGCAAGGGGAGAATGTAGTCGATCTTGGCAGGGGGCTGTACTATGGGCATGGTGCAGGAATACGCACAGCTGACTCGCTGATCCATTTTTTAAATGAAGAAAGAAGAATGGGGGCCATGCGCTCCGCCTATCTGGTACATCAGGCGACACGTCCTGGCTTTGCCTATTTATTCCCTTACAATAACAGTCGGCCGGGTGTAGGTATTTCACAGCAATCTATGCCCTCTGGTGGACCCATTACCGTACAAATCGGTTCCCGTTCATGGGAATGGTGAGGATCAGGTATCCATTAAAAAGCCTCTGGCCATCTGGCTAGAGGCTTGCATCATGTCTGCGTACGGTCAGTAAAACCGAGAGAGGGAAAACATCGAGAGATCAAGCGGAGAGGCGCCCTCCACTAGCCATTGACTGGTAGCCTCTCCTATTGCGCTTGCGAATTTAAAGCCATGTCCTGAGAAGCCGGCAGCGATCATGATTTGCGGATGGTCAGGATGACGGTCAACAACGAAATGCTCGTCAGGCGTCATCGTGTAAATGCAGACTCTGCCAGCGCAAAGCGGGCCAGCTGCTTGTGGCATATACGTTTCCAAAAAGGAGCGGACATCTCCTTCATCAGATAAATAGGTTCCAAAGGTGCGCTCCAGTCGATCGGGATCAATCACCTGTCCGCCGTCATGTCGACCGATTTTTACGCCTGTTTGGTCAAAGCTTGGGAATCCATAATACGAGGAATCTCCCAAATTGAAAATAAAGGCAGGGAAGTGATCAGAGCTGTACAATTCCTCATCAGCACCGAACCAGGCGACTGTTTTTCGCGTAGGTGCGAGGGGAACAGCTAAGCCGAGAGAGGCAAGCAGGGCAGGATTCCATGCTCCGGCAGAGAGCAGTACCTTACCAGCACGATAGTGTTCCTTCGCGGTCTGCACGATGACCCCATCACCATCCGGCTCCAGAGCAATTACCCGTGTATCGGTAAGCAAGGTTGCACCAGAGGCGACTGCCAGCTTGCGATAAGCAGAGATGCATTTTTCAGGATAAAGAACACCTGAGGTCGGTTCCAGACAAGCAGAAAAATCGTCAGGTAATTGAATGCCGCTCCAGCGCTCATGGACTTCTTTGGGACTGAGTACCTCCAAAGGCAGTGAGTAGCGCTCAGCACTCTCCTTTACTTCTTGTATAAATGGTTGATTGTGTGGTCCTGCTGTCAGCACACCTGTCTGCACAAAAAGCTTGTCTCCAGAATCCTCCTCCAGCTGCCTCCACAATTCCTGTGAGCGCAAGGCGAGCGGTACATATTGTTTGCCCTCTCCATACGCATGCCGGATGATTCGCGTGTCGCCGTGATGGCTTCCCATCGTGTGCGGAGGGTCATGAGAGTCAATCAAAAGCGTGCGTACTCCTCGCCTGGCTGCATAATAGCCGGCTGCCATCCCCATCGAACCTGCTCCAACAATAATGACGTCAAAATGCTGCATAACCAGTCCTCCCCGTTTGCTCTCTGTAGTTGATCGTACACGTTCATCTATGAGTTTCTACTATTATCTTACAGGTCCTTTCAAAAATCGAGGATCGCTTTTTCGCAAATCAGAAAACATGGTAAATATAAACATGTTTATTTCCGAAATTGCGGGGGAATAGGTGAGTACACTGTCTACTCTGTGTAGAAAACGGGGGATTTCTATGAAATGGACAATTGGTAAAAAACTGGGTGGTGCATTTGGTCTTATTTTGATTTTCATGGTAGTTATGGGAACCACCAGCATGTACAAAATGCATAAAATGAACCAAAAGGTAGCAGAGCTAACGACAGTTTGGCGTCCAGGTCTTGAAGAAATTCTACAAATCAATACGGCATTGGAAAGTATCTTTGGATATAGTCAACGGATGCTCAACTCGACTGGCGCGAAACAAAAAGAGAAATTTGCAAGCCAGATCGATGAGCGCTTTGCATATATTGATAAAAGACTGTCCGAATACGAAGCAACGATCGTGGATGAGGAAGACCGGAAAAACTTTGAGGGACTCGTGAAAGCAATGGATAGCGACAAAAGCTTTAATCCAGAGTTTATGGCTTTCGCTAAAAAGCTCGATATCAACCGCCAAGCGACACCAGAAGAGCTGGCAGAGCTGGAGCGGCTTCAGCAAAAATCCTCCGATCTGTTTACACAGCGCTGGAAATACGTCGATGCAATCATTACATACAACAGCGAAGGAGCGAAAAGAGCCGGGGAAGAAAGTGCGAGTTTGTATGAAACGGGCAAGCTATACAACATCACGCTTGGAATCACCTCGATTGTTGCTTGCCTGCTGCTTGCCTTTTGGCTGACGATCAACATTCGTGGTCCGATTCAGCGATTGGTTTTCAATATGAAGGAAGTATCCGAAGGGAATTTGTGTGTCGAGCCGCTCGTGGTAAAAAGTCGTGATGAGGTTCATGATCTGGCGAATTCCTTCAACGAGATGACGAGCGGCTTGCAAACACTGATTCGTCAGGTAGGAACGACATCAGAGCAGGTTGCTGCATCGGCTGAAGAGCTGAATGCAAGTGCAGAGCAGACGAGTCAGGCGACTGAACAGATTGCAGTGACTGTACAAGAGGTTGCTTCCGCGACGGATCGACAGCTGGAAAGCGTGGGGAGAGGAGCCAAATCCATTGACGATATCTCAGATGGAATATCCCACATCGCAACGAAATCCCAAGCGGCCTCGACCTTAGCTATTCAGGTGGCGTCTATGGCGGGCGAAGGTAATCAATCGATCCAGGCAGCTGTCCTGCAAATGAATGCTATACATGACTCCATCCGGGAATTGTCCGGTGTGGTGGAGGGACTCGGGAATCACTCGCAGGCAATCGGACAAATTATCGAGGTCATAACGGGAATTGCTGATCAGACGAATCTTTTAGCGTTGAATGCAGCGATTGAAGCGGCTAGGGCAGGAGAGCATGGCAGAGGCTTTGCTGTCGTTGCAGATGAAGTGAGAAAGCTGGCAGAGCAATCTTCCCGCTCCGCAGAGCAAATCAGTCAATTGATTACTACGATTCAAACAGATACCAAACAAGCGGTGAGCTCGATGGAAACGGGTACGCGTGAGGTTCAGCAAGGGATTCTGGTCGTTCATCGTGCCGGAGAAACATTTGGTCAAATTCAAATGTCGATCGGCACAGTTTCCGAACAGGTTCACGATGTTTCGGCGGCGGCGCAGGAGGTATCAGCTCACTCTGAGCAGGTAGTAGCTGCGATCAGACAGGTGTCAGAGGTATCTGCCGTTACAGCGGATGGAACCCAAAATGTTTCGGCAGCCACAGAGGAACAGCTCGCAGCGATGGAGGAGATCTCCTCATCAGCTACAGCGCTGTCCCAGATGGCAGAAGAGCTACAGTATATGATTGGACGCTTTAAGGTATAGAAACAGACATCCATACTTCGATCAGGGTGGAAACGACCTTCGGCTAGAATGAACACGAGAGCTTCATTCTAGCTAAAGGAGGCTGCCGTTCGTCCGCAGCGAATCGGGGAATGCCCCCTTCAATTGGAGGCTATCGTCCGCAATATTCGCATTCCTGAGTATGCACAGATGTTTGCAATTGTAGAGACAGAGGTAACAAAAGTTCACGCACATAAACAGATGGTAAAAGGTGAGCATCACATCAATCCGGGAGCATGGAATCCGTTAATCTATAATTTCCGTCATTATTACGGACTAGGCAGCGAGCTGGGCAAGACCTACCGCTCGGAAACATAAAACGCCAGGTTCATGGCGTTTTTTTCTTAACGGATGAGAGCTCATACGCCCATTTTCATTACCTTCTGATTAGGCTTGGTGGTATCATTTATAGAAGCGTAATCTAGATGTGGAGGTACCCAAATGGAACAACTTTTGATGGGGAGCTTTTTGTCCGCGATGGCGACAGGGGCGGGTGCTCTGCCCATACTTTTTTTCAAAACGGTTACGCATAGGTGGCGTGACATTTTGCTTGCCTTTACTGCGGGAATCATGGTGGCTGCGGCAACATTTAGCTTGATCCCACAGGCAATGAATAATGCGCCATTTCTGATCGTTTGTCTGGGAGTTATCACCGGAACGCTGGCGCTGACCGTTCTGGAGAGCATGATCCCGCATATCGATCTGGAGCATACCCGTGTGAACATTTCGATGGATTCGCAAGCTCTGCTGATTTTGTCGGCCATTACCTTGCATAATATACCAGAGGGGCTATCTGTAGGAGTGAGCTATTCGAGCGAGCAGGCAGGCTTGGGAGGCTTGATCGCTTTTGCCATTGGTCTGCAAAACGCTCCGGAAGGGTTTCTGGTCGCCCTTTTTCTCATCAATCAAAAGGTGAGCAAGCCAAAAGCTTTTCTGCTGGCGACCTTGACGGGTTCGGTAGAGATTGTGTCAGCCATCCTCGGTTACTATTTGACGGGTGTCGTAGAAGGGTTGGTTCCGTACGGCTTGTCCTTTGCAGCAGGTGCCATGCTGTTTATCGTCTATAAAGAGCTGATTCCCGAAAGTCATGGCGACGGTCATGCGCGCTCTGCTACCTTTTCGTTCATTCTAGGACTTTTGGTCATGATCGGGATGGTTCAGTGGTTCGGTTAAGCCTGTTTTCGAAAAGAGTCACGTTTTTAGTAACTTTCCCTCACAAAACAAGCCAAAATTACCGAAACCATAAATAGATAGATTTCGATTATGGAAGTAGGGAGTGTCACGATGGAAAAGTCTACCTTGATAGGTATAGTACTAGGTATTATTGCAGTAGTCGTCGGGATGATTTTGAAGCACGCCAGTCCCAGCGCACTGCTGAATCCAGCAGCGTTCATGATTATCATCGTAGGTACGGTTGCCGCAGTTTTAAACGCATTTCCTATGTCTGAACTAAAAAGGGTCCCTGCCCTTTTCAAGGTTCTTTTTAAAGAGGAAAAACTCCCTGCCAAAAAGGAACTGATTGGTCAGTTTATGAACTGGGCGTCGATTGCCCGTCGTGAAGGCTTGCTGGCTTTGGAAAACACCTCTGATGAAATCGAAGATCCATTCCTCAGAAACGGGATGAAGATGATCATCGATGGTGGGGAACCAGATTTCGTACGCGATGTTTTGAATGAAGAGATTCATGCGATTGAAGAGCGTCATCAGGCAGGAGCACTCATTTTTAGCCAAGCTGGTAGCTATGCACCGACACTCGGGGTATTGGGTGCGGTAGTTGGTTTGATCGCTGCTCTGGGTAATCTGAGCGACATTGATGCGCTCGGGGTATCGATTGCGGCGGCGTTCGTTGCGACCCTGCTCGGTATTTTTACGGGATATGTTCTGTGGCATCCATTCTCGACCAAACTGAAGCGTAAGTCCAAACAAGAAATTGAAATCAAGAAAATCATGGTGGAAGGACTTTTGTCTATCCAAGCAGGGGTATCCCCAGCAGCTATTGAGCAAAAGCTCGTCGTCTACATTCCATTCCAAGAGCGTGCTGATTTGAAGGAAGAGAAGAAGGAGGAAGGAGCGGCGGTAAATGGCTAAGCGACCAAAAAGACATGCTCAACACGAAGAGCATATGGATGAGTCCTGGCTGATTCCCTACGCTGATTTAATGACTCTCCTGCTCGCTTTGTTCATCGTTTTGTTTGCATCCAGTGAGATGGATGCGAAAAAGTTCGATCAAATGGTTCGCTCCTTTAACGTTGCCTTAAATGGTGGTGTGGGTGTGCTCAACCAACCAAGCCCAGTACCACTTGACCCGCTCATGGCGCAGCAAACAATACATAAAGGTGGACAAGAAGCAGAACGTGCGAAGTCCGAGGAAGAGAAAAAGCTGGAAGAGGCAGTCCGCAAAGAGACGGAAGATCTGAAAAAACTGCAGACCCAGCTAGAAGGATACATCCAGCAGAACAAGCTGCAGGACAAGCTGCAAACGAAGCTGACAGAAGAGGGACTGCTCATCACGATTTTGGACAATGCCTTGTTTGACTCGGGTAGTGCGGTTCTCAAGCCGGAAGCGAGAAAGCTGGCAGCGGAGATGGCGGCCATGCTCGTACCGCATCCGAAAAAGGTCACAGTGACCGGACATACGGATAATGTTCCGATCCATCGACCTGAGTTTCCTTCTAACTGGGATTTGAGTGCCAAGCGTTCAGTCAATTTCCTGAAGGTACTGCTCGAAAATCGTAACTTGGACCCAACCAAGTTTAGTGCGACAGGGATGGGAGAATACCATCCGGTAGCTCCTAATACTTCAACAGAGGGAAGAGCCAAAAACAGACGGGTAGAGGTTGCGATTTTACGTGACCTGGCATCGCCTCCGAAAAACAGTATGGCTCCAGTTTCGTCCCAATAATAACGAAAAGAGGGGTAGCTTATTGCTATCCCTCTTTTCGTTATTTGGAGGAGTCATCGCTCGTTTGCTTGCTCAAAGCAAGTAACTCCCGTCTTTTGTTCCAGCGCTTCTTTATCCATAATCCAATCAGCAAGATCGGAATCATGATCAGGAAGACGTACAGAGAAGCATTGTTTACCATATTTTCTGCCATGCGGCCGTAAAAGTAGAACAGAAATCCGACCAAGTAAAATTTAACCGCCCGTCCAATTGCAGCATATCCAATCAGCTTCCACAAAGGAAATTTCAAGCAGCCCGACATGATGGTGAAAACTTTAAAAGGGATGGGGGTAAAGGCACCAATGAATACCGCCATCTCGCCTCTTTTTTGAAACATCACAGTTGCCGAATCAATCCATTCTTTTTTGAGAATTTTGTACAGTACGGAGTGGCCCAGCCCTTTTCCGAGGAAGTAGCCAACGGGAGTACCCAGCAGGCAGGCGATATATCCAGCGGTGGCAATCCATAATGCCTGTGACGGGTCAATCATACTTAGTGAAACCTGAAGAAAGAAAACCGGTATGGGGAAGATGACCGCGTCAGCAAATGAATGGATGACGACTCCCCAAATGCCATACTCCATTAAAAAATCCAAAGTGTTCTGAACCATCTATTTCTCCTTTTTCCATCTATCAATTCCAGCTCACCCGACTGCTCCAAATCGGCTGGCGTGGTGAGAGTGGCACATTTATGCCCAGTTTGGCACCCGCTTGTTCAAAAACAGTAATCCGTAAATATTGTACCAGTATCTGAAAGAACAATGTAAACATGTTTCTTATTCTTTACCACATCTTTCACATCCGCATCATTTTGGGAAGACCACTTTTTCCATTATGAAAAAGGAATGGCTTTCCCAAAACGATCCATCGGCGGATTTTTTATTAGACCTGAGACGGAGGTGTTCCGATTTCCAGCTTTAACTCCTCCATACGCTTTTCGCCCCATTCGTACATCATTTCAATAATGGGCAAAAGGCTCATGCCCAGCTTGGTCATAGAGTATTCTACTCGTGGCGGCACCTCAGGGAATACTTCCCGATGCACGATCCCGTCCTCCATCAGCTCTTTTAGCTGACTGGTCAGCATTTTATGTGTGATCTTGGGGAAGAGACGCTGAAGCTCACTGAATCGGTGAGGACCTTCTACGCCCAAATGCCAGAGGATCACGACTTTCCATTTTCCACTAAAGATAGACAACGTCAATTCCTTGGAGCAAGTAAAGTCTCCGTTCCTGATTTTTTCTAGTGTTTCTTTTCGTAAATCAGACATTCGTTTCTCCTCGCATTTCAGCCGTTACTTCAATAGTACCTTTTTTGTAACCTCCGCACAAAAAAGTGCATTCTTATGTTGCTCGCTGCTGCCTCCTATAATAAATCGTGTGGAAAGAATTCTTTTATTTTAAAGGAGTGTCGCAGAAATGTCGAAAAAAGTACTGATCGTAACAGGCGATGCCGTAGAAGCTTTGGAAGCCTACTATCCATATTATCGGTGTCTGGAGGAAGGATTTGAGGCTGTAATTGCTTCTCCAACAGATACCAAGGTGTTGCATACCGTTGTCCATGATTTTGAAGACTGGCAGACCTTCACAGAAAAAAGAGGCTATCAGCTAGAAGCCCATGCATCCTTTGAACAGATCGATCCAGAACAGTACGATGCTCTGATTATTCCGGGCGGACGTGCTCCTGAACACATTCGACTGCACAAAGATTTTGCAAGGATCGCCAGTCACTTTTTTCAAAAGGACAAGCCTATCATGATCCTTTGCCATGCGAGTGTAGCACTTACCGTTATTGCAGACGAGATCAAGGGGCGCGAAATGACTGCCTACTTCGCATGTCGGCCAGAGGTAGAAGCAGCAGGTGCAAAGTATATCGAGACGCGCTTCCATGTAGATCGCAATCTGATTTCCGGTCACGCGTGGAACGACCTGCCGTCCTTGATGAAAGAGTTTGTAAAGCAGGTAAACGAGCTAGCATAGGTTAAAAACATATAGATCCCAGTGTGAAGGCAGTAGTCCAGAGCTTGAAAAAGTTCAGGGCTGCTGCTTTTTGCTATAATAGAAATTATTTTCGAAATATTCATGGAGGTTACTGATGACAACCAAAAAGTATACCATTTCCGATTTGCTTGACGTTGCCAGAAAAGGAGACGTTCCCCCGCCATGTGATTCCACGCTCCAGGTGTATGCTGACTATGCCGAGGACGGTGTAGCCAAAGGGCGGTGGGAGGTCGCCCCTTTGTTTATTAACGGGAACGGAGTAGCCATGGGCGGTTTTTTATCCGCAGCAGCCGATATTATGATGGCATATGCGATCGCCTCATTATTGAATGATCAACAAAGCTTTGCATCTATCAATTTGCAAACGACTTTCCATCGGCCTGTTTTTGAGGGCGTAGTGGAGATCGAAGCCAAAGTAGAGCGATTGGGCAAATCCGTAGCGTACCTGGTAGCAGAGCTTACCCAAGACGGTAAAAAGGTTGCCTCTAGCGTGTCATCTGTGATGATCATGAATGGATAGCGATCTGGTGGTTTATGACGTTCATATCCTTGACAATTCAACCTTAAAAAGAGATAATGAACGCAATAACTTAGTAAACTACTCGGAATACTAAAAAATAAAGAGGTGAGCTTTTTGGAACGGACCATTCATATTCCAAGCGGTGATATTTCGTTAGCAGCTACGTGGCACGAGCCTGATATTTTAATAGGGAACAAGAACGTGAAGTCACCTCTGGTGATCATCTGCCACGGCTTTATTGGCAGCCGTATCGGAGTGAACCGTTTGTTTGTGAAATCCGCCAGAGAGCTCGCCTCTAAAGGCTTTGCTGTATTGCGCTTTGATTACGGCGGCTGCGGCGAAAGCGATGGAGACTATGGCGCAGGCGGGTTTGATGTGCTGCTGAAACAAACTCGTGATGTTCTTGATTACGCTTTTGCTCAGGAGCAAATCGACCACGAGCGTGTGAGTCTCTTAGGGCACAGTCTGGGTGGAGCCGTCGCCGTATTGACAGCGAGCCAGGATAGACGCATTCATTCTCTCGTTACTTGGGCGGCGGTTGCGCGTCCTTATGACGATATCGTGCGGATCGTGGGTACTCCGGAATATGAGGATGCGCTCTCGACAGGTTATACGGATCACTGCGGTTATTTGTTACAGGAACGTTTTTTCCAATCGTTAAAAGGGGCACATCCTTTGCGCCAAGCCAAGCAATTTGAAGGCAATGCATTGCTTTTGCATGGAAACCGGGACGAGGTACTAGCAGTCGACTCGATGTTCCACTATGAGCATGAGTTGCATTTGCGCAGGAGAGGACGTTGCGAGACAGAGGTTGTGGTTGGGGGAGACCATACGTTTTCCTCGGCTGATAGCTACAATCGACTGATCGCAAGCACAGTAAGCTGGCTGGGCAGACAGATGGAAGTGGAGAAGTTCGCGGTGTAATGATGACGGGAAAACGCGGGGTGACGTCCCGCGTTTTCTTGTTGTGGACGGATGGTACTATCCTATTTTTGCTTTGATTTCATCAAGCAGCCCCTGGCAGCCAGCATGAACAAGCTCATAGACGTATTCAAAGCGTCCGGTGTAATAAGGGTCTTCGACATTTTGTTCCGTAGCATCTGGAGCAAAATCGAGTAGGCGGTAGACCTTTTTGCCTGATGGAGCCATGCGGTTTAGCTCACTCAGATTTTCTTCGTCCATGCAGACGATATAATCGTAATCAGAAAAGTCTTGGCGCTTGATTTGACGAGCGCGTAGTGTGTCGTGCGAAATCCCCTTTTGCGTCAATACTTTTTGTGTGCCGTTGTGCGGTGGCTCTCCAGCGTGCCAGCCGCCAATCCCGCATGAATCAATCGAGATTTGATCAGCCAATCCTTCCTTTTCCACGAGGTAACGAAAGACAGCTTCAGCCATAGGTGAGCGACAAATATTCCCCAAACAAACGAACAGTACGTGTGTCATGCGATCTCCTCTCTTCTTACCGTTTATATCAGGCTCTGTATGTAAGGATAACATAGGCATCTTCATTGCCAAAATAATAACCGTTTGCTATAATGGACGTCAGTTACCCCAACGATTAATTGCATACACTTGAGTTTTCTAGGGTTCCGCGGATGAGTCTGAATGCCGGTCTGGACCGAGAGAAAACCCACGATTGCGGTCGTGTACACGGAGGGATAAAAGCCCGGGAGAATATCTGTGATGGTATTCCACCCGAGGCTTTTTTGCATGTGAAAAAGTCACAGCCATCATAAGCTGCGCTTATCTTTTGGGGAACCATATACAACTAAGGGAGGGAGCTTGTCATCATGGGAAAAAACTGGTTGCTGGTTGTCGTTGCTGCCGTTTTTGAGGTGATGTGGGTAGCCGGACTGAAACATGCAGATAGCTTTTTGACATGGACGGTAACCGTTATTGCCATCATCATTAGCTTTGGAGTACTGGTCTATTCAGGGAAAAAACTGCCTACAAGCACGGTCTATGCTGTGTTTGTCGGTTTGGGGACAGCGGGTACTGTGATTAGTGAGATGGCGGTGTTTGGAGAACCATTCAGCTGGGCCAAGGTTGGGCTGATTGTCCTGCTTTTGGTAGGTATTCTCGGTTTGAAGCTGGTAACACATGAAAGCGCAGAGCCGCAAAGAAAAGAAGGTGATGTAGCATGACATGGGTATCATTAGTATTTGCCGGATTGTTTGAGGTCGTTGGTGTCATGGGGATTACTCAGGTTAATCGCAAGCCTTCTGTGCGTTCTTTTCTCGTATTGATTGGCGGATTTGCCCTAAGCTTTTTTCTGCTCTCGTTTGCCATGACTGAGATTGCGATGGGGACGGCTTATGCAGTGTGGACGGGGATCGGAACCGTCGGAAGCGCGCTGGTCGGGATGTTGTTTTACGGGGAGCCAAAAGACAAGCTGCGCATTCTTTGCATTGCACTGGTCATCGTTTCCGTGGCTGGACTAAAATTAATTGCCTAACCTGCTTGTACTTTTGTTTTAAGACAGACATTCCCTTATGTCTGTCTTTTTCACATCATTTTCCTATTCTGCAAAAAACGACATCGAACTTTTCAAGGGCATAGTATAATAAAACGGTCTTGGGATTTTTACATATTTTTCATGCGAGGAGGCCATTTAACTGCATGAGCTCATTTTGGGCAGCATTGAAAAAAGGAAATACGTCATCGGCTACGGCAGCATTGGGCAATACGGGCTTAGCTATCGTCAAAGGTCTTGCTGCAGCCTATAGCGGAAGCGGGGCTATGTTCGCCTCGGCTATGCACTCGATTGCGGATGCAGTGAATCAAGGCTTTGTGTTTTTTGGCAGTGTGCTTGCTGAAAAAAAGCCAACGCCGCGATTTCCAACTGGATTCGGTCGTGTAATCAACCTGTTTTGCATGATCGCCGTCATCGTGGTGACGATCATGGCGTACGAGACCATCACGGAAGGTATCCATCTCATAAAAGAGCCAGCTGCATCCAGCCATTTCTGGATCAACTTTATTATTTTGTTCCTGGCGATTGTGGTGGATGGCTATGTATTGGTCAAAGCAATGAATGAGATTGTCCACGAGACCCGTGTCGAGGCAAAAGGCTGGGGAGTCATACCCGCTGCATTCCGCAATGTAGGACGGGCCGCACCGCCAACAAGGCTTGTTTTTTACGAAGATATCGTAGCTACGACAGGGGCGCTCCTCGCTCTTATTGCAGTGATCGTGACTGCGTTCAGCTCCTTTGCCCTGTTGGACGGGATTGCAACCATTCTGATTGGCATCTTGATGATCGGCGTGGCTTTCAAGGTAGGCTACGATAACATGGTCGGATTAATCGGGGTTGCTGCGCCAAAGGAAATAGAGGACCGAGTCGCGCGCATCATATTTGAGGACCCGGATGTGACGGATATTAACCGCCTGCGTATCGTTCAGGAAGGACGTTTTTACCATGTGGAATGTTACGTAGAGCTGCGCGAGGGACTGACACTCGCTGTAGCGGATGATATCAAATATCGGGTGCGGGATAGCCTGCTCACGGACCCGGATATCAGCGATGTGACGATGGGAATTCTTGAGGACAACGGAATCAGTGACTGGAGACGCCCCGAGAATCTCAAAGCGACCTGAAACCTGAAATGAAAAACACCCCACACCATCATGAGAAAGGTGTGGGGCATCGTTACATTTAGGAGACAGATACGAGTTGATCAGTTGGTTCCGTTTCGTGCTCGGCAAGTGGTGAAATCAAAACCCGTGTCACACGGTGATTATCCATCATCTTGACGGTGAACAAGTAATTTTCCCATTCGACTGAAGCGCCAACGGCAATTTCTTCTTCCAACTGACTGTACAGCCAGCCACCGATCGTATCCACGTCCTCTGACTCCAATTCAAACGGGATATGGTCGTTCAGATCAGTCAGGGTGAGCATACCGGATACACATAAGCCATTTTCTACCTTCTCGATCTCCGGTCTTTCCTCGTCAAACTCGTCCTGAATATCTCCAACGATCTCTTCCAGGATATCTTCCATCGTAACCAGTCCGGCTGTACCGCCATACTCGTCAATGACGATGGCAAGCTGCGAGCGTTTTTTCTGCATCAAACGCAGAACCGTACTAATTTCCATTGTTTCTGGAACAGTCAGAACAGGACGAAGCAATTGGTTCAGCTCCACATGTCCATCCTGTAGCGCTGCGAGATAAAAATCAGTCGCATGGACAAAGCCAATGATGTTGTCCTTGTCCTCATCCGCTACCGGGAATCGCGTGTGGCGCTGGGTACGGATGATCTCCAGGTTTTCTTCAAACGTATTCGTGGTATATAAGCAAACCATGTCAATGCGCGGGATCATCGTCTCCCGGGCCAAGGTTTCGGAAAAGTCAAAGACGTGTTCCACCAGCGCCAACTCGGTTTGGTCGATATGGCCGCTTTGGTGACTTTGATTCACAAGAATACGAATTTCCTCTTCTGTATGCGCCGCTTCATGCTCCGACACGGGCTCGAGGCCGATCCGTTTCAGAAGGGCGTTGGCTGTTCCGTTCAGGAACCAGATAGCCGGGTAAAGCACTTTATAGAAAAACATCAATGGTGCAGCAACCCACAGCGAGGTAATTTCTGCTTTCTGAATAGCCAAAGATTTTGGTGCCAGTTCACCTAATACGATGTGAAGGAACGTGATGATCGCAAATGCTACACCAAACGAAATGGCGGAGATCAGATAATCAGGTAATCCTGAAGATCCGAGCAATGGCGTTACGATCATGTGGGCGATAGCTGGTTCCCCGACCCACCCGAGACCCAGTGAAGCTAGTGTAATACCAACCTGGCAGGCAGATAAATAGCCGTCTAGCTTTTGAGTTACTTTTTGGGCGTATACAGCTCGTTTGTTTCCTTCATTAACCATCTGCGTCAGGCGCGTTTGCCGTACCTTGACGAGAGCAAACTCTGCGGCAACGAAAAAGCCGTTTAGAAAGACAAGAAATATGACAAGCAGTAGGTTGAGCACTATCGGAACGCTATCCAAGTAAATAGTCATCCTCTCTAGAATGTTGTGAATGTATACGTTCTATTTTATCTTGTTTTGAAACATCTCACAAAAGCGATAAACAACCGAAAAGGGCGTTTCTGACCTGTTGCTCATGAAGAGAGACTCTCAGATATCCGTAGCGCAGGTTTTTGCGCCCGGAGAAGGTCATAGATAGTCAAACTGTTGGGTCTGACAGTTCAAAAGCTTGAAACGCCCTTGGGTTTTAGCGATGAAGCACTTGTTGTCCATATACAAAAAATGCGGAAAGGACTGCGGCAAGGCCGAGATAGGCGGCCAGTACCTTCCACTTCGTACTGGCAGGTGCTTCGTAGTAGGTGGTCAATCGATGCATCTGTTCATCTACTTCCGTCAGACGTTGGCGGGCGACGCGTTCACCCTCGATAAGTACCTCAGAGGGGGCAGGACGGAACGGATCAGAGTCAATAAATTGAACAGGTTCCCGCTCCCATTGCTTAAACAGCTCCCATTTTCGGTGCATGAACAACTTATCCAGCTTCAATTTATCCCGATCCAGCCGCTTTTCATCCTGGATGAACGGCATTAAAAAGCCTTTGTGCAGTTCTTTACTGTTTAGGGCAGTCACTTCCTCATTTAGCTGCAAGCGTTTGTCCCACGTTGATTCCAATTGCGGCAGCTGTGCGGAAAACTGAAGAAAGTCCTCCAGCTTTGTGCGTTCGTAATGAAGCACCTGATGCTGATAGCCTTCGCGCAGTCGACTCCACCACGTAATCAGACCGACGATGAAAATAATCACCATGATCGGTCCAGGCGAAGCGAACAGCATGATCCCCATTCCGACCAAGCCGACAAACCAGATTTTCGTAGACAAAACGGAGACAATGCGTCCTCCATCCAGAGGAGAAACGGGCAGCAGGTTAAACAGATTCAATAAAGCGCCAAGGTAGATGACCAACGCCCAAAACGGATCTTGGGTCCACCAGTAAAGCGGGAGAGCAGGTAAAAAGGCAATCATCCCTGCAAGCGGACCACCGTAGGCAAGATAAGCCTCCGTACTGGCATCGCGAGGCAGGTCCTTCAAGGATATCAACGCGCCAGCAAAAGGGATGAAAACGGCAGGCGAGGTTGCGATTCCTTTGCGCTTGGCCGCTATGACGTGTCCCATCTCATGAACAAAAATCAAGTAGACGAGAGCGACAGCAAATTTCCATCCGTAAAACATGGCATACGCCCATAAGCTGATAACCATCGACACCAAGGTTGTGCCGAATTTAGAAAACTTCAATATACCCAATAACCATTTTAAATTGGCCAGTAAAAAGGCACCAATGGCTAAGAGGACCGAACGGCTTTTTTTCATGAAGGTTCCTCCCAAACATCATGGCAGTTATTGATTTGTATACGATGTAAGCCCATGAAAGTTTCTTGGACTTACAGTTTGTGCGCAGCCTAGCTTTCCAGGCGAGGATTGGTAAAAGTAAAGCCGTACTCGCCGTAAGTAGGATTGTATCCAAGAAGGCCTCCGTCAAAATACCAAAAGTCGGTAGGCCGAATGACAAAGATAAGTCCTTCTACTTCAAAGACAGCATCTTCAGTCATAGCTTCATCCTTTTCAATAGCATAGAACAAGCCACCAGTCCCTGGACCACTCGTTCGTACGTATAAGCGCAGTGTATCTCCCGGCACAAATCCGGCGTAGCGCTGATAAGCCTGGGAAAACGCAGGCTCGATCACAAGCTCGATGCTCATGGGCAAATCCCCCTCTATTCGTTACTGCCCATTGTAACATAATCAAATCAGCATATAAGCCAATGACGCTGCTTCTTCATACAAAAATACCCATCCGAGCAGAATGGCTCTGCCGAATGGGCGGTCTGTAGAAACATGAGGCTAGTCCTTGCCTTTGCTTACATCAAAGGTCGGATGCATGAAGCGTGCCCCTTTTATTTCCTTGTCTTCCAATAGCTCTCTGTTCTCGTTGGAGTTCCAGCCGATATCATTGGTTGGATGAACCCACCTGTCACCAGCCATAATTTCAGGGTCTGTATCCGTCGACCAGTTGTTTAGCGGGGAGTGTTCCGAATCGTAAAGACTGTCCCCGATGATAACCCCGAATTCATTGACAAACGGCTTCTGAACATCGCGCGAGGAATTTTTGAAATCAGGTGCGCTGATTTGGTGAGGCAGCGTTCCGTCAAGGGAGATATCTTTGATTTCTTTGATTTCTTCGTGTTCCTGGTTGGTCTTGTCCATACACTGGACCTCCTTCATACGAAGATGTCTCTTGACTAAGATGCATCAACGACGCGCCTCTTATACGAGAGGCGGCCTGTATTTCCCCTGCAAAAGGATGCGCCCAGCCCAATTAGGATGCAGGTGCATATGCTACAAAAAGGGGGAGATCCGATGCTTGCCAGTGTCGTCATCCCAGTCAGAGACACACTCGATCAGCTCCTGTATACCTTGTTCAGCTTTAACCTTCAGTTTATTGGATTCGAAAAATTCGAAGTCATCGTATTGGATAACGCCTCACGAGATGGCGTAACTGGAAAAATAGCGGGGTTTGCGGCCCATTATCCCTTGCAATGCCTGAGGTTTCGAAGGACGCTGCCGCTTGCAGAGCTTTTAAATCGGGGAATGAAGCAGGCGCGTGGCGAGCTGATCATTTTCTTGTCACCGACGATGATCGTTCCACGGGAATTCATCCGTGTGCACCTGCATGCGCACGAGAAGAACCCGAGACTCGTCCTGCTGGGACTGAATACAAGGCGTATTTATTCGGTATATGATCCACTCTTCAGTCCAATTCAGCATGCTGAGTGCAGGGAATGGCTGGAGAATTACCCGTACATCAAGCGTCCGCATTCGCAGACGCAAACGATCCGATTACTTGAAGAGGGCCAAATTGTGACTGGTCAGGCATACCCGATCAGCTTACCCTGTCCGGAAGCGGAGAAGCGCCTTGCCATCAGGCAAAAATATGGTGCGGGCTTATCCGGGTATCGCTGGCCGTGGACATTATTTTCAACTCGGCACGTCTCTGTCTCCCGCGCCAGTCTAGAAGCGGCCGGTGTTTTCAAAGTACTGCCGCGAGTGGAGATGGAGCGCGAACTGGCAAAACGCCTGATAAAAAAGGGAGCTGTATTCCAGCTTGACGAAAAGCTGACACTGCTGGGGCAGGAATGGGTAAGACGAAAAGTGCTGGACCGCCCACCACTTTCCAAGAAAAGCCGCCGAGCGTAAATAGCCCGGCGGTTTTTGCTTGCTAACGGTTTTCTTTTAATCGCTCTTGTGGTTCACTATTAATGGAACCGTCAGAGCGAACGGCTTCCGATTGGGATTTTGGTCCTCTGATTTCTGCGGTTTTCCCGAAGTCTTTTGCTTTGTTGCGCACCATGTCTTGTCCTCCTCCTCATGCCAGATGGACATAGTATGACCAGGTTTGAGCCAGAGAATGAGGACAGAAATGAGATAGAGAAAGGGTGGGAATTCGAATGGCGAAAAAACAACGCAAGCATGAGCGTCCAGCTACGCAAGTGGAAGAGACGAAAAGCGGGCTAAATAGCCTCAAGGATATGCTGAATGCTGATGCACTTGGAAAGCTCAAGCTGCTGGAAAAGGAAATGAAGGCAGATAACGAACGAAAAGCACAAGAATTAGCCGAACAAAAACGTCGTGAGCAGGAAGCGCGGGAGCGAAACAAAAGCTTTGGCGAGCTTTTGGCTGATTATGAGAAAAAGGGCGGAGGCAAGTATAGCTAATGCGTGATGAGCAGCAGAAGGCTCGCCCCGACACTTCGAAAAATGGCATGATGAAAAAGCGCCAATTGGATGTAAAGGATGAGGCCATCAAGGAACGTGGCCGCCAAGTTCTCAATCGTTTGGGTAAAAAGGAGCCAAAGGAGTGATTTTTTTCCGTCCCATCCCATATAGCTAGGGAAGGGAAAGGAGGGAGATCATGGGGACAATCCTGCTCCTGATCAGTCTCTTCTGCGTAGCTGTAGGCACCTGGAAGCTGAGCAGGATTTACAAGGCAGATAAGGCGGACAACAAAACGATTTGGTGGGCCGTGGCGAGCGTCGGAATTGCGCTTTTTTTTCTTTTGAAACTGATGACGGATACCTTTCCAACGTAAAACATGCACCGAAAGCGCAAGCAACGCCAGGTGCATGTTTTTTGTTACCTCATTTATTCGTAACGCAAGGCTTCGATCGGGTCCAGCTTGGCAGCTTTGTTCGCCGGGTACAGGCCGAAGAAGATACCGATTGCGCTGGAAAAACCAAAAGCGATGAATACGCTGTTCCAGGATAGGGTCGGCGGCAAATTGGCAAAGTGGGATATCAGGGCAGCGATGCCAAGTCCGAACAAGACGCCGATCAGACCACCGATCAGGCAGACGATTACCGACTCAATCAGGAACTGGACCAATATATCGCGGCGTCTGGCACCCAGCGCTTTGCGAATACCGATTTCTCGCGTACGCTCGGTGACAGAAACGAGCATAATGTTCATAACCCCGACGCCGCCAACCACCAGCGAGATACCGGCAATGACGCTAAAGATCAGAGTCAGTGTGCCAGTCAGTTGATTGAACTGGTCGACTGATTCCTGCATGCTGCGTGCCATGTAATGACCTTTCTTTTGATGCTTGCGGCTCAAATATTGCTTCACCTGTTGCATGGCAGGAGTCACAGATGCTTTATCAATCGCTTTTCCCATAAACGTTTGGACGGATGGCTCTTCCTGCAAGGTTTGATGGAAGCCAATCGGAACAAAGGCGCCAAAGGTCTGCGCACCCATATCAAACTTGAATTTCTCCTCGGTGTACGTGCCGATTACGACGAGAGAGCTATTGCCCCATCGCACACGCTGACCGATCGGGTTCATTTGTCCAAACAGCTTTTCTCCCAGTGCTTCCTCCAGCACGACTACAGCACGCTGTTCCTTGTCATCTGTACTGTTGAAAAAACGCCCTTTTGCTACCTTCATTGTCTTTTGCATGGCAAAATAATCGGATGTAGTAGCTGAGAGGTTAACCCGTTCTTCCTTCTTTGGACCCTTCATTTCGATGGTCGCGGAGTTGTAAGGAACGATGTATTCGATCGCAGGGCTGATCTTGCTGAGCACTTCTGCATCCTCTACCGTCAAATCATCGTTAGACATCGTTTCTTTGGTTTCCCAGTTAATGTAGACGTTAAAGGTGTTTTGCCCAAACTTCTCCATCTCCTGATTGATGGCATTTTGCCCACCCTCGCCAAGAGTCGTCACCGTAATGACAGAGGTAATCCCGATAATAATCCCGAGCATCGTCAGGCTGGAGCGCATTTTGTTTGCCCAGATACCTTCTACTGCGGTCGTGAAGCTCTCCAAAAAATTCATGTGACGATCACCTCGTCTGACGGGGTGGCAAAGAGTCGCTCAGTGACCCGCTCATCCCGAATAATCACACCGTCTTTGAAAGTCACGATTCGTTCTGCGTGCTGGGCGATGTCCAGCTCATGCGTAACTAGGATGATCGTGACACCCTGTGCATGCAGCTCCTGAAACATCGCCATGATCTCGATACCAGAGCGGCTGTCGAGATTTCCTGTTGGTTCGTCAGCCAGCAAAATGGCAGGGCGGTTCACCAGTGCACGGGCGATTGCTACCCGCTGCTTTTGCCCGCCGGAGAGCTGTGTCGGCTTATGGTGCATGCGCTCAGCAAGTCCTACCCGTTTGAGTGCTTCGGTCGCACGCTTCCTGCGTTCCGAGCGGCTGACATTGGCGTACATCATCGGCAGCTCTACATTGTGCAGAGAGGTAGAACGAGCCAAAAGATTAAAGGATTGAAAGACAAAGCCGATTTTTTGATTGCGAACATGAGCAAGCTGCTGGTCCTTCAGACTGCTTACTTCAATTCCATCCAGCATATATGTTCCCGTATCCGGGCGATCCAGACAACCTAGCATGTTCATAAATGTCGATTTCCCTGACCCTGATGGTCCCATGATGGCTACGAATTCGCCCTGTTCCACCAGGAGAGAGACGCCTTTTAAGATAGGAAGTGTAGAGTCGCCCGTTTTATATGATTTCGTCAAGCCTTCTACGTGAAGCATTGTCGGCTGACCTCCTTTCCTGCTTAAGTGGGCTACATACCCATTCCTGCTCCGCCCGGCATCGGCATGATTGGTGTTCCATCAGACAAGGAATCAACAGGGCTCAAAATAATTTGTTCATCACCATTTAAACCAGATTTAACATGAGAGAATAGCTCGTTTTCAGTGCCTGTTTCGATCTTTTGCTTTTTCGCTACGCCATCAGCTGCGACCCAGACAAACGTACTGCCGTCAGCATCCTGTTGCACGGCTTCAATCGGTACTTGCAGCGCATTATCAATTTTTTCTACGGAAATATTGATGTCGACATGGAAGCCAGGCTTGAGGGCAGACAAATCACCTTCAGGCGTTAACGTCACTTTGACACGGGTTTTTTCGCCTTGGCCCGAGCTGCTTTGTGTGGTGGTTGCCGTTGGTGCAATCCGCGTGACTTTTGCATTCAGCTTTTGTTTTCCTAGTGTTGTGCCTTCGATGACTGCAGTTTGTCCCGTCTTCATTTTGTTTACATCTGATTCATTAATATCTGCCTGAATCAACAGGTTGTCGAGATTTGCGAGTGTTAAAATCTCTGTTCCCTTGTTCACATATTGTCCGTTGTCAGCAGCTACGGCGATAATCGTTCCATCTGCTGGAGCGATCAGGACGCTTTGGATGCGGTCCTTTTCCAACTGTCCTCGTTCCACTTGCAGCTTGTTGATTTGTGCTTGTTGAGAGGCGATTTCTTCTTTGCGAGGCCCCTTTTTCTTGAGGGAGAGCTGCTGCTTGGCTACATTCAGGGTAGAAAGAGTAGAGTCTACCTGAGATTTTGCTTTATCCAGCTCCTGCTGCGTTGAGGCACCCGATGTAAAAAGCTGATGCATCCGGTCGTATTCTTTTTTAGCTGTATCGTACTCGCGCTGCGCTTGTAAGACGCGTTCGTTTTCCTGTGCCACTTCCTCTGGCTCATTACCTACCTGAGCTTTCGCCAGATTGGCTCTCGCCAGCTCCATTTGAGCCTCGATATCGAGAATTTTGCTATCCACGTCAGATGTATCAATTTTTGCGATGACCTGTCCCTTTTTGACCTTGTCTCCTTCCTTGACAATAAACTCTCGCAAGGTTCCGGTTACATTCGCGTACTGCTTTTGCTTGTCCTCAACAATAACGACCCCGGAAGTGAGAATCTTGCTTTCCAGAGTCGACTTCGTTGTAGTTCCGATGCTTACGGGCATACCCATGGCTTGCCCAGATCCCATCATGCTGAGTCCGACATAACCGACGCCCAGGAGGACAACTACGGAACCAATGATCCACCAGCGTTTTTTCATGATTGATTTCCCCTTGTTTTTCTTAAAGTGATGAAATAAAGCGTAATGCCCAAACATTTCGTTGCTCGAAAGGTTATACGAAATGTTTGGAAAAGGGTTACAGTTGTGGCGAAATATTTATGATTTCATCGCTTTTTGATAGGTTTTGACGTAAAGTACTTTACGGGCAAATCCCGTGATAAGATAAGGAATAGATGACGTTCCTTTGGAGGGGAGCTATGAGCCAAGCGATTCGTTTTGATTACTCCAACGCTCGTGCTTTTGTCAAACCACATGAATGGGAGCAGCTTGCCCCAGCGATTGGGCAGGCGCATGAAATGCTGCACAAAAGAACGGGACCAGGCAGAGATTATCTCGGGTGGGTAGATTGGCCCGAGCAGTACGACCGTGCTGAGTACGAACGAATCCGACAGGCAGCGGCACGTATTTCCTCTGACTCCGATGTGCTTCTGGTCATTGGAATTGGAGGCTCTTATTTAGGGGCTAAGGCTGTTCTTGACATTTTGGGCCACAGCTTCTACAATTTGCTGCCGAAGTCCAAGCGGCGCTTCCCGGAGATTTATTTTGTAGGCAACAATATCAGTCCCGTCTATATTTCGCATCTGATGGACGTGCTGGAAGGAAAAGACGCGTCGATCAACGTCATCTCGAAATCAGGGACAACGACAGAGCCTGCGATTGCATTCCGGCTTTTTCGCAACTGGTTAGAGAAAAAGTACGGGCGAGAGAAAGCTAAAAAACGAATCTACATCACTACTGACAAGGCACGTGGAGCCTTGAAAAAGCTGGCTGACGAAGAGGGCTATGAAACGTTCGTCATTCCCGATGATATCGGAGGACGCTATTCAGTCCTGACCGCTGTGGGGCTTTTGCCGATCGCGGTGAGTGGCGCGAATATGGATGCCCTGATGCAGGGAGCGGCAGATGCCAGAGAGCAGTACATGGTCATGGACCTGCATGAAAATCCGTGCTACCAATATGCGGCGATACGCAATGCGCTGTATCGAAAAGGCAAGATGGTCGAGCTGTTGGTCAGCTATGAACCGCAATTTCGCTTTTTTGCCGAATGGTGGAAGCAGCTATTCGGTGAGTCGGAGGGCAAGGACGGAAAAGGTATTTTTCCAGCCTCTGCAGAGTTTTCGGCAGATTTGCATTCTTTGGGACAATACATACAGGACGGTATGCGGCATTTGTTTGAAACGACGGTTTCGGTATCTAAACCTGCGATCGATATGACTGTTCAGGAGGACCCGGACGATGTAGACGGTCTGAATTTCCTGACAGGCAAACGCATGGGGTTTGTGAATAAAAAAGCTTTCGAAGGAACAGTGCTTGCCCACGTAGCTGGCGGAGTCCCTAATCTGCTCATAGAGATTCCGGAAGCCACGGCTTATCATGTGGGGGGCCTGATCTACTTTTTTGAAAAGGCGTGCGGGATAAGCGGCTATTTGTTAGGCGTAAACCCGTTTGATCAGCCTGGAGTAGAGGCGTATAAAGCCAACATGTTTGCACTTCTGGGCAAACCTGGCTACGAAGAGCAGAAAGCAGAACTGGAGGCTAGATTGCGAGAGAATAAGACGTATTTGACCGTTGCGGAGACAGCAGCCTATCTGGAGCTCCCGGAAACTTTTATTTTGGAAAGAATTAGCCAAGGGCGGATTCGCGCCGTTCACGATGGCAATGAATACTTGATCAACAAGGATCAGTTCAAGCACCATCTGGAGGAAATGCGCAAGCTGCGGGAGTACGAGGAAGCAGCCAGACATGAGACGATTCCCGAAAGCTATGATGTAAAAGATGAGGACTAAGCCATTGTTAGACTTGTCAGATGGTTGCCAACAGGACTATACTGGTCAATGAAAAAAGAAACGTAAACAACATAGACGAAGTAGCAACTCGGGGAGTCCTTCATGCAGGGCTGAGAGGATGGAAGCGACAGACCATCGACCCATTGCACCTGATCCGGATCATGCCGGCGCAGGGATATGGTTGCCGGCAAAAACTGCGCCTTGATAGGTTATATGCGTATGAGCCCACCTTTTCCTGCACAGGAGATGGTGGGCTTTTTGGCCTTTGGTATGACCCGGACGAACACAGTGAGGAGAGAGAAGCATGAGTGATTGTCTGGTAGTGGGTGGAGGTATCATTGGTCTGAGCTTGGCGTATGAGCTGTCGCGCCGCGGTATGTCGGTTACGCTAGTTGAACAAGGGGAGTGGGGCGGGCAGGCGTCTTCTGCAGCGGCTGGGATGTTGGCCCCTTTGAAAGAATTCACGGCTCCTGGACCGATGCTTGATATGGGGGTATCTTCTCTGCGGCTGTATCCGCAATGGGCGCAAACACTGGAGGAATTCACCGCAGGAGATGTTCAGTTAAGTCTGGAGGGACTGCTGACAGTCGCACTGGATGAGGAAGAACAAGAACAGCTGCAGACCAAATATCGTTGGCAAAAGGAAGAAGGATACGCTGTTCACTGGCTCACGGGAATAGAGCTGACCGAGGTCGAGCCGATGTTGACCGACAAGGCTCTGGCTGCCATCTATTCGCCAAGGGAAGGACACATTAATAATCGCTTGCTGCTCCGGGCGTTGGTGACAGCGTGCCAACTGCAAGGCGTGAAGCTGCTCTCGGGATGTGTAGTGAGTGGAATTGCCGTCAAAGCAGGAAAGGTCATCGGAGTAGAAAGCTCCATGGGACCGCTTCGCGCGGGGCAAACCGTGATCACTTCCGGTGCATGGGCAGGAATCATGCTGGAGATGCTGAACGTTTCCGTGCCTGTACGGCCTGTGCGCGGCCAGATTGCGGCTGTCTCCTCCGTGGGGATACCGCTTCGGACAGTCGTTTTTGGGACTTCAGGCTACATCACGCCTAAAAAGGATGGAAAAATCGTGATTGGCGCCACAGAGGACGAAAGTGGCTTTCAGCGCGAAGTAACAATGGCTGGCTTAGCTAGCATTTTAAATGGTGTCATGCCATACGTTCCGGCTTTGCACACAGCTGCGTTCATGGAGGCATGGGGAGGACTTCGCCCGGCGACGACAGACGGTAAGCCGCTACTCGGTCCGATCCCGGGCTGGAGTGGGCTCTCTATTGCGGGGGGGCATTTCCGCAACGGTATTTTGTTATCACCAATCACAGCAAAGTGGATGGCAGATTATCTGGAGCAGGGCAGTACAGAGCATCTGGAGCCATTTTTGCCATCACGTTTTATTAGTGAATAGCGCTTGTTTCATGCTCATCCTGGTTTTGAGCGAGCATCTTGTGTGGAAATTGGGCTAGTCCAGCCTATAATACGGTACACCTCCCCATAGGCACCTGTATATGGTAATAAAGAAACACCAGAAGGGGAGGAGTTTCCATGCAGTCTGATGAAAAAAACCTATACCAGGCTGACATTCAGACCGTCAGTCTGCTAAAGGATATGCGTGAAAATGTGCACAACATTTGCAAGGATTACGTGGAGCAAAAAGTGCGCATCGAAGCTATCGATGGGCAGGTCATTGAAGGTGTCATTGTCGATTATGACGATCAAAATGTATATGTCGAAGTAGAGGATCCGGATGCCGAAGAAGAAGTAGATGATGAGGACGATTACTATCAGGTGGAGCAAGTCGCAAGTCATCAAACCTATGCGGACTGGGGACCCTATGTTTCACCGTATGATGTTTACTATCCTTACCCTTATGGAGGCTACGATCCGTACGGTGATATAAGCCCTTATCCTGGTGGAAACGTAAGCCCGTATGGCAGCAGCAACAACCCATTTCCGCAAGTAAGCCCGTATGGCAGCAGCAACAACCCATTTCCGCAAGTAAGCCCGTACAGCAGCAGCAACAACCCATTTCCACAAGTAAGCCCGTACAGCAGCAGCAACAACCCATTTCCACAAGTAAGTCCGTACAGTAGAGGCAAAAGGCCATCACCACAAGTAAGTCCGTTTAGCAGTGGTAAAAGACCATCGCCACAAGTAAGTCCGTTTAGCAGTAGCAGCAATCCCTGTGTTCCGATCAGCCCGTATGGAGAAAATCCTTACAGCCAGGTGAGCCCTTATAGTGGAATGAATCCATTTCCGCCACAAGTAAGTCCATATATGGGATTCAATCCATTCCCGCCGGTATCGCCGTTTCCGCCAGTATCGCCGTTTCCACCACCATTCCCACCACCGCCGCCACCTTGCCCACCAATGGGTATATCGCCGCAACCATTACCACCTGTTATTGTTCCGAAAAGACGTCGACGTCGCTGCGGCGGTCGCAAAATCATCCCGCTTGCATTGTTTACCCTGCTTACCATCGCCTTGCTTTAATGAGAAAACGAGCAACAAGTCTTTTGCCAAGCTTGGGCATAGAGGCTTGTTGTCTTTTTCTTTTTGGGGGAGTACAACCAGTTGTTTTGTCACACATTAATAGAAGAACGGTTTCAAAGACAAAGGCAGGGATAGATGATGAAAACGATAAAAAGCAGCTTGCAGGGGACAAAAGGGACATTTGGTTATCTTCGAGAAGCACTACCACACTTCACTCTGGCTAACTGGGATTATGAGCAAGGTTTTTTTGACCGTGTACTGGATGACCGAAATATGGTCTTTCTGCGTTTGCCTGTGAAGGTTGTGACCGGAGAGCTGGACAGTGAAGATGCGTGGCTGGAAATTGGCGAGCCGTTTGTTTTGCGCCACGTCTATCAGACAGGTGTCGAGGAAGATATCGGGTACATGGAGCCGATGGTTTCAGGTGTGATGAATCAGTTTCAGGAGCCAGTAGACAAGGATGCTCAGATTGACCCGAGATGGATTCGCAAGGCAGAAGCGATCGTAAAGGAATTGGAAAATCGTCTTGCATGAAGAACGGGCCTAAGTGATAGGCCTGTTTTTTGTCATTGAATGGGGTCGCGGCTACGCCAAATACAAATACTCGGTGAGACCAGGTTTTCTAACGTAAAAAGCAGGAAACCTATTTCATACGGAGAATGGTAGCCCATACCCAAAAAATGGTTCGGGGAGAGTCGAAAGCATGGGATGGTTCCACTCGCTTACGAAATGGTACTGGAAAATTCGCAAACCCATCACCTTGGGCACGAGAGTAATCGTTACCGATGGGCATAGAGGGGTCCTGTTGATCCGCCACACGTACACGGTTGGCTGGTATTTGCCGGGTGGAGGGGTGGAGAAGGGCGAATCGTTTTTTGAAGCTGCTCGTCGGGAGCTGCAGGAGGAATGCGGAATTACGGTTGATGTCCTCTCGCTATGCCATCTTTTTTATAGCGAAAGAGAGGGTAAAAGGGACCACATTGCCCTTTTCCATGCTGCACTGACAGATTCGCAGGAGCCAAAGCGAGATCCTGTAGAGGTTGCAGAAATGCGATTTTTCGCCTGGGACGAATTGCCTGATGATTTGTCACCAGCGACAAGAAGGCGCTTGAACGAATTTCGCGCACAATCTTATCAGGAAGATAGATGGTAAGGAAGGGGAATTTATGCATTGCTCTTTTTCCTATGGTATAGTGAAATAAACGAAAAGAGCTTACTTAGCGCTTGGAAGGATAAAAGTGAGGGCAGACCAGCATGAAGATTGCGACTGTACTGCGAAATGATGATTATACGCGAGAAGTAGAAAATGAATTGAAAGAAAAGGTAAGGGCTGCAGACAGTCCGCACAGATTCGTGTCTGGACCTGACGAACGTCCCGATATGGTGATTTCCATCGGTGGAGACGGGACATTGCTGGAAGCGGTCCATCAATATGGAGCTGAGCCGGCTTATGTGGGCATTCACACGGGGCATCTCGGTTTTTATGCAGACTGGAGACCCGAAGAGCTGGATGAATTCGTGGCGCAATTACTGGAGCAGGAAGAACCAGCGATTGCCGAATATCCCACTGTCGAATGCCAGATCGTGACAAGAGATGGTCAACAATACGATAAATGGGCTTTGAATGAGTTGGTGCTGCGCAATGCATCCTTATCAACGCTGGTGACATGCGTCTACATTAATGGTGATGAGCTCGAGACGTTTCGTGGTGACGGCCTGATTGTATCCTCTCCGTCTGGCAGTACGGCTTATAACAAAGCAGTGGATGGTGCGATCGTACATCCGTCTATCGAGGCTATCCAGCTATCCGAAATCGCTTCGATCAATAATCAAGCGTATCGTACAGTCAACAGCTCCCTCGTCTTGCCGAAGCATCATGAGGTTGAGCTGATCGTGATGAACCCGGAAATCATGATTGGATTGGATCGTGAGCAAGCTGTATGGACGGATGTACGCTCCATTACATGCCGAGTGGGTCAGGATAAGATAAAATTTGCCCGTTACAAGCGACTGACATTTTGGAGCAGAGTACGCAAGTCGTTTATCAAAGGGTAAGCGTCTTTTTGGCCGGAAAAAGAGCAGGATGGTTCCGAAGCCAGTGGAGCCATACCTGCTTTTTGTTGTTCGAATATGAGGGAAAGTCAGGAGGAAAAAAGAATGAGTAGCAGTCCTTTGGAAAAAGTTCGTCATTTTGTTCAACGATATCAGCCGAATTTGGAGCCGATTCTCTTTAAGAGCCGTTGCCCACATCGGAAGCTGCTGCTCAGGCGCTTGGTGTAGAGGTCGGCCAGATCGCCAAATCAATCTTGTTTCGTGCCGGCGATAAATACGTGATGTTTGTCGCAGCGGGAGATGTACGCATCCATTCCAAACGTGTCAAAGCGGCGCTGGGCTCAGGAAAAACGAAAATGGCGTCACCGGAAGAGGTGCTAGAGGTGACAGGGTATCAGGTAGGAGCAGTGTGTCCGTTTGCTCTTGAAATAGACGTTCCGATTTTTGTGGATCGGTCCTTGCAACGGTTTGCTCATGTGTATACGGCAGCGGGTATTGCCGAATCGCTTTTGCCCGTTACATACGAGGCATTGCTGCAAATGACCGGGGCAGAGGAGATCGACGCTGCTTCTGCGGAGTAGGGATGCTACAATTAAAAACTCCATTCGTGAAAATGGAGTTTTTTACTTTTTTTCTAACAGCAGTTGATAAAAATGTACATCCTGCCATTCCCCGAATTTGAAGCCAACCTCGCGAAACTGCCCGATAAACCCGAATCCGAATTTTTTATGCAGGGCGATGCTTGCTTCATTACCACCTACGATTCCGCTAACGACTGTATGGAAACCGAGCTGAGCGGCGCGTTGGAGGATGACAGCCATCAGTGCCGTGCCAACCCCTTTTCCATGTGCCTCATTAGACACATAAATAGATAGCTCTGTCGTTTTGGCATAAGCGGGCTTCTCCCGAAAAGAGGACAGGCAGCTGTAGCCAATAATGGCTCCTTCGGATTCAGCGACAAGCAGCGGGTAGTTTTCACCGTGCTTGTAAAACCACACTTCGCGCTGCTCCAGGCTTTGTTCTTCCAACTCAAAAGTAGCGACCAGATTCCGAATCGCATAGTTGTATATGTCCAGCATGGCTGGCAAATCATCAATAACGGCATCACGAATACGTATCATGGGTGTGTGCGCCGCTCCAGTGTGAATCCAATGAAGCAAATCAAGGTGAGGAACAGTCCACTTATGAGGAAAAGCTGCTCTACCGGCAGTTTGCCGAGCCAGATTGCCCCGAGGATGCTGGAGAGCATTCCGAAAAACGTGAACAGCAGCATGTTAATTGCGAAAACCTTGCCTGTATTTTCATTCGTTGCTTTCAACTGAATAGCGGTAACGGTAGGGATGCCGGAGAAAGGCCCGCCAACACCGGCAATCGCTGCTGCAAGGAAGGCGATCCAGTGGCTCGTACTGCCGATGGTCAGGAGCAAAAATCCGACCGCTTGAAACGACCACCCGATTAAAATGAGGAATAAGTGCCTGGTATAGTAAGCGCGCGCCATGTAGAGACTGCCGAGCAAATTCCCAATGCCGTAAAATCCGATCAAGATTGCAAGTGTACTCCCGTTCCCTTGCTCGATTCGCTCAGCGAGGAAGGGGAAGCCCACGTTGTAGCAAATGACCCAGACGATGAAGCCCAGATTGCTGAATAACAAAACCAGAAAAAGGAGCTTGTTTCGTTTTATTTCGCCAAGTCCAAGGGCTATGTCGTTCACATATTGCTTCGGCGTCATTTTACTTGGAGCCGTTTCGGAACGATTATGTAGAGAGCTGCGAATGGCATATAGAAAAAAGACTGATACAAGATAGCTTGCTGCATTGACAAAAAACAGGGTAGATAGCGGCACAGAAGCTGCGAGCAAACCGATCGTCATGGGTGCCAAAATTCGCACAGTTCGAAAGGTTGTGTCTGATATCGCGTTGGCTTTGCCAAGCTGCTCTAGCGGGACGATGGCTTTTAGCGCAACTGTCCTGGCAGGCTGAAACAGGCTTGAGAATAACCCGAGCAAAAACTGTGCGGCCAAAAAGAAGGAAAATTGTTCAATTCCGAGCAGTGCCATGATGCCAACAGTAATGACTACCATGATCCGCGCGAGGTCCGCCCCTACCATCAACAGCTTTGGGTTGTACCGATCTGCCAGAACACCGCCGATCAAATAAAACAGCAGGCCGGCGACCATTTCTGGGATAGCGAGGAGGCTCAGGGCGGTTCCTGATTTGGTGGCTTGCAGCAAGTACCAGAGCAAGGCAAAGCTGTAGCATTGATCCCCGATGTTGGCAGTCAGCTGAGCTAGCCAAAGCTTCAGGTACGATGCGTTTTTCCATAAAGATGTGGATGCTTCCACAAAAATCTCTCCGTCCTGTAACGATTGATGTTGAGGGTGTTCTGATAGAGTTTTTTTTACTTAGCGTAGCAAGGCAAAGAAAGAAAGTAAAGGGGAAGTAAGTGATAGTAAAAAAAGCCGATCTCTCGGCTTTTCTTGCAACTTCTATTGCTCGATCTGATTGTCATTGGTATTTTGACTCGTGTGCTGCTTGGATGAGCCCTGGTTTTCTTCTGTATGGGTGTCATCAGCAACGGTGCTGCTCGTCAATCCGGCAACAGCCAATCCTTTTTGATTCAGGTTTTTTGCGCTTTTCCATTTTGCCATACAACAAGCACCCCTTTTTTGAAGTAACCTTACGATGCCAAACGGGGAGACAATGTACTCAGGTACTTTTTCCCGATAGTTGTTTTGGGGGCACGGTTAGCAGGTATACTTACTATAAGAAGTGAGGCTATTGTGAAAAAAGGGGGATGGCGACATGGATGAGTGTGTCATCATCGTCGAGGGGAAGACGGATAAGGAGCGGCTTTTGCGTGTGCTTGCCGAGCCAGTTACGATCGTTTGTACGTACGGCTCCTACAGTATCGAAAAAGGGGAGCAGCTCGCCAGAAAAACGCAAGCGGCGAGTGAAATTTACTTGTTTACAGATGAAGACTACAGCGGGAAAAAGCTGCGCTCCCATTTAGTGGAGGACTTTCCTGATGCGATCCACCTCCATACACAAAAAATGTATGGGGAAGTAGCAAATACGCCCCTCGAAGTGTTGGCAGAAATATTGGAACGTGCTGGCTTTGCGGTGATTGTGCCCAACCAGGACCTGGATTGACAGTCTGGGGATAAAACCCCCTTTCATCGGCTATAACAGTAATGGAGGTGCAATGTACTTTGCGTAGTCTGATGACATTTTTTAACCGCATGAACATCGTGGTCTGGCTGCTCGGCATTTTTATTGGTCACGCTGCACTTTATCTCATTTTGGGAACTGCTACGTGGCTCGCAACATCGCTTTTGGCAACGGCATTTTATGGCATCATTTTGTTGGTTGGCAAATTAATTGCAAGCCGTTACCCTGACAAGGAAGAGAGCAGATAAGAAGCCGGCTTAAATGCAGCCGGCTTTTTTGTCCTTTACAGTCCAAAAAATTGCAGACCTAAAATGACCAGTCCCAGTATCCATACGTAGATTGCAAAGCCCTTCATAGAGCCAGAGCTAATAATTTTCATCATCCAGCGAATCGCCACATAGCCAGCAATTCCAGCACAGATTGTTCCGACCAGCATAGGCGCCAATAGAGAGGTTTCGATCGGAGCTTTTACCAGCTTGACGGTTTGCAGCATACAAGCCCCGAGGATTGCCGGCAAGGACAGCAAAAACGAAAAGCGGGCAGCATCGGCACGTTCGATTCCTCGCATCAGCGCTCCGGCTATGGTCAAGCCTGAGCGGGAGATGGCGGGCAGGATCGCGGCACCCTGCAAAGTGCCGATGATCAGCGCATCCGTATAGCTGATCTCATCAAATTGACGGTGTCCACGACGCATGGATTCGACTCCCCACAGAATGGCTCCGGTCACTAGGAATTCCCAGCCGATTGTTACGCCGGTTTGCGATATTTCTTCGAAGAAATCCTCAAAGGTAAGTCCGATAACAGCAGTCGGGATCGTACCGACGAGCAGCAGCTTGGTCAGCTTGCTAAAAGGATTCATCAAAATAAAGTGAATCTGTGGCCAAAAGACAATCACCACAGCGATCAATGTCCCAAAATGGAGCATCGTGTCGAAGAGCAGGCCAATATCCTGCAGGCCAAAAAGCTTGCGAAACAAAACCAGATGACCCGTACTGGAAATTGGTAAAAACTCAGTCAAGCCTTGGACAATCCCTAGAAAGATATGTTCAAGCAAAAGCAGCATCGCTAAAGGTCACTCCTATCTGCATCAAGGTAAAGTAAAAATTGCGGGAAGCGAAAGCCAAGCCCTTATTGCTATATGTATGAATGGCACGATAAGACTTGCCAACTTTGCAAAAAGACGTAAAAAAAGTTGTGGTATTTTCTTCTCGTTGATGGGTATAGTTAGGGTGCATAGAGGAAGAGAGTGAGGAAAAGAACGAATGTACAATGGAAGAAGACCGGAGCGGCCAAAACCCGCATCAAAAGCTGCACCAAAAGTTGCATCCCCGAGCAATTTGATGGCGGGCATGACTTTGGAAATGACAGTAGCCCGTCAAACCGACATCGGTTATTTTTTGCGTTCAGGCAAAGATGAAGTATTTCTTCACGTAAATGAAGCTCGTGGACGTTTGTATATGGACGAAGAGGTAGAGGTGTTTTTATACCACGATCACGAAAATCGGCTGGCCGCGACGATGGCTATGCCTTATGTCGCTATGGGCGAGTACGGGTGGCTAGAGGTCGTGGATATTTCTCCGCGAATGGGCGTATTTTTGGACAATGGAATCAACAAGGACTTGTTGTTGTTCATAGACGATCTGCCAAAGCTCACTGATGAATGGCCGCGTCCAAAAGATCGCTTGCTCGTAGCCTTGAAGCGCGACAAGCTGGGCAGACTGCTGGCAAAGCCTGTAACGGAAAATGAAATCACACAATTTGCGGTACCTGCCGATGCGCAGATGAAAAACAAGCAGGTTGAAGCAACGGTGTACAAGGTCATCCAGGCAGGAGCCTTTTTGCTGACAGAGGACGATCACATCTTGTTTATTCATCGGGACGAGATGGAAGCTCGCATGAGAATGGGGCAAACCGTCAGCTGCCGTGTGAGCTACGTGCGTGAGGACGGACGCTTGAACGGCTCCATGAAGGTGAGAAAAGAAGTAAAATACGGCGAAGATGCGGACAAGCTGCTGGAGTACTTGAATAGCCGTAACGGCGCAATGCCGTATACAGACAGCACAGATGCTGACATCATTCGCGAGAAGTTTCAAATGAGCAAGTCCAGCTTCAAGCGAGCGCTCGGCAAGCTGATGAAAGAACGGCGTGTAGAGCAAGTAGACGGCTGGACAAAAGTCATCGACAATATTCCGCAGTAATAAGTAAAACCCTCCCAGACGTTTTGTGTTCCTTTGAAGCGGAACCTACTTCTGGGAGGGTTTCTTTGTGTTGTCGTCTGGGTGTCTGGGGAAGAGGCTTTTCTCTATCCCCTTTTATACGGTTGTTTGAATTTGCCCTTTTTGCTTGCGACTTTTTAGGTAAGACAGACCGAAAGTGGCGGCAAGCAGGATGAACCCCGCGATATCACTCTCGATGCCAGGAATGACGGCAAGCACTCCGCCTGCGACAGCTGCGATTCGCTCCAGTATGTTCAGCTTAGCCATCCAATAACCGATTAGTCCTGCGCCTACACCGATCATCCCGAGGGTGGAGGTAAACATGACCCAGACCGATTCGGTAAAGGTCGTATCGATCAAAAGCAAGGCAGGAGAAACGACAAAGATGTATGGGGCCATAAAAGCTGCAATCGATAATCGGGTAGACTCAATCCCGGTCTTGATCGGTTTTGACTTGGCGATACCTGATGCGGCAAAGGCAGCCAGAGCAACTGGTGGAGTGATATCAGCGACGATGCCAAAATAAAACGTGAACATATGGGCCGCTATTACTGGGACTCCAAGCTGGACGAGCGCAGGCGCAGCGATGGTAGAGGTGATGATGTAATTGGCGGTTGTAGGGGTGCCCATGCCAAGGATCAGTGAGGCGATCATGGTAAAAAACAGCGTGAGGAAAAGCTCCCCGCCAGCCAGATCAATCAGCCCATTGGCCAGCTTCAAGCCAATTCCCGTCAGCGTAATTGTACCGACGATAATGCCAGCGCAGGCTGTTGCTGCAACGACACCCAGCGCCATGCGAGCACCGGAAGCAAGCGCCTGCAAAATGTCTGCAACAGACATTCGCGTCTCCTTGCGAAAGGCCCCTACTACGATTGTGGAAACGATGCCGATAATAGCGGAGCGCTCCGCCGAAATATTCATCATGAGTGCCGTAATAATGATGACGATCGGGAGCAGCAGGTAGACTTTTTTCAGCACCTCTTTTTTGTTAGGCAGCTCTTCCTTCGTCAATCCGCGTAGCCCGAGACGCTTTGCCTCGAAGTGTGTCATAATCCAGATGCCCACGAAAAACAGAATTGCTGGCAGTGCAGCCGATTTTGCAATTTCCAGATACGGTACCCCGATGAATTCCGCCATTAAAAAGGCGGCTGCGCCCATGACCGGAGGCATGATTTGCCCGCCTGTTGAAGAAGAGGCTTCAACAGCTGCCGCGAATTCGGAGCGATAGCCGAGCCGTTTCATCATTGGGATGGTAAAGGCACCTGATGTGACGACGTTTGCAACCGAGCTGCCGCTGATCGTACCTTGGAGGGCGCTGGAGAAAACAGCCACCTTGGCAGGGCCACCGATCCGTCTGCCTGCTACAACCAGGGACAAATCGTTGAAATATTCGCCGACCCCTGTCTTTTCCAGAAAGGCCCCGAATAATACAAATAGGAAAATAAACGTAGAGGAAACAGCGATGGGCGTTCCAAGTATCCCTTCCAGCGTATAGTAGCTATGACCGATAATTCGCGAGAGATCGCTGCCTCTGTGTTCCAAAAAGCCTGGCATGTAGGGACCGAGATACGTATACAGCAAAAAAATAGTGGCGATGAGCGTGATAGGCACTCCGACTACGCGTCTGGCAGCCTCCAGCACGAGAAGAATGGCAATGCCCCCAACGACCATATCCAGCGAGGTGTAATTGCCTGTGCGGGTTACCAGTCCCTCGTAATCCACGACCCAATACAGGGTGACGGCAACACCTAAAAGTGCCAGCACGAAATTGATTACCCCGATCTTGTTGCTATCCCCTTTGGTTCTTCCGGCATACAGCAAATACACGAGGCTAAGGCCAAATGCCAAATGGATGGGGCGATGGATTTGGGGAGGAATCGTAAAAAAGAGAGTGCTGGATAGCTGATAGAGGGAAAAGAGGACCAAAAGGCAAAAAGTGATCCACTTCATTGGACCTGCGAGCTGGCGTACGGCAGATTCTTTGTCGTATTGGGCTATCAGCTTATCCATTTCTTGCTGACTCATGTTTGTTGTACTCATCTAGTAACCTCCTAACTCGCTCATTATGGATCGCTTTTCGGCCTTAATAGTAATGGCTGCACCTGGCAGTGCAACCAGGTGTAAAGGGATTTCTTGACCAGCCAAAAGCAAAGTATGGTTGGCGCAAATTTGTCCAATAAACAAGTGCAGAGCTGGAAAAACCCGATGCATGTTGCGAAGGAGAAATGGCCCATTTGCAATCACCAGCTCCTCACCGGGTGCCAATTCATTTTCCATTCCAATGCCATAATCGTGAAAGGTCATCTCTGATAAAATGAGCTGACCTTCTGCAGTACGGTAGCGTTCTTCAACCTCTGAGCGATGTATCGAGTGTGTCCAACGGATGGAAAATTCCCCCTCCTCGCCAAGCCTGCTGCTCCAAATGAGCTTTTGGGTTTGAGCATCACGGATGACGAGCGAGGTGTGCATTGGGATGGTCAGGATACAGGCGATAGCAAGCAGCAGGAGGAAGGAGAAAAGGCGGAACGCGGTCCGCCCTTTTGTTGCTACAACATCCTTTGGAAGAAGCATACTTTGTTTACTTCACGCCTTTTTCATCAAAGTATTTCTTCGCGCCGGGGTGGATCGGAATACTTACGCCAGCCAGTACACTTTCCATTTTGATTTCTTTGGCTTTGGCGTGACCGAGCTTGTCAGTGTTTTCAAAAATGGCCTTGGTCACCTTGTATACGAGGTCTTCGCTTAGATCAGCACGGACCAACAGCATGGATTTGACCGAAACGGTTGTTACCTCTTCCGGAACCGTCTGATACGTATTCGCTGGCACAACTGTTTTTACATAAAATGGATACTTGGCGATGATCGCATCGATTTTGTCTGCGTCTATCGGAATGATCTTTACCCCTGTTGTGGCAGCAAGCTCCGTAATCGCAGCAGTCGGTGTACCTGCTGTCTGGAACGCAGCATCAAGCTGACCATCCTGGATGGCTTTGGCTGAATCAGCAAAGGACAAGCGCTGGAGCTTGGTATCATCAAAGGTCAAGCCGTATGCCTCCAATATTTGCTGGGCATTTACTTCAGTACCGCTGCCAGGTGCGCCAACGGAAACGCGTTTTCCTTTCAAATCAGCTACGTTCTTGATGTTGCTGTCAGCGGAAACAACGATCTGGATTGTTTCGTCATACAGGGCGCCCAAGGCTTGGAAGGCCTCGATTTTTCCATCCTGCTGAAACATGTTGGTCCCTTTGGAGGCGTATTCTGCGATGTCATTTTGTGTAAAGGCGATATCTGCCTTCTTGTCGCGCAAAAGGCGAATGTTCTCCGCGGAAGCACCAGTGGCTTGGGCAGTTGCGGTAATTCCGGCGTTTTTGGTAATATGGTCTGCCATGCCGCCGCCTAATGGATAATAGGTGCCTCCAGTTCCGCCTGTTGCTATGACCAGCTGTGAAGGGTCATTATTGCCACTGGACGCACTGTTGCCACCACATGCTGCCACCAGTGACATAGTTACAAGAAGAACGAGTGAAAGAAGAAAACCGCGCTTTTTCAAAAAGAATCCCCCTCGTCAAAAAAAGTTCTGTATTTTCTGTTTTCGATTGAATTTTAAAGGTCTGACTATAAAAAACTACAAATATCTATAGAAAAATATAGTAAAATAGGAATATTACAGATAGAGAGAGCGGGCACATGTTTTGATGAGAGAAAGTATCTTCATTCTTTTGCTAATGCTGCTAGCTGTCCCGATTGCTGGGGAGCTGAAATTTCACCCGTTCCAAGATGAATTTCGAGTCAGCTTTGGGACCACCGCGTTTTTCTTTTTATTGCTCTGGCTGCGCCCTTCTTTGCTAGCAGGAATTTTAACAGGGATAATTGTTGTTTTATTTCGAATTATCTTGGATTTTTTCTATCTTGATGCCTTTTCCTTCCTGCATTCATTTCACATGCATCTGCCGGCCTTCTTCTTTTACACCACATTTGCCTGTCTTTTTTCAGTATTTCGTGTAAACACGCTTCATCATCGCCCCCTTTTGGTAGGCATTTTAGGGACGTTCGCTGAAATTACGGCCAATTTAGTCGAGCTTTCCTTTCGCTCTCCATCCTGGGCAGGGGTCTTTCAATTATCTGTAGTGGGACAGATTGCGGTCATCGCTGTCATTCGCAGTTTCTTTGTTCTCAGCTTTTTCAGCATGATTCAGCTGCGCCATGCCAAATGGATGGAGCAGGAGCAGCGGGTTCGCAATGAACGGGTTTTAATGCTTGTCTCCAATTTGTACGAGGAATCGATTCATCTGAAAAAAACATTGCATCAGGTGGAGGACATCACACGGGAGTGCTATGAGCTTTACCGTGAAATGAAGGAGCGGATAGAGGTTGCTGACGGCAATCAATATGCCAAAAAGCTGCTGCTCATTGCTGGACAGGTTCATGAAGTCAAAAAAGATAATCAGCGGATTTACGCTGGTCTCTCCAAGCTGATTTCTGATGAAAATGCACGTGATTATATGCCGCTTGGCGAGCTCGTGACAATCGTTATCCATGCGCAGGAAAAGTACGCTCGCTTGCTCGATAAAAATATTCGCTTCACATCCAAGGTGGAAATCCCTTATTTGTCCTGCCATATTTACACGACACTGTCACTTATCAACAATCTGGTTGCCAATAGCGTGGAAGCGATTGCGGGTCGGGGAACGGTGTCCATCGACGTTACTATGAATGAAACGGAAGAGTGGATTCGATTTTGTATCGCGGATGATGGGCCAGGCATTGCTGTGAAGGATGTGGAGCTGCTGTTTATTCCCGGATTTACGACCAAATATGATGGTCGGGGGAACCCCTCTACCGGAATTGGTTTGTCCTATGTAAAAGAAATGATTACGAATCTGCAAGGGAATATCGACATAACGGAACCAGCCGAAGGATACACCACTGTATTTGACATTCGCTTGCCAGTTGCAAGTTTGATACAGAAAGGGTGAGCATATGCGCTTTTTCATTGCGGATGATGACCCTGCTATTCGGTTCATGCTGACCCAAATCATTGAGGATGCTGATCTCGGGGAGGTTTGCGGAGAGGCAGAGGATGGCTCCCAAATCGATAGCAATTTTTTGGCATGGAAGCAGGCTGATATCTTGCTCATTGATTTGTTGATGCCGAATCGGGACGGGATTGAGACAGTACGTCAGCTGAACGGCTATCCCGGTAAAATCGTCATGATCTCCCAGATTGAAACGAAAGAACTGATTGCAGAAGCCTACTCGTATGGAATTGAGTATTATGTGACCAAGCCGATAAATCGGCTGGAGGTAGTCAGTGTTTTGCAAAAGGTCAAGGAACGAATCCACTTGCAGCAATTCATCAGGGAGATTCAGCGATCTCTGAGCGTCCTGACAACAGCCAATGCGGTGCAGGCAAGCAAGGAGCAGACCTCCTCGAAGCAAAGCATATTGTCTTCGGCGAGGTACTTGCTCACGGAGTTGGGGTTGATTAGTGAAAATGGAAGCAAGGATCTTCTCGATATGATGGACTTTCTCTATCGTTGGGAAAAGGAGAATACGCAAGATGCCCGCTTCCCTTCCTTGCGCGAAATCTTTTTGCAGGTTGCTGCTCATAAGCTAGGGGCTGGACCTATGGCCCAAAAAGAAATGAAGGCAGCAGAGCAAAGAGTTCGCCGCGCCATTTACCAGGCATTGACCCACCTCGCTTCACTGGGACTGACAGACTTTAGTCATCCGAAATTCGAGAGCTACGCATCTACCTTTTTTGATTTTACGGAGGTGCGAAAGCGCATGCGGGAGCTGGAGGGTCAGATGGAATCAGCTGTGCCTGCGACGCCGAGAATCAACACGAAAAAATTCATTTTTATGCTCTATATGGAGTCGAAAAGACGAATCGGGTAAGTGACACTTGACTTTTTGGAGCGAGCCTCTAAATGTGGTAAGATATTTCTATTGTTGTTGGGAGGGAAGCTCGTGAGCGAACTACGTAATCCGTGGCAGTTACTATACCGTGTTTATCGCCATGTACAACCTGTGCTGGAGAGAGAGTTTGCAGCCTGGTATAAAAAGGCACAGGCGATTCCCAACCCGGAGCTACGAAAGCAAGCACAAGACAGCATGGACTCCAAGAAGTTTCACTGTCAAGGCGGGTGTGTCTATGCCGCACAAGTAGTGGGGCATGTAGAAACGATCGTGCCTCTCATTGTTGCTTATCAGACGATCAGTGATTATTTGGACAACTTATGTGATCGCAGTACATCGCTTGATCCGCAAGATTTCAGACAGCTGCATGTATCGATGCAGGATGCCTTGACTCCTGGCGCTCCACTGCGAGATTACTATTTGTATCGAGAGGACAAGGATGACGGTGGCTTTCTCGCTGATTTGGTGCAAACCTGTCAGAGGTTCGCAGCGCAGCTGCCGGCTTACGAGAAGATTCAATCGCAAGTACTGGAGTTTTCCTGTCTGTATAGCGATTTGCAGGTTTATAAGCATATCGATCCAAAACTACGCGAGCAAGAGCTGTTTGCCTGGTGGGATATTCACAAGAAGCGTTACGGGTATCTGCAATGGCAGGAATTCGCCGCTGTGACAGGGTCTACCATCGGTATTTTTGCCCTGTTTTGCATGGCGACAGATAGAGCAGTGAGGGAAGAGCAGATCGAAGTAGTGAGTGAGGCATATTTTCCGTGGATGTGTGGTTTACATATTTTGCTTGACTACTTGATTGACCTGGAAGAAGACAGACTTGGCGGAGATTTGAACTTTGTCAGTTATTATCCATCCGAGCATGAAGCTACAGAGCGCTTGCAATTTTTCATCCAGCAAGCAAAGGCAAGCGTTAGACGCTTGCCAAATCCTGCATTTCACCGTATGATCGTTGACGGGCTAGTTGCATTCTATCTGGCAGATCGCAAGGTAAATCGCAGCCAGCCACGCATCTATACCATTGCCAAACAACTGTTGAAACAGGCGAAGGGTTTGCCTTCCGTTCTGTTTTATGTGAACAGCTTACTTGTAAGGCGATAACGGAGAAGAGGTTAGCGCATATGCTTGCGCTTGTACGAAAAGCCAAATCCCATCAATGAGAAGGCAACTACGATACAGCCAAGGATACCGAGGGGACTTTTCTCCCCGATGGCAATGCCAACTCCGATGAGACAGGCGGTTACGCAAAAAGCCAAAGCCAGTGTTACCATTTGATAACGATTCATCGGTCTGTAACCTCCTATCTGTCAATGTTCCCATTATACCTTATTTTCCGCGAAAAATATCAAGGGAAAGATTCCGGAAAACCCGGTAAAATATTGTGCGAAGTGGTGGATACCGCAGATGGAAAGCATTTTACAATTCAAAAAAAATAATCGGATGTTTGAAGGGAAAGTAACCTACGAAGAGGGCGACCTGATAGAAGTCATGTTTTCTTCTCCGTTGGACGTGACAGTAGGTGAGCAGCTCCCCTGTTTATTGACTGTTGATTATGAGACCATTAGTAACTTTGATGCGGTTGTAGTGGCAAAAGATCAAAATCGGCTATTTTTGTTTCATTCACCGACGGCTACGGAGTTTCGTGAACAACGCAGACGCTATCCAAGATTTGATATGGAGGTAAAAGGCTGGATTCAATATCCGACCCAAGAGCCTGATTCGCTGTTTTCTGTCTACAGCCATATGGTTGATCTCGTGAATTTGAGCTTGGGGGGGCTAGCGTTTCGTATGGACAAACCGATTCCTTGCGAACAAGGGCTGGTTTTTTCAGTAGAGTTGTATGGACGCAATCGCCCGGACGGAGTCGTCAAGGCAGAGCTGCAAATCATACACGAGCGCATCGAAGGTCCTCATTATTTGTTTGGTGGCACGATCAAAGGCATTAACGCTCGCCATTTTCACAATCTGCGCAAATATATACTGCACCGGCAAATTGAAGAACGCAGGCAAGTCCAGATAGAACAAACGCTTTGATTATCAGCGAGTGTACACTTCTCGAGCCTGCCTCCTGATCATTCCTTCCCCATGAGAAAGCATCCTTAGAGAAGGCCTCGATCGAGGTTTTCTTTTCGTTCCAAAAAAACTTACCTACATAATTATTTGTAGCGGTAAATGATAGGCAATTTGTATTGTTAAAAAGCCATTCTTGTAGTTACTATTACAGTAGTGACTAACAAGAGGGCTTTTTATGCTGCAAGCGATGGTTGTTGTTTTCGGCTTTATGGCATTAGGTTTTTTTGCGCAACGGAGAGAGGAACAGAATCGTTCCTCACAGGCTGTCGAGAAAGTCTCGGCAGCCATATTTCACGTCAATTATTTTCGTAAATCACCGCGTTAATGTGTTATAATATTAGTAATCTTGCATAAAAGGATGGGATATGATGCTCTCTTCACTTAAAGAAAAACAAACATCTTATGAATTGGTTTGTATCG
>NZ_CANMZW010000010.1 GCF_947502445.1 uncultured Brevibacillus sp.
ATAGAAGTACCATTTTTGAACACGAAAGTGTTCAAAATTAATTAGCAAAAGGTGTTCAATTTTACTTGACGGTTACACCCTCGGGATTAACCGAGGGTATTTTGTTCACCGAGACTACCTGCTGGAATATGCAGCGTGAATGTCCTTATAGTATGTGCAATCAAGCATCGTGTTTTCCTCCCTGACTAATTTGTTAAATTTTTATAATTGTTCAAAATATCCCCTAATTCAACTACCAAATTTATGTTATCCTCAACTCACAGAACAAAATATTCAAGATATTTGAAAGGATGAGAAATCATTAAAATGAAATTGATTGAAGATATTCCTTTTTGTACACAAAATGGAAAACCTGTTTTCCTTGATATCATTATGCAAGAAGCCCCTCCTGAACATCCTATGCCTGCGATCATCTACATCCATGGAGGCGGTTGGATGAGAGGAGATAAAGCCGCAGAAGGAGGACGTAGTTGGAACGCGCGTTTTGCCAAGCACGGTTTCGTATGTGTCAACATTAATCATCGTCTAAGTGGAGAAGCCAGCTTCCCAGCACAAATACACGATGTAAAAGCAGCCGTACGCTGGGTGCGTGCTCATGCTCTGGAATACAGTATTGATCCGTCAAAAATTGGGGTATGGGGTCACTCTTCTGGTGGTCATTTGGCTGCCTTACTTGGGACATCAGCATCGATCGTTGAACTTGAGGGAACCGGTGGGAATGAAGAGTATTCAAGTGAAGTACAAGCTGTATGCACCCTATCTGGGCCAACTGACCTTTCCAAAATGGGCGGCTGGCATGATCTCCCGAATTCGCCAGATGCTAGACTGTTTGGCATTAAAACCTTAACAGAAAATATAGAATTAGTATCGCGAGCAAACCCGATTACGTATATACAAAAGAAGACCCCGCCTTTTTTTATTGTCCATGGTGATGCTGATAGCATCGTTCCAATCAATCAGTCCGAGTTATTGTTTGAGGCGCTTGAAGATGTTAGCTTTCTTCGTATCAAAGGTGCCGACCATGGACTTATCGGTGGAAATATGTCTATGGATGAGATACTGAATTCCATTCTTGCATTTTTTCAAAAACAATTGATGGGAACAAAGGAATCAGAAGACATCATCAAACAAAGTCGAAACGATGAAAAGAATCTGATTCAATACTTCCTAAACGACGCACTTGAATCTAGTAAATAGAGGTTTCTAAATGAACTTCTGGCAGCTCGTTTATTCACTACACATTGTGTTAATCAATCTTCCAATTTAACCAGTCAACTTGGGTTACAAAAAAACGCATTACACTGTTTGCTATATTCAAGCTCTATATCCGCTGAAAGCTATGAACTGCATGATTCACATTTCAAGCTTTCCATCCTCATAGCCTCCTTGTTTACATACTTACCAATGTATTAAATGGCATTTGTTCAAAAGGATTGTTTTGTATAGCATGGCTCATTTTTAAACCTGCAACCAAATGAGTTAACTTTAGTTAGCAGACAGGATCGACGAGGTGACGTATGTTAAAGTTGCCCGTTGTAAAATCCTTTTATCCGTTGATGGAACGCCGTGTGCGATGAAAGTCGCCCGCACGGTGTAGGCTCGTTCGAATACTCGATTAGAGAAGAGAATAAGACGAGAATAGCGATACGAAACCAATTAATGATGTTGTGAATGCTGGGGATGGTTGGCATAACTCTCATGGTAGATTTGTTGATTTTTACTACACCGCCCCACAGGACGCCGCATCTGAGAAAGTGTTACAGTCTACAGACAATGGAGAAACCTGGGAGGATGCTTACCTGCCATTAGGGATTAAATCCGGCTCCTTTAATGGGATTCCCAAGCATACTGTACGTGCTGCTCAGTTAGTGGCAGGAAAAACCTATCTATTTAAGGTTGTCATTATAGGTGGTAAGAACGAAGGCGAATCAAATGTTATTACTCACACAGTAAGGTAATCCATCAACGGCCCTCGGGGATAATCCGGGGGTTATTTTTATCGCACGAGGTGAAAATGTGGTGCTCATAGTGCACGCCCTAACCATCTTACTCTGCATGTTCCTTCTAGCTCGATTGGCAGGCCTTTTTGGTGGCAAATGGAGTCCTTTTGCGAAAACAAATTGGAAGCAAGATTTCACTGCTGCACTTATCGGAACGATGATTCTCATTTGGATTAGCTACAATTGAACAGATTGAGCATTTTGTTTTACTGCCACGTCCAATGACGGTGCTTTCACTCCCCTCCTCAACTTTTACCGCTAGGACCCAAAAAAGCTGGATAATCCCTCGTCAACTAGCATCAAGCAGTGTCCAGGTATATAAAAAAGACGCAGTACGCGTCTTCTTTAGGTCTTACCTATTCGATTCATTTGCCTAATCACCAATCAGCTTACGCCTTTTTTCGAATGCAGCTCAGCTTCGATTCGGGATGCCTTCGAAGTCTCACCCATACGCCAGTACGTGATCAAGCTAATCGCGATACAGCCAGCTACGTAGTAATAAAACAGAGATTCAGAGCCGATGTTTTTGAGTCCAAGTGCAATGAACTCAGCTGTTCCGCCGAATACGGCTACTGTGATTGCGTAAGGGAAACCTACCCCAAGCGCACGGATTTCAGTCGGGAATAGTTCGGCTTTTACAATGGCATTGATGGATGTGTAGCCTGTGACAATGATCAGTCCAACCATCATCAGCAAGAATGCAACCATCGGGCTCTTCGTCTGCTCCATCAAGAGGAACATGGGTACGGTAAACAGGGTTCCCAGAATACCGAATGCCATCAATAGAGGACGGCGGCCGATTCGGTCAGAGAGCATGCCTGCGATCGGCTGGAGCACTACGAACACGAGCAGCGCAGTAAAGTTGATCCAGCTAACTGTTTCCTTAGGAAGCCCAACAGAATTGACCATGAATTTTTGCAAATACGTCGTATACGTATTAAAGGCGATCGTTCCACCAAGTGTGAGTCCAACGACGGTCAGTACCGCTTTTGGATACTTCATCAATGCGCGAAGCGTTCCCGCACTTTCACGACTCTTCTTTTCCATTTTCGTGAACTGCTCCGATTCATCCATCGAGCGGCGCAGCCACAATACAGCCAATGCTCCGAGAGCACCGATCACGAACGGAATACGCCAGCCCCATGTGTGCATATCGGCTTCACTGAGTACTTGCTGGAGGATGATCTGAACACCGAGTGCCAGAAGCTGACCAGCAATTAGGGTCACGTACTGAAAGCTGGAATAGAAACCACGGCGACCACTGCTTGCCATCTCAGACAGGTACGTAGCGGATGTTCCATACTCTCCACCAAGCGATAGACCTTGCAACAGACGTGCGAGAACGAGAATAATAGGAGCAAAAATACCAATTGTGCTATAACCCGGTGTTAATGCAATAATCAACGATCCACTAGCCATGACCGTAATGGATAGCGTCAATGCTGCTCTTCTTCCGTGACGGTCTGCGTAACGTCCCATCAACAGGCTTCCCAGTGGTCGCATCAGGAATCCGATAGCGAAGATGGCTGCTGTGTTAAGAAGCTGGCTCGTCGTGTCTCCCTTTGGGAAAAACTCTGACGAGAAGTACACAGCAAAAGCAGAATAGACATACCAGTCGTACCATTCGATCAGGTTACCAATCGAACCCTTGAAAATGTTGCCCGTAATGCGTCGCGTATTCGCGCGATCATTCGTCTGATTCACTCTGAATCCTCCTTGTTGTTGACTCTGTTTCGAAACCATACCTCTTCTCTGCAAGAATGTAACCGGTTTCAGCTTACGTTCGCATAAACATACAAGCAAATTGCATGCCAACTTGTTTCATTGGAAATCAATACTAATGTTTCCCATGGGAAGGAGCCCTATTTTACAAAGAATTTTTAGACGCGCCCGAATGTTTTTGCAAAAGCAATTACGATTTGAGAACGGAGAAACCAATCGTCAGAACAAAAAAACCGGCAAAAAATTCCGCTTGATACGGAAGTTTTTGCCGGATCTATTAATGAAAGCGGACTTTTTATCCTCTTTTGACAGATGAAACTATGGATTCGCCATTTCTGTGTAGAATTTTGCTGCTCCCGGATGGAGCGGTACCACCAGATCCTTCCCCGCTTCCATCCTGTCAATTTGATTGGCAGCCTCATGTGCTTCTTGCAAGATATCCAGATTTTCGAAGAAAGCCTTGGTTAGCTTATAGACTTGATCTTCTGTTAAATCAGAGCGAACGAGAAGAATATTGCGGATCGCCACCGTCGGAATGGGCTGGTCGTTATGGTAAATGCCTGCAGGGAGCTGCGCTTTTTCAAAAAACGGAAACTGCTTCGTGAGCTCCTCGATGGCATCCGACTGAATGGGGACAATCATAACTTCAGTTGTGCTTTGCAAATCCAGGACAGCAGAATTAGGAAGGCCCGAGGTGACAAAAGCTGCGTCAATGGCATTATTTTCTAACTGATCAATCGCTTCCGCGTATGAAAGGTATTCAGGCCGGATGTCTTTATAAGTGATACCATGCTCCCCTAGAATCATGCGTGCATTTACCTCTACACCGCTGTTCGGAGCACCTACCCCGACCCGCTTTCCTTTCAGATCGTTTACCGAGTGTATCGCGCGATCTTTTATCGTTACGATTTGCACATAGTTCAAATAAAGTCCTGCCATTGAGCTCAGATGATGAACAGGGCCGCTCGCTTGAAAGCTTTCCTGCCCGCCAAGTGCAAAAGCAGCGACATCCGACATAGCGAACGCCATGTCGGCCTTATTGTTTTCCAGAAGGCGAACATTTTCCACCGAGCCATCAGTGGAACGCACCGCTGCATTATAGCCGAGCTTATCTTTATACACCTTGGCCAACGCACCGCCAATCGTGTAATACGGCCCGGGAGCTCCGCCTGTTGCGATCGTTACAAACGGCTGCTCACTCCCCTGACCGACTGGAGCCTGATCTGGTTTTTTCACACATCCACTCATCAAAAATGCCAGGACGAAACTGGACAGTGCAATCCAAGTGATGAATGTTCTCATACTGGGCCTCTCAAATATTGCTTCAGCTTTTCGCGTAGTCCCCGCTCGCTGATGGATAGTTGTTTAGCTGTGTTCAATCGGTGACCTTCATTCTGCTCAAGTGTGAAGAGAATATACATTCTTTCAGCCTCAGCAAGAGTTACCCCTTCTGGAACCAAAAGACCGTGCTGTTTTGCTTCTTCCCCCACTGCGCTGCTTCTAGCATTGCGCAGAGATTCGGGAAGTTCCTCTGGCTGAATCACTTCATTTTCCGAAAGCGCTACGGCGTATTCCACCATATTGGATAGCTCGCGGACATTTCCGGGATATGCATAATCATACAGCCTGCGTTTGGCGTCCGGAGTAAACGTTTTCGTGCGGACGCCCATATTCGCCGAGTACAGGGCTAAAAAATGTTCGATAAGCAGAGGCACATCCTCTTTGCGCTCACGCAACGGTGGAAGATGCAAGGGGATCACATTCAGGCGATAGTAGAGGTCCTCGCGAAAGTTCCCCTTTGCAACTTCTTCCTGCAGGTTCCTGTTGGTAGCGGAAATTATCCGTACATCTACTTCCTTTGGCTGCTGGGAGCCGACCGGGGTAACTACCTTCTCCTGAATCACACGCAATATTTTGGCTTGCAGCGAAAGCGGCATCTCGCCAATTTCGTCCAGAAAAATGGTGCCTCCATCTGATCGTTCAAATAACCCCTGCTGCTTTTGATAGGCACCAGTAAAAGCACCCTTTTCGTGTCCGAACAGCTCACTTTCCAGCAAAGGCTCAGGGATTGCCGCACAATTAATGACGGAAAAAACGCCCCTCTGCCGAATTCCTTGAAAATGGATAGCGCGGGCCACTAACTCCTTACCCGTACCGCTTTCTCCTGTGATCAATACATTGGAATTAATGTCCTTTACCTTTTCGATCAATTGGAATACTTTCTGGATGCCACTGCTCTTTCCGATGATGCCTGCATAGGTTTCCTGCTGTCGAACCGCTTGGCTGAGTACCTGAACCTGACGATGGAGCTGTTGAAACGTAAGGGCCTTGGTCAGAAGCAACCTTACTTCGTCCAAATTGAGTGGCTTGGACAGGTAATGATAGGCACCGGCTTTCATCGCTTCGACGGACGATTCAATCGAGCCATATGCCGTCATGATAATTACCACTATCTCTGGCTTTCTTTCTTTGATCACACGGAGAAGATCGATACCATTTGCCACGCGTAAATTCAGATCGAGCAAGATCCCGTCAATTTGTTCCTCGTCCAGCAATCTCAAGCCTTCCTCAGGTTCCGAAGCAGTAAGCACGCGGTATTCATCCTCAAGTGCAAAGGAAAGCGAGGAACAAATAGCCCGCTCGTCATCAATGATCAATATGTTCATCAGCAATCTCCTCCCTTCGAAAATCGTAGTAGAAAGGTTGTCCCTGTACCCACATCACTTTTCACTTCAATTCCCCCGCCATGATCGTTCATGATTTTCTCGCTAATATACAGCCCAAGTCCAATCCCTTGGCTTTTTGTCGTATAGAAAGGCTGGAACATTTGTTGCATTTCATCCGTCTCAATGCCGGAACCCGAATCGGAAATAGCCAAACAGACCATTCTCTCATCCTGCTGGGTAGATATAGTCAATCGCTTGTCCTGCGAGTGAGCCATAGCCTCGATCGCATTGAGAATCAGATTGATCAGCACCTGCTTGATGCGATCACGATCTACAAACACTTCCAACTCGGGAGCTATATCAATCGCAGTCCTAATCCCCTCGTTTTCGATTCGTTTTGTAAATAAGCCCATCACCGATTGAACCAGGTCGAATAGCTTCACCCATTTTTTCTGGACAGGCTTCTCTCGTGAATAATCTAGCAAATCCTCAATGATGCGGTTCATCCTAGCCACTTCTTCTGGAACATGCTCCAGAAGTTCTGCCCGAAAACGTGAATCATCCAGCTTTTTGGGAAGCAATTCGGTAAAGGTTTTGATAGCTGTCAGCGGATTGCGGATTTCATGGGCAATCCCTGCTACGAGCTCACCCAAGGCACGCATTTTTTCCTGTGCAATCAATCGAGCTTGCAGATGCTTCTGCTCTGTCCGATCCTGCAGACAAAGAATTCCTCCTACTTGTTCTCCCACTGAATTAACTAAGGATGCGGTGTAGTAGTAAACAATCCGGCCTGTTCCATCCCCTAGGTGGAGCTCACCTTCAAGAAAGTGCCGATTTCCCGAACCAAGCACCTGCTGAACCGGTAGCTGCGGTAAGCAATCCAACACATAAATCTCTGCAGGCTGTTTACTCAATCCCAGCAATTTTCGTGCTGCCCGATTAATCAGTGTTATTCTCCCTGCTTGGTCAAAAGAGAGAATTCCATTGTCCACGCTGTCCAGCACTTTCGTTTGAAAAGCAAAGCTGTCCGCCAATGCAGCGGTCTGAAGCTTGACCTCTCTCTGCAAACGTTTATTCCAAAGAAAGCTTGCGGCCAAAACGAACACAACCAGCCCCATCACCATAAGCAAGCCGTACACAAGCTTGCGCCACCATTCGATCGCCAAAGCATTATAGGGTTCGAGGTACTGGGAGTACAAAGACTCGTAGGTGCCGTTTTGATACAGCTTTTCCAAGCCTTCATTCAGCTTGTTCAATGGCTCGTAATTGCCCTCTCGCACAGCAAAAGCATAATCGGAAGGCGGAATCAGTCCCGTACGAATCCGGTAGTCTTGCTGGTTTCCTGCTTTTTGCAGAACATATTCAGAGGTCCACCGGTTTCCCAGAAAAACATCGGCTCTTCCTACAAACAGCATCTCCATCGCATCTGGTTGGTTAAAGGCGACCAGCAGCTTGCCACCTCTGATGCTTTCTAATTGGGAGATGCCTGCATCGTCTCTCTGAACAGCTACCACTTTTCCTCTCAGATCATTGATTCCGGATATATCGCGGGTAGCTGCAGGGACGACCAGAGCGTCAGCCATCGTCAAGTAGGAATCACTAAAGTCAAAAAAGGTATCGCGCGTGCTCGTATATTTCATCCCGACGACCAGATCCAGCTGACCCGCTTTTAACTGGATTACGGTATCCTCCCATTCCAGAGGAACGAATTGAATCTGATATCCGTGAAGCGTAGCCACTTTCCGAATCAGATCGATATCAAAACCGGCTGGCTCACCGTACTTATCCAAATAAGATAAAGGCGGTAAGCTTTTGTCGAAGCCAACTCTAATCAGGCGTTCTTCTTGTGCTTCCGCCAGTGCGGGCAGAAAGGAGTAGAGCGTTATCGTTAGTAAAATCATGAGCATACCTACTAGTCGCAAAAATAACCACCCCCAACAGATGAACACCTGCACATAGCATGTCAAATTCCTATTATGGACGATATGAGCAGCCTTGAAAAGAACCCTCCCCCTGGCAGATGGTTATAAGGATGTGAAAATAAAAAAGAGAATGCCTTCCTCCGTAAATAATGGAGAGGCATTCTCTTGTAGTGGCATTGGCACCAACCCTGTCACTGATCGAACTGTCAATCTTACTTCGTTATCATCGTAGAAGGTGTAGCTGCCCTCACAAAAATGAGAGCATCAAAAGCTTTTGCCGGGATCATTTGCAAGGTGTACATCTTTTCCATTGATCCATACCATCCGCTAAAGACGGCACCAATCGCACTTACAGGCTGAGGACGATTCAGATATGCCGCAAACGCTTCATCATGTTTTGCCTTGGTAAAATCCAGGAATCCATCCGTCCATTTTGTATTTTCAAACAGAATAGCTAATCGATGATTTCCGCTATTTTTGACATAAAATTCTTTTTGTTCGTTGGTCGTTGCGTCATTTGCGAGAAACTTGCTTTCGTAAAATTCGCTTCCGATCGCGTAGTATTCGTCCCCGAGCGCTTTTGCTAGATGAGCTCCCATGCAGGTAATGACCCCCATGGATGTGGAAGTTTTTTCGATATGTCCGTTATGTCCGGCGATGAACAGGTTTTGTCGTCCATAATACTTCTTCTCAAAGGATAAAATCCATTTCACTTTCTCAGCCATATAGTAATCGCGCGTGCTGCTATAATTTGCATTCGTTCCGCGCAGTGTAGCATTTTGCCTGATCGACTCGGCAAAGGCTACTGCCAGATCGAAGTCTTTCTCAGAGCTTTTTGCGATATAAGCTGATTTGTGTTGATGCATTTGTTTTATCAGGCTGTTAATATGAGAGAGCCCCTCCTGCACGATGGCTGGCTTCTGATCATATACCGTTTTATCATTCAAATTCGCCAGCGCTGACTCATATTTTTCGGTAAGTGGCGGGTCCACCTTTTTCATGTACGTGAAAAGCCCGTTTTTGTTATGGTCATAGCGCTGCATATCAAAGCCGTAAAAATGGACTTTATCTCCTGCAGTCGATTGTTCATTATAGGAGCGCAGCCAGGAGAGCAGCTCTGCCATTTCTTTTGTATTGTAAATCGTAAAGCCGATCGCCCTCGCAGCTTCCTCAGCTGTTCCGCTACCTCCCACTATGTATTCATTCACCTTCTGTCCTCCACCGAAATCCCCCTCGATGGCAAAGACGCGAAAGCCTTGTTTTTCCACCAAATGCTTGAAGATATCTAATTTCAGCGTGGTAAACTGCTTGTTTCCATGTGTAGCCTCTCCAAATCCAATGATGGTTTTCTTTGGCAGTTCCATTTTTGCAACGGGAACAAGATTGGATTGCAATGACTGTTGCAGCGTGTTTGCCTGCTGAGAATTGAAGCCTGTCAGCATACTCATCATGAGGAGCGAGCATATTGCAATCAGGAGCTTTTTCTTCATATCGATCTCTCTTTCTTGAGGTGCAAACGTACGACATCTCATATTTTGGTTTTTCTTACCATTTACATCATTATACACTTGGCAAGCGGTGTTTACCTACATCAAATTTTTATTTGAGTCGCACATAAAAAGTACCAAGGTTCTTATTCCCCAGGCGCTACTCTTTACTTCAGGTCCGTAAAGTCTGCGCACCAATCAGCTTTTTGGACGTGTTATAAGAGTATGGGAGAAGTATGAACAGACTTTTCTTTCCAAACAAAAGACCACCCGTAAAAGGTGGTTATCGTGTTTTGGTTTGAAGCTATTAACGCGTGGATGCGACAGACATTGCCTCTAGTGCTTTCAGTGCATACGCTAATTCGACGTCTTTACCTTGTACATACTTTGCATGAAAGGTTTCCTCATTTAATGGGATAAGCACATCGGGAACTCCCCCACCCTGTCCCAGACCATTACTGTCACCTTGAATGATATAGTCTTGATTTAGCGACCTTCCATCAGGGAATCGGACGATGTAGCCCTCTGGCATTTCAGCTTCAATCGGACTGCTAACCACACCAAAGGAGCCATTCGTCGTCGTAAAACCTACGTTTTTTACGTGGGGCAAGCCCTTTAGCAGGATTGGCAGCCCTTCTCCTGAACTAGTAGTTTTGTTGTTAATGATAATGGCAATGTTTCCATCGTAGTGAGGTGCGGTGGGCACGACTATACGCGTCTCAAAAGGATTGAGCTCAAAGCTACCTGTTACTCGATTGTAATAGCTGACATACTCATAGGTGGTTTCCTTAGGAACAAAAAAACCTGCCATGGCGGCAACCAAGTTATCACTACCGCCTGGATTATCCCGAACATCTATAATCAAGCCCTTGATGTTCTGACTGTGAAACCAATTTACTATTTCTTTCACCTTTTCTACAGGATCAGGCACTGTCTCGCTAGGCAGAAAGTATCTGATTTTCAAGTAACCGTATCCGTTCCCGACGATTTCGGCATCAAGGGGATTATCCTCTTTTTTCCATTTCACTCTCGTTTGCTTTAAGGTTTCATAATTGTCGTCATACGCTTTTAAAATGACCTTGGTTCGCTTACGATCGTCTACATTCTGATATGCAACAAGAATCTCTTTTCCGATGGGGGCGCGAACCATAAACCTGCCTCGGTTATCGTTTACATCTCCCGCCGTAGCCATCGGATTTTCGCTCCAGGTGGTTTGTTGATAAGCGTCCTTGGCTGCTTTCCCATCCCACGTAATGATTTCTGCCCCTAGCTTTATCCCATTTTGTTCAGCAGGACTGCCTTCCACAACCAAATTCACCAAAACCTTGCCATTATCAAGCTGAATCGTGCTGATTCCAAAGCCGCCACCAGCTTCTCTTTTAAATACTGGATTATTCTCATACAGATTTTCATTCATGATTTTGATATGACCATCTCGAAAGGAAGACAGATATTCCCGCAACGTTTGGTAGTAAAGATCTTTGTTTTTTTCTTCCTCTGCCTTTTTAAAAATGGGTTCGTACTTTTCCTGCAAGCCCTGCCAGTTAACCTGCTTCCACTCGCCAAATGGGTATTCTCTGGATAATCGCGAATTTAACTGAACAAATGCTTGCGAATAGCTCATTTCACTAAATTCACTGACCGGATTGTACCTGAGTTCTCCAGCGTACGTAGGTGTGCTAAGTAGGACGATCATACCGGCTACGCAAAACAACGCCCTTGCGAGTCTAAACCTGGGCTCAGACGAGGAACGCTTGAATACACTCTTTATCGTGCACAAGAAAACAAGCAAGGTTACGGCATAGAACACGAGCGCCAGTAAGGTGGTATCGCCATATAGAAAACTGACAATGGCAATCAGCAGAGCTATGCTCGGTAAAAAATCGAGCAAACGATGAGGTTTTCGAAAAGGAAGACCATACCTGAAAAAAACCAGTACATTCGTGAAAAAAAGAATCGTTTCAAAAACAGTGAACCAGGTAAACGAAGTAACGAAATGGATCAAGAAACTCATGCTACCGTTCCTCCCGTCAAAATTTCAAGCCTGTGCAAAGCGTAGAGGAGAAATATGAACGGAGCATGAACAGAAAAAATCTTATGCCGACGCTGTATTGTTTGCGGGAAGTGTAACGATTATCGCCGTACCTTTGCCAACTGTGCTTTTTACTTCAATCGTACCATGATGGATCGTAATGATTTGCTTCACGATCGCCAGACCTAGACCGTTGCCCTTGCTGCTACGCGATCGATCCGTTTTGTAAAAGCGTACGAAGATATGATTAAGCTCTTCTGGAGGAATTCCGATACCCGTATCTGTGATCGTGACAGCATATTCATTGCGGTTTGCTATAAGCTCTATCTGAATTTTCCCTCCTTCTGGCGTGAATTTGATGCTGTTTCCGACCAGATTCATCCATACCTGATTGAGCTGATCCTGGTCTGCATTTATTTTGACAGCGTCAGGCAGCTTCAAGTCTATCATGATGTTCTTGGATGACCATAACGGCTCACTCCTGACCACTACCTGCCTGATTTGCTCGTCAAGATGAAACGTCATAGCTACAAAAGGATGATGGTTTGATTCGAGGGATACGAGGCTCAGCAGTTGATCGCTCAGCCTGGAGAGCCGTTCGCTTTCTGTTAAAATGATATCGATATAGCGTTCACGATTGTCCGCTGCTGCCAGGTTCTCGTATTTCAATGCTTTGGCAAAACCGGTGATGGATGTTAGCGGCGATTGAATTTCATGCGAAACATTGGATACAAAATCTTGTCGCATCTGCTCCAGCTGTTTCAGCTCACCTGCCATTTGCCGAAAGCTATGAGCGAGCATGCCCAGCTCATCTGAACGATTTATGCTCACATTGACCTCGAAATTACCCTTTGCCAGCTGATTCGTTGCATCTGTCAGTGTTTTGAGCGGCTTCACAAGATATCTGGCGGCTATGAGATAGCAAATGCTACCTGTGACCAGCACCAGTGCTAAAACGGTCAAGAATAACTGAGTGATCGTTTCTTCATTTTTAGAGGAAGGTAGTAGAAACAAAGCATATGGTTTATCCTGCATCGGCAGTGGCATTCCGATAAACGCTAGGTCCGAGCCATCCGGCGGCAAATAACGCTGACCTCCCAGTACAGTTTGAATCGCGTCTTGAGGGATCGTATGTGGGCCTTTGTCGTCTGAAATCAACTGCCCAGCGTCGTTGAAGAGAAGAATAGGGTTTGCAGTTAATGCTTCCATATTCTTCGCAAACAAGTTCAAATCGGAAAACTTGCTCAGTTCATACACGCGAATGATATGCTCACCAATGGCTGTCATTTCGCTTCTTTGCAGTTCATCAAGCTCTTTCTCGTAAACAGCAAGACTAATAAGAGAGGAACAGAGAATGGCAATAAGTATCACGGCTAAAAAAGTCAATACGAGACGCAGATACAGTGTCTTTATCATGCGTTCACCACTAACCGATATCCGAGACTGCGGGCAGTTTCAATGCGAAAGTGCTCAGAGTCGCCCGCGAACCTTTCACGCAGCCTTTTGATATGCACATCGACTGTCCGATCATCGCCTTCATAGTCCCTGCCCCAAATCTGAACAATCAATTGTTCGCGAGTGAAAATTTGTCCTGGATGAGTGGCCAGCTTAAAAAGCAGCTCGAACTCTTTGAGCGGCAATGTCAGTTCTTCATCACCACGCATAACCTTGTAGGTAAGTCGATCCAGCACAATACCGCCCAGACGGATTTTTTGCGAAAAGGCGATGCGATATCGCTTCAACAGGGCTTTGACGCGCATAACAAGCTCAAGCGGATCAAATGGCTTCGTGACGTAATCATCGGTTCCAAGCTGGAAGCCTTTCACCTTTTGCCCCGATTCACCTATGGCTGTCACCATGAGGATCGGGATGTCCGGATAGTCATTCTTGATGCGCTTGCACAGCTCCCAGCCATCCAGGTTCGGCAGCATAATATCCAGGATGACGAGATCAATTGGTGAATGCTCTACTATCGTAAGCGCCTCGGTTCCGTTCGTTGCTTCTTCTATTTCAAATCCTTCGCTCCGTAAAAACAAGCTGATCAGCTCGCGGATGTGCGATTCGTCGTCTATAATCAATATTTTGCTCATGCGATCTTTGCACCCCTTCAAAAATTCCCTGAACTTTACAATAATAAAACGGATAACTTCTGTAAACCGTTACCGTCTCGTTCGCTCAATAAAAAAAGCACCCATGTCGGATGCTCGAAAGGAATTTTAATGCAGCTACAATTTAACTTCATTCGTTGACCCACATATCCTGGACGTTAAGTGTCGCGAGCGGGTTAGGCTTGACGCCTTGAATGCGATTATGGATGACCTGGAATGTCTTTGCAGAATACAACGGGACCCAGTACGCTTCATCAACGACCAACTTCTGGATGTCAGCATACACTTTCTGTCTTTCCCCGCTATCCGTTATTGTGGCGCCTTTTTCCAGTAGGCTGTCCAGCTCTTTATTGCTGATGCGGAAAAAGTTTAAACCACCGATTTGATTGGAATTAAAGAGCAGATCCAAAATATGAGGGTCATTGCTCCCGTGATCAGTCGCCAATAAATCGAACGCGCCTTTTACAGCTTGCTCCGAGGCCGTTGCCATTTCATAGCTTTGAAGCTTCAGATCGACGCCAATTTCCTTCAGCATACTTTGCACAAGCTGATTTCCTGGCTTAGGATTGTCGATGATCATCAGGAGGCTGAGCTCTTTGCCATTCTTTTCCCTGATTCCTTGGCCTCCTATCTTCCAGCCTGCCTCCTCCAGTAAACGCATCGCTTCCTCTTTGTTGTATTTGTAGCCGTACTGCTCCACTGCTGGATCATATCCAACCATTGTAGGAGGGATCGGTCCATAGACTGGTACCCCTTCCCCTTGCAGGTCCGCGATGATTAGCGCTTCTTTGTTGATTGCCAGATTAAGAGCTTTGCGTACGTTGATATCTTGCAAAATCTCATTTTGCAAATTCATGCCGATAAAGTTCTCGACTGGCTGCATCCCTTCCAAGACCGTGAAATCCTTATCATCCTTGTACTTATTTACGTCTTTTGCAGGTACATTGGCGATATCAATCGTTCCACTGTCCAACGCAGCCATCAGCGTTTGATTGTCTTTGATAAACTTGATGACGAGCTTATCAGGCCGCACATGTCCTTGATTCTCCACAAACGGAGCTGCCCACTGATAATCTTCGTTTCGAGTCAGCGTAATGGATTCCCCCGTCTTCCAGCTCTCGAACTTCCACGGGCCTACGCCGACTGGATTTCGTCCAAAATCAGTTCCGTACTTTTTCAGTGCCTCCATCGCTACTGGCTGCTGGTATCCACCGTAGGACAAGGCACTTAGCAGTGGAGCAGATGGCTGACTCAACTGAAGAATCAAGGTAGAGTCATCGGGAGCAGAAATGGCCTTTATCGCGCTTAGCTCTTGTCCAGAAAGTGGTGAGGCTGTCTTTGGATCCATTGCTCTCTCCATGCTTTGCTTAAAGGAAGATGCTGTCAACGGTGTTCCATCGTGAAACTTCACGCCCTGGCGCAGCTTAAACGTCCAGATCTTCCCATCCTCTGAGATCGTGTACGATTCCGCCAGATGAGGCTTCAGCTCTAAGGTGTACGGATCTTGAACAACCAAGCCTCCTCCCAGCAAGCTACCTACGAAGTTGCCGGCCGATAGGGCTGTTTTTTGCGGGTCTAATGTATCCGGCTCTGCTTGGTACCCGATTGTGATCGTTCCTCCCATCTTTGGCGTCAGGCTGGCACTCGGTTTTGACTGTTGATCCCCAGGTGCTGGTGGGGGTGAAGACGTACATCCTGCTGCAGTAAAAGCCAGCAAGCAAGTGAACAGCAAGTATTTGATGGGGCGATCCAAGCGCGCTCGTAACACGGTGTGCCTCCTTCTTTTGTGGGCGAATTGTTTTTATTCGACAACAGTCGTTATCCAGTCGCTAATCCCTTTTTCTCTTGGCAGAATAGTTAGTAAACGATCTTTTCAAGCAGGCTTAGAACTTCCAAACTTCCTTATATACACGGATGAAGTTTTTGCCCATGATTAGCTCAATAGCTTCATCTGTATACCCCCGCTTGGCTAATGCCTTGACAATCTCAGGGACCTGGATATGTCCCTTTACGACGTCAAAATCTTTGCGTGATGTCTCCATCAAGGCAATAGGTGAATCGTATTTCATAAATGGCTCGATCATATCCAGACCGATCCCGATGTGCTCTACCCCAACGAGAGCGGCGATGTGATCCACATGGTTCAGCAGATTCTCCAGATCGGACTTGTCATCCGAATCCGCTACGAAAATATTGACGCCATTAATCCCGATCACCCCGTTCGTGGAAGCGATCGCCTTGATTTGCTCATCTGTCAGATTGCGCATTGAGCTGGCAATTGATCGACAGTTGGAATGGGAAGCGATAATCGGCTTTTTAGCAATCTCCATGACATCCCAGAAGCCTTCGTCGTTTAGATGACTGACATCGATGATCATTCCCATCGCTTCCGCAGCTTCGATCAGGTGAACGCCGAACTCAGTAATTCCGCCTTTTTTCCCCTCACGCACAGGAGAAAAGTGGCTGCCGTCTCCTACGAAATTGCGCCTGCTCCAGACGAGTCCCATAAAACGCACGCCCAGCTCATAGAAAATTCGGAGCAAGCTAAGGTCGTTGTATAGCGGGTCAGCTCCCTCCAGAGAGAGGACAAAGCCGACTTTCCCTGTCTTCTTTGCAGTTTCGATATCTTCCACACTCTTACACACCATGATTTTATCCGGTGCCTCTTCCGCCTCTGCATGCAGTGCGCTGATTTGCTGGAGCGCCTTACGCAATCCCATCTCCGGCAAAAATTTGCTGTCGATATAAACAGCCGCGACGATAGTCTGCACCCCGCCTGCCAAAAAGTCGGGCAAATAATCGGATACAATAACGTTTTTTCTGCCGTACTCCCGTTGGATAGCCACATCAAGCAGCAGATCAAAATGAGCATCAATTATATGTGTCATCCGCCGTGTCTCTCTCCATTTCCATGGCTTGTTTTTTTCTCTATCTCTAAAATCTCTTACGCTTCCCTCGTTCTATCGCAAATTCTCAGGATTGAGCGGTTCCAGCTCTGGCAGGACGAAGCGTCCATCTTTGCGGATCAGCCGATCGTCAAACCAGATTTCCCCTCCGCCGTACTCCCGTCGTTGGATCATGACCATGTCCCAGTGAATGCTGGAATCGTTCCCGTTAGAAGCATCGTCATAGCATTGTCCCGGCGTGAAATGAAAGCTGCCATCAATTTTTTCGTCGAACAAAATGTCCTTCATCGGTTCTCGGATGAAAGGATTGACGCCGATCGCAAATTCGCCAATATAGCGTGCTCCTTCATCCGTATCAAGTATGTCTTCAAGACGCTTCGTATCATTGGCTGTCGCATTCACGATCTTTCCGTTTACAAACTCCAGACGCACATTCTCAAACGTAAAGCCCTGGTAAGGAGATGGTGTATTGAACGTGATGATACCGTTTACTGAATCGCAAACCGGAGCCGTGAACACTTCGCCGTCGGGAATGTTTTTATCCCCTGCACACAAAACCGCAGGGATGTCTTTGATCGAAAAAGTCAGCTCAGTACCTGGTCCAATAATTTTCACACGGTCTGTCCTTTCCATCAGTTCCTTTAACGGCAGCATGGCCCTGGCCATTTTGGCATAATCCATCGTGCAGACATCAAAGAAGAACTGTTCAAAAGCTTCCGTACTCTTGTTCGCAAGCTGTGCCACAGCAGGATTCGGATAGCGCAGATACACCCATTTTTTCTGGAGACGGACCTGACGAACAGCTTTGGAGTAGGAAGCGGACAGCTTCAATTGTTCATCGGGTACATCAGACAGCTCATTGATATTGTGACCGCCATCTATGAGAATATAAGCTTGCATTTTCTCCATTCGATACTGTTCATATTCTGCCGCAGTCTGAAACTGCATGGCATCTCCTTGCAGCAACAACTGGCGCTTTACAGATTGATCCTGCAGTTCTACATGAGCATGTGCTCCTACTTTATGGACAGCTTTCACCAGCTCTTTTATCAATGGTGTATCGATTTCTATTGCCTCAATCAGTACATGCTCACCCGGCTGAATACGAGTCGAGTAGTTCACCAGCACACTTGCCAGTTTAGTAAGTCGTGCGTCCAACATTGTTCACTGACACCTCCACCATCTGAATTTTTCTCTTTCTTGCCGCTACACCTAATAAAGATGACAGGCAACCATTCTGCCCTCTACTTCCTTTAAAGCAGGCACTTCCTTCTTGCAGACGTCCATGCACGCCCAGCAGCGCTGATGAAACTTGCAGCCTGTGGGAGGATTGGATGGCGATGGTAAATCTCCTGTCAAAATAATTCGTTCCCGCTTTTCATCCGGATCCGAGACAGGTACGGCAGAAAGTAGCGATTGCGCGTACGGGTGCATTGGCTTTCGAAACAGATCTTCCTTTTTCGCCAGCTCAATGACTTCCCCCAGATACATCACGGCTACTCTGTCGGCAATGTGTTCAACGACACTTAAATCATGAGAAATAAAAAGATAGGTTAGCGAAAACTGCTCCTGCAAATCCTGCAACAAATTGAGTATCTGCGATTGGATCGACACATCCAGAGCAGAGACCGGCTCATCGGCAATTATCAGCTTGGGTCGGAGCATCAAGGCTCGGGCAATTCCGATCCGTTGTCTTTGTCCTCCTGAAAATTCGTGGGCATAACGCGCGAGATGCCTTTTGCCCAAACCGACAATTTCAATCGTCTCTTCGACCAGCGCTTGTCTCTGCTGAATTGGGATGTGGTGGGCAATCAACGGCTCTGTTAAAATGTGCTGGATAGTCAGCTTGGGATTGAGCGTATCAAATGGATTTTGAAACACCATCTGCATGTTCCGCCGCGCCCCATGCATGCCCGCTTTGCTGAAGGTGCGGATGTCGCTCCCTTCAAACCTGATTTCGCCCTCTGTCGGCTCTACCAAGCGAAGTATACACCTGCCGAGTGTCGACTTTCCGCAGCCTGACTCCCCGACAATCCCTAATGTTTCTCCTTCGTTTACGGTTAGATTCACTCCGTTCACTGCATGGACGTAGCTCGGCTCTTGAAACCATCCCTTGCCCCATAGAAATCGTTTTTGCAAATTTTTTATTTCCAAGATTGGCGTCGTCATACATTCACCGCCGATCTTTCGCTATTTTCCTGGTACAGCCAGCACCGGCACTGGGACTGCTGGTCTACCGCCATCAGCTGCGGATTCTGTTCAAGACAGACAGGCATGACTTTGTCGCAGCGCGGGGCAAAGCGACAGCCTTTGGGGTATTCGTCTGGAGACGGCACGCTACCAGCGATGCTGTTCAGTCGCTTTTGTCCTTTTGCTTTATGCGGACTCGACTGGATCAACCCGATGGTGTACGGATGCTTCGGGTTACGCAGCAGGGATCGCACATCAGCCGATTCAATGACTTGCCCGGCATACATCACCATGACCCGGTCGCAGGTTTCCGCCACCACACCCAAATCATGCGTGATCATGATCAGCGACATGCCCATCTCCCTGCGGACTTTTTGGATCAGATCGAGAATTTGCGCCTGAATCGTCACGTCGAGAGCGGTCGTCGGTTCATCCGCGATGAGCAGCTTCGGGCTGCAGGCAATCGCCATCGCAATCATGACACGCTGCCTCATTCCTCCTGACAAACGATGCGGATACTCATGGTAGATTTCACTTGCCCGTGAGATTCCTACCTCTGTAAGCAGCTCGATCACTTTCTCCTTGGCCTCGGCGCGCTTCATGCCTTCATGCTTTTCGATTCCTTCACTCATTTGCTTTCCGATGGTCAAAACAGGATTGAGAGAGGTCATCGGCTCTTGGAAAATCATCGCCATTTCTTTTCCTCTGAGCCTCTGCATCTCCTTTTCACTGAACGCCAACAATTCCTTGCCGTTTAACTGGATGCTTCCCTCGATTTTTCCGTTTTTCCCAAGCAAGCGCATCATCGAGAGCGAGGCGACGCTTTTTCCGCAACCGGACTCCCCAACAATGCCCAAGGCTTCCCCCTTCTCCACGTACAAAGAAAGATCGTCCACTACCTTGAAAGCCTTTTCATTTTTAGCAAACGTGGTTGTCAAACCGGATACTTCCAGCACGTTTGTCATGTTGTCTCCTCCTTGCAACAGAATGGTACCACGTCCTTACGATTTCGGATCAAAAATATCGCGCAGGGCATCGCCTAGCATGTAGACGGTAAAGACGACAATCGTAATCGCCAGTCCCGGAAACGTCGCCAGCCACCATGCCTCCCGCAAGTAATCCTTGCCTTCACTCAGCATCGTTCCCCATTCGGGAGTCGGGGGTTGGGCTCCCAGTCCAATAAACCCGAGTGCAGATGTCCCTAAAATTGCACTCCCAATGAACATCGTCGTATACACGATCAGTATATTAGAAATATTCGGAATCAGTTGGTTGATAATAATCCACCAGTTGGAGCTTCCGATTGACCGACTTGCTTCCACATAACCTGAGCCTTTGATCGTTAGAGCTGCTCCGCGAACCAAGATGGCAAAACCGGGTATAGATGCGATCCCGATCGCAATCATCGCATTTTCCTGACTGGGGCCAAGTGCGGCTACAATCGCCAAAGCCAGTACAATCCCCGGCAGTGCAAGCAAAACGTCCATGATTCTCATCATCACGTTGTCAAAAATTCCTCCCAGGTACGCGCTCGTTACACCGATGAGCGTTCCGGCTACAAACGTCATCGCAGAGGCCAACACAGCGACAGTCAGAGTCACCCTGGTTCCATACAGCAGACGAGATAAAATGTCACGGCCGATAGCATCCGTCCCGAGCCAAAACTCCGCTGAGGGTCCCTGCATGAAAGCTTCGTAATACGTTTTGGTCGGATCGTGCGGGGCAATCCACGGACCAATGATCCCGATGAGTATAATCCCCAGCATCATGAAAAAGCTGTATTTTGCTTTTCTTTTTTGCATAATCTTGTTCAAGAGTTCAAAGCGGGGTAGCGATCTTTCCTTCCGCCAGATCGAACGAACAGGAATTGTTTTGTTAAGCTCGCTCATGCTTACGCCCCCTCCCTTTTTGCTGTGTAATCGATGCGTGGATCGAGAATGGCGTACAACACGTCAATCAAAATCACGACCAAGACGTAAATCGCCCCAATAAACAAGGTTGTTCCCTGAATCATGGGAAAATCCCGCGAGCTGATGGCTTGAATCGCCAACGTTCCAATTCCTGGCCAGTTGAATACTTGCTCGACAATGACGGCACCACCCAAAAGTCCCGCAAATTCCAGCCCGATGACCGCCACAATCGGGATCATCACATTGCGAAAGGCGTGGCGCAGCAGCACGATTCGCTCCCCCATTCCTTTTGCACGAGCCGTTCGGATGTAGTCATTGGACAAGACCTCGACCATGCCAGCACGCGTCAAGCGGCTCAGTGCCGTCGCCGTCAACGTACCAAGAGTGACCGCAGGCAGCACGATATCCATAAATCCAGTTCCTCCCGCGATCGGAAACCAGCCTAGATGTACAGAAAACACGAGTATCACCAGCAGCCCCAGCCAAAAGCCCGGCAGAGCCATGCCAAAGGTTGAAAACGTCATAATAAGGCCATCGAGAAACGTATCTTTAAACCTCGCCGCGAGAACTCCGAGGCCAATTCCGACAACTACCGCAACCCCTAGGCTTGCCACAGCCATCTTTGCCGTAGCAGGGAACCGTTCGGCGATTTCTGTGCTGACCGGTCTGCCTGTTTTGAGCGAGGTGCCCAAATCCCCTTTGACCACGCCAGACGCATAGTCCAAATACTGGACGACGAGAGGCTTGTTAAGACCAAGCTCCTCCCTCAGCGTCTCGATTTGTTCCACTGTTGCCCGCTGTCCAAGCATAATCCGCACGGGATCACCAGGGATGAAATGGATGAGCATAAAAGTAAAAACGGAGAGTCCAAAGAGAACAATCACACCCGATATGAGTCGCTTAATAATATATTGCTTCATGAGGCATTCACCCAGCAGTGAAAAAGCATTCGAGTAAACGTCTTGCCTTTCTCGCCAACACCATGGCTGAGTTTGACTTTACTACCAGACACATTTTTTTGTAACAATATGTGCACCTCCCAAGTTGAACCTATCTACTATTGGCTAAGGAATGATATACGGTCGTTCAAATACAATATTCTCGATTGCTTCCAGAGCCTTTTCCGTCCACTCACGTTCCTGCTCCACGTTTGTGAGATAAATAATCGTTTTATCTGTTTGAACATATCGTCGGAGCCAGCTTCGATACCCTGGCCAGCTTCCACCGTGATGCACGACTTTTCCTGTCACCTGATCTTCACGCAGCCGCCAGCCAAAACCATAATCAGACATACTGTTCCCTACTAGCTGCACTGCGGAAAAAGCTCTCTCTAACGTTTCTTTCTTTACCAGCTCTTCTGTGTAAAGAGCTCTGTCCCATTTACGTAAATCATCGAGTGTTGAACTAACCGCCCCATCTCCCTGAATGCCATCGAGATAAATGACAAAATCATGCAGACTTGATTCATCCGGTAGCACAAATGCTTTAGATTGGGCAGCAGAAACATATCCATAAGCGTACTGCTGGATCGACTCAGGCGAATGTCTCCGGTTGTATACTCTCGTGTGCTGCATATCTAGCGGTTGAAAAATCTGCTGCTGCAAGAAATCGGCAAATCTTGTATCCGCTACGCGTTCTATGATCGAAGCCAATAAAGCATAACCGGTATTGCTATACTCATACCTTTCACCCGGGCTAAACAAGACGTCGGGTCGATACTTGATTAGCTGATCAATGATGTCTTGATTCGTAGCAATTTTTGTTTTATCCCAATATTGAGAAAACAATTCCATGTAATCAGGCAACCCGGACGTGTGTACAAGTAGATTTTCTACAGTAATATTGGCATACGGAAAATCCGGAAAGAATTTGTCTACTTTATCCGTGTAGTTGAGTTTTCCTTGCTCTTGCAGGATCATGATACCCATTGCTGTAAACGCCTTGGATACCGATGCGAGTTCAAATACCGAATCCGGTGACAATTTTTCAGCCGTTTCCAGATTGGCCATGCCTATGGAATTTTGATAGAAAGCGTTTCCTTCTTCCAAAATCAAAATGTTGCCACTCCAATTGCTTTGTTCGGCAAACGTAGAAAAAAGCTCATCTAGCTGGCGGCATCTTACATCACTTGCTTTGGCACGCTGTGTCATTTTTCGTTTCCCCCACTCGCTTTTTTATCATCTTTTGAAAACTGTCTCCCAGCAAAAGCCAGTCGAACAATCTCATGATTTCCCGCTCTGATAAACCGTGCAGAACAATCTGTTCCAAAAGCCCGGACTACAAAAAGATCTTCAGCAAATGGTCTCATCACGTAGCTTTCTCCCAAAAAAGAGAGCATGAGTTGACCATTTTCTAATCTGATCGGCACGGTCCCAAATTCACTAGATTGATAATCGCCCACGAATTGAGGCATATCCTCCACAGAAACGGAATAATTTTTGCCATCCAAATGAGAAGATTCTGGAGGGCGGTTTTCCAAACAATTTAGCGCACCCGACATAATCGCCAAAACCGGCGACAATTCTATATTGGACAGTGCCACACCAGCCAGTCCTGTTTCTGGAAAGAAGCACATTTGTGCGGTAATCCCTTTAAAACCACCACTATGTTCAACCAGCTTTTTACCGTAGTAGTCAGGGGTGATGACCAAACCGTAGCCGTAAAACTGACCAGGTATCATATCAGTCGGAACATACGGGGTTATCATTTGTTCTACACTTTCAAGTGTCAGGATTCGTTTTCCCCCTTCAGTAAGTCCGCCTTTGCAAAACATGTCCGTATATCGCAGCATATCCCGCACCGTTGATATGATGGCTCCTGCCGCCCGGGAAGCAGGCGTATCCCACCAATTTGGAGATGAGATCACTTCCTTGTGATCGCCTCTGTCTCGCATGATATACAGATTGGTAATATTCTCATACCCATTCAGCTCTTCCAGAAAAAAGCTAGTGTGCTCCATTCCGATTGGATCGATGATATGTTCCTTGACGTACATCTCATACGACACTCCGCTGACACGGTTAATGATCGCTCCCAGCAAGGCGTAGCAATCATTGGAATAACTGAACTCCATACCTGGAGCACCTAAAAGCTCTAGATCTAATGTAGAAATAACACTCAACAGCTCTTCGTACGTATCGATTGGTACCGTAACTGCTTCCTCGTTATGCAGAAATGGATGGTCTTCTGCCTCATTCTCTTCCAAGCTTCGCATCACGCTTGCATAAAAGGTTGGCAACGGAGGAACACCACTCGTATTGGTCATAAAATGATGAATCGTGATTCCCCCAACATCCAGATTTTTCAGACGGAATTCCGGCAAGTATTTAACTACAGGATCATGAACGGATAACTTGCCTGCTTCCTGTAATTGCATAATCGCCACACAAGTAAAAGACTTGGTTATAGATGCAATCCCAAATACCGTATCGATTGTCACTCCTAGCTGCCGCTGCACATCTCGAAAGCCAAATCCGTTTTCATAGAAAAGCTGGCCATCTTTTGCGAGTCCAATACTTACTCCAGGAACTTGACCTTCTGTTATCCATTTTTGAGCATACTGTTCAAAAGAACTCGCCCAGCCGTTCGTTTGCATGTTCTTTTCTCCTTCATTATCCTTTAAAATGCTTGTTAGTCCGCGATCCAGCTATCATTATAGGTGGGCAAGACAGAAGTCCACTTCACGCCTTTTACTCGAGAATTGATTACAGCAAAGGACTTGTCGTTATAAATAGGGACAACATACGCTTGCTCAATCAGGCGTTTTTGGACATCCATATAGACTTGTTTTCTGGCATCCGTCTGTATGGTTGTACGCCCTTTCAAAAGGAGAGCATCCAGTTGGTCATCTTTTACACCAGACAAGTTGTAGGCACCACTAGAATGAAAATAGAAGGTTAAAATATCAGGGTCATCATACTCGCCAGAAATCAGTGTTACATCAAAATTTCCTTTGATTACTTCCTGCATGTACCCTGCCATATCTAGCTTCTGAATCAAAATGTTGATACCAGCCTCTCCCAACATGGCTTGGAGCAATTGGGCTTGTTTGTCAACATCTGCAGTAGTCAGCATGTTCAAGCTAAGCGTTTTTCCGTCCTTCTCTCTCATTCCACTTCCGTTTCGTTTCCAACCAGCATCGTCTAACAATTTCTTTGCTTCATTCACATTATATTCGTAGCCGTACTTCTCTAAGGATTTGTCATACCCAAATGTAGATGGAGATAACGGCGTATGGGATACTTCCCCTTCTCCCTGCAAAACAGCTTGGATAATGGCTTCTTTATTGACGAGCATATTTAATGCTTTTCGCACCTGAATATTCTGAAACTCCGGTCTTGATAGGTTCATCTCTAGCAACAAACCTACTCCAGGGCGTAAACGCTCCATAACTTGATATTTTGGATTGCTTCGATAATTCTTCACTTCTTTGACAGGTACTTCCGTTGCTACATCAATGGCACCACTCTCCAGTGCAGACATCCTAAGTTGGCTGTCAGCAATCCCTTTTATGATTAGCTTATCGGCTCTTGGAGGACCTTGATTTTCATAATAGGGCTCCCCCCACTGAAACGCTTCATTTCGAACATAGGTGACACCTTCGCCCGTTTTCCAACTCTCAAACTTCCAGGGTCCTACTCCCACTGGATTTCGCCCGTAATCCTCTCCTGCCTTTTCAATCGCTTTTAACGATAACGGCTGCGATAAATAACTTGCTAACGTTTCGAGAAAGGCAGTAGTGGGTTCATGTAGCTCTAATACGAGAGTCTGTTCATCTGGCGCCGACACACTTTTTATTGGAGCAAGTATTTCAGCGGTTGTCTTTGCCTTTGTCTGCGGATTAAGAGCACGCTCGAAGGTTTCCTTAAAAGTTTTTGCGGTCAGAGGTGTCCCATCGTGAAGGGTTATCCCGGAACGAATGGTGAAGGTCCATGTTTTGCCATCCTCTGATATTTTATAGTCACTTGCCAGAGAGGGCTTGTATTCGTTTGTTGCAGGATCCTTATACAACAGGGAACCACCGAGCGGCCATGTGTAGACCACAGCAGCTCCAACAGACATGTGGGTATCTAATGTATCCGGTTCATAAGCATATGCGACTGTAATCGTTCCGCCCGGCTTTGGTTTGGCACTCTCACCTTGCTCGGCTGGTGCAGTATTTTGTGTGCCGCAACCAACTACCAAGAACATACTGAGAGTGACGAATCCCCCCAAAACGATACTGCTCGTTCTTCTTATGTTTTTCTTCATATGTCTGTAGTCCCCCCACTTGACTTTTCTGTTTGAAAATATTGCCGATAATGACAGACGATCTCACCTCCTTCGCAAGTAGTATGTCAATTATGTTAGCGCTTCCATAAAAAGTGTAAGATAAAAGCGTACATCTACTCCTTATCCAATTGTTGAAGCTTCCACTTTAATGCTTGACAAAATAATTCATTTGTTTTCATATACGACTGCAGACTCGGGTACAGGATTGAGCAAATTCTTCTAAAACGTTCGATATTTTCAGACTGGATGGAAAGGATCCTTTCCGCAAACCGACGGAAAAATGGCTCCGGAACGGGAAGTTGGTCTACATCGGCAAACAGCAAGACGTACTCTTGAACGTTCGCCTGCACGACATGACTGTCAAAAGTTGCATGTTGCTCCGCTGCGTCCAGCAACTGCTTGTGGTTTTTCAGCATTTTGGCGGTCCACATTTCGACACTGATTCTAGGTAGATGGACTACTTCCAGATAGGACATAAAATCCCTTTTCATCTCCCGTACAATCTGTGGATCATTAAACATTTCCTCCAATTCATCTAATGCGGCCGTTTGTGCTGCCGAAAGCTTGCCTTCCAGCAAGGAAGAGACTTTAACTCCTAGTAGAAAAATCTCTCGCCATTCGACCGGAAAATGTTCAGGAAAAACGGACAAAAACATTTTTTCCAAAATAAATTTTTCCCGTTCCAATGTATTTGCTGAAATAGATTCCACCAACTCGTACATATAGTTCAGAGAATCGTTGTCTCCTTTTTTCTGCTTGGTTTGTATCAAAATGGATTTCATGCTGGAAAGAGTCCGCATTTGCATGTCCAAAGCTTCAATTTGCCATTCGATCGCCATATCAACAGGGATATCCCCGGATATCATTTTCTGAATCTCATCAATGCCAAAGTTTAGATAGCGCAGGGTAAGAATCAGTTTCAAGCGCCATATTTCCTCTGCTGTATACAGGCGATGACCTCCAGGACTTATCCCTGCAGGTGTAAGCAGTCCGATTTCGTCGTAATAACGAACAGTGGGTACAGAAGATCCTGTTATTTTCGCCACTTGTCCTATGGAAAATTTTTCGTCCTTTGCTGCTAAATCAACCTTTTGATAGTGTGTGGTGCCTAATCTGTTTCCCGTATTTGCGTACACACGAAAGCACCTCCTAACCAATTATAAAACCTCAAGTAACTTGAGGTTCAAGGGGAAATATGCTACTCGCTGAAATAAAAAGGAAGCTTCTCACCGAAGAAAAGCTTCCTTGAAGAATTCACTTATGACAAACCTTACATTTTTACACTTTTCTGCTAGGCTCCTACGAAGTGATCGTAAGCCGCTCTAGCCAATCGGCCAATTGTTCTTTCTCCCTCTTCCATCGTCGGGTTGTTCTTTGACAAGACCGATATAGCAAATGACCCTTTGTCTTCAGGTAAATAAATGACCCCAACATCGTTGACGCAATCGCTGAGAGTTCCCGTTTTATGTGCCACTTTGGTCTTGGCAGGGAGCATGTACGGCAATCGGCTGTTAAATTGCTGACGGAATAAAATATCCAGCATTCCATCGCATGCTCGCTCGGATACGACTTGTTTTTTTGCAATCAATTCCACAAGCTTAGCCATATCTTCAGGAGTAGCAGCGTTGTTGCGCGGGTCAGCTTGGAAAACAAGACTAGTTGGATCAAACTTCCAGGCAAGGATTCTATTCAGAGCTTCACGCGAGTAGGCTTGAGGCTCCATCCCTACACACAAGCTGAGCAGATCCCAGCAGCTGTGGTGAATATGGGTGTTCTCCAATCCCAGCTCTCGCATGTAGGCAGTCACTTGCTCAGTCCCTACCAGCTTGAGAAGTCGATCGGTAGCGAGGTTGTCACTGACAATAATCATCAGCATAGCGAGATCCTTGACCGTAACCTCCACTCCCAAATGAAGCTCCTGCAAAACGCCTGAACCTGGGACCAGATCTTCCTCACTAACCTTAAAGCGATCATCCAGAGACAGCTTGCCTGCCTCCACATCTCTGTATAAGGTGGCAAGAATAGGAATTTTGAATGTACTGGCTAATTGAAACAATTCATTGCCATTGATACTCGCTGCTTCTCCCGTTTGCAAATGCTTGACGGTTACACCAAACGTTCCAGAAGCTCCCTGTGTGATTTCCAACAATTTTTGCTCTAAACTCATAGTAGTTCCCTCCCTCCCTTTCTTCTTACCCTTAAGCGAGTGAGGGCTCCTCTTTGTGGGCAGGCAAATGAGCTTGGACGAAATCGACCATCGCTTCCAAACGTGCCTGTCGCAGCGAAGGAACTCCGATTTGAAGAAGGCCATGGCTGGAATTCGGCATACGCAGCAGCTCTACTTCCCCGCCCTGCTTCTTGATATATGTGTAAAACTGCTCAGCCTGCTCTAGTGGGCAGCGCAGGTCATCATCAGAATGAAGCAACAGAAGCGGTGTTTTTACATTTTGCACATAGGCCAAAGGCGAGAATTTCCAGAGCGATTCCATATCCGTCTTGCCGAGGAACTCCACTTCCAAAAAATCTGGTCCGATGTCACTCGTTCCGTACATGGATACCCAATTGGAAATGCATCCTTCCGAAACAGCTGCAAAGAACCGATCTGTATGAGTCACGAGCCAGTTTACCATGAAGCCACCATAGCTGAGCCCATTGATCGCTGCTCTATCCTTGTCAATGAAATCGTATCTGCGCGATGCTTCGTCAAGTCCGTTCAAGATGTCCGCCATATCTTTTCCGCCGTAGTCACCGTGGACAGCATGCGTAAACTCAGCCCCAAATCCTGAGCTACCGCGCGGATTCGTATAAACAACCGCGTAGCCTTTTGCAGCAAACAGCTGCATCTGGTGGAAGTACGTATATCCGAACATGGAATGTGGACCGCCGTGAATATCTACCAGCACTGGATACTTCTTTCCTTCCACATAGTTTGCTGGCTTCAGCACAAACCCTTGAATTTGCCAGCCATCCTCGGAAGTATACGAAAATGCTTCCGGGAGGGAGACTTGCAGCTCGGTCAACAGCTCATCATTACAATCATCCAGACGCACTTCATTCTCGGGAAATAACGCTTCATATTCAGTCGAGAATGCTTCCTTCGGCGATCTGGATTTCCTTACCACTTCTTCTGCCTGTGAAAGCTTTACCACAGCTGCTTTTCCTGGATGCTGTACAGTTGAGTAAGCGATGGCAGCTGTCCCTTTCCCATCAAAGGAAAAATGAAAAATGGTACGTTCGCCACCAATTACCGTAACAGCAGGTGAGTTATCATCCTCTGTCGAAAAACGGACAATATCGTTTTTTCCTTGGCGCGTACTCAATGCATAGACATAGCGGCTGTCTTCGGACCACTGAGGCACTGGCGTGTACCGCAAACTACGCATATCTGTAAAGGCGAGATCAGTCAGTGTATCGGGGAAGTCTTTACTCAGACCGATCGGCTCTCCCCCACCAGCTGGTAGGACAAACATTTCTCTGTGGTCGATATTGTTTGCAACAAAAGCCAGTTTTTTTGCATCTGGAGAGTAGGAAAGGTACGAGACTCGAAGTCCACTGTAGAGCAGCTCCACGTCCCCTCCATCAATCGCGACCCGATAAATGTTTCCACCAAAAGCTTGCTGTTCATTCTGGTTTGGATTGGCGATAAAAGCGATATGCTTTCCAGTGGGCGAGACAGTCGGCTCAGAAATATCGTAAGGACCGTCTGTGATCTGTGTATGCAAGCCTGTTTCGGTATCGATGGCAACGATTTGACGTACAAAAGCCTTTTGCAAGCCAGCAGCGTCGAGCTTGTAGTACAGTCGATCAAAACGTTTTGGGCCGTTCACCCACTGCCTGTTTTCTTGATCGATGCGCTCATTCGCTTCTTTGGCTGTCACCTCGGTATCGAAAACCTCAACACTTGCCCCTTGGGCAACCGGGACAATTCCATAGACGGTTTTACCGTCTGGTTCCCAAACAATTGAGCTGATCCCATGACGAAAGCGAGTTACTTGGCGTGCTTCACCACCATCTAGTGAGAGCAGCCAGAGCTGCATGCCAAAAGCTCGGTTGGAAAGAAAAGCGATCGTCCTGCCATCAGGTGACCACACTGGTGAAATATTGCGTGTACCTGTAGAAGTTAACACGCGACGTGTTTGCCCATGTGCATCCGATAGCCACAGCTGCGTTTCATAATCATCAGTCTTTTTTCGAACGACCGTTTTTTCGTATACAACATGCTGACCATCTGGTGAGATTGTAGGCTTGCTCGGCCATTGGAACTTGTAAATGTCTTCTGCAGTTACTGTTCTCATTTCTCATCGCTCCCTTTTTATCAACAGTTGTTGGTTAGGTCTTGTGACTTGAATTAAACGGGCTGCGGCTTTGCAGCTTTCGGAATTTGGCGGAAGCCAAAGCTGATGCGAATCACGTTGTTATGGCTATCCCTGATATATCGAACAGTCGCTGCCGCCCCTCTGCGCTTGACTAAAAAGAGGTCTTCTCCAATTGGTTTCATCAGCATCGATTGGTTATCCTCCGTTACTAGCTTGAAGGCTCCGTCTTCCTGGATAACTTTGAGCTTTGAACCCTCATTGGAATGATATTCGCCTGTGAATTCTTCCACCCGATCAGCAGGAACCTCGTAATCGGTCTCAACTATATGCGATGCATCAACTGCGCGATTCGCATATGCATTGAGTGCACCGTTCATCAGTGCAGTAGCAGGTGAGGCAACGAGGTTAGTAAGTACGATACCTGTTATGCCTTCTTCTGGAAGCACATGCATTTGTGCTTGTACTCCTTTGATGCTGCCGCCGTGCTCGACCAAAAGGGTACCGTGATAATCGGGGGCAATCATAAGACCGTAGCCATAGTAGCATCCTTGATCGCATTGGATGAAAGGCGTCACCATCTGCTTGACACTGTCTTCCGTCAAAATACGTGTGCTGCCAGCAAGGCCTCCCGTGCGGTAAATATCCGCGTATTTCAACATATCTCGTACAGTCGACTTGAGAAATCCAGCCGCGCGCATGGCAGGTGCATCCCACCAGTTGTCAGAGAGGAACACTTCTTTTTCTCCGTCCTTGGTTTTTGCAGCATAAATGGAGGTAATTGTCGCTGACTCATCCAGCTCCTCCAGCAAGAATGCACTGTCGTTCATTCCAGCTGGAACCAGAATGTGTTCTTTCATATAGGCTTCATACGTTTTGCCGCTGAGGCGTTCGATAATCACACCTAGCATGGCATAGGATTCGTTTGAATAGCTGAATTCAGTGCCTGGAGTACCGAGTAATTCAAAGTCCTGCTCAGCCATATAATCAAACATTTCCGCGTACGTATCAACAGGAACGATCTTAGCAATGCTGTATTTATCCTGCTCATTGATCTGATACTCAGGATCGAGCTCAATACTTCGCTTCAGTGCTGCACCCAATGTAGACATAGGTGGCATACCAGTCGAGTGCGTCATCAATTGATGAATGGTCATTTGTTCAACCACATCGCCCACTTTTAGACGAAATTCAGGCAAATACGTAATAACCGGATCATGGACGGACAGCTTCCCTGCTTCCTGCAGTTGCATGATCGCCATACATGTGAACGATTTGGTGATCGACCCGATTCCGAAAACGGTATCCAGTGTCACTTCCAGCTGCTCACTAGCGTTGCGATAGCCTACTCCTTTTCCATAAACAAGCTCTCCGTCTTTCGCAAGGCCAATTGCTGCACCTGGGACCTTCTCTTCCGCGATCATCTTGTCGACAAATGCTTCATAGGCAGTAATCCATTTTTCGTTTGCCATGACTCGATTCCTCCATCACTTTGTTTTTATTTAGAAAGCATTTGCGTTTACTTCCAAACTTCCTGATAAACACGCTCGAAGTTCGTACCTAAAATCCCTTCGATTTGTTCATCCGTATATCCACGCTCCACTAATCCCGTTGTCAGGTGGGGAACCGAGCGATGCCCAGCAACCACGTCGAAAGGCTTGCGAGGCATATGTTGCAAGCTTTCGGGTGACACATATTTCATGAAGTCATCGCATAAATCAAGGCCAAGACCGACATGCTCCACCCCAACCAGCTTTGCAATATAATCAACATGATTCAGCAACGTTTGCACATTTGCGTCTTCATCATTATCTGCCGTAAAGAAGTTGTTGGCATTCATTCCGATCACACCATTTCGCGCGGCGAGCGCCTTGATCTGCTCATCTGTAAGATTGCGCATGGAATTTGCGAGACTTCGGCAATTCGAATGAGAAGCGATCACCGGCTTTTTAGCGATCTCCATTACGTCCCAGAAGCCTTCATCGTTGAGGTGACTGACGTCAATGATCATCCCCATCTCTTCTGCTGCTTCAATCAAACGAACACCAAATTCCGTAATTCCTCCCTTTTTCCCCTCACGAACGGGCGAAAAAAAGCTGCCATCACCTACGTAATTCCGTCTGCTCCACACGAGGCCCAAAAGTCTCACACCAAGCTCATAAAAGATACGTAACAGACTCAAATCATTTGAAAGCGGTTCCGCACCTTCCAATGACAAAATAAAGGCGACCTTTCCTTGCTCTCTTGCAGTGTTGAGGTCGTCCATTGTTTTACAAAGCATGATTTTATCAGACGACTCTTTTACTTCCTCATGCAAAGCACTAATTTGATTCAGTGCCTTGCGAAGTCCCATTTCTGGTAAAAAATCGCTGTCTACAAAAATTGCCGCTACAATCGTTTTGACTCCGCCCCGTTCAAATGCAGGGAGATAGTCTGTCTCAATTACTCGTTTTCTACCTCGGGATCTCTGAATCTCCACATCCAATAGCAGATCAAAGTGCCCATCGATGATTTGTGCATGACTTTGTAGCTTATGGACTCTTTCTGCGGTTTGTACGCTCAAGCCCTATCCCTCTTTTCCTGCTAAATTTTTGCATGTGCGATTTTTATGATTCATCTTTGAAGTATACACTTCTTCGAAGACTTATATCGGAAGTTTTTACTCTAATTCCAATATTATATTTTTTCCCCCACCTTTTTCAAGACACAAGATTTATAATTTTCCCAAAAATATGATTGACATGCATGATAAATCTGGATTAACTTAAACGCAGAAAAGCCCATCCAGTTTATTTACTGAACAGGCAATCATTCTAATCAGAATCCTCTTTATAAAACATCATGAAGATACTTTTATCACTATTCCCCGATTGGCGTAGAAGCGCGAAAAAACATCGAGAGTCGCATGAACATTTTCCTGGCTTTGGACGGTGTCTCCAGAAGGATTGTGAAAAATGATTTCTTGCCGATGATCATCCTTGTCAAACACGTACACCAGATGCCCGCCTTGTTTAGGTGGTGTTACTTCAGGAGTACGGATACTCGGATGGACGGATGCCAAATACACATATCCCTGGCCGATCAAATGATATATTTCTTCGATCGGCATATGCTCCTTCACATCGGCTTGCAAACCAAACCGGTCCGCGATAAACGCGACAAAAGGGCGATAAATTAACCCTTTAATGGTGCCATCCTCACTGATCGTGTATCCTCCGTATTCACTACATTGCTTCGTGAGCTCGATTGTGGGAATAATGACATTTCTCCACTGCGCTAGCAGCATTTTCAAACACGCCATCCCGCATATATGGGAGCTCCATTCTGCATATTCCTGCCGATCGACTGCCCCAGACATTTGCCACAATGGATCTTCAGAAGGATGAAGTCTGCCGGATAAAATATCTGGTATTAGCTCACGTGATTCAAACTGTCCGTAATAATGCACGACCGGACTACCTCCCTCACCTGTCATTCTGAGCGTAGCTGCTCTCTTACTGCCATCAGAGCAAAGCCTAGCAGATTTTCTCCGCGCCAGCGCTCTGGTTGTTCAGCATGTGGATGATGCCCAGCCATGCCAATCCCCCATACGCGATCATATGGACTGGCTTCTACGATGACTCGATCTCCCGTTTCAAGCAGAAACTCTCGTAATGTATGGTGCTGGCTAAATTTCAGCAGATTTGCTTGTTGCACGATCTGTATCTTGTTTTCGTCCCAAACGGCTCCATCAAACGAGCGAACTTTGCGTCCCAGCTCCTTTGCCTGTTTCGGATGTGATACCTTCAGAATCTCATCGCGGATAGAGAGGTCCCCAAACAGCTCTGCCTTTTTTGCCATCATGTAATGCTCTGCTGTCAGGTACGTCGCATCCCCCTCTGAAAAGGTGGCTGGATACCATTGACTGAAGCAGGATTTATCGATTGTGCCTTGAATTTTTTGCGTATGTCCCCAGAAAAACAAGTATTTAACTCGCGTTTTTTGCGAGGCTTTGATCAGCTCTTGAATATTTTGTATGAGTTCCAATCGGTTCTCCCCCGTTCTCTACCGTTTTTTCATGTACGTTCACAGACAATCCCACGTGTAACCTACATTGGAAAAGTCCAAACGCAGCAAGTCTTCCTTTCGAATGAAAAAATTCGCTACGCCGCTATCTCCCCATGAAACATAGTAATCCTTGTGATCGCCTTCCATATCAAGCTGCAAAAGGAGAATCGAATCTTCGCTTCTCGGGTCGTCTTGAGTAAAGTACGGATACCCGCCAATCCGTGATCCACTTGCATCTGATAGATCCCAATATTTGGAATAGGCGACCTCGTCGTGATCTGGTGGCAGTTGAAAATGTTCTGACTGGAAATTTTTATAAGGGATCAGCTTCGACTCAAGCTGCCCAGTCAGTTTGTACGGACCACCTAAAACCGGACTGTACAGATCAGGATCTTCTGGCTGAAATGGGTCGATTTCTGTTGTATCGCTCACGTCCTCAAAATGCAGGACATGGTACGCTTGATCTAGCAGTCCAAACGTATCATCCTGCTTCACAAAGAAACTGGTAAATCCGTGTGACGGAAACCCATCAAGCTGTGGCATTTGCGCCCAATTCACTTGTGCGATGAACAAATAATCGGTACCATCTTCATCATGTGGTATTTGCACCATAGGTGGTAACCACGGTTTTCCACCAACCTTGCTGTCAGTCAGTTGAGTCAGCTCTTTTGTGAGAGTCAGCTTAATGGATGGTCTGGCTGTTTCCTCTATATATTTCATAAATTCCGGCGTCCATTTGTTGTTAGCGTCTAAGAAATTCATCTTCTGCTCACCTCCTATTGTATCGCGTTACGCAGCAAAAATTTGGATACTAGCTACTCGCTATTTTAACGGAACAGTGACCCTATTCGCAAACACATGCAAAACAGCCACCTTAGTAGATGGCTGTTTCTTTTCATCATTCTTCAGTTTCTTTCTGTTTGTTTGGTCTCATCGTGGCTCAAGATGATCGATGTCAAAATCATACTGGCTATGACGAGATCTCCCCGTTCAACCTCCACTGCGTCCATGAAGCCTGTGACCGGCGAGAAAATTTCGATGCTTTTTTGTCCGTCCGCCAGTGTGAAAATGATTTCACCTTCCTGAACTCGGTCGCCCGGTCGAAATAATACGCGTTCAATCTTACCGGCAAATGGCGATATCACGTCATACTTTAAACCCAATCGGCTCACCTCGACTTAGCTTCTCTTGAATTTCCTGATACTTGCGGCTTATCGTCGATTGACTCACACCTAGCACCTTAGCTGCCATAGAGGTTGTCTTGAATTCGTCCATAGCCATTTTAATAAGCTGCTCCTCTATCGCTCTTGTCGCATCTTTTAGCGGCATAATCTTGTTCATGTTTTGCTTGAAAAGTTGCTTCTTCCTCTTTTTCAATAGAGGAGTAATATGATGGGCCTCAATTAAATCTTCATCGGCAGTCACTACGATTCGTTCGATAATATTTTGCAGCTCACGTACATTACCTGGCCAGGAATAAGACTCCAGCAGGTCGAGAGCATCCTGGGACATTTGCGTGGAACGGTCGTATTTCTCATTAAAGGTTTGCAAGAAGTGCAGGCCGATTAGCGGGATGTCCTCTGAACGGTCACGCAAAGGAGGGATCACGACTGGAATGACATTTAGCCGATAGTACAGGTCTTCACGAAACGTGCCTTCCTCGACCATTTTTTCGAGATTCTTGTTGGTGGCAGCGATAATCTGCACATCAACCTCAACTACCTCGGAACCGCCGATCGGGATGATCTCCCTTTCCTGCAGAACCCGCAGCAGCTTCACCTGCAGATTAAGCGGCATCTCCCCAATCTCGTCCAGAAACAGCACGCCTTTGTGCGCCATTCGAAAATATCCGGGCTTCCCGTTCGCATTCGCCCCAGTAAACGCGCCCTTTTCGTAGCCGAATAATTCACTTTCAAGCAGTGTCTCAGGAATCGCCCCACAGTTCACTTTGACGAACGGATTGTTGTTGCGTGGACCCAGCTCGTAAATTGTGCGGGCAAATACTTCCTTGCCGACGCCAGATTCACCGGAAAGCAGGACCGTTGAAGAGGTTTTTGCGATTTTATGGATGTATTTCATTACCTTTTCCATCTGCTCGCTCGCATAAATCAACTGCCGATTTTTGGAGTATTGCTGCTGATCACGAAGATGCTCCAACTCTTTTTTGTATTTTTCCGACATTTTCTTCGCTTGGAGCAGCTCTTCCTTGAGCAGCACCGTTTCGGTAATATCACGCAAGGCGATTACGATCCGCTCCAGCTTTCCTTTGTCATCGAAGATCGGATTGCCTACAGCCAGAACATTTTTGCCAGATCGACTTTCTTGAGTCACAGAAACCTTCCGTTTGCGTTCGAGTACCATTCTGACGATTGACGAGAAAAACAATCCTTCGTGCTCAAGCTCCATCAGGTTCAGGCCAATTAATTGCTCTTTGTTAATCTCCCAAAAATCTTTAATCAGATTCCCGCTGTAGCGCAGCAAAATCCCATGCTCATCTAAAACGAGAATCTCGTCATAGATTGACGAAAGGATACCTTGGAGGTCGGTGTTGAGATTTTTGACGTACTCCATTTCCATCGCCATTTTCTCAATGTAGGGCAAATCCTGAAGTACGATGGTTGCTCCTGTTACGGCGCCCTGTTGATTTCGGATAGGACAAAAATCCGCTAGTACTCCGAATCTGTCGTTGACAATGATATAGTTCAATACGGTTTCCCCGTGCTCGATGACCTTTAGAAAAACGTCAGGATCAAGCAGCTCTCCAACCAGTTGCAGTCGCAGCTCCTCAGGGGTGACTCTAACCATCCGAAGTGCTTCTGAGCTGAACTCCTCAATCTTCCCTTCCAGATCTGCGATAATAATCCCCATTGGTATAGAGTTGAGCAGGGAGCGAATCCAGTCTGTATGAGCAGATTGATTGGTTAATAGAGAGTAAAGAATGTCCTCACGGTGCAAATAGCCTTCTGGTTTGCCTTCTTGGCTTTGTACAACGACGACCTCTTCCCCGAATAATTGAAAAAAATCCAGCATGTCCGCTTCCTGCTTAACAAACGATAGGTTCGTATGAAGGGGAAGCTCGCGAACAGCTTTGCTCATCTGCTTCCGATCATGTTGGAGCGGGATCATATCGGTATTTCGAATGTAGGCAATCAAATTCTCTGTGTTTTCGGGATCGGTTACAAAGACGTAACGTTCATTGTACCTAGACATCATGTTCCAAACTTCATTAGCTGAAGATTCGAGAGATACTGTATACACTTTTTTAATGAACCAATTTGAAACCATAGGTCCTCCCAATATTGCTTGGTTTGTTTCTATCTATTATACCCGGGGCTCCCATGGAGAAAAAGGGCAAAAGAAGACTGGGGTGGGCAGTCTTCTTTGCTCGTTGTTCTTATATTTTTACGAGTGGCAATACTTTTTTGAAGGTCGCAATGACTTGATCTGCCTCTTCGTAGGTAATGGTAAGTGGCGGCTCGATGCGAATCGTTTTCGCATTAATCAAGGTACCAGCGACCAAAACGCCATTGTCGAACAGACCCTTTGATACCTCATAACCGATTTCATCATTATGGAATTCAATCCCGATCAATAAGCCTTTTCCACGGACTTCCTGAACCTTGTCGGTATGGACAGCAGCTGCCTCGCGCAATCCTTTCAGCATGTATTCGCCCATTTCCACGCAGCGATCCAGTAAATTTTCTTCAATCAGAACGTTAAAGGTTGCAATCGCAGCTGCGCATGCCAGTGGATTACCGCCGAACGTGGTCGTTTGGACAAACGGATTAGGGAAAAAGCTTTTGAACACTTCCTCTGTTGCGACTACGGCCCCTGCCGGCATGATCCCTCCACCGAACGCTTTTGCAAGGCATAAAATGTCCGGGGTGACATCGTAATGCTCGCAGCAAAACATTTTTCCCGTACGTCCCATACCGGTTTGCACCTCATCCAGAATGAGTAACGCTCCGTACTGATCGCACAGCTCGCGAACCTGTTTCAAGTATCCATCTGGCGGCAGGTTTACCCCGCCTTCCCCTTGTATCGGCTCCAGAATAACACCTGCAATCTCTTCTCCTACCAGCGCGCAGGCTTCGAATGTTTTGCGCAGCATGTCGATATCCCCGAAATGCACGTGGCGGAAACCCGGAATCATTGGCAAGAAAGGCTTGCGAAACACACCTTTTGCAGTGGCTGACAAAGCACCTAGGCTTTTACCATGGAACGCTTTGGTCGTCGCGATGAAAGTAGTTCGTCCCGTGTGCATTTTGGCCAGCTTGATTGCGGCTTCCACTGTCTCCGTACCGCTATTTGCAAAATAGGCGTATTTCAGATCACCAGGAGTTACATCCGCTAAAATTTTGGCTAGCATGGCACGCAGCGGGTCGAGCAGATCCTGGCTGTGCAGCGGTTGGCGGTTGAGCTGGTTGATGACCGCTTCGACTACCTTTGGATGCCGGTGACCCACGTTGTAAATCCCGAATCCGCCCAAGCAGTCAATGTAAACCTTACCGTTCACATCCATAAAAGAGTTTGGACCTGCGTCCTTCCATTCAACAGCAGCGAATTGGCCGTCTTTGGTAACAGACTTGCGGTATCCGAGAAATCCTGGATTAACGTGGTCGCGGAAATTTTCTACGGTCTGGCGTGTCACCCAAGCCGCTTCGTCCTGCGAAATTTCGTCCTTGGCAATCAGCTCGAGTATTTGCTGGGTGTAGGCATACACATCTTTATATTGTTCCTGAACCTGGTGATTCGTTTGGTTGCTCTCCACTGTTTGTCTCATCTTGCAGTCCTCCTAATTGGCTATCTTTTAGTTTTCAAACCAGCCAGTTGGCTGTACTTGCAGGTTGATGTTGATTTGCTTCACTTCGGTATATTCGTCGAAGCCAAACGTGCCCAAGCCGCGACCGATACCACTTTGCTTGTATCCGCCCCAAGGAGCCTCGTTGTACGTCGGATGGTAGCAATTGATCCACGTAATGCCTGCACGTAGCTTCTTGATGACACGCATGGCCTTGGCACCGTCTTGTGTAAAAACACCGCCTGCCAGCCCATATACCGTATCGTTGGCAAGTCGTATGGCATCTGCCTCGTCCTTAAAGCGCTGAATAGCAAGCACCGGTCCGAAAATTTCTTCCTGAACAATTTTCATGGATGGAAGCGTATCGGTGAAAATGGTCGGCTCCACAAAGTAGCCCTTGCCAAGACCATTCGTCATAATCCGGCTACCGCCACACAGAAGGCGCGCTCCCTCTGATTTACCGAGTTCAATGTAGTGCAAAATCTTTTCCAAATGAGCATGGCTGACGACGGGGCCCATTTCAGTGCTAGGATCGTTCCCGGGACCTACGCGAATTTTTTTTGCTCGCTCGACCAATCTCTCTACGAAACGGTCGTGGATGGTATCTTCGATGAGAAGACGGGAGCCTGCTGAGCAGACCTGCCCTTGATTAGCGAAAATTCCGAATAGTGCATAGTCAACTGCTGTCTCAAAGTCGGCATCGGCAAAGACGATATTGGGTGATTTGCCACCGAGCTCCAGCGAAATCTTTTTGATGTTGTAGGCAGCCGCTCTCATAATACTGCGGCCTGTAGCCGTACCACCGGTAAATGAAATTTTGTCTACAAGATGGCTCTCTGCGATTTCGTTCCCTACCGTAGGGCCTGGTCCCAGCACCATATTGGCTACGCCTTTGGGAATGCCTACTTCTTCAATAATTTCAAACAGCTTTTGCGCAGAGACAGGTGTTACTTCCGATGGCTTAAATACAATAGTGTTTCCCGCTGCCAGAGCAGGCGCGATTTTCCACACCCCCATCAGCAGAGGATAGTTCCACGGTACAATCAAGCCACATACACCGACTGGCTCACGAACCACCATAGCCTGGACAGGATCAGCCACGTGGTAGGTTTGACCGTCGGGCTTGGTAACCAAACCTGCATAATACCGAAAGCAAGCTGCTGCATCGGCTACGTCAAAAGCCGTCTCGCGTAGTGGTTTCCCGTTGTCTAATGTTTCCAGCCTGCCGATTTCAGCTGCACGCTCCTCCAGCTTGTCGGCGATAGCCAAAAGATAACGTGCTCGTTCTGCTGCCGGAAGCTCAGACCAAATCCCGCTGTCAAATGCATCACGGGCGATTTGGATGGCATGACGAGCATCTTCTACATCTCCTTCTGCCGAGAGCGCGATCACTTCTCCATTCGCGGGATTCAGGATCTCACGGGTTTTCTTGCTTTGCGCGTCTACCCACTCCCCATTGATGTACATCTTCAGGTTTATCATGCAACGAATCCTCTCCTTCCGGGGTTTCCTTTCTCATCTCATACTCTAAGCAACTCTCGTGCCAAACTCGGAACCTTGGCTTTCTTACGGGTAATTCCAATTCGGAGCACGAAGGGTTTATTCAAAAATTCATAAATTATGCAAAAATGAATAATTACCTACTTTTTGACTTCCTGTTTTTGCTGTAGTGCGACTAACGCTGCAAAATCGTGGATCAGCGTAGCAGCCAGAAGCGATGTAATCTGTGCCGGATCATAAGGCGGAAGCACCTCTACCAGGTCAAAGCCGATGTAGTTCAATCCTTTCAGCGAGCGAACCATTTGCAGCGCTTCATGACTGGTAAAGCCCCCTATCTCAAGTGTACCTGTTCCTGGAGCAAATGCAGGATCGACAAAGTCGATATCAAAAGTCAAAAAGCAAGGCGTATCCCCGATTTTCGTTTTGATTTGCTGAATCACATCTTCAAACCCTCGACTCCGCAGCTCCTGTGTCGTGATGACGTTGTACCCGAGCTCATAGCTTGCCTCAACATCTCCAGGGTGGTTCAACGTCCCGCGAATTCCGACCTGAAAGACCTTGTCTGGCTGCAGCAGCCCTTCTTCGTGAGCCCGGATGAATGGCGAGCCGTGCCAATATTTCTCGTCGTAATACGTATCCCACGTATCTGTATGCGAGTCAAACTGGATCATCGCGACCTGTCCATACACTTTTTTAGCAGCACGTAGTGAAGCCAGCGTAATCGAATGATCTCCACCCAGCCCGATCGGAACGATGCCTTTTTGCATCAGGTCCAGCATGGCTTCCTCCATCAGCTCGTAGCTGCGGTGAATATTGTGCGGTATCACCGACACATCCCCGATGTCGATCGCATTGGTATCTTCAAAAGGATATACCTTGTGTGTCGGATGATAAGGAAATAATGTCATGGATGCTTGGCGAATGGCTTGTGGCGCAAAACGCGCTCCTACGCGAAAGGAAGCCGCAGTGTCGAAAGGCTGTCCAAGAATCGCTACCTTGGCATTTTCTCTCGCAGATGGCAGGCGCATAAACGTGCCTGTCGTACAAAACTCTGGCTTTACGTCTGGGGAAAGTGGATATTGCATGCAATCAAGTCCTCCGTTTGTAGGTAGTCTATACTCGCTTTTGTCAGCTTCTCTTCTACAGCGTTGGACGATTGGGAAAATGACGTGCAATTGCTACCTTTCGTAATAAGTAAGCACTACAGTGTCAAAGCTAGCCTCTGACCCTTTATTGCACAGCTCCTGCCCAACGCTGACTGAATCCCGGTCAGCAGTAAGATCATTGATAGCAGGACTGCAATGAGAAATAGCTTGTTTCGCATCGCTTTTGGTCCACCCCTTGTTTCCTCTACACCTGATAGGCAGATGCTTCGTGTAAAAACAGCCGTTAGACGCCCTCTCAAGCTAGATTTGTTTGCATCTGACGGAGATTTGCACGATTGCAGCAATAGTAGTGCAAATATTATGCCAGTTTATCTCGGTGGTAATTACCGCTTTTTCGTCGGAATTCTATTCAAATTTTCATAACTTACGCATTATTGAATAGCTAATTTTGCATAGACCTATGCCCACCCTTCCTTCGCCTTTACTGACTTTCGGCTATTTAACTCTGCGTAGAACATCCTCTCTATAACGATCATCTCTTCTTTGGCACATCAATTGCTTAGCCTTAAGAGGCAAGAATCACAACACATATATCAGACGTAAAGGGGGCAAAGCATATGCAAAAAACAGAAACGGCAGAAATTAGCTGTGGCCGCGCAGTAGGAGGACTAGCTCGATCGTGACCGTCATGTTTTTGATGATAAAAAACTAAAACGCTTTCACTCTAATTGCAAAGGGGATTGGTCATGGAAAAAAGCACGGAACAGCCAAGCACACCTGCCTTAAAGAGAAGTCTGAAGCTTTGGCAAGTCATCGTATTGGGGCTCGGATATCTCACTCCCCTTACCGTTTTTGATACTTATGGAATCGTCACACAGGAAACGGGCGGGCATGTTCCCTCTGCCTACATCCTCGCTTTGACGGCGATGCTTTTTACTGCATCCAGCTACGGAAAGATGGTAAAGGTCTTCCCTGTTGCAGGCTCTGCCTACTCATACGCCCGCCAATCTCTCAATCCGCATATAGGCTTTTTGGTAGGATGGGTTTCCCTGTTGGATTATGTCTTCTTGCCTGTCATAAATGTTTTGCTGGGCAAAATCTATATGTTCGCGGCTTTCCCGATGGTCCCTGAATGGATTCTTGGACTCTTACTAGCTGCGATCACTACCATAATTAATTTTCGCGGAATTCAGTCAACTGCAAACTTCAACACACTATTGGTTGTATTTCAGGTCATTGTTGTTACCATCTTCATTGGCCTCGCAATTTCGCACATCACCTCTGGAGCAGGAAGCGCTTCCTTTGGTGTTCGACCATTCTATGGAGAAGGTATTTCACTTCCCACTCTCTTTACCGGGGCTGCGATCCTCTGCTTCTCCTTTCTTGGCTTCGATGCGGTAACAACTTATACAGAAGAAGCGATAAATCCGATGAAAACCATTCCGCGTGGCATTTTTCTGGTCGCGTTAATTGGTGGCGTCATTTTTATTACCACATCGTATTTCACCCAGCTCGTTTTTCCAGCAGTAGAGCAATTTCAAAATCCAGAGTCCCCGTCTCCCGAGATGTCGAGAATTCTCGGACAAGATCTGTTCTACGCCATTTTTGTGGCTGGGAGTATCACTGCAGCCCTTGCCTCCGGAATCGCCTCTCATACCAGTGCTTCCCGTCTTCTGTACGCGATGGGCAGGGAAAATGTTTTACCGAAAAAGCTGTTTGGCCACCTCCACCCAACCAGAGGTATCCCGGCTCGCAATGTGTTTTTTGTCGGCGCTGTTTCACTAGCTGCCCTGTTCCTAGATTTGGAAACGGCGCTTGCTTTCATCAACTTTGGTGCGTTGACTGCCTTTACCGCCGTCAATGCCTGTGTCATCGCGCATTACTATATTCGAGAAAAGCGACGCTCTCTCATCGATACGTTTCATTATTTGATTGCGCCTCTGCTCGGGACTAGCTTCGTCATGTTTCTCTGGTATAGTTTGGATGGTCATGCGCTTATGCTTGGACTTCTTTGGTCACTGGTGGGCATCGGCTATTTACTTTTATCTACAAAGTTTTTCACCAAAAAGCCTCCGGTCATCGACTTTGAGGAAGCGATCTAACGCAAATTTTTTCAGGAGGGTATATGCCATGAAATTTGACTATTTGTACGATCAATCGGAAAATCTTCTTTCTCGCTTTGTCACGTTCGCCACGGAGCACAATCGATATGATCTTGCCTTTTTCTATTCTCAACACTTTGATGGCAAAAGCATTGTCATGTCACTTCAGAATATGCGCGCAGCTTTGATCTCCTCCGATGATCTCTCACACGAAAACAGCTGGGTCCAGTCGCTCGAAGTCCAAGCAGAGGATGTGGACATCGTATCGAGCTTTTTGACAAAAGCACTTTCTTCTCTCTTCAGGCATGATGATCTTGATTGAATGGTGAAAAAACGAAACTGATGCCTTTGAACATGGCATCAGTTTTTTGATTGGGTTGAATAATGTATCATCGGAACTCTATTGAATTCGACATAATGAATTCCAAAAATTCTACAAGTGTATTTACTACTTTTTCAACTTCTTCGAATTCAGGCTCATATCCACGTACAATAGGCACCTTTATCAAAGGAATATCCATTTTCAACTGACTTATCCGAAATTTGCACTGTCATAAAAATCGGATGCTTGGTGTCACGCTGCAAAATCAGCAATTGAATGCTTTCCTCCGGGCTGAGCGTGTCCACATAATACCCGCGTTTGTCGATCAGTGCGGTACCAGCAATCTTGAGCTTGTTTTCACTCAGCTTGATTTCATGTAGATACGGGGTGATTCCCTTCTCATAAAATTGATCATACACTTTGCGGGCTGTTGTGGTGACCGATGCTTCACTTGTATGTGCAGATCGAATCAGCTCACGTAAATAAACGGGAAGACGCGGCTTATCGCTAGTGTGAGCATGCTGGGATGGACTTTTTCCAACTATTTAGCTATTTTCCGTCGTTTGCACAATCCTTGCTATTCTGGCAAAGAGAGTAAACTTTCCAACGGCATACTTACTCGGTCCAATGATCGGCACGATCGTCCTTAATATTGCTGACCATGACGCATCCCGTTTCATTTGTTACTGCCTTTTTAAGCCTCTCTCCTGGCGGAATGGACCAAATGGCGTACATGCAGACCTGTCCATTTTGATCTGCTATCAGCTATTTCGTGCCTTGTTTATTTCCTTGGCTGCGCCCCCCATTTTAAAAGCCGTGTTTAAAAAATTCAGCAAAGCTAAAACGGCTGTAAGCTAGCACAATCAACTATTTCAAATAAAAAGAGCATGCTTTGAGACTCCCACCAAAGCATGCTCGACTGTTTTCTACCAATTCTTATTCAAAAACAACCATTTCTCCTACCTCTTGAAATCCTGCCTTCCGATAAATGTTGATTCCATCTGTAGAGGCTTGCAACACGCAATCCTTTCCTTTGCCGTCTTCCTTTATCCGCTGGAGAAGATAGCCAAACATCGTGCTGCCGAGTCCTCTTCCTCTATATTCTTGTCTTGTCATTACATCGTAAATTCCATAGCTGCTGTCAGTTTCAATCAAGCAGCCCGTAGATACTACTTTGCCGTCCAGGAAGCCAATAAACCACTGTTGGTGCGGATGAGTAGAAAAGCTTTTTGCAGCTTGATCGAATAACTGTTTCAAGACCTCTTGCTCAGGACTACCCTCAAACAATGATTGAAAAATGGTAGCGTACCTACGAACATCCTCTGCATTCTGCACCTTCTTTATTTCAAAAAGGTCAGAAGACCACGGTGCAGATGACGTGATCGTGTCACTTTCTAATTTCATGGTAACATTGCGCTCAGCTTCCTCCAGCCCGAGATCAGCTAGCAACCGCACAAGCTCATCAGTCAAAAAGCGCTGATCTGTCCAAACACTTACAGGAAACCCCTTGTTTGAATAAGAACGAACGGCTTGCTCTACATTCGTTAGGGCAGCTTTGGGCAAGATTGACAACGGAACAAGTACATTAAATGTATCGGATGGCAATCCAGAATCAACTGCGATAAAATACTGATTTTCAACTACGTGCGCACCTGAAAACCATGATGGAAGAGAGGATGTCTTATTTACAAAATTATCTAAAACCAAATCTTGATTTGATAACATATTCATCACCATTTTCTATTCAAGTAAAGAGCGCTCTTGAAAATGTATTATACCTACAGATTTCCAATATTCATATCCAGTTCACTGATTCTCAATCCTCCCATAATATTCTGACTTTTAAGCTCAGCTGTACGTATTTGTCCTGGTTAATTGTTGAGCTGTTACTTCCAATAATGAGGAGGAATGGGGAGATTACCCAAAAAAGAGCCAGCCAAACACTCATATGCAAGTGTCAGACTGACTCTATTATTGGTTTAGGTGAAAGCGATTCTATTTGGAATCAAGTGGTCTATCGAATACAAATACGGTCATGGCGATATCCTCTTCGATATTTATATCGGAAAAAATGCGTACGATTTTTGCCTTCATCAAATCCTCGAGCTTTGTCACTACCTCTGGATTGGTATAGATTTTTTTCACCAATTTCGTACGTGCATCATGAACCATTCTTCTGCCTTCATTTGAGGTGATCATAAATTTTTCTACGTTCGTCAGATTCCCCTTCATCTCACTAATCGCCCAGGTATCCACGAAACGCGTCAAAATTTCTTTGGGCCCGTTTCCCACATATTCTTTGCGAATCTCACGAACGAGCATGCTGAATTGATGCTCCAACTGTTTTGACATGGCTTATCTCCTTCCTTCTTATAGAATTCGGAGAAAAGCATCAGGATTCCTTTAAGCCCTCACCTACTCCTTTTAACAAGTTGATGCCAAAGCCGATCGCCCGATTTATGTCAGGGTCGGATAACGCCTTCATCAAATCCATGATTCCAACCTTTTGACCAGAGCGAAGTCCCTCGTCCGCTTTTTGCAGCCCCTTGGAAACACCCTTCATCAGCTTTTGCGTCATTTCTGGCTCAAGCTCGGCAAGTCCGCCTGCTGCCGCCATTGCATTATTAATGATATTCGTAACTGGAGGACGCACCATCTGTCCTACCACGATTTTCGCAAGCTCTTCCTTTGCTTCGACTGCAGCAGTCAGTGCCCCCAAGATACCACTATCATGCAGCTCTTGGAGTAATTTGATCGTTTCCTGGATGCCTTCCGGATTTTTCGCAAGTAATTGGAGGATGGCTTCGACCGTTTGATTTTGCTTTTCACTCTCTGAGAGTGTTGGTTGGACAATTTTCGTAATAGGACTCGCCATTACTTTCTACCCCCTCTTACATCTACCGCAACATTCACATCTGCAATCGGCTTGTAATCTTCTCTTGCCCATTTGCGTTCGACTTGTACGCCGAGCTGTGGATTGCGCTTGGCATATCGAGGATTATACGCCGGAAGTGGCGATTTTCCTGTTTCCTCAAGAATCTCCATACGTACTTTAACCTGCTTGTAGGCAGGAGTATGCGTCTGCACATCAACTGCTCCACCCGTTAGCAGATTCACAGCACTTTCGTGACTCGCGGAGTGCATCGGGACATAAATATCTTTTCCACTCATCCGGCTCGTCACAAGCACACGGAGCTTGATTTTTCCATAAGGAGACAGGAGACGGACCAATGTTCCGTCGGAGAGTCCACGTTCTTTAGCCAGTTCTGGAGAAACTTCCACAAACACTTCTGGGAGTTTGTACTGGATACCTTTGGACTTGTTTGTGAGATTTCCTTCATGGAACTGTTCAAGCAAGCGTCCATTATCAAGCGTCAGATCATACTCCTCCGGGAATTTGGCTGGCGGAATATAATCGAACAGCGCCAAACGTGCTTTTTTGTCAGGGAAGTTAAATCCCTTGGTATGCAGTAGCGGCGTGTTGCTTCCATCGGGAGATCCCCAGTTAAAGCTGTTCCAGCCTTCTAGCACTTCGTAATTACATTGCGAGAAGAACGGAGTCAGTGATGCCATTTCATCAAAAATTTCGCTTGGATGGCTATAGTTCCAATCATAGCCCATCTTTTTCGCAAGCTGGCTGAAAATCCACCAGTCAGGCTTGCTATCGCCGACAGGCTCAAGCACTTGATAGAGGCGTTGTACACGACGTTCGGTATTGGTAAAGGTGCCATCTTTTTCAAGCGATGGAACTGCTGGCAAAACAACATCTGCAAACTGAGCCGTTTTGCTCAAGAAAACATCCTGTACCACGAGGAAATCGAGCTTGGCAAGCATATCTTGTGTATGGTTAGAATCTGCATCTACCCATGCCATGTCTTCACCTGCAACGTACATCGCACGAAGCTCGCCACGATCCACTTCCTCCAGCATTTGGATGTTGTTCAAACCTGGCTGTGCTTGAATTTTCACACCGTAAGCAGCTTCAAATTTAGCACGAATCTCATCGTTCGTAACCGGTTGATAGCCAGGGAAAATGTTTGGCATTGTTCCCATATCAGCCGCACCTTGTACGTTGTTATGACCGCGCAGTGGGTACGCCCCTGCACCTGGGCGCATGAAGTTTCCGGTGATCAGCAAAAGGTTTGCAATGGCCGTCGAGGTATAGGAGCCACCCGCATTTTGCGTGACACCCATTCCCCAGCAAATGGCTGTACCGTCTGCATCACGGATCATTTCCGCGATTTGGATCAACGTTTCTTTGGAAATCCCTGTTTCTTCTTCAGCAAATTCCAACGTATACTTTTGAATCAGTTCTACGAATTCCGGATAAAAGTTGACGTGCTCCTCGATGAACGCAGCATCATGCCAGCTTTGGTCGATCATATATTTAGACACCGCTGCTAACCAAACATAGTCGGTCCCTTGTTTCGGACGGATAAACAAATCTGCCCGTTCAGCCATCTCGTGTTTGCGCAAATCAACAGTGATGAGTTTTTGACCATTCAATTTTTTCGCGCGCTTGATTCTGGTAGCGAGTACAGGATGTGCCTCAGCTGGCGCACAGCCCATCAAGATGACCAAACCAGCTTTTGCGATATCCTGAATGGTTCCCGAGTCACCGCCAATTCCACCAGTATACTGGAGCCCCCAAGAGGCAGGTGACTGACAATATCTTGAGCAGTTGTCTACATTGTTCGTTCCAAACAATTGGCGTGCTGTTTTTTGCATCAGGTAGTTTTCCTCATTCGTGAACTTGGAGGAAGAAATAAACCCAAGGGAATTAGGGCCATAAGTATCTTTAACGGCACCGAGTCTGCTGACAACGACATCCAGTGCCTCATCCCACGTAGCTTCAACAAACGCATCCCCGCGTCGAATAAGTGGCTTGGTTAAGCGCTGATCGCTATTGACGAAATCCCAACCGAATTTCCCTTTCACACAAGTGGAAATTCCGTTCACTGGTGCTTCAGGACTTGGTTCCACTTTTAAAATTTTTCGGTCTTTGGTCCACACTTCAAACGAACAGCCTACACCGCAGAACGTACATACGGTTTTCGTTTTCTTGATTTTCGTCTCGCGCATGGCCGCTTCCATTTCCGAGATAGCAAAAATGCTGCTATAGCCTGGCTCCACTTTTTTGATCAGGTCAATCATCGGATTCAACAAGTCGCTTTCCATGCCGCTCATGAAGCCTGCTTCGCCGAGCATGGATTTTTCCATCAACGCGTTACATGGACATACAGATACACATTGACCGCAGGATACACAGGATGATTCGTTGATCGATTTGTTGTCATCCCAAATCACGCGCGGCATTTCTCGTTCCCAGTCAATGGTCAGCGTTTCATTCACTTGCCAATCTTGGCAAACTTCTGTACAGCGCCCACACAAGATGCATTGGTTTGGATCATATCGATAGAAGGGATGTGACGTGTCTACTTCATAACCTTTTTCACGGAAAGGACGTGTCTGGTGTTCAATTTCCAGCAATTCTACCGTGTTGTGAACACGACAATTTCCATTGTTGTTGTCGCAAACTGTACAGTAGAGCATGTGGTTTTCAAGAATCCGATCCATCGCTTCCCGCTGCGCATTTTTTGCCAGCTCAGAAGAAGTAAGAATCTTCATGCCCTCCTGAATTTGGGTGGAACAGGCGCGCATAATTTTACCATCTATTTCACACATACATGTATCACAAGTCTGGATCGGACCTAATTCAGAAGAGTAACAGACGTGTGGATGTTCGATATCCTGCTGAAGCAGATAATCCAGAATTCGGGTGCCCTCTTCTGCTTGGCGTTTCGTACCATTTAAATCAAAGCTCACTTGTTTCATCTAGACGTAACCTCCAATAGATAAATAAAAACCCACCACAAAACAATCTGTGCATGATTTTTGCACAAACCGTTTTATGGTGGGTTAATGACTAAGCATCTACGATACCAGTTATCCATCCCGCCATGCCAAATGGAGGAGATCAGGATGTAAGCGGCAATGCACATTACCCTGACATCAATAATCTTCTCTGCCCCCATTATAGCATTGAAACCGTTTTAAAACCAACTATATACATGAAATATCGTTACATTTTTACAGGTAGTCATTCGTTACCGTAAAGTATCCGTCAAAATCATGTTGATCCAACAGAGAACATAAACAACATTTTCCTGATACGGTAATCCAAGTATAATCCATTTATAAGAATTTGTTGAATGCTACGATCACGAGGAGGAATACAATGCTGCTGAAAGATACAGATCAACTGGACGATCTAAAGGATTTTCTAATCAATTGGTATGGAGGGTACGATAGCTCCTACGGTGTGCCAGTGGACGAGATTCCACCCTATCTTCCAAAGGCGTTGCAAGAATTATATGCGTTTGCAGGACGCTGGAAAGTTGGGTCGGACAATCACCTCGAGCACTCTCCCGAGATATTTCAACAGCAGGATTGTCTTTATTCGGTGGATCGACTGAAGCAAAAACAGGATAAGGTTACGTTTCTTGAGGAAAATCAAGCAAACTGGAATTGCCAAGTTGAGATGGGGAACAACGACTCTCCTGTCTACTGCAATGAGCACTTGCTTTGGGATGACAGTGATGAAGAATATATCATTGTCAATGACTCTTTCTATCATTTTCTGAAAACCTTTTGTTTACAGGAGGTCGTTTTTGGCTGCAAACAGCTTTATACAATAGAAGGAAAATTAGCCCATGTACAGATGTTGTTCGATGAGCCGATTGAAGAGTTGTGGATAAATGGGTACTATACGAGCCCCAAGGAAGAAGGGCCTACTCATACTTTTTACCTGTGTGGGAATGTACTGGTCATGGAGCGCTATGGCGACTTTTGGTTAGGTTCTAACTGTGAATTGCCTGCAGCATTGAATGAGGCTGTTCTGCCTTCCATCAAACTGAGAAGAATGAACCCGGATTGAGTGGTCACGAAGCATCCCTCTATTTGAACGGGAAAGACTGCCGATTGTGCCGGCAGCCTTCCCGATGCTAACTCATAACGGATCAAATTCTACACCGTATTTATTGAAGATAGTTTTGTATTTATTTTCAAATATGGTCCATCGATTTTCTGATCCGTGCTTTTTATGTAAAGCCTTCAAATAATGATTAGCCGCTGCTACATCATTGGATTGCAACAGCAAATGAAAGCTCTCTTCGCCTAGATGTAAAAATGGGCCTGACGTGTAATAATCAACGATGGATCTGGCACTGGTCATCGTTTCATAGAAATGAATCACCTCTCTTAATCCACCAAGCAGTATTCTTCTCAATTCTTCCCTATTCGTATCAGGACTGATTGAAAAGCGATCTGGAGCAGTCTCAGTAATTTCCCCTATTCTTGCCCTGAAGTGACACTCTGACTCTTTTGGGGCAGTCAGTATCTCTCTCGATTGGATCTGAGCCAACTCGGCTGCATAAATCCCACAGTTTACATAAAACATTACATTGTCCGCTGTATTACCAGACGATTTTTGAAAATGAATCATGTAGATGAGACTATCTGACATCTTATAAAAATTCAAACTCTTCTTTGTGAAGCCTTGATTGGATAGGAACGGCTTTACGTCCTGCTTTATCATATCGTTAAAGAGCTCCTGCAATATGATCCCTCCTATTCTTTGTCAAAATAATCAGCTGGCAAATGTAATTCTTTCAAACAACCTATAAATTTTTCCTTGAAATTTATATTGCCTTTATATTCTGGCCATGCAGCCTTATAATACGGCAATAACTCCTGATGAGGGACAACGCCCCAAAATAAGATGGTGTTTTTCATAACCTCCTTGTCGCTATTCATTAACATCTGCTCAATGGTTTCCCAGTTTTCCGTTTTGTTATTGCATTTGCGTGTGGCATAGATTGCAGCAATTTGTATATCCGAATCGGTGTGACACAAAAATGGCGCAAAGTTTTTAAGGGTAATCATACCGGAGGATTCTAAAACATACCCCACATGCCGTAACGTTTCCACGTCATGAACCCTGTCAAGACTCTGCACTATCACTTTTGTAAATTCTGTTAAATCAAATGGTTTGCCATACCAGTTCATCACTTGTAAAGCATTTAATAAATCCTCTTTTCTTTCAGAGTGCAACAGCTCGCGAATAAAGCCTCTTCCTTCGTCAAAAGAGTTTTTGCAAATTAGCTGAATGGCTGTGGTCCGATCATTTTTACTTTGCTCCGCAACGCTTTTAAAAAAATCAATCGTTCGTTGCGAAATGTTCTTAAACTTGAACATTCCCTCAAGCGCTTTTGATTTTATTTCTTCGTCTGGAGCGTTTTGATAAACCTGTATCAACGCATTTTCATCGCCCGGCATTCTGCTTCCAAACCACCCGATATCATAATCCAAAATAATTTCGTCCAGCCAGCGCTCATACCAGTCCAGAAAGTTGTCTTCATAGACAAAGAAAAAGGGACGATCAGGATAGAAATCTGAAGTATAAACGATTTTTCCCCTATGCTTCCCTTCAACGACGAGATACATATCGTATTCACAGCCTTGAGTACCAATACACAGCATGCCCCCCATCACGATATCACGGGCGGCGTCGTATTCCAGGTCAGAGATGTCTTCATCACTGATCAGGGGCTCTGCCAGATGATTCCATTTCTCTTTTGCCATTCTTGGGTGCAAAACGCACTTTGAAGTGAGTGCATTGGTATCAGTATAGGAAGTTGCTTGTTCAAGTGAATACATCCCGTAATACGGACCGGCTCCACCATTTCCGACCATCGTTAAAAATTGTGCATATGACTCCGGAAGTGTGATGTTATGCTTTTCTTGCCAGTCTGCAAGTACTTTTGCTGTAAGCTTTTCATTCATCTTGTACTTGTGTGAAGATGCTCCAAACACCAATAAAGCTGCATCTTTGCTCAGTGCACCTTCGAGCTTGTTTTTTATTCGATCAAGCTGCGTTTCTTTCTTCCAAAGCACCTTTTGAATCCCCCTTGTTGGAAAAGTCATGGACTGAAAGCTCGCTGAAACTCAATATACACGATTGATTTTCTTTTTGTACAATAAAAAAAGGATGAAGTTAAATTCATCCATCAAATGCTCAGCTTCAGAATATTATATCATCTCCATTTTGTATGCTTATAGATGATTAAGTCCTAACTGCTTGATGATCCACTGCGTACGGTCTTGATAGGCAGCATCGCAATTCGTAAAAAGATGGTCCGTTTCATACCAAGAAATATTCTTTGGTGAGCTTGCAACTGAATAGTATCTATCCGCTTGACTGCTCGATACAAATTCATCATTATGAACAAATTGAAATAGCAGTGATGCTGGAGTAGCTTTATCTATGTAATGGACCGCGTCCAATGGTTCCAATTCAGAAATAAATTCATTAAATTGCTCAGTTGTTACCTTTGTACGAATCAGGACCGCAAACGGATGTTCACTCGTTTTATGCCACTCAGACACACTGGAAAATCCAGCCATCAAAACGTATGATTTAATTCGTTCCTCCATTCCAGCAAGAACCCCACCCCAAGTAGCACCAAAACTATGGCCAATATAGGCAAGACGATTTACATCAATATTTTCAAAACGATAAAGAAGGTCAATCCCCCTCTGAATATCAACGACTGTCTGCGTATATTGTTGAATGCTCGTTACTGTCTCTATAAGGAGATTTAATATCTGTTCTTCGGTTAAATCTTTTGCTGGATGATTTCGCGTGGCGGGGGCAGCGATCAATAGAGAAACTACACCTTTTAAAGCTAAAGCCTCAGCTTCAGCCAGAAACGATGTTCGATTGCCTTGCCCTGGATGCATAAAAACAACTGCCGGGAAAGGTCCGTCGGAAGTGGGAACGACCAAATAAGCAGGTACTTTTCCACCGTACGGACTTAAATATGACACATCCCTAATCGTATAACCTTCTTTTTCAATACATGAAGATTCTTCAAAATCTAAAGGCAAAGAACGATCATACGCAAACATCTGGTTCCACTCTCCTTGGACGATTCATTAAATTGTGTGTTTTTTACTGAATTACCACAATCATCCTTTTGGTTCTGTAAAAAATATACCATACTTATTACGTTCATGCACTTTATGCCAATAATCTGAATGCTTTTTCCACTCTCTGATTAACCTGATCGCCAAGATTAAGACAACAAAACCTTCCATTTGAGCACGAATTCTCGTTTAACATCAAATGGAAGGTTCTCTTTTTATGCGGTTATTGTTCCAACATTTTTTCAAGCTCGCCGCACCATTTACTCCAGCCATACTTAGCTCCGCCAAGTGCTTGGGCATTTGAGATTCCGGTTTGTTCGAGATGTAGGTTAACCTTTCCGTCCCCTAAATCCTGCAGTGTCCACGTGACCGTGTGCTTTTCTCCTCCACTGGCCCACGTATAGGACAACCTGTTCGGTTCGTCTACGATAAGCACTTCACCCTCAACAATTCCATCCCAGTATTCGGATGGCTGAGTCCGAAATTGAAAATGGTGTCCTACGACAGGCTTAAAATCATTTTCCATCGGCTGACCGGTGTGGTTATTGACAACCCACTTGGCAAGCTTACTTGAATCGGTTAAAGCGGACCAAAGCTTCTCAATCGATGTCTTGTACTGAAAATCCAAGGTTAATGTTAAACTCATTCTTCTTCCTCCTCTAATAGTTGGTTCAAGCGCAACATATTCGTACTCCAAAACTGACTGTAGAAAGCTACCCAATCCTGAATTTCTCTGAGTGGCGTGGCGTTTAGCCTAAAACGCGTTTCTCTGCCGACTTTTCGGTCCAGTACCAGTCCAGCTTCTTTAAGGATGGTCAAATGCTTGGATACCGCTGTTCGCCCCATTTGAAACTGTGCTGTTAATTCATGAAGTGGCATCTCCTCTGCCCCTGCCAACAGCCGAATCAGGCGGCGCCTCGTTGGATCTGCAATCGCGTCAAACACATCCCGTAACTGGTTGTTCTCGCTCACGACACTCCCTCCAAAAATATGATGTTCATCCGTAGAAATCTATTTGCTGCTACGAAGGGACGGCCGTTGATTTCACCACCTCCCTAAAGTTTACGGCTCTTCGGACGCAGTGTCCACGAGGCGATATTTAATACCGCATAGAAAAGCGGAAGGATAATATGAAACCCGTACTCACCATAATCATTAGCAAAAGCATGAGATAATGCCGCACCCGTCATTATAAAGAAGATACCAGCGTGAGCCCATTCTTTCATTCGAGGAAAACCTGGCACGACGAGAGCGATTGCTCCAAGCACCTTCCACATCCCGAGAATGGTCAAAACGTATATGGGGTAACCAAGATTCGTCACTAAATCAATGTTTCCTCCATATTGCATTAGTTGACCAATACCACTTAACATAACCGTGGCTACTAGCAAGAATGTGACTGTCCAATAAGCAATCCATTTTCCTTTGGGCTTGGTTTCTGCTCGCGAAATGATTTCTGCACTGATCGTCCTGCTCATTCGTCTCCCCCTCATGAACGGATGGCTTGCCTTCAATTGGACACCATTTAGTGTCTATTTGATGATATGACACCATTTAGTGTCCTGTCAACAGCATTTTTTACCTCCACATGAAAATCGTGGTCAATGTAATCATCCCCTGACCACATACTAAAAAGCCTCGGACTATTAATAACGAAGCTCTTGAAGGGTTATTTGCAAATTATTAAGAATATAAAGAGTAAAAATGAGGGATAAATTTTTTACAGGCGATTTATTGCGACATATTGCATCAGCTCGATTGATGTTTCTTGGTATATTTGAATACGGAAGAATATGAAAAAGTCGACGGCCCCAAACAAGAACCGTCGACTTACTTTTTATGAGGTTATCTAGCCACTGTCGCATTCGCAAGCTCTTCTGTAACTGTGCAAACTGCGGAGGAATCCCAGCTTCCCTTGCCTTGTGCTTTTGCCGCTTCATACATTTGGGCAACGGTCGAGCCAACCAAAACCGGCACTTGCTGCTCACGAGCAGTTGCCGCGTACAGTTGCAGATCTTTGTGCATGTGATCCAGCGAAAAGATTGACTTTTCATAGGTGCCATACAAAATATTGGGACCAAATACAGACAGGACACGATTGTGAGCCGAGCCTTTATCAATAACAGCGGCGAGTTTATGTGGATCGACTCCTGCTTTTGCCCCTACCGTCAGAGCTTCTCCCAATGCAGTCGTAATTACCGCCACGACGGAATTGTGGCAAAGCTTGGCGACCTGTCCTGATCCGGATTCACCCAGATAGAAAATCTCTTTCCCGATCAATTGCAGATACGGCATAACCGCCTCAAGCCTGGACTCATCTCCGCCAACCATGATCGTTAACGTACCTGCCGCAGAGCCTGCGGGTCCTCCGCTCACTGGACAATCAAAATAGTAGATTTGTTTTTCCAGCGCCAATTGGTTCAATTGCTTGGCTGTTGCTGGATCAATCGTGCTCGTATCGAAAACGTAGCTGCCCTCGGGTAGTGTCTGGTAGAGTCCGTCCTCCCCAAGCATCACCTGCTGGGCAATCGCTGGACCCGGTAAAGAAGTAAATACGACTCGGGTGACGCATCCTACAGCCTGCGGTGAGGCTACCACATGAGCCCCTTGCTCACTCGCCCACTGCTGCGCGGCTGGACTTGGATCATATGCGTAAACATGATAGCCCTTTTTCAACAAACTGCCGATCATTCCCTTGCCCATCGCTCCAATGCCAATGACTCCAATCGCTTCCATACTTGCTCCCCCTACTCTCTACAGGCTTATGCGCGAATATAGACCGTTTTGGTCTCGATGTAGAAATCGAGCGCCGACTCCCCTTGCTCTCTCGGACCCAGACCAGATATCTTTTTGCCGCCAAACGGGAATTGCGATTCAAAATGCGTAGAAGGCATATTGACGTGCGTCACACCTGATTGGATACCCTTTACAAATTGGAAGGCCTTTTGTAAGTCGTTGGTGAAGATCGTGGATGACAAGCCAAACTCTACTTGGTTTGCGATCTCCATGGCGTGCTCGAACGATTCCACATCGATGACCGCGATAACAGGAGCAAAAATTTCTTCCTTGGCAATTGTCATCTCTTGGGTCACTCCGGTAAAGACCGTTGGCGCAACGAAATAGCCATTTGCCAGGTCTCCGTCGACCAGACGCTTACCGCCGCATTCCAGCACGCCGCCTTCTTCGATCCCTTTTTGCACATAGTGGAGATACAGGTTTAGCTGATGCTCGTCAACGACTGGTCCGTTATTGCTCTCTGGATCAAAGCCATCACCGATCTTCATGCTCTTCGCCCGTTCGATTAATTTGGCTTTCACCTGTTCGGCTACCTCGGGAACTACCAGTACACGGCTCGTACCTGTACAACGCTGTCCATTGTCAAAAAAGCCGCTGGTGACGATACAATCGATAGCCAAATCGATGTCTGCATCTGCCAAAATAATCGCCGGGTTTTTTCCACCCATTTCTGCTTGAATCTTGCCGCCTCGCGCACCTACAGCTTGTCCCAATGACAGGCCAACTTCGGAGGAGCCTGTAAAGGAAATTCCTTTGATCAACGGATTATTCGCTAGCTCATCGCCGATAACTGAGCCGGGTCCCGTCACCAGATTGACGACTCCTGCAGGAACTCCCGCTTCGATCAGCAGCTCAACCAGCTTTACACTGATAAGCGAAGTGTTGCTCGCTGGTTTAAAAACGACCGTGTTGCCCGCAATGATCGCCGGAACGATCTTCCACAAGCCGATTCCCAATGGAAAGTTCCATGGTGCGATGATCGCAAAAACGCCAATTGGTTCACGTACTGTATAGCCAATGACTCGTTCATCAAAGGAAGGTACGGTTTGTCCAGTCAAACGAGTAGCCTCGCCTGTCAGCTGCTTCATCGATGTAATCGTTTTATTCACTTCACCGCGAGCTTCCCGCAATGTTTTTCCTACCTCACGGGTGATCGTTTCTGCCAATTCTTCTTTGTGCTTTTCTAAGAGTTGTATTAACGAGAACAGAAACTCGCCGCGCAAAGGTGCCGGCGTTTTTGACCACTTGTCAAAAGCACTCGCAGCAGCTTCAATCGCTACACGCGCATCTGCCCCATCCGATTTTTGAAAGTAACCGAGAACCTCAGCTGTTTGTGCAGGGTTGGTACTCGCAAATACTTGACCTGTATGGCTCGCTACCCATTCTCCATTCATATAGTTCTGGTATGTCGCTGTCATATAATCCCCCACCTACTCTTTGGTCTTATAAGAGTATTGTATAAATTCAAAATACTACTTACAATGTGGGTACACACATAGAATCACTTTTATTTATGTGTATCTCTCTATAAGGCGGGGAATAACTTGAATGCATTTGATTACTTGTTATCCAAGCTGCACCAATACTTTGCGGGCACTTCATTCGCCATATGGGTACAAGGCTCGCGTGATCGCCATCTCCAGCTTTCTTATTTATCCGTACCAAAGGAGGAAGCTGACAGCATCCATACACACAAGCCTGACGAAGTGTCTGTTCATGCAGGTGTAGATCGTTATCTTTATGAAGAACAAGCAGACCTCTGCTATATCCGCTTCTTTTTTTCCGAGGAAGGACAAGCAGTCGTCGTGCGGGAAAAATCCGAATCCTCCCCTGTTTCTCTTACCTCTGAGCAATGGGAAATTCTTTGGCTTGCCTTTCACTTATTCGTAGCAGAAGAAATGATCGAGTCCAAAAGTCAGGAATGGACCAAGCTCTTGCAAGGCATCCATTCGATTTCTGCGACATTGGATGTGGAAAGCATCATTCGCGATATTATCGGTAATGCACTGGCGGTAATTCCCGCCGCAGATGCGGGGCTGCTGCACCTGTATGATGCCGACATTGATCGGCTCGTCCCTAAAGCAACTGTCGGCTTTCATGACACTGTTTATCGTAACTTTAAATTGCGCATCGGCGAATCGATTGCAGGCAAGGTTTTTCAGGATGGACAGCCAAGAATGTATCGTACCCATCCTGAAACCTCCCAGGCTATGATCGATTTGTCTCAAGACAACTTTGACTCGCTGAATGACGCGAAAGCACTGCATAGCTTGACTGGACTCTTATGCGTACCCATCTCTTTGGAACAAAAGCGGATCGGCGTTCTAGTTCTGCATCAATTTCATCAGGAAAATGTGTTTTCCAACTACGATCTTGCCCTCCTTCAGGGCTTTGCTGATCAGACCTCCATCGCTCTGCAAAATGCGAGACTTTATGCGGAATCACGTGAGGCCTATCAAAACTTGGCCGCAATTAGTGAGCAGCTGCGAGTGAAGCATGATGATTTGGTCAAACGTAACAAAATACACGAGTCCATCAAACAGCTGTCTCTGCAAAATAAAGGTACGGAGACGATTGTGAAAGCACTCGGCAGAATGACTGCCAAACAGATCTTTTTTGCTGATTGGCTGGAGCAGCGGTATTATCCAGCGGACAGTCCGATCCTGTTTAGCTGGGATGAGCTGTCTGCCTTGCTCGCGGGCAAAAGACACCCAATCCTCGTCCAGTTATTTTCTGGTCAGAAAGATCGCCAGCAGTCATGCTACGTATATCCGCTAACAAACGGCAGTGTTTTTCTCGGTTGTCTCATTATTTTAATCAAGGAGCGTCATCTATCTGAGCTGGAGCGTGTGACAATCGAGCAAGGAAGTGCAGTCCTTACCCTTGATTTGGTGAAAAAACAATCACTCAGCTCCGTTATGTACAAGCGTGCTCATGACATTTTTCAAGAGCTGATCGTCAGCAAAGGCAGCGAGCTATTCGAACGCGCGCGAGGATTCGGACTTTCGCCACATGGAGACTATTGGGTCATCTATGCGTATTTAAGTCGTTCGCACGATCTGTCTCTGCTCGAAGCCAACATTCACAGGCTCGTTACGCGTTGGAAATGGGACTTTGCGAGCAGCCAGGTTCTAATCTACGGATTTCATAACCACGCTACCATTCTATTGACGCCATCTAGTTCGCTAGAGGTAAAGGAAGTGATCGAACGTCTCTCTGATGCCGTTCAAGAATGGGAGCTAGAAAAAGAAGTATCCCTCGCCATAGGGGCAGGAAGTGTCGTCTCTGACTTGGAGCAGATTGGAAAGAGCTTTGAGGAAGCCAAAAAAGCAGCACATTATTTGGCGAATCGAGGTCGGTCAGGTGTTGTGCGTTATAGCGATCTGGGTATAAATCGCTTGATCCTTAATCAATCTCAGGAAGATATTGACGCATTCATTCGCGATGTCTTTGAGCCGCTTTGGGAAGGACAGGAAAAGTATCAGGAGCTTGAGCACACACTGCTTACGTATATGAGATGCAGTCAGTCCCCTCAGCAAGCAGCTCGCGAATTGCACATCCACGTCAATACCTTGTACCAGCGTTTAAAACGTATTGAAGAGCTGCTTGCCATCGATCTGCACCAGCCGGCAGATTTGTTGAAGGTGCAGCTAGCCTGCCATTTGCGTCAGGAGTGAAGCCTGTGTGCTTCTACACATAGAAAACCAGCTTAAAACAACAAGATGTTTTAAACTGGTTTCTTTATCATTCGCTATTCCTTTCGCAGTGAACGGCGCAAAATTTTACCGGTACTGTTTTTCGGCAGCTCGGTTACAATTTCTACTTGCCGGGGTACTTTGTATTTGGCCAGTTTGTCCTGACAAAAGGATACGATTTCTTCCCCAGAAACCGCAACCTCCTTCAGAGCGACGAACGCTTTGACCGCCTCGCCATGCACCTCGTCCGGGATGCCGATTACAGCCGCTTCGATAATCGCCGGATGCTGGTAGAGCACTTCTTCTACCTCGCGCGGATAGACATTGTAGCCATCTACCAAAATCATATCTTTTTTCCGGTCGACAATATATATATAGCCCTCTTCATCCATCCGTGCCAAATCTCCGGTATAGAGCCAGCCGTCCTTGAGAGCGGCACTCGTCTCTTCTGGCAATCCGAGGTATCCGATCATGACATTTGGTCCCTTGACGACGAGCTCGCCTACTTCTCCACAAGGCAGCTCGTTCCCCTCGGGATCAAGAATCTTGTTTGTGACGCCAGATATATTAACCCCGATCGAGCCTGGCTTACGTGTTCCTCGCAGCGGATTAAATGCTGTAGCCGGTGCAGCTTCAGACAGACCATACCCTTCCAGAATGATCTTTTCATACTTGGCTTCGAATTTATGGAGCAGCTCTACTGGCATCGCAGCACCACCAGAGCAGCACAGTCGGATAGATGCGAGGTCTTCTTTTGTTGCCGTAGGAACCTGAAGCATGTAGTTGTACATCGTAGGCACACCGGCAAAGCAAGTCGCTTTTTGTTCACGGATGGTGTTGATTACCTCTACAGGGTGGAATCTCGGTATGATCAACATGGTTGCACCGTACCGCACAGGGCCATTCAGGCAGACGGTCATACAAAACACGTGGAACATCGGTAAGACTGAGACCATTCGATCCTGTGGGGTCAGCTCAAAAAGGATGCCCATTGCTTCTGCATTTGAAGCCATATTGCGGTGGGAGAGCATTGCTCCTTTTGGCTGGCCAGTCGTACCAGAGGTGTACAGGATGACGGCGAGATCGTCCTCTCCCATCTCTGGCGAGGTGAAGTCCGTCTCCTTTTCCAGAATGATCTGATCGATGCTCAGCTCGTCGCCTACTGGCTCCGTGTAGATGAACAGTTCCAAGTCTTGCAGGTCTCCCTTGACTGATGACACAACTGGTTCCAGGGCAGCCAAGGCGATAATCGCTTTTGTCTTGCTATTTGCCAAAATAAAGCTGATTTCTCTAGGTGTGTAGATGGGATTCATCGGTACCACTGCCGCACCCACTCGTAAAATGGCGTAGTAAGCGCTTACAAATTGTGGGCGGTTATCCATCAGCAAAGCAACAGAGTCACCTTTTCCGATTCCGCGTTTGGCAAGTCCTGCAGCCAAATAATCAACCTGCTGGTCTAATTCAGCGTAAGTTGTGGCCTCCCCCAAAAATATGTAAGCGGGATGGTCCGGGAAGTTTTGAGCGCTTTGCTTCAGATTTTCATTTAAATGATACATCACACATCTACCCCCTTTTGGAAATTGTAACATTTGAAATAATCAGGATAAAGCATTTCTTTCCAAAAAGAAGGAATTTGTCATTTTTTGCTAGGAAGCATTCGGAATGGTTGGCGATAAATTATTTTTTTGCTCATTTCGCTTCGCAAACATCAGGAATATTGCGCCACATCCAGCGAAAATGATTGCGTTTACGATCATGGCATTGCCAAAGCCCGTTCCTACATCACCTGCTGCTTGAACAATCGAGCCTGTAACAAGCGGAGAAATGATTCCTGCCAAGGTCACCAGACTGGACAAAACCCCAACAAGCAAACCCGTTCGCTCCGGCAAAAGACTGCTGACAATAACCGATGCGGCTGTACCGACCGAAAAGGCAAATCCTTTACCAAGGCAAAGAGCAATAAGTACGAGAGCGGTTGATTGCAGGAACGGCACCGCGAAGAAACACAGCCCCCCCAAAATAATAGAGGTTCCGCCGATAAACACATAGGACTTGCGATAACTACGATGTTTTTTATACAACCGATCACCCATCCAGGAAATGAAAATGGTCATCAAGCCAGCGAGTAAGCCTGTTCCTGCGATTGCATAGGCCATTTGTTGATTTGTTAATTCGATTACCTTGACCAGATAAACGGGCTCCCATACCGCAGCAAACGTCGTACCCCAAATTTGAGCGAAATAGATGAGAAAGCAAAGAATAAAAGTGGATGACAGCAGGACTCCAGATATGTCGGACCATTTCGCTTTTGGAAGTGACGGTGCTTCTGTTTTCGTAGGTGTGATACTGATTTGCGGTCTTTCCTTCCCAATCACAAGCCAAATAATCAACCAGATCAAGCTGAGTGCGCCCATGAATGCCCAGGCAAAGCGCCAACCGTTAGAATCAATTAACGAAACGAGCAATGGTGCTGAAGCGACGGCCCCGACGAATGCGCCAAAGTTAACTGTGGAGTAGACGAGACCACGCTTTTCTTCAGGAAACCATTTGTTTAAGTGACTGACGACAGTCGCCCAGAATGGACCTTCGCCAATACCTAAGAGCACCCGCGCCAGCACCAGCATCGGCAAGCCCGCAATCACGTAAGCGCCAAACTGGATGACCGTCCAGGAAATCGCCATGATCGCCAGCATTTTTTTCGTACCGATTCGATCAGATAGGGCCGCTCCCAGAATCCCTGCGATCGAGAAGAACCAGAAGAAGCTGCTTCCCACCAGGCCCCATTCCTTTTGTGTCAGAGAAAATTCCTCCATGATCGGAACAGCCGAATAGCCTGCAATCGTTTTGTCTGCGTAGTTAATCATGTATAGCACAAAAAGCATTAGCATCGTAATTCTGGCCATCATGCGTATCACTCCATTCGTTAACAAGGTATCAATCAGACACGGGAAAAAATGATTTCTTTCGCACCTATGGCCGGCTCCATTTTCGCAGACAAGCTGTCAGCTGTTCCTGTGTGATCAGTGAGAAAGGTCTTTCTAACGTTTCATGCTGCAGCATCTGTGACAATCACCTCCCTTCTTTGGACTACCCCTGTTTTCGCCAGCCCCTTTTTGTCTGCGCGCAGCTTACTTAAGGACCACGCGCCCGATTTCCCCTTCAATCTTAATTTCAGTACCGTATGGCGCACTCAAACTTTGGAGGTCTTCTAAAATGCGCGTATCCGTGCTTAGTTTGGGCCAGCCCATCCGATGCACAGGCAAATCGAATCCAAGCTCGATCGGGTGCAGCTCGATCTCGACCAGCTCCCCGTCCTGCATTTTCCAAAGAGGAACAACTGATTCCCACACTTCTCGATGAACGCATAGTCCTCGCGTATAGTTGGCGCTCATCGCATTCAAGGCGTCGGCAACCGTGTGCGTGTGGCCGAGACCATAGTGCTCATAAAAATCAGCAGGCTGACTCGTAACCGCCTCGGTTTGGAAAATGAAATCGCCCAGACTGTAAAAAATCGGCCTGTTCTTGTAGATCTCAATGCCTCGTAACAGATGCGGTCCATGTCCCACTACGGCGTGTGCTCCTGCATCAATACAAGCTTTTGCAAAGGTCGGCAGGAAATCGGCTGGAACTTCCTTGGCGTCTCCCTTCATCTCATGCGCATGTATGCTGATGATGACATAGTCTGCGCGCTGCTTTGCTTCATGGATCGTTTTTACAATGCGCTGCAGGTCACGTGGATGCGGCTGTGTACTCGTGCCTTCTTCATCGCTTACCACAAAGCGAGAGTTCCCAAAAAGAAAGATCTCTTTGCCAGGATCATTCATAAAGCCTTCCTCAATTAATAGTTTGTTGAAGGCATTAATGTCTGTAGATTTAGAAATCGCTTGCAGTTGCTTCAGCTTGTCTTCATGTACATGGTGCGTCATGATATAGCGCATCGGATTGATGCCTGGTCTCCCGATACTATCCGGGCGCTGGTCTCCTGCTGCCCACCACGGATGAAAGGTAGAGGTAGCAGCGATAAGAGCCACTCTGGCAGATTCACATTCCAAATACCGAGGTGCACCCGCCTCCGCCAAATTTTTACCCGCTCCAGCATGAACAAAGCCGAATTCATTCAGATTTCGTTCAGTAGCTTCCAACCCGCCATACAAATAGTCCAGTGTGTGGTTGTTTGCCCAGCCGATCATGTTAAAGCCGTAATCCTTCATGACGTGTAATACAGAAGGTGGTGACATTGCCCATGTTCCCCCACTTTGAGCACTTGGGTAGCCTTCATTATTGTGGACCGTTGTTTCCAGATTGGCGATACGTACATCTGCTCGATGGAGTAAGCGAGACACCTCTCGAAATGCCTGGTCCCTGTAAGGAAGATTGCGTGTAAGAAAGCTGTCACCTGTTGCTGCAAAAAGAATCGGTCGTGTCATTTTGGCGTGTTCCTCCTGGTCTTTATTGTTTTGGGGGCTGAGTATTCCCATATGACTCATTCAAAAAATCGAATAATCATCTTCCTCGTCTCCGGCGAATGAATACAGCTTTGAGCTGATTTCGTCATAGTGCTGCAACCGTTTTTGCACATTTTCCGAATCGTGTACCATCACCCCCTGGATCAAGACATTGAGAATCGAAAAGAGAGTCGGCATGCCACTTGTCGCAACAGGCTGCGGTGTCGTAATTTTCAAAAGCAGGTCGGCTGCCTGACTGATGGGAGACAGCTCTCCTTCTGTGATCGCCAAGATTTTGGCTCCCAGCTCTTTTGCAGAATGGACCATTGCCACTGTTTCGCTTGGGTGGCGAGGAAAGGAAATCGCGATGACAAGCCATTCCTGCTCTCTCTCAGTGAGGAAATAGTCGGCATTATCCACTGCTCCGGTATACAAATGCGTGTTTCCCTTGATCGCATTTAACGAGGAGAACAACCATTTGGCTGGAATATGGCACCAGCGAAAACCGACCACCACAATGCGATTTGCGCGAATAATATGGTCGATAGCTTGCTGAAGCAGACCGTAATCGAGTTGCTGCAAGCTTTGCTGCAAATAAGTAATATCTGTTTCGATGACCTGATGTGCATAATTGTCGCGGCTTAGCGTGTCTTCGGAATCACGGTATTTTTGGAACGGCCCCTTTTTTTGCTCCCCGACCAGGAGTGATTTCTTGATCTCGTCCTGAAGCTCGGTGTATCCGGAATAACCTAATGCGTAACAAAAACGGATAACGGTAGCCTCACTCGTATTCGTCAGCTCAGCAATCTTTTTGGCTGTATGGATAGCCAGCAAGCTCGGCTTTTCGAGCGCGATCTTGGATATGATTTTTTGGCTGGCGGTCAGATTCCCATACTGCTTCCGAATTCGTTCCTTCACATGCTGCTCCATACTGAAGCTCCTTTGTCATCAATTTGTGAGTAATTTTGAGAATAGTATATCTTTTGAAATAAAACACTTCAATATATCTCGAAAAATGTAGTTTATCCTTCATTTTGGTGTGTAAATGATCCTGGAATTTATACCCAATTGATTCAGCAAATGTTATGATGTAAGAAAATCAGGAGGCGAAAACAGATGTTTACCAACTGGTTGTCCTTTATCGGTTTCCTTCTCGGATTCACAGGATCAGTACTTGCCCTGCTTGTCTCCTATGACTATATATATGGCAATTCTTTTAAAGGACTTGATTTCTTGCTCATACTCTTAGTTGTCCTTCCAGCCTTCTTTGCGCTAGTGACCTCATTTATTTCTGTGCCAGTGATTTTGATTGCTTTTGTTTGGACCTTGCCCTTCACTTTGTATCTGTGGATGGCTTCTGCCTCGAAGTGGTTGGCAGTATCCTGCTTGACATATTTATTCTCAGCCTATTTGAAATTCCGTGGAGACCAATCCGCTCCATTCAAATAACCCATGCAGACGTTCAAATGAAAAAGGAACTCCTTTTTGCGATTCAGGAGTTCCTCTACTCTTCAGATTTACGCTCTTTTTTCTCGATAGTAATAAACCATCTTAGATTACGCCTCTTCAAATAGCCGTTCGCCCCGGTGCAGCCGAGTAGCAATTTTGGCGATATGCGGAAGTTCGCGAGGAGTGGGCGCATGCGCCGCCAAATAGCGGGTTGCCGCAAGAAGCATCGTCTCACCAGCACGGGCGGCAAAATCATCGCTACGCATTGTCCAGCGTTCAAATTCGGCGACCGCTGCTTCGTACATTTGAAACGAATGGAATTCGGCGTCCTCGCGTAATAACGCATGTCCCAGGGTATTTAGCAGGGCGTCAGGGCCGCCGCCGGCGTGCAGGTATCCCGCTGTCCAGCGTGCCGATTCGTTCACCTGCTGGCGTAGATCCAAAATTTGCAGCAGTCGCTCCGGACAGCTAGTGTCGACGGCCGGGACGGCCGCGCCATCCGGGCGGGGTGCCGCAGGGATATTTAAAAAGCGATCCAAATAAATGCTGATTAGCCCGTGGTAGATGGCCCGAATGAGCCGCGGATGGGTAGATCGGCGCAATCGCTCATGCACGGCATGTGTATAGGTAAAGGTATGCAAAACGGAGATCCAATCCCCGAAATCATTCTGGGTATGGAAGCGCACGATTCGTTCAGCAGCGGCCAAAGCAACCAATTGGGCCAGCTGCGCCGGATGTGTGCCGGATTTCAATAGCTCTGTCACAAGGTTCACCGTCTCAAGTGGTTTGTCACTTAACAGCTGTTCCACAATTTTCTTCTCGTCTTCTACGAATATCTCTCTATCGGGCTTGGCCAGAGGAAGGCTATCCAGTAGAGCAAAAGCTTCCTTAAGCGGAGCGACTAGATTCACTGGCGACTGCCATTGGTGAAGTTCTTCGCTCCTTGTCGGATTGGCGAGGAGCCGAACCAGTGAGGTCAGTGTCTGCTCGGTGTGCTCCTCGCCGATAAGGTCAATCGCTTCAAAGGCTTTATTATGGAAATCGAACGTATGGCCGCCGTCTAAATAAAAGTGGTCAGTCGCCGCCATCAACATCATCTCCGAAAGCATCTCCAGCGTAGCCCCTTGGTGGATCGCGGTGAGCAACACTCTTTCTGCCCCTTGCGTGTCGCGGACCTCGATACAGCTGCGGTACCATTCCGTCAGCCGCTCAAATGGCACGTTAGCCTCCGGTAGTGGCTTAAGCAGATGCCGAGCCGCGGCACCCGAGCTGTTGCGTGCCACATGAAGCAACCCTTGATACAGAGCGAGAATCACTCCTGCTTTATCTAGCTTTGGCAGCACATTGGCCATCGCGGTAAGAATCGTGAGTCCAGAATTCCAGCTTCTCCCATATACGGTACCAAAATTTATGCCGACCTGCATGATTTCCGTTGCTGGAACTCCCGCTTCCACCAATCCGACAACGGATTTTGCAATCACGAGACCCAAATTTTGTTCCAGGCCTTCTCGCAACCGGAGTTTGTATTTCTCAACGCTGTTCTTCTGTTTTGGATGTGAATTCACCCAAACTACTCCATTTTCAAGTTTCACTTCATAGGATGGAACATCGTCCGCCCACAGATCCAATGTTCCACCACTGCAAACATCAAAGCGCGCATGATGCCAATGGCAGGTGAGTATCCCGTCGCACAAACTACCCATATGCAAGGGAAATCCCATGTGCGGACAGCGATTGTCGACCGCATAAACCTTCTCCTCATGATAAAACACGACGATCCCGCCGTGGATTAACTTGTGACCCTTCTCTTGGATGGATGTCAGTGTACCCGCATTGATCCAAGGCTGCCTTTGGTTTTGCTGCATTTCGATCCCTCCATACGATTCAGTATTTTCAAATAATTTAACATCGCCTATCAACTTTGTCAACATTTTAATTTGTAATGTTTATTAACTTTGCATTCATGTACGAACATTACGTTTTTCGTTGCTGGGGCTTTCCTGTCTATCAAAACAGCGACTGTCTCAGACAAGAGTAAATCGTCTTAAACAGCCGCTGATCTATTAAACTTTAAACCTCTTTATAGATGGATTTTCTTAGAAAAATGGAAACACAACTTACTATCCATTTGCAAACTGAGGAGCCTCTGGAGCCGCGGACGTAATCCAGTACTGGTTGATATTTGCCCCGATACCTGATTTGCCACACCGTATATAAATAACAGGATGCTAATTGTGTTCCATGTCATCTTCGTGACTGCTTCAAGATACTCCGCGAGGTAACTATAGACTCCGAATACGGCTCCATTCATAAAAATGACCGCGGCAATGGATAACCAGGTAGTTGATTTTTTAAGTACGCTAAATTGTGCACCGTAAGTTACTTTTTCACTAACAGGCATTGATGGTACATAGAAGAGTGTGGTTATGAATACGATAGCATTCACAATAGCAAACAATGACATTGCCACGTTTAATGAGGTTGCCGTAGCAATCAAGCTAGTAACGGGCACACCATGTACCATTCCTGCCGAAACACCAATAAATATGTTGGATACCGCCTTCGGTTCCTCTTCCCTACTAACGGATCTGGCAGCTACTGTAAAATCCAATGAAACAGAAAGGGACCCCATCGTCTTTCAGGTCACGGCTTTTTGCTTCATTTATGGAATGATTCAAAGGTGAGATTGACAGAGAAAGCGGTAGGAATACTGAATTAAGTGAAAATGGTCTGCCGTATCCGCCAAATTCAACGCAGCCTTCCTTTTCCTCCGTTCGTTAGTAACCAGTTATGACCTTCTCTGATGAAAAACTATAGCTTCATATCGTGGGAATATGAGGGGGAGAGATTGCATGAACGGGTGATGCACGGAAGGAAGCCTATTGGGGTTGATAGAGCCGCTGTGTTAGCCGTAGCCAAAACCTAGTCAAGAATGCTTATTCGGCTGGAGTAAATTTGGTAGGAATAATCTCTCCCGTATTCGCATCTATTCCAATTGTGATAGAGCGTTTTGAATCTTTTTCAAGTCTAATCACATACTTATCATACTCATCTTTTGAAACCACATCTTTATAAGCATTGACCTCATAGGATTTTGTTTCAGGAAACTGAGCGTAGACTTTTTCGATTGTTGCTTTTACATCCTTGTCCGCAAGAGCTTCAGAAGCTGAGACTTTTTGATAAGCTCCTGCATACAATTTCGCAGAATCTTGGTTTTGAACTGCAGTCTTTTGAGTTGGATTTTCATTTGCACTAACGAGTAAAGCTCCAGATAGGGAAATCGCAGTAGCCAATCCTAAAGCTGCCAAACGTACGGATGTTTTTGTAAGATTTTTTTTCATAACAATTCTCCTTCAGGTTTATGTCTTGGGGATTTTTTCCCCTAGGTATAAAATAGAGAGAACTATTAAAATAAATAGTGGGGTAAAGTTAAACTTTTTCTTAAACCTCGATCAAAGTGACTTTCGCTCGCTTTCCTCTGCGTGCTCGAATTTCATCCCCCTACCTCCACTAAAAAAGACGCCATACATTGTGATATGATCCCCTCATAGTAGACAGAAAAAAGGAAGCACCGGCTGTCTAGTGATTAACACTCGACAATCCGGCTCGCATCGTCATTACGTAAGTCTAAGGATCTGAATCTGCTTATCCTCGATCGTCGCATCGTATTCGTGTGTCCATACGCGATCTATCTGGCTGGAAACACTTAATCTCTGCTCTGCAAGTGTAGTCAAATCCGTACAGGATCTTCCCAAAACACCATCAACACGCTCTTCAATCCGTCCTTCTTTATCCATCGTTATCCGCAGTTTTTTTTCACCAGTCCCAATGGTGAGCACAAAAGAGGTAAAAGCCCCTGACCTCTCTTCGCTGATACTGACATGACTTCCACTATCTGCAATCCATTCCCTTACTGCCTCTACTGTATGTCCCAAATACCCTTCCCGAATTTGTGCCAAAAGCAGTTCAGCCCTTTGTCTCAGCTCCTCTGGCGGCAGTTGATCGGATTCAAAATACGGGACGAGTCCTTCGTCTGTTTCGATGAAGAAAATGCTTATCCCGTCCTTTGTCCCGGTCAGTAGCTTGCCGATCACCGCTCCGCCAATACCGAGACGTTTTTTAAAGCGACTCTCGTACTCGGCCCAGACCTGATTTTCTGGTTGCATCTGAAGACTCCTCAAGGTTCGAAAGAGAGTACGTTTGTCTTGAAAGGTCATGGTAAAGGATGTACAATGGCTCACTTTTCTCCCCCTAAAAATCAATACTGCGACCCACAGCCGCTTCACGAGTCCCTTTCACCGTGACCGTACTCGCTTGACTGGCGCGAATAGCGAATTCATTTGCCCATGATCGTATTCTTTCGATTTCATCATGCCTGGATTTCGCCAAGGGAACGGTTCGCTTCATCGCTAAGAGAATGTCATCTGTCGTAAGGTCTCGACTTATGTTTTCCGAAGCAGTTCGCTGCGAGAATGCTTCAATCAAACCCTCGTGAATCGAGTATTCGATTTCTGCTCCCGTTAAACGTATGCCATCACCCCATTCCGCTTCCCCTGACATCTCAACAAGCTGATTAAGATCATAATTGTTTACATTCCGTTTCAAGCGTTCCAGATGGATCTTGAAGATTTCGGTTCTCTCCTCTGCAGTGGGTAGATCCACAAAAAAGATTTCGTCAAACCGCCCTTTACGCAGCAATTCAGCAGGGAGCTGCTCAATTTTATTCGCTGTGGCAAAAACAAATACTGGACTTTTCTTCTCCTGCATCCATGTCAATAAGGTACCAAAAATCCGTGTTGCGATACCGCCATCTGACGCACTATGCCCAATACCTGAAAGTGCCTTTTCGATTTCATCGATCCAGACAATCGAAGGTGACACCGCCTCACACATCATCAGAGCGGAGCGCATGTTGGCTTCAGAGGAGCCGACAATTCCTGCAAAGACACGTCCCAAATCCAATCGCAGCAAAGGCATTTGCCATGCAGCAGCTACGCTTTTGGCACAAAGACTTTTTCCGCAACCGGGTACCCCTACAAGCATTACCCCTTTTGGCCACTGAATTCCAAACTCTCTCGCTTCGACTAAATAAGACGACTTTCGTTTGATCAGCCAGCGCTTCAGATTTTCTAGCCCACCGATTTGGTCGAGGCTTTGGGATTCTGTTGAGATATACTCCAAGATGCCAGATTTTCTGACGATCTGTTTTTTCTCTTCTAATATTGTGGAAACGTCATCCTCGGAGATGCCTCGATTCTTCACGAGTGCTTTTGCCAGACAATTTTCCACTTCAGATTGTGATAGCCCGACAGCAGCTCGTGCCAATGCTTCTATTACAGCTGGAGATTGATCAATTTTTATACCCGGATGCCCTTTATACGCATCCGTAAAGCTGAGAATAATTTGCTTTACCTCTTCCAAATCAGGCAAAGGCAAATCCAGAATCGTGATTTCTTTTTGAAGCTCAATTGGAATTTCTATGGTTGGGGAGATGACAATCGCATTAGACGGGTAACCTGTCCTGATTTTTTGGGCAAATTCCCTAAATCTTCGTATAGAATTTGCGTCACGCAAATACGGATGCAAATCACACCAGATAAACAGCGTTGGCTCTTTAGCCAAATCTTCCGCCTGCTCTAAAGCGATACGAAAATCTGTGCTCTTTGGATCGAGCTCCTCGCCGTTCAAAACAAGTCCTTTTGTCACAGTCCACGTGATGATCCGCTTGTTTAGATTTGTACTAATCCCTTGAAAAACATCGAGAGCACGTTCTTCTTCGGCTGTAAAAATATAGAGTATGCTATATCGTGCACGAATTAGATATTCTACTTCTTTAATGAAATCTTGCAGCATTCCTATGATCCCCCGCTTCTACAACATGCTTTGTACCAACGTCTTGATTTGAGCTGTAGGAAAGCCCGTTACATGTAATGAGTTCTCCCTACCAACGAATTCTATTTTTCTTTCTGGCTGTAGCTCATCCGCTGTAATTCGAGCCGTTAGCAACACCAGCTTTTTGCCCTGCCAAATTTCATTCGAATGGGATTGGTACGGGCCCGCAATCACTGCATCAAATTGTAGCAATGCTTTGCGCTTCCGATCGCACCGTAAAATCGAATCGACCGTATAACCCGTATAGAGCAGAGCAGTTCCACCATGCAACTGGCGAAAAGCTTGCATCATGGCTACCAATGGCTCAGGCTGATCTAACGGCTCACCGCCAGATACCGTCACCCCGTCCACCGCTAATTTTCCAAGCTCTTCACCGAGTCGCTTCGGATCATAGTCGGTGCCATTTTGATTTTCTGGATGAGTATCCGGATTGAAGCAGCCTTTACAACCAATTGAGCATCCCTGTACCCAGAGAACAGCACGAACGCCCGGCCCATTTACACGGCTGTATGAACAAATGTCATGAACACGTAACCGAAGTGACATGAGATTCCCTTCCTCTTACAAGTCTATATGACGCCCATTGTATTTGTTTGATTGGACTTGGTGGCGATTTTCTCCCTCCTGAATGCTCTCAAAATCCAGCTCGCGAATCGTAATTTGCTGGGGCATTTCCAGCATTCTTGGCGCAGCAGGGCTCATCTGGTCGATATGACGGCTATGCCTACTGTCTCTTTCCATCGTCACTAGTTTGGAAAGCAGCGCTTCATCCAAAGCCTGTAAGAAGTGAGTCATAAATTGCTCCGGGGAGTCTTGAAAGCTGCTGCCTTCCATTTTTAATCGAACCACTTCATTTTGGGTTGTGCCAATCATAAGCAATAATCCTTCCCCTTCTTTGCCGCTGCCTAGCAAGCCCAGTTTCTTAATGTCACGAAGACGGCACTCCACCCGAATTGCTTCTTGCTCGTTCTGCATGATTACACACACAAGAGCATCTTGCTTTACCAGAAAAATCTTGTTACCAGACTTCACATTGCTCCAGCTTTCGAAATCCTTGTACAAAGCTTTCACGATATCTTTTGGGGAAATGAATCCGAGCTCTTCCAGCTCAAATAGCGAAGCATCGTCAATTTTGGTATGCAGGGTTATTCTTTTTTTAAACGTGTATTGGAAAACGAGAATACAGATAATACCGATTACGATTGCTTGGATTGTGGCAATCTTCAGGAGAAGGCAAAGAACAACTAATCCGGCTACTCCATACTGCGCATATGTAATGTATTTGATCTTTTGTTCTCCTGTTTTTCGAAAAAATCCAAAGCCTTTTCCTGGTTGATAGTCAGCCATTTCATTTTGGAGTGTCTTTTTAAACTTACTGAGTGCCCAGATGCAAGGGACCACCATCAATAAGCCAAGGAAAGTAATGATTAGTTTTTTTAGAAATATTCCTAAAATAGCAATAAGACCAAAGAAAATAATCGAAATCCATAACGTTCTCATTTTCTTTCTAATTTCGTGTACGACTTCATCTTGAGGATTCATCCAAATGCAGCTCCTAGAATAACATTATCTAATTTTTCCTAAACATATTATAGTTGAGACGGAAGAAACAGTAAACGACATGAAAAACCCTCATCCCGTTTGGGTGAGGGCTTATGTGTAATTGTAATCTCATTTTTAAACCTCTGCTTTACGCTTCCGTCTCAACTCATAACGCTCTTTTGCCTTTTCGTGCTGGAGCTTCTCTTCCTCTGTTTCGGGTATGACGGATGGTACGAGAGTGGGTTTCCCTTGGTCATCGAGGGCAATCATGGTCAAATAAGCTCTCGCAGTCATCTGTTTGGTTCCTGTCAAAAGATTCTCTGATTCCACCTTGACGAATACCTCCATAGAAGTGCGGTGTGTCCATGTTACATATGCCTCCAGATTGATCGCCTCTCCTGTTTTGATTGGTGCCAGGAAGTCAAAAGAATCGCTGGACACGGTAACGACCGGCTTGCGGCAGTGTCTCATCGCGGCGATGCAAGCAATCTTGTCCACATACGCCATCACTTTTCCTCCGAAAATGGTGTTGTGGTGATTCGTATCCGGCGGAAATACGAGGTCTGTCAAATAGGTTCTGGACTGCTGAACGGGGCAAGATGTCTCAAGCATCTGTCCAACTCCTCACATGTTAGGATTTTGGTGCAGACAAACGGTCACGGACCGCATGTGTAGCTTCTACCATATTTTTTAAAGATGCAATCGTTTCCCGAATTCCTCGAGTCTTGAGCCCGCAATCGGGATTGATCCAAAACTGCGATGGCGGAAGCACCTGAAGCGCGCGGCTCACCATTTGTTCCATTTCGGCTACAGCAGGGACCCGTGGGCTGTGAATATCGTATACTCCTAGTCCAATCCCTTTATCGTAGGTGCAAGTCTCAAACACAGAAACCAATTCCCCGTGACTGCGTGATGTCTCGATCGAAATGACATCTGCATCTAGCTCGCTAATGACGTTGATGAAGTCATGGAACTCGCAATAGCACATATGCGTGTGAATTTGCGTAGTCGGTTGCACAGATGACGTAGCGATGCGAAATGCCTGGACTGCCCAATCCAGATATCCCTTTCTGTCTCCTGCTTTGAGCGGCAGTCCTTCGCGCAAGGCTGGCTCGTCTACCTGAATCATATGGATACCTGCTGCTTCAAGCGCCTCTACTTCTTTTCGCAGCGCCAAAGCGATTTGCTCGCAAACCTCTTTGCGGGAGACATCATCCCGGACGAACGACCAATTTAAAATGGTCGCCGGGCCAGTGAGCATGCCCTTCACCGGTTTCTGAGTCAATGACTTGGCGTAAACACTTTCATTTACGGTCATCGGAGAGGTGAACTCCACATCTCCGTAAATCACGGGTGGCTTTAACAACGAGAACCGTAGGACTGGACCCAACCGTTTTTCGTAAACACAAAGCCCTCAAGCTTCTCGCCAAAAAATTCGACCATGTCATTTCGCTCAAACTCCCCATGCACCAAAACATCCAATCCGATCTCTTCTTGGATGCCGATCCATTCCTTAATCTGCTCCTGAATAAAAGAAGCATACTTTTCAGTGGACCATTCTCCCTTTTTATACAGCTGTCTAGCCTTGCGAACTCCAGTGGTCTGCGGAAAGCTGCCGATGGTCGTTGTTGGAAGCAGCGGGAGATTCCATGCGGCTTGTTGGATTTCCTGGCGTTCGTGAAACGGCACCTCTCTCTTCACTGAGGTCTTGTCCAGCTCTTCCAACGCACGTTTTATTTCTACACGATTTCGTGCGGGCGACGACTGTAAACGCATGATGGCAGATTCATTTTCCGCAATCTGCTTTGAAATAATATATTTACCATATCGGAATCCTTGGACTAAATGCTGTACCTCGCCCAGTTTTTCATCTGCAAATGCTAATGCTTGTTTTACTACTTCGTCTAAATCACTCTCTTGTTGAACGGTAACAGGGACGTGCAGGAGACTCGCAGATGGTTGCAGCCATAATCTCTCAGGGGGAACAATGTCGGTAATGCTCTTGACCAGGCTCCATTTTTCCTTCAGAGAAGATCGCCAAATGTTTCGCCCATCAATGATTCCTGCAGCCAGCACCTTATCCTCCGGAAAACCATGCGTTTGCAGATGTGCCAGGTTTCTAGCGGCACCTTGTACGAAATCCAATCCGATTCCTTCCACAGGCAGCGCGACCAGCTCTTGATACAAATCCACGGCTTCAAAGTACGTCTGCAGCATGAGCTTCAAATGTGGAAGCGCTTGGCTCAACTGTTCGTACACTCTGTTAATTACTTTTATGTCATGGGTAGGTACCTCCATCACAAAGGCTGGTTCGTCTATTTGTACCCACTCTACCCCGTGCAGCTCCAGCTCCTGCAATATTTGTATATAGAGCGGAACCATCTTATCAATCGTTTGATGAAAATCATCGGGTGCGTAGCCTTTGGATAACTTTACAAATGTATATGGCCCCACAATGACCGGCTTTCCCTGAATACCAAGTGATTCCTTCGCCGCGAGATAAGCGAGTAGGGGTTTGTTTTCCGTGACAGCAGGTTGTCGGTCACCAAACTCCGGAACAATGTAGTGATAGTTTGTCGTAAACCATTTCGTCATCTCGCCAGCAACAGCGGCTTCATTTCCCCGAGCCATGGCAAAATAGGTAACGAGCGAAACAGGTCCTCCATCATAATCATACCGTTTTGGAACAAGCCCAAACATCACGGCCATGTCCAGCATTTGGTCATAAAATGTGAAATCATTGAGTGGAATCAAATCAATTTCTTTTTCTAGTTGCTTTTGCAAGTGTCGCTTGCGAATTTGCTCCATTTGCTTTAACAGATCGCTTTCCGCAAACTCCCCTGCCCAAAACGATTCCAATGCCTTTTTCCACTCGCGCTGTTCGCCGATTCGTGGATATCCCAAATTGCTGCTTTTCATGAATTTCCTCTCCATTCTTTGCTCGATCATGTCTGAGTCCACCCAACAAAAAAGGCATCTCCAACGATCAAAAAGAACGTTAGAAATGCCAAATAAGCACTGAGATCACAGCATCCTAACACCTCCCTATCTCCCGTAGGTTAAGCAGTGTCGTCGAAACAGGCAGGTCTCCTGACTTGAGGCTCATCATCTGCACATGCCTTCCCAATCCGGTTGGATCAGTGGCTTTTCGTAGTGCCGACTCCCCTCTTACAGTGGCGGGACCGTGTCGGATTCTCACCGACTTCCCTTTTCATCCTTGCGTGAACCATCACCAAGGAACCTGTTCCCACTCATATCCAGTTTTTAAAAGAAAAGCATGTACCCCTTAGACTAGCTGGCAACATCTTTTCATACAGTAACATGCAAACCATTTTTTGTCATGCCAAATTTTACCGAAGAAACAATTCCTACCTCAAATCAAGGCAATCATGGCTCTACAATAAGATCTTGTCCACCTGATCAACGACTTTTCTGATAATCGCTTTCTTGGTGTTCAGGATTTCTGAATCATGTAATCTCCCTAAAAAATCCAACATTTCATTCTTGCTCGGAACTCCATAAACCTTTAATTGCGAGGAATTACAGGCATTCTGTTCTCGTATCATTTCTTCTAGTGCATGGATGATCGTTAAGCGGTGCCGCGTCTCCAATTCAGCCCAATGCTTCAAATCGTCCCAGGACGGTTTTGAAATTGCGAATAAGGCAGCCCATCCATCTGTTGCAGGCAATCGGCAGTTCTTCTCAAGCCAGGTAATCACGCGATTGGATTCGAGCGCAGATAGGTGACGCAATGCTTCATAGCCTTCAATCTCTTTTCCTTTTGATTCTTCTACGTAATTCACAATGAGCTGGTAAGCCTCATCGTTAGGTAAGCATCTTGCTGTTAAATATGACCGATCCACAGGATTTATCGTACCTGGCTCTACCCAAAGTTTTCTAACCCACACTGCAGCATCTTTTCCAACTACCTCTCCTACGATCAAGCATAATGCTTTTGATTCCTCTCGCGAAGAAGCGGGGAGCCGTTTCCAGGCCTGATGAAGAATTTCGTCATGTTGAAAGGATTGAAGTGCTGATACTTCTCTGCTGTTTACTTCACCGTGGTACAAAATGTATTGAAATAAGGACTCGAGGGACTCTTTGGCATCTTCAAACCGTAGACTCAGAAATGATTGAAACCAGGCTTTCCACCGCTGGGCAGCATCAGAGTTTGTTTCAATTCCGTCCGATCCTAAAAAACATTCATATTGCCACATTTCTGCACCAATACAGCCAAGCTCTGTCATCTTGCTTAGGTATTCCGAAAAGGAAGCAGCAAGTAGCGTAATCTCGTCTGTCTCGTGATCCCAATAGACGACAGGTGGCTCACCATCATACTGTAAATCCAGAGCTAAATAATCACCGTTACCCACAGGAAAAAATGTGAGCTTTCCCGCTAAGCTGCTAGCGTACCCCTCTTCCGCATATTCTTCGTGCCAATACTGCAGCCACTCCAGGTTCCAGCCTATTTCTCCGCTAAATATCTCTCTGAACTCATACGGCAATATAACCCCATCGGATAGCATCCATCTAAAATAGAGATGCCTGGACCATTCCATAAGCACCTTCTTGAAGTCATGTGGAAGCTGGATGCCAAGCTTTTCCTCCACTGAAAGAATTTCCTGAATGGTTGAAGGCTCATCTGCAGTGAGCTCGATGATCTCGCCATGCGCTATTTTTATACGTCCAAGTATGGAAGTCCATTGTTCGGTTAGGCCACGAATATTCATTCTCTCCTCCTGCTACATATTTCCTGTGTCAGAACCTGCAAAACAAGATCAAAAAAATACACACACAAAATCTCTTTTCTATTTTGTGTGTGTAAGGTTGAGTGGTATGTTGTTTTATCAAACTATTTTGGTGGCTAAAATTTAAAATCGTCGTCTGAAAGCGGCTCTACATTCAGTGTACGAACATAGCCATTGCCCTTTTTCGAGAAAAAGTCATGCTGCTTGGTATGTGTGCGAATGCCGTTCAATACGATTGGATTGACTTCTTCGTCTGGGAAAAATGGATCGAGTCCCAAATTCATCAACGCTTTGTTCGCATTGTAACGGACATAGGCCAAAACGTCGTCAGCAAGTCCGATTTCGGTATAGAGCGCTCTTGTATATGACTCTTCGTTTTGATGCAATTCTTGCAGAAGTGCGTACAGCTCCTCTTTCACCGCTGACTGCTCAGCGACACTCAGACGTTGATACACTTCCTGAGCGAGTACACCCACATAAAGTCCATGAATGCTTTCATCGCGCACGATCAGGTCAATGATTTCGCCACTGCTCGTCATTTTTCCTTGTCCTGCCAGGAAAAGCGGATAGAAAAAGCCGCTGTAAAACAGATAGCTTTCCAAAAACACGGATGCCACCATCGCCATATATAAATCCTTATCGGAGTGAATCTCTTGATAACGAGTTGAGATGAGGGCGGCTTTCTTTTGCAGGTATGGATTTTTTTCCACCCAGCTGAAAATATCATCAATTTCTTCCGTTGCAGCAAGTGTGGTAAAAATGCTGCTGTACGATTTGGCGTGAATTTGCTCCATCATGCCCATAAAAGCGAGGACGGCTTTGCGCTGCAGTCCATCGACATGCTCCATGATTTTGGGCATACCCACTCCGCCTTGTACGGTATCCAGCAGGGTGAGGCCACCTAACACTTTTTTATAGGTATCCCGTTCAGAAGCGCTTAGCTCCATCCAGGACATCTTGTCGTCAGAGAGCGGGATTTCGTCATCTGTCCAGAACTGCATGATGTTCTGGTTCCAAAATGTCATTGTAAAATCGTCGTCCGGCCTGTTCCAATTGACAGCTTTCATGTGGCGTTCCTCTTCTCTATATACTTACAAATTTTCTTCTATGCCCTGCAAATCCACACCCTACTCCCGCACTCTTTTATCTACAACGCGAAGAGAGCTGAAAGCAGGGTGTGTAAATCGGATTAAACCGCGCAGCTAATGCACTCTTCTACAGTCAAATGCTTGGTGCGTGTGTAGTAGAGCGACTTGAGTCCTTTTTTTGCCGCGTAGATGTAGTAGCGGGCCAGCTCGCGAGTCGAGATGTTACTGTTCACATGCAGCACCGTCGAAATCCCTTGGTCCACATGCTCCTGAATTTCCGCGATCAGATCAATGACTTTAAACTGATCGATCGAGTAAGCTGATTTATAGTAAAAATAATTTTCCTGAGACAAATATGGCATCGGATAATATGTCGTCGAGTTCGCATACGTTCTCGTTTCGATATGCTCGACGATTGGCATGACGCTGGAGGTTGCATTTTGAATGTACGAAATGCTTTGGGTCGGTGCAATCGCCAGACGATATGCATGATACAGCCCATGAGTTTGAACCTGTTGCTTCAAGTTCTCCCAGTCTTCGGTAGTCGGGATATACATGCCTTCGAAGAGCCGCTTTGCTTTTTCCGTGCGTGGCTGATAATCAGTAGTTATATACTTGTGAAAGTACGTGCCCTTTGCGTATTCCGATTGCTCAAAGCCAAGGAAGGTTGTTTCTTTCTTTTTCGCAATCATCATGCTCATTTCGAGTGAGTAATAGTTCATCATCATGAAAAAAGTCCGAACAAAGTCTTTTGCTTCTTCACTCTCGTACGCGATTTTGTTCTTTGCCAGATAGCCATTCAGATTCATGGCACCAAGCCCGACAGAGTGCAGCTCGCGATTTGCTTTTTGCACACCTGGCGCGTTTTCTACCTTTGTCATGTCACTGACTGCTGTGATAGCTTCGATGCCTTCGTGGACGGACTCTTTAATCATTTTGCGTTCCATGACGTTTGCGATATTAAGCGATGCCAGATTGCAGCTGATGTCTCGACGAATCACGTCCATCTCACCGTAATTCATGATCGAGGAGGTTTCCTGCAGCTGGAAAATTTCCGTGCACAGGTTGGACATCTTCACTGCCCCGATATCTTTTAAGGCATGGTCGCGGTTCGCATTTGTTTTATTCATAATGTATGGATAGCCAGACTCCATCTGGATCATGGCAATTTTCGTCAGCATGTCACGCGCGCTCATCACGACTTTTTTCTTGATTCGATCGTTGGCAACCAGTTCGTCATACATCTTGTCCAGATCCAGATCATCCAGATGAACGCCGTATTCCTTGTACACCGAGTAGGGAGCGAACACAGTCAGCGGCTTGTTTTCCTCAGCGAGCTTGTAAAAGACGTTTGGAACGATGAGGCCAATCGACAAGGTTTTAATCCGCGACTTTTCATCGGCATTAATTTTTTTGCAATCGAGGAATTCGTTAATATCCCAGCCAAAAATGTTGTAGTATGCCGCTCCCGATCCTTTGCGTTGTCCCATTTGGTCCGCATAGGAGAAAGCATCCTCCAGCAGCTTGAGCACTGGCATGACCCCTTTTGCTGCACCCTCGACACCTTTGATCGGCTCGCCGCGTCCGCGAAGCTTGGACAGGTTTACGGCGACTCCACCGCCGATTTTGGACAACTGCATGCACGTTCCCAAAATATAGTTAATCGAGTTCAACGAGTCATCCATTTCAAGTAAGAAACAGGAAACCATTTCACCCCGTCGACTTTTTCCTGCATTCAAGAAAGTCGGGGTTGCTGGCTGCAGTCTTTGATCCATCATGGAAACCGTCAAGCGCTTGGCCAGCTCGAAGTCCCCTTGGCCCAAGGAGAGTGCGACAATTGCTACCCGATCCGAGTACTGCTCCAAATACATGGATTTGTCGTTTGTTTTCAACGCGTAATCTTTATAAAACTTGGAGATGGCCATATACGATGCAAATTGAAATGAAGCGTCTTTTGCCAAACGGAAGACTTCCTCTACCTGCGAAGCTGTATACGTATCGTAGACGTTTTCGTAGTAGTCATTTTCAATCAGATAGTCCATCCGTTCTTTGACACTTGCAAAAGCCAAGGTTTTCTCCTCAACTTCTTTCATGAAATCTGCGACGACTTCACGATCCTTTTCAAGCTGAAAAAATCCGTCTTCTCCACGCTGCATCAGTTGGTTGTTCAATTCAATATGCCGCAATTGCTGCCACCCCACTCGTAAAATGTTCCACATCTCGGCCTGTTCCCGATAATTCGAATTTAGATATTACCGGAACGCCGTAAAGATTTGCAATCGTATCTGCACTTTTGGCAAAGCTTGCCCCCCAGTTGCGGTTCCCGCTTGCCGATACACCTCGCAGCAAGGAATGATTTGCTTTTAGGAATGACGTCACCTTTTCAGGTACTTGTCCAAAGCCGGTCGTGTACGTAACCAATATAAACGGTTCACCCAATATCATCTCGGGATCAATTTCCACATGCGGCAAATCAATCTTTTGAACAAATCTGCGTACATTCCCTGTTTTAGAATCAAAAGCAATTAGCATGTCCCTCACCCTTTGCTGCGTATGTATACTTTTTGTACAAATGAAAAACGCATCCGACGATTAAAATGTCGAATGCGCATAATGATACTAGATCATATCAATCCGCATGCGAATTGAGCGCTCGAACACTTCCCTATCTTCCGTAGGTACTACCATGTGTCAACGGCTAGGCAGGTCTCCTGGCTCGGGATCAAACGTTCTATTCCGCCTTCCCGACCTTTCCCATCTGATCAGTGGCCTTTCCTCGAATAGAACTCTCTCATTACAGTGGCGGGACCGCGTCGGATTCTCACCGACTTCCCTATTAAGTCTGCCAAATCTAGTTGGCAAACACCTCTCCGCATCAATATGTAGTTGGTAAAACTTACTTTACCTCAATATGTCGTAGTAGTCAAGCATAATGAGCAAGAGTTGCTACATTAGCGATTCTACTAGAAAATTGACGGCAGAGACGATCAATACACCTTGACCTCCCCCACTTAAAAGCCCTGTTATGATTCGAATCTGATTGGTCGATTCTCGCCACTTCCCGTATTGGCTGAGGCCGTCCATAAGCATCGGCAATTGCAACAGGAAACCGACATAAAACGGTAAGGGCAACAAAAAGAGCACAGGCAAAAATACGTATCCAAGCAAGATGGCCATACACCGTGCGCATAACGGAAAAGGTTTGCCGTTCAAATAAATAGAACGGGATGGCAGGCGATGACAGGGAATAAACGAGAGAAAGGCTAGCCTCTTGTCTACTTTCATGAATGACCACCGCAATCCAGACAATCCGGCGTGTGACATTCCAAGCACGGAATGTCAGGCATACAGTCGCAGCTATTTCGCACCCTCGATTTATACCTGTTGTACATCAACAATAATAAGCCAATTCCGCTTAGGATCAGCACAGTTCCCCACAAAAAGGCTCTATTTGCAAGTAATACAAGACCAGCAATTACGCAAATGATAACAGTCATAAGCAGTAGATAGAACATACCCGATACTCCTTGTGCCTTTTCTATCACATAAACAAGACATATAACCGTTAGCATATCCGTTTGAGCAAGAATTTACTTCAGGCAACGCAAAAAACCGCCCACACGCTGCAGGCGGTGTCTCTTTGCGCCCCTTACGAATTACTGAAGGGAAACTACTTTATTGATTTGGGGTAGTTCTTCGATGGCGGATACAACATTTGGTGTAATTTCTTCATCCGTTACAGAAATGAGCAAGGCATTCTTCCCCTTTTGCTCTCGGGATACATTCAGCTTCGAGATATTGATCTCGAAATCTGCCAACTTTCTCGAAACATCATAAATCACACCAGGATAGTCGGTATGATGCACCAAAAGTCCGTGCGCCCCTGGAGGGATGCGGCAAAAGCAGTAGTTGATCTCACTGATATAAACCTCACGCCAGTCCTGTGCGAGCGTATATTTATTCGCCCCAACACGAAGCACAGCGAGATGATTGGCATATTCTCCGGCACTGTTTTGAACAGGTACACGCTCACCTAGGCCGTCTAATAGTTGTTTCGTGATTTCTTCTCGATTTTCATGAGCCAGGATACTGATAGATGCTCCCGACAGATCAGGCTCCAGTCGTCTAATCAACCCTGCAAGCTCACGCAATCCAGCAAATTGGGTCATGCTGATTCCTCACTCTCCCAGTCGATTTTTTTACGTTAGGGAAGAATCCACTCTTCCGGTTCTTTTTTTATAGAGGAGTGGTTCTCAGAGCGGAACCACGCAGTCAGATTTTGCCCATCCTTGGTATAGTAAATGCGATAAATCGTATTTCCTTTCCCGCTCTTCTCGAATGGACTTTCTTCTACCGGAACTATGGTAATGCCTTTAGCGGCGATCTCTCCGCCTTGTTCCTTGATCACTTGCTGAATTGTCGTCATATGCTCTTCATTTGTCGACGACATACCGAGAACTGCTACAATTGCTAATAAAACCGCTCCTGCTAAAAAGGAAGAAATAACGATTTTCGACTTTTTCGCTGCATCCACCAACCAATTCCCCCGTCAATCTATTTCTCTTTATCAATCAGACGTACTTTGTCAATAGTTCCTCCGCCCAAACAAACCTCTCCGTCATAAAATACGACCGCTTGGCCCGGCGTAACTGCTTTTTGTGGTTGATCAAACACGACTTCGACCTGTTGATGGTCTAGTATATGGACAGTGACGCCCTGATCAGGCTGGCGATAACGAAACTTCGCCGTACATGTAAAAGTAGACGCAGGCTGCTTATTACTCACCCAAGAAACATCCGTTGCAAGCAAGCTAGTGGAATACAATCGAGGATGATCTGAGCCTTCGCCGACGATGAGAGCATTACGCTCCAGGTCCTTATCCACAACAAACCATGGCTGCCCGCTTGTTCCGTGGCCGCCTCCAATACCAAGACCTTGGCGCTGTCCGAGCGTGTAGTACATTAATCCATCGTGACTACCGATAACGGCACCATCCACAGTTTCGATATTGCCTGGCTTCGCAGGGAGGTAATTTTGCAAAAAGTCGCGGAAGTTTCGTTCGCCAATAAAGCAAATCCCTGTGCTGTCCTTTTTCTTGGCAGTGTAAAGTCCCGCTTCTTCTGCGATTTTACGCACTTCAGGCTTTGGCAGATGACCGATCGGAAACATCGTTTTCGACAGCTGCTCCTGCCCCAGCACGTTTAAAAAGTAAGTTTGATCTTTATTATTATCTGCACCACGGATTAGCTTGTACTCACCGTCGATGTGCTTCACTTGGGCGTAATGACCTGTAGCAATATAATCGGCGCCCAAATCCATTACTTTGCCCAGCAGCTCGCCGAATTTGATCTCGCGGTTGCACATGACGTCAGGATTAGGCGTGCGACCTCTTTTATATTCATCCAAAAAATACTGGAATACTTTATCCATGTATTCTTTTTCAAAGTTTACCGTGTAATACGGAATACCGATCTGTTCACAGACGCGTCGGACATCCTGGAAATCTTCTTCCGCCGTGCAGTGGCCGAATTCATCGGTATCATCCCAGTTTTTCATGAAGATGCCGATGACGTCATATCCCTGCTGTTTGAGCAGGTAAGCCGTCACGGAGGAGTCAACGCCGCCGGACATGCCGACAACGACGCGTGTATCTTCTGGTCGTTTCATGGTTTTTCTCCTCTTTATTCAGATTGTACCATTAACAGATTACCATGTTTCACAAAACAATTCATGTTTTGTTGCACTTTAAACAAAAAACGCCTGTTGCTTTGAGGGCAACAGACGTTTGCGATCCTATGATTGCTCCGAGGCTTCATCCTGAATTTCCGAACGAAATCCATCGATACTCTCTTCTCGGCGTTGATTCTTCGCTTCAATGTTCGCTTTTTCCTCAGCTGAAATTTCACCAGCATGTGCAGAAAGGTAATCCTCTGATTCGCGAATACTCTCTTCCGTATTTTGTAGCATTTCTTGCAGCTTTTCTACGTTGTCTGAACGATCATCCGGTTTTGGCATGTAAACAGCACTCCCTTCGCCTCACAATATGTAGGTACTACCCCATACATTGTGCGCGATACTGGAATGATTTATGTATGTGTTAGAAACGAATAGAAGCTCCGAGCTTCCAATGCCCGTCTGTTCGTTGCATTGATTTGATATCAATGATCGCTTCATGATTGAGCGGTCCATAAATGTGCGGGTAAAGCAAACCATCTTTTGCTTGCTCATACTTAATTGGAGAAATGGTTTTTGTCTCGTCCACAACGAGCACAAGCAGCTCCCCGTCAAAGGATGGATAGACGCGATCCGCTACAATCTCAAGCAGCTCGTCTCCTTTGGTAGCATGAATAAAGCCTTCTTGCTCATAATCGCGAGGCAAATAGTGCTCCTGTTTCTCCCATTGCTCCCAGTACGTTTTGGGAACCATGCAATAAATGATGCTGTCCATCCTACAACTCCTTTTCACCCTACCGGTTTGGTAAGTATTTGTTAATGTGACGCATTGCTTTGTCGTAAAACATTTTATCAAAGTGCCCCTGATCAAATCTCCATTGAATAAAATTACTCAGGGAGTGAAGATCAACCCACGCGTCTTTTGCTTGCGGATTTCGTTCAGGCACTTCTCCTGTGACTTCCCCTTCAAAAACGAGCTTGGCCATTTCAGTAGGGTGCATCCCGATTTGATAGGCGATTTGGTGCAACGCTATTTTCATGGAACCTCCCTGTGTCTTCGTCCTGAGCATCTTTTCTCTCGTATATTTTGCCAGTCTTTTTAGATGATGCCAAGTCCTATAACGTTGAAAAGCTTTTCCTTTTTACACCTGTTTTGATAGAATCACAAAACAAACAGCATTGGTACGTTAGGAGGCGCCTTTCCATGAAAAGTGCTCATAAACCGAAAAAACCGTGGTTCAAACGCAAGTGGCTTTGGATACTGGTCATTTTCATCGCATATGTTTACGTAACGAACAGCTCTTATTTTGCCCGAGAGGCTTCTGGTTCTCCGCTCCTCTTGGCTCATCGGGGGATGTCTCAAACCTTTCACATGGAAGACATAACAGATGAAACCTGTACAGCAGAACGAATTTATCCTCCAGAGCATCCCTATTTGGAAAATACCATCCCGTCCATGCGCGCTGCCTTTGACGCCGGTGCTGACGTCGTCGAGCTGGACGTGCAGCCAACCAAAGACGGACAGTTTGCTATTTTTCATGACTGGACGCTTGGCTGCCGCACAAACGGAGAAGGTGTTACTCGTGATTTCCCATTAGCTGATCTGCAAAAACTCGATATTGGCTACAATTACACAGCTGATGGAGGAAAGACCTTCCCATTCCGCGGAAAAGGAGTTGGAATGATGCCTTCCCTGTCCGATGTACTTCAAACATTTCCCAATCGCTCCCTGTTGATTCATATAAAAAGCAATGATCCGAGTGAAGGTGAACAGCTGGCACGTTATTTAGCTGCCTTGCCTCAGGAGCGTTTGAAAACGCTCACCGTGTACGGAGGGGACAAGCCTATTGAAGCTCTACATAGCATGCTGCCAGACATGCGAGTGATGTCCAAGGCAACGTTAAAAGCCTGTCTGATTCCATATATCGCTGTCGGCTGGTCGGGCTATGTGCCACAAGCGTGTGCACAAACACAGCTGCATATACCTGACCAGATCGCTACGTGGCTATGGGGATGGCCCAACCGTTTTATGGAAAGAATGGATCATCAGCAAACACGAGTTGTACTCGTCGCTGGAAGTGGCGATTTTTCTCGCGGGTTTGACAGCCCTGAGGATTTAGCAAGCGTGCCCCAAGGCTTCTCTGGATTGATTTGGACGAATCGGATTGATCGAATCGGACCCGTCATACATTCGAAATAGACACCAGAGAATATGAAACTGCCGCCAATTATATTCGTATATGCTAATACACATACGATAAGGAGTGATTGTAATGTTAAAAAAGCTCTTAGGAAATCTACTGGGTAATCACTCGCCTTCATCTAGCAAGTACAGAAAGTATAGCAGTAGCGACTACAAACGCAGAAGGTTCAGCAGCAGCGATTATAAACACCGAAAAGGACATGGACCACATTATGGGCAGGAACACTCGTATTATGGAAGCTCTCATTACAAGAAAAAGCGCTCCAGCCGTAGTTTTTTCAGTAGTTAAACAATCGTTTAACACTTGTATATTTATCTTGAAATAACGAGTTAATGATTCGTGATAACAAAAATGCAGCCCCTTGTTCATGAAAAGGTGGCTGCATTTTTTATTCACATCATATCTTGGTCATCTGTCACCCGGTGATCATCCGGTTTACTTGCCCTGTAATCATCAGCATCGCCTGCAGAACAGGCATCATGCTCACAACATCCTTAGAATGAAAGCGAACGGTACGTCCCTCGACAAGCTCCACTCCTGACATCCAGCTGACCGCCGTGGCAAACTGTGACTTGGTGAACTCCACTTCGATCGTATTTTCAGCCTTTTGTCCGATTGGCTGTACATGACTGCGGCTAAGCAGAGCTTCTTTTGCCTGCTTGCGAATCATCTCGCGTGCGCGGACAGGATGTATTGCCTGTGAAGACAGTCCTGTTATTCCTGTTTTCACTGCGACGGTAAAGACGCCCGGAATATCCTCTTCGACTTCCTGTGCGGTCTGCGAGTCACCTGTGACCAATACAACCGGAACGCCAAACGCACCTGCGACAGCAGCATTTAGCCCTGCTTCTCCAACCTCCTTGCCATTCAATACGAGGCGATGAATGGCTAGGCCAGACAAGGTATGATTGAGTACAGCATCGCCTGTGCCTGCTTTTCCATGATAGCCGACGAAGAAAGCGGCATCGAAGCTATCATCGATTCCTTGCATCATGCAGAGTGGCTTGAAAAATCCACGGATGACATCTGCAGCGGGATGCAGCTCTTCCAGAATGATATTGTTCATCGGACCATGCGATTCATTGACGAGGATTTGCGTCGCTCCAGCGTCGAGCGCTCCCTCTATCGCAGCGTTTACATCCTGCGTCAGTAGACGTCGTCCAGCCTCGTAATGCCTGCGACCAGGGATGACGTCCTCCGCCTCGCAAAGTCCTGATATCCCTTCCATGTCTACCGAAATAAACACCTTCATTCTAAAATCACCTCCCGATTATGTTCTACGCTTCTACTTTAGGCATTTGGCGCCCGCCCATCACAAAGCGCTTGACCTGTCCTTCCGAATTCCGTACAAAACGGACTTGCATATCTGTGTTATTGCGGTTGAGCAAAAACGAATCCTCACCAATTGGTCGCAAAGGCAGCTCCTCACCCCCCGCAGCAAACACGAGTTGCTTGTCTGCTTCATCAAAGCGGATTTTCACCTCATCGCCCTCACCAGATTTATACGTACCGTTGCTTTCCTGCAGCCGGGCAAGCGGCGCCTCATAGGGGGAAAAGGTCACTAGCGGCGTTTCCAACGGGCGATCAAACAAGCTGTTTAGTAATCCCAGAACCAAGTTTGAAATCGGCGCATCATCTACGTTGGTCAATACAACTCCTGTTAACCCCGCCTCCGGAATGATGAACATCACCGAAGTAATCCCCTTTAAGCCTCCTGTATGCTGGATCAAGGTATATTTTTCATGGAATGATTGGGTTCCGAGTCCATAACCATAGCTGCGGACCAAATCGGTCTTGATATGTGGGGCCGTCATTTGCGAAGCACTTTCCTCCGAAATCACTCTAACGTCACCTGTGGCCCCTCCTGTCCGATACACATCTGCATAGCGAAGCATGTCACGTGCGGTTGATTTGAGAAAACCGGCTGCAAGCATCGACGGGGAATCCCACCATCCCGGGGCGCGCAATGCTTCTCTCACGCCATCTTTCACCCGGGGAGTATAAAGCATGGTGCAATTGTCATCCGCACCCAGCTCCTCCACGTAAAAAACAGATCGATCCATCCCAAGTGGTTGCAAAATGTGTTCTTGCACGTACGCTTCGTACTTTTTCCCACTTACACGCTCAATGATCGCGCCAAGCAATCCGTACGCTTCGTTGCAATAGCTGAATTCAGTCCCCGGTGGTCCCAAGAGCTCATATGGGTGCTCGGCAATATACGCCATCAGCTGCTCATAAGTATCAATCGGTTCTTTGCAATCCTTTTCAAACTGTTTTAATAACTCTTCAGCTGTTGGATCTGCTTTCAAGCTTGGCAGCATCGCAGGAATAAGAGCCGGAAGAGGAGGCAGACCAGGGGAATGCGTCATGAAATGATGAATCGTAACGGACTTGGTGTGTGCTTCATCCCGGGTACGAAACTCTGGTAAATAAGTGACAACAGGATCATGTATGGAGAGCTTGCCTTCCTCCTGCAGCTGCATAATCGCCAAGCACGTGAACGACTTCGTGATGGAACCGATGCCAAAAACGGTATCACGATCAATCGGCGCTTTCTCTTCCCGATCGCGATAACCGAATGTTTTTTCATAAAGAAGTTCGCCTTCTTTGGCGACAGCCACGATAGCACCCGGGACTTGGAACTCAGCAATCAGCTTACTCGCATACGCTTCAAATGCCGTTCCCCATTCATTCGTTTTCATGTCACGCCTCCTGGGTTTCTTTTATTTACTCATCCACCCGCACACCTTTTTCCAGTACATAGGCATGCACAGGTTTATCGCTTTTCAAAAGCCCTACGACCACATAGCCCGATGAAAACGCTTCCTTAAATATGTTGCGCAAGGCCAGTCTCCACTCCAGAGCAATGTCGAGATTGTCCTTCTTCAGCTGTTGGATCGAAACAGGTACGGACAGCAAAATTCCCGTATGCTCTCCCAATTCTAGACGATTAACTGGGCGTGGGTGTTCTCCATTCAGCTCCCAATCAAGCACACAAGCATAATCTCTCCACTCCACTCGATCGATGGGTGAGCCGTTTATACTGCTTACAACACGGTCCGCGTTCAAATCCCATTCCAGCAGTAGCCTGTCGGTTGGCATGCCTTTATTGATGCCATCGCCCATTTCGCCATAGTACGACTCCAAGTAAGTTCGTACCACACCGCCAAGCTTACACAGATTCAGATACGCATTGCGCGCTTCAAGCGGATCAAATGTCCATGTCATTTTGTCATAGCCATTTTCGATGGCCCATTCACGCTGGCTGAGCTTGAGCTGCTTCCCGATACCCCAATCTCTATATTCGGGTAGAATCCCGAGCATATGCGAGCATATGTGTACCTTGCCCTTTCTGAAGCCGGTAAAGCCATAGCAAAAGCCGACTGGCTTCCCCTCATGATAAGCAGCAATGACCACCCCGCCATTGTGGATGGCTGCCATTAATTGAGGAACTGGCGTTACACTACTTTCTCCCCAAATGCGTCGTTGCAAGTCTTCCATTTCAACCATCTCGATGGCGTTTGTCACCGTACGATATTCTAAGGCGTCTCTCCGCATGAATTTCATTCTCCTCTAATCATATATCTCTATTTCTAATGAACATTCCAGTATGGGGTTTCATTTTGTATATGGTGTCAGTACTAAGAGCGAGTGACTGGATCGAGTGGGTATATCGGTCGGTTCAGACGTTGGTAATCAAATGTATGGAACAGTAATGTCGTCAAACCAGGAGAATCTACTGTAATGATTTCCGCGCTGATTGGCTCAAAGCTGGCTCGGAAGTGTTGGCTCGATTTCAAGCAAACAATTTTGTATTGCGTGACATCTATACCATGGAGAAGGAAGATCTGCTCGTCCAGCACTTGTGTTTTAACTGAACAGACGAGGATATCGACACCATTTGCTTGTAGGCGAACCGATTTTCCCAAATCGACAGGAGTGCCCTTGCCCATCGGTGATGACACAATAAACTTCCCATCAGTCAACGCCTTGACATAGGCTGTGAGAGCGATCGGTTCTCCGTGCAGCTGATCAGTCTTGCCTCCGAGCTTCACCTCGATTGTCTCGCCAACGCCTTGTTCATGAGCATATGCAGCGACTTCCGGATCGTAAATAAAGCCAAAGCAGGCATCTTGCAAATCAGCTTCCAGCATCGCCTGTAAAAGGTATGTTCCGTCTCCTGGAGTTCCTCCACCTGGGTTATCAGACGTTTCATTTAATACGACTGGAAACGCAGTTGCCGCTTTTGCCAGCTTTAGTCCCTGTTGAGGTGACAATACCTTTGGAGCGAATTCCTCGCGTTTTTCCCAAATCAATTCAGCAACATCCAAAGCGGCACGCTTCGCTAACTCTGCATCGTTATTTGCGACTGCGACGATTGTAACACTCATTTCCGGAATATCCGTGTACGGAAACCCGTGAAAAAATGCACAATCAATCATCCCCGGCTCCCGCTCCCATTTATAGCACGCTTCATTAATATCCTTGGCGGGAGAAAGATTTGTCGTTGAAGGAGGAATCATCAGCGGCAAGACGGCACGATACATGCGCGGGATAAGCTCTCCCTTTACCATTCTCTCCGCCAGCTCTACAGCTTCGAGGCCACGTTCGTAGCAATCGGTGTGTGGATAGAGATGAACCCCCAGCAAAATATCTGCCTCAGTAATCATTTCATCCGAAATATTACCGTGCAAATCCAGCGTTACGATGAGGGGAATTTCATAGCCGACCTGCTCGCGAACCGCTTTTAAGAGCGTCCCCTCCAAATCATCAGCGCCTTCTGCGACACCAGCGCCATGCAAAGACAGACAAATGGCATCCACTTTTCCTGCATCCGCAATTCCTTGGAGCAGTTCATTTTGCATGGCATCTAATGTTTCTTTTGTAATCGTGCCTGCCGGATATGCATTTGTAGCAAAAGCGCCTACCACATCAATATCCCGCTGTCTGGCACCATCAATCATTCCACCCAGAAAATCGCGAACACCAGCATGTGCCCTTATGATGTCGTCTCCCCTTGCCCACTCCCACAGCTCAAATAGCTCTCGCGTAGTAGGAACATTCGAGAAGGTGTTCGTTTCGTGCATGACCTCCGCAATAACAATTCTCACATGATTCACCCTCCTTTTTTATGAATTTATCATCTTGAAGTTTATACTTTAAAAATTACACATGTCTGAAGTTGTTGCTCTAGTTGAATTATACGCGTTGTGCCCAAAAACCACAATATTTTATTCTGAAAATATATACTATTAGGTTTATTTGTCTTTATAAAATGTTTTCTGTTTTCTGGTTCCCAGGGAAGATCAATTTAAAAACACAAAAACCGCCATAGCTTAGCGGTTTGAGAGTTAACAGCATTTTTTCTAGCGACAACAACAAAGCACTATATTGATTAAACGATAAACTAATTTCATTCCTTAGCAAGAAGGACAAGGCTTCTATTCCCTGCAAGCTTCCTCGCTCTCAGGGAAACGATAAATTGCATCCAACAATGCCGCCACTTCCGCTCGCTGCCGGGCACATTCACCCGCGCTCCACCCTAATTGCTCCCCCATGATACGAATGACTCCTTCAGTGTTGGCTTCTGCCTTTTTCAAATGAAAATACGTCCAACCTGTGCGCAGCCTCAGAAAATCAACTGCAGTCGTCGTCATTTCCTCCTCCACTGCATACGCGATTTGTGCGCGCAGCAGTTTTTCTAGCTCGATTCCTTCGCCTTTTCTTTTAACTGCGCCTAATCGATTATAAATTTGCAGCGTATTCGTCCCGTAGAGGTCGATCCATTCCGCCGCAGTATTTGCATCCACGCCACGGGCAATCCCTTGTTCCAACAAGTCTTTTTTGCAATCAGCATAGTCATGATACCCCATACGCTCTCCGCCCGTGACGATCACTTGGTCTGTTCTGCATCCCTTATACTTATTGCCTGTCTTTGGTGCAAGCTCACTCGTGACCAGGTTCATTACTTTTTCGGCCATTTTACGAAATCCGGTCAGCTTCCCTCCTGCAATCGTGATTAAGCCGGACGGTGAAACGATCATTTCATCCTTCCTGGACAGCTCTGACGGACCTTTTCCTTCCTGATAAATCAATGGTCGTACCCCTGCCCAGTTTGAGCAAACATCCTGTGGACTGAGTCTCACCTCTGGAAACATGGCATTCACCGCTTTCAGCAAATAATCACGGTCTTGCTGGGTAGTACGCAGCTGATCCATTTCCATCTGATAAGCGGTGTCGGTTGTTCCGATATAGGTGATGTCTCCGCGTGGAATCACAAAAATCATCCGACCATCTGGTGTATCGAAATAGGCAGATTGGCGGATCGGCAGCCTGTCTTTGGCTACTACAAGATGGACACCTTTGGTTAAAAACAAACGCTTTCCAGAGAGGCTCCCGTCTAATTGTCGCACACCGTCTACCCACGGGCCGGACGCGTTTACAATTTGCTTTGCATAAATGCTGTAGACTTCATTCGTTATCCGATCGGTGACCTTGACCCCATCAACACGGCTGTCTTTATAAATAAACGCAGTCATTTTTGCATAATTGACGATAGTCGCTCCATTTTGAAAGGCTGTTTTCATAATATCGATCGTAAGCCTCGCATCATCAGTACGATACTCATAATAATAGCCGGCGCCTTTAAGCCCATCTGGTTTCAAAAGCGGCTCTAAGCGAAGCGCTTCTTGCTTGTTTAACATTCGTCTGCGCTCAGTACGCTCTACACCCGCTAGCCAATCGTAAATGTACAACCCCACTGAAGAGGCAAAATACCCATAGGTTCCTCCCCGATAAATCGGCAAGAGCATCGGTGCCGCTACAACAAGATGCGGTGCATTTTTATACAAGATCGCTCTCTCTCGCCCCACCTCTTGTACGAGCTTTACATCTCCTTGCTTGAGATAGCGCAAGCCACCGTGAATGAGCTTGGTTGAGCGGCTGCTCGTTCCTGAGCCGAAATCGTTTTGTTCAATTAGCCCAATCTGTACACCGCGTAGAGCAGCATCCAGTGCAATACCCGCTCCCGTAATTCCTCCGCCGATGACCAGCACTTCCAATTCGTTCATGGTCATTTTCTTGAGTAGCTCTGTACGATTTGCTGCCGAAAACCGTGTCAGCATCGCTTTTCTCCCTCCAGGCCAAAACCTTACTCTCCCTTAACAAAAACCAAACATTCTTGGCTAAACTGGTTTTTAATGATGTCCGTTTGATATGCTACAATATGGAAAAGGAGTGTGTGCCCATGAAGTCTTCGAAATCATTTTATTACACCGTAGATCATTCGATGGTTGAAGAGTACAAAAAAATGCTCGATCTCATGAAAATTCCCTATACAATAGAAGCCCCAGTTGCATTATTAAAGCAAGGAGCAAGTCAGTACTCCTTTGTCTTCCCCGATATGCCCGCCAAGCTTTACGGAATGGTCAGCAAACTGTTTAAAGGTGATGGCAAGCCGTATCCACAATAATGGAGTCCCTTTCATTTTACCAAGTAGCGGAATAGAAAGCCTCCACTTATTTCCAAAAGACCTTTCGTGGGACAAAAAAAGCGACCCATGAAAGGGTCAAAGTTGGAAGTGGAGAGAAAACGCAAGATATGTAAGATATTCTAACATAAATTCAGCTCAAGTCTATTGCTTTTTACATTTTTCTGAAATTTCATGTCACTTTTTCTTACATGAGCTTTATGTTCCGAAGCATCTAACCATGCACATCAACGATTTGTTCCATGTCGATCCATTGACAGCTCGTCTGATTCGCGAGCTTGACTTTACGGGACTTCGGATCAAACCATTTGACAACTCCCCACATTGTGCATGTGTTCCCTTTTTCACCTTCAAGCGACACCCACCAGCTCACCGCCACTGCGTAGTCTTCACGACCAGAATCACGGAGCGAGTAGTAAAAGGAATCTCGGTCCTTTTCTTTTCTGGTTTTATCATCCAGATTACGAATGCCTGCTGCCACGCGACCTCACCCACCCTAATCTACATAAGTCATTGACCGCTCGTCTCATTTGTCGATCTGCGACGAGCGTACTGATGTCCGCCCCGTTATCAAGCATTCTGATAATCCGCAGATGCGTTTTCGTCAAAACGGGGACACGCTTCATCTCCCTGTTCACAGGAACCATGATTGTCTCGATCATGCTACCACCTCGATCACGAACGTTTGTTTGTATTATATGCGAACGAGATACGAACACGCAATACAAAGTCTCCAAACAAAAAAGCAGGTTACCCTGCTTTCGACCCATGCTTTATGGACTCTGGATGAGTTGGCCTTTTTTCGACGATCTCCAGAAATTTACCAAATGTAGAGGCAAGCGTCTGCTGAAACAGCATGCCAAGCACTACGGGCAAAGCAACCGCCGCTGGAAAATAAGAGGTTGCGACCACTGCACCTGCGCTAATATTTCGCATCCCACTATTGAAGGTCAAGGTCACGATCACCCCTCGATCCCATCCGCAGCATTTTGCGATAAACCACCCCATGAGATAGCCAATAATCGCCAGCAAGAGCACTACCCCTGCCATACCGAGCAGCTTCGCATCCAAAACAGATAAATAAGGAGCCACGACGGAGCTATTAATAGCGACGACTACCCCCATCCCCAGCTTGGAGAAGGGAGCTAATTTGGGAGCAAGTGTCGTCTTCACTTTACCTCCCGTCAACTGATTGAGCAGCATACCGATAAGCGAAGGCAGAACGATCATGAAAAACAAACCTTGCATCATGAGAGCCATGTTCATCTCGACCTTTGCCCCTAAAAACAGAGACATTCCCAAAGGGACGAAAAAAGGAGAAAGTATGGTGTCAATCAAAATGATGGACAGAGTCAAGGCGATATTCCCCATATAAATGGAAGACCACAAAAAGCTTGTGATACCGGTCGGGATTAACGCTGCCAAAATAAAGCCCGTCACAACATGAATGTCGTCTGGATAAAACAAGCTTGCTATTCCCCACGCTACGAGGGGCATAAGTGCATGCAGGATCAAAAGATTGGCAATTAACGGAAAAGGCCTGGTAAGCACTTTGGCAAATTCCTTAAATCCCGACCCCAGACTGCCCACAAACGTCATAAAGGCAAATACCCATGGAGAAAGAAATGTATACGGCTGCAAATGACTTCCTGCCAACACACCGATTACGACGCTGCTTGGCGTCAGGAGTGGCATTATTTTTTCAAGCATTTTGTTTATTTTTGCTAATGTGTCCATATGTACACCTCAGTAGTTTCTTGATGGAAGATGCTTTGCTTTCTCCTGACGACATCCTTTGTCCAAAGCGAAGCACTGACGTGACGTATGTTATCATGAACCTTTTTTCCGAGCAAGCCCAACCTGTATTATCCCTAAGCAAATTCTTGATTGCTTCTGCTTCTTGCATAGTTTCCAAAGGGCGTGTAAAGCCTAAAGTGGAAAGGAGGTATTTTATGAACGGCATGGATTGGGTTGAGTTTATCCGCAAAACCGAAGATAAGATGTACCACCTCCATCGAGCGATAGACGGCATCTGTAATGAGCCTGATTATAAAGAGTCCGTCTCTGCTCTCACTGAGGTGATACGAGATTACCAGCTGCTTGTTGAAAAAGCAAAAAATGAGCTACGTGATGTAGATGTTCACCGAAATCACCGTTATCGTGATGACCATGTGGATCACCATGCGCACCGTGAGTACGACCATTACTAGGACCGGGTTACGCTAACCTGCTCTCCACGAAAACGAAAGACTCCCGTACAGCGGAGTCTTTTTTTCGGTCCGGGACTTCATATCGGTCAGATCATTACCCACGACCGTCATCCCTTCATCTTTTTTTCGAACTGCTTGAACTTCTTCTTTTGTTTGCACGCTTCTCTCACGTCTGTCGGCCATGGATTCTCAGCAAATTTTTGTAGCTCACGAATTAATTTTTTGTCGGCTGTGACATGAATGTCAGCATTGGGAAAAGCATCCTTCAATCGTTTGGCTACCTCTTTTTGAATCGATTCCAGCCTGAAGCGATTAAAGTTAGTCACTTTTACGGCTATATCAAGCTCTTTATCAATTTGTACGGCAACAACCTGATCAATTCCTTTAACCTGTCCGGCTATGCTTTTTGCTTGCTCTTCCCATTGCTCATAGCGTATTGGTGCAGGTGCACACAGAGGCTCTGCTTCTTTGGACTGGACTTGGCCTTTCGACTCAGAGTTTGAGCCACAGCCCGTCATGAGCAAGGCAAAGGATAAGACGACGATTGTAGTACGCAAATCAAAGACCTCCCTACCAAAATCACCTATCCTTTAGAATGACCGTAAATGGCAATTATATGTTTGTGGGATTATTCCATAAAAAAACCCGTCTCGGTCAGTTCCGAAAGACGGGTTTGCTTATGGATTCAGGTTGATATTTGGTTAAAAAAAGCGGTGACTCATCTGCATTATTGAGTCACCGCAGACCCCAAGAACTTTTCGAGTCCTTTTATAGGATATATGAAATTGGATATACAGGCGATAGGAGATAATTGGGACTCTTTACAAAGGAGCAAAAAAATCCCCAACCGCTCATTTACGGTTGGGGCGTACGGGGTAGTACGTTGATTATACGTGAATACGATTATCATATAGGGTCCATCACACATTGACAACAGCTTAATTTAGGTATTTGTACCTATCATTGGAATAAAAAAATGAGCGCCGACTTATCTGCTTAGTTTAAGTCAAGGCGCAAACCCCAATGGATTATACTAGTCAGTTTGGATTACTTTTCTATTATGCTCTTGTTTTATTATTGGTTCCATACGAAAATTATGGTAATAATGTAAAGGAATAGAGTAACCTTGAATAAGTGGGAAAATTCGAAAAACAGTTATCGAATGAAGGAGCTTACCAAGGAGGTTTCTTATGGAGAGCATACTGATTTTTTTAGCGCTCGGCATGATTACTCTTGTTCTTTTTCGCGTTTTCAAATATAAATTCTCCAAACATAACCGTGAGAACATCGGACTGTCAATCGTCGGAATCATCGTCAGCAGCGAAATCTCACACCGTCCTCTATCGCAATTTTTTATCTTGCTCTTTATTTTGCTCCTCACCTTCTTGATTGTCATCGTCATCTTCAAAAAATAAAACGCCCTTTTTTCACAGCTGAAAAAATCACGATTTGACATTCGCTTGAATCTGTTGTAAAAATGAGGTAACCAAATGACGTGAATAAATTCATTGACGAGAAAGAGTACGCTAAACCCCTTGTTCCCCAGAGAGTTGGCCTTGTGCTGAAAGCCACTGTTCAAGACTTAGCCGAAAATCCTCTCCGAGAAGGAAAGCTGAAAGAAAGCTCAGTAAGCTATCCCGGGTTCCCGCCGTTACAAGGGGCGCGTATGATGGTACGTAGTATGAGGTGCCGAGAGATCCTGTTATTTGATCATCTCGGAACAAGGGTGGTATCGCGAGATAAAATCTCGTCCCTTAGGGGGCGGGATTTTTTGTTTTTTTCAGCTGATACGCTCTTCTCCTCGCGACAACGAAAGGATGAATGCAATGAGAAAGGTAGATGTGAAAGAAAAAGCAAGAACCCGTGAGCTTCGCATCCTGAATCAGTGGAAGCAAAACGAAACGTTTAAAAAATCAATAGATTATCGGGTTGGAAAGCCGAATTTCGTATTTTACGAAGGTCCCCCTACCGCAAATGGCAAGCCTCATATCGGACATGTTCTTGGACGAGTAATCAAAGATTTTATCGGGCGCTACAAAACGATGTCAGGCTATCGCGTCGTTCGTAAAGCCGGCTGGGATACACACGGTCTCCCTGTTGAGCTTGGCGTCGAGAAGCAGCTGGGGATCTCCGGCAAGCAAGAAATCGAAAAGTATGGTGTAGCCAAATTCGTGGAGCAGTGTAAAACAAGCGTCTTCGAATATGAAAGACAATGGCGCGAACTGACAGAAGGCATCGCCTATTGGACGGATATGGATAACCCCTATGTCACCCTGACTAATCCCTATATCGAGAGCGTGTGGCATATATTGTCCGAAATTCATAAAAAAGAGCTGCTGTACAAAGGCCACCGTGTCAGCCCATATTGCCCTGACTGCCAAACGACACTTAGCTCCCACGAGGTTGCACAAGGTTATGAAGATGTAAAAGACTTGAGTGCTACGGTAAAATTCAAAAGCAAGACGGGTGAAGAAATCTTTCTCGCGTGGACAACAACGCCATGGACGCTGCCATCAAACGTCGCGTTGGCCATCAACAAAGAAATCGATTATGTCCGCGTCAGACAAAACGGCGAAATATTCGTCGTTGCCAAGAATCTTGCTGAAAAAGTATTCAAGGAAAACTATGAGATCTTATCCACACATAAAGGGTCTGAATTTGTTGGAACTCCTTATGAGCCGCCGTTCGGCTACGTAAAGGTTAAACGTGGACACATCGTGGTTGATGCAGACTACGTAAGCGACACCAGTGGTACAGGAATTGTTCACACAGCTCCTGCACACGGAGAAGAAGATTACCGCACATGCCGTCTTCATGAGCTTGATTTTGTCAACGTCGTCAATTTGTCCGGTCGTTATACGGACGAAATAACCGATTTCGCTGGACGCTTTGTCAAGGATTGCGACGTAGATATCGTCAAAGCTTTGTCCCATCGTCAGCTGCTGTTTTCCAAAGAGCGCTATGAACATAGCTATCCGTCTTGCTGGCGGTGTAAAACTCCCCTTCTCTACTATGCGATGGAGAGCTGGTTTATCAAAACGACTGCCATAAAGGATCAGCTGATCGAAAACAACAAGCAAATCGAGTGGTACCCTTCCCATCTGCGCGATGGCCGTTTTGGAAAGTTTTTGGAGGAGCTTGTGGATTGGAATATCAGTCGTAATCGTTACTGGGGTACTCCCTTGAATATCTGGCTTTGCACAGATTGCGGCTCTGAGTATTCACCTGGCAGTCTAGCCGAGCTTCGCGAAAGGTCTGTAGAGCTGTTAGCCGAAAATCTGGAGCTGCATAAGCCATATGTGGACGATGTGAAGCTTCGTTGTTCGTGTGGCGGCACAATGGAACGTACGCCAGAAGTCATTGATGTGTGGTTTGACAGTGGCTCGATGCCATTTGCCCAATACCATCATCCCTTTAACGAAGAGAATCGATTTCAGGATCAGTATCCCGCAGATATGATCTCCGAGGGTATCGACCAAACTCGCGGTTGGTTCTTCAGCCTGCTTGCTGTATCTACCCTGTATAACGGAAAATCTCCATACAAAGCCGTCATTTCAACCGGTCATGTGTTAGATGAAAATGGCTTGAAAATGTCGAAAAGTAAAGGAAACGTGATTGACCCATGGGAAATCATCGACGAGTTCGGAACAGACGCTTTCCGCTGGGCACTCTTATCTGACAGCTCACCATGGAGCAGCAAACGTTTTTCCAAGCAGATCGTTGCTGAAGCAAAATATAAGGTTATCGATACCATCCATAACACCCATGCCTTCTATTCTCTTTATGCTACGATTGATGACTTTCAACCGCAGGCTCACCAGCCACAAGTATCGCAAAATGAATTAGACCGTTGGATTCTTTCTCGGCTACACACGACGCTGCAAAATGTTCTAAAAGGAGTTGAGTCCTACGATTTCCTCAACCCCGCCAAGCATATCGAAGTGTTTGTAGATGAACTTAGCAACTGGTACATTCGTCGCTCGCGTGATCGTTTTTGGAGCAGTGGCATGTCTACGGATAAGCTGTCTGCATACCAAACGCTGCATGAAGTCCTACTTACTTTGGCACGAATGATTGCGCCATACGCTCCGCTCATTGCGGATGACATCTATTGCAATCTGGACGGCAGCGAAGAAAGCGTCCATCTAACCGATTACCCGACTGTAAATGAACATGCCATCGACCTTACTCTGGAAAGCGAAATGGAAACAGCCCGTCAAATCGTTGAGCTGGCACGTAATATCCGAAATGAAACAGGAATTAAAACACGTCAGCCTCTGTCCGAGCTGATCGTTTCGGTGGATCGAGCATTCAGCCTGAAGCGATTTGAGGACATCATCAAAGACGAGATCAACGTAAAAAATATCCATGTAGAGCAAAGTGACAGCAGCTTCGTTGATTACTCGCTTAAATTGAATTTGAAAGTAGCTGGAAAGAAATACGGAAAATGGGTTGGCCCGCTTCAAAGCTATCTAAAGGAGCTGTCCGCAGCTGAAGCAAAGCAGGTCGTACAAAACGGCTTTTTGGATACCTCCATGGATAAAGAGGCTTTCCACCTTACTCTAGATGAGTTACTCGTCGAGAAACAAGGGAAAAAAGGCTTCGCTTCCGCTTCTGGCTACCAGTTAAACGTAGCATTAAATACGACGATCACAGAGGAGCTTGAGCAGGAAGGACTCGTCCGTGAAGTCATACGGGTGATTCAGGATTACCGCAAAAAGCTTGATTTACCGATCGAAAAACGCGTTCGCCTCTCGCTTGATGTCAACGACTCACTCCAAGAAGCTTTAGTGCGTTTTGATCATGTATTGCGAGATAGTGTACTCGTTTCTGATGTAGTTTTCGCGAAGGAAAAAGCGATGGAGAGCTTTTCTATCGGCACGCAAACCGTACGCTTACTGATCGAATAACAATCCAAAAGGCAGTCGTGGACAAAGAGCTTGATGTCCGTGACTGCCTTTTTCCTTTGTGTTAGCCTTTCAGCGTATCCGAAGATGATACAAAAGACTTCTTTTCGTAGAAAACCGCTGTCTTTTGATCCAAACGATAGCTGATCATTGCAAGCAGTGAGGCAGCGACTGCCACGCTCCCACCGATCCAGGACACGTCGATTAGTTCCATTTTCGTCGTGACGAATCCGCCAAGAGCTGATCCAAGCGCAATCCCAACATTAACAGATACAGGCGTTAACGACGAAGCCAAATCTCTTGCAGTTGGAAAATGTTTATCCGCCAAATCAATGAAGTACAACTGCATGGTAGAGTTCATCGTGTACACAACGAGAGCTATTCCCGCAATACTGATCAGTCCCGTAACGATCGAGCTTGATGTCACATAAAGCGACGCGAGAATAGCAGCTTGAATGAGAAATACATACGAAAGCTTGCTAATCCCGTTGCGCCTTGCTACCCTACCGCCAATCAATGTGCTGAAGACAGATACGATGCCGTACAGTAAAAAGACTAGGCTTACATACCCACTTGGGACAGCAAGTACTTCTTGCAGCACAGGAGTTAGATACGTATATACCGTATACGTCGCTCCAATGCTTAAAGCTGGAATAAAAAAAGCTAGGATAATTCGCAAGTTCGTTAGAAGTCCAATTTGTTTTTTGAGCGAGCTCCGTGTTCCTTTCAATTCTTTTGGCAAGGTTATCGCGCTGGCGATTAATGAAATCATACCTAATAGAGTCGTAAACCAAAACGCCATCTGCCACCCTGCAATTTGTCCGATATAAGTACCCAGAGGAACCCCGATTACACTTGCTACTGTAAAGCCCGTAAAGATAGTAGAAATAGCCATACCCCTCTTTTCGGCAGACACCTTCTCACTGGCAACAGCCATCGCAAGTGCGATCAAAACTCCGGTAACGACTGCTGTAATGATTCTCGAAACAAGAAGCAGGGCATACGATCCAGATAAAGCAGTAACAATATTGCCTATGATAAATACAGAAATCAAAGTAAGCATCAATGGATACTTGGAAAAACGACTGAACAAAGCCGTCAAAATCGGTGTACCTATCGCAAATGCTAAAGCAAAAACCGACACCAAAGCTCCGGCTGTAGAGATGGCAATATGTAAATCGGTTGCCACCTCAGCCAAAAGCCCTACAATAACAAATTCACTTGTTCCAAGGACAAAGGTCAATAAAAACAAATTCAAGACCAAAAGCCTTTGTTTTGTTGTCATAACAAAAAATCACCTCTCTGTCTGATCAAGCTCTTTCCACAGCGATCTGTAACTCTGCAATGTAAGATTCTGGGTCTTCCGATTTTTCATGAGGAAGACAGATTTCTCGGCGCGGTTCTTTCTCCTTCATACGGTACCCATTTCGTTCGATCCACACCGCCACTTCTGTACTGGCGGTGCACCGGCTCGTCGTGCTGCAATGATGAATAAATGTAGCCATCAAGGGAACCTCAGGTAATTTTTGTACAGTATACGGATAAGGAACCTGGATAGGGTGAGTAAGCAGACGTGCTACTTCAATATCTATCTCGTCTTCGCATTCCTCGCACCCGTGCCATAGAACCATCTGTGTCTGAGAAGAAATGCTGGCGTTACCTACATAGTTACCCAACTGTCTAAAAAGCTCAGGAATTTGCTTAAATGAAGTCTTTTGACGGTAAGACAGGACCAGCTCCGGTTCCACTTCTTTTAGGATGACATCTTGTGACGTTAAGTCTTTACCCTCTTTCTCAATGAAGCACAGACGCTCCTTAATTCGTGCAAGCTTCGCCGTTTCTTTATCTAGATTGGACTGAATCTCACTTTGCTTTATCCGAAACATTCCTCTGATCTGCTCAAGCGGAATTTGCTCTCCCATCATCTGGCGAATTTGATCCAGAGAAAAGCCCAGCTCTTTGAAGGCCAAAATGCGATGAAGCTGAAACATTTGGTCAGCTGAGTAATACCTGTACCCGGTAAATTTGTCAGTGTGATCAGGCTTGAGCAAATTCAACTGATCGTAGTAGCGAAGTGTTTTAACTGACACTTGACTAATCTTCGAGAACTCGCCGATTTTAAACATCCATACATCTCCTTGCTTGGAAATTCTTCTTTTGTCCTTCCGAGTATAACTTTCCAGTAAAGGGGAGAGTCAAGAAAGGAAGTGCTCTCGCCTCTCGTTCTGCCTATGATTGCCCCCAAAAATAAAAAAGGCCCTCGCAAGGACGAGGGTTGAAAAAGGTTGTTAACAGTGTATGAAATCAGTATGCCCGGATTTTAGATAGAGCATTCGTAATCAAATAAATTTTTTCCTGATACTGTTTACCGCTTCCTCTCCCACGCTTCCAATACGTTTATATCATCAGGCGCAGATCGTATCCACTCGATATACTTTTCTTTTGCGAGCACTTCTAATACCATCATGATTCCCCCACGCGACTTCCCTGTCTTCGTGCATAACTCATGGATGGTTGGAGTCCTCCGACGTCCTGCGGAATAATTCGCAATGACTCGGAGAACTTTTCGCTCAATATCAGACAGCATAGTCGTTCACCACCGGCTCAATTGCAAGCAGATTGTTAATGGCAAACACCCTCGGACCTTTTCGTGTCAGACAGTAGGCTTTCAACCGTCCTCCTTCAATCGCCAATGGTCGAATCACCCGAATCGAGGGGTGACCATCGCTCCCCAAATAAATAACTCGAATGTGCTGGTGCTGTTTGATGGCACGGAGCAGTTCTTTTTTCAATGTTGTTCGCCTCCAAATCAGAACGTTTGTTCCTATATTATATGCAAACAACATGAGAACATGCAAATGAAATTGTTTCTATCAATTGTTTCTGCAAACAAAAAACAACAGCCTCTCTTACAGATGAAAGCTGTTGCCTTGTATTTTTATAGATGCTTTTTAATGAAATGCAGCAGGGTTTGTCCTTGTGCGGTTAACACGGTGCCTTTTCCTTCACATTCCCAGCAGGATAGTTCCAGATCATCCATAGAAATTGACATAATTCACTGCCCCTCTATTTGTTATAGAATGCTTAATTGAATTGATTCTAACACGATTATAGACTGTTCAGCCAGAATGTCATATTCCTGCATCATCGGAATATTGCGAAAACAACGGACGAATGGTATAATCCTCCAATTACATAAATAGGAGGTAGACATTATATGAAAGTGACTCGCAAAAATCCTGAAACGGTAGCTCCTCCGATTGGCGCTTACAGCCACCTCTCCATCCTGCCAAGAGATGCGGAGGTACTATTCCTCGCTGGACAGATCGGGGCTGAGCTAGATGGAACGATTCCGGACAAGGTCGAGGATCAATTTCGAAACGCACTGGCCAACGTAGCAAACATTTTAAAGAGTGAAGGACTTACGCCCGACTCCATTCTTAAAATCAATTTCTGGTTTACAGAGGCTCCTGATCGCCCCCAGTTTTTAGCCATTTGGAACGAGTTCCGTGGCGATGATACCCCACCTCCTACTACTCTGGCGTACGTATCCGCGCTGGCTCAGCCTGCCATTAAAGTAGAGGTAGAAGCGTGGGCTGCACGTAAATAACGATAAGGCGGTTAAAATGGCCGCCTTTTTTGCTCTTCATTCGGCTCGGCTCCTGCCATCGGTAACTTCCGTCATATAAGTCACAGCTTCATTTTTAACCCTTCATGCGTCGCTGTAAAACCCAAACGTTCATAAAAGCGCAGTGCGTCTGGCCGCTGTTTATCGGTCGTGAGCTGAACGATATAGCAGCCGCGCTCCTTTGCTCGGTCCACTGCCCAAAGAATCAGCTTGCTTCCGATTCCCTTTCCCCTTTCTGAGGATGCTGTCCGAACTCCTTCGATCGTTGCTCGCCAGCTTCCTTGGTGGGTCAGATAAGGTGTAAACGTGATTTGCTGGACGCCAACAATCTCCTCACCCAGACAGGCTACAATCAATTCATTATTCGGGTCTTTATCAATTGCTTCAAATGCTTGGCGATAGCTTTCAGGTAGCGGCGTTTCGTAGCGTTCTCTTGTCTTTCCCAATTCATCATCAGCGAGCATTTGCACGATTTTATCCACGTCTTGTGCTGTAGCCATTCGAAACGTAAGCATATTACCCCTCCAAAGCAACATGATAACAAGCTACTCACATTATAGCCTAGAGTTCGCATGATTCGAACCAGTGTTGATTATCGAACGGTCAAAAAATGGTATAATTATCTAAGAGAGAAACAGCTGCTTGACGCTTTCAAGCGAATTGCTGCCCAAATCGAAATCGTTTGATAGGAGATACCTATGCTTAATCGTTTCCAAGGAAGTCTCATTGGACTCGCAATCGGTGATGCGATCGGCACGACTGTCGAGTTCAAGAAGCCAGGAACTTTTCATAAAGTGACAGACATGATAGGTGGAGGCGTATTCGATTTACCAAAGGGATGTTGGACGGACGATACCTCCATGGCCCTATGTCTTGCAGAAAGTCTGATTACCCATAAACAGTTTGATCCGACAGATCAGATGGAGCGGTATGTCAAATGGTATCGTGCTGGACATTTAAGTTCGATCGGAAAATGCTTTGACATCGGGAATGCCACTGCTGAAGCGCTAAAAACATTTGAACGAACTGGTGAACCTTTCAGTGGCTCGGACAACCCTTACTCTGCAGGCAATGGTTCGATCATGCGGCTAGCACCTGTGCCGCTATTTTTTTCAGACAATCTTGAAGAAGCTGTCAAATGGTCGGCTCAAAGCTCCAAAACGACACACGCCGCCAAAGAATGCGTAGATGCTTGCAGGCTGTTTGGGGCGATGATTGCAAGTGCTGCCAAAGGCTTTAGCAAAGAGGAATTGCTACACCCGCAGACTTTTGAGGTTTTGTGGTCTCGTGAGCCTCTTTCACCTCGGATCGAGGAAATCTCCCAAGGATCTTATAAGCTTTTAAACCCACCTGACATACAAGGCAGTGGGTATGTTGTGAAGTCATTAGAAGCTGCGCTATGGGCATTTTATCACGGAGAAAGCTTCGAGGAAGGCGTATTGCTTGCGGTAAATTTGGGTGACGATGCGGATACTACTGGCGCTATATACGGTCAGTTAGCAGGTGCTCATTACGGAATCGAAGCGATTCCTCAGCGATGGCTGGAGCCGTTGGCGATGAAGGGGCTCATACTCGATTATGCCAGTAAGCTTCAGACAAGTAGAATCATAACAGAATAAATGCCTTGCATGTAACACCAAGGGAGAATCGTCATGATTTCGAGAGAGCATTTAGAAAACAACCAGGTTTGGTACTATATAGTGACACTTGTCCTTGCCTGCGGATTTGGATTGCTTTGGACAGAGGTTAGTTCGTTGCTGGAACAAGCCGTAACCGTCGTTCTTGGCATCCTGATGTACGGGATGTTCTCACAAATCCCCTTTTTTCGTTTAAAAGAAGCTTTGCGTAATCGACGGTTCATCTATGCGCTTCTGACTGTGAACTACGTGGCCATTCCGATTCTGGTATGGCTTTTAACGAGGTTTCTACCTGACTACCCTCCGCTGCTTTTGGGAGTCTACCTCGTTTTACTTACACCATGCATTGATTATGTCATTGTGTTCACCTACCTTGGACGTGGAAACGAAAAACTCATTCTGGTCGCGACTCCACTTCTTTTTGTTACACAAATGCTGCTGTTACCCTTGTATTTGTGGCTTTTTATGGGACAAGAAGCAGCTAATCTCGTGCATGTTGAACCATTTATGGAAGCATTCCTGGGACTTATCGTGCTGCCTTTAGCGGTAGCATTGGTTGTACAAATACTCGCGAAAAGAGGTCGGCTTGGCTCAGCACTACTGGAGGCCTCTGCCTGGATTCCAGTGCCATTCATGGCGATCACCTTGTTCGTAATCGTCGCATCCCAAATTGGCAAGCTCTCTGGTTCAATGGAAATGCTCGTCTATGTGGTTCCCGTTTATATCGCTTTTATGATCATTACCCCCTTTATTTCGCGTTTGTTTGCACGTATTTTCAGACTCGATCTCGGAGCAGGTCGTGCTTTGATTTTTAGCGGAGGCACCCGTAATTCACTTGTGGTTCTTCCTTTTGCACTGGCATTGCCCGCCGAGACAACCCTGCTTGCCACTTCTGTTATTGTGACACAAACTCTCGTTGAGATTATCGGGGAGCTCGTCTATATTCGACTGGTCCCTCATGTCATCTTGAAGGGAAAAGACTAACCAATAAAAAACGGCAGCCGAGTCGCTGAACATGAATAGCTAGTTCAGGGGTGATCGTCTGCCATTACTTCCATCTTATTTTGAAATATCTACGAACCCTTCTCCGAAAACGTCTCGCGCGTCGTGAATGGTAACAAAAGCATCCTTGTCCGTTTTGCGGATGATTTTCTTGAGCGCTGGCACTTCCTGTTTCGTAATGACTGTATATAAAATTTCTTTCGGCTCTTTCGTGTAGTAACCGTAGCCTGTGAGAACGGTCACACCACGATTCATCTCGATACTGATTCGTTCAGCGATTTCGTCCTGCTTGAGAGAAACGATCGTAATCGCCTTTTTCGGATTCAGTCCCTCAACGACAAAATCCATTACTTTGGTAGCTACGAAAAGCATGAGGATCGTCAGCATCATCTTCTCAAAGCCAATGATGAATAATGAGGCAAAAACTACAATCAAATCAAAAAATAACAAAGCATAGCTAACGTTCCAACTCAAATATTTATTCGCAATCTTGGCGAGAATCCCCGTTCCTGCCGAGGTTCCTCCTACCCGAACAATCAATCCGATACCAAGACCTACGACGACTCCGCCAAAAATAGCATTGATGGTCGGCTCACTCGAAGAAATCGTCCATGTTTTTGTGAGATGTAAAAAAACAGAAAGAAGTCCGACGACAATAATCGTATAAATGGTCGTTATTTTTCCCAAAAAACGATACCCCATTAGCACAAGGACCGCATTGATCAACAAGCTAGTCAGCCAAGGCTCCCATTGGAAAAGATAAAATAAAATGATGGTTACCCCGGTAACGCCTCCTTCACCAAAATGTTGGGGAATAACAAATAAATTAATACCTACTGCGAACAAGAAAGATCCAATGACAAGTGCCGCAATATCCACGAACTTGTTGTTATCTGGCAAAGCCATTTTTCCTCGACCACCCTTTCAATTCGAATTCGCTCTCGTTCCTATCACTCCATTGAGAGGAAGGCTTTTAATCAGATAATTTAATCACGCCTCGTCATTTTTTTCAAGTATATTCAGTCGTACGGAAATCTTTTCACCAAAAGTTTGATTCCTTATTCTTATCGATTTACATAAAGGAAGTGCTCTGCATGAGAAAAATGATCACTCTCGTTATACTTGCAGCAGTCCTGGTTGGCATTGGTTACTCTCTCGCAAGCAAAAAAGAGCAGGCCCGTACGAGCTCCCAAGGCCACACCCTGTCCAAAACCTTCTCTTCTCTCGATGAAATGGCGAGAGACTCAAATGTAATTATCAAAGGGCGCATATCTGAAGAGTTTCGCGTACAATCAATGGGTAAAATCGTATTTTATGTTTATGACATTCTGGTAGAGAAGCTCTATAGAAATCAGACTGCTCAGGAAATTACCGAAGGGAAAACGCTCGAAATCCATCGCCTCGTGGGCGTTAATTGGGGAGAAGGAAATGACATGGTTAATATAGTAGCCCCCGAGTATCAGACTTTGCAACGAGGTGAGTACCTTCTATTTTTGAATGGTGACTACGATGAAGGGTTAAAAAAGCATATCTTGATTCCCAACACACCTAATCAGCTTTTTAAAGTAGAACAATCAAACGCTTCTCCTCATTTGCAATCCAGAAACCCAACATTTATAAACATCACTGATTCAGATGCCCTACCTTCAATCACTGAAGCCGAGCTATTGGAAGTGATTCATACAAGTGGATTTGCAAAATAGTAGAAAATTCAATGAAATCCATGAATTCATTTGTTCGCACCTTCGCTTCTGTCTATACTGTTCTTGTGGGTACATAATTGGGAAGGGGCTTTTTCATGAGTAAAAGTACTGCGCTACTCATCATTGATGTTCAAAAGTTCCTTATCGAGCACGCGTTTCAAGGTCATGCATTAGCCAATCGCATTAAAAAATTACTAAGCCGAGCCCGTGATTTACAAATCCCGATTCTCTACGCTCAGCATTGTGAACCTGACGGTGAGTTTGCGATCGGAACTCCGACCTGGGAAATCTATCACACCATTTCCCCTCAAGAACATGAGCCAGTGATTCGCAAGTTTGCATGTGATTCTTTTTGGGATACTCCACTGCAAGATGAGCTTGCGTCAAGAGAAATCAAACAGCTTGTCATAGTTGGCTTGCAAACCGAATACTGTATCGATACTACGAGCAGGCGAGCTGTATCACTCGGATACAATGTCACACTCGTAGAAGATTGCCATTCCACATTAGATAGTCCAGTGTTAAAAGCGGAACAAATCATTGCTCACCATAACCAGGTACTGAATGGATTTGGTACAGAAAATAACGGTATTGTCGTAAAGTGTTCTGACACGCTTTTCATTTGATTGATGCGGTACCCTCGTAATGCGAGAGGGTACTTTTTTCATCGCTTTTATCCGACTTACAAATGTTCAGCTCCCCCTCTGATGCTTGGTTTTATGTCCCGCGCTCTTATGCTACAATGTGGAAAAGGGGCTGGTTTCGTGGAAAAATCGTTTTACTATAGAGTGCTTGACAGAGATGTACATTACCTGAAAGAATCATTGGACATATTGTCCATCCCATATTGGCTCGAACCAGCTTCAGATTCCCTGCCGCTGAGGGATAATGAGGTTGCCTTTGTCTTTCCTGATGTACATGTCCGTGTGTATAACTTCATCCAACATTTATTTAATGGTCATGGGATGCGCTACCCTGTGTAGTACTTTTTGGCACGGCATGTGGGTGAGCAATTTCGTTTTCCTTTTTGCTAGCACCCTTACTTTAGTTAGGTCACAGCTATGAAAATGCTTGTTATAATCGGAGTGCCCATTGTAAACATTCACCTTTTAGCTGTTGATGGTACGCTGTATGCGCTGAAAGGCGCACGTACAGTGTAGGCTCGAACGAACACCCTCTACAGTAGGGATTAAGTCGAGAATAGCCCTTTAGTTACACTGCCAGATCCACCTAATCATACCTTTGTGATTAGCGCTGCAGAAAAAGATCATTTTCAAGTATCGAATGTTATTTTGGATACCAGTAACCCTCAAGCACCGGGGATCGCCAGGTATGGAGTAGATTATACGCCTTCCTATGATCCTAATACGGGAGTGGTTATGATTCTCCAGTCTGGTACTCCGTCTGCGCTACCGACGAATGGGAATAGCGTAGATACATGGGGAATTCAGGTAATTGTTGGAGGTCAAACGATTCAGCTGTATATCAACCAAGATCTCGTGGCGATAGGACAAGCACCAAACTATACCATTACCAAAAATCCCGACAGTAGTCCACAAGGCTAACAGTACTACCATCAACGTCTACCCCTAGGAGAAATCTTAGGGGATTTTTTTATAACGAATGGTCATGACAACGAGATAGCGCTTATGTCACAAGAGGATCTCTACGAATATGAGGTGATCATATCATGGATACGAGAATGCTTGGAGGAAACGGGGCGATTGGTAACCCCTGATGCGTTGGATGCTTCACCAGAAGACATCGTACTCGCTTATGACGAGAAACAAACTGGAATTGAATGGTTGCCCGTCTGTGATTTACTCGCTCAACCACTCTATCCTACCGAGCTGCGACAATTCATTCGTGATCTAATAGATAACAAGCAAACTCCGATATATGTTGGAGAAATTACATAACATGTTTCGCGTTGCCATTGAGAAAGCAAAAAAGTCTTGCCAAAACCAAGACTTTTTTTTCTTCCGTATTCAGTTCTATGATTGATCTTCGCTTACTCTTCGTCTTCCGCTTCACTGTAAGCTAATTCAATGTCAATAAACTGAACGACGATTTGGCAAATCTCCCCCGCTTCGTCATAGCCCCAATAAACCGGGTAAGCCCCGTCGCCAAAACCGCTTTGAAAGATCGGCAAATGGTAATCTGTGCCTGGTATCTGCCAGTTCAACCAATCGCCGCCACTACGTTGATATTCTGGATGCTGCCGGAAGCTTTCGGCAAACAGAGCAGCAAAATAATCATCATAAAGATTAGCACCGGGATGCTCTTTATACCATTTGTCTACAAAGTCGCAAAATGCCTGATGGAGCCGCTTGTCGCAAATACTACCCAGACCAGCATCGACGTTAAAGCCAAAGAACTCTTCGTCACCTAAACTTGATATGTCTTCATGCCCGATCAGTGCCTCTTCGAATCTCACGGCAGGCACATCGGCAAATCGCAGGCGAACAGCAGCATATCGGGCACAGTCACCATCCTCGTCCGGCTTCACGACACTGACTTCCGTACGATAGCTGCCAGCCGGTGCTGTTTGGAAGTAAGGCTGTTCCTCTCTATTTGCCAAATAACATAGCGGATCACGAACGAGTATCTGGCCAGTAGGAACCGAGCAAGGACCGATATCTAGCACAGTTAACTGCTTGCCTGTTATTTCAGTAGAAGTAAAATAATTATTTAAATCTACAGGACATTTCAATTTCTCTCGCTTCTGTTCCCATTGGGACAACCATTCATTTGTTGGCGCCATTGATGCTTCCCTCCAAAATACGTCTTCGCGCAGGTACATTTACACCTATCCAGCCTGTACCTTTTTCACTGGATGGACTAGGAATCGCCTGAAAGTGCAACAAGCGGTTCTATTCAGTAAAGTGCTTTCGAGGCTTCCCATTTTTCGAGTTCCTTTCCTTCTAGCTAAAACGACTATGAAACCTGTATCCGCTTGTTGCTGCCAGCCGCTCTATTTCTAGACACTCGTCTTCCTTAACAACGATCAGTACGTAGCTGTCACTATTGATGTCCAAATGACCCAATACAATGCCATGAGGACGCAACCATTTATGCAACTCTCCCAATAAGTCAAAGGTGTAACTGTCGTGACTGATCGCCCACTCTAATTGCCGATCAGCCGCAGGGAGAAGCCACCCTCTGCGATCCAGTAGCGAGCCCACGGCGAAAAGAATGGTACGGGCGTCCTGCTTCCAATCGATTTCCCACACAAGCCCTAGTTCGTCCAAAGCATCTACAAGTGCAATCCAGGCCAAGTCCGGTATCGGCTCTTGGATTCCACGGTTGTCCAACCGCTCTCCCCATTGCTCCACATACAACTCAGGATGATCCAATGCCTGAACGACTTCACCTACGATATTTTCACAGCTAAGCGACAGTTTCTCGCTCAAAGTAAGTAGAGCTGCTCGCTTGGCTATTGACACCTGCTGATTCTGCACCTCGATGTCTGGCATATTTTCCGTTTTCCTTGATTTGCCCCACCAGCGGAACCAGCCCACTTCCTTTTCCTCCTTGGTGAAAATAATGGGATACATCCTAATCGCCTGCTATTATTGTCATACCATATTCTTCAAATTTCAAGTTACCAGAAGACTATTAAACCAAAATTCCCTAAATTGTCACACCTTGGAAACATAAAAAAACGATCATGAAGTAGCTCCAATTTCTGTGTCATGTCGCTAGTCATGATTAGGTAAACAGAACAAAACAAAGCATGCTTCATGTGCCCTTTTGTCATACTAAACCTGATTACGTAATTTTCCTCTTAAAAATATACGGCAACACCTCTAACAACCGTCCACGTGTAATGGGATCTTCATAATTCCATGTAGCATCCAGATAATGAATCTTACCGGGAGTCAACTCTGCTATTGCCGCGATCTGTGGACAGTGGGAAACTGTTTGCAATTCCGAGCGAGAAGCCAAGATGAAATTGCGATCTCCTGCATAGTGATTCATTTGATACTGCTGAATTTCTATCCACGCTTGGCCTTGCTCGATTAGGTGCTGAACTTGGGCGGAGGGACGAAAGCCAAGTGATTCATACAAGGAGGCAGCAAAACCGTTTTGACCCATTATATAAAATTTTGTATCTACCTTAAGATAAACTGTAGCCGTCTCCCCAGTAATATAAGCATCTGCTAATTGTCTACGTACCCGTCTTACTTTGTCCTCATATGTAGTAATCCACTTCTCCGCCGCTTTACTACGTTCAAATAGTTTGGCGATATACCGTAGGCGCTCAAAAAGTCTAAACTTATTGTCCAGTACAACAGTAGGAGCGATCGAATCAAGTACTTGTAAATCATGGGCAGGATGATAATAGCTAAGCAATACTAACTCGGGCTGCAGCTGTGCTATTTTATCAGGATCTGCCCAGTGCCCGATATTATGAATATTTCGTAGCTTATTGTGATAAATCACATTCTCTTTCATCGAGATGGCCGCTCCTATAGGAGATATGCCTAAAACTAGTAGTTCACCAAGTGTATATTTGCCATCCGTCACAATACGAGTTGCATTTTTAGGAACATGAACTTTTCTGCCAAGTGAATCAATAACGGTTCTTTGCTGAGGATGTAGATGGGTATTGGCATATTCACGCGGAGTGTTTCCCGTTAATTTACGAAAGCATCGGCTGAAATAGTATTCATCCTTGAACCCAATTTGTCGAGATATTTTGCTCAATGGCTCAGTGGAATTGCAAAGAAGTTTCTTTGCGTGCTTTATACGTAAATGTACCAAATAATCAGTTGGCTTTTGGCCAGTCAATGTTTTAAACTGTTGACTATATTGCCATCTGACCATACCGACCATGTTAGCTAGTTGTTCCACTGTCAAGTCCTCATAATAATGCTGTTCCATATAATGTACAGTATGTTGTATCATTTTTATCTTTTCTTCGTTCTGCAACTGGGAAGCTTGCTCATCTAACCGAGCCATCATTCCTAGAATAAGCAGAAGCCTACCTTGCATCATAGCCATTTCTGATGCGGAAAGAGAGGAGGAAATCTGATTCCTCCTCTCTGCTTCATTTCCTAATGCTTGCTTCACTCGAGAAAACAACAGATGATAGGGATATCCACAAAGCAAGGGTGGATGAGTAACCGGATTCATGGACATCCCCTCTACTTCAAAGGTTTCAAAGGTAAAGCGTGCAAGCTCTACCTCCCCATTGCTTGATTCCACATTGTAGCATTGTACAGGTAAAACTAGAATGCAGCTCCCTTGTCGCAGATCGAATGCGATTTTATCGATATACAGCCGTACACCAGGACTGAGTGCTATTACTAATGTGCATAAATTCGATTCATTGTCTTTTATTCCCCCATGATAACTAATTGCTGGGGTCATCTGGTCAACTTGTAACCTATCATAGTGCTGTAGCCTAATATGCAGGGATGTTAGATTCATAAGCAACTCTCCAACCGACGAAATTGATTCTCATTATCATTATAATAACATATAATGACCCGCCATTATTTAATAGTTCGAGAATGCGCTATTTTAGAAAACGAACGGTTTAAAGAACTGAGTGGGCAAATACAGTTTCTTACTGTTGGTGCATCCATTGTGGCAGCTCTTTAAACAATTGCTCCAAAGCTAACAAGTTATCTGTATTCCATTCATTAGAAATAAGAGAAACGTTTCCCTTTTTGACAGCAGGCAGAGTTCCCCATATCGGGCTTTGTAGCAGTCGGTCAGCTGCTGTTTTACTTTCATCATCATCTTGTACAAGGACAAACAAATGATCACCAGCAAACTTTGAAAGCACCTCTTCTGAAATCGTAACGAAAGACACACCTTCTACATCTATAATATTCTTCTGTACAGCTGGTGGGACGGCAAAGCCGTTCTCTCCATAAATAATGGCACCAAAACTACGATCGCCCATAACATAAAGCGTTTTACCTAACTGGTAGAAAACTGTTGCTGTCTCCCCTTCTGCTAATGTAAGCTTATCAAACATTTCTTGCGACTGTGTTTCGAACTTAGCAATCAATTGAGCAGCCTCTTCCTGTTTGCCAAAGATATTTCCCATCTCTTTTACACGTTCTGTATAAGGAAGAGCTGGGTTGAAGGGGATAGTAGTAGCGATTTTCGACAATGCCACGTTATGGTCTGCTTCCGCCTTGTAATAACCATTAATAATCAGATCGGGTTTTAAAGTCAGAATCGTCTCTAGGTCACCAGGATTTCCAATATCAACGATTCCTTCAAATTTACCTTCATAGTAACTAGGGGTATCCTTGGGAAGGTTATTACCAACAATTGGAATACCCATCACCAAGAAATCACCAATCGTCTGACCAATATAAACGACTCGTTTTGGATTTGCAGGTATTTCAACCTGTTCACCTGTAATTGTTTTATATGGAACAGTTTTCTCGCTCTCCTCTTTCTGTCCATCAGAGACGTTGCTATTCGCGGTAGAAGTACTGCATGCCGATAATATCAACAATAGGAGGAAGCTCCCTGCCCATAGTATCATTTGCTTTCCACGATGTTTCTTCACATTTGTTGCCCCTTTCCTTCTCTCTTCAAATGAAAATGATTATCATTCCTTGTATAATTATAGCTTGTTTGAAAAACGGGAAACAATGGAAAAAACGCAACGATTTATTTGGATAAATGTCAATTGCCAGGATATGCTATTATATTTACCAATATTTCCTAAATGATCACACCTCAGAAACAAAAAACTCTTAGGATTTATTCATCCTAAGAGCATTATTTCGTAGTATGGTGCCGGTGAAGGGACTTGAACCCCCACGGTTTCCCTCACGATTTTGAGTCGCGCGCGTCTGCCATTCCGCCACACCGGCATTTTGTAAAACAAGTCTATCACAATTTCCATAGAAAGTCAATGGTGGGGAGAGACGGATTCGAACCGCCGAACCCGGAGGGAGCAGATTTACAGTCTGCCGTGTTTAGCCACTTCACTATCTCCCCAAGCTAATCATGCGAAGCCGCCACCTGTGAGAAGCGACGTCTTTTAATTTATCATGATTGGCTTATTGCGTCAATAGAATCTGCGAAATCCATCTATTCCTTCTCTCGTTTATTCAAAATTTCCTGTGCCCATTCATGAAAGACACCAATCGCTTGCTCAACATCCGAAAAACACCGCTCTTCCTCACAGGAGAACTCTGGAAATTCCAGTATGCGGTTTTTTCTGATTCGTACTGCTTCCGACTCGCATTTTATCTCCAAAAAGTAAGGCACAGACTCATCGATGCCATAGCTGTTTTCCAAAAACTCATACGTACGTACCCACTCTAAAATGCGAACTTCAGATGCGTTTAATCGCAGGACTTGCTCCAAGGACATAATCGTTTCGTTTCCATAGTAATGCATGCTTCTCTTCTCAACCTTTCTTTCACAACTTGTGGTCAGCACAACAAAACGGACGGAGACTCGGCTCCGCCCACTTTTTTAAAAAAATTTAGATCGAGGAAAGCAATTCGCGTAGTTCACTTACAATGACAGCTTGGTAGCCTGGGCCTTCGCCGTATTGTTTCAGCATTTCAGCGCGTGCTACTTTGATTTTTTCTTCATAATCAGGTGCACTGCGATCAGGGTTTTGCTGTTTGAAAGCAATCAACACGTCTTGAACGTGCTTTGGGCGTGGTCCCCATTTGGCAAGTACATGTCCACCTGTATCAGCAAAAATGACAACAGGGATCGCCCGACCACCCATCGTCAAAAAATCATCCATCAGGTCCAAATGATCTTCCATGACAAAAATCTCGACAGGCATCTCCGTATCTTTTAATGCATGCAGCACAACTGGCAGATTGCGAATAACATCACCGCACCACTCAGAAGCCAGAATCAAACAGCGCAGGTCATCCCGATGAGCGAGAGAAGCGAAAAACTCCCGATCCGCTTCGTTTGTCCACGTAAACGCGTCCGACCATTTTTGGTATGCTTCCTGACTTTTCGTCATGCCGTCCACAAAAGCTTGTGGTTTTAATCCGGTTCGAAGTTTGTGAGCCACATTCGTTGACATATGCCAACCTCCTATGTATGGTATCTTCGGTTACTCCCCTATTCTTGCTTGTCTGTTGAATCCCCATCGACTGTTTCTTGCTCCTGTTTGGCAAGCTCCATCATTTTTTGCAGGAGAATATGCTGTGGCATATGCATGAGACGCTCCAAAGGAACGTTGAGAGCTTCTGCCAGCTTAACAGCCGTATCTGGTGAAATTTGTAATGGGCGCATGAGTTGGCTCCTTTCTCATTCAAATTTCCGTCTCCCCAGTATAATACATGACCCATAAACCTGCCATAGAGCGGTCTTTTTATTTCCTTGTGAGTTGGACGTTTGTAGCTTGGTCATCCACTTGAACAAAAAGCGCATCCAGCACCTTTTCTTCTAATTCTCTCCAACGAATAAAACGCTGTGGGACTATGCAGGTCCATGCTTTAGCGATCTTTTCCCAATGCTCCATCCGGCGATTATGCTTCACCAGCCAGCTGTCCAAAAAATTCGTAGAGGCTACATGCCCGTAGCATAGCATGGCGAAAACCGCTTTCCATTCATTCATAGGCAATCGATTCTCATCTTGATATCCTGAACAAAACGCGATCATCGCAGTCTCATTGAGTGCCGATAAATGGATGCCAGTCACAATATCCTGTGCCCACAAGCCCGACTTCCCTGCTCCATCTGTCCAATCTACGAGTGCAGCGATTTGACCGTTTGGCTGAAAAATAACTTGCTCTACCCAAAACGAATGAAAGCATGGGCCAGAGAGAGTTGCAGTAGGCAAGCTCTCGGTAAAGTCAGGAGGCAATGATTTCAATAAAAGGATTTGTTGGGCTAGCAGAGAGCGGACATAGGAAGGAAAGGCCCCCCTTACACTGTCGTAGCGAAGGCGCAACTCCTCACAAGTATGTATAGCTGCCACAGGAGTAACATATGGCAACATTTTAGCTGGCGGCTCAGCTCTTTCAAATTGACTATGAAACCTTGCCAAAAGACCTCCCATTGCCCGCGCCTCATCTCCCTGTAGCTCACCGGGATGATAACAGCAGCCGTCTACCCATTCATTGACCTGATATGTTTCTCCATCTACGTTTGCTAGCCAACCTTTATCTATAGTAAATATCAATGCTGGTGCAGGAAACCCTTTTTGACGTAGCTCTTGACCTAATGCCAGTCCTTTCAGCATGTCCGGATAGCGTGTTTGCAACCGCCATTTTGCGTAAAAACGTTTTACGTAGAACCGTTTCTCCCTCGTCCAAACGGAAAAGCTTTCTTCCCATAATCCGTACGCGATCCGTTCCACTAGTTGGGCGTGAAGACCATAAGCTTCGCGCAGGGCCGCTTTAAGCTTGTCCAAAATGCTTTACCTCCTCTCTCCTTCCACTTCCTATTCACTATTCCACTTGTCCCGCTTCAATCCTTTCTACAATTCGACCAAAGACGAACAAAAATGAATAATCTCTCTTTCCCATTGTTAGAGAGATTATCCTCAATATCGGGCTGCGTGCTTCCCGTTGATAAAGCTATGTTTGTTTCTTCGTGAGAATACAAGGAACACCGAATCCGATTTTACCGGGCTGGGACATTTGCTCCAGATACGCCAACCCACGCGCACATTGTTGCTTGCAAGCTTGACAGGTAGATGATGTCACGATTTTTAAATTATGCTGATTCGGATGCTGCCTTGTATTTTTCTTTTTCGCCTTTTTCGACTTGGCCATCCGTTTCCCCCCTTTGCCCTGGTTCACTCCAGTCTATGAAGGAGAATAATCTAGCTCTTTAGGCAAACATACAAAACCCGGGATCTAGCGGAAAATGGGCCTTGGGCGAACGAGTAGACAAGAAAAAAGCCACCCAGACACTCTTGTCCGGTGACTTCTTCACATTCAGGAAGTAGGCTTTTCCGTCAGCAGCTTGCGAATTTCCAATTCCAGCGTGGATGCATCAATCATACCGATCATTTTTTTGCGAACGACACCATTAGTGTCGATCAAATAAGTGGTAGGAAATGCCTGGATCAAATATCGGTTTGACACGGTTCCTGCCACATCCATCGGGATAGGAAATGTGAGCTTATACGACTGTACAAAGGCCGTGGCAGCTTCAGGACTATCGTTACTCGTCACATTAACCCCATACAGATCGACCTGTCCGCCGTACTTTTCATAGATCTTCTGCAAATCAGGTGCCTCCATACGACACGGACCACACCACGAAGCCCAGAAGTTCAGGATCACAGGCTTATTGCGTTTTCCCTCAACTTTGTAGCTTTGGTTATCTAAACCAGTCAGCGTAAAATGAGGAGCTACAAATCCTACCTCAGGCTTTTGTACATCTGCTACGACTGCTGCCGATTCCTGTGGATGGTCCCAGATAGCGTATCCGACACCCACAGCCACCAGCGCTGCCAGCAACAGCTTTTTCATGTCGTCACCTCTACTTTACTTGCTCAAAATCCTGTAAAGCCACCGAATAATTGAATTAACACGCGGGTGATATCAGTCAGTTTGTCTGTATACAAAAGTACGCCAAACAAAATCATGATCCCTCCGCCAACCTTCATGAACTGATCAGAATACTTGACAATCGCACTGATCTTGCTGATGAAAAATGTCATCACGAAAAACGGGATGGCAAAGCCTAGTGTGTACGCAAGTGTATAGGTTAATGCACGAGATGGATCTGACACACCCATGACGATGATGCCGGAAAGAATGGGACCAACACAAGGCGTCCAGCCAGCTGCATAGGTCATTCCAACCAGTATGGACCCAGTATACCCTAATGGGCGCGATTTTAAATCGACCTTGAACGAACGCATCATCCAATCCATTTTAAATACTTGCAGCATAACCAGACCGATAATCACCAGCAAAATTCCCCCTAGCTGGCGAATCAGGTCCTTTTGATTGACGAACAAGCTGCCAATCCACGAGGTCGATAATCCTAATGCAATGAAGATAATGGAAAATCCTACAATAAAAAACAACGTATGTAAGAGAGCTTGTTTCTGAAAGACAGCTCTTCCCTTCTTCACTTCATCCACGGTTACCCCAGTGATGTAGGACAAGAACGAGGGATACAGCGGCAAGCAGCAAGGAGAAATAAACGAGAGAAAGCCTGCTGCAAAGGCCAGAAAAACGGAAAGGTTTCCAGTCATAATTACCTCCGACGTATTGTTTCATCCACTATATTCCTTATTGTATCGAAACTTGCTCTACTTCAAAAGTAGCACCGACACTTTGTCTTAAATCCGTGACAATTGAGTTTACGTAATAATTATTATGTAACCATTATAAAAACACTTTCTGTATTTATGTGATGCAGCAAATGCCTCATTGTAATTTATCTGCGGCTTGACGAGAATTAAAGCGTATAAAAAAGAGGCGGAAATAACCCCCGCCTCTTTTCCTATATTTCTGAACTGACCAATTTGCTTACTTTTGAATACTGGTTTTGCTTCCATCCTGCAAGAGCGTTTGACCTTTTACTACGATCTGATCCCCTGCGGAGAGTCCACTCGTAATTTCAATCGAATCACTAGAAGATTTACCGGTTGTTACTTCTGTCAGCTTGGCAATCTCCCCCTCCAGCTTAAAGACGAAACGCTTTCCATCCCGATCAAAGACAGCTTTGCGTGAAATAACAAGCGCATTGCTTGATTCTGATGTCGTCGATGGGAAAGTGACATTGACTACCATATCCGACTTCAGTTCGTTAGATGGATTCGGAATCGTAATTTCAATCGGATACGCTTTTAACTGCGAATCCATAACGGGACTGACAGCCGTTACTTTTGCTTCGATCGTTTTGTCTGTAGATTGTACACTCACCTTAACGACTGTACCAACCTTCACCTTTGTAATATCAGCTTCCGACAAGTTGGCTTTTACTAAAAGTGGATTGGTATTCACAATCACAACGACAGGCTGTTGACCGGACATTTGTCCCACCGCACCAGATACGCTGGAAACAAAGCCACTGATTGGAGCTGTTACTGTTGCATTTGCCAGCTGCTCGCGTGCGTTTGCCAAGCTTACAGCCGATTGGTTTACAGAAGCCTCAGATACTTGCAGCCCTGTTTTTTGCCCTGCAGCGTGCAAAGACTGCTGGGCATTTTCATAAGAGGTTTGAGCGGTCGTGAGCTGGGAGTTTGCTTGCTCCATTTGTTGAGCAGAAATCGCTCCCTGGTTAAACAGCTGTTGCATGCGCTGCTGATTAAGCTTGGCATCTGCCAATGCTGTCTCCGCCTGTTTCAGACTATTTTTCGCCTGAACCAGCCCTTGGTCAGAGCTGCTGCCCGTTTGGTTAAGACTTGCTTGGGCTACACGAAGTGCAGCTTCAGCCTGCCTCACTGTATTTTGCAGCTCGGTTTCATCCAGCTTAAACAGCAGCTGCCCCTTCTCCACATGTTGTCCAAGCTTTACAGGCAGTGAAGTAATCTTGCCACCCATTTTTGGTGAAATCTGAACCTCTTCGCTTGGAGCCAGCTTGGCGCTGATTCCAGCTTCTGAGCTCACAGACCCTGTTTTTACTGTCTCCACCTGTACAGGCGTAACGGTCTCCACATTTTCCGTAGGCGGCGTTGCCGCTTGCGGGTTGGAGCACCCTGCCACCAATGTAATGGCGAGCAACGCCAAAATGACGGGTTTTTTACTTATGTTCATAAAACTGTCCCTCCTCATCCCACAAACGTCTTACGATTCCAAAGCGGGAGCGATTTTCTTTGCTTTTTTCTCTGCTTTTTTCTCTTTTCTTTTTTGCTTTCTCATACGAGACTTCTTGCCCATGTCATCAAACCACGAAGCCACTACTGGCACCAGTACCAACGTAATCAAAGTAGCAAAGCTCAGACCGAAAATAACGGTAACAGCCATTGGCGCCTGTGTTTCTGTACCAGAACCGCCTGAAAACGCGAGTGGTCCAATCGCCAGAATCGTTGTGAGTGTCGTCATCAAAATCGGACGCAGACGAATCGGTCCAGCATGAAGAATCGCGTCGTGCAGCTCCCAGCCTTTTGCACGTAATTGGTTTACATAGTCGATCAGAACGATCGCGTTGTTCACAACCAGACCAATCAATAGAATGTACCCGATAAACACCGATACGCTGATTGTCGTTCCCGTCACAAGCAGTCCCAGGAGTACGCCTGTGATGGTAGGTGGAACCGAGAACATAATGATGAATGGACTGTAGAGAGATTCAAACTGTGCAGCCATTACCATATAAAGCAAAACTACCGAGAGGATAATAGCTAGACCAAGACTTCCAAATGACTCGGCCATATCCTCACTTTGTCCTCCAAATTCAACCTTGTAGCCATCCGGAAGGTTCAGTTTATTGATTTTGGCTTGAATATCATTGAATACAGAATTAAGATCGCGTCCTGCCAGATCGCTCGTCACTTTCACTTCACGCGTCAGGTTCGAACGATTGATTGTCAGCGGAACGTCTACTCTGCTAATGCTTGCAACTGAGCTTAAAGCAATCTGCGCTCCACCTGGTGCGGAAATACGCAAGTTGTTCAAGTAGTTGATATCTTCCTGATAATTTTCAGGCAGTTTGAGTTTAATGTCAATCTCATCATCACCTGTGCGGTACTTCGTTACCGTTTGGCCTTGGAAAGAAGTACGTACACTGGAGAGAATTTGTCCTGTAGACAAGCCATAAAGACCTGCTTTCTCAGCGTTTACCTTCACTTCGAATTCCTGTCTGGACTCCTCCATGCTGGTTGTAACATTGCTGGTCCCAGGAACGCTTTCTACTTCACCTTTTACAATGCTACTGATGTCTTTTAGTACATCCAGGTCATCCCCACGAACAGTCATTTCAATCGGAGATCCTGTTGACATCCCTTGCGCAGCACTGACTTTAATTTCTGGTCCTGCAATTGGCTTCAATTGCTTTTGCAAGTCCATTACGATGTCATCGGAGGAACGCGTCCGTTTGGTCACATCCACCAACATCAACGTAATGTTTGCTTGATTGGAAGACAAGGTACTCGCAATTGGAGAACCATTGCTACCAATAGAAGTCGAAATAATATCTTTTTCAGGAACGGTGTTTACGATGTCCTCTACCTGCTTCGCTACCTTCTCGGTTTCAGCGAGGACAGTACCATTTGGCATCTTAATCGAAACGCTAATTTGTCCTTGGTCCATGCTCGGAATAAACTCCGCGCCAATCATTGGGATCAGCATCAACGAACCGATCATCATGATAATCGCCGAACCCATAACGGTTTTACGATGACCCAACGCCCATTTCAGCAGTCTGTGATAACCCTTCTCCACTTTGCTGAATCCAATGTTGAACCAAGTAACGGGGTTGATTCCTCTGTAATTTTCATGGTTGGCATGGTTCGGTACCTTTTTCAAAATACGTGAGCTGAGCATCGGTACCAGCAAGATCGAGAATACCAGCGCTGCGATATGGGAGTAGACTACCGTCAACGCCAATGGTCCAAACAGCTCGGAAGCGATACCTTCTGTTAATGCGATCGGCAAGAATACGCAAATTTGCGCAAGAGCTGACGCCATAACCGCCGTACCTACTTCTTTTGAACCGACCAATGCTGCTTCCATCATGCCTTTTCCTTGCTCGCGCTGGCGGAAAATGTTCTCCAGCATTACAACGGCGAAGTCAATCAGTGAACCTAACCCCAACGTCAAACCGGAAAGAGAAATCAGGTTGATCGTTTGTCCCGTCATGTACATCAAAAGGAATGTAGCAATGATCGAAACCGGCAAAACGATGATCGCAATCAGCATGGATTGCAAGCTGCCGAGGAAGAAGAACAGCAAGATAACACCGACTAAACCACCCAAAAGGGCATGTTCGGCAGTTGTATAGATTGAATCTTTGATATAGGTAGAAGTATCGAGCGTGGTTGTAATCTGCATATTATCTGGCAGATCCTTCTTGATCTTCTCCAGCTCTTTCTTCACACCATCGGCAACCTCGATTGTATTTCCGCCAGAAGCTTTCGTGATGGAAATTCCCAAGCTAGGCTTGCCGTTTACATAGCTGAGCTGGGTAATTTCCTCGCGAGTATCCTGCACCTCTGCTACATCGCTGAGACGAATGGAATTGCCGCCTACATTAATCGGGGTCAAGGCGATTTGATCTACATTCGCAAATTCCCCTTGTACACGGATATTAAGCTTTTCATCCCCTTCTCTGACAGCTCCTGCTGACCCGGAAAGGTTACTCGTGGACAATGCCTGCTGCAGCTGATCAAGCGATAGCCCGTATGCTGCCAGTTTAGCTGGATCGACCACGATATTTACTACACGATTCTGTCCACCACTGATTGAAGCAGCAGCAACGCCGTCAATGCGCTCCAAACGGGATTGAATCAGGTCCTCAGTCAACTCTTTTAATCGGTTGATATCCTGATCCCCTGTTACAGCAAACTGAATGATTGGTTGGCTGTTCGGGTCAATACGCAGAACGCGCGGCGCCTTAGCAGAATCAGGCAAAGCGCCGCGAACCTGGTCTACTTTTTCGCGAATATTAAGTGTTGCTTGGTCCAAATCCGTTCCCCAGTTAAACATGAGGATAACTTGAGAAGCACCTTCAATGGACACCGAAGAAATGCTGTCCAGATCAGATACTGTACCCAGGGCATTCTCAATCGGTTTCGTAACCAGTTTTTCTACTTCACTCGGAGATCCGCCGTCAACGGATGTAACCACAACGGCTACCGGGAAATTCAGTTCCGGCATCAAATCGATCGCCAAGCGAGGGAGAGAAACAAAGCCAAAAATAATCATTGCCAGAGTCAGCATGATCATTGTAACTGGCCGTTTAATCGATAGTTCTGAAAAGTTCAATCCACTCACCTCTTCTTTTTGAACGTATAGGAATTTATAAGCACGAAGCTTATAAATTCTGGAGCGCATGACAACTCTTTTGCTAAACGCGGTCGCTCCACCTTGAGGAAGCCTCGATAGAGGTTTTCTTCAAACTCGGCTTTTTCTGTTCATCAAAAGCAAGACAAAGCCTTTGCTGTTTGAATGAATCAGCTCGTTAGTTCTCTCTTTGGCGCAAACGACTCATGTAAAGCTTGAAGAGATGAGATTGCCTTAAGATCATCTAACTCCATCCCCTCCTGGTCAAATATTCGCTCGGTCAACGAAACCCACACAATTCTGCGATCCGTTTGATCCCGAAACCTACGTACCAGTCCTTCCTGCTCCAGCCTGTTGATCAACCCAGAAGTTGTACTGTATGAAAGATCGACAGCCTTGCTTATGTCACCCATCGTTTTTGGACCGTCTTCAATATGCTCCAAGATCAGAACCTGCTGCCAGGTAACATCTCCTGTGTCCAAAATCTTCTTTGAAAGCAGTGAAAACAAGGCACTTGCTTCCCTCTGAAGCTTTGCCAGCTGAATCAGTTCTCTCATGAAAGCCTCCCCTTGCATTCACTCATGACCACAGACTCATCTTTACAGTTCGCCCATTTACCTACTTTATTTTACCTATAGAAGCAGGCGGAAAAGTCTATCAGCTGGATGATTTCAACAAGGGCATCATCTATCTGGAGATAGACGACACCCCATGCTAAAATGAAACTAAGCGAACAACTGCTGGAGAAAGAAGGCTATTTCTTTGCTGAAAATGAGCGTAAAAGCCATTCAAAAACGTTTACTGATCATCTGGTTTTCTGTGCTGATTGTGTTAGCATTACTACCAGATGCGTTTATGCGCGAAACTCCTTTGCAATTTTCTACTACAATTTTACTATGCCTTTTATACATTGTCGTCTTTTGGATGTCGAAAAGGAAATGGAAACCTTACCAGTTTGAGCTAGTAACAGTCCTCCTAGGCTCTTTATCTATTGCAAAAGGGCTCTGGTCGGGGGGAGATGGGTACGGAATGATACTTCCGCTCGCCGTTTTTATCGGGTTTCATATTGATGGTCGACGTTCCTTGGCGTATGCTATCTTTTTTTGTGCTACTACCACCCTACTTTTGTATTTCGACGAACTGTTAAAAATTACTCACGTTATCCCCTTCATCCTTACCTTTGTCGGTTGCTACATCGGCGCCAGGGGATATCGCATACAGAATGAAGCTTACAAAACGAATCAAACGCATCTTGAGGAGCTGCAAAAAACGCATAAAGAGCTGCAAGAAGCACATGGTCAGCTGCAGGAGGCTACCCTGCATACGCTTCAAGTGGCGGTTTTGGAAGAGCGCACGAGAATCGCGCGGGATATCCATGATGCTTTGGGGCATAGTCTCACCTCGCTGATTGTTCAGCTCCACGCCTTGAAATACATGCTTCAGGATGGTCCCGAGCATGCCCAGGAGGCAGTGCGCAATATGCTCGGTGTTGCCAAACAAAGCCTGGAGGAGATTCGCTCTTCCGTGCATACGCTTGCCATGGATAAAACCTCGCTCGGCTTGACTCCGCTTCGTGCTCTTTTGTCCCAAGCCGAGAAGCATACAGGTATCAGAATGGAGCTCATTTCGTCAGACCAAGAAATTCATTTATCCCAGGAGCTGACGATTACCTTTTACCGGATTTTACAGGAAGCGGTTACAAATTCCTTGCGTCATTCCAATGCCAACGAGATTCAGGTGGTCTTCGAGAAGCGGAATCAATCCTTGTTTCTGTCCATTCGCGATGACGGCAAAATTACTGCGGATACCATCATCAAACCGGGCTTTGGATTAAATGGTATCTCAGAGCGTATTCGTCAATTGAACGGAAGCCTCGCCTACTTTGTCCGTGAGCCACACGGATTTCAACTAGATGTCGTTATTCCATTAGAACAATCTGAACGTGAAGAAAGGAGCATGCGATCATGACAGAAACAACGAAATCCAAGAGCATTCGTGTGGTCCTCGTCGATGACCAGACAATGATTCGCCAAGGGCTGGGTTATGTAATACAAATGCAGCCGGATATGGAGGTAATCGGGGAAGCATCCGACGGTGATGAGGCGATCAAGCTGGTCGGGATCCTCTCTCCAGACGTTGTGTTAATGGACGTGCAAATGCCAAATAAATCGGGAATTGATGCTACCCGTGAAATCATGCGGCTTCACCCGAGTATAAAGGTTCTGATCCTTACGACATTTGACAATCACAATTACGTGGTAGACGGAATCCGCGCCGGTGCAGTTGGCTATATGCTCAAAGATGCAGATTCCCAAGAAATGCTCGATCTGATTCGTCGTGCCTATCAGGGTGAGGCGCTTTTTCACACTGTGACCGCCGCAAAAGCCTTGGCAGAAGCTCTACAAGCTCAGCGGCCAGTCGTACCCGATCCAAGCAGCAGTCCTCCTGTATTATTGGACGACTTGACCGAGCGTGAACTGGATGTCTTGCAACAAATCGCTTACGGGTACCGAAACGACCAGATAGCACAAAACCTGTTCATTTCTGAAGGAACGGTAAAAACTCATGTCCATCGTATTTTGCAAAAAATGGGAGTCGAAGATCGCACACAAGCAGTAGCCAAAGCTTTGAGGCACCAATTGGTAAAATAGTCTGATTATTACACACCTGGAATATGCACTATGTTAGTATAATACAAGAATTGTCTGTGTGAAAAGTAAACATACACACTCCTTCAAAGAATGATGTCTCCCGGAGGGCTTGTCTGACGTCGACCACAGCTTGATCGATTTGAAGTACACGACAAATGAAAACGAGTCCTCCCCAGGCGTCCCAAAACCCCCACTCCTTTTCTCCTTTCTTTAGCAAGCGGATCAATGATGTCAACTCCCGTTCAGCCTTTTTGTAAATTATTCCACTGCGCGACACTCTTTGACAAGAAGTTACAAAAAGATTGATCCGAAAGACTTGCAACTTCTTCTCGTTCAGGACCATTTTCCTGGCAATCATGCAAAAAAGACGGCCTCAAGTTCCGTCTTTAGACTTATCTACTTTATGCATCTGATCCCCATCAAGGCCGGGCGAGCGGTAACCGAATTTCAAAACGTGCTCCCTGCAATTTTGGAGAGTTGTCTGCAAAAATTTCTCCGCCATGATCAACGATGATCCTTTGTGTCGTTGACAATCCGAGTCCTGTTCCTTCTTGCTTTGTCGTATAGAAAGGGACAAACAGATTTTGCTTACTGATTTCGGAGAGTCCAGGACCGTTATCCTCAACGGTAATCACGACTTCATTAATGGAGGAAAACACAGAAACAACTACCAGATTTCCCTGGGTAAGCAATGCTTCAAACGAGTTTTTCAAGATATTTAAAATGGCTTGCTTTATACGAGAGCGATGTCCAAATACGAACCACTCTCCTTGGGCGATCTTCAGCTCCAACTTGATTCCTCGTCGATTTGCCTCGGGCTCCAATAAACGCAGAACCCCGTATAACTCGTCCATCACTAAAAAACGCTCGGAGACAATGTTGTCGTCTCTGTACCTGGCTAAAACGAGAACATCGTTTAGAAGACCATCTATTCTTTCGATTTCGGTTAAAATGACAGAAAAATAAGAATCATTTCGACTTGTCGTGCCTTGCTCTCTGATTAACTGAATAAATCCTTTAATCGAAGTCAACGGATTCCGAATCTCATGAGCCATACCAGCTGCCAATTGTCCAACCGCAGCCAGTGCTTCTCGTTTGCTGAGCTCCTCTTCGTAACGCTTGCTCTCCGTCACATTGCGCAGTACAGCGATCGCACCCCATAGCTCCCCCTTGTAGACAATGGGACTTGTACTTACCGTTGTCCACTTTCCGTTGTACTCAGCTACATAATGTCCAGACTGCCCCTTTTCCACCACCCACTGAATAAATCGTTCACTGTCATGCGGGCGAAAAGCCCTATCAATATTTTTACCGATCACCTGCTCGCGCTCTACACCTAGCAGCTTGACAAGAGCGGAATTTGCTTCAATAACGGTCATGTCCCGATTGATCATCAATACCGCGATGTCGCTTGATTGCAGCACGAGGTGACCGAGCTCTTGCTCTGCTACTACATGACTATTCTCGTCATCCCACGATACCCTCGAGGTGTTCTCATAGGCTTGCTGTTGTGCCAGCTGATGAAAGTCTTCTTCGACACGCTTCATCAAATGATCAGCAGCTCTATAAACAATCAACTGAGTTAACAAAAACTCCTTTTGCTCCAGATCTGACTGTACTAATTTGGAATGATCCTTGTTTAAGTTATTAACAATAATATCCCGTAAAATCCGAATACTTTTCAATACACACGTCAGCCGGACATCACCAGAGAAGCAGCTAAGCGAAAAATTTCTATATGCTTGGTCCAAAGAGGAAATATCCTCTGTTTCCACAATGTCAGCCAATCTGTGAATGAGTTGTACGAGTAGCGCCTCGGTATTTTCACGTTTCTCAAGAATGGATTCAGAGATATCCGAATCATCAGAAAGACAAGAAAACGTTTCTACTGCTAATGGAGACGCCAAATGACTAAGATACATTCGTATTCGATTTTTCAAATCACTCTGGCTCCTTTTTCATCTTGCTTCAATAAGGCTTTTTCTTCCAAGTATGTAATCGTATTGCTTCTATTATGGACGTAACTACATCAAGAAGTAAAGCGGATCGGATGAGACCAACAGAAGATCATGCCTTTTATGTAAGGAAAATGAGTTGGAGTTGCATTGTTTCGTTGGAATACATTAAGAATGTGAATGAAACGAAGATGAATTTTTTTACGCATCCGTAAGCGCTTACGTCACTTCTCTAATCATATCATGACTGGTCAACTAAATGTTAAAAAATGTTTATTCTTCAATGATTGTTAAAAATTCGAGAAGTGTTTGTACCAATTGGATAAAAAAGCACCTGCCCCCAAAGGGACAAGTGCCTACTTCTTAGGAATGGGCTTTTACAGCATAGTTGCGGAGGTCAGATTTTACAGGGCTATTTTGGTTCGTTCCCGCGTGTGCACGCTTAAACGCTTCACTCTCGGTCCAAGCTTTGAACGCCGCTTCGTCCGTCCACTTGGTAAAAACGATGTACTCGTCTCCTTCCGTTGGTGCAAGGAAAAGGAACTCCAGGAAGCCAGGCACTTCCTTCATTCTCTCGCCGCCGCCTCCAAACGCGCGCTCCAAGTGTGATTGATAATCTGCAGGTACTGTTAGTCTGTTCATTGATACGTACATTCTTGTCACGTCCCCTCCAATGTTTTACCTATTCATTATACAACTTTTGGAGAGAAAACCAAAAACCACAGACGCGTTATTCACGTCTGCGGTTCCTTTGCTGTTCGAGCATAATATCCATGAGGAGCATGTCTTGCAGAGGATCCTTAGGATCAGTTGTGAGCAGAGCTGCTACCGCTGCCATCGCACATTTCACCGATTGAAAGGAGTAGAACGCATCTCGCTCTGCTTCGCTAAACAGCGATAAGTCAGACCGCTCCTGAACGGGATATGGGAAGTCCGTTTCTACGCCAGCTCGATCCAGCACGATCAAGGCTTGCTTAATCGCAAGTAGCGCGGCACTTACGCTGATACCATACTCTTTGCGCAGCTCATCCCAGACTTGAAAAGCTGATTTTTCCACGCGCTCCTGATTGGGGCGTGTAATAATTCCCGTTTTACGCCCTTCTTTCAACAACCAGTCAACGAAAATATCGTGTCTGGGAGGAAAAGCGTAAACTTGTAGCGTCATTTCCAATTCTGTCGGATAGTCCTTGGCAAAACGGGCATGGGCCAAAGACATTTCATATCGGCGCGAAGGATGGCCAGGGACTGTAACGAAGACGGTATCCTGTCTGACGGCTGAAATTTGCAGCTTGGTTCGTGCAGGAATTCGCCCCTGCGGTGCCTTTTCCCTCCGCATATTTCCCGGAATCAGCTCAGTGCCAAATTGATGGTATTCCAGAGGAGAGTCAATCCAGGGAATTGGCTCGCGTGAACGAATCTCGTACAGCCCATTAAAGGTGACCCATTCACCGGGTCGGCGCTGACTGCGAATGAGTACAGCATGTTCTTCTTCTTCGGGCGGGACTTCCGTATCTTGATCATCAGGTGCTGGATGCAACCGTTTGTGCTCGATCAATACGCATTCCTTCATTAAAAGGCGTTCTAGCAATTCACGTTTACTAACCCATTCATATCCGATTCGGTAAATCCGATTTTTCATCGGCTCCACCTCCTTTGTCGCCAAATCATCCGAGGGCAGTGTTTTATTAAACTACCATATGTATTTTTTATCTTGTCCGTGCTAAACAGATCGTACAATCTGCTGCAGGGATTCAGCCGCATCTTTTGGGGATTCCGCTCTGCTAATAGCGCTGATAACAGCTACTCCATCTGCCCCAGCTTGCATCACGAGGATAGCATTTTCTCGCGTGATTCCGCCTATTCCCACGATTGGCAGTTCATCACCGACCGCCTTACGAATCGTGGTGATCGCCGCTGGTCCGATGGGCTCCCCGGCATCTGCTTTTGATGCAGTCGCAAACATAGCCCCTACACCTATACAATCGGCGCCATCTCGTAGAGCGCTTACTGCCTCCTCTACGGTTGCAGTCGACACACCAATGTACATATCTGGCCCAACGATTTCTCTGACATCACGCAGCTGCATGTCGTCCTGGCCGACATGGACACCATCTGCCCCAAGGCGAACAGCCATTTCCACATCATCATTTACGAAGAATAACGCATCATACTCTCTACACAACGCCAGCATTTGACGTCCGAGCTCAAATCGTTCTTCTTGCGTAAGCTTGCTTCCCTTGTCTCGTAACTGGAGCGTACCCACCCCGCCTTTCAATGCTTCACACACTATTTCTACAGTACGCTCAAAGGAAAAATTGCAATCCTGAGATCCAATCACGAAGTATACTCCCATTTTTTCCCGTAACAAATCCCTGTTCCTCATCCTTTTCTCATCTCCCAACGATTGAGTGCGCCACGATATGCCAATGTCGCTTGCTTGACATCCAGAGCATCCGTAATACCGGATAACACAGCAATACCAGCACAGCCAGCCTCCAAAACCTCATGGGTCCTCTCTGGTGTAATACCTCCAAGCCCAATAACCGGTATAGACATCCGCTCCGTTAATTGTGCAAGCTCTGCTGTTCCTCTCGGAGGGACACCGGGCTTGGAGCCGCTTGGAAAAATATGTCCATAAAGCAAATAGTCTGCACCATCGCTTACGGCTTGCTCTGCTTCGGAGATGGAATGCACAGATCTGCCAATCCATTGCTGTTCTTTCAAAACGTTTCGCGCCTCATAGGGTGCAAGACTGTGATAGGCCAGGTGTGCGCCCCGACACTGACTAGCTGCTGCCACGTCCACGCGATCATTGACAATGATACATTCAAGTGGCATGACAGAGGAAAGCGCTTTAATCCAATCCATGCACTCTCTTGCTGTCTGCTGCTTTTCGCGAATATGTAAATAGCTCATCCCTCCGGAAGAAGCAGCCTCGGCCATAGCCAATACTTGTTCCAGTGTTTGGCGCCCATTGGTGATCACATGCAATTCAGGATAGCGGAGCATTTGATGAAACACCGCCTCCGGACAGGGCCGTCAAGCATTCCTGCAACCACTCCGCTGTTCTGTCCTCTCCACCCTGAGGTACATGTGCCAACAGCTCCACCACTAATCTGCGCAAGAAAAAGGCTTGCTGCATGGTCAGTGGAAATGTTATATTTTTGGGCTTCGTCTCTTGCCTTTCCAATGTTTCTACACCAGCCAGAAGCATATCGGCGATTGACTCGACGATTTCACTCAGCTGTTCGTTCTGCTTTAGTTCGTCGTAGCATCCATCGTATAGACGGCACAATATTAAAAATGCCTGTGACGACAAGGTCACCGGCTGTACATCTTGCATCGGTTCCGTCACGCCTTTCCCCTCCACTCGCTTAAAAAACAAAACCTATTATATCATAACCATCTCATCGTCGCCGTTTTTCCTCATGGAATCATGACCAATAAAAAAAAGAAAACCGCTGAAAAATCAGCGGCTTTTGCTTGTACCTTCATTACGGTCATTGTGGTTGGATTGTCGCAGGTTCGTATTCTGGTCACCCTGATCCAGCGTTTTCCCGCGATTTTTTCCAAGATCCTTACTGTTGTTATTTTTGCCCAATTGGTCCACCTCCCTCTCAGGATAGCGTAACCAACTGCCGGCAGTTTACTCCTTATTTTGCGGGTTCACAAAGCGGTATGACTGCTGCGCTTCTTCAATGCGCGGACGATCGCAAACGGTATACGCCACCCCAATAAAAAAGCGAGGGTGATGAAGTAAGTAACTGCAGTAAATAGCAGTGTGATCGGCACTCCTGTCCACCAAGAACGCAGAACGAGTCCAATCGGTGCAGCTACAGTCCAGGTCAATAGCGTGGAAAGTAACAAGCGACCTGCGCTTACGTACGCACGTGGGCTGTAGCTTCTAAAAAGAAGCATCGCGATAAGCCATCCGATCAAAAAGGGAGCCAACGTTTCCAGCATCCCGCTAAATGTAACAGGCAAATGATGGGCCAACTTTCCGTAGTAAACGAATAACAGGAAGGCGACCAGATCCCCGGTAAGCAGCACGTAGCCAGCCGGCGAGATACGCAGTCTCATACATAAACCTCTTTTCCTTGCATTCAGAAATAGGTCTTACGTAGTTCTTCCCTATTGTACACATCCAGCCTTTCAACCTACAATCATTTGAGCCGTTTATTCACCAAACAGCAACAATTGCAGCTTTTCCTTTGCAGCCTGCCACTCTTTGTCTATAAAGCTAAAGTAAACGGAATCACGAATGTATCCATCTCGCATGACCATATGATTTCGCAAAACACCTTCATAAATTCCGCCAATACGTTTGATTGCCCGCTGTGAGTTGAGATTGCGCGAATCCGTCTTGAGCTGCACACGAATACATCCCAGTTCTTCGAAGCAGTAACGAAGCAATAGCCATTTGCACTCCGTATTTACAGCTGTTTTCCACACGGATGGCGTCAGCCAGGTAAAACCAATTTCCAATCCACGATCCTTGCGAGAAATACCTAAAAATCTCGTGCTTCCAATGATTCTTCCCGTCTCCTGGCTGATGATGACAAAGGGAAGCTCGGTCCCTTCCCGTTGATTTTGCAAAGCCTGTTCAACAAATGAACGCGTATCCTCTGGCGTATTCATCACGATGGACATATAACTCCAGATTTGCTCAAACTTTCCGGCTTCCCATAAACCATTGATATGCTCAAGGCTCATAGGCTCCAGACGAACGAGCTTGCCTTCCAATGTAACAGGTGCGATTTGCAACATGATCATCTCTCCTCCACTGTTCTGGCATAAGATATGGCCAGAACAGCTCCCAGAAATTTTTTCTATGATACAGGGCGAATAGATGTCTGTCAAGCTGCTTCTGCTGCTGTTAAAGGCTTGTCGTAATTTTGTCAAAATTGAGGAATTAGGTCTTATCCCCCCCAATATAATGTTACAACTTGTATTCGAGACAAACCGGGGCAGTTGTCCGGATGCGAGACACATACGGAACGAAAAGGAGGGATCGTAATGAAAACGCAGACAGAATCAAATGGAATCGTTACCCTTACAAATGAAGGCGAAAGCCTCATCAAAGACAGTCCACTCTATAATGAAGGATTGCGTCCCACAACTACCGCTGAACATACTTGGACTTCGTACAACTTCGCCAGTCTTTGGATCGGTATGTCGATCTGTTTGCCGACCTATGCGATGGCAGCAGGTTTGATTTCACTCGGAATGAACTGGTGGCAAGCCATTTTGACGATCATTCTCGGGAACTGCATTGTCCTTATCCCCATTCTCCTCAACTCACACGCTGGAACGAAGTTTGGAATCCCGTATCCTGTATTTGCACGGCTTTGGTTTGGTTCAAAAGGAGCGCACATTCCTGCAGTCGCTCGTGGATTGATTGGTGCCGGCTGGTTCGGCATCAACTGTTGGTTTGGTGGAGCTGCGATTGACACTCTACTCATGTCGATGACAAACTGGGCAAGTGTTCCTGGCCATCTGTGGATCGCCTTCTTCGGCTTTTGGTTGCTGAATGTGTACGTTGCTTATCGCGGGCCGGAAGCGATCAGAAAAATGGAGGCTTGGGCAGCACCTATTTTGATCATCATGAGCCTTGCCCTCCTCGTTTGGGCGCTGACGAAAGCCGGTGGATGGGGTCCGATGCTTTCCGCTCCTTCCAAATTCACTACCACGGGAGAATTCCTCAAAGTATTTTTCCCGGCATTGACAGGGGCAATCGCATTCTGGGCGACCATGGCTCTGAACATTCCCGACTTTTGCCGCTATGCCAAGAGTCAGAAAGCTCAGATCGTTGGACAATCGTCTTCTTTGCCAACCACTATGGGAGGCTTTTCCTTCATCGGGGTAGCCGTTGCCTCCGCTACCGTCGTGATTTACGGCGAAGCTTTGTGGGACCCTGCAGCCGTTTTGGCGAAGTTTTCTCCCTTTGCCATCTTCCTCGGAACAATTGGTATTATCCTTGCAACCTTAACTACGAACGTAGCAGCGAATATCGTTGCTCCTGCCAGAGCCGTAGAAAACCTTGCACCCCGCCGTCTCTCGTATGAAGCTGGTGCCATAATCGCAGGAGTAGTTTCCTTGCTGCTGCAGCCTTGGTATATCCTCGAAAACTTTGGTAACTATATTTTCTTGTGGTTAGGTACGTATGGAGCATTGCTAGGTCCGATAGACGGCATTGCGATCGCAGACTACTGGCTCGTTCGGAAAAGACGCATTCATTTAACCGAGCTCTATAAAACGAACGGTATTTATTCATACAAAACCGGATTTAATACGAGGGCAATCTGGGCCATGCTTATCGGGATTGCCATTCCATTCATCAGCAAATTAATCCCGGGTTTAGGAATCATTTGGGATAACGCCTGGACGATCGGCTTGTTGATTTCTCTTGCGGTTTATACCTGGATGATGAAAGGCGATGCAACCATCATGAGTGCAAAAGACTACGAGCAAGTAACTGAGCGTACAAGTACTTTTCGCGCCTCTTAATAGTTCTTACACAAATAAAAAAAGACTGACAATCCGTTTTCGGACTGTCAGTCTTTTTTCCACCATGCCTACCATTTGAATTGGCTAATGGATTCTTGCAGCTCATGGGAGAGCTGATTCAAATTATTGCTAGAATGAGCAATTTCCTGCATGGAAGCCAGCTGTTCCTTTGACCCTGCAGATACGCCTTGTGTATGCACCGAAGCTTCTTCTGCAAGTCGATTCATTTCGTCCATCGCAGAAGCTACCTGCTGCACGCTCGCAGACATTTCTTCTGTCGCTGCAGATACTTCCTGAATTTGATCTGCTACATCCTGTGAACTTGCCACTATTCGCTGGAAGGTTTGTCCCGCTTCTTGAACGACGAACGCACCTTTTTTCGCTTCTTCGGTTCCAGTCATCATGACCTCAACCACTTGCGTCGTTTCTGTCTGGATTTCCCCAATCAGACGCGCGATTTCGCGTGCCGATTCCTCGGACTGCTCGGCAAGCTTGCGCACTTCATCTGCCACCACAGCAAAACCTCTTCCGTGCTCGCCTGCACGAGCAGCTTCAATCGCTGCATTGAGTGCTAGCAGATTCGTTTGCGAGGCGATTCCGGTAATAACGTCTACGATTTGTCCGATTGCTTCCGAACGAACACCTAATTGCTGCACCAGGTCTGCCGCATGGTTCACCGAGGTAGAGAGAGTATCCATTTGGGTTACAGCTGATTGAATCTGCACATTTCCTTGCTCTGCATCTTGTGCTGCCTTGGCAGAAACTTCAGTAACCGCGCTCGATGTGTCCGCAATGCGACCAATCGCGATCGACATCTCTTCCATTACACGCACACTCTCTTGGGTGCGCTGAGACTGTACCTCGGATGCTGAGGCGATCTGCTGTACACTTCCGATCGCTTGCTCGGTTGCATGAGCAGACTGCTCAGCGCTTGCAGACAATTCCTCAGAAGACGCAGCCACTTGTTCACCAGCGACTTTCACTTGTTCAATCAAGGATCGGAAATTGCTGACCAGCTCATTGAACGCAATGCCGAGTCTACCAACCTCATCGCGAGTCACATAGGTAACTGGCTCCACAGCCAAATTTCCTTGAGCGAGCTCTTCCATTCTCTTTTGTACAACACGCAGTGGCTCTGAAATCAATCGAGCAATCATAAAGCCCAGGAACGCTGCCAACACCACAGATGCTGCACCCACAATGATGAGGAGCGTAATACCGGCCTCCGAATCGTTTTCGTTTTCCTGACGAATCTGCTCTGCCTGCTCTGCCTTGTATGTAGCCCATTGCAGCTGTTCCTGGTTGATCCAGTTCAGCGTCTTGTCTGTTGACTTGTAATAAGCATAAGCCTGTTCTGCTTGCTGAGCTTCAATGAACTTGACTACTTCTGTTTGGTCGGTTCGATACTGATCCAGCAGCTCTTGCAAAATTTGGACACTTTCCTTTTCCTTTTCATCAAGATGTGCCTGTTTCAGTTGTTCAAATGTTTTGTCAGCAGATGCAATCCGCTCTTTCAATTCAGCCTCATACTCCGCGACAATCGCTGGAGTCGGATCCAAAATCATTTTGTAAATCAATCCATCAATCGCACGAATTTCCTGTCGCCAGTCGTTAATCCATTTTACTGGCAACAGCTGCTCTTGATACATGGATTGAATGCGATCACCAGAGACTTTCACGTGATAAAAGCCCGTCAAGGCTACACCAATCAAGAAAACAGCCATCAAGCTAATTAAGCAAAACATTTTTGCTTGGGTACTTAAATTGCGAAAAAGACTCATGTTAGTTTGGCAATCCTCCTGTTCGATGGTAAATGGTTGAATATGGTTGAAAAAGCTCGAATATTGTCTAATCTTACCAAACATTATGAACCAAGTCGATAGTCTTAGGTTATTTCACTTACATCTAACACTGACAAAATAGAAATTTGGCTAATTTGCACATCAGGTTCATAGCAAATATAGTACGTAAGGTCCGGGCTGATTCGATAGCGAATCCCCTGGTATCCACAGGCAATGAGGTATAATCGTACTTCATCCCCTGTCCATTCCAACCACTTCTGACTATCCATGGACTGGGACCGATCCCTCAATTCTTGCTCCGTATGCCGCGAACGTAGAGCGTCTGTGCGCAGCTCGTTTTCTCCATAACGCTCGTCCAAGCAAAAAAGTCCTGGCAAAAGAATTTCCTGACGTAGGACCGCTGCTTTATCCCACATCGTTTCTGCATGACAAATAGCATACTGCGCAGCGATCTCTGGATTGCTTACGAGGTACACCCCTGATCCGAAAACGGCTTTTGCTCTGGCACCATTCTGAAAAAGGCGGCGCTCCTCCCTTTCGTAACGCTGCGTCTGCACGACACGTACGGCTTCCCCATATTCTACACCTCGATAAACCATTTGCCTCATCCCTGTACTCCCCTTATGTGCAAGTGATAGGAGACTTCCTGCTCATGACAAAAGGAGGAAGATGCCTGGCTAGCACCTCCCTCTCCCTTTTCTTACGGTAATAGCTTTACCATGTCATCGTAAGTCTCTGGTCGACGATCTCGATAAAACTGCCACGTGTCTCTCACTTCGTGGATGCGGTCTCGGTCCATTTCCGCAATAATAACCTCATCCTGATCTCTGCTGCCTACCGCTACAAATTGTCCTCTGGGGTCTACGAGATACGACTGTCCGTAAAATTCCCCCATGTTCCAGGGTGCCTCGATCCCTACCCGATTGATGGCTGCAACATAATAGCCATTGGCCACAGCATGTGCCGGCTGCTCGAGCTTCCACAAATATTCCGATAACCCAGCTACCGTCGCCGAAGGGTTAAACACGATTTCCGCACCACCTAGGCCGAGCAAGCGTGCTCCTTCCGGGAAATGACGATCGTAGCAGATATAGACGCCTACCTTTGCAAAGACCGTATCAAATACTGGGTATCCCAGGTTTCCAGGCTTGAAGTAATACTTCTCCCAAAAGCCGCATCCATTGTTGCCAACCCCGACATGCGGAATATGCTGCTTGCGGTACTTCCCTAAATACGTCCCATCCGCATCGATGACAGCCGCAGTATTGTAGTAAGTCCCGATTCCCACACGTTCGTAAACAGGCAGAATCAAAACCGTCCCCAATTCGCGAGCAAGTGCAGAAAATAGCTGTACGGTTGGTCCGTTAGGCACTTCTTCAGCCGATTCGTACCATTTTGTATTTTGTTCGGAGCAAAAGTACGGCCCGTAAAAAATTTCTTGCAGGCATATGATCTGCGCTCCCTTGGCTGCTGCTTCGCGAACCATCCTGACATGCTTCTCGATCGCTTTCTCTTTATGGAGATGAACCGGTTCGTCCCCGTTCACATCGTTTTTCGCTTGGATTAATCCGATACTGACCTTGCTTCCCATTCCGCTCCCCCTCTCTTTTCCTCGTTACCATCGACTCTATGGCTTGGCAAATGTAGATCGTTTGACATACCGTCCAGCACCCGCCTGCCCTACAAATTGCTTTTTGCGGATGACAAAAGCGCCACGTGACAGCACCGATACCACCTCGCCATAAACTTCCTTGCCTTCGAACGGGTTGTAATCTACGTTCATATGGTGAGTCTCCACAGATATCGTGCGCTGGACTGTCGGATCAAACAAGACAATATCCGCATCAGAGCCTACCGCAATCGTTCCTTTTTGTGGGAACATCCCAAACAGTTTGGCTACTTTCGTTGACGTAATATCCACAAATTGATTGAGACTGATTTTGCCCTTTCGCACCCCTTCTGAGAAAAGGAGTGTCATTCGATCTTCAATGATCGGCCCGCCATTCGGTATTTTCGTAAAATCCCCTCGTCCCAATTCCTTTTGTCCAGAGAAATTGAAGGGGCAGTGGTCAGACCCAACGGTTTGCAGAATACCATTTTTCAATGCGCTCCATAACACATCCTGATTCCACTTTTCCCGCAGCGGTGGAGACCATACATATTTGGCACCCTCAAAATCCGGCTTTTCTAAATCGGTAATATCCAGAACAAGATACTGCGGGCATGTTTCCCCGTAAATGTTCCAGCCTTTTTCACGTGCTTCGGCAATTCGTCTCACCGCATCCGCACACGACACATGAACCACATACAGCTGAGCATCTGCCAAGGCAGTTAAGGCAATCGCCCGACCAGTCGCTTCGCCCTCCGCTTCTGGAGGACGTGTATGTGCGTGGTAAACGGGGTCAGTGTTTCCTTCTGCCAGCGCTTTTTTCGTTAAATAATCAATGACGTCCCCATTTTCAGCGTGAACCTGAACCAATGCTCCCAGCTCTTTGGCGCGAATGAGGGTTTTAAATAAGGTTTCGTCATCTGCCATCAAAACGTTTTTATATGCCATGAACACCTTCAGCGAAGTGATGCCTTCGGAGACAATAACGGATTGCAGCTCTTCGAGAACCTGATCGTTTGCATCTGAAATCATCAGATGAAATCCGTAGTCCACGACGGCTTTTCCACGAGCCTTTTCATGCCAAGTCGAGATCGCCGAATGTAGAGACTCCCCTTTATTCGTCAGGCAAAAATCAACGACACTCGTTGTACCGCCAAATGCTGCAGCCTTCGTCCCTGTAAAAAAGTTGTCTGAGGTGACGGTCCCACCGAACGGCATATCAAGATGAGTATGCGGGTCAATTCCACCCGGGAGGAGGTAGCAGTCTGTTGCATCAATCACCTCTGCACCTACCGTATCCAGGTTAGAGCCAATCGCGACTACCTTCTCCCCTTCAATCAGAATGTCCGCCTGATACGTATCGGACGCAGTCACAATGGTGCCATTACGAATCCATTTTTTCATGCCTGCTACCTCCCCTTCTATCGATAGAACGGGCACGTAAAAGACGTGCCCTTCCCTAGTACACGCTATGCACATTGCGCCTAAAAGATTCGCTTCTTTATGTTTCGCAGGTTCCCCCAGCAGCAAGTGCAGCCTGTCTTTGGTTCCAGCTCAGCGGTGGCAAGTCATTCGGGATTTCTACCATATCGATCGTCCCTTCTACAGGACAAACAATTGAGCAGAGATTGCAGCCTACACAGTCTTCTTCTCTTACTATGAGACGTTCTTTACCTGTGGCAGCATCCCTTACGATATCAATACATTGATGGGAGGTGTCTTCACATGCGATATGGCATTTGTTGCAGTTAATACAGGTTTCCTCGTTAATTCTCGCAACTACTTTGTAATTCAGATTGAGATGTCCCCAATCGGAATAGGTCGGTACCGCTTTCCCGACGATATCCATGACGGAAGCGATTCCTCTTGCATCCAGATAGTTGGAAAGTCCATCAATCATGTCCTCCACGATCCGAAACCCGTGGTGCATCGCTGCTGTACATACTTGTACGCCTGACGCCCCCATGAGTAAAAACTCCACCGTATCCCGCCAATTGGATATACCACCAATACCGGAAATAGGGAGGCCGATCTGTGGGTCTCGCGCGCATTCGGCTACCATGTTCAAGGCGATCGGTTTAACAGCGGGACCACAGTAACCGCCGTGCGCACCTTTTCCATCCACGTGCGGGATCGGCAGCCACTTGTCTAGATCCACTCCCATCAAGCTGTTGATCGTATTAATCATACTGATCGCATCAGCGCCACCCTGCCTAGCTGCGCGTGCCGTAAAACGAATATCGGTAATGTTAGGTGTGAGCTTGACGATCACAGGGGTCTGCGCCACTTCTTTTACCCATTCCACCTGCTGGCGGATGAGATCAGGATGCTGTCCTACTGCTGAGCCCATTCCGCGTTCTGCCATCCCGTGCGGACAGCCAAAATTAAGCTCCAGGCCATCTACACCGATTGCCTCTACTTTTTTTACGATTTCGTGCCAGGCTTCTTGTTTGTGCTCGACCATCAGGGAAGCAATCAATGTATGCTTAGGGAAGCGCTTTTTGGTTTCGTCCATTTCTTTGAGATTGACATCAAGTGGTTTATCCGTAATCAGCTCGATGTTATTAAATCCAAAAACACGCTGACCGCCATAGGTTAATCCTGCAAAACGCGATGTGACATTGATAATCGGCTCGCCCAGGGTTTTCCATACAGCTCCACCCCAGCCTGCCTCAAATGCACGCTGTACCTGGTAACCGGAATTGGTTGGAGGCGCAGAAGCTAGCCAGAAAGGGTTGGGGGATTTAATACCTGCCAGATTAATACTAAGATCAGCCATGTTAGGACTCCTCCATCTTTGTAGCGATTGTTTTATCGCCGTACTCTCTGGTGCAGACGTCTACGCCAGAGGCTTCCCGCTTTGCTTTTAAACCCGCTGCTTCTGATCACTGAGAGCACGATGAATAGCGTGCGCCGCTTGTTTTCCATGATTTGCTGCATCGACCACCATCGCATCTGTCTTACCGCCCCCAAAAATGACATCGCCAGCAGCAAATACTTTGGCATGGCTGGTGCGATACGTACCATCCTCCACCATCACGACTCCATTTTTATGGGAAATCCCAAAGGAATCGATCATCGCCTGATAGCGGGTTTGACCGATCGCTTTTACCACGAAATCGACTTCAATGACAAACTCACTGCCTGGTATCGCAACCGGACGCTTTCGTCCTTTTTCATCTGGCTCACCTAGTTCCATGCGCACCAATTCGAGTCCAGTAACCTGACCGTTCTCACCGATAATACGAGTCGGAGCGACTAACCAGCGGAATTCCACCCCATCCTGCTTGGCAAACTCATATTCAAACTGATAACAGGACATTTCATGCTCGGTACGCCGATATAAAATCTGGACATTGTCTGCCCCCATCCGCTTCGAACAAGTCGCTGCATCGATTGCCGTATTCCCAGCCCCAATGACAACTACTTTTTTACCGATCATCTCATCTGTCAGAGGCTTCGTCTTTGTATCCTCGACTAATGTAATGGCATCGAGAACGCCGCACAGATCTTCCCCCGCAATATGCAAATTCGGCACATTCCCCATTCCAGCTGCGAGTAAAACGGAATCGTATTTGTCTAGCAGCTCCTCTGGCTGTACATCTACGCCAACACGTGTATTGGTTCGAATCTCGACACCCAATGCTTCAATTTGCTCGACTTCCCAAAGTGAAATCTCCTTCGGAAGTCTGAAGGATACGATACCGTACGTATTGAGACCCCCCGCTTTTTCCTTCGCTTCAAAAATAGTGACTTGATAACCCAGGCGCGCCAGCTCACGAGCGGCCGACAAGCCCGCTGGCCCCGCTCCAATAATTGCTACACGCTTTCCGTTGTCGTCCCCTTTTTGGAAAAGAGCAGCCTTGTTCTTGATCGCCCAATCGGTTGCATGACGCTGGAGCAGTCCGATCATAATCGGTTTGGAAGCATGATTCAGTACACAGGCGCCCTCACATAGCTCTTCCGTCGGACAAACGCGTGCGCAGCTTGCCCCAACAGGGTTCGAATCCATGATGGTACGGGCCGAACCAAACAGATTACCTGTCGCAATTTTCTTAATAAAGGAAGGGATGTCAATGGCAGTCGGGCACGCCTTGATACAGGGCGCATCATAGCAATACAGGCACCGATTTGCTTCGTCGATGGCTTCCTTTGGCTTTAAGGCGGGTACTACTTCCGTAAAATTTTTTTGTAATTCGTTGGAGACGCCCATCTCTTCACAACCTCCTTACCTGATCTAAAAACTAGCTTGCTATTAATCAATGTGGCGTTTTGTCATTTTATGATTGTTTCATTTCCATTTTCGCTACCGACTGGACGAAATCATTCCTTCTGTCATGGAATGATTGATTTCACTGACGAATAAGCTGGAAGAAAGCAGGTATAGGGGAAGGAGAGCGTATGAGGGATTACGAAAAAGAAATGAAGCGGCTAAAAAACCAGGTGATGGAAGCAAAAGCGCAGCTTGCCCAGCTAGAAGCTGAACAGCATGCGTATCGTAGCCAATGCGAGCGGCGAACATCGTATCTCTCATCGCGAGAAATATTGGAGCTTTTAGAAGCACGCAATGGAAGAGCCGGCAGTATGGCCACGATAAAACGCTGGGCGGATCAAGACCATCTAGGTGAGGTCGTCGATGAGCGAGATGCTTTTCCGCTTCTCGTAAACAAACAGGGCAACAAGAGATTCCTGTATCCGCGTGAAACCGTCTTTCGCTTTTTATACGAGAAAGGACTTCTGTTGCCGCTCTATGATGTGCTCGATCGCGTGTTGATTCGGCTAGGGGAAAGGAATACCTGGGGCTTGGTAACTGCAATCGAACGCCATGACCAGCATTTCACCTACCAGATTCAGCTGGAAGAGGCGGGAGAAATCCTCTCGTCGATTGCCGAAGAAGACTTGTCACGCCCCTAAGGAGGCCATATGGAACTCGCAACGATTACCTTGGAGAATACGGTGCATAATCAGGAGATATCGCGTCAGATTCGCGATTTTCACAAAAAAAAGGGCCAGCCCCTCACTATTCGTTTTAGCGAAGAACTGACCCATATTATTTTGGAGGCGCCTTGCCTGTATCTTCCTCGTGCTGACCACCTCGATCAAATGGCTGTCATCGAGGGCCATCTGCGCAAATGCCCCTACCATTGTGAAGTTCATCCACGCAGCAAGGGGAAGACCGTCAATCTGCATCTGGATTCAGAGCTCGTTGCAGAGCTGGAGCAAATCCGTTCCCTCGTCAGCAGCAAAACACAGCAGGAGGTCATTCGCGAAATGTTTATCAGAGGGATGCGGTCCTATCTGGCTGAAAAAGATGAAGAAAAGGAAAATGTCTCTCCATTATCCAAGCAGACAGACTGATAAAAGCACGATCCTTGTCTTACCTTACAGTCCAGCGGGCGTTTTTGGCTTGCGTAAACGATTGTTTTCCTTGCGCGTCCAAAGGTATTCAAAGAAGGTGACTATTAACTCTCCGGAACTCACAAGCACTCGCATGGTAAGTAAAGCACCTTTTTTGATTACACTTCCGAGTCCCTCCAACGCTTCCAAGAACTCCACTCAAAACGCCTCCTAGGAAAGCAAGTTATTTTGAAAACTTGATTTGATTCCCGCTAATTTGATAGGTAAGCTTGTATGGCTTCTGCTTCTCAGAGGACAAGTCAAACCAGATCGTTTTGTTTTTTACATCTACTCTCACCGCGTTTACATCATAGAAATCAGTCAAGCCCTCAGGTATCTTTTTCGGGGAAAGGATGACGATATGCTCGTTCGTCGCCTTATTAAAAACGCCGCTGCCTTCCATCGTGGTGTACAAAACCCAGTTATTATCCAGCCAAGTGACCTCATCAACAAAGTACCCGGGATACAACTGGGAGAGCGGTGTGTAGTCAGCTCGGTAAAAACGAATATTCGCCGAACTGTACAACCCGTCTGAATCAATCAAGGCAATCGTTTGTTTGTCAGGAGAAGAAATTCCCTGCTCTTTGGCTGTCTGGATCATGACTTTTTCCCAAAACAATCGGTTCTGTTCTTCCAATAATAGGGAGTTCTCTTTGGAAAAGACGACGTTTTTCGCATTTTTAATGGCAGATAGCTCTTGTTTGGCTGAGAAGTTATTGTAAATGGTCAAGGTCGCATCGGCCTCTAAACCATCATATGCGATACCAAGCGATGGATACTCCCATGCGAATGTTCCTATTCCGTGCAAATGATGGGTAAAATCGGGTGCCCCCCATACACCAAAAATCGAGAAGGAATTCGCAGTGGACGGAGACGAGAGCTTTTCCCCGTACGCTTGCAAATTTTTTGCCATATCAATCAATGCAGCCGCATCACTTGTTTGATCCCGGCGATAGATAGAAATCCCTTTGATTTTTTCCTGTGTAAACGTCACAAACAAGTAATACCCATCGTATTGATAGCCTACCAGCTCATTTGACTGATCTACGAATTGAGGACTCCCGAGCAGCTTCGTGACGTCTTTCTTGGTAGTCTTGGTCGTCAGTCCTTTAACAATTTCCCCAGGGTAGGTGGCGTTTACAAGAATGCCGTAGGCCTTGTTATTTTCGTCCCATCTGATTTTGATTCCTGCTGCATACGCCTCGTAATCATCAAAGCTGGAGAGCGAATTCCCAAGCAGTTTTGATAGGTCGTCTTTTTTCCAGTTGCTTGTCAAAAAGGTTTCAACTAAAAGTCCTTGAGAAAGAACCTGTGCGGTCTGTGCTGCGGCTCCAGGTATGGTAGGCTGTGTAGCTGGTGTGGTCGTTGTCAAACTTTCTGCATAAGCCTCTGTAGCGAAACAGAAGCATGAAAGCAGAAGGATCAGGTGCTTCTTCGACACTGTTTTCCCTCCCATGCTCAAATGCCAAAAATGATTGGCTGTCGAAGCAATTCATGACTTATATCTAAATTATACCAGAATCTTCTATTAAAACCGACACGCATTTTCAACGATTTTCCAAAATCCCTACCTTTAGTAACATCCCCTCGCTCGTGAATAAAAAAGCACCCCTTCCCCCATCCATGTGTCCCTCAAAGGAATTCCATAGAATAGGTAGTAGAGGCGCAGAGTTTTAATCGGTATCAACGATTCATTACTTATACTCACCAATCAGGTAGTTATAGAATGGTTGATCCACCCAAAACTTGTATGATTCGACTTCCACTTTGCTATCGAGCTTTTTGAAGCCTTCGATCACTTTTGCTGATTGATCATCCAATGAGAAGGACTGTACAACAAAACGTCCTTGCTTCAGTACGTTGTTTGTAATAACAGGATAATCGGCAAGCTCTGTCCGGGAATGATAGAGCGGTTGCCACCAGGAGCCTTTTAGGAGACCAGTCATATCCTCATCATCTTTTTTCGCATATTGCAAAACAAGTGGCTGGAAACGTTTTTTCTCGTCGACAGTCGCAAACTCAAAGCTGAGATCGTATTCTTTTGCGTAAGCGATGAAATTGCCATTGTCGATTTGCACAACCTGATAATCATCTGTTTGGACAGGCTCGCCCCATTCTTTCAGGTAAATGAATGCAGATGTTTTTGGTTCAAACTGAACTTTGGCGTCGATACCCTCGCTCTTTAATAGACCAATCAGCTGGATCGCATGAACAATGTCACTATGACCATAGGTAATGGTACGCTCAGGATCAAAATGCGGATCAAACGTAGCGTCTTTCAAATTGTAGCCGGTGATCAAATTTTGCTTTAAGCCTTTATCTACGAGGTCCTGCAAAGCTCCAGCCTTGATAAGCTGTGATTCATTCCATGCTTGTGCCAGCTTGCCGTAAATGCTGTCTTCGGAGATTGCACCCAGATAGTTCTTATACTTTCCGTGGAATTCAGCCACTTTGCCAAGCAGCTGGATAGCCAAATCTGCTGTTACCTCTCCATCAGCTTTCACATTTGATAACGTCGCAGGGTTCACGAGTCCCGTATCAATAGCAGCAGCTAGCTCCTGTGCTGCTTGCAGCGTCAACACTCCGTCTTTTTTATACGTCAGACCAGCCTTTTTCAGGGAGGCAGCTACCTTCTCTTCTTTATACGTATAAGCCAGCTCTTTTAACTCAGCGGCTTTGACAGCTGCACTGATCGCTTCCCAAGCTACGAGCTTGGTTGTGCCTGCTTTGGCTTCTGGCAAGAAAGATTTGGCTGCGGCTTCTTTCTCCGCTATACTAGCAGTAGATGCACCAACCTTTGCCAATGCCTTCGCGAATTCAACACGGGTCACTGTTTTGGCAAACGTAATGCCGTACTGTTGTTTTACATAGCTATTCCATTCAGCTTGTGCCGTTGCCGGAGCCAGTACACCCACCGGTTGGCCAGCTGCTCCTGCCACTGCCGGAAATACGAGTGCTGTTAGCAGTGTCGCGGATGCGGCAAGCTGAACCCATTTTGTTGACTTATTCATCCTTGGTTCCCCCTCTTATGTATGAAGCTATGCAATAATAATATTATTCCTATTTGTTTACTAGGGAATATTGCTATACAATATCACTTACCTCTTGACGGTGTCAAGGATTCACACAAAATCATACAAAGAAAAAGCAGCTCTCTGGAATCAGATTGAACTGCTTTCTTTTTTGTTTACTTGTCCAGCTCAGACCATTTATTGACTTTAACAGGTGGCGTGTACTCACGCATACGATCCAACAGTACCACAGGATCGCTTTCGCAAATGATCAGTTCTCCTTGCATGTTCGGGATAAACCCTGCTAGTGTGGCATGATTCACCATTTCCATGAGTGGTGTGTAGTAGCCTGCGACATTCAAGAGACCAATCGGCTTGCTATGGATGCCGATCTGCCCCCAGCTTATCACTTCAAATATTTCTTCAAATGTGCCATATCCACCTGGCAGCGCAATGAAACCGTCCGATAAATCGTTCATCATTGCTTTTCGCTCATGCATTGTGTTCACTTCATGTAAATCAGTCAGTCCCGTATGGACAATCTCCCCGCGGAACAAACCTGTTGGCATCACGCCGATGGCTTTTCCTCCACCTGCTAATACTGAATTGGCTACGCGTCCCATCAATCCCATGTTGGACCCACCATACACCAAATCAAGGTCCCGTGCGACGAGCTCCCGCCCCAGCTCTTGTGCAATCTGCTCAAAGGCTGGATTCACACCTGGATTTGATCCTGCAAATACACAGATACGTTTCATGTTATCCTCCCAAGATTCGATGAAGTCGAATGGCTTTTTCACAAATGCCATGCTTTGCGTATGGTCCTATTATACAAAAATCCAAAAGAGGCAGAAACTCTTGATTCTTCCTGGTTCTCTTTGCAGAAAGTCATTTCCAAACGTGAAAAGCCGCTACCTCGCTGGGTTTTACCCCTGAATCGAATCAGTAGCGGCTGCAAATATTATTTTTTTGTAACTCTCTTATAGGAATCGTTTGTTTCTACTCCAATGTATCAAATGCTTCTTTCATGACATGGGCGATAAAGTCAATGTCATCACTTGTCGTTGTAAATGGCGGCGAAAGAGTGAGGACGTTGTTGAAGCTAGGGATGGTATCACCGTTGCGTCCAATGATCAAGCCACGCTTTTTGCACTCGGCAATCACTTGAGTCAATTTTGCTGGAGCAGCAGGCTCTTTTGTCTTACGGTCTTCTACCATTTCAATTCCCATCAAAAATCCAAAGCTGCGGATATCGCCAACATAAGGATGATCTGCTAAAAAGGCGAGCTTGGTACGCAGCTCTTCTCCCAGCTGCTCGGAGCGCTCAACCAGCTGCTCCTCTTCCATGAGCTCCAGATTTTTCAGAGCTAGCGCACAGGCTGCCGGATTGCCTCCGAATGTGTTCACATGACGGAAGTGGAGATTGTTACCCTGTTCGTTAAATTTGTCTGCAATATCAGCACGCACAGCTGTAGCAGACAACGGCAAATACGCACTAGTAATTCCTTTTGCCATTGTTACGATATCTGGTTTGACGCCAAAGTTTTGATGCCCGAATTTTTTGCCGGAGCGTCCGAAGCCGCAAATGACTTCATCTACGATCATCAAGACACCATATTTGTCGCAAATTTCTCTTACCTTTGGCATGTATTCCGGTGCCGGAACAATCACACCGCCTCCTGTAATCGTAGGCTCCATGATGACCGCAGCCACTGTCTTTTCGCCTTCCCAGTTGATTACTTGATCAAAGAATTGTGCGCACTCCATACTGCATTTTCCATAGGACTTCCCTACTGGACAGCGATAGCAATACGGTGGTGGTACATGCAAAAAGCCTGGCGCTAGCGGCTCGTATTTTTCTTTCCGGATGGATTGACCCGTCGCAGCGAGCGCGCCCATCGTATTCCCGTGGTACGCACGATGTCTGGAGATAAATTTGTAACGTCCTGGCTCCCCGTTCTGATGGTGGTATTGACGTGCGATTTTAAAAGCAACCTCATTGGCTTCAGAGCCGCTATTCGAAAAGAAGACGCGATACTCTTCCCCCAGCCATTCGCTGACCTTTTCGGACAGCTTAATTGCAGGCACGTGGCTTTGCGTGAGCGGGAAATACGCCAATTGCTTGAGCTGCTCGTACGCAGCATCTGCCAGCTCCTGCCTGCCGTAGCCGATATTTACGCACCACAGACCTGACATGCCGTCAAGATAACGATTACCGTCAATATCGGTAATCCAGGAGCCACTGGCTTCCGTGACGATCATCGGGTTTGGATTGTAAGGCGACATGTGATGCCACATATGAGACCTGTCAGTGTCTAGCAAGCTTTCCTTGTCATAAGATTGTGTCAGTTGATCCTGTTCCATCCTGAGCTCCCCCTTATTTTACAAAGATTCGTTGCGAGCCAATGCTAGTATCTCCGTCATCAAACCATCTGGATGTAACTGTCTTTTTCTTGGTGAAGAAGAGCACGCCGTCTTTTCCATTTGCATGCAAGTCACCGTAGAACGATTCCTTCCAGCCAGAGAAGGCGAAGAAGCCCATTGGTGCTGGCACTCCCACATTCACTCCAACCATGCCTGCTTCTACCCGCTGTACAAACTCTCTGCCCCATTTTCCGTTGTTGGTATAGATAACCGCACCATTGCCAAAGCGAGATCGGCTGATCGTATCCAGGCCGTCCTCAAAATCCTTGACACGCATCACACTTAAAACAGGAGCGAAGATCTCATCACGTACGATCACCATCTCTGTATCGGCCTGGTCAAAAATAGTTGGGCCAAGGAAGTAGCCGTTTGGCTTGTCTTTAGCATCTTCACGACCATCTCGAACAAGTGATGCTCCTGCGGCTACTCCTTTTTCGATGTAATCATGTACCTTGGCCAGGTGGGTTTCGCGGATGACAGGTCCCAAATCGATCCCTTCTTCCAGACCGTTCCCCATCGCGAGTGCACTGGACTCCTCGATCAAATACTGCACGAGCTCATCTGCAATTTCTTCAACAGCGACTACCGCACTTGCTGCCATGCAACGCTCGCCTGCGCAGCCAAAAGCAGAGCTGGTGATCGTCTTTGCCGCACGTCTCAAATCAGCATCTGGCATAACCAGGTGATGGTTTTTCGCACCAGCCAAAGCTTGCACGCGTTTTCCGTTCGCAGCGGCAGTCTTGTACACATACTCGGCAACCGGCTGCGAGCCTACAAACGATATCGCTTTCACATCACGATGCTCTAACAGGCCGTTGACGACATCGTGCGCCCCATTTACTACATTGAATACCCCATCGGGTAAGCCCGCTTCTTTTAACAGCTCCGCAATACGGATAGAGGAAAGTGGCGTGCGCTCCGATGGCTTCAGGACAAAGGTATTTCCGGCAGCAATCGCAATCGGGAACATCCACATGGGCACCATCGCCGGGAAGTTAAACGGCGTAATCCCTGCAACGACTCCTAGCGGGAAGCGAATCGTCTGACTGTCGATGCTGGCTGCGATATTGGGCAGGTTTTCACCCATCAAAAACGTAGGCATCCCACATGCAAACTCGACCATTTCGATACTGCGCAGCATCTCCGCTTGAGCCTCAGGAAGGTTTTTCCCGTTTTCCAATGTAATCATGTGTGCTAGCTCATCCTGGTGCTTCAGGAGCAAGCTTTGGAAACGGAACATGATGCGGGCACGATCTACAACCGGTGTAGCACTCCACCCGACAAACGCTGCTTTTGCCGCCTGAACAGCTTCCTCCACATCTTCTTTGGTGGACAGAGGTACTCGCGACAGCAGCTCACCTGTAGCAGGATTCGGAACATCCTCATACCGGGTTGTTCGCGATTCTACCCATTGTCCGCCAATATAGTTTTTCAATGGATTTCCAACAGTTGCTGTGTTCATCCTTTCAACTCCTCACGATCAATTGATTGACAATTCTATTTTATCCAATAACAAAGCCTGTCATCACTAGACAAAGCGCTAAACATTCGGTAGGATTCATCATACAGAGTGTCAATTGTTATACGAGTTCGCCATATTCATTTCATCACACTTAGCAAGAAAGGAGGAATCTGATGAGCAGCGACTGGCGTTTAACAATCGCCGAAGCAATCAAGCGCCCTTTGTTCCAGCATTCCGAGGTCGTCGCTGGACATCGTGGATTATCACGCCCCGTCCGCTGGGTGCATGTACTCGAATCGGCGGATACAGGACAATTCTTAAATGGAGGGGAGCTGATCCTCTCTACCGGACTCGGATTTGGTGAGGCACGTGAGAAGCGACTCGCTTATTTGTCGGAGCTCATACGCAGGAAGGCAGCAGGGCTTTGCTTGGAGCTGGGCACTTATTTTTCCGGGATTCCGGATGATATGCTGGATATGGCCAATCACCACGAATTCCCCTTGATCGTTTTTCATCAAACTGTTCGCTTTGTCGATATTACTCAAGACCTGCACGAGCATCTGATCAATCGCCAGATGCAGGCACTGCGTGACCTGGAGGCATATTCTCGCAGCCTTCAGCAGCTCAGCTTGCAAGCACAGGGCATACCTAAGCTTTTGCAGCATTTTCAGGCGGCCGTCCAAACACAAGTATTTATTTATGCCCCAGGCACGGCTCCCCAATTTTTCCCTACTCGACCTCATTCTGTGCAGACAGAGCTGGCAGAGCTGATGCGTATACATTTTCCCGTAGACGCCGCCACATGCGCAGATGCTCTTTTTTTGGACCTGACCGATACAAAACGGATTTTTTATCAACCCGTTATTGCGATGGGGCATTTGCTCGCTTATGTCGGAATGGTTTTGTATGAGCGAAATGTGGACGAGTATTTGCAGCTCACACTCGATAATACGGTCAGTGCCATGGCGCAGATTTTGATGCGCAAAATGTTCGTAGAAGAACAAGCACGAGCAACCGAGCAGCGCTTGTTCGACGATTTAATTGCCAATCGGCCCATGCCGGAGGAGCAAATCCGCTCTCTGCTCGGCCTGTCAGGAACCTCCAAGGTGCCTACCTACCACACCATGCTGATGTCTTTTGAGCAAAAACAGTCCAATCAATCTGATTCCTTGCCACCTCATGATTTGACAGCCGTTTTTCGTTCGCTTTTGACCAGGCTGGGCTTTCGGACCTTCATTCGGTGCATCGGCAATCGTTTTTATTTTTTGCTGCTTGAAAAAAGCTCTGTACCCGATACCCGCAGACTTCTGGAAAAAGCAATGAAGGAAATTACCCGAATCACTACTTCCATCATGGGAGTTGAAACGCAGGTTTCTTTTGGAGTCGGAAGGGTCGGCAAACGACTGTCTGAAGCAGGCAAGCATCTGGCGGAGGCGGAGCAGGCACTGGCTTTCCATCATGAATCGCCAAGCCCGTTTTTTTCTGATCTCGGATTATTTCGCCTACTTTTTCATGTGCCATATGAGCCTGTACTGAAAAGCTTTATTCACGATTACCTGGGCCCGCTCATCTCCCATGACGAGGAGCATGGCTCGCAGCTCGTGCACACTCTGCGTGTTTATTTGAATACCAACCTTTCCAAGCAAGAAGCAGCAGAAAAGCTATTTATTCACCGCCAGACACTGTATCATCGGCTGGAGAAAATCTCTGAGTGTCTCGGGGAGGATTATGCGACGCCAACCCGTCGATTGTGTATCGAGATTGCGTTGCGCGCACTGGATTGGTTGAATAAGGAGAGCACAATTATGGGGACCAATAGCAAATAAGGGCAAATCCTTGGCGCTAAGCTGCGCAAAGGCCTTGCCCTCTCTTTTTATTTTCCCGGATAGGAAAGACGGAGCCGATATTGCGCTTCCTCACCTTCATCTAGTCGTACGCGAATTTGATAAGTGCCTGCTTTTGCGAGCTTTAGTGATACTATTTCTGGGTTATCCGTTCTTTTGGCAGAAGCGATTACTTTTTTCCGATGGTCATAGACGTACAGGTCGATGTCCGCTTCTCCTTCCCATTCCACGGATGCTTTTAGCTTTCCAGGCTTGGACACACGGATAAAATAGTCATCAAATTTCTGTTTCTTACTGAGCTGACCTTTGATTACATCTTTCTCAGATTCATCTTCATCGTGATCGTCACTCTCGACTGGTATCCATTTTCCGGTCGTCGCCAATGCATATGCTTGTGGACCCTTTGGAATATTGTACCCCTCCACCGTGACGTGATAGATTCCCGCCTCGGGCTTTCCGATCCACACCTGCTCGACGTTGTTCAGATTGTCCACCTCATCGTCATAGGGCGCTTCAAAAAAGTCATTCCCATTGCGCTTCTCACCATTTGGGGTTATGACCTGCAGATTCAGATCATTTACCAGGGCGCGATTTGCCACGAGTGACGCCGGGTAATCCGTCCAGGCAAGAGTAATCACGAATGGCATGGTTGTATCGGTGACTTTTACGGCATAGGTCCGCTTTTCTTTTGTTCGTAACCCCTTCTTTTCGTCCACATAGTCCGTTTCGACCGCCTGAAGCAAATTGACACGTCCGAACCCCTGTAGCCTCATGTCCTCCCCTAAATCATCCGCACCTGTAAGGAGCATCGACTTGAGCAGGGCGCTGCTCGGGTTCTTGTGTCCCTGCTCGTTTAAAAACTGTCTGAGTTGTGCGATCCCTGCCGCAGCGACAGGGGTTGCCATGCTTGTTCCACTCATGTATGCATAATACTCATCGTAGCGTCGATCATAGTTTTTGTTTGGCGCTAGAGATGAGCGTGTGGAAAGAATAGCGGTGCCAGGAGCGACGATATCCGGTTTCAATCTTCCATCCGCCGTCAAGCCACTGCTGCTGGATTGCCAGATGTGATCGGGCTCGTCTGACCAATCGCCCATGTCAGGTCTGTCGCTCTCTGTTGCCCCTACAGCAATTGCATTTTTGGCAGTCGCGGGGCTTCCCACTGTTTGAAAACCTCCATATCCTGTATTTCCAGCCGCTATGAGCGCTGTCATATCAGGATGCTCCCATAAAAAACGGTCAAATAAAAAAGAGGTCAGACTATACTCCCCTTCGTCATCAGCACCCCATGAGTCCGAATGTATACGTGCCCCATCCTTGTAAGACTGGGACAAAAAGGTTTCTACATCAATATGTAGGGCCCCAACTTGATCCTGCATGGAATGAAACACTAACTGGGCATCTGGTGCCAGCCCTTTATATGCGCCACCTGAAGCGTCTCCAGTCCCCACTAGTGTCCCTGCTATATGCGTGCCATGTCCGTGGCGATCACTCGCATCCCCTTTTCTTCCCCTTGCGTACAAGCTTTTGATTTGGCCTTGAAAATCTGGATGGATATTTGCTTCCTCTCCGATATCTAGCCCTGTATCTGCAACTCCGATAATTTGACCTTTGCCACTATACCCTGTTGATAAAAGCGCATCAGAACTCGTCAGTACTGCTGCTATATCGTTATGCAGCTTGTTTTCCGGAATCGGGATTACCGCGATCACATCCTCCGACAGGATTACCTCTTCCAAGCTCTGCGCATTCATCGTAGCAATCGTGATGTGGCTAGCGTCCTCCATGTTCTGGATCGCTTCAATCTCCTCTTCGGGAACCAAATCCGTAACTGTACGCTGCATATTCACTTGCTGATCAAAGCCAATGACAGCTATATCCACGCTTCGATTTTTCCCCAGAGCTGAGCGCAAAGCAGGGGCAACCTTTGTCACTGGCTGAAACGGGACTACGCCCTCCACGTAAGTTAGCTGTTCGATTTGCTTCCTTATTTTTTGATCAGCGAGCTTGGCGATATATGCATAGTCCGGAATGTAATCCCCAAGCAATGTCCCCCCTTCTTCCACTTCTTCGATCCAATGATTCTGAATTGGCCCTGTAAACCGGATAATCACCAGCTCTGGCCTACTTTTGATTGAGGAATCCAAGTCAATGGCAAGCTCTTTTTTTGCCTCTATCCGAATCGATCCCACACGCTCACCAGTATGCTTACCAGAAGCAGAAAGGGAGCAATCCAAGAGGATAGTTAACATAATAAACATGATGGTTACCATTTTGATTCCATTTCTAAGCAATACAAAAACACCCTTTCTCCCAAGGCTTGATGCAACCATTTTAGGAGAAAGGGTGGGACATAATTAAATTTCGCCAACGTCTAGTAGTGTTGAAAAGTCTTCCCAGATAAGCTCACTCAAGCGTTCTCGCGTCCATTCGTCTTTAGGGAAGTTCATGAGCCGCAGCGCCTGATTTTGAATTGCTTCTTGCAACAGATTGTTACTGAAACGGCCGTTCCCATCTACTCTGTGCTTGCTCGTTATTTCCAACAGCTTTTCCCTGATTTGATCTACAGTCGAATCAGCGAGAGAATAGCCGGAGGAATGCGCGACCTGCTGCAGCATCCATACCAATTCATCCACGGAGTAGTCTGGAAAGTGGACGTATTTTTTAAAACGGGACAGCAGTCCTGGATTACTTGCCAACAGCTGATTCATTTCGGTTGGATAACCAGCCAAGACGATGACGAGATTCTCTTCATGCCGTGTCATTTCCTCTACAAGCGTATGGATCGCTTCTTGGCCGAAATCATTCTCACCACTGCCTAATAAGGCATAGGCTTCATCAATAAAAAGTACTCCGCCCAGCGCTTCTCTCACTTTTCTGCGCGTGTGAGCAGCAGTCTGACCGACGTAACCCGCCACCAAATCTGCTCGGCTTGCTGTTACGAGATGTCCTCTCTTCAAGTATCCGATTTCTTTCAAAATCTGCGCATACAGCTGAGCTACCGTTGTCTTTCCCGTACCCGGGTTGCCTGTGAAGACAGCGTGCAGCTCAATCGGGCTCGTCGTCATGCCACGTACGTTGCGCTCTTTGGTAACCGCAACGAATGCAGCAATTTTTTGCAGCTCTGCCTTGACCTCTGCAAGCCCGATCAAGCTCTGCAGCTTGTCCAAGGCAGATTGGTTATTCGTGCTTACCTGTTCTTCCGTCACGTCCTCTGGAAGTAGAAGCGTAAAATCCTCCCATTGCAGCTCTTTCCCCGCCGTTGCTCGTCCTTTGGCAAAAATTGAATCGAGAACAAGATTGGTAACTGTTCTGGCATTGCCGAAGGTATCATCGACCTGTGCCTTTTCAATGCGCTGTCTCAGAGCTTTTTTCGCGGCATCGGTCAATGCGAAGTCATTCCGGGTTGCCACCTCGTTCGCGATGTGAATGAGCTCGTCTGTCGTGTAATTCGGTAAAAGAAAATGTCCTGTTTGCGGAAAACGGCTGTAAAGGCCCGGATTGGCAAACAAAAAATGACGCATTTCCTCTGGATAGCCTGCCAGCATTACAACAAAGCGGCCCGCGTATTCCCCGCTTGTCATAGCTGCAACGAGCGTATCAATAGCGACTTGCCCGTAATCGCTCCCCGCGCTGTCTGGTCGCTTCAGGCTATACGCTTCATCGATAAACAATACCCCACCGTCAGCCTGCTTGACGGCATCCATGACTCGCTGCTCCGTCTGACCGACGTAAGCTCCGACCAGATGAGATCGGTCAACCTCAACCAATTGTCCCGTGGAAAGCAAGCCTAATTCGTGGTACAAGCTGGCAATGTAACGAGCTAATGTGGTTTTTCCCGTACCGGGGTTCCCCATCAAAACCAGATGCAATGGCAGCTGGTCTTGCATGTGCCAGCCTTTTTCTTCCCGTAATTGCCGGTACTGCAAAAATTGAGCAAGCTGCCTTACACGGTGCTTAATTTCTTCCAAGCCTATTAGTTGCTCCAGCTTTTCTAATGTTCCAAGCTCTCCGGCAATCGCCTCATCCATCTGATTGGTCACTTGTTCAGACAAAAGCTGTTCTTGACGTGATTGCAGTTCTGTTAGCGCTCGGATAGTCTCCTGCAGCTTTGACAACATTTCTATCGAGAAAAATACGCCTGACAGTGAAGCAGAGTATGCTTCTACACGCTCCAGCAACTCGTGCAACAGCTGTTCACGCTTGATATAGAGCTGTTCCAAATCGTTTGCTTTCGTCGTCCATTCCACCTGAGACAGCGTCTGTGCAATATCGCTCGCGTCTTTGGCTAGCAGACGCCAGCTTGCCACCGCCTTGAGCTCGTCCGTGGCCATCTCATGCAATACTTCCGCTTTCCGTCTGCGCGTAACTACGTTGTCCGTCTCTCGAATCACTGGGTACGCATCTTTCTGTATTGACTCGCGCAGCTTCGTAAAATAGAGCTGTATCTGTATGTGCAAAGCCTGATCGTCATTGGGGGCAAGCTGCAAGGCGCGTTTGATCCATTCAGTTGCCAGATTCTCCCCGCCCTTTTTCATCAGGCGAATTGCAGCCAGCTTGGTTAGAACGACTGCTTCCGCTTGATCTAATGCTGGTTCTGGATTGATTTTTCGCCGCTCCTCGATTTGCTGGAGCATGGTGAGACATGCCCCTTCTGTTATCGTTTGGCCGCCTGTCGGATTCCTTTTCCAGTCTGCGATCACTTCAAGTACATCCCGTTCATGCTGTTGATGCATCTATACATGCTCCTCCCGCTCCGTTCATTCAATCCAGTTGTAGCATATTTAGCGGAACATGAAAAGCAAAAGAGCAAGCTTTTACGCGGAATTATCGGCTAATTCCAAGTGTATAACAAAATTCTGCGTGTACCCACTCGTTTTTGCACCTTTCCTGAAGCATTGCTGCTAATAATAAATGTGATGGAAACAAGCAAAAAGACAAGGCCGATTTGTTCTGCACTCAGTTGATAGCGATCCGTTAATTGAACCGGCAAATACAATAAAAAAGAGTAATACGTAAACATCTGGGTGAAGCCCAGCTTTCTCCCCTTTGGTCAGCCGAAAAAAAAACCTCTTTTTGATTGTCCGCGAGCTGATAACGCTCGATCAATTCCTTTTTGATCAGCCTTGCTGTTATTTTGGAAATGGCACTCTTGGTTACACCGATCTGATGAGCAATCGATGTTACATTCATGGCTTTGTGATTTCCAATGGCTTGAATGACATGCAGCTCTGTGATCGAAATATCCCCTGCATGATCATAGTCAGGCAGGTCTTTTTTGATTTGGGCAAGCAAGATTGCTTCACGGTGCTTGCTTCGCTCCTCCTGTTTATGTAGCATGGTCACCCATTGGTTCCAAACTTTATTTTTGATGTCCAAAGCTTTGGCTCACCCCTTTTTGTGTCCATGGAAACAATGATGCATTAGCACATGATAGCAAATGTGTAAACAAAAGAAAGCGCAGCCCCATTATAATCAGGCTGCGTTTCTCATCTCAAACATGTAGATTACCCATCTCCATGTCGGCAGAAAAATGGGCGATCGCAGCATCAAAGACCTCGCTCTCAGACTCGGCAGAAATCTTGAACATTGTCACCACTTTATTGCCGCTCCGCACTTGTACATTATATTGCGAGTCACCATCGTACGTAGTGGCAAAATTGTATTCCCTGCCGTTCACATTCATGTTTCGTTCCACAGTGATCACACCTCCCACTGTAGTGTGACCCAAGCCTTTTCCCTTCATCCATAAAGCGGTTATTCAACCGAATATACTTTTTGACTAGGTAGCTCCAAGCAGTTCAGACGACCGCCAAAGACTGCACCGCCATCGATCCCGATAATTTTGTTTTCACCAAAGTAGACCTCATGCTTCCCGTGTAAATTATCGGTTGGGGTATGCCCGAATACCACTGTTTTTTCTCCGCAATAGCCTTTATGAAATTCTTCCCGAATCCACATGAGCAAGTACGGGTCTGTTTCCGCAAGGACGGTCGTCGGATGGACACCACCATGAACAAATATGTAGTCATCAGTTTCATAATAGCATGGCAGTTCTGCCAAAAAAGCTATATGCTCTGCGATTTTTTCCGTTTTCTCCAAAGACTCGGGGGCACCAGTGTCTGTCTTCGCTGCCATGTGATCATAGCTTGCAAGAGTCTGCCCTGCGCCATTCCGAAACCAGCGCTCGATAAACACTGGGTCCTGCTCAAACGACTTCACCATCATATGGTCGTGATTGCCCATCAGCACAATCGCTCCGTTATCCTTTAGCTGCTTCACTTTTTCCACTACCCCTTTGGAATCGGGGCCGCGATCAACATAATCCCCAAGCAGAATCAGCTGATCCTCGTCGGGTTTATACTCTGCCTTCAGCAGCAGCGACTCCAACTTTTCGAGCTCGCCGTGTATATCGCTGATTGCCAGTATTCGTTTCATCGTCTATCCTTCTTTCCGTTCGATATATGCGCAGCTTCAATGATCGCCGTCTGTTGTGTTACTTTCCGGTTACAGGAGCGGGCATTTCATTCCAAAATGTAATGTCGTCTACATCCAATCGCACAGTAGGATGCCCAGGCTCGCTTCTTTCAGCATCTAGGCAATCTCATTCCTCGAAATTTTGACACTTGGATCATAATGACGAACCGAGCGACGCTCAGTAATTACTTCGAGAAAAGCTGCTTTTTGTGTCGTAAGCTGTTCCATTTTCCTCATCCTCCACATGCCTGTCTAATTCTGTTCATAAAAAATGGTTTGTCCAAACTGTAACACGATTTCGTTTTGTCGATCAACTTTCTTTGTCCTTATGCAAAAAAATCGCCCCAGAAAGCAGGTTCTCTAAATAAGAGTGCCTTACTTCCTAGAGCGATTCCATTCTCATTATTTATACGGCTGAAAACAATGACCAGTCTGCTGGCTGTCTTATCGTATCGCCTGTAGGCATTTTGACTACGAGCGTACCGTGCCCGGACTTTTCGCCTTCTTCCCAGCTAAGATCAAACGATTTACGGGTAAAGGCATCTTGCTCATCGAGACAGCTGAGCATGGAGGTCAGCGTCTCGGCGGTGATCGGTACGGCAACACTTGCTCCCTCCTCCTGCGGAAGTGAGAGCAGCTTTGGCGCTTCTTCAAAATACTGTACAGTATCAAGCAACAAAGATACCTGTTGCCAGCTCAACGGCGAAATAAAAGACTCGAACGTAGTTGCCATCTACACATCATTCCTTCTCAGCCAGTTTACTCATCTAAAAGAGTGCCTTGAGAGTCTGGCGTTTTCTGTGATGAGCTTCCTTGGGATGCTCCCTCTCCCGATGCTTTTGCAGGACCATCATCTTTTGATTCTTCCGTAGGCAAAACGGTTTCAAATGCGATAGCTTTCAAGCCGCCCTCGACTACTGTTCGACCAATGCCACCCTGTTCATTCACAATGACTAGGCTCGTATCGATCAGACTCCATTCATTTTGCTCAGTCCATGCATACATCGTTTCTTCAATGCTGATCGCAAGCAGCTGGTGCGGATTGCTCTTTCTTTTCCGGATCAACGTCACACCTTTGCCTGCACGGCCCTGTAGCGGAATATCAGTAATGGCTGTCCGTTTCAAGACACCATCTGTAGTTACCAAGCTGAATGCCCGGCTGTCGTCTTCTTCGATTGGCAGCATCGTAATGACTTCATCCCCTGCAGCCAGTGTAATTGCCTTCACCCCGCTAGAGGCACGGCCTGTTGTGCTAACCTCACTGCGCATAAAGCGGATGCCCATGCCATCTTTTGTAGCCCCGAGAATACCACCTGTCTCATTGGCTACAAATACATGGACGAACTCGTCTTCATCCGATTTCAGCTTGGCAGCGACCACGGCACTCGAGCGATTCGTTTCGTATTCGGCAAGTGCTGTCTTTTTGACTAGACCGCTTTTGCTGACGTGATACACATACAGCTCCTGCTTGAAGCTCTCGACGATGGTAAATCCAACGATTCGCTGCTGCTTCTCCAGAGGAATCACGTTGACGAGAGCAGAACCAATGTCCTTCCACTTGTCATCTGGGAAAGCATTAACGAGTGTAGCGAAATACTTTCCATCCTGTGTAAAGAAGAGGGCGGTATGGGACGTATTCGTTTCTACGAAGTGACGTACACGATCCCCCTCCTTTACCCCACAGGTCTCAAGCGTGCCGCCCACTGATTTGAACGAACGAGGACTTGTCCGCTTGACGTACCCTTCATTGGTAAGAGTCACGATGCAATCTTCTGCGTTAATTTGCATCGCGATATCGATCTTGATTTCCTCGATCTCTCCCTGAATTTCCGTCAGGCGCTCCTCGGCATATTTTTTCTTGATCTCGTTCAGCTCGCCGGTAATGACCTGGATCAGCTTTTTCTCGCTTCCCAGAATCGCCTTAAGCTCCTCGATTTCTTTTGCCAGCGTCGCCAATTCCTTTTCCAGCTTGACAATATCCAAACGGGTCAAAGATGCCAGCTGGATATTCAGGATTGCATCAGCCTGTGCATCCGTAAAGCCGTATTTCTCCATGATGTTTCGCTTGGCGTCTGCACGATCCTCGGAATCCATAATCGTATCTACGATTTCCCTCAGGATCGATTTTGCTCGGATCAAGCCTTGGACGATGTGCTCGCGATTCTGCTTTTTGTTTAGATCGTACTGGGATCGATTCGTAACAACTTCCTTTTGGTGATCGATGTACGCAGCAAGCAGAGCCTTGAGTCCCATCTGGCGGATGGTTCCCTCGTGAATCACGTTCATATTGTAGTTGTAATAGATTTGCAGATCGGTATTTTTGTACAAGTAATTGAGAATCGCCTTTTCATCCGCTTCCTTGCGAATATCTACCACGATGCGCACCTTTTTGAGCTCGGCTTCTTTACGTCCAGTTTCATCCCGAACCGCCAGAGCCCCCTCAATTTTGCGCTCCATCACCAGCTCATCAATCTGTGCCACGAGCTTGGATTTGACTACCTCGTAAGGAATTTCGGAGATCACGATTTTCTTTACTTTTGCACCTTTTGGTTCTTCCACATGAGTTTTCCCGCGAATGATGAATTGTCCGCGACCCGTTTCAAAAGCCTTGCGAATGCCGGATACCCCTTGGACAATCGCGCCTGTTGGAAAATCAGGTCCTTTTACATACTGCATCAGCTCGTCCAGGGTAATATTCGGATTCTTCATCTGTGCCACAGCAGCGTCGATGACTTCTCCTAAATTGTGCGTCGGAATATCTGTGGCAAAACCAACCGCAATCCCAGCAGCACCATTCACGAGCAAATTCGGGAAGCGCGCAGGCAGAACCGCTGGCTGCATGGCTGAATTATCGTAGTTCGGAATAAATGTGACCGTTTCTTTTTCGATATCGCGCAAAAGCTCATTGGACAATGCAGACAAGCGTGACTCTGTATAACGCATGGCAGCTGGTGGGTCTGCATCCAAGCTACCAAAGTTTCCGTGACCTTGAATGAGCACCTGACGCATCTTCCACCACTGTGCCATCCGAACCATCGTTTCATAAATGGCGGAGTCTCCGTGTGGATGGTATGTACCCATTACGTAACCAACTGTCTTGGCTGATTTGCGGTATGGCTTGTCATTCGTATTGCCTTCCTGATACATCGCATACAGAATACGGCGTTGTACAGGCTTGAGACCATCACGCGCATCCGGAATCGCACGGGAGAGGATGACCAGATTGGCATAGTCCCCGAAACGCTTGCCCATGATCTCAGCGAAGCTCTGTTTAATAATCTGATTGGACAACATGCTTATTCATCCTCCCCCATTACAAAGGTGACGTGGCTTTCAATCCACTCGCGTCTTGGAGGAACCTTGTCGCCCATCAATACAGTAACGAGTTTTTCGCAGTGAGCCAGATCTTCCAGCTCTACCTTGATTAGTTTGCGTGTCTCAGGGTCCATCGTCGTCTCCCAGAGCTGATCGGCGTTCATCTCACCCAAGCCTTTATATCGCTGTACCTCTGCACCGCGACCAACCTTTTTCAAGGCTTGCTCCAACTCATAGTCTGACCAGCAATAGATGGCTTCTGTCTGCTTGCCCTTGCTCTGCTTTTTCACTTGATAAAGCGGTGGCTGGGCGATATATAGATGACCCGCTGCGATCATAGGTCGCATGTAGCGGAAGAAAAATGTCAACAGCAAGGTTTGGATATGCGAGCCATCCACGTCCGCATCGGACATGATAATAACTTTGTCAAACGCACAGTTTTCGATGGAAAATTCCTCGCCGATATCGGTTTCAAGCACTTCGAGAATCGTTCTGAACTCCTCGTTGGCCAACACCTCGGACAGCTTTGCTTTTTCTGTATTCAGCGGTTTTCCGCGCAAGCTGAACAGAGCCTGAAACTCGGAATTTCGCGCCTGCTTGGCCGAACCGCCAGCAGAGTCACCCTCGACCAGGAACAGCTCATTGCGCTTGGAGTCCTTATATTGCGGTGGGGTGAACTTTTCGGAAATGGACTTGCGCTTCTTTGCCGTCTTCCCTTTTTTATCACCACGCAAAGCTTCACGCTGTTTGCGGAGCTCCTCGCGAATTTCAGCTGAGCGAAGCGCCTTATCGATCAGCAGCTTGCCTGTCTCCGGGTTTTCCTCCAGGAAAAACCCGAGTTTTTCTGAAACGATCTGTTCCACGATGGCCCGAGCTTCTTCATTCCCCAGCTTATCCTTTGTTTGCGACTCAAACTGGACATCAGCCATTTGCAAGGACAAGACGCCAAGGAAGCCTTCGCGCAAATCATTTCCCGTCAGGTTAGGGTCTTTATCCTTCAAGTACCCTTTTTTCCGGGCAAATTCGTTAAATATGCGGGTTGTACCATTGCGGAAGCCCGTAACATGCGTTCCTCCGTCTGTAGTGACAATCGAGTTGACATAGGATACGAGCGTTTCTGTATAGCCGTCGTTGTACTGGAAGGCCAGTTCGACATAGACGTTATCTTTTTCGCCTTCAAAGTAAACAATCGGATGGAGCGTGTTTTTTCCTTCGTTCAGATAGGACACATACGATTTCAATCCATCCTCAAAGTAAAACTCTTCCCGTTTTTTCTCAGGGCCACGCTCATCAATCAATACCATTTTCAGCTTTTTCAACAAAAATGCTGTTTCACGGAAGCGATCACGAATCGTCTCGTAGTCAAAGCGAGCGTTTCCAAAAACCGCTTCGTCAGGTAAAAAACGTACAGTCGTCCCCGTCCGTTTGGTATTTCCGGTAATTTCGAGATCAGTTACGGGCTTGCCTACATGCTCAACGCCCTTCTCGTCTACGATATATTCGAATTTTTGCTTATGAATTTTGCCCTCGCGGTGAATTTCTACCTCGAGCCATTTGGACAATGCTACAACCACACTGGAGCCTACTCCGTGCAACCCACCGCTTTTTTTATAACCTCCGCCGCCAAACTTACCGCCGGCATGCAGAGTCGTAAAAATCACTTCGGGAACAGGTCGTCCTGTTTTGTGCATACCAGTCGGAATCCCGCGCCCGTGGTCTTCCACGCTTACGCTGCCATCCTTGTAGAGCGTAACAATGATGCTATCGTTTACTCCTGCCAGCGCTTCATCCTTTGCGTTGTCCACAATCTCCCATAAAAGATGATGAAGGCCTCTGCTGCCAGTGGAGCCTATGTACATTCCTGGACGTTTACGAACGGCAATCAAGCCTTCCAGGACCTGAATATCTTCTTCCGTATACGTTAATGTATGTAGTGTATCTGTTTCCTTCAATCGCGCTCTCCCCTCTACTGTAAAAGCAACTTCCTTAGCGAAAGCCTCCACTATTCTTATCCTTCGTTTATTTTCACACAAGCGAAATTGGCGAAGTTATAAAAAGCGAACACTTAATCGCTATTGTACCGTATGGTTCCTATAGTATTCAACGATCATAGCAAAATGGGGTAAAAAAACCTTTACCGAGGCTACCTAAATGAGGAGCGACCGCGAAAAGCCACCTCGCCCCTAGCGAGATGGCCGATTGCTTTGATAAATTCTCGGTCAACAGACATCCGTATTCGTCTATACGGTACAAGCATTCTCCACAGGGATCAAGAAAAAAAGAAACGGTCGTCTGGGCACAAATGTTTTTGGGGAGTCGTTTCATACAACTACCAGTTCATAGTGTAGCATTTCTGACAAAGAAAGGTCAAAGAGAAAGCACAAGTTTTTCCAATCATCTGTCCAGATTCACAGGGCATCCTAGTAAGGCATCGTCTTCAGAGGCGAAAAAGGAGGAAATCAACTTGATTAGTGCTACCAAGCCGTTTGTGAAGTTCCATCGCTACGATCAGGAGTTGGTCTCCGATATTCAAGCATTGAATTCTTCTGGATACCACAAGGATGATATCTGGGTTTTAAAATGGAACCCCGATAAAAACCACTCCAATCAACGGAACAATTTTTATAAATTCAGTACTCACTTCGAAAGCGCGGTCGGAGACATTGACAGCAAAGCCCATTTTTTTGACAATGGCGGTGAAGAGCTGCGCACTCGTCTTGAAAAGCTGGGTCTGACCAAGGACGAATGCTCCTCTTTGGTCAGAGAATTGCAAGAGACGGATTATACGTGCCTGCTTGTTGTCCGCGACCTCAAAGACAACATTATCAAAATGAACGACTAATGGATGCAAAAAGCCACTGCATGGTCACAATTTTCATTGAGCCTGCAGTGGCTTTTATTTTATAAACGACTTAGTTATCTTCTTTAATCAGTTCGATGCCTTCCAAAACCTCGTTCAGCTTCGCATAGACAGTGCTTTCCTCGTCCTCTTCCAGTGGTACCATTTCTCCACCGTCGACTTGGAATACGAAGATATCTACTTCTTCGTCCAATTCCTCTTCGCTTTCTTCATCTTCAATTGCTTCGGTCAAGGCAATATATTCTTTACCGTTCAGGTCAAACAGTGCAATCACTTCAAAGTCACCCAACGGTTCACCATTTTCATCATCCAGCGTAATGATATCGCCCAATTCAAGGTCTTTATTTTCTTCTGTCAATGTGTTCACGTCCTTATGCGGTTATTGGCTCTCTATTCCATCATACCGTTTTTTACCGGGATAAGCAAACAGGCGAATGATACTATCCTACAGGTATTCTTACCTCGAATGTCGTGCCGACGCCTTCTTTACTTTTGACACGGATCGTGCCTTCATGTGCAGCAATGATTTTATAGCTGACCATGAGTCCAAGTCCTGTTCCCCTCTCTTTTGTTGTAAAAAAGGGCTCACCTAATTTCCCCAAGCGATCCTCCGGTATTCCACAGCCTTGATCTGTAAAGGCAACTAGTAGCATGTTGCCGTCCATTTTGGCAGTAACCGTGACCTTACCGCCTTTAGGCATCGCCTCAATCGCATTTTTCAGCAAATTCAGAAAAACTTGCTTTAAATGATTCTCTTCACATGGGACAGGCGGTATATTTTTCTCATACTGCGTCTTAATCTCAACATTGTACATAATGGCATGGGTTTCTGCCACCATGACAATATGCTCGAGCAGCTGCTGTATTTCATGTTCGCGCTGAATTACCACTTGCGGTTTAGCCAGAACCAAAAATTCATTAATGATGAACTCGATACGGTTCAGCTCGGACAGCATGATCCCGTAATACTCTTTATTGTCATGGGTTTGCCTCTGGAGTAGCTGCAGGAAGCCTTTGAGCGAGGTCAGCGGATTACGTATCTCGTGAGCGACTCCAGCTGCCATCTGGCCCACTATGGATAGCATCTCCGACTTGCGGACAATCTCTTCAGCTTGTATGCGTTCTGTCACATCCTGCAGAATACCGATTACAGCTGCTCTCCCTTTATACATGCTCGTCTTTTGCAATACTTCAACATCAACCAAGCTTTGGTTTTTACGCAGCCCACAGAATTGATAGCGAATACTGGAACGATCGCCATTTCGACGCCGATCCTGATTAGCACCGATAATTGCTCGCTCCTCAGGTATCACCAGATCTGCCGCTGTCATTTGCACCAGCTCTTCCTGACTGTAGCCAAAGATTTCAGCAAGACGTGGATTGACATAAACAAAACCCGGATGCTCTACATAAGCAATATACACACCAACAAGCGTATCTTCTACCAGACTTCGATACAATTCTTCGGTTTCTTGCAATTGCTGCTCCATCTGTTTGCGCTCCGTAATTTCGGTAGACGAACCGATCACTTCAATAACTTTCCCTTCCTTGCTGATCGGGGAAAGAGTCGTTAAAAAAGTCCGCTCGCGGATTCTTGTTTCAAATTCAACGATGTTGCCCATGAAAGCTCTTTCATAATATGGCAGCACTTGAATATCTGCACGGCTAAACAGATTGTCAGTGATTTTTTTTCCACTTATCTGCTCAGTTGTCAATCCGAACTCTATCGCCAGCTTTCCTTCTGATAACGTAAACACAAAATCACTGGTATGATCTCGAGACATTCTAAAAATATGGGTATGTCCATTTTCCACTGCTATGTGGAGGTCAATTGATGGCGGGACCTTCCTATCACTTTCTTGCGTTTGCAAAATTATGCACCTCGTTTTGATCCACAGGATATGGCTCAAAGAATTCACCATAAACCATGCTTTTCCTCTTTTTAACTGGTACTCTTTGGTGACAACCGAGCGATAGCTGCATGGCTACTGGTTAAAAGGCGGGTAGGTTTTTCTGCCAATCGGGTAGGAGGCTACCCATTAGTTGAGTAGCCGACCTCCCACACCACCGTACGTACCGTCCGGTATACGGCGG
>NZ_CANMZW010000011.1 GCF_947502445.1 uncultured Brevibacillus sp.
CTTGGCTAGTGGTTGGTAACTACAAACCCCCACAGTGGACTTTCACCACCTAGTTAGTCGCCATGCGTGGCGCACTACAAGAAGATCCGCCAGTGATGAGCATATGCTGGCGGATCTTTTTCTGTTCCCTCCCTATGCTTCTTGCAGCGCAAGCCAGGCTGAAAACGTGGCATCCATCTCGTCTTGCACCTGCTCCATCTCTTGCTGCCATGCAACAAGCTGCTGATAGTCTGCTGCCTCATTGTGGAGAAGATCTGTTAATTCTCCCTTTTTCGCTTCCAGACTCGTAATTTTTTGTTCCAGCTCTGCCAGCTTGTAAGCGTTCGGACGCTTGGCTGGGACTTGTGCAGCGGCTTGCACAGGCGCGCTTTCGACTACGGGAGCTGGCTTTTCGGGTACGACCTTTTTCGCTCGCTCCTCACTTTCCACCGTCTGGGCGAGGCTACGCTGCCTTTGCTTTTCCCGTGCTTCTTCATAAGAACCGACATCGTGGACCAGCCTTCTGTTTTCCACCCAGAATACTCCATCGACCATCTTTTGCAGGAAGTAGCGGTCATGCGAGACGATAAACAACGAGCCTTTAAAATCAGCCAGCGCTTCCTCCAGTGTCTCGCGAGCCTCGATGTCCAGATGATTCGTCGGTTCATCAAGAATCAGGAGATTGATTTCCTGATGCATCATCTGGGCGAGCCGCAGACGCATCCTCTCTCCACCGCTCAGCTGCCCAATTCGTTTAAATACATGCTCTCCGTAAAAAAGGAAGCGGGCAAGCAGATGTCGTGCTTCAGGCTCTGTGACGCGAGCCACCTCCCGGAATACGTCAATCAGCCTTTGATTCTGGTCACCGCCTAGCGCTTGCTGTGATAAATAACCGACCTTTACGCTACTGCCTATCTTCAGCGTACCGCTATCTGGTGCCAGCTCACCGAGTAACAGCCTGATTAATGTAGATTTGCCGCAACCGTTTGGACCGAGCAGTGCTTTTCTTTCGCCAAAACGAAGCAGGAAGCTCGCGTCCTCAAACAGTCGTTTCCCTCCAAATGACTGGTACACACTATTTGCTACCAGCACATCCTGACCGCTGCGCTCCGTCTTTTGAAATTGCAGGCCCATGCGATCTGCTTCCATCCTCGGTCTTTCGATTCGTTCAATCCTCGCCAGTGCCTTTTCCATACTTTTTGCCCGGCGATGAAAAGCCTCGTTTGGCGGATTGGAGCGATTTCCCCATTCCTTCAGCCGCTTGATCGTCTCTTTCATTTTCTTGATTCTCTTCTGCTGTTCTTGGTATGCAGCAAATTGACGCAAGAGCCGCTCTTCCCTCTCCGTGACAAACGCACTGTAGTTCCCGATATAAAACTCTGCCTCGCCACCGTCTACATGATAGACCGAGGTTACGACCGCATCGAGGAAGTAGCGATCGTGTGAAATGATCAATACTGTGCCAGGATAGCTCTTTAAAAACTCCTCCAGCCATTCCATCGAGTGAACGTCCAAATGGTTTGTCGGCTCATCGAGCAAAAGAACATCACTGCGCTGACACAGCAGCTTGGCAAGACCTGCTTTGGTTTTCTCTCCGCCACTTAACTGGGCAAAAGGGGTAGCCAGCAGCTCAGGGGAGATTCCTAAGCCTTCTGTCACTTGCGCCATTCTCGTCTCCCATTGATACCCGTCCATTTGCTCAAATTCGTCCTGCCATCTCTGATAGCGCTGCATCAGGCGGTTCAGCTCTTGTTCGTCTTCATAGGACGCCCCCATCTGCTGTTCCAGCTCGCGCATTTGCTGCTCAAGCTTGCGTACTTCCGTAAATGCACTTGCAATTACATCTTCTCCTGTCCACTCTGCTGGATAAGAAGGCGTCTGCGGCAAATAAGCCCATACCGTCCCTTTTGCGCGGTATAGCTCACCTGCGTCAGGGCTTTCGATTCCTGCCAGCAGCTTGAACAAAGTGGTTTTGCCTGCACCGTTGGGCCCGACGATTCCGACCCGCTCGCCTGCTTTTATTTCCAAAGTAATATCCTGCAAAACCGGATCTGCTCCATACGATTTCTGGATCTGTTGAGTAGCTACGATTATCATGATAAATTCCTCCCTGGTATGGTGATACGACTAAAAATGAACGCAAAAAAGCCGCAGGCAAAATACCTGCGGCATCGTGAAAGGTTGACTGCACAGCAAAAAGCTGGTGCTAGTCAGTAGCCTTAAAATTTACAAGAACAAATTGTTCCCGCTGAGATGCATGGTACGCCTCTGGATACTCCATTCAGTTGTATGACTGAAAAAGGACAGACTGATCCCGTTAGGCGCTACATCATGCGTCATACTGGAAGTTTCTACCACAAACCAAGCCTGAAGAGTTCCGAACACGTACCTACACCTCCATTCCAAATAAGTAATCTTATCCCACATCATACAACAGGGAGTGGAAAATAACAACAGTCATGTTACTTAAATGGTTGATTCGTATCTACATCGATGACAACCAGAGTCGTGTATGGCGCAAGCTTTGCCTTTCCTACCAAATACGGATAGGTGATTACCTGCGGATACATCCGATCAGGATCAGGCGAGGTCTGCTTCACGTATACGATCAGCTGCTCCCAGCTTTGCTGAACCTTGACCACTTGCAGGCCATACCCGGGATGAGGGGATTCCCCTCGGGCGATGACATACAAATCGCCCTGATTATGCACTCCCTTTTCCTTTTTCACCGATTCAACAAAAGCCTGCTGCTCTGACGTCAGCTTTTCCGCATCCACAAGCACAAATTTATCTTCAGACTGCGCTGCGATGATTTCCACCGCCCTTTTTTCAGCATTCCATTCGATTTTGTAGCCTGCTTGTTCTGCCATCCACCTAAGCGGCAAGTAAACCGTGCCATCACGAACGATAGCGGGCTGCCCATCCTCTTTCCACGTTCCGTTGACTGCCACTTTCCCCAAATCAAGCTGAAACATCAGGGTAGCTTGCCCACGTGTTAATTTTCCTGTATTTCCTTCCAGCTTCCATTCTGCCTGCAAAAGGCGCTTCGCATCCTCGGCAGACACATAGGTGCGCTGGTTAGCGATAATCGAAGCCTTTTGCATCGATGCTTGCTTTCCGTCTACCATGATCACCGGAGTAGCAGACGACACTGGTGCGGCCATGATCGGTTGTGCTGCGAATAGCGACATCCCTAGTACAGCAGCGAGTGCAATCTTTCTTTTCATCGCCATTCCTCCATTTCTGTATTTTCACTGTCTCTATCTTGTTAGACAGAGCGCCCCTCTTATTCGTTTCATGGGCAAAACCCGCTCTTCTCCCAACTGCGAAAAGACCGGGTATCTGTTATTCGAATTTGATTGGCAGCTGCTGCGCGTTTAATGCAATAGCCAGTTTCCCATGAGTACAACTGCCGGTATCGAGAGCAGCGCGAGCAGAGTCGAGAAAACCGTCGTTATTGCACCCATCTCTTCATCCGCAGAATAGCGTGCAAACAAGATGGAGGCAAGCGTCAACGTAGGCATCGCTACCTGCACCAGCGTTACGCTGACGATGTCTTGATCCAGCGGAAAGGTCGACAATAAAAAGGCAGTGAACAGCGGGAACAAAAACAGTTTAAACGCAATCGGCATCCCAAGCAGTGGCAAGGATACTTGCGGCTTGTTGCGTAAAAAAAGCGGCAGCAGCATCCCGATGTACATCATTGCCAGCGGGGAAGCCAGCTTGGACAGCGTACCGAACAAGCCTTTGACCGGCTCTGGAGGAGCAAAACCAATCAATGCCGAGCCGAGCCCGAGCACAATTGCGATCATTGGAATATTGACGAGAGTCTTCAAGCCCTTCAACGAAAACGAGCCTTTTTCCTGGAGCATCATAACCCCTACAGTCCACAGGACAACATCCACACCTGCATCAAAGATCGCTGCCAGCAGTGCCCCCTTTGGGCCAAACAGTGCGGCACAAAGCGGCAGGCCGATAAATCCCGTATTGCCTAACCCCGACAGAATCGCAATTTCACGCCGTTTTTTAGCCGGCAAGGGAAGGGTCCGCGCACCTGCCCAGCCAAGAAAAATTCCTAAACAATTTAACAAAATAGAAATGAGGAATATTGTGAAAATTTGCGTGATAACTTGCTTGTCCATCGGCGTCTGAAAAATCCCGTCCAAAATAATACAGGGCATCGCCACATTAATAATAATGGTGATAACCAACTGGCGGGAATCGGCCGTCAATGGCTGTCGGTAACCAATCAGGCTACCGATTCCAATAATAACGGCCATCACAAGAATGGACTGTTGCAGTGTTTGCAGTTCCATCGTACTCTCCCCCGCCTACATTTCTACAGGGAGCCATTGCAGCTGATCCGGCTCACCCTTATCACATGTACGCAGCACATCACCACATAAAGGAACTACCTGCGTGAGTGGTACACACCAGGAGACCGGAAAAGCCACTTCACTTCCCTCGATCACGAGCGATGCCATCACCGCAGCTCTTTGCTCGTTTGTCGTCAAAACAAAATGCTTCTCAGAAGGCTCGTGCTCCTTCCACTGAACGAGCACCAAGCCATTATTTCCACCTGCAACCACAAGGTCTACGTGGTCGCCATAGGCGGCATGCACCAAAGTCCGATCGACACCGTTTAACCGGGCAATCTCCTTTAATACCTCATGCCAAGCGACGTGCTTTTGCTCGACGCCGCTCTCATCTGTATAGACACGCCAATCGTTTAACATCATTACGAACTCCTTTTGAAAAACGCCCAAGATTCGTACCTAATTGTACGCTTCTTCTGTAGGAACCTCAACCACTAGTTGTCCAGTCCCTGTTACTTTTCAACATAACCTGTAAGGAAAAAGCAAATCCTTATGAGGTGGGCAAACACAATCAGCTTATTGAATACATAGTATTATGATCGGAATTTAAATAATTTTCGTTGACAAAGCCATTGTCTGCCACTACTATGAATCCATGAAATCAGATCAACAAAAGGGGATTTTCAAATGAAGAAGGTCGTTTTCTCCACTCTATTATCTTGTCTGCTCCTGGGAATGGTTGGTTGTAGCAGCTCCAGCGCCCCTTCCCAGCCTAATAACGCTACACCTCCAACCGAGCAAGCTTCCGCTCAAAATTTGCTCGAAAAGGTCAAAAGCGAGAAAAAGCTCGTTATCGGAACTGAAGGAACGTACTCTCCATTTACTTTCCATGATCAGTCTGGCAAATTGACCGGCTACGATGTGGATGTTGTAACCGAGGTAGCTAAACGTCTCGGTGTTGAACCCGAATTTCAGGAAACCCAATGGGATGCCATGTTTGCAGGTCTGGACTCCAAGCGCTTTGATGTGATTGCGAATCAGGTAGGCATCCGTCCTGACCGTCAGGAGAAATACGATTTTTCCAAGCCTTACTCCATTTCTCGCGCCGTTCTCGTGACGCACAAGGATAATACTACTGTAAAAGATTTTAAAGACATTAAAGGACTAAAAGCAGGACAATCGATGACGAGCAACTACGCTGATCTCGCACGCGCCAGTGAAGCAGAAATCGTCGGTGTAGACAACTTTAATCAGGCTATCGATTTGATTGCGCAAAAACGCGTGGATGTCGTCATCAACGATAATTTGTCCGTACTCGATTTTCTGAAGCATAAGCCAGATACGCCGATCAAGGTCGTGGCGAAAAACGAACAAGGACAGCCAACCGGCTTTATGTACCGCAAAGGCAGCACCGAGCTGGCAGATGCCATGAACAAGGTGCTCGATGAAATGCATCAGGATGGTACACTCAAGACGATCTCCGAAAAGTGGTTCGGTGAGGATATCTCCAAGTAACTTCCTTGAAGGTTTCATGCGATGATCATCAAATTTTTCTTATACGTTGACAAAACAGCTTGGCCCTTTTAGTATGGGTCTAAATAATTCACATCGGTTTAGTGGGGGATCATTTATGAAAAAACTATTGCTTTCTGTTCTCGTTTCTGGATTATTCGTCGCACTTGCGGGCTGCGGCGCTTCGTCTACCGATCAATCTCAGTCAAATAACAATGCTTCCACCCCAGCAAAGGAAGAAAAGAAAGAACAAAGCTTGTTAGATAAAGTAAAAGCAGACGGAAAAATTCTCATTGGTACAGAAGGAACCTACGCTCCATTTACCTTCCACGATCAATCCGGCAAGCTGACCGGCTATGATGTAGATGTAGTAACCGAGGTAGCGAAGCGAATCGGTGTGGAGCCTGTTTTCCAGGAAACGCAGTGGGATGCGATATTTGCGGGGCTCGATTCCAAACGCTTTGACGTGGTAGCAAACCAGGTTGGTATCCGTCCTGACCGCCAGGAAAAATACGACTTCTCCAACCCGTATACTGTTTCTACCGCAGTTCTCGTAGCGCATAAAGACAACACTACGGTAAAAGGCTTTGAAGATATCAAAGGACTGAAAGCCGGTCAAACCTTGACGAGCAACCTGACTGACATCGCTAAGAAAAATGGCGCTGAAATCGTTGCTGTTGAAGGCTTCAACCAAGCAATCGATCTGCTCGTTACCAAACGGGTAGACATCACGATTAATGACGGATTGTCCTTGCTCGACTTCCTGAAGCAAAAACCAGACACTCCAATCAAGGTCATTGCTAAAGATCCGAACGTATCGAAAAACGGATTCTTGTTCCGCAAAGGCAGCACTGATCTCGTAGAAGCTTTCAACAAAGCCCTCGACGAAATGGAAAAAGACGGTACAAGTGCAAAAATTTCTGAGAAATGGTTTGGTGCAGATGTTTCTAAATAACTTTTTTGACAACCCTGAACGCCTGAACCGTTGGATCGATATCGCACAAAGCTCCTTTCTGCCTCTTTTGAAAGGAGCCTTGCTCTATTCTTTGACACTTGCCCTCGTTTCCTTTTTCTTTGGTCTGATCATTGCGATTTTGACAGCGCTGGCTCGCCTCTCCGGGATTAAGCCGTTGATCGGCCTCGCTCGATTTTATGTCTCTCTCATTCGCGGGACGCCTCTATTAGTCCAGCTGTTCATCATCTTCTTTGGCTTGCCGAGTGTCGGAATTATGATTGATCCGTTTCCTTCTGCAGTAATCGGCTTCTCACTCAGTGTCGGTGCTTATTCCTCCGAGGTCGTGCGCGCGGCGATTTTGTCTATCCACAAAGGGCAATGGGAAGCCGCATACTCGCTTGGAATGACGTATTGGCAAGCGCTTCGGCGTGTCGTTCTGCCACAGGCTGCCCGTGTCTCGGTTCCGCCTTTGTCCAACTCGTTTATCAGCTTGGTCAAGGATACGTCACTGGCAGCTGCGATCCTCGTTCCGGAGATGTTTCGCAAAGCACAGGAGATCGTGGCCGCTACATACGAGCCGCTTTTGGTCTATTCAGAGGCCGCTCTCATCTACTGGATGATCTGCTTCGTCCTCTCTATCATTCAGGATCGCATCGAAAACAAACTGGACCGTTACGTATAAGAAGTAGGTGAATGCTATGATTACGATTACAAATTTGCATAAACAGTTTGCTAGCCTCGAAGTGCTAAAAGGGATTTCGTTGAACGTCGAAAAAGGAAAGGTAGTCGTTATCATCGGTCCTTCCGGCTCTGGCAAAACGACTCTGCTCCGCTGCCTCAACGCCTTGGAAATCCCAACGAACGGCAGTGTCCAAATCGGCGAAGTCAAGCTGGATTTCTCCCAAAAGGTTGAACGATCAAGTATTCCGCGCCTTCGCAAACAAACCGGAATGGTTTTTCAGAGCTACAACCTGTTCCCCCACATGACTGCACTGGAAAACGTCATGGAAGGGCCTGTGACCGTAAAAAAGGAAGACAGGGAAAAAGCAAAAACAAAAGCGGCTGCATTGCTCGCAAAAGTAGGGCTGGGAGACAAGCTGGACCATTTTCCGGCCCAGCTCTCTGGTGGGCAGCAGCAACGCGTAGGCATTGCTCGTGCTTTGGCGATGGACCCGCAGGTTATGCTCTTTGACGAGCCTACCTCTGCTCTTGACCCTGAGCTGGTCGGCGAGGTTCTGAAGGTCATGAAGGAGCTTGCACTGGAAGGCATGACGATGGTCGTGGTGACTCATGAGATGGGCTTTGCTCGCGAGGTTGCAGATGAAGTCATTTTCATGGATCAGGGTGTCATCGTGGAGCGCGACAGCCCTCAGCAGCTGTTTAGCCAACCCCGCGAGGATCGGACGCGCCAATTTCTACAGCATCTTAAATCGTAAATTGCTTAAGTAAAAAAGACTCTGCGTTCGTATTTTGAACACAGAGTCTTTTTCCATTTCGATTAGGCCTTAGTCATCCAAGAAACTCGCTACCAGAAGAATAATCAGAATGATCCACAAAAAGCCGCCGTTACCGAATCCAAAGCCGCGTCCGCATCCCATCTGCTTCACTCCTCTCGTCTCGTGCCATGATAGAAGCACCTCGCTCTTGAATCAAAAGCGCTTCACGTTAGCATATGACGAACCTTGCTTGCCTGCATGGATGCCTGTCTATAGAAAAGGAATTTACGACAAAAAGGGTGCTTGCCCTTTTTCGTGGGATGAGTCTAAAAATTAACAAATGCTTTATGTTGTCTCTACTCTACCTTAATATCCAGCATCTATTATATGAATTGTCAGACCCTACGATGGACATAACGTCCTCCATTTACCGCCCGTATAGCCCCCTTCTAGATCGGGCGGGCTTTTTTATTTTTTCTGGATTGCAACAAAATGCATCCATTGCACAAAAAAAGCGAGATCTCCCATGGGTGGTCTCGCTTCTTGTGTTTATTCAAATCGGGTAAATTTTTCTTCTGCTGGTGTGCGCGTTTTGGCAGCAGGAGGATTCTCTGTGTCGAAGAAGCCCAGGTGCAGGAAGCCGACAATTTTCTCTCCTGGCTGTACCCCGAGAATCGTATGCGCTTTGGGGTCCCAGTTGTGCGGGTTTGTTTTCCATACGACGCCCAGACCACGCTCCCATGCAAGCAGCTGGAAGTTTTGAATCATGCAGCTCACTGCGCTAAAATCTTCCTCCCATTGCTTTTGGCGCGGGTCCTCTTTCATGATGACGATCAAATATGCCGCTGGCTGGCTGTACATTTCCCTGCGCTTGTCATGGACGTCAGGAGAATATACCGTAATCAGGCGCTCTACGAAAGCTTCCTTCTTTTCCGTAGAAACAAATACGAAGCGCCACGGCTCGCGCAATCCATGGTTTGGCGCATATACTGCGTCATTTAACAGCTCCAGAACTAGTTCTTCTGAAACAGCATCCGGTTTATAATTGGTTTTGATAGAGCGGCGCTCTCGAATTACTTTGGCAATGGACACAGTCTTCACCTTCTTAATTTATAGACATCATCTTTTGATAATGGTTATCAATATCATATATTATCTTTTACTCGTAACAAAATCAAGTAAAAGTTACCTTTTGAAGTCACTGCTCCCCTGCTTTCACTTTATTCAATCCCAGTCAAGCCTGCGACTGAAAAAGCGACAATTGCGCGTTTATACTGTTGTTTGAATATACAGCCGCCATTGTTATTGAACTAGCGTTTATTCATTCGAATTGTTAAATCTAAAGACTAACTTATATCCATCAAATGTCATGCCAGACTCTTCATCGTAATTACCACTCGTGTAATTTGACACGGTTTTACGCCAAAATTTTTGTCCTATCGTATTTCGTTCTGATGGGTTAGTATGTAGCTCCCAATTACCTTTGAATGTATCAAACACTTGGATTGCAGAGTTTTCTGCAACACCTTTTCCTCTGAATGGTTGCATCAGGAAAAAATCATTTACAAAATAGTCAGTTCCTTTTGCGCAATGTGGTGGTGTGGCAATGAGTGCAAATCCAGCAGGAATATCATCCACCCTGATTAAAAAGGGGTAGAGACAATTTGATTTTTCCCACCAAATTTTTTGTACATCATATTGATCGGTAAGGGTTCTATACTCGTTACTTTCTTCAAAAATCCCATGCAAATTGGGAATATGTCCAGGAATTAGTCCGTAATGCCCTGATAAATCGTGTAGATAAAGAGGATACATATTTTTAATAATATATGCTTCATCTGGATCGGTTAACTTTATATTGATATTCATGAATTCAGTCATAGTCATCTCTCCTAATCTAATCAAATTATGGTTGATCAACTTCTATAGGTTCTATCCCCTTGAAAAGAAAGGTATTGCCATTTACGTATTCTTTGATATATGCCTGGGCATATTTTTGTTCATAGATCAAATTTGAAATTTCAGTGGGATCAGAAGAGTGATGACTATAATTTTCAAGCATGATCATGACAAAAAAGCACTCTAACTTGTGAATATAATTCATACCTAAACTTTTTACGCTCTCATAGCCTTGAATATATAATTGTCGCTGTTTGGGGGAAAGTTCTAACAAAGCACCTGCCATGTCATACAAATAGTATCCGTAGCCACATCTTCCAAAATCGATTGGGTATGGCTGTTCATTACAAAAAACAACGTTTCCTGAATGCAAATCAGCGTGAATTAGACCATAGTTCTGGTCAGTCTGATCCATACCTTCAAGTTGGTTTACAATCTTGTCTATAGCTAATTGATACAGACTCCAAGCACTGCTCGATAAAAATCTTGCATAATATACTTCTAGTTTGCGGATATCGGATAGAAAGCTAGTGATGCCCCAGTGAGGTCGAACAAAATGATCAGGTGTAGCAAAACGGGAAGAAGCTTCGTGCAGTTTTCCCATCAAAACACCCATGCTGAATACACAGTTATCCGTAAAATCTCCACTTGAATGTTCTCCGTCCACCCAACTCATTACGGTGACAAAAGGTCTGTTATATCCCTCTTCAGTAACACACTCCAAAACATATGAACCATGAATGCTTGCAATTCCTACAGGGACAATTAAACCATGTGCGTTTCTTAATTCATTAAGAAAGAATAACTCAGAATAAATCTCTTCTTGATTCATTCGTTCCGAATGAATACGAAGCAAAAAACTAGTTGACGTGTTCGTTTCAATTTTATAGGTAATGGTATCTGACAATTGAATGAATCGGATGCAATTCCATTCTAGTTCATACTGTTGTAGAGCTGTTAAAGCAACTCTTCTCGCACGCGAGAGCAGGGCTAGTCTACTTTCCTCTGAATCAAAATGAAAAAAGTTTTTCAAATGATTATTCTCCTTCTCTGTTTAGTTTAGAGCCATACCAATTTCAGTAACGGCATTTCAAAAATTGCGTGAATATAAAAGTCTCCATACAAAATGTTCGCGAAGAAACCAGTTCTTCCTTTATTTGTAATTAGACAAAGAAAAACATAGCTCACGGCGTGTCATCTCTTGCTCCTCGGTAAACAAATAAACGGTTTCTGACGTGTCCTCCTGCTTCAATCCCTCCCATGTCCAGTTTTCAACATCGAGGTGATAGAGCCCCTTTTCCAAGCCTTCTACTTGATTGGCAAACAAATACGTTTTGATCGGGTACAAAGCACCCGCAGAGGGTATCCCGCCATTACGCGTGAGGTCGTTCTCGCCACAAGAGACTGGCAGGAGGTTTCTCCGATTACGGCGGAATTCGTTGTACACAGCCAGAAGTATGTAAAAGAATTGGAACCCATTCACATGGCCAAACAGGGACAAAACCAATAGCCGTTTTGTCCCTGCCTCTTTTTATCTGCTATATGCTTTGTAGACTGCGAATAATCTCGCTAAGTCGATGGATGCCTGTCTCCATATCTTGCAGCGACGCGTAACCATAGGAAATTCGCAGGTACCCCTCTGGCTCTTGTCCATATATATTTCCTGGATTTAAAAGAATTCCTTGGCGCAATGCCTTGCTAAACAGCTCCATCATGGATATTTTCCCGTTGATCGCAAGCCAGATCAGGAACCCTCCCTGCGGTATTTCCCACGTCGCCAGATCACTCATGTGCTTTTGCAAGGCGCAAATGACAGCTTCTCTCCGCACCACAAGCTGCTCCCGTACCTCACTCATATGCTCTTCGTACAGTCCGCTTGCCAGCCATTCTGCGGCAACACGGGAAGAAAGCGAGCTCGCACCATAATCCGTTTGCATTTTCAAATCGGACAGCCGCTCGATTACTGGCTCCGGACCGACTACCCAGCCAATGCGAAGACCCGGTGTCAGCGTCTTGGACAGGCTGCCCATATAAAGCACATGTCCGTGCTTGTCTCTTGCTTTTAATGGCGGAGGCGGCGGTGTATCGATCCATAGCTCGCGATAGATGTCATCTTCAATAACCGGGAGCCGCTCAGTCTCGCAGACGCGCATGAGTTCTTCCCGCCGACTTGCAGACATCAGGATGCCCGTCGGATTATGAAAGCATGGGATTGTGTATAGAATCGAGCTGTTTTCCTGCCTGCGTCGCTTGATGATCTCATCAGGCTTCAGTCCATGCTGATCGATCGGCAATCCCGCCAGCTGCATGCCCGCAGATTGAAAAACGTGCAACGAATATAGGTAGGATGGCTGCTCCAGTAAAACGGTAGAGTCCCGCTGCAAAAGTCCGACCGAGATCAATTGGAGCGCCTGTAATGCGCCTGAAACAATTAGGATAGATGATGGGGAAGCCTCGATCCCTTGTCGTCGCAAATAGTCACTTAGCGCCTGTCGCAGAGGGTAGTATCCTCTAGGCTCCTCATACCCGAATCTCCCCAGCCCTCGTGTAACTTTCTCCATGACATGCTTCATCGTTTCCAGCGGAAAAATATCGGGAGAAAGCTCTCCTTTGCTCAGCTGAATCAATTCAGGATCAAATTCATCCTGATTGATCTTTTTAACAGCTGTCAGGCTCGGCTTGTGCTGCCCCGATTTGACGTACTCATTCCAATCTGGAGGATGCGTGGCAGCGAGCAATGTCCACGTATTGTTGACCACGACCGTTCCCATCCCCATTTTACCCTCGATCAATCCGTCAGCCGTCAGCTCCTCCAGGGCAGTGATGACCGTGCTTCTGTTTACACGAAACTGCTCTGCCAAAACACGCTGACTAGGAATTTTACTGCCAATTGGCCATTCTCCAGTAGAAATTTTGCCTCTGATATAGTCGATGATTTGCTGATATTTAGGCAGCTGACTTGCTTGGCTGCGCCGCTCTCTCGCCATCTCATCCCATCCCTTTATAAATTCGTCTGCGTGCAAGTGGTTGGTTTTTTTGTCGCGCAAGTGGTTGCAGATATTTTATCACTTGTTGATTACGATGGTAAAAAGAATGAGGCAATAAGCACAAGGTGGTTGGTTTTACTTTACGTAAAGAGAGGAACGAGAGGCATGTCCAATCATACCCGAGTTCGAGTTTTCGCTGCGCATGGAATCAGTATTTTTCTTTGGGCATCAGCCTTTGCCGGAATACGTGTTGGACTTGAGGCATACTCACCAGAGCATCTGTCCGTTTTGCGTTTTCTCGTAGGCTCTCTTTTCCTGGCAATCCTGGCGCCCTTTTTTCGTGTTCGCTTGCCTGCGCTACGAGATGTACCCGTCCTGCTATTATTGGGGGCTTTGGGCTTTACCGTCTACCATACGGCGCTCAATTACGGAGAGCAAACGATCAGTGCGGGGGTCGCAAGTCTGTTCGTAGCCACTACGCCTATCTTTGCCGCACTGCTTGCCCTCCTGTTCTTCCGGGAGCGCTTTGGGGTAAAAGGGTGGATCGGCGCACTGATCGGTTTTACCGGCGTCGCACTGAGCTCGATTGGGACAGGTGAACCGATCCAGCTAAGCAGCGGAATCTTTCTGATTCTTTTGGCTTCTTTTTCGGAGAGCATTTACTTCGCCTTTCAAAAAAAGTATGTAGAAAAGTACGGCTCGTTTGCCTTTACTGCTTACACGATTTGGGCGGGAACGCTGTTTATGCTCGCTTTTTTGCCGGGACTGGATACGGCAGTGATGCAAGCACCGTTAGACGTGACACTCAGTGTTTTGTATCTCGGCATTTTTCCTAGCGTCGTGGCTTATTTGACTCTCGCGTACGTGACATCGGTAGTCGGTACTTCGGAAGCAACCAGCTCGCTTTATCTCACTCCGGCTCTTGCCTTTTTGATTGCGTGGGTCTGGCTAAAGGAAGTGCCATCGCTGCTCACGATTATCGGGGGAGTAGTGACACTCGGGGGAGTATTGCTCTCCACAGTCAAAACTAGCAAGACTGGCACTGCGATACCCCAGACAGAAAAAAGAGGCACTGCTCACGTTAAAAATGTGTGAGCCTGTGCCTATGCTTTCTTATTGCTGCAAGGAATGATCCCGCCGACGAGAAAATGCGATTTTGTCATAGGTGAGCGCAGCCAGAATCGCTCCTGCAAGCGGTCCTATGAGATAAATCGGAAATTGACTCCAGTAGACCTTGCCACCCATCAACGAATCGATGACATACGGTCCAAACGTGCGAGCCGGATTGAAGGAAGAACCTGTCGGACCTGCCGTCATCATAATAATTCCTGCTACTGTCAAACCGATGATCAGTCCCGCAAATCCTGCAGGGGCACGCTGATCAACCGCAACACCCATGATGACGAGCATCAGTACGTAAGCCTCAATCGCTTCGATCACCATTCCGCGAATATAGCTCGTGTCTGCTGAAAGTACCGTTGCACCCAAATTTCCAATGACCGCGCCATCGCTGCCCAATACAGCCACGATCCCCAGAGCGCCAACTACTCCACCCACCAATTGGGCAGCGATATAAGCCGGAACATCCTGCCAGGAGAACCGCCCGACAGATGCCAAAGCCACTGTGACAGCGGGATTGATATGGCACCCGGAAACTTTGCCAAACGTGTAGATCATCGCCGCCACAATCAATCCAAATGCCAGGCTAACCACACCGATATCAGCGAGAGTGGCCGCCTGATTGCTTTTGGCTGTCAAAATCCCTAAAAAAGCCGCTGTTCCTGGTCCGATCAGAACTAACAGCGCCGTACCTATCAGCTCAGCAGCACTCCGCTTCCACAGAGAAGGGGGATGCTCCATTGTCCCCACCTTCCTCTCTAACGACGTACCAACCCGTGCGGATCAATGACGAACTTCTTGGCTGCGCCACCGTCAAACTCGCTGTAGCCTTTCGGTGCATCATCGATCGAGATGAGCGTCGCATTGACAGCTTTGGCAATTTGCGCGCGTCCACTCAAAATGGACATCATCAGGCTATGATTGTATTTCATGACAGGAGTTTGACCAGTCACAAACGTATGCGCCTTTGCCCAGCCCAGTCCGAAGCGAATTTTCAGTGTTCCTTCCTGGGCATCGGCATCAATCCCGCCTGGGTCACCCGTCACGTACAGGCCAGGAATCCCCAGTCCTCCGCCTACACGCGTAACTGTCATGATCGAATTCAATACAGTCGCGGGCGCTTCTGCATGATTCGGTCCGTGGCCATGCGCTTCAAAGCCCACGCAATCGACTGCGCAATCCACAACTGGCTCGCCCAGTATTTGCTCGATCAGCTCACCGAGATTGTCATGCTTGCCAAGGTCCACCGTCTCGCAGCCAAAGCTTCTCGCCTGCGCCAGCCGCTCTGGGTTCAGATCGCCGACTATCACGACCGAGGCACCTAACAGCTGTGCGGAATGAGCTGCTGCCAAACCAACGGGACCAGCCCCTGCGATGTAGACTGTGGAGCCTGGCTTCACACCTGCACTGACAGCACCGTGGAAGCCAGTCGGGAATATATCAGAGAGCATGGTCAGATCGAGGATTTTTTCCATCGCTTTTTCTTTGTCCGGGAATTTGAGCAATTGGAAATCGGCGTAAGGAACCATCACGTACTCCGATTGACCGCCTACCCATCCACCCATGTCCACATATCCGTAGGCTGATCCAGGACGATCCGGGTTTACGTTTAGACACACATGCGTTTTTTGCTCCCGGCAGCTACGGCAACGACCACACGCAATATTAAACGGAACGGAAACGAGATCGCCTTTTTTTATAAATTCGACATCTCTGCCTACCTCGAGCACTTCCCCAGTAATTTCATGCCCCAGCACCAAGCCCTCTGGCGCGGTTGTCCTCCCCCGTACCATATGCTGATCGCTACCGCATATATTAGTAGTGACAACCTTCAAAATCACTCCATGATCACACTTGCGCCCGACGTTCAGTGGGTTTACTCCAGGTCCATCGCGCAGCACCAAATCTGGATAACCAATGTCCTCCACACCTACTCTGCCCGTTCCTTTGTACACGACTGCTTTGTTTCCTGCCATCTGTGCCCCTCCTTAGATCGTTTCGCTCGTTAAGAAGCGATTACAGTGACTAGCTATAGCAGGTTTTGTACCAACTCAAAAAGTGCAGTCAAATCCGCTTTCGTACACGCCTTGCTTCGCATAGTGTTACAAAACAGGACAAACGAGTGTGGATTTTCGTGACAACTGCTCAACTTTTGAAATTTTCTTACTTTTCTCGTGTTATACTATCTTTGAGTTGGGACATTCCATTTCCTGTAAGGGGGTGTAATTGTGTCTTCAGTCGTGTATTCCCATGAATTCGATATGATTCGGGAATCATGGCAGCGCTGCTATGCCCAAGGCTTTCTTCCTACCGATTCTGTACGTGGTCAGTTGCTGTCTGAGAGTCAAATCCTCTCCCTACAAAAAGACTCCCGTTTCCTTTTGGAGCACGCAATCCCCGTTTTTGATTCCCTATATCCACTCTACAAGCATGCCGAGTACATCGCTGTTCTCACTGATCGCCACGGCACCATCATCCATACTGTATCCACTCCGGAATTTCAGGAGCTGGCTGACTCTATCTACATGCTGCCTGGAGCCAATTGGCTGGAGAACACGATGGGAACCAATGCCATGGGCGTAACGCTACTTGAGAAAAAGCCTGTTCTTGTCTATGGTGAGGATCATTTTTACCGGACCAATCATTTTCTCGCGTGTGCTGCCAGTCCCGTCTTCAACTCTATGGGAGAATTGCTCGGAGCAGTTAACATCAGCTGCCGCATCGAGCAATATACGTCCTCTATTCTACCTTTGGTAACGATGCTTGCAGACAGCTTGCAAAATCGACTTTTGCTCAGCGAAGCCCGGCAAGAACACTTGCTTACTCTCAGACACATGGAAAAGCTGGAAAATGAACATCCCACTCCTCTACTTACCCTCGACAGCGATCAGCGAATCGTTCGTGCCAATCGTGCGGCAGAGCGGATTATTGGCCGAGACTGTCTAGGTAAGGAGTTCAGCATAAAGGATGGCTACGTCATGGAAAGCATCTCGGACCATTCCCAGAGACTATGGCGCTCGATCACCATACGCCCGCGACCAGCCTCCAAGCAAAAGCATTATGTGTTCGATGATATTTTTGGTACATGCCCGACCATCACACGTGTGAAACAGCTTGCTAGTAGAGCTGCCTCCATGGAAACACCCCTTCTGCTCAGCGGAGAAAGCGGTACTGGCAAGGAATTATTTGCCCAAGCCATTCATTCCGCTAGCACACGCAATGATCAGCCCTTTATCGCCGTCAATTGCAGTGCGATTCCGGAAGACTTGGTCGAAAGCGAGCTGTTTGGCTATGAGCGCGGTGCATTTACCGGAGCAAAAGCCGAGGGCAGTATTGGCAAATTCGAAGCTGCTCACAACGGCACGCTGTTTCTCGATGAAATCGGTGATATGTCGCTTCGTGCCCAAGCCGCCTTGCTGCGAGCGGTGCAAGAAAAAGTCATTACGCCAGTCGGCAGTGTAAAAAGCAAGCAGGTGAATGTGCGCATCATCGCTGCCACACACAAACATCTGCCCGACGAGATTCGCTCCAAGCGTTTTCGTGAGGATTTGTACTATCGGCTAAAAGGGATCCAGCTGACACTGCCTCCTCTGCGCAAGCGAAGCGACATCGGCGCACTGGCTACCCACTTGCTGCACAAGCTTGATGCTAGCACCTCTCTTTCTCACGAGGCGTTAGCGCATTTGCACCGCCATTCGTGGCCGGGGAACGTCCGGGAGCTAAACAGCATCCTAGTCCAGGCCGCTTTTTTAGCAGAGGGAGGACAAATCGAGCCTGTCCATCTGCAATGGGAGCAAGATTTGCCCGAGGGAAACACCCTGTCTCCCCATCCTTCGCATAGTCTATCGCTCGAAGAAACCGAGAAGGAAACGATTTTGCGTACATTGGATTCCACTCGCTGGAATATTAGTCGCGCGGCCCAGCTGCTTCAGGTTAGCCGCAATACGCTATATCGCAAGCTGACGGAGTACGGCTTTCATCGGCAGTAAACAAAAAATGCGGCACCTCCGAATGGGCGTGCCGCGTTTTCCATATATGCTCAGGCGAGACCGAGCTCAGCTGCCAAAACAAGATACATCGCGTGAGACCAGAGCAGCGGGACGGCTGGTTCACCCGAGCGCTTTACCCAGGACGAATAGTCTGGCGGCGAAAGCAAATGCTCCTGCACTTGCTCAGGCAAGCCTGCATTTTTTCGCTGAGACACGATCCATTCGGCGATATCGTAAGCCTCCTTACTTCTACCTGTCCGGGCGTAGTACCAGCCCAGCCACGCTGACAAAAGCAGCCATTGCCCGCCGCCATAGTACGTATCAGACGTGTAGCGATGAACACCATGCCCTGCCAGCAGCTCCCTTTCAATCGCCTGTACCGTCTGAATCATAAGTGGATCATCTACCTCTACCAGACCAAAGGGAAGCGTCAGCCATAAAAGACTGGCATCCACAGCAGTATTGCCGATCGACTTTACAAATTGACCGTTTGCCGTGCCATTTGCGAAAACGAATTGTCGAATCGACTCTGCCAGCTGCGCCAGCCCAGTTGCTCTTTCAGGCAAAAAGGCCTCCATTGCCTTGACTCCGGCAAAAATAGCTGCCAGCGTTACTGGATGGACCCGATCACCTGCTTCTTCCCAGCAATCAAAATTGGGCAACTGCCAACAGGCCGTCAAATAATCGAGTGTCAGCTCAATCGATGGCATCAGCTGCCTGATCAAATCAGCTTCTCCGCTATCGTGTACATGACGAGCCAGCCCCCACAGCCATGTTCCGTATCCATCGAGTTGAAAGCTGCCCCAATCCCCTATGACTTCCTCTCCGTCCACAGTGTAGCGGGTATGCAAAAAACGGTCACTACCTGTTTCTCCCCCGCGATCCCCTTCTTTTACTGCATCTATCGCCGCTATCGCCTTTTGTTCATGCCTGTTCATGACGCGATCACACCACTTATAAAAACGGCTTGCGCTCTCGTGCTGGCCAACACGATTCATTGCGTAAGCCGTAAAGGCTCCATCACGAAGCCACGCATACTTGTAATGAGTAAAGGCCGGTGAGGCGATATACGCCCCTGACGTAGCCTGGTGCCGCAAGATTAGCTGAATACTTTGTGTGCACAGGGTATTGGTCATCACACGATCCTCCCTCAGCAAAAGACAAGCCTGCGTCATAAGCAGCCTATATGCGCTCGTCTTTTTAGCCATGCTGCTATAGCATATGCGCCAATTTACACGATGTAACCGTTCCCAAGCTTAGAAAACCTGACTGGGCGATTCCTTTGGGGAGGCTAAACCTATCTGCACAAAAACCCCACTGAAAGAACTTCTCCAGCGGGGTCATGGTGTACTCTTGTATCAAGTTTTACGCGTCCGTCGTCTCTGACAAATTCAAGTAATGCTGGAGTTCCTCGTAAAAAGTTGGGTTGCAGGCCATGACACTGCTTTTTTGATCATACGGCAGTGGCTCTCCCATCATGTTGGTCACGCGTCCTCCCGCTTCCTCCACAATGATCCGTCCTGCTCCAAAATCCCACGCATTAAGCGAGAGACTGACATAGCCATCCAGCCGTCCGGCAGCAACATAGGACATTTCCAGCGCTGCACTTCCCAGAAGGCGCATCCCGCGTACTTTTCCAGCCAGCTTTTTTACAATCAGGTCTATGCCCATCTGCTCGGCGCGCTTGTTCCAAAACACGCTCGTGCATAGAATAGCTTCCTCCAGACTCACAGCCCTGTCCAGATGAAGGGGACGGTCATTGAGAAAGGCTCCCTCTCCCTTGACTGCGTAAAAAAGCTCGTCTCTGGATGGATCGTAAACGGCTCCGACGAGTCCCTCACCCTTATGGTAAACGGCAATGGAAACGGCAAAATTGATTTGCTGATGGACAAAATTAGTGGTGCCATCAATCGGATCAATGACCCACAGCGTATCGTAATTTCTGTAATCCTCGGCAAAGGTACTTTCTTCACCCAAGATACCGTGATCGGGAAAACGCTTCAGAATCATATCGATCACATGCTTCTCCACTTCTTTATCTACAGCTGTGACAAGATCGGAGGCAGATGTTTTATACTCGACAGTAAAAGGCTCCTTCATTCGCTTCATACTCAGCTCACCCGCTGAACGGGCGCAGCCCAGAGTCAGCTCTTTTAGCGCCGCCAGTGTTGATGCTTGCACTCGTATCGCCACCCAAAACATGACTTTTTTTTAGTGTACCATACTTTACCTGCTGTTACACCACACCTAAATGCCTGTAGGTCTGACTTCTTCGTGCTGGAAAATTATGTAACGGACTATACCTCTCAATCGTCTAATAGGAAAAGATCCGCATGGAGGAATTTCTGCTATGAAGCGAGGCATATCATTGCTATTATTTTCAGTCATCATCATACTCGTTCTTGGCTGGAGTAGCATACAAACTATTCCTGAGCATCCAGACACCGAAGCGGAAATCGCTGCTCGGCAATATGTAGAAGCATACGGCTACCAGGTTGTGTCTTACAAAGGTCCTATCTCCAGTTATACGCTTTCGCTGGAGGATTTATCCAAGACCCCACATGCACAGGTTTGGCGCGTGATACCAATTGACCCTGCGTCTTTTATTGGAAAGGAAATAGAAGTTCATCAACTGATCGTCTCCAACCATCCCCTTGATTCATACCCGGACTCTCTTGGCAGCACCTCTATCTCTCTCCTATTTTGCGAAGGCCAAGTACTCGGTGGAACATCCGCTCCAATAACAAAAGAACCACTCCTGGGAGCACCTTTCTCACTTGATGGAAGGCGTTATTGATACGAACAAAACAGGATGCCCCATCGTCATTTAACTGACTGCTGGGACATCCCTTTTCCCCTTCGCTTGCTTCTTAGCAACAGCGTGTCACGCCGCCTTTTTCATATCTCTCTGTCAGTGCGTACATATAGTACTCTCGCTCCGTCATCGGAAATATTCCCGGAGCCGCATGTGTCACTCGCCAATGCTGTAAATAGCGATCGTAGTCTGGCATTCCAAAGATAGTCTTGATGGCAGAGCTTACGCGGCGCAACGACTTTCGCATCGCTCTCCATTTACGCCTCATGCTACGTGATGCCCTTTGCCGTCGATGAAGTCTCCTTTGGATTCGATATAAGGCGCTTCGTACAATGGATATTTTTTACCTCGTATTATATTGATCCACAAACGCGCGCCATCGAGAATAATTCCTATCGTGATCACCATGAAAATTGCGCAAACGGCGGCGTCGATTTGGTCATTGAGAATCATTTTTTGTGCAGCCTCAATCGTCTTTACCCCGTTTGGCAACGTCCCTGCATCGAGTGCCTTCTGGAACGCCTCTGCATGGGCCAGGAAACCGATTTTAGGATCTGTATGGAACAGCTTTTGCCAGCCAGCTACGAGTGTAGCCGTCGTGAGCCACGCCATCGGAACCAGTGTAACCCACGAGTATCGTGCCTTGCCCATTTTAAAGATGAGAGTCGTTCCTACTGTAAACGCAATCGCGGCAAGCATCTGATTCGCGATACCGAAGAGCGGCCACAGGGTATAGATTCCTCCGAGCGGGTCCATGACCCCCTGGAGCAGGAAGTAACCCCAGCCAATTGTAATTAATCCAGAGCCGATCAGGTTTCCTGGAAGCCAGTTCACTTCTTTCATTTTCGGGAATACGTTGCCGAGCATGTCTTGGACCATGAAGCGACCGACACGCGTCCCCGCATCAATTGTCGTCAAAATGAAGACGGCTTCAAACAAAATTGCAAAGTGATACCAGAATGCCATCAGTGCCTTGCCGCCAAGAATTCCGGAGAAAATGGTTGCCATCCCGATAGCAAGTGACGGTGCCCCGCCCGTTCGGGAGAGAATCGTTTTTTCTTGAATATCATCAGCTAGCGTAGTCAACTGATCAGGGGTGACGGTAAAGCCCCAGCTGGAGATTGTCGTCGCCGCAGCTGCTGCATCCGCGCCAATCACTGCCCCCGGTGAGTTGATCGCAAAATATATACCTGGTGTAAGCACGCATGCTGCAATCATCGCCATGATCGCTACCCCTGATTCCATCAGCATACCGCCGTAACCGATCAATGGCGCGTGCGATTCCTTGGCAATCATCTTCGGTGTCGTACCTGAGGAAACGAGAGCGTGAAACCCCGACACGGCACCACAGGCAATGGTAATAAACAAGAACGGGAACAGATTACCCGCAAATACAGGACCCGTGCCATCGATAAACTTGGTCAAGGCTGGCATGTGCAGTGGAGGCAGTGTGAGTATGATACCAACCGCCAAAATGGCAATGGTTCCAACTTTCAAAAAGGAGCTGAGGTAGTCACGCGGTGCCAGCAAGAGCCATACAGGAAGCACCGACGCTACAAAACCGTACACGATAATCATCCACGCAAGCTGTACTTTGGAAAACGTAAAGGCTGGACCCCATGTTGGTGACGCAGCTACAGCCTGCCCCAGCCAGAGGGAAAAGAACAGGAGAGCCAGACCGATGAGTGACCCCTCCATGACACGCCCTGGCCTGATATAGCGCATGTACAGTCCCATCAGGATCGCGATCGGCAGCGTCATAAATATCGTAAAGGTAGCCCATGGAGATTCGGCAAGCGCATTTACAACAACCATCGCCAAAACGGCAATCAAAATAATCATGATCGCGATGATGCCGACAAGCGCTAGCGCTCCGCCAAACGGACCGATTTCTTCTTTTGCAATTTGTCCGAGCGATTTTCCATTGCGGCGCATCGAACCAAATAGGATAATAAAGTCTTGGACCGCACCACCAATGACCACTCCGACAATGATCCAGAGTGTCCCCGGCAAATACCCCATCTGCGCAGCCAGGGTAGGTCCCACGAGCGGTCCAGCACCTGCAATCGCAGCGAAGTGATGTCCGAAAAGTACCCATTTGTTTGTAGGAACGAAGTCTTTTCCATCATTGTTGACTTCGGCTGGAGTAGCTCTCCTGTCATCCAGTCCCATCAATTTCTTGGCAATAAAACGGCTGTAAAAACGATAAGCAACGGCATAAGTGCAAATTGCAGCTGTCAGTAGCCAGAAAGAGTTGACCGACTCTCCACGAGTCAGAGCAATAATTCCGAATCCTATTGCTCCTAGAGCGGCAATCCCACCCCAGATCAGGATGGAAAGAAGCCATTTCTTCATATGTGCGCCTCCTTACTTATTTCTATAAAATTCAGGCAATTAACCTTAGAACAAGGTATCATAAGGAAGAAATTGTCAAAACGAATCTTGGCTGAACCGTACAAAAACAGGCATGAACGGCATCATTCTCGTATGAGTGAAAGCGCATACAGGACAAATCGCACTTGCGATACACAAAATCTGAAACCTTTCAACTGGTCTATCGTATTGCATATCTACAGGATTTTTCTGCGTAGGAGGGACAAGATGCCATCTCGCCCCAACTCTTTCATACGTATTTGCTGGCTTGCACTTCTAGTTACATGCTTATGCTTTTTCCCCAGCAGCTCGAATTCTCCCGAGCCTACTGTTCATGATACGCAGGCATCCTATACAGCTCTGCATAAAGGCGTGTTTCACCTCGTCAGCTATCGTCAGCACGCCCCTGTCAAAGTTTTCGTGCAAAAGCAGCAGACCCATTTTATGCCGGTCAAACAGCAAAACACATTATATTTGCTGCTTGCCCTTATCGTCAGCTTTTTGTTCATTGTCCAGACGAGACTAAAATGGATCATTCTGATGCCGATCAAGTACGGGTCCAAATTTGTGGACGACCTCCTCAAAGGAATGGCAAGAAAACCTGAGAGGAGATTGAGGAGCAATGAGATATACCAAAAAAGAAGCGGACATGATTCAAGGAACGATCAGAGATATCAAGGTTTTTTCCATCGCCCTGGTCGTAGTGATGATCGGTTTGTTCGTTTTGAAATACTACATCGGATAGCTTGAATGCGCCTATCATTCCTCCCTTTTCCTCTTGGATTGGGAGGATTTTTATGAGGAAAGGGAATGCCTCCGCCCCGAGACTGATTCTTGCCTTTACAACGTATGATAAAATGATACAAGAATTGGAAGGTTGACCAAAAGGAGAACATGCTCATGAGACATATCGGCGGCTATCTATTAATCGGGATCGGCGCGATGTTTGTAATGGCCACGTATTTCAACATCCCACTTGCAATCGACAAGCTTTGGCCTGCATTTTTGCTTATCCCTGCCATCGCTTTTCACATTTTCTTTTTCATGAATCCAAGGCCCAATCGTGCAGGCTTACTGGTGCCGGGAGGAATCCTGCTCGTTTACGCTCCGCTCTTCTTCTTCAGTCAAATATTTATGGATGGCGACATGAGCACGACTTGGCCGTTCTTTCTGATTGGTCCCGCGGTCGGTCTTACGGAATTATACATTTTTGGCGGACGAAAAAAGGGGCTGTTGATCCCGATTAGTATTTTGACCACAGTCGCTCTCATATTTTTGGCAGCGAATCTGCTATCGAGCCAGGTTGGTGGCCTTCTCGGGTTGCTGTTGATCGTTTTGGGCGGTTACCTGGTATCACGCAAAAAAAGCGACGATTATTCGGTGTAAAGTAGGAAAAAGAAAAAGACCAGCTTGGCACAGGAGGTTTTCGCTCATGTCATTCTGGTCTTTTTTCTATGCTTTACAGCTGGGCACTAAACTGCTCGGGAATGTATTCGATATTCGATTCCGCCACAATCGTTAGCTGACCAGATGCTGCATCGTATGCGACAGGACCGTCCTTCACGTAAAACCAGATCTTTTGGATAGGCTGTCCCTCTTGCTCCTGGAACAAAAAGACATTCAGCTCGTCTTTCCACTTCATGATCTCTTGTACGCGCTCGGGCGGTACCGACAGCACAAAGCGTGTCAACGAACAGAAACGTCCTGCGGTCTTCTTTTTGCGAAAAGGATAGCGTCTTTGCAGCCTCGAGCCGGCTTAAATAAATCGTCATATCCTGATGAATGGCAGCGATTTTCTTTCCACCCATTGGGGATACGACCGGCAGCAGCTGATTTTGCAGACCCTGTGCATCGTAGCGCTTTGTTTCAAACGATGGTGTCACCCCCCGCTCGGATGGCATAAACCATAGCTGTAAAAAGTTCAGATCGTCTGTTTCCGATGCATTATACTCGGCGTGGATGATCCCGCTCCCCGCACTCATCCGCTGAACCTCTCCAGCTGAGGTCACCTCGACATTGCCCAAATTGTCTTCATGCTTGATCGCCCCGCGCAAAACGACGGTTACAATTTCCATGTCACTGTGAGGATGTGGCCCAAAGCGGAATATCTCAAATTTGAAGGATATAGTTGTATCATACCAATCTTCCTTTCCTCGCAGCTCTCTCTAGTTTACTAGGAAAAGTACGTTTCGACCAGTCCTTCAGCTGTACACGTTGCGAGTTGGTTGGGTGGTCAGCGTTAATTTAGGACATCACAGAGGCTGTTGATCTGGAGAGCGAGAAAGATGGGAGAGGAAATGAATGCTCCAGCTCCCTGTCACATACCGTCTACGTGCAAATCTGTGGTTTTCGTCCCTGGTTTTGTGTGTCATCCGCCCTTGAGAGTCAAAACCCTAATCTTCTTTTGAGCTCCTTTACCACATTGCGGCTTACTGGAACCTCGGTTTTCCGAGTATCCTGCATCACCAAATGAATCGAGCCCTTGAACCATGGCACCAGCTCAGCTGTTCTGGAAAGATTGACGATATAAGCGCGATGAGTCCGGAAAAATTGCTGTGGAGATAGCCTGCTCTCCAGCTCCTGCAAGGAAAAGGAGGTCGCGTATTGCTCGCATCCGGTATAAATGCTGGCGTATCTACCCTCCAGCGTAGCAAAGACGATTTCATTTGGGTCGATCAGTATGATCTTGCCGTTTTTCTCCACTGGAACTCGACGTGGCTGCTGATCCGTCAGTACGCTCTGCAGCAAAAATTGCAGTCTTTCCTCAAATTGTGGCGTTTCTACTACTTGCGCAGCACTCGCTGTCCGCAGCAGACGACGCACACGATTCATCGTCTTCTCCAGCCTTCGTTCACTAAAGGGCTTGACAATATAATCGACGGCTTCCGTCTCGAACGCACGGACTGCGTGGATTTCATAAGCGCTCGCAAAAATGATGACAGGCGGCTTCACCATGGATTCCAGCAACTCCTGTCCCACATCAACACCATCGCGATCTTGCAAATGGATATCCAAGAAGACCGCATCAGGCTCAATCTGAACGATCGCATCGATTGCCTCTTCCCCACTGCTTGCCTCCCCGACTACTGAAACTTCGGGAAATTGCTCGATTAAATAGCGCAGCTCTTCTCTCGCTGGTGCTTCATCATCCACGATGAACACTTTTAGCACTCGCATTCACCCCTACCGGTAATTGTATCGTGCAGGTCGTGCCCCGCCCGGATTCACTTTCAATGACGATTCCGTATGGCTCGCCATAAATGGAACAAAGCCTGCTTCTTACATTGGAAAGACCGATACCAGACAAACGCCGCTTTTCATCCTTTTGCGTCTGGGCCGTAAGAAAAGGGTCCTGGTTCATGCCTACGCCATCATCGACTACCGCCAGCTCCAAAGTCTGTATGTCCAAACGCCGCGCCCTAATCTTCACCGTGCCGCCTTCCCGCTTGGGCAAAAGTCCGTGCTTCACCGCATTTTCAACGAGCGGCTGCAAAATGAGTCCTGGCACCGTTACACGCTCGACTCCAGCTTCAATGTCGTACTCCACATGCAGCTTGTCTCCAAATCGGGCACGTTCGATTGCGAGGTATGCTTCGATATGCTCCAGCTCTCCAGCCAGACTGACATAGCCACCGGAATCGTGCAGATTGCGTCTGAAATACTCCCCCAGATGAATCAACAGCTCACGTGCCTGCTCTGGACGAAATCGAATAAACGAAACGATTGTATTGAGTGCATTGAATAAAAAATGCGGATTGATCTGCGCATGCAGTGCTTTGATCTCGGCATCTGCCAATAGACGGGACTGCTTTTCCAGCTCTGCCAGCTCCAATTGGGTAGAAATAAAGTCACCCAGGCCGCGAACCAGCTCCAGATCGACAGCCGACAGCTTGCGTGAACGATCCTGGTACAGCTTCAGGACACCTGCTACCTCTTGTCTGCGCATCAGGGGAACGAGAATTGCGTAGCGTAGAGAGCAGTTTGGCTCCTTGCAGCCGATCTCCTCTTTTGTCCGGGCGATCATCATTTCCTTGGTCAAAATGACTTCCTTGGTTGCTTTTGTCGTAATTCCTTCTCCTACTACATGATGGGAGGAGCCCGCTCCGACATGGGCAAGCACCGTGCGCGTATCTGTGATCGCGACAGCCGCTACTCGCGTCGTACGCAATATTTCCTCTGCTACTTTTTTCGCAGAATCGTAATTCAAGCCTTGGCGCAAATAGGATAACGTCTTGTCGGCCACCTGCATCGTCCTTTGAGCCTGCAGCGCCCCGATGCGGTCTTCTTCCTTTTTCACCAAATCAATGATAATGATCAGGATCGCCACGCCGAGTGAATTCACTACGGACATCGGGATGCTAATCGACTTGACAAGGGCAAGCGCTTCCGCATACGGACTAGCCAAAAGTAAAATAATGCCCATTTGCATCCATTCGGCGATAAACCCTACACCAAGTGCTGTCGTCCAGCCAATCCCCTGATTCCGATTTCGCCGATACTGATAGATCAAGCCAGCGATCAGACCCTCACTGATGGTTGATACGGCACAAGCCAAATCGGTAAAACCACCGAGTGAATAGCGATGGATTCCCGCTACCAGCCCCGTTAAAAGTCCTACCCAAGGACCAGCCAATAGTCCAGCTACCACCGTTCCAATCACCCGCGAGTTGGCAATGGCATCCTGGTACCAGATGCCATTGTAGGTTCCCAAGATCGAAATGGCGGAAAAGATCAGTACCATGACCGCTTTTTCCCGCCAGGTTGCCTGTTGGTTCAAAATGCTGCGAAAGGCTCGGACACGAGTAAACAAAAGGGCGGCAACGATTAAGACAGCCGTCCGCTCAGCCAAAGGAACCATCAAGGCTACATTCATTACGCTTCCTCCTATAAAGCACTCTTTCCTCATTATCCACATCAGACATATAGACGGTCAAGCGAATTGTCTGACAAGACTGACTATAGACAAAAAACCATCCTCAGTGCACAACAGCCACTTTGAGGATGGTTTCCATAGCCTGAGAGAAAGATTGCTTACAGGTTCCCCCGTCGCTCTTGCTCACGCTCCAATGCTTCAAACAGGGCTTTGAAGTTGCCGTTGCCAAAGCCGCGCGCACCTTTGCGCTGAATAATTTCGATAAACAAGGTCGGGCGATCCACAATGGGCTTGCTGAACAGCTGCAGCAGGTAGCCCTCATCGTCTCGGTCTACCAGGACACCGAGCTTTTTCAACGCGTCAATATCCTCGTCTATTTCGCCCACACGGTCCTTCAGTTCTTCGTAATACGTATCGGGTACGGAGAGGAAATCTACCCCATTAGCCTGAAGCTTGGATACGGTATCGATAATATCATTGGTCAAAATCGCGATATGCTGAACGCCAGGTCCCTTGTAAAACTCCAGGAACTCCTGAATTTGGGACTTGCGTCGACCTTCCGCAGGCTCATTGATCGGGAACTTGATGCGTCCTGTTCCGCTTTGCATCACCTTGGACATGAGCGCGGAATACTCCGTTGAAATATCGTCCTCGCTGAAGTTTTGAACAGCGGTGAAGCCCATGACCTTTTGATAATATTCGACCCACTCATCCATCACTTCCACGTTACCTACGATGTGGTCAATTCCGACGATTCCTGTGCCTTCTGCTTTGATAGGGGATTCGTAGGAGATGTAACCAGGAAAGAACGGTCCGTTGTAGTTTTTGCGTTCGATGAAGGAATGAATGTTTTCACCATAAGTGCCGATGATTGCTTTTTTAACGGTTCCAAACTCGTCTTTGTATTCGGTTGGCTCCATGATCGGAATCGCACCACGCGATACAGCTTCCCGATACGCTTGCTCACAGTCCTCTACGCGCAGGGCAACGTCTTTAACACCGTCTCCATGCTTTTTCACAAATTCTGCAATTGGATTATCCGGATTCAGTGCTCCGCTGATCACAAATGTCATATGATTTTGCTTCAGCACATACGAAACCTTTTCGCGAGAGCCTGTCTCCAATCCTGAATAAGCTACCGCTTCAAACCCGAATGCTTTTGTAAAATAGTGCATCGTTTGCTTGGCATTGCTTGTGTAAAACTCGAGATAATCCCAGTCTTGAATCGGAAAAAAATCGGTGTTGCTCATTAGTACCCCTCCATTTTTCCTGCTTTTTCAATTAATAAGACTTTTTGGGTTATTATGATTATTTTGTCGACATATTGAGATTACATTGGAAACGCTTACTCATGCAAGAACGCGAAACACCGCGAAAACGCTCAACCGCTTTTATCGATTAAAGTACGTTTTTGAGCGGGCGCTTGGTACAATAAAGGCAAGATCTTACTTAGAGGGGGACACAAGTTTTATGAGCCAATGGAGTGAACAAGCAGCCAAACAGTGGGATCAATTCGCAGCAGATTGGCATTCGAGAAGTGATGCCATGTGGGAAACAGGAAGTCGCCGTTCCATTCTCCCCTTTTTCATGCAGCATACCTCCTCTCAGGCCGGCCCCATACTGGATGCAGGCTGTGGTGACGGATACGCGAGCTGCAAGCTTGCTGGGCAAGGTTATGCGGTGGAGGGTGTAGACATTGCCGGGGAAATGATTCACCACGCCAATGACCGGGCAAAAGCAGAAGATATCCACGTTCATTTTCAAACAGCAGACATTAGTCGCCTGCCTTTTTCTGATGAAAAGTTCGCAGGAGTGCTCTCTATCAATGTGGTCGAATTCACGCCCTCCCCACTACGAGCGTTGCATGAGCTGCATCGTGTCCTCGCACCGAGGGGAGTATTGGTTTTAGGCATTCTCGGCCCAACAGCAGGACCGCGCGCACATAGCTACCGGCGACTCTATGAGGAAGCGACGATCCAGAATACGATGATGCCATGGGAGGCCAAGCAGCTGGCTCGCGAAAACGGCTTTTTGCTACTAGCCGAGGAGCCTGTTTTCAAGGAAGGCATAACCCCTGATATCGCCGGTCGCTTGAGTGTGGAATTGCGTGAGGCAGTCAGCTTTTTGACACTGTTTGCCCTGCAAAAAGAAGCGAACTAAACTTGTGCAATACGGGCTGTTGGCTCCTCTACCAACGGCCTTCTCCCTGTAAGCCCTCTTTATGCTCACACGTTAGTCCTAATTTTCACTACCTAAAAATGGATAAACAGGCCGATTAACATTTTCGTAATTATCTGATAATTTTTCGTTAGATTTACTTTCATTCATTTTTAGGAGGGACGCTATGGGTAAGAAAATAAGTGTTGCGGTTTCATCCGCTCTCCTCATGTCCATGTTCGCCAGCGGTTCTGCCACTCCGACGATGTTTGCTGCCAGCCAAGCGCAAGCGGCAGTAGCCAAAACAGAAAAACAGTTTATCCCCTATTACGGATACGGTCCTAGTTATGTGCAGCCAGAGAGCGTCCAGGCACTCTTTCCAAAACCAGAGATAGATTTTGAGACCCCCGCTTTTCAAACAGGCAAGGTAGCCTTCACTTCCCAACAAGAAATGATCGATTACATAACTAAGCTGGCAGCAGGGAACAAGCAAATGAAGCTCGTCACAATCGGTACCTCTCTGGAGGGACGGGACATTCCGCTACTCCTGTTCAGCAAGGATCTGAATTCCATCAAGAAAAACAAAGACAAGCCGCTGATCTGGCTGCAGGCGCAAATCCATGGCAATGAGCCAGCTGCAGGCGAATCAGCACTCGTTATCGCCAAATGGCTTGCAGAAGAAAAGCTCGGTGCTGACCTTTTGGACAAGGTGAATATCGCGATCATGCCACGGATCAATCCAGATGGCTCCTATGGCTTCAAGCGATATATCGCAACAGATTTGGATGCCAACCGCGATTACATGAAGGTCGAGTATCCCGAGGTGCAGGCGATTCACAAAGCCATTAACGAGTACGAGCCCGATGTCATTCTCGATGCTCATGAGTACGGCGTAAACTACAGTCAATTTGCCAATGTCGGGCCTAAAGGGGCGATTTCCTCCTACGATGTGCTGATTTCATCTGCGAAAAATTTGAATATCCCTGAGTCACTGCGCAAAATGTCTGACAAGCTGCTACTAGCTGATGTGCAAAAAGCACTGGATCAGGAAGAGCTGTCTCACCACGCCTATTTTACACTCGCAAAAGGCAAGGACGGCAAAGTGACCGCCACAGAGGGCAGCACAGAAACCCGGATCGGACGAAATGCCCTTGGACTGAAAAATACGCTGACATTTTTGGTAGAGACTCGAGGAATTGGCATCGGACGTGCCGATTTTGAACGACGCGTATTCAGTCAAGCCGTTACTCACTCTTCCTTTATTCAGGCCACCGCTACCCACGCAAGCGAGATCAAGACAGCCGTTGCCACTGCCCGCCAGGAAATCACGGAGAAAGGCAGAAAAGCAAATGACAACGACAAAATCGTGATTGTAAGTGAAAACAAGCGAGTGCCTGACCAATCACTCGTGGTTGTTGATTTGGCTGCGGCAAAAAAAGTTTCTGCTCCGATCGATTGGGTCAGCTCTACCGATGCGTTTTCCGTGCTGGAGAGGGAGCGTCCGACAGCGTATCTGATGCCTCCTGCCTATCATGACATTGCGAACAAACTGGAGCAGCTCGGCGTCAAGGTAAGCAAGCTGACCCAAGACACGACGGTTCCCGTAGAGAGCTATATGGTAAGTGAAAACAAAGTAAACACAACGTATGAAAATGGACATTTTACAAATCAGGTAACCACCAATGTATCTGAGCAAACCAAAACATTCCCGGCTGGCAGCTATGTGTTTCAGATGGACCAGCCAAACGCCAACTATATTGCCTTGGCTCTGGAACCTGAATCGGTTGATAGCTACGTAGCCTTTAATTTTATTGCCGTGGAAAAAGGAGACGAGGTGCCCGTATACCGCTATATGCTGGAGCAAGCCCTTCTTCTCACCAAGCGTTAAGTAAACAAATGCCAAAAACGTCCCTCTCCACAGTTCCGGAAAGGGACGTTTTCATATAAAGAGATAGAAGACGAAAATTAGGCCAACACTTTTTTCACGTCTTTGAGGCTTGCTTGCAGGAGCTGGTCTACTTCACCCGCTTCTCTTACATGGCTCAGTAGATCATCATTCAGCTCGTCCAACAGGCTTTTCGCTTCATTCACTTGCTGTGATACTTCACTCGCAAAATGCTTTTGCTGCTGAATAATTTGCAAGACACCTGTAACCTCGTCATTGACCTTGTGGAACGCCTGGACAATGCCTTCCATTTTGCCGGAAGCATCCTTGCTGATTGAGAGGCCGTCTTTGATCGCTGCACTGCTCTTTTCACTGTTCGTCAGTGCTTCTTTTGTTTCTTCTTGTATTTTTCCAATCAAATCTGCGATGTCTTTGGTCGAATTCGCTGTCATTTCGGCCAGCTTGCGAACCTCGTCTGCCACCACAGCAAAGCCGCGTCCCTGCTCGCCTGCACGAGCTGCCTCGATCGCAGCATTCAGCGCCAGCAGGTTCGTCTGATTGGCAATATCGCTGATTACTTTGACGATGCTCGTAATTTCTGACGAACGATCCTCCAGCCTGCTCATGGAACGCGAGGTGTTCACCGAATCCTGTTCCAGCGTACTCATGACCTGAACAACTTCATTCATCGCTTTTTTGCCCGCATCTGCACGTTCAACCGATTCCTGGCAGATCGAGGTCAAGCGCTCACCGCGCTGCAACAATTGGTTGGCTGACTCGTCATCGCTCTCATTAATACGCTGGATTTTTTCTACCACCTGCATCATTTGTGACGCCAGCTGCGCGAGACCGTCATGCTGGGCGTTTACTCCATCATGCGAAGTGATGATAGTACCCATCTGTTCATAGATGGCTACTAATTCTTTCTTCATCTCGCGCTGCATTTCTTCTGCCTGGTTTACCTGAGTCGCTACTGCCGTTGCTGCTGTTTCCTTTTCTGCAAGTCCCTTGTTCTTTTTCCAAAACATGCCCGTCCACTCCTTTGTGTACACAGTTAGTCATCACGGCGTGAAAACATACGGGATTCCACGATACCCGGATGCTGCTTCGCCAAGATCAGCAGATTCTCCAAAAAAAGGTAATGCCCTTCCAACAACTCCACGTCCTTGCGCTGAAATTGCTTCACCTGCAAATACTGCTGCATTTCGAGCGCGTAGCGTTCTAGCTTATCGTGAAAATCGTTGGCCCTGAGCATCTGCTCCACTTCAGGATACTCTGTTTTTAACCGGGTAATTTCCCCGTACACCTTGCTGCCCTCCAAAATCATCTGATAGGCAATCCGCTCCATAGATGCAGCCGTCGCGGCTTCTTGCTCTTCGCGATCTGCACGTACATCGGACAAGTAAGTGATGAAATGGTACACGGTCAAAAACAGTGGTCCCAAAAATAAAATGATCCCCGCTTTGTACACATGCTGATTGGACAAATTGCTAATGAGCAGGAACAAATGAAACAAGATCGCGCCCAGCCATACGTAAATGATGATCTGGTGGTTGACCTTCCCAGCCTTTTGATGGCGCGAAAAGGCAAAGGTTAGGCCTAGCAAATAAAAAGCGAGCAAGGTAAAGCTGGCCGAAAACAGGGCCATCTCCATCTCTTGCAGCCAAGTCCCATCGGCGGGAATCTCGATCAAAAATTCAAAAGCGAGCACCAGCAGTGAGAAAAGCAACCCCATGATCCAAAACCGGCTAACTTCTGTATCGTTCCTCCGCCGGGAGCGGTAACGTTCTGCACGGGATCCCTTCATGATCTTCTCACCTCAATCACTATGATTCGCCACGATTCTAGCTTTTCCTTTCATGTTCGGCCAAATTCTGACAAGATGAGCTTTTGTAGAAAAAAGCCCTCGTGCCTGCAAAACACTTTCTTGCTTACTGGCAGTGGGCTTTCTGTAGTACCTATGTGCAGTTATCTCCCTCTCCGGGGGTGGTTGTCCACGACAGTCAAGGAACCGTCCTTGATATAACGCAATATTTTCGATACGGAAATACCTGTCGCATTGGCAATTTGCATCGCATTCGAATTCGGGTAGCTTCTCACATAGTTTCGAATCATCCGATAGTCTTCCATATCGTTTTGCCCGCAAACCTGACAAGTATACTCGCCAGGATTTAGTATATGTCCGCATTTAAAGCATTTATCCGTCATCACTGGTTCTCCTCATACCCTAATCTTTGGCATTATTTGGCCTAAAGGGTTCCATCTACCTATATATTACCCACAATATAGTAGGAGGAAAACACTATTTCACACAGATAGTCCTTTTAGTAGCAAAAGCATGGCAAAACCGATCAAGCATATGCCAACAAGCCTATTTACTATCCGCAACCATTAGGGTACAAGATACCGCTGTAGCAGTTTTCCGAGCATCGCGACAAATCCGAGAAATACGAGCGTCGATAGCAAGCAGCCAGCCGCAAATAAGAGCAGCGTCGGCATGTCCGGCAAGTGACGCGAAGCCATCAAGGAACCAAAAACGCCCGACCAAAACAGAATCGTTAGCGGATTTGTGAGCGTAAGAGACAGTCCATACACAAAGCTATTCCGTCCTGCTCCTGTCGTTACTACTCGCTTCTTTTCTGCCACTCCATCTGCTTGCTGGGAACGCAGGCTGTCTATGCCATACCAGGCCAATGTAGCAGCTCCTCCAATTAGCACAACTTGCTTGACCCACACGAGCTGCAAAACAAGAGAAAGCCCTCCAATCGCACCCGCCATATAAAAGGCATCCACCAGCGCCACACCTGCAATCATCTTCCACGCTTGAGCAAATCCACGTCTGATCGACAGTTGCAAGATCGCCAGGCAAACAGGGCTAACAGAGAGCTGAAGAAGCATCCCGAACATGATACCGTCCCATAAAGCCATTCGCCTCACAGCTCCTCTTTCATCGTTGACAAGGCGATCATCGTATTCGTCTTACTGACTCCCTCGATTTGCTTGAGTGTGCCTGATATGAGCCGTTCCAGCTCTACCGTTCCTTTTACCGCAACTTTTAGCAAGTAATCATAGGAGCCTGCAAGATGATGGCATTCCAGCACATGATCGGTCTCTAAAATCTGCTTTCGAAAACCCGCAATATGCTCTGTCTTTTCAAGCTGGACCATGATAAATGCGATCAGATGAAGTCCCATATGCTCGCGATTTATTCTCACAGTGAATTGGTCAATGACCCCTGTCTCCTCCAGCTTACGGATGCGTTCGGATACGGCTGGTACGGAGAGATGCACTTTTTTGCTTATTTCCGAGCTGGTCATTCGGCTGTTTTCTTTTAGCAATTGCAAAATTTGTTCATCGATACGATCCACGCTATCCCTCCTTTCCACCATTATACCAAGCAGTTAAATCTTTTAAGTTGTTTCTCCATATAACGATAAATATGTAAGTTTTTGTTCTCTCTATCGTTATTTTATTTTGCTTGAGGAAGTTTTTTTGGTCGCTTCTTAAAAAGATTAGGTCCAGACAAAAAAAGACTGCCTCGATACAAAACGTATCAAGACAGTCTTGAGTGAGCTGAATTAGCCTCTTCCTTTGCCATTGCTTCTTCCTGCAGACGGTTGAAACGGTCTTCCGCCTTTTGCTGGACGTCCAGCTCCGCCTTTGCCTGCTTTCTTGGCAGCAGGTTTCACGGTTTTCCCAGCTTTCCGTGCAGCGATTGCTTCCGCCTTTTTGCGGTTTTGCTCGTACTTGGTTTGCAATTCGTCCAGCTCACGAGCGAGCTTTTTCTTGTAGCCTGGTTTTACCTTTGCCTTTTTCTTCAAGGCTTCACGAACAGGAGCAAACTCCTTGTCCTTTTCCTTCTTTTGCTCTTTTTGCTGCTGCTGACGCAGTTCAACAAAATGCGCTTCCCGCTCCTCTGCACGCTGACGACGACCTGCATCCAGATGACGCCCCGCTTGCAGGATGCGTTCCTCAATAGATGCCTTGGTTGCTTTGGCAAAGCGACCCATCAGGTTTTTCTGACGAGGAGAAATGAGCGAGATCGCTTTTCCCTTTTGTCCCGCACGTCCTGTACGTCCGACACGGTGAATGTAGCTCTCCACGTCGTTCGGCAAATCATAGTTAATGACATGCGTCACGCCTTCTACATCAAGCCCGCGCGCTGCAATATCTGTGGCGATCAAATATTGGAAACGAATTTCGCGGAATTGCTTCATCAGCTGCTCACGCTTGTTTTGGGACAAATCGCCATAAAGTGCTTGGGCAGACAGTCCGTTCTCCTGCAAACGTGCAGTCAGCTGCTGTACACGCACTTGTGTATTAGCAAATACGATCGTCAAAAACGGCTGCTCCTGCTCCAGTACGTCCACGAGTGCATCCGTCTTGTCGCTTTGATTGGTTACGTAGTAAAACTGCTCGATTTGCTCAACTGTTTTTTGCTTGCCCTCAATCTTGATGTGTGGCGGCTGCTTCATGAAGCGATGCGCCAGCTTTTTCACCAGATCAGGCATGGTTGCGGAGAATAACAGAACCTGGCGTTGGGACGGCGTGTGGACGATAACTTGCTCCACATCCTCCAAAAAGCCCATCTCCATCATCTTGTCTGCTTCGTCCAGTACGAGTGTAGAGATTCGTCCGAAGTGGAGCGAGCCGCGCTTCATATGATCCAGTACACGTCCAGGTGTACCGACAACGACATGTACGGTCTCTTTCAGCTTGTTTAGCTGTCTGTCAATATCTGTTCCGCCGTGCAGCGACAGTACATTGATATCGAGATGCTTCCCCAGCTTTTCTACCTCTTTTGCAATCTGAATCGACAATTCACGTGTCGGAGTCAGGATCAGTACTTGAATATCCCGCTTCCCTGCCTCCAGACCGTTCAGGATCGGCAGCATGAAAGCCGCTGTTTTTCCTGTACCCGTCTGTGCTTGTCCGATTACATCTTTTCCTTCCAAAATCAGTGGAATTGCTTCCTCCTGAATCGGGGTTGGTTCTTTATAATACAGGTCTTGAATCCCTTGCATCAGCTCCGGTCGAAAGCCAAAAGACGCAAACGATTTTGCCATGGAGTCCACTTCCTTTCACAAGCGGTCCGATTCGCCACACCAAAGACTGCATGGACAGTGGGGTGCGAAAAAACCGGCAACCGTCAATCATAATCATCCCAGGCAAAAGTACGCCCGCTCAGATTCCTATCCTACCTATACTAAATGAGTCGATGCAAAAACACAACTGCCTTCGACAAAGCCCTCTCCTTCATGCAACTGTCGCTGTACATGAAATAGAGAGGGCTTTTTTCAATTACTTAGTCTAAGAGAGCAGCAACGGTTTCGCGGTCGAGCTTCTTGATGACCGCAACCAGTAATTCAGCTGCCTGCTCAAAGTCTCTCTTGGCCATGATCGAATTATGACTGTGAATGTAGCGTGTGGCAAAACCGACAACGAGAGAAGGGCAGCCGATGCCGTTTGTATGGAATTTGGCCGCGTCTGTGCCTCCGCCAGCGAGTGCATCCACTTGTACATGGATTCCGATTTCCTCTGCCGTATCCATCACTAGATCGCGCAGTCCTGTATGTGGAATCATCGTCGCGTCAAACAGCATGACAAGCGGTCCGTCACCGACATTGCATGTCATCGGGTACGATTCATTGCCCGGCGTATCATACGCGATCCCCACGTCGAGAGCAAAGGCAATGTCTGGATCTACCAGGTGTGCTACCGTTCCTGCACCGCGGGACCCGACTTCCTCCTGCACCGTTGCACCAGCGTAGACGACATTCGGGTGATCCGTGTTTTGCAGTCGATTCAGTACCTCTACAGCGAGCGCACATCCTGCCCGATTATCGAGAGCTTTTGCAACCCACAGCTCACCATCGCGCATGGTGGTAAAATCACTCGCCGGAACGATCCAGTCACCGGGACGCACGCCCATCGCTTTGGCATCTGCTTCGTCCTTTGCCCCGATATCGATGTAGAGATCCTTGAGCTTCATGACTTTTTCACGTTCTTCTTTTTCCAAAGCATGTGGAGGCTTGGAGCCGATGATTCCCAGGTGCTCGCCTTTTCGGGTCTTCACTTTAACACGCTGCGAAAGGATGTTGTGCGGCCACCATCCACCAAGCTGGATAAAACGCAGAAAGCCTTTGGAGGTGATGTGTGTAACCATGAACCCGATCTCATCCAGGTGACCAGCCAGCAAAATCTTTGGACCATTCTCGGCGCCTGCCTTTTTCCCGAGTACACCGCCCAATTTGTCTTTTAGCAGCTGTTCACTCAGTGGCTCCAGCAATTGCTCCATCTTCTTTCTGACTTCGCGCTCGTGTCCTGGGACGCCATCTACTTCCGTCAATTGCTTGATCAATTTGGTTGTATCGTCCATATTCAATCTCCTTTTCGAATCAGACCTATCCTCCTATCATTTCGCTAGCTGCCAGAAAAAAACCTTGAATTCCCAATTCTTTTTTAGCGCCAGAACTTTTTTGCTGCGCATGTTGTCCTCATCATTCATAGTCCTACTGCCTCTGCCTTCACTTCTTCTGGAGAACTCTTCGTGATGTGGTGAAACAGCAGCATACTGACCAAGCCCATCCCTGCAAAAACTCCGGTGATGACAAAAGGCGGCACCCACCCGCTCAAAAGAATGAATATCCCGGCACTGCTCGCTCCGAGAATGGACAGAAGTGAATACACGGCCATATACGTGCTGCGAGCATGATCAGGTACCATGTTGGCCAAAAGCGCTTGTTTGACGGGTATGTGCATAACCTCACCCAAGGTTGCGAGGAACATCGCCAGCAGCAAAATGACCGGAGAATTGCTGAAGCTGATCACTGCATACCCTAAAAAGAACAGAAGCAAGCCTGACATCAGTACGGCTCGCTCCTTGCAAGCCTTCAGGAGCGAAGAAGCCAGAACTGTTAAACAAACGACGAGAAGCGTATTTTCGGTTTTTACTATTCCTAGCATATTCATTCCGTCTACCGACAGGTCAAGAAACGAAAATAGGGGCTGTGGCTCTGGCATTTCCTGCACGAGTCGAATTCCGATCACATTTGTCAATTGCTCTTCGACTGAAATAATGAGCAGATTGGCCAGTGCAAACAAAACAAACCAGCGATGCTTCAGCACATTCTTGTACGATCCGAGGATATCTTGTAAAAAGCTGTCACCCCTCTTTTTTGTTCCCTTCGTTTGTAGGGACAGCTCCTGTTTTACCGGCCTGTAGGTCTCCTCAATGAAAAGAACCGTAATGCCAAGTGATAGAGCCGTACTAAAAGCAACTCCCAGAAACAGATAAAAGTGATGCGTTTGAAACAGAAATGCGCCAGCCAATCCTCCAATCGCAACTGCCAAATTATTCAGCCAGTACGAAACCGTGAAAATCGTGCGCCTGTTTTCTGGATGACTCGCATCGATGATCAGCGCCTGATAAACCGGCCCAACAGCACCTATACACAAATGAATGAAGAGCAACAGAACAAAAGTCACATAAGGCAGCTGAAGCCAGGGAGAATTGACCAGCGTCACGCAGACAAATCCGACAGAGACAATAGCTTCACAGCATACAATCACTTTTTTCCTGCCGATCCGATCTGCTGCATAGCCACCTGCAAAAGAGCCGATAATACTCGCTGCCATCACCCCTAAAAACATAAAGCCTGTCACAAAGGTTCCGAGCTGCTTGGAGAAAAACACGATTAAATAAGGCGTCACGGACATGGCTGCCATAGATGTCACGAATTGGAGAGCAAGCCTGATTTGGATGTTTTTATTAAATGTCCAGAATTTCATTTGCAATCCCTCCAGCTAAAAAATAACGATTGATTAATCAATCGTTTATAACTCGAAAAAATAGACCGACTAGCCCTTCTTCGGTCCAAATAGCTGCATGGCAAATGGAACAAAGTTCGTCCACATTTGACTTTCTGGCGAATCGGTCAAATTCACCCGAAGCCCAATCAACAGGCTCATATACGCTGTAGCTACATACTTGGTGTCCTGCTCATACAAGGCCCCCTGCTTCTGCCCATTTTTTAATAGCTCGCCAACCCTCGCCCGAAATGTATCATGAAACTGATCCAGCTCCTGAAACGGCTCGGGAAAACGATTGTGGTAGCCAATGACTTGAACGACCAGACGTAGATAAGTATCAAATTTAGCGATAATACGCAGTTGATTTGTAACCATTTTTTCCAGTTCCAAAACAGCGTCCTGAGCTTCTGGATCGAAGTTTAGCAACTGCTCGGAATACTCGCGGAGTGGCTCCACGACTGCCGCGTAAAAAAGCTGGTCTTTATTTTCAAAATACGTAAAGACGCTTCCAAAGCTGACGTTGGATGCCTTAGCGACTTTTGCAATAGTCGTGTCGTTATAACCGTGCTCAGCAAACAGCTGGATGGCTTGCTCCAAAATGGTTTCTCGTTTCTGTTTCATTTTTTGTACCTGTTGATCGGATAGCGGCATACTACAAGCTCCTCACAAATGATTAATCAATCAATCGTTATTAGCATTATATAAAATTCTCCATTTTTTTCAAGCATTTTGCTCGTTTGCTTGTCCAACTCCCGGTGTCGACGCTCTCAGCTGTTCGATGAAGTTTCTGCCTGCAACAGATAGGTAATGATCCTTCAGCCAAATCAGGCCCGAGCCTGCACTCAAATTCGGCTCTGCAATCCGGGTGACTTTTAGTGTATGTCCCTTGTGCATTTTCAGAACGACCTCAGGAACGATGGTTGCACCAAACCCTGAAGACACCAGCTCCAAAAGCAATGGAATATCCGAGCATTCAGACAGCAGGTTGATTTCCAGCTTGCGACGGGCGAATTCCTCCAGAATCAGGTGGTACACTCCTAGCCCCCCGGTGCTCGGCAATATCATCGGGTATGCTTGCATTTCTTCAAAGGTGATGGTATTTGCGCACCGAACATCCTGCGCCGAAGAAACGAAGAAAAAAGGCTCCTGTTTCAAATGTAAAATCGAAAAATCCTCAAGAGCCAGCGGAAAACGCACGATGGCAAGCTCAATCGTACGTTCCTTGATCAGCTTGCAGAGCTGCGCCGACTCGTTTTGTTGAATTTTATACGTCATGAGCGGATAGCGCTCACTAAATTTGCGTAATTGTGGCGCGAGTAACTCCGAGGAAAGGGTATTGACGCCAATACTTAGTTTCCCGCGCACGCCCTCACTGACCTCTTTTACTTCCAGACGCGATTCTTCCATGTATTTCACCATTTGCAAGGCGTGCTTGTACAGGTTATTCCCTGCTTCTGTCAGCTCCAAGCCTTTTTGATGCCGGATCACCAATTCTACTCCTAGATCCTGCTCCAAATTTTTCAACTGCTGGCTTAATGGAGGTTGAGCCATATGCAGCTTTTTGGCCGCTGCCGATATTTTTTTCTCCTCTGCAATGACGATGAAGTAGCGCAGTTGCTTGATATCCATACAGTAGCACCTCCTTTTTGCTATACGAAAAAAGTTATCAACATGTATTTCATTAATATTTTTCGTATAACAAACCTCATGATAGCATAGTGGCATGGAGCACAAAAGGAGTTTACTCATCCGTGCCCATCAGGAGGTAAAGTTATGAAAGCCAATTCATTCATGCAGCAAGCAATCGAATTAGCGTACGAAAATACACGCAAGAATCAAGGAAAGCCGTTTGGTGCCGTGATTGTCAAAGACGGTGTGGTGATCGGAACCGGAGTCAATGACGTTCTCGCGACACATGATGTAACCGCACATGCGGAAATGCAGGCGATCCGCGAGGCGTGCAAAACGTTGGACAGTGCTTCACTCGAAGGCTGCGAGGTATACGCCAGTGGACAGCCTTGCCCGATGTGTCTTGCTGCCATCTACTGGACAGGAGCCAAAACCGTTTATTATGCCTACACGGAAAAGGATGCAGCTGAGGTAGGGATGAGTACCAAGCATGTGTATGAGCAGCTGGCGCTTCCGTTTGACAAACAGGTGCTGCCCATCGTGCATATGAAAAACGAGGACGAGGCTAAAAATCCATTTGCCCTCTGGAAGCAAACTCGTGGGTAACCAGAAAACGTTTCCTCTCCTCTTAGTAAACATGTTTCTCGCCATGCTTGGCATCGGACTCGTCATCCCGGTGCTGCCTCAGTTTTTGCATGAATTTGGCGCAGGTGGACAAGCAGCGGGGTATTTGGTTTCCTGCTTCGGGCTGACCCAGTTTCTTTTCTCCCCTATTGCGGGCAATCTGGCGGATAAGTACGGTCGAAAGCCAATGATTGTTCTTGGTCTCGGCCTGTTTGCTCTCTCCAATCTCTGTGCTGCCATCGCTGATAATCTGTGGCTTTTGTTCGTGTCACGCCTCATCGGCGGTGCTGGCTCTGCTGCGCTAGTTCCTTCAATTATGGCGTACGCAGCAGATATCACGACAAACGAGCAACGGACAAAAGCCATGTCCTACATCGGAGCATCCATGTCCTCCGGTTTTATCATCGGACCGGGTGTCGGAGGCTTGCTCGCTGAGTTTGGCATGCGGGCGCCTTTTTTCGCATCGGCCTGCATCGGTGTACTGGCGATGCTCGGTAGTATGATCGTGCTGCCAGAGCCTCTTTCGTTGGAAACGAGAATGAGACGGCAGCAGTCCACTGTAAAAAAGCCAAACGTGTTCGTTCAGCTCGCCCTTTCGATCAAATCCCGATTTTTCGTCCTGCTCTTTCTCGTTTTTGCCCTCACCTTTGGGCTTACACACTTCGAGGCGATTTACCCGCTGTACGTCGTGCAGAGCTATGGCTTTACTACCCTTGATATCGCCATCTTGTTTACGGTCTGCTCCTTGATCGGCACGGTCAATCAAGTCCTGCTCACAACTAAACTGATTCGCCGCTTTGGGGAAAAGACGACTATCAATTACACCTTGCTGCTGTCCTCGATCTCGCTAGTCTTTTTGCTTTTCTCCGGCAATTTCTGGTATGTGATGTTCGTTACAATGATGTTTTTCACCTGTAACAACATTTTACGGCCGACGATTAATACGCTTCTTTCCAAGGGAGCAGGAGAACAACAAGGCTTTGTCGCGGGAATGAACAATGCTTACATGAGTCTCGGCAATATTTTCGGACCCGTACTAGCCGGCATATTGTTTGACATTCAAATCAATCTGCCTTATTTGTTTGGAGCCTTTGTGCTGCTCATCGCCTACTTCGTCTCCGTCAAATGGATCGAGAGCAAACGAGCGATCACGAGCCTGGAGATGAGCTAGGGCGATACAGGAAAAAAGACGACTGGAGGTTGCGATCTTGCTGCATCTCCGTCGTCTTTTGCTTTTTTACTTTGCCAGCTCGTAAATCGCTTGGGCGTAAATCGCCGTGGCTTTGATCAAATCATCTACAAGGATATGCTCATCGCGCTGATGGGCACTGTCTGCACGTCCAGGGAACAACGGTCCGAATGCAACGCCAACGTCCAGAGAACGTCCATAGGTTGCACCACCGATGGCGATAATGCCTGCTTCTTCACCCGTTTGCTCTGTATATACACGCTGCAGGGTAGTGACCAGTGGATGCTGTGGGTCAACCCGATGTGGTGTCAAATGCTCCGCCACTTCCAATGCCAATCCCGCTTCAGCCCCGTGCTCTGTCAGCAATGCCGACCATTTTTCAAATGAAATCGAGTGGGGGTACCGAATATTGAGACGGAACAGAGCGTCCTTGTCTGCCTCGTATTCCAGCACACCCGAATTGACTGTGAGTGCCCCCATCTCCTCGTCTACATGCGCGATTCCCAAAGCCTCGCCGCCATGCTGACGGTACAGATAGCGGTCAGCGAAGTCTACGTAGACAGCGCCTCGCTCATCCAGGACGAGTGTTTGCAAGAAATGCGTCAGCTCTGTACCTGCATTGACACCTTTACTAGGGTCCATCCCATGTACCGAAACGCCCTCCATGTGAAGCTCTACAGAGCCATCTTTTTCGACGGCCTTGCCCGTAAGGCCGTTTTCCTCCAGATGCTTCTGATAACGCTCTGCGATAGCCTGGGCTTCCAACCCACGTGGCTCAAGCACAGCTACCCCTTTATCCGGCACCATGTTCATCCGCAAGCCAGCCTGCAAGGAAACGAGACTCGCCTGAACATTTTCTGCTGCCGAGAGCCCCAGGCTCTGGAAAGCTTCCTTTGTCTGGCGCAGGGTGAGGTCTGTCAGTCCTTTTTCAGCGTAAATGAGCGGGAAATCAGCGTCGGGGGTAAAGCCCATCGTCGGCATTTCCTCTGCTTCAAAATACGTTTTCACGCATTGCCAGCTCGATTCCTCGTCGGTACCCAAAATGAAACGGACTCGCTTGGTGAGCGGCAGTCCCAGCTCCATCACGACTTTGGCTGCAAAAATGGCTGCCATTGTCGGTCCCTTGTCATCAATCGCACCACGAGCCACCAGACGGCCATCTACAATCTCTGCCGCATAGGGAGGAGTACTCCAGCCATCGCCTTCTGGCACGACATCCACGTGGCTCAAAATCCCGATCAATTCCTCGCCTTGACCGAACTCTGCATGTGCTGCATAGCCTCCAACGTCTTTGATGGTCATCCCTGCTTTTTCGCAGACACCCAGGGCATAGTCCAATGCTACGCGAATGCCTTCTCCAAACGGCGCACCTTCACGCGCGGTTGCCGGATCAAGTACGCTTTTAATTCGCAAAAAGGCTTGGGTAGTAGAAAGGAGGTCTTCCTTGCGCTTGTTCGTTTCCTCCAGCCAATTAATGGTTGTCATTGTCATCGCCATCGTTCTTCCCTTCTGTTATGCTCATATCGTCCATTCCGGCATCGATATCCAGGTCCAGCTCGACCAAGGACAGTAGTGATTCCATCGGTACTTCCTTTTTCGTGAATTCAGCCTGCGCCTCTTTGATCTCGTCTCGGATGTTGTTCATCTCACTATCCAGCTTATACGATGCCTTGGCCGCTTCGAACAATCGCTGGCGAATATTTGACGGGATGATACCCTCGTACTTGTAATTCAGAGAATGCTCAATCGTCGCCCAAAAATTCATGCCTAACGTGCGAATCTGGATTTCCACCGGGATTGTCATTTGCCCGCCCGCCATCATAATCGGGTACTCAACCGCCAGATGATAGCCCCGATATCCGCTTTCTTTTGGCGTGGACACGTAATCCTTTTCCAGGTAGACTCGCATATCTCCGCGCTTGCGTATCATTTCGACGACAGCGGGTATGTCATCAATAAACTGACAAATAACACGAACACCAGCGATGTCGCGCAGCTCCCAGCAGATGTTCTCATCAATCGGAAATTGCAGGCGATTTGCCTTGTTATATATGCTAGGGATTGATTTTACCCTGCCAACAGCAAACTCAATCGGCGAATGCTCCTTGCGCTTGCGCAGCTCATTACGGATATTTTTAATTTTGACTTTGATTTCTTCAACAGCTTGCTCGAACGGCAGCAAATATAGTTCCCAATCTAGTTTGTGCACGCTTACGTCCCTCCGGCCCAAAACTCTCCATCGTCCTTATCATTCAACATTTTGGTTAGGATATCCTTCAAAATCGTAACAAAGACGTCTTTCTTCTTGAAAGCGGCGTCTTTGTTTGCTGTTGTACGTGGCTTCAGTGGTGGGGAGGAAACAGGAGAAAACGCTCCAGATACTTGGGCCTCTAGCGGGGAGGGGGCACTGCCCGCTTACAGGGAAAAAGGGAACCCGCGTCCAAAGTGGCCCTCTCAAAGATGATTGTTCAGAGGTGGACGCTTAAGGGCGTGTTTCCCTTTTTTCCCATCCAGCTTGGTAGGAGTCCCAAAGACCTTCTCTTTTTTCTCCTCCACCAATAGCAACAATCAAGTATTCTTTACTTCCTTCGCCTGAACCGCTGTACAGGTATTCGAGGGGAGCGGACGCTGAGGCACCTTGTCATGCGCTCCGGAATTCATAAGCCTCACGCTTATAAATTCCTATACGATAAAAAGAGACCAGTCTCCCGGCCTCCTTATTTCTTAATTTTCAGTTAATATAAATGATGATAGCGATAATCGCAAATCCTCCGCCATTTTTGCCAGCTGATCAGCAGATTGTGCGATCAGCTCCATAGCTGCGCTCTGCTCCTCTACTGCTGCGGAAATACTTTGTACCCCTGCGGCAGCCTGCATCGAGGCTGACGACACTTCTTGTGCGACTGTGACTACCTGTCTGGCGTCGGGAGCCATACGGGTAAAAGCCTCACTGACTCTCCCCATCTCCCGTGACACGCGGATGATGTTTTCCTCGATCCGCCGAAACATCTCTCCCGATTCTCTCGCTGTTTTCATTCCGTGTGCGGTAGTTTGAGCGCCCACCAGCATTTTTGCCACCACTGCTTTTGTATCTTTTTGAATATCGCCGATCATGCTCACGATCTGTTGTGTAGCCTCATTGGTGCCCTCTGAAAGCTTGCGCACCTCTCCTACGACCACGGCAAATCCTTTGCCATGTTCTCCGGCACGTGCTGCTTCGATCGCTGCATTCAAGGCTAGCAGATTCGTCTGTCTTGCAATCTCTGTAATGACGGAAATGATCCGGGAAATATCTTGCGAACGTTGCTCCAGCGTATGTATGACATCTGTAGCCTCTTCTACCGAGCGATTGATTTCTTCCATACTATCCATGACGGCTGTTACCGCTTGTCTACCTGCCTCTGCATGGTCCTTCATCTGCTGGGAAGACACAAAGACCTGCTCTACATTTTCGGTTACACCTGCTACATCATTCGTCAAATCAACAGCGAGCTGCAAGGTCATTCCCATTTTCTCCATCTGACCGTCAGCAGACGCGGCTACTGTATCCACTACCTGCACAATTTGCTGACTCGACTGCGCGATCTCTCCCGTATTTCCATGGATGTCGCGTACTGCATGAGAAACGGATGTCGCTGCTTGCCGCACTTGCTCAAGTATCGTATGCAAATGATCCCGCATCACTTGCAGCGAGCGTGCCAGCTCTCCAAGCTCATCCTTTCGCTTCAGCAGCTTTTTGGGGAATGGACTGGAAAAATCCCCATGCCCGATCCGATCAGCTATCAAGAGAAGCGCACGAAATGACTGACGCAGCCAATTCGCTGTAAACAAAGAGATCACGACAATCAGGAAGAGGACTACGCCATTAAATACAACCATGGCATTTTTGATCCGGTTCGGTCCTGACAATATTTCGGTCATGCCCATCTCCGCAAGGATCGCCCACTTTGCATTTCCTACCTGCACCTGATCATAGGAGACAAGCACCTGCTCCCCCAAATAATCCACACCCTGCTCGGTTCCGGAAACCTGTTCTTGACTCATCATTTTTTCTGTAATCGGAGTTTCAACCTTTTGCGTCAGAAGCATATCTTGTCCCGATCCAATCTGGGAGCGCATCAGCTTGTCAGGGCCAATGAGATAAATTTTGCCAGTCTGCCCCAGCCCTTCTCGTTGATTCAGTTGACGAGAAATGTACTCGAGAGGAACCTCGACAGCCAGTTGTCCGAGAATATACCCTTTTTCGTAAATAGGAGCGGCGATGTACACACTAGGCGTATCACCGGAAGGCTCATAGCGTCCCAAATCCGACATTTCCGCGCTTTGCACCTTCAACACCTTTTGTACGGTTTGCCCGAGCACCGAGCTAGCATGCTGTCCGTTTAGCAAATTCGTCCCCAGGTCAGCCTGTGGTTTCGTCTGGTAGACGATGTCGCCCTTGTCGTTTAAGAGAAAGGCGTTAGCGAAGCCGTAGCGAGCTACCTCCATTTTCAATTCTTTCGTATAGCTGCTCTCTGCCTCCTGATAAGCGGCTGAATCCTTGCCCTGCTGCCAGATTCCTTCGAAGGAAGAAAGGGCAGCTATGACGGTGCCTGATGCAGCCAGCGTATCTACGTTTCGTGCCCGCTCGCGAAAGTAATTTTCGACCTGCTCCTTCTTGCTGTTCCGCAGTGCTTCCAGGGTAGCTGCACTTTCACCTAGCAATTCCTGCCTGGTTTCTTGATAAGCAAATACGCCTGCCGCTGTTAATGGTAAAATACCAGCAAGCAACAAGACAATGAGTACGCGCGCCCCCAATTTCATAGAAAAGCCCCCCAATACCAATCTCTTCTGGCAAACTATTCTTTATATTTGTGTACTTCTCATAAATATAGTCGCTGAACAGAAAAATTGGAAGGCTCTACCTTACATATCAAGCAGTTTCCATGATCATGGCAATTTCATCACACATTGGCAGCTTGGAGCAATTGATACAATCCTTCCAAGTCTTTTGCGGCAATGTTTCTTTTGCTACGATCCAGAACCCGCATTTTTCAAAGAACTCTTTTTGGTACGTCAAGGCAAGCACACGCTTTATCCCGATCACCCGGCATTGTTCAACCAAATGCAACACCAGATGCTTTCCAACGCCTTTACCTTTTGCCTTTTCAGAGATGGCAAGGGAACGGATTTCGGCCAGGTCCTCCCACAAAATATGCAGTCCTGCTACACCTACTACATTGTCCCCGTCATGAGCGACGATGAAGGACTGCAAGTTTTCACAGACAGACAATTTGGTCCGCGGCAGCATCAACCCCTGCTGTGCATATTCATTAATGATTTCCAACATCGCATCGACATCTTTCATAGTTGCCTGACGTACCGTCAGCGCTTTAGCGACACTCATTCTATTCTCCTCCACTCCATGCTGGGCAGCTTGGTTTGATTTAATATTTATTCATTATAGTATATAAATATACAATCGACTTTCGCAGAAGTCTATCCCTTTTTTTGGCGTTTTTTGCCCGATCTTTATGGATCAATTCTTTTGTAGGTAACGGTTGTGTTATAATCAAGCATACGTACCTAAGGAGGTGTTTCTTTTTTGACGACTAGACGGGAACGAAAAAAGCGCGAGACTCGCGATAAAATCTTTAGCTCGGCGATCAAGCTATTCAAAACACATGGCTTTGAAGCAACCACCATCGACATGATTTCAGAAGAAGCAGATGTCGCTCGCGGCACGATCTTTCTGCATTTCACGTCAAAAGAAGCGATCCTTGCCAACTGGGGCTACGAACGGCTGCACGAGATCGAGGAGCGGCGAAGTGAGTGGGATTTCGGGGACGATTGCAAAGCGAAGGTGCTGCGCATTTATAAAATCATGAATGAAGTGACAATCACAAACTTTGACTTTATCAAGGTAGTGGTTGAATCTTCGATGAAGCATCGCAAAGTGCTGGAAAATGAAAAGAACATGTACTTTGAGCTACGCCAGCTCTTTGCGGACTTGATCGAGGAAGCACAGGAAAAGGGACAGTTGAAAAGCAAATTCAATTCTCTCGTAGCAGCCAACATGCTGGAGAATATTTACTACAACGCCCTGTATGACTGGGTACGCAGTGAAGGTGCCTGGGCTTTGGAAGAAATCATGGAAGAAAAGGTCTCGATCGTATTCGAAGGGCTGGTCGTGGAAGAATCCTAGCAACCAGCCCTTCATGTTCTTATTTATTCCTTATTCAAAATAAGCCCATTTGTATTGAACATTCCCCAGTCCTGAAATGACGACGCCTTTCAGATTGGGGTTTTTTGCATATACAGTCGACTTGAAATAGAACGGGATCACCGGCATATCGTCAACTAACAGCTTTTCTGCCTGCTGCAAAATCGCTTTGCGTTTCGCCGCATCCCCTTCCTTGGAAGACGCTGCGAGCAAGTCTGCAAACTCTTTCTTTTCCCATCCTGTATGGTTGTTGCCTTCCTTGGTGCGGAAAATTTCCAGGAAGTTGATCGGGTCATTGAAGTCGCCCGTCCAGCCCATACGCGCTACCTGATACTTGCCGTTTTTGATGTTTTCGTAGTAAACGTTCCATTCCTGGTTTTCCAGCTTCACATGAATGCCCAGATTTTTTTGCCACATGTCCTGTACAGCCTGAGCAATTTTCGTTTGCGCTTCTTCTGTATTATAGGAAAGAGTGATCGGCGGCATCGCTTCCACGTTCGCATACCCTTCCTCTTTCATACCCTCTGCCAACAGCTGCTTTGCTTTTTCCACATCATTGTCCACGAACAAGCCCTTTTCATTTTCCGCAAACATCGTTGGCGGTACGATTGCCGTCGCAACCAGCTCGCCTCCCTGTGTCACGTTGTCTACGATGTCTTTCCGGCTGATCGCGTAGGCGAATGCCTGTCTGATTTTCTTGTTGTTAAACGGCTTTTGCTCCGTATTGAACTCATACCAGTACGTACCTGCCTTTGGCGTGATTTCAAGCAAGCCTTTTTCCTTGAGCGTTTGCATCGCGTCAAGCGGCACGTTTCCTGTCGGAGCACCCGCCCAGTCCAGGTCTCCGTTTTCCAGCATGGACAGCTCGGTGTTGGCATCATTAATGATATTCATTTCAAGTTTGCTTAGCTTGACATTTTGCGCGTCCCAGTAATGCTCGTTCTTTTCCAAAACGAGTTTGGTCTTATGCTCCCACTGCGTGAGCTTGAAAGGACCGTTGGATGTATAGTTAGGACCGGCTTCCTTGGCCCAGTCCGGATTTGCACTCACGACCTTCGTATTCAATGGAAAATAGCTGTAAAAAGCTGTTAGCTCCAGGAAGAACGGAGTCGGATTTTCCAGTGTTACAACCAAGGTTTTATCATCTGTAGCCTTGACCCCGATATCCTCTGGCTTCGCCTTGCCGCTAAAAGCTGCTTCTGCATTTTTTACATAAAAGAGCTGATAGGCATATTCCGAGCCATTTTTCGCATCCAACACCCATTTCCAGGCGTTTTCAAAATCGTGGGCTGTAACCGGGTCACCATTGGACCACTTGGCATTGTCCCGAATCGTAAAGGTGTAGGTCAAAAGATCGTCCGAGGCCTTGATTTCACTCGCAATCGCTGGCTGCGGCACACCGTCTTTATCGGTTCGAGTCAACCCTTCAAACGTCTGGAAAATAACGTTGGAGGACCATACATCCGTAATCAGCCCCGGATGCAGAGATAGTGGCTCTGTAAAGTTGTTTAGGCGCAGTACTTGATCGGGAGTTTTGGCAGCTGGTGCTGGATCCGTTGTTGTCGTGCCTGGTGCCTGCGACTGCTCCGCCGGTTTTGCTGCTTCATTCGTTTGACCGCATGCGGCAAGCGATACAGATAGCCCTGCGACGAGGACTGCCTTGACCGTCTTATTCCACCATGCATTTTGCGATTTACCCATCTGTTATTCCCCTTTGTCTGGGAGCCGTTGTTGCCCTGTTCGTTGTTGCCATTCTTTCAGCTCAGCTTTGATTTGATAGAGCTCTGCCCTGGTCTCTAGCTTGAACGCCTTCATTTCACTGCGTATGCAGGCAAGCTCGTAAAAAAGCTTGTCCCACAGCTCTTGATCCTTCTCCATGTTCGCCTCCTTTCCAGGTCAAGGTACAGCCGGTAGACGTACCGTCACCAATGTACCTTTTCCAAGCTCGCTCTTGATTTGGACACTGCCCGCCATGGACTCAATGATGCGACAAGTCACCATGAGGCCAAGCCCAGTTCCCTTTTCTTTTGTCGAGTAAAAAGGAAGACCGATTTGGGCAATCTGCTCTTTGGACATGCCTGATCCTTCGTCACGGATGGTGATGATGATGTGTGCGTCGACTTGCTCTACCTTTATATACAACACGCCTCCACTTTGCTGCATGGCCTCAATGCCGTTTTTCATCAGATTCATTAAAGCCTGCTTCACCTTGGATGAGTTGCTGTATATAAACATCTCCGCTTTCATGCTGGTGACGATCTCTATTCCATTAATCACGGCATATGAAGCCATGAGAGCAGATACTTCCTTGACAATCAGCGTAATATCGAGACGGTCCTTAACCTCCGCCTGGGGCTTCGCCAAATTCAGATAGTCCGAAATGATGAATTCAGCTCGGTCCAGTTCGTTTAAAACCAGTTTTATGTATTCATTCTTATGCGGCTTGGTCTCTTCCCCCAGAAGCTGGACGAAGCCGCGCACAACCGTTAGCGGATTGCGGACTTCATGAGCTACACTGGCAGCCAGCTCACTAATCAGATTCAATTTCTCGGATCGCTCCACCTGAATGCGAATGATGTACGATTCCCGGATGTATTCCATTAAATAAGTAACGACACCCAACACAACCAGGCTGAGAAGCCCTATCTCTGCAATCGGCTTGAGATGCGCATACATTTGAATCGTGGTATACCCCTTCACAAGTTGTATCCAAAAGAGACCGATCAACAGGGACACTTGCTTCACGAAGCCTACAAACAGGATGACGCCCATTCTTTTTCGAAAGGAATACCTATACCATCCCTTCACCCAAAAGCACGCAGTACCAGCATAGACGATGCAGCTAAATATCGTCAGAAACATGCCTGCTCCTGATCCTCCCTGAGAAATCCGAAAGGCGATCATGACGAGTATCGTAAGCAGCCCCGGGATATAGCCAGCGTAGAGAATGGTAATAATGATAGGTAACGTACGAAAATCAAACAGCGACTCCTCTCCAAACTGGATAGGAAAGCTCATGCATAAAATGACACTTATCGAACTGAGCAACACGACAAAGGATGTTTGGACATCCAGTTTGTTTACATTTGAACGATCCTGCCAGACACCCTTAAACAATAGGATAGGGACGATAATGAATAAAAATTGCAATAAAATGTCTTTGATGATTGGCATATCGGTTCCTCTGATCGTTATCAAATTTTTTGCACTTTTCTTTCAGAATACCATTATATCCAGTCTGTCTGGAAGCGACATTTTCAACATCTGGTAGAGACGATGTTTTCCTTGCGGTGACCTGCACATTTCCCTATGATGAAGAAGAGCTTGTTTGAAGACCTTGGAGGTAAGACATACACATGCGAAATGGTATCAAGCGTGAAGATATTGAATTGTTGGCCCCTGCCGGTAACTGGGACTGTTTGAAGGCTGCTGTTGCTAACGGCGCCAATGCGATTTTCTTTGGTGTAGAAAAGTTCAACGCCCGTGCGCGAGCAGAGAACTTCCATATGGCGGAACTGCCTGAGATTATGTCCTATTTGCACATGTACGGTGTAAAAGGATTTCTTACTTTTAACATCCTGGTGTTTGAAAATGAACTGGAGGACGCTCGTGAGCTGATCGACGCCTGTATTCATGCCGGGGTAGATGCAGTTATCGTGCAAGACCTCGGTCTGGTAAAGCTGATTCGTGAAATCTCTCCTGACTTCCCGATTCATGGCTCGACACAGATGACGATCACCTCTCCCGAAGCTGTCGAGTTCACCAAGCCTTTTGACATTGAGCGCGTGGTGCTTGGCCGGGAAAACTCGTTGAAGGAAATCAAAAAAATCGGCGAGAAGGCTAAGCTCCCGATGGAGGTATTTGTCCACGGTGCCCTGTGTGTTTCCTACTCAGGACAGTGCCTGACCTCTGAAATGTGGGGTGGCCGCTCTGCAAACCGCGGTGAATGTGCGCAAGCCTGCCGTTTGCCGTATGATCTGATGGTGGATGGCGTACAAAAAGAGATGGGCAACATCGCTTACGTGCTCTCTCCGAAAGACCTGGCTGCTATCGACCTCGTACCGGAGCTGATCGAGGCTGGCGTCACTTCCTTTAAAATCGAAGGACGTCTCAAATCTCCGGAATATGTAGCTAACGTTGTGAGCAAATACAATGCAGCGATTGAACGTTATTTTGCAGGACAAGACACAGGACCAAGCGAGCAGGAGGTTCGCGAGCTGCAGCAAAGCTTTTCCCGTGGCTTCACGCATGGCTTCCTGACCGGAACCAACAACAAACAGCTGGTCGACGGGTCGTTCCCGAAAAGCCGTGGCGTGTTTTTGGGTACTGTCAAAAAGCTGCTGGCGAACGCTGTGCTCGTTGAAATCACTTCCCCAGTCAAACGCGGGGATGGAATCGTATTTGACGCGGGCGACCCGACGCAAAAAGAAGAAGGCGGACGCATCTACGACATTCTTTCCCGTGGCAAAAAAGTAGAAGGCGAAGTCCAAAAAGGCATGTACGAAATCGTGATGGGTCGCAACGACGTCAACCTGAAGCGTCTTCATGTAGGAGATCGCGTCTGGAAAACGAGCGATCCTGAGCTGGACAAACGACTGCGCAAAACATTTGAGACGGAAAAGCCGTACCACACCTTCCCATTAGCCGTGCATGTGAGCGGCAAGCTCGGCGAAAAGCTGAGCATCACCTGGGTAGACAAGCTGGCTAACCATGCAGTCTCTGTTTCATCCGAAAAGCCTGTGGAGGCTGCTCTCAAGCGGCCATTGACCACAGAGCTCTTGCATGATCAATTAAGTCGTCTCGGTGGCACTTTGTTCCATCTCGAGTCAGGTGATTTGACTGCTGATCTCGATGGCGATCTGATCGTCCCTGTCAGCGAGCTGAACCGGATGCGCCGGGAAGCAGTAGAGCAACTTACGTTCCTGCGTTCCAAGCCGCCTGTTTATCGCCATCAGGATGTCAATGTGTATTCAGATGTTCCGAAAAAGCAACAAGTAGATAAGCCACTATTGACCGCTTTGTGCCGTTCCCTGGAGCAATTGGAAGCCGCTGCGCAAACAGACGTAGATTTCCTCTACGCTGACTTTGAATTCGTCAAGCAGTATCCAGAAGGGGTCAAGCTGGCACATAAATACGGCAAGAAGATCGGGATCGCAACCATGCGCATTCATATGCCGGATGAAAACGGCGTGCTGGCACTGATTGCAAAAAGCAAGCCGGATGCGATTTTGGTGCGTAATACCGGGGCACTCTACTACTATCTCTCTCGTCGGGACGAAATTAAGATCCCATTGATCGGCGACTTTTCGCTCAATGTCGCCAACCATAAGGCCGTTGAGCTGTTCCTGGAGGCAGGACTTTCTCGCGTCACGCCGTCGTATGATTTGAATATCCAGCAGATGGTTGATTTGCTCGGCCGCTCCAACGCAGCAAACATGGAGCTCGTCATTCACCAGCACATGCCGATGTTCCATACCGAGCACTGCGTCTACTGCACCTTCATGAGTGAAGGAACAGATCACACCAACTGCGGAACGCCTTGTGAAACGTCCCGTATCTCCCTCAAGGACCGCGTAGGCTTCTCCCATCCGGTTCGTGTCGATACTGGCTGCCGCAATACGGTCTACAATGCGATCGATCAGTCTGGTGCGGAGTATTTGAAAGAATTCCAAGCCCTTCAGGTTGGTAGCTATCGGATCGAGTTTTTGGAAGAAGAGCCTGAGCGAGTAATAGAAGTCATTGACCTTTATCGCAAAGCATTGCGCGGAGAAGTAAGCGGCACACAAGTATGGCGCACCCTCAAGGCAACCAACCAGCTGGGCGTCACACGTGGACAGCTGACGAAATAAATACCCTTTCTCGGGAGGAGAGAAAACAATGGCTGATCTGAACCAACCTACAGTGGAGAACCTCACTGTCATCATCGAAGGCATCAAAGCAAAGCTGAACATGGCAAACACAGCTGTCATGCGCCCAGAGGATTTTGATTTGGAGCATTATGAGGACCTTTTGTACCTGTACAATATGGTGCAGAAAAAAACAGCTTTCGGCATCAACGAAATGACTGCGATCGTCGAAGAGCTGGGTGCTATGCGCAAGCAAGCATAATCAAAAGGAAAAAGCGTCGCTCCCTGATTGGTGGGGCGGCGCTTTTTCCTTTTGATTATGACTATCGCTCAGGAAAGCTGTGGGACGCGTTTTTTCTCCGTAGCCTCATTTCTGCGCGGGGTGTTGTTACGCATAAATAGAGCCAGTATCAGCGCAATGACCGTAAATAACGTCGCGATCCAAAATGCATCGCTCGTTCCCATCGCCATGCCCTGCATGGTAGCCAAGCCCATATGTGCCTGATCTGCGGGATTGATGTGCTCGCTTCTGACGATGTCCGCTGTATGCGCTGCACTTTTCGTTGTCATGATCGTCACAAACAGGGCTGTCCCCAAAGCTCCGCCAATCGCATTGATCGTATTGGACATCGCGGTTCCATGCGGATTCAATTTCAGCGGCAGGGCATTCAAGCCGGAGGTCATGACCGGCATCATCAACATCGACAGACCAAACATGCGAACGGTATACAGAGTCACCAAATAAGTGTAGGTCGTATACAAGCTCAGCTTGGTAAACCCAAAGGTCGTCACGATGGTGATGAACAGTCCAGTCAGTGCCAGTCCCTTCGCCCCGAACTTGTCAAACAGCCTTCCTGTGATCGGTGACATAATCCCCATGATAATACTGCCGGGCAATAGCAGCAGGCCTGATTGCACAGGGGTGAAATGCAGGATATTTTGTACATAGACTGGCAGCAGAATCATCCCTGAATACATCGACATATTGACCATCAGGCTGATGAGGACCGCAAGTGTATAGGTCGATGTCTGGAAAATGCGGAATTCCAGCATGGCATGATCAATCGTTAGCTGCCGCCAGACAAATACGCCTAGACTGATGCAGCCAATGACCAGCATCATGATCACTTCCGTATTTCTCCAGCCCAATCCTCCCGCAGAGCTAAAACCGTACAACAAGCTTCCAAATCCGATCGTCGAGAGCATGACTCCCCACACATCCAGCCTTGGACTGCTTGTCTCGGTGACGTTTTTCAATACAAAAGAGGAAATGATAAGGACGATGATGGCTATCGGCAGGACAATGAAAAACAACAGTCGCCACGAGTAATGCTCCACAATCCATCCGGAAAGCGTAGGACCAATCGCCGGGGCAAACACCATCGCGATACCGACGATGCCCATAGCCGATCCCCTTTTTTCAAGCGGGAACATATTGAAAATCACATTCGTCATGAGCGGCATGAGAATGCCCGCGCCTGATGCCTGTACGACACGCCCGACCAGCATGAGTGAAAAGCTTGGCGAGATGCCGCAAATAAGAGTACCGGCGGCAAACAGACTCATGGCGGTAATGAACAGCTGCCTCGTCGTAAATTTTTGCATCAAAAAAGCCGTGGTCGGAATCAAGACACCATTGACCAGCATGTAGATCGTAATGACCCATTGTGCGGTCGAGGTCGTGATATGGAACTGCTCCATCAATTTTGGCAAGGCGACATTTAATAGCGTCTGATTGAGCAAAGCGGCGATGGCTCCCGCAATGATGACAGCGAGAATCGGCCCTCTACGTATCGAATTGCCTTCCACTGCTTGATGTTTTGCCATGATCGTCTTTCCCCTTCTCCGCCTACAGGTAATGGTTTTCCAAGCCTCGATAGTATGTAACGAGGAAGTGCTTGCCATTCTTATTTAGCAAAAAAGGGCAGACTGCTTTGATTGTGACGCGCCTCTATACGGTTTGATACTTTTTCAAGACAATCACTGCATTATGCCCACCAAAACCGAATGAATTGGAAATGCCGATATTCAGCTTCGGTTGTCGACGTACCTGATTCGGTACATAGTCCAGATCACAGAGGGGATCACGTTGTTCCAGATTGATCGTAGGCGGGATCAGACCGTCCTGCAAGCTTTTGGTAAGCGCAATCGCTTCAGCGCCACCAGCAGCTCCGAACATGTGCCCGATCATCGATTTATTTGCCGTAACAGGAATCCGGTAGGCGCTCTCCCCAAACAAACGCTTGATGGCTGCTGTTTCTGACTGATCACCGATTTCGGTGCTGGTAGCGTGCGCACTGATCAGATCAACTTCCTCTGGCCCGATCTGCGCTTCCCGCAGCGCCGATTTCATCGCCAGATAAGCACCGGTGCCTTCTGGATGAGTCGCGACCATATGATAAGCGTCCGAGCTGGCGCCGTAGCCAATCACTTCTGCGTAAATACGAGCATTGCGGCGCTGTGCATGCGAGAGCGACTCCAGAATCAGTATCCCTGCGCCTTCTGCCATCACGAAACCATCACGATTGGCATCGAATGGTCTGCTCGCTTTGGTAGGCTCCTCATTTCTCGCGGACAAAGCGGTGGCATTCCCAAAGCTGGCAAGAGAAATTTCGGTAACTGCCGCTTCCGCTCCGCCTGCTACGACGACATCCGCTCCCCCCAATTTGATCAGTCGAAACGCTTCTCCGATCGCTGTATTGCCAATCGAGCAAGCGGTAACAGGTGACATCGTTGGACCCTGGACCCCAAGTTTGATGCTGATCATAGCAGCAGCCATATTGGAGATCATCATGGGCACAAGTGTAGGACTGACACGCTCCGGTCCTCTTTCCTGCAAAACGGCATGCTGGTCGAGAAGCGTTTGCACCCCGCCGATACCCGACCCAACATAGACACCTACTCGCTCACGATCTAGCTGATCGAGATTGATTCCTGAGTCAGCCATCGCTTCTTCTGTTGCAGCGAGCGCATATTGGCAAAAACGGTCCATTCTCCGTGCTTCCTTGCGTCCAAAACGCCCCTCCGCATCGAAATCTCGAACGATCCCCGCTATTTTCGTTTTAAATCTCGTAGTATCAAATGTATCAATGCGGGATATGCCCGACTTCCCTTGGACCAAGCTATTCCAAAATTGGTCAACCTGATTTCCGTTTGGTGAAATGACTCCCAGTCCAGTAATAACGACCCGTTCCATCGTAATCCCCCTATCGTAATTATCCTTATGGACACCATCTTGTCACATCTGTTATCCTATTACAAGTTGTTGTTTATCCTAGTATAAGGAATACCAGAATGACCACCACTACCAAAGATTGGATGAAAACGATGAATCATCAGACAAGATTGCAAGCTTTGTCTACGTTTTTAAAAACGCAACGGGCGAAAATATTGCCCCAATCAGTCGGACTTGCTCCCGGGACCCGTAGACGCACGCCTGGTTTGCGCAGAGAAGAGGTAGCCCAGCTCGCGGGGGTGAGTGCTACCTGGTATACGTGGCTTGAGCAAGGACGTGACATCAAGGTGTCTGCGTCTGTTTTGGACGCGGTCGCCAAAGCATTACAGCTAACCGTAGATGAGCGAAAATACCTGTATGCACTCGCAATGGAAACAGGCACCGGAATCAGTATCCAAAAAGAAGAGGCCCCGCAGATCAGCCCCTCGCTTACGCGGATTTTGAAGGAGCTGCGCGCTTGTCCATGCATTATCTCAGACAGACGCTTGCACATCGTCGGGTGGAATGATGCCGCCTCACACGTGTTTATGGATTTTGAACAAATCCCGTATGAACAGCGAAACATGCTGCGCCTCTTGTTTTCGCGAAAAGAGTTTCAACGACTGGCTGTCAATTGGGAGCATTTTATGAGCGGCTTTCTGGCCATTTTCCGTGCCTATTACGGACAGTATGTGGAGGATGCGTGGTACGAGCAATTTTTAGCAGAAATGAAAGAGGTACATCCTGATTTTCTCGCTCTCTGGGAAAAAAGCGAGGTCAGCTCGGCTCCTGAGGTTTCGATTGAATTTCGTCATGCAAAGGCTGGAAAGATGCTTTTCCATCTGACGTCGCTACAAGTGCAGGGCAGTGCAGATTTGCGCTGCAGTATTTATACGCCGGACCCTGATTCTGCTACCGAAACGAAGCTGAGACAACTAATGGAACGGCCCGAGCAAACAAATGGCGCTTACGAAGAAAAAGCCTGACCACAGTGGCCAGGCTTTTGGTTCCTCTTTGTTTAGTGATTGATGATGCCTACACGTGCCCCTGCTGCAGCGTGATTGTCGGCCTCCACACAGCCTTCCTTCCACAGCATGTAGCGAATACTGTCAGCCAATGCTTCCCAGCTCGCTTCGATCACGTTTGTAGACACGCCAACTGTACTCCATTTTTCCCCGTTGCTTGCCGATTCGATCAAAACGCGAACCTTTGCCGCCGTTGCACCATTCTCATCAAGTACGCGTACCTTGTAATCGGCGAGATGCATATTGGCGATGCATGGATAATAGCCTTCCAGCGCTTTTCGCATGGCATTGTCGAGGGCGTTGACCGGACCGTTGCCATCTGCTGCTGTATGCACGGTTTCACCATTGACGCTGAGCTTGACTGTAGCCTCCGAAGTGATCGATTGCACAGCCGCCTTTTCCATCAAAATTTTGAAAGAGTCGAGTGTAAACAGGTTTTTCAGCTTGCCTGCAGCTTCCAAAAGCATCAGTGTCAGTGAAGCTTCCGCACCCTCATACTGATAGCCCTGGAACTCGCGCTCTTTGATACGAGTAATCACCTCGCGTGCTTTTTCACGATCCAGCGAGAGATCAATCTCCAGCTCCTCCATTTTTGCCAGCAGATTGCTTTGACCCGCCAGCTCGGACACGAGAACGCGCCTTTTGTTGCCGATATTTTCCGGCTCGATATGCTCATACGTTTTTGGATCACGCAGCACGGCGCTCACGTGGATACCACCCTTGTGCGCAAATGCACTATGTCCAACAAACGGTTGATTGTTAGGCAGTGTCATGTTGGCGATCTCCGCCACATAACGAGAGAGCTGCGTCAAATCTTGCAGTTGTTCATTCGTAATACAGGAAAACCCGAGCTTCAGCTGCAAATTTGGTACAACAGAAATCAGATTGACGTTTCCACAGCGCTCGCCGATTCCATTGATCGTGCCCTGAACCTGCTTTGCTCCCGCCTGAACGGCTGCCAGAGCGTTTGCGACCGCTACCCCGCTGTCATTGTGTGGATGAATCCCAATCGGGACACGCAGTTGGCTCACGGCGTTCTTCACAATATCATAGACCTCATGTGGCAGGCTTCCGCCATTTGTATCACACAGAACAATCCAGTCTGCACCTGCTTCCTCAGCAGCCTCGAGTACCCTCAGGGCGTAGCGAGGGTTCGCCTTGTAGCCATCAAAGAAGTGCTCTGCCAAAAAGAGCGTCGTCAGGCCTTTTTCTTTGAGGAAAGCGACGGAATCAGCTACCATCCGAATATTTTCTTCGAGGGTCGTTTTTAGAGCGTCTGTAACGTGCAAATCCCAAGACTTCCCAAAAATCGCAGCTGCCGAGACACCACTGGCGATCAGCGCCTGCAAATTCTCGTCCTCGGATGCAGCTACGTTCGGACGACAGGTGCTACCAAAAGCCGTAACCTTGGCATGCTGCAGCGGAATCTCCCGGACGCGCTCGAAAAAGGCCATGTCCTTTGGATTGCTGCCTGGCCATCCACCCTCGATAAAATCGATACCAAACTGATCCAGCCGCAGTGCGATCTTTATCTTGTCTTCCACTGACAGGCTGATCCCTTCTCCCTGCGTACCATCTCGCAGGGTCGTATCATACAGATACACCTTGCTCTCCATGTCTCCACCCATTTCCATTGTTTTTAAGCTTTTTATTCGCTCCAGAATCCCGGAACTTTCAGAATAATCCCACCATTTGAAACTTTGGATGTTACCCAGTATACCATAGCCTAAATGGAAAGAAAACGCGCGAAATCACTGGTTTTTTCTATGTCCGTGGGTGGAGGACAAAAGCTGCCGTTTGCTCGATTGCTGCCTCGAGCTGAGGGGAAGTGCCCGAAAACGGATGACGCGTGTTAAACGTATGATCGGCGCCCTCTATCCAGTGCAGCTCACTGTTTTTGGCAACCGCGTGCAGGCGTTTTGCACCCTCTACCAGACGGACAAAATCTTTTTCACCCATGATGATGCACAGAGGCTGTTGCATCACGGAAACCTTTTCCAAAAGGTCGTATTCCTGCTGATTGTTATCCACGTCATCAATAACCACGCGGGTAATAGGCATGTTTTGGCCTGTACGCGCATTCGGTATGTAGCCTACTCCGTTTTCCTCAATGTGCTGGCGCAGCTTTTCATCGAACAAATTGACATGGGCGATTCCGTTCCAGGTGACGATGCCTGTGACATGCGGGTTGCCGGCACCAAACAGAATGGCGTCTCCACCGCCCTTGCTATGCCCGAGTACATATAGGCTTGTTTTGTCTACATAGCTCGGCAAAGGAATTTTGCCACTTGAAATCCATTCCGTCAGCAACGTTAAATCCGCAATTTCTCGTGCGTATGTATTGCGCCCGAACTTTTCCAGCTCGTCAAAATCAGTCAAGCTCTCCCCAACGCCATTGCAGCTGAAATTGAAGCGGATCGTAGCAATTCCCCGTTTTGCCAGCTCCTCTGCTACATACGGAAAGCTCCCCCAATCCTTGAAGCCCTTAAAGCCATGGCAAAAAATAAGCAATGGCTGCTTGGACCCACTGGACTCAACTGCATGCAGATCACCACGGATGACCAAATCGTCTCCGGCCGGAATGGAAAATGTAGTATGGCTCATTGATCGTTCACTCCTTCATGAATATGCCTCGATTTTCCTTTTCTTCTAGTATGCTATGTTCCCTTCATAAAAGAAACAACAGTAATAAGAAAACCTCCAGATAAGCAGACGGTTAAGCTCGCTTGATCAGGAAGCAGGTATGCAAGAAAAAAGACCTTCCGTTGACCGGAAGATCCTAGTATTGTGTACGAGCTTGCTCTTGCGCTTGCTCTTGTTCTCTCTCCTCTATTTGATTGGCGAGGTATAAAGCGTACTCCAATGGTCTGCGCACAGCCTGCAGGTATCGTTTGTGCTGTCCCAGCTGGCGAAATATTTCCCGTCCCGGCTTGGGATTAATCTCGATGATCCATACTCTCCCCTGAATATCAATGCCAAGATCAAATCCGAATTCCATCATCTGTCCATAATGCTTCTCGATGCGTGACACCGTTTTAAGCGCCAGCTCCTTGCACTCCAAAATGATGCGCTCTGCTTCTTCCCGCCCGAAATGATCAATCAAAAAAGCAGCCGCTGGTACCGCAGAACCTCCCCCGTGCAGATTAGAGGTCGATGAACGACTGGCCCCTATGCGTATGCCCATGCCTGTCAGTCGCCACTCGCCGCTGCCGTCCTTTTGTACCAGCAGCCGTGCGTCCACCGTTCTCCCTGGTATTAAGGAGAGCTGAAGTCCTTGCTGCAAGAAAAACTGTTCGTTCCCGCTCTTCTCCGATTCCATCCAGCCCTCCAGCCTTTTGCACAGATCAGCAAGGGAAAACAGTCTTTCCTTGCTTTTGGCCTGCTGCTTGGTCCTGCCGTGTAGCATGTATCCGTTCGACTGTCGTTCCACTCGCAAAATACTGCGTCCTCCCGTGCCGTTCGTTGGTTTTAAGTAAACGATGCGATGCTGCTCTAGCATGGAAAACAACGTTTCTTTGGAATAAGGACACGTCTCTGGCAACCATCGCGCAAGCTCTGGGTCCTGCACGAGAACCTGGTGGACGCGATATTTATTGGAAAAGCGATTATTCGCATAGCGAAACCATGGCTGCTTGCGAAAAGGCAGATAGATACTATGCTTGGCTAACGGATAATAGCGATATCGGTCGATGACAATGTCGGGCCAATCGTACCAGTCACTCGTCCAGCCCGTCTCCAGCGGGACATAGCCTCTGATTTGGCGGATAGAATAACGGACATCCTGCGGACTGAACAAAAAGACCTCAGCGCCCATTTTCACTCCTTCCTTTACCAGCCGGCTCAGAAAACCTGGTTCAACAAATCCTGTTTCTCCGCGGTAGGTTAGTATGCCAATCCGTTTCCGCACCGTGGGCACCACCCTCCTTTGTGTACTTTCGCCCTATCTCCCTATCAGTTTATGGCTGAAAGCAAAAAAAGCGCCTTTACCCTTGATAGGCAAAAGCGCATTTTCATAGGTTAGCCCTGATGTTTTTCCAAATAGTGAAGCGCTGTACGTCCCAAAAGCTCCCCAGCAATCAGCATGCAATCCTCGTCAATGTCGAAGCGAGGATGGTGGTGTGGATATTTTGCCAATTTGTCCGGATTGCCAGCACCGACAAATAAATAGGCACCCGGAACCTTTTCCAAATAATAGGAAAAATCTTCACCGCCCATTAACGGCTTCATCGGCTGGACACGATCTGCCCCAAACGCAGCAATAGCCGCTTCCTCGGCAATTCGCGCTTCTTTTTCATTGTTAATTACTGCAGGATAGCCGCGCTCATAATGCACAGTTGCACTGCCCCCGAGCATCGCTGCGGTCCCTTCTGCAATCTCTGCCAAACGCTGCTCGGCACGATCACGAACATCCGGCAAGAAAGTGCGGACTGTTCCCGTGAGGCGGCAGCTGTCGGCAATAATATTGTTGTTGTCTCCACCGTTAAAAGTACCCACGGTCACGACTACACTAGCCAGCGGACTGACGTTGCGGCTGGCAATCGTCTGCAAGCTGCCTACGATTTGGGACCCGATCACGATGGAGTCAACTGTTTCTTCCGGTACAGCACCGTGACCGCCCTGGCCTTTAATTTCGATCACGAAATCATCCGTGTTTGCCATAATCGGACCTGGGCTGATAAATACTTTGCCCACAGGCAGCATAGACCATAGATGAACACCGAATACGGCATCGACCCCGTCAACCGCTCCATCTGCAGCCATCTGGATCGCTCCGCCTGGCGATTCTTCCTCCGCATGCTGGAACAAAAAGCGAATCTCCCCGGCAAACTGATCACGTCTAGGAGCCAAAACACTGGCCAAACCCAGCAATTGAGAAGTGTGGGCATCATGTCCACAAGCATGCATCACGCCGGGAACCGTCGATTTGTACTCGACTTCTTTTTGGTCCTGGATCGGCAGAGCATCAAAGTCAGCACGGAGGGCAACCACTGCTCCAGGCCGGCTGCCACGCAGAACGCCTACTACTCCTCGTCCGCCTACACCTGTACGCACTTCGTCAAAGCCTAGACCTGTCAAAATTTCTGCAATCATCGCGGGCGTTTTCTCTTCCTGGAAAGACAGTTCTGGATGTTGGTGCAGATGGCGTCGCCAGCTAATGATTTGGGGCTCCATCTCTGCCAGCAGCTCTTTTAATTGCGCTTGTAAAGACATCGTTTTTTCTCCTCCCACAAGGTGCACTTTTCGTTTCTCGTCCTTTTATCATAGCAGAAACGAAAGCGAAATGGGGGCTTGACTAATCGAGCGGCAGGAGACTGCGCTGTCTTCTCTCAAAGATAGATATGGCTGTAATGCCTGAACGTTTGAGGAGTACACGTACTTCATCAAGATGCTTCCCCACCTGATCAGGGAAAGACGCGTTGGACGATGTCGTGATCGGCACCTCATGATGGGCTAACATTTCCAGCATATGATAGCTGGGCGAAGTCTCCTTCATTGGTTGATGGAAGCCTCCTGTAGTGATTTCTGTCGCGACATTCCATCGATTGAGAGCTCGCGCCACGCGCTGGTAGTACGGCAAAAGGGCTGTCTCATCAGGGTGATAGCCGAATGCCTTGATAGCATCTATGTGCGCAATCACGTCAAACAGTCTGCTTTCGATCGCTTGCTCCACGAGATCAAAATACCGGCTGTACAATACAGATAAGTCCATTCGCCCAAACTTGTCCTTTGTTTCGGGATGATGAAGACAAAAGCCTTGGATGAAGTGGACGGACCCCATGCATACATCCCATGGGTGAGCTTCGATCACACCTGCTAGCACATCCTCTGCTCCCGGAAAATAATCCAGCTCGATGCCAATCCGCAGCTGGACTCCATCATCTCTCCAGCGCTTTTTTTCTTCCTCCAAAAAAGTCGTGTAAGCGCCCAAGGAATCGTTCATCACACAATCCAGCCAGCTGCGCTGTATTTGTCCTAAGCGATCGTGAGCGAGGTGTAGCCTTTGCTCATACAGCGATCTGAATTCTTCAAACCGGTAAAGATGCTCAACCATACATACCACTTCAATACCTGCTTGCTTTGCGCGTGCTCGATACAGATCGAGCCACTCCCGTGAATATGGACCTTGTCTGAGCCTTTTGGCAAGCTGACCGACCATCTCGTATGCCCATTCCCTTTTGCTCTGATTATGCTCATCGCTAAGCGTCGATCCAAGCGATTCAGCGAGTTGATGCAGCCATTGTGACGAGTACGGTCCTTCTTCTAGGTGCACATGAAAATCAACTCTCATCCCGATCCCCTCCATGGGATTGTCCACAGCTATTTTCTATTGTTTTTATGCTAAAAAAGCAGGACATATGTCGCATATCTACAGCAGGAAAATAGTGGTTGAAGGGCGTATATTGGAAAATGGAATAAAAAGGAATTTCATTTCCTAGAGGAATCGATTCGTAAAAAGGAGGACCTGTCATGTTGTGGATGGTTTTCGGAGGCATTCTTGCATGTATTCTTGCACTCTCCTACGTCAGCAGTCTGATGAAGCAAAACCGTTATGGGCAGCCCGAGCATTTGTCTGGTGAAAGCTCACCACGGGTACACACCATGGCGACCGATACAGAAGCACAGAACGCGAATCATTCCGTAGACAAGCCTTGATAGCGAAAGGAGGATTGGACGATGAAGGTATACGCACAGCTGCGAGAAGGCTGGCTGCAGGTTCATGATATTGCTACCGATTCAGAAAGCCTGCTGCGCCTGCATGGGTGTGAGCATACTGCCCTGCATTCCAAGCACGTAGCCGAGGAAGCTGCTCAGTTGGCTAACCGTTTTGGCATTGATCCGATTTGTGCCAGTATGGCTGGATACTTGCATGATATCAGCGCGATTATCCCTAATCATCAGCGGATTCAGATAGCAGAGGAGCTCCGTATCGAGATTTTACCCGAAGAGCGCACCTTTCCCATGATCATTCATCAGAAAATTTCAAAGGCTATAGCTCGTGATTTGTTTTCCATACAAGATGCGGCTGTATTGGGTGCCATTGAGTGTCATACCACATTAAAGTCGCAGCCCTCGCGTATGGACCTTGTCCTCTTTGTTGCTGACAAGATCGCGTGGGATCAAGCAGGCACACCCCCCTATCTTCATCAGCTTCAATCTGCTTTGGACAAATCTATCGAGCACGCCGCTTTCGTCTACCTCTCCTATATGTGGGAGCAGCGGGAGAAGCTGCGGGTCATGCATCCTTGGTTGGTGGAAGCGTATCGTGATCTTAGACAAAAGAACCTTCACTTAGAGGAAGGGGGAAAAACAGGTGAGTAGTGTAGAGAATTACTATTCTTTCTTTGGGGAAAGGGAATGGACAAGACTTGATCGCGAGCCACTTGAGTTTCTGATTAACTGGCACTATATAGTACAGCATTTGCCTGGACCAGGAACCATATTGGATATTGGTGCTGGCCCGGGAAAGTATTCCTTACAGCTGGCAAAAATGGGCCATCGGGTTACACTTGCTGACCTCACCCCCAAGCTTGTAGACATAGCCCGACAAAAAGCATCCGAATTTGGACTACTACATCAGTTTCAAGGTTTTCATGTGACGGACGCTTGCGATCTCAGCCATTTCCCAGATGAAGCTTTCGATGCCTCTCTCATGCTTGGTCCTATGTACCATTTGCAAAAGGAAGAGGATCGTGTCACTGCTGCATGCGAGCTGTACCGTGTTACCAAAAGCGATGGGATCATTTTTGTTGCCTTTCGCTCAAGGTCCAATCACATCATGTCCTCGTTAATGGCTCCAGAAAACTGGAAGCCCCATCATCAAATAGATGCTGTCTATGATTTTTATCAAACAGGAATCTTTAATCACGCAGAGGAAGGTCGCTTTACAGGTGCCTATTTCTATCATGTCGATGAAATCAGGCCTTTAATGGAGTCTATCGGTTTTCAAACGATACAGTTGATTGGTTCAACAAACATCGGGGCCGTTTTGACTCCGGATCACTGGCGTTATTGGCAGGAACGCGGGGAAGCCGAGAAAGTCATACAATTATTGATTGAAACAGCAAAGGAACCAGCTCTCCTCGGGATGTCTTCACATCTGCTTTATATTGGGAAAAAGGGCAAATGGCTTCGTCCCGCACGCCATAAAAAATACCATCATGGCAAATGACTCAGGCGAACGGATAAAGTTAACATATGATTCCGTTCTCATAAAATCGAGTAAAGCGGTTGCTATCCAGCTGTCGATTGAATCCCTCTCTCCCGTGCAAATCACTATGTTGAATCACCGCATCCATATCCACATCGATAAAGCCTGTTTGGGACAAAATACGTGGCAAGCTTCTGCCGATTTGTCGGTTACCTCCCCTGGAGGCCTGTGCTTTTGACAGCTTTTTCAATATGGAAGGTAAAGACTCTACATCTGGTTGAATTGCACCAAAAGCGCCATCATCAATGTCGGTTATAACGAGCTTGCCCCCGGGTTTTAAAACACGTCTCAGCTCTTCTGCTGCTTGCCATGGGTCATGCAAGTGAAGGAAGAGCAATCGAGCGATGACAAAGTCAAAATGATTGTCAGGCAAGCCCGTCTTGTAAACAGAAGCTTGCTGCAAACTTAGTCTTGATGCAGGGACATGACGCAGCAGCTGCCCAGCACGTTCAAGCAAGCCATCATCTATATCTAATCCCGTAATGTGACTTGTCGGGAAATGCTCCAGCAGTTTTTCTGTAACAAATCCAGGACCGCTTCCTGCTTCCAGTACCTTCATCCCATCTTCCAGCCCAAACCACTTCAGGTTGCGGTATTCCTTTTCCCAGCCCATCAAAGCTTGTTCTTTTAAGCGTACGTATTCCGCCTCTGCTCCAATGCCAACGCTTTGAAAGTTGTAGGTTGATTTGCGTTTATCCATAACATTTTCCTCCTTAGCAAAACAGACCTCTTGAACAACCGTGCAGCTGTTCTAAGAGGTCTTTTTCTTTTCCAATTTTCAAAGCCATTCAGGAAACTTATTTCTTCCGATCGAATGTATAAAACGTATGCGGAACCTGATTTTTCTCATCCACAATCCCTTCACGCTTGTCCACCATCGTGTACGCCTCGCGATCCCACTGCGGGAAAAAGGTGTCGCCCTCTGTTTCCAGATCAATCTCGGTAATGTACAGGCGATCTACAACATCAAGAAATTGCCGGTAAATCTCCGCTCCGCCAAAAATGATGACATCCCCAAGGGCTATTACCTCTTCCTTGGTATGAACGACATCAACGCCTTCAGGGTGGAAATCACGACTTCTCGTCAATACGACGTTACGCCGATTCGGCAGTGGCTTTCCAATCGATTTGAATGTCTTGCGGCCCATCACGATCGTTTTGCCTGTCGTCAATTCTTTGACATTTTTCAAATCGGCAGGAAGCTGCCATGGCATGTCCCCATCCTTGCCAATCACTTGATTTTTGGCATACGCGACGATGAGACTGATCATACGGCCACCTCTCCTTTGATATGCGGATGAGATTCATAGTCGACGATTTCTATGTCATCAAAGGTAAAGTCAAAAATCGAATTCACGTCTGGATTGAGCTTCAGTTTTGGCAATGCCATAGGCTCACGGCTTAGTTGCAGCTTGACCTGCTCCAGATGATTCGTATACAGATGTGCATCTCCGAGCGTATGGACAAAATCGCCTGCTTCCAGCCCTGTTACATGCGCAATCATGTGAGTCAGCAGGGCATAGCTTGCGATATTGAACGGTACCCCCAAAAACGTGTCTGCACTGCGTTGATACAGCTGGCAGGAAAGCTTGCCATTCGCCACATAAAATTGGAACAGCAAATGGCACGGTGGCAAGGCCATTTTGTCCAGCTCGGCAGGATTCCACGCGCTGACTACCAAGCGGCGCGAATCAGGGTTGCGCTTGATCTCGTCAATCACCCATTGGATCTGGTCTACCGTTTTGCCGTCGCGCCCTGCAAAAGAACGCCACTGCTTGCCGTAGACTGGCCCGAGATCGCCGTTCTCATCGGCCCATTCGTTCCAGATGCGAACACCATTTTCCTGGAGATAGCGAATATTGGTATCTCCTGACAAAAACCACAAAAGCTCATGAATGATCGATCTCGTGTGTAATTTTTTGGTTGTTACCAAAGGAAAGCCCTCACTCAGATCAAAGCGCATTTGGTGCCCAAAAACGCTGATCGTGCCCGTACCTGTCCGGTCTTCCTTGGTGACACCCTCGTCCAAAATTCGCTGGCACAAGTCCAGATATTGTTTCATCTCGCAACACTCCTTCCCCCATCTATACTAAACCAAACCGCAGCAAAATTGAATGCTGAAATCCATGCTATAATAAGCAGGATAGTTATGGGATACACACCGTATTTTAGAAAGAAGGCGGGAGAAGTCATGGATGAAAAAATGACGTCGTCAACCAAGCCGATCTACAAACAGATTGCAGAGCAAATTGAACAGCGGATTAGTAGTGGAGAGTTTGGGCCAGGCAGCTTTTTGCCATCAGAACGCTCCTTGGCCAAAGAGCTTCACGTCAATCGTTCTACCATTGTAGCGGCGTATGATGAATTGCAGGCGGCTGGCGTTGTTGAGCGCAAGCAAGGCAGCGGTACTCTCGTGAGCCGGGATATTTGGGGTCTGGCTCGCACACGCGTACCAAATTGGCGCCATCTGACGGAGACAGGCTCCTTTCGCCCGAACCTGCCCCTGATCCAGAAAATTCGCCGGGAAACACATGAGCATGAACTGATCGATCTGGCAAGTGGAGAGCTGTCACCGGATCTCGTTCCCCACCAATCCATCAAGCAATTAATGACTGCCAATGATTTTCCCAATCATTTGGGCTACGAGCATCCACTTGGGAACTGGTCCTTGCGCGAAACCTTGACTGGACATATGAAGACATGGAGAAGTATCGATGCGCCTCCCACCTCGATACTGGTTACCTCAGGTGCACAGCAGGCGCTGCATCTGGTTGTACAATGTCTGCTCAAGCCAGGTGATGCCGTAGCCATCGAGGAGCCTTCGTATTGCTACTCGCTGCCTCTCTTTCATTCTGCCGGATTGCGTACGTTTCCGCTACCCATGGACGATGAGGGGATCGATCCGGATCAGCTGGCAGATTTGCATCGCAAGCATCGGATCAAAATGGTATTTCTCAATCCCAACTTTCAAAATCCAACAGGTACCTTGCTGTCGCTTTCGAGACGAATTCGGCTTCTTGAAATCTCGGCTGAAAACGGGATTCCCATTATCGAGGATGATCCTTACAGTCTGACCTCCTTTTCCAATGAGCCTGTTCCCACTCTCAAATCGCTCGACAAGCATGGCACCGTCCTCTACATCAGCTCGTTGACGAAGATCGTAGCTTCGGGCTTGCGCATTGGCTGGATTGTCGGCCCTCAAACCGTCATCGAGCGACTGGCTGATGCCAAGCAGCAATTTGATTTCGGACATAGCATCTTTCCTCAGTGGCTGGCTGACCGCTTCCTGCAATCACCTGATTTTGTTCATCATATTAACAAGCTGCGCACACAGTTATCCATCCGCTGCGATCAGTTGGCTTTTTCCTTGCAGGATCAGTTTGAAGATCAGGTTAAGCTGATCAGTCCTGAGGGCGGCATCCATTTGTGGTGTCAGCTGACTGGCGTTTGGAGCGAGCAGCGCTTGCTTACCGAGTCAGTAAAACGGGGTGTCGTCTTCGTTCCTGGCCATCTCTTTGGGGCGCAAAAAGGGTTTGTCCGCTTCACCTTTGGCCGTGCCGAGCTGGATTATATCCCCGAAGCAGTCGCCCGTTTTAAAGATGCTTTTACTACCGGTGGATGAGCAAAAAAACCTCGAAGTGGATGACCATTTTTTTCGTTGATCGTTATATGATCGAAGAAAGAAAACATAAGCATCCCCGAATACGCAAGCGGAGGATGACAGTTATCTGCAGAAAGGACGATACACTACTATGTCAGTTACGCCATTTATTATTGCTGTTTTCGTTCTGGTTTTCGTCGCTTTCGTCTTGACCTTCCGCATCGGACTCAATCCAGAAGAAGCTACCAACCGAAGCTTTGTACATCGTTCGCGGAACCTGCTTCTTATTTATGGGATCATTACCTTGATTCTGCTGATTGCCTTATCCGTCTACCTCTATAATCTTTAGGCGCAACAAAGACGCCGTCCCATCCAAAAGATGAGATGGCGTCTAGATTATGGAGAGGTATAAAATCACCCTGTTGCTATTATCAGGATATAACCCTACACAGCTTTGCGTGCTACGTTTGCTGCTTGCAGTCCCCGCTGTCCATTTACGATTTCGAACACAACCTGCTCGCCTTCCTCCAGATTACGGTAACCCGATCCAGTAATGGCGGAATAGTGAACGAAAACGTCAGGACCTCCTTCTCTCTCAATAAAGCCATAGCCTTTTTCCTTGCTGAACCATTTTACTTTCCCTTGAATCATTGTGTTTCCTCCCTGTAATCAATGCAGCTCTTACGCTTACCCCATCATATGCGGATAGCTAGAAAGTGGAGATACACCATCACAAATTTTCACGACAAATATGCGTGATTTCTTATATAACGAAACGTTTCCCTTTTCGATTCGTAAATAATGAGTAAGACCTGAAGCAAAAAAAGGGGGACATAAATGATGCGCAAGGCATTGATCGTTGTTTGCGCGTTGATGCTTACCGCCTGCTCAGAAATTTCCGAAGGGGTGCAGACAGCACAGCAGGCCGTAGAAACAGGGAAACAGGCCATCGAAACAGGAAAACAGGTGGTTGAGGCAGGCAAACAGCTGGCAGAATCAGAGGTAGCACAACAATTAAAAACGTATTTACAGCAAAAATACGAGTCCTCCGAGCAATTACGCAACGCCATGTTTAGTGGAGACGGTAAGCTTTTGACCGAGGAATTGCAAAAAACAGAGCTGGCGAACTTCAGCTTTTACAAATCGGATCTGTTTTCAGTGGAATACAAGGGTCAACTAAATGCAGATGGTACCTTTAAGGTCGTTAAACAAGATTTAAGCAACCCGAATGCAGAGCCAACCGTTGTGAAAGAATTCAAGGTCAGCTTGGATAACAGCGGTCAAGTTCAGGTAGATTGACACTCCCCATGCCTAAAGGCAGGGGATTCTTGGGTAGTCACTCCTAACAGAGTGAAATATACCAAGCTATCCCTGTGAGTCCCACAGTTTAGTTGGCTACGCCAACAATCGAAGTCCTTCTTGCTCAATATTGATGGCAGCGTTTTGGTCACGATCATGTTGTACGCCGCAGTTCGGGCATATCCAACTACGTAAATTTAGATTTTTTACGTCCTTGTTACGGTATCCACAGTTTGGAGTCGAGCAGAGCTGGCTAGAAGGGAATTGTTTCCCAACAATTGAGACCTTTCTGCCATACCATTCTGACTTATACTCCAGCATCGTGCGAAACATAGACCACGAAGCATCTGCAATGGATTTTGCTACCTTGTGATTTTTGACCATATTTTCTACTTGCAAGTCCTCTAAACAGATCACTTGGTTTTCGTTGATCAGCTTGGTTGACAGCTTATGTAGAAAATCGTTGCGGGTATTTGCGATTTTTTCATGAAGCCGGGCTACTTTCATACGTGCTTTATTTCGGTTTTTACTACCTTTTTGTCTGCGAGATTGAATTCGTTGCCACTTCGCCAGTTGTTTTTCATACTTACGGTAGTATTTGGGATTCTCCACCTTTTCACCCGTAGAGAGAATGGCGAAATTCTTGATTCCAAGGTCAATCCCTACAGTCTGCTCCACTTGTGGTAGCAACAAAACTTCTGTTTCGCAAAGAACAGACACAAAATATTTTCCCGAAGGATTGCGTCTAATTGTAGCTGACAGGATACGTCCGTCGATTTCTCGTGATTTGGCAAACGCAACCCATCCAAGTTTAGGAAGTTTGATACGATTCCCTTCCACTTTGATGTTCATTTTGCATGTATAGGACTGTTTAGGATTCTGCTTACTCTTGAATTTCGGATACCCCTTTTTCTCTTTGAAGAACTTTTTGTACGAGAAATCCAAATCTTTCAATGTAGATTGCAGGGCAGTTGAATCCACTTCTTTCAGCCATTCGATTTCTTTTTTAAGTTGCGTTAACATTGCAGAGCAATCGTGGTAGCCCAGCATTTTCTTTTCCTGTTCGTAAGCATCTTTTCGCTTTGCGAGAAAGTGATTGAATACGAAGCGCGTGCATCCGATTGTCTTGTTAATGAGTGTCGTTTGTTCTTTGTTTGGATAGAGACGAAATTTGTACGCTCTGTGCATATTCAATCACTCCTTTCCTTCTGAGACTCCATGTATTTCTTAATCACATCCAGTTGAACAGTTCCAACGGTGGCAACAAAGTAGGCGTTTGTCCATAGTGACGGAAGCCTGCTTTTTAGATGCCTAAATTCCATTCGCAGCACTCTGGATGTATAGCCCTTTAAGTGTTTCACGACTCGATGAATTCCGAATTGCGGGTCACACTTGATGAGCAAATGAACATGATCAGGCATGATCTCCATTTCAACAATTTCAGCACGTAGTTCCATTGCCTTTTCAAGAAACAACTCTTTTAATCGAATGTCTATTGGATCTGTCAAAACCTTTTTACGATACTTTGGGCAAAAGACAACGTGATATTTACAGTCAAATACGATATTGTGGTTAGTTTCCACTGATCTACTCAAAACCATCACCTATGGTTAATTATACCATACCGCGTTAGATGAATGGAATATATCTAACATTGATACAAAAAAGAACTATTTTTTGTTTGCTCTTAGCCCCCTAAAGGGGATACAGAGCAAAGTGCCTTATATCCCCTTAGCTAAAGCAAGGGGTTTTACGGTACGAATGATAAGGATAATGAGCAAGTCGAAAGCCTGCGTATGCGAAATCGCAGGCTTTTTTATTTTGATTAAAAACTTTCTATTGAAGCTCTGCTAAATTTTCAGTATTTCCTTATAGATTTTTATAAATATACATGATAATGTGTATTTTGTTCATATTACTTTCATAAATACTAAACACAACAAGAGGTGCTGCCAATGAATATGCTGCTCACGTCCATTATTGTGTACATGGCCGGAATGCTTTTAATCGGTTATTACGCCTACAAGCGTACTTCCAATTTGACGGACTACATGCTTGGCGGTCGTTCACTCGGGCCAGCGGTCACTGCACTAAGTGCTGGCGCATCCGATATGAGTGGCTGGCTGATGATGGGTCTGCCAGGTGCGATGTTTGCCCAAGGGTTAAGCGCTTCCTGGATCGCCATCGGTCTGACACTCGGCGCGTATGCAAACTGGCTCTATGTCGCTCCCCGCTTGCGTACGTACACGGAGGTCGCCAACAACTCCATTACCATTCCTGCTTTTTTAGAAAACCGTTTCGGGGAGGGCTCCCGGATGCTGCGTCTCGTCTCCGCTCTTGTTATCATGATCTTTTTTACGTTCTATGTCTCCTCCGGTCTTGTATCTGGTGGCGTTTTGTTCGAAAACACGTTTCACATGAACTATCATACTGGTTTGTGGATCGTCGGGCTGGTGACGATCGCCTACACGCTGTTTGGCGGGTTTCTCGCGGTTAGCTGGACGGATGCGGTACAAGGCATGATCATGGTGCTGGCCCTGATTATGGTTCCTCTCGTTACATTACTGACTGTCGGTGGCATCGGACCTACCTTTACTGAAATTCATTCAATCGATCCTTCTCTGCTCGATATTTTTAAAGGGACGAGCCTCATCGGAATTATTTCCTTGTTCGCCTGGGGACTCGGTTACTTCGGGCAGCCACATATCATCGTCCGTTTTATGGCGATCACCTCTACCAAAGAAGTTAAAAAAGCGCGCAGTATCGGCATGAGCTGGATGATTTTTTCCGTTGCTGGCGCTATGCTAACTGGTCTCATCGGTGTCGCACTTTATTCCAAGCAAGGCTGGACACTCAGCGATCCGGAAACGATTTTCATTCAATTAGGAACGATTCTGTTCCATCCACTGATCACAGGGTTTCTGCTTGCAGCGATTCTCGCTGCGATCATGAGTACGATTTCTTCCCAATTGCTCGTGACCTCCAGCTCCTTGACCGAGGATATATTCAAAACGTTTTTGAACCGGTCGGCATCAGACAAAGAGCTGGTCATGGTTGGCCGCTTCTCCGTTCTGCTTGTAGCAGTCATTGCCTTTTTGCTCGCTCTGAATAAAAACGATACAATTCTCGATCTTGTAGGCTATGCGTGGGCTGGTTTTGGAGCCTCGTTTGGTCCCGTCATTCTCTTGTCTCTCTACTGGAAGCGCATGAATAAATGGGGTGCTCTTGCCGGAATGATCGGCGGTGCCTTGTCCGTCATCATCTGGACCCGTTTCGATGTATTAAAGGACTTTTTGTATGAGATGGTACCTGGTTTTGCAGTTAGCCTGCTTGCCATCGTGATCGTAAGCCATCTGACAAGTAAGCCTTCAAATGAAGTAGCCCAGCAGTTTGACAAGTACAAAAGCATGACAGAATAATTTCGTGCCCCCTTTCGTTGAACGATCGTTCAGTATGAAGGGGGCATTTCTTTGAAACACGGATGCCGCTCGAACCGAGCTAATCATCGAGATAGATGGGCAGCTAAAAGGCAGCGTGGGTCGCTACTGGATATCCGAAGAAACAAACTGGTGCGAAATCGGCATCGTCATTTACGACTCGCGGTACTGGTCGAATGGATTTGGCCGTGAAGCTTTCCAAATAGGGCTTATCTCCATTTTGATTACTTATGTGAATCGTTTTTTGGATCAGTATAATTCTTCGTTTCATGAAGCGGGGGAGAAATCGCAGAGATATCAATGATCTCTGGCGGCATAATGAACTGATGACCGCAGGTTGGGCAAAATTTTGTTTCGAGGGCGACGGTCTTTCCGCAATCGCATTCCTTTTCGTTGTTCAGCTCCTTGATTTTGATTTGGAGCTGCTTGATCTCCCCCTGAATCGTCACAATCTCTTCGCAGTAGCCTTCGATTTCGGGTGTAGCTGTCACTGCTTGATTTTGGGAGAACCGCTCAAAAACGATCTCACCAATCTTCGCTTGCTTTTCTTCGACCTGCTTTTGCAAGTCCTGTGCCTGGAGCTTCAGGCGATTGATTTCCACGACAGTCTTTGCTTTTTGTCCCGCATCGGTTACTCCCTGCTTCAATTTATCTAGAAAGCTCATATGGACCTCCTCCCTTCTTCTCTGGCGAACCCCTTTTGCTTCGTGCTCTTGCCTGATTTCATCCACATTTTATTACTCTATATGGATATTCGTCATTGCTCCAGCCGATTACTGCGGTACTAGCGTTGGCTGTCCGTTTAATGAAAACAGTGTGAAGTTAGTGCGCCAAAAAGCCCAGGGAGCACTTATGCAGGCGCTCCCTGGGCTATCTTTTGTCCCTCTTGCTCTATGTTGCTATAACGACTCTGCCTTACGCTAGCTCAGCGGCTACGCGATTCATCTTGGCTTCCAGCTCACCCAGATCGACATTCATATCGAGTGCAGCAAAAACACCAGTGAAATAGGCGTCGATTTGCTCAACGACGCGGGCACGCTCGCCAGCTGCCATTTCGGTAAACAGCGCTTGAAACTGCTGATCGAGCTGCTCACTGCCAGTCGCCACATAAGCAGCTACCGGATCTTGCAAACGCTTTTCCAAGTCTTCACGCATTTTCACCTTGCCATCCTGCTCAAAAAAGTCCTTCGTATTTTTAAACAGGGAGAGCGCTGGCTGGAATGCACCCTGTGCCACAGGCAGGTCCTCTGCAAAGGAAAGCGTCTCTACCTGACGTGCCTGGTATGGAGCCAGGGTCAAACTCGTTGCGTGGGTCTGAACATCCTTTTGCCATGCCTGAACCAACGAAACGCCCTGCTTGTTGATGAATTTTTCCAGACGCAGTGTGGTTGCACGCAGCTCCTGTGCCAAATCGTAGCTGATGGAGCGCAACAGGTCAGTCAGACAGCCCTGTAGCGCCTGCTTCAGATTGCGGCCATCTTCCTTGAGAACAGCCGGATTGAACGCAAAATTATAAAGCTCAGCGAATCGGAAAAAGAGGCGCTGCTTCACGTAATAAACCAATTCTTCCCGCTCTTTTGCCAAATCCCGCTCCAGTGAGGTGGTTGACAAGGCTTCTACTGCTGAGAGGGCTGCTGTTTGCGCCGCAGTTGCCGCCTCCCGACGTGCCAGACGCTCACTTTCACCGGATTGCGCCATCCGCATGAATTCACTCAAGGCATCGTATGCGCGGCGGATTTCACCCACGGCTGCGTTTACAGCAATCTGAGTCAGCTCATCAATCGTAAAGCGTAAGAAATCTGCTTCAAATGAGGCCATACCAGACAGCTTGAAGGCCTCATCGGCAGCCATCAGCGCCTCGCCTTCCGCTGTTTGCGTGCGTTGACGGTATACTTTTTCAGCCGATGCTGCCAGCTTGCCTTTTTCGTGCATACGCGCAAGCAGTGCGGTCTGACTGGAAACCGGATAAATTCGCGGCAAACGAATTCCACAGGTCAACAGGTTTTTCTCCACATGGGTAATCACGCCTTGCAGCTCTTCCTCTGATGCAGCCAAATCAGCCGCATTGACAATAAAGAACATTTTGTCCATCTCAAACGTATCTTTTACGCGTCCCATCTGCAGCAAGAACTCGCGGTCCGCTTGAGCAAACGCATGGTTATAGTAAGTAACAAACAACACGGCATCCGCATTTTTCATATATTCAAAGGCAACACCTGTATGGCGCGCATTAATCGAGTCAGCACCAGGCGTATCTACCAGAACAATCCCTTGGTCAGTCAACGGGCAAGAGTAGAACAGCTCGATGTATTCGGCAAAACATGCTTTTTCTTCCTTGGCTACAAAACCTTTAAATGCCTGCATGTCAACCAGCAGCTCGCCGCCCAGATGACTTGTCATGTCTCCCAAGCCCTTGGTGACGGCCTTCAGGAAGGTATAGTGCGGCTTCGCTGTTGGCGGAATTTGTGTAACATCAATGTTGCCGAGCTCAGCTAGTGCGTCCTCCAGCCGGCTTGCGGATAAGCCAAATACAGCAAGGGAACGAAGCACGTCTTGCTCGATCGCCTCTCTTTCCTTCAGTACGACGCGCACAGTCCCATGCGGATGCGCTTCATCTGGAGGCATAATTTTATTAATCGCTGCCGTCGTCGGGTTTGGCGACACTGGCAGCACGAGATCACCCATCAATGCGTTGGCAAAGGATGATTTTCCGGCACTGAACGCCCCGAACAATGCCACAGTAAAACGGTTGGCTGTAAGGCGATCTGCACGATCCAGCATAGCCTCTGCCTGGGCGTTCATACCTGGCACGGAAGTGATTTCTTTACTTGTACGGCGCAAGCGCTCTGCTGCAGCCACTAGTTTGTCTCGTAGTTGATTCATGATTCCTTGTCTCCTTCACGCATGATCGCCTGCAAGCTTTCTTTTGCTGCTTCTTCGCCCGCAGCGAGATCGGCAAGCTTTTGGTGTACATCAGCCAGCTCACGTAGTGCCGCGAGCTTCTCATGCTGAGCCGCACCCTCTGACCTCGCCTGCTCTTCCAATCGTGCTACTACCTGCTCGATAAAAGCAAGACCGACACGTCTGTACTCCAGCTTGATGCCAGCAGAAATATCGTTACAGTAATTCATGACATATTCACGCGATTGTGCCCCATCCTTGATGTGCTTGGCGAGAAACTCGGAGGTAATCTCGATTTTGGTCGCATGGACGCGAGCATGATACTCGTCATCACGGATGTCATACACTTGTGGTTGTTTTCCCATCAGCTCTTTGAAATGGAAGTCGAGATTACCCGCCACCTTCTCACGGAACTCTGCCAGCAGCACTTCTTCACGCCGCGTACGCTCTTCCTCTGTCTTTTTGCCCGCGAATAAAAAGCCCAGCTTGAATCCAGGCTTGCGACTCTCCAAGTAGCTCTCTGCCGCTTCGTTTGTGCTGTAATAGGTCAGACGAGCGTTGTCGAGCAAAACGCCTAAGTCCTTCTCCATCTGTCTGCGAGCTTCCTGCGAACGATTTTCGAGTGCTTTTACATGCGACTGCGCCTCTTGCAAAGCAGCTGCAACTTCTTGTGCACTTCGGCTGTCAACACCTGCTACCTCCAGGCTGTCCAGCTTGCTTTCCAGCTCTTGACGGCTGCTTGTCTGGCTTGCTTTCAATACCTGGATGTGTTCGTCAATCAGATGTGCCGCTGCACTGCGTACACTTTCTGCAACCAGCTCTTCGCGATCCTTGATTAGCTTACCGAGCATGAGTCTGAACTCTTCATACTGATTCTCCAGATGATCCGGCTCAGCCAGTGAAGTGTAGTAAATGCCGTCTGGCTTGATATTCCAGGTAGCGAAAGCTTCTTCCACACTTTCCTTGTAGCTGTCGAAGTCCAGCTCGAAGTCCAGATGCTTGTCGATCATGTTGACGACCAAATAAACCGGTTTGCCCCGGTCTTTCAGCGTTTTCGTGAAATTGAAGTTTTCCTCTGCCTGCACATGGTTGTAATCCATCATGTAGATGACGACATCTGCCAAATGAAGGGCTGATTCTGTCGCGATTTTGTGTGCTGCATCAGTAGAATCGATACCTGGTGTATCCAGCAGGCTCGAATACTCATCCAAAAATGTGCCCGGATATGAAACCTCAACGGATTCGACGGTATCTCCATCAACAGCAAACTGCTTCAGCTTTTCCATCTCGGTATCTGGATCAAACGTGATGACTCCGTTTGCATTTGTATACACACGAGCTGCCTTTTCGCCACCACGAATCTTCACGACATTTGCACTCGTTGGAATCGGATTGGACGGTAGCAGTTGTACTCCAAGGAGTGTGTTGATCATCGTCGATTTCCCTGCAGAAAAGTGTCCGCAAAAAGCGATGTTCAGCTCCGCCCGCTTCGTTTTGTCAGCCAGCTGCAACAGCTTGGCAGGTGTTGTCTTGTCACCCTGTTCCTTCATCTGTTCAGCTAATTGTTCCCATGTATGTGCAAGCCGGGAAAAATCCGTTTCCCGTACCAATACCTGGCTATTAAGCACTTCTATCCCACCCTCTCCAGTATTCCTGCTCTCTCTACTACTCTCTATTCTACCATGCCGAATGTATCATACCTTATGGGGTTGTTCAATTCTTTGTATGAAAGTTTATCCGTGGAATTTTCATCCGCATAATTTTCCTCTGTTCTGGAAAAAATCGCACTAACATGATATTCGCATCCTGAACGGGAGGGACTTCCATGTTGCGCAGATTTTTGACGACGCGTCGCAAAAAGAAAACCTCCTCCCCTTTCATTAAAAAGGCATTGCAGCAGCAGTCGCCTCCTGTATTGTTGTCCACCCGACTGCAGGAAAACATGGAGACGATTAAAACCGAGCTAGGAGCTCCTCACGATCTGCTCATCCGCTCACTGTTGATCGGCAACACCCGCCATATGTGTGCGATAGTAGCCATTGACGGACTCGTGAATAGTGACATGTTGCACGATCAAGTGCTCAGCCATATTCAACTCATGATATCCATGGCAGGAAAAAGCGTTCCGGATGAGCCACAAACCATTCTCGGCCTGTTGTATGAGGAAGTACTTTCTGTCAGCGAACTCAATAAATCCTCAAACTTAATTGATATCATTGATTGTGTTCTCTCCGGCGATATTGCCCTTTTTGTGGACGGGGCAAGTGAAGTCATCATCATCGACAGCAAAGGCTGGAAAACGCGTGCCACAGAAGAGCCTGTTTCGGAGGGCGTCGTCCGCGGTCCGCGGGATGGTTTCACGGAAAATATCCGTGACAATACAGTTCGCATCCGCCGACGGGTAAAGGATAAAAATCTGCGATTTGACGGCTCCTACGTGGGGGTTCGCAGTAAAACCGCGCTTATTATCGCCTATATTGACAGCATCGTCGATCCCGAGATGCTTAATGAAGTCAAGCGTAGAATCGCCACGATCGATATCGACGAGGTAGAGGAATCCGGCTTTGTTGAGCAGTGGATTGAGGATGATTTCTTGTCTCCCTTTCCGCAGATTCATAATACGGAGCGACCCGACAAGGTGGCAGCCGCCCTGTTCCAAGGCCGTGTTGCCATTTTGCTTGACGGCACACCCATGGTCCTGATTTTGCCCATCACGATCGGCTTGCTTCTGCACTCGCCAGAGGATTATTACGATCGGTGGATAGCTGGCACACTTGCTCGGCTGCTCCGCTACCTCGCTGCTTTTTTAGCTGTTTTTTCGCCTGCTTTTTATATCGCGCTGGTCACGTTTCATCCTGGACTTATTCCATCCGATCTCGCATTTTCGATTGCGGCTACACGGGATGGGGTTCCTTTTCCTGCCTTTGTAGAATCACTCATGATGGTCACCACGATGGAGCTGCTGCAAGAAGCAGGATTGCGCCTACCCAAACCGATCGGTCAAACAGTCGGGATTGTGGGAGGTCTGGTGATTGGAGATGCAGCCGTATCCGCCGGCATTGTCAGTCCGGTCATGGTTATCGTCGTTGCTCTCACAGCGATTGCTTCCTTTGCCATTCCTTCGTATCCTTTGGCCATTGCGTTTCGGATGCTCCGTTTTCTCGCCATGTTTGCAGCTGCCATTTTTGGCATATACGGGGTCGTGCTGACCTTTATCATGATCATGATCCATTTAACCAATTTGACGAGCATCGGCTATCCGTACCTGGCTCCTTTTACCCCGCAAATGCCGCAGGATTGGAAGGATTTGATCCTACGAGCACCCATTACGTTTTTGCGGAAGCGACCTGGATCATTGCATCCCAAAGATGAAACACGCACCAGAACAGGGGACTCCACATGAGTGCACAAACGCTTGCTGAAAAGTTGATAAGCAAAAATCATATGGGGATCAACATTGCCTCTGTGACGATCGGAGTCGGCATCCTCACGTTTCCCCGTACTTTGGCAAAAGCAACCGGAGCGTTTGATGGTTGGATTTCGGTCATCCTGAGCGGATTAATTGCGTGGATAATTGGCTGGATGCTCGCCAAGCTAGCAGCACGCTTTCCCCGGCAAACGTTTTTTGAGTATACCTCCATCATTGCTTCCAAGCCGGTAGGATATGTGCTGACAGCTCTGGTCTGTGTATACACCATGATGTTCGTCTCATTCGAAATCAGAGCCATTGGAAACATTTCCAAACAGTATCTGTTCTACAATACGCCAGTCGAAATGATTACCCTCAGCTTTTTGTTGATCGTCCAATATGCGGTTGCCGGGTCGCGCATTGCGATGCTGCGCTTGAACCTGCTGTTTCTCCCGGTTGTCTTTGTTGTGATAGCCATAGTGCTGCTGTTTACGACGCAACTGGTTGAAATCGAGAATGTACGCCCGTTTTTTTCCTCAGACTGGCGCTCCTTGCTCAAGGGCACAGAGGGAGTTGGTCTGTCCTATTCCGGCTTCGAAATCATTTTGTTTTACACCATGCTGATGCGAAATCCACAGGATGGACCACGGGCGATCGCGCTCGGGCTTGCCATACCCGTTCTGCTCTATTTAACGATTTATATGTTTGTCATCGGGGTGTTTTCGGCAGAGGTAGCTAAAAATCTCACCTACCCAACCATTGAGCTGGCCAAAGAGGTAGAAATCCCCGGCGGCTTTTTTGAACGTGTTGAATCGATCTTCTTCACCATTTGGATCATGACCATATTCAATACGAGCGCCATGTGGCTGGATATTACGATCATCAATCTGACTTCGATGTTTACACGGATAACCAAGATTGTTTGGATTCTCATCCTCTCACCAATCGTCTATTTCATCGCAATGCTACCGCAAAATCTGGTCGACTTTTTCTCGTTTGCCGATAGACTTACCTACTCTGGCTTTATCATTGTGTACCTCATTCCTATCATTCTCTTGCTTATGGCGAAGATGCGAGGGGTAAAAGGTCATGAATAAGCGCATCGTTTCCCTTTGCCTGTTCGTCACCCTTTTGACCTTGGTAGCAGGATGCTGGGATCAGGTTCAAATTGAGGAACGAGGATTTGTCGTCGGTGTAACGATTGATGTTCCACGGTCCAGTGAAACGGAAAAAAAAGCGAATCAAGAGGCTCCTGACAAGCCTAAGGGCAAGCAGCGTTTTCTAATGACGCATCAAATCGTCATTCCCGGGGGTCTGATCTCAGGCTCGCAAGGAATCAGCGGCGGGCAAAATACGACAGATGAAGCCTTTCTCAATCTCTCCTCAGAGGGCGATTCCCTTTTTGAAGTATCACGCGAGCTGTCTACGCGCATCAGTAGAAACCCCTTTTATCAGCACTTGAAAATCCTTGTCGTATCAGAGGAGATCGCCCGTCAGGCATCAACGTTTACTGATGCAGTGGACATTCTTTTGCGAGACCCGGACTCGAGACGCAGCAGCAAGGTTTTCATTTCCAAAGGGGACGCCAGAAAGGTCATCGAGGTACGGCCCAAAACTGAAAAAATCCCTTCCCTTTATATCAATTCTGTAGGCGAAAACATCAACAAAAATTCGCGAATGCTACCCGAGGTCACAATTGGAGATGTGCATCAGTATTTGTTGAATCAGTACAGCTTTGCCCTGCCGCGTATCGTAGCGGAAAAAGAAGAGGTGAAGGTCGCAGGCTCAGCCATTTTTTCCACAAAAAATAAATTAATCGGCTTTTTGGGCGAAGAAGAAACAGAAGGTCTCAATTTTCTTACTGGCCACGTTAAAGGCGGATTGCTAAAAGCAAAGTACAAGGATAACCTGATCGTTTTAAATATCCATGGAGCCAAGAAAAGCGTAGAAGCAGACATTCGGGACAAGAAACGCATCAAATTCACGATCAAGATTCAATGCGAAGGCACGATTTTTGAATCCTATGCCAAAATCGATTTATTGAATGCAGCCATCATGCAACAGCTGCAAGCTGCCTTTGCCAAAGAAAATGAGCGCTTGTGCCGTGACACTATCCGAAAAGTGCACCAGGATCTGAAAGCGGACGCCATTGGCCTTGGCAGCCATCTCAAGCAGAATCATTATTCCCTCTGGAAACAAATCAGGGATGACTGGGAGCAGGGCCAAAAGCTTTTTGAAAAAAGCGAGATACATGTAGAAGCGAATGTCTACATCCGCAACATTGGAGGCATCAACAAGTAAGAAAAATTAGGTGGTGCATAGGATGACCAGAATTTTCGGAGCTATCCCTCCCTTTTTTACATTGGTAGGTGTCATTCTCTCGTTCTTGATCCCGTTTGTCGCTTACAAGATTACAAGCACGATAAAAAAGTACGGAGATCCCCCTTGGAAAAACGGGAACAACAGCGGGTAACGAAAAAGGGCAGCCGAAATGTATCGGACATGCCCTTTTTCATTGAATTTCATTCGTTTGCTTGTTCAGCCAGCAAATCAGCAAATGCTTTGGCGTAAGCAGGCAGATCTGGTGGACGGCGCGAACCGACGATGTGCCCGTCTACTACCACCTCTTCATCTACCCAAGTAGCTCCGGCGTTTTCGATATCATCCTTAATACCAGGCGTGGAGGTTGTTGTCACACCCCGCAGTATTTTCGCAGAAGCAAGTACCCAGCCAGCGTGGCAAATATGGCCGATCGGTTTTTTCGCCTCATGCATAGCAGCTACGAACGACAGCACCTCTGGATAACGGCGCAGTTTATCTGGCGCCCATCCGCCCGGCACCAGCACACCTGCATAATCCGCCGGCTCAATTTCTGCCATGCCTTTATCCGTTTCACATGGAACGCCGTATTTGCCTATGTACACATGATTTGCTTTTGGTCCAGCGAGATGAACGACGGCTCCTTCTTCACGAAGTCTCAGAACCGGGTACCACAGCTCCAAATCCTCAAACTCACTTTCAACAAAGCAAACGACTTGTTTCCCTGCAAGTCTCACCGTATTCGCCTCCTTTTGTCATTCTTATTGTAGCAGGTAGCCGTCTAAAAGACAGCCAGCTTGCCCTGAATGAAAAAAAGTGAGAAACAGGTCTAACTCACTGTTTCCCACCTTATTAGAAAACTTGGCTATGCCAAGCCTTTTGGCGGAGCCTTAGTTGCACTTATATTATCATCCTTACATTTTTAAACTCTCCGATAGTATAACAAAAAGCATATGTATAGTGCTGATGGTGCCGGTAGAGGGACTTGAACCCCCACGGTTTCCCTCACGATTTTGAGTCGCGCGCGTCTGCCAATTCCGCCATACCGGCATATAGTAGCAGGTCCTAAAAGCCTTGTTGATCCAACCGCATCTTTCGACATTATTCGCTAATTGCATCAACAATGAATTACTATATAGGTCATTCGGACGAAAAGCAACACCGGATTTTTTTACCAGCTACAAAAGCCCTATACACCAGGCTTTTATCCATTTATTTTCTCAAACGCTATCGGAAACTGCTTCACTCCGTAAACAAACGGGCTTGGAATCGGTGTAAGCTCTGTTCCTGAGACAAAACGAATATGCTGCAATCTCCGAGCGATGGCTTGTATCGCGATCTGGCCCTCTAAACGGGCGAGTGGCGCTCCCAGGCAAAAGTGAATACCGAAGCCGAAAGCGAGATGCGCATTTGGCTTTCGATCCACGATAAAGGTGTCAGGGTTTTGAAATTTTGCCTCGTCACGGTTGGCCGCTGCCACCCAGGATATCACTTGCTCCCCCGCTTTGATTTGCGCATCCCCAATCTGCACATCCATGGTTGCTACACGCCCGATCGCTTGAACCGGCGGATAAAATCGCAGGACCTCCTCGATGAATCCAGGAATGAGCGTAGGCTGATCGCGAAGAGTCTGCTGCAATTTTTCATCCTCAGTCAGGCGGCGTACGGCATTTGTAATTAGATTGGTTGTCGTTTCGTTCCCCGCTGCTAAGAGAAGGATAGAGAATATGATAATTTCTTTATCGTCGAGCTTTTCTCCGTCAATCTCTGCCGACAAAAGTAGGGAAATCAGGTCATCCTTTGGCTCCTGACGACGCAGCTTCATAATTTCCGCAAAGTACACATCCAGCTCTTCACGTGCCTGTGTTCTTTCCGCCATCACTTGAACGAATAGTTCTTCTGTATTTTTGGCTGGCCCCTTTACTAAAATATCCGACCAGTCTTTAAATAGCTTCCGATCCTTCGTCGGTACGCCTAACAGCTCCGCAATAACGATGACAGGCAGCGGAACGGCGAGGTCGTGCACCACGTCCATCTTTCCCTCGTTTTGTACCGCATCCAGTAGCTCATCCGTAATTGATTGGATGCGTAGAGCCAGATCGGCTATCACCTTTGGCGTAAAGGCTTTACTGACCAATGCCCTCATTTGTGTGTGCCTTGGTGGGTCCATCATAAGGATCGACTCATTTTCCTCCCCACCTCTTCTCGATGAAAAGGTAGCCGTGTCCTTCAAAATGCGATGGACATCTTCATAGCGAAAGACATCCCAGCAACTTCGATTCTCATCATAGCGAACAGGGGTTGTCTCCCGCAGTTGCGCAAAAATCGGAAAGGGGTTGAGCTTCTTCTCGATCGTATTTACATCTTCCATCGGTATGATATTTGCGTACCGGGTCTTATTCGTAGTTTGCATATTTCATTTCTCCCATGCTTGTCTTCTTGGTGCATTCCTCCTCTATCGTCCCCATCCCATTCATTTTCATTCCTTACACGTGGGGCAACTACCAATTCCATACCTCGATCCTGCCCAAACGGAATTCATGGAACTCTGGATCTTGCCCGAGCTTCTCCAGCTCGCGCACAGGACCAGTGACAAGCGCACCATAGACTGTGATGCCATGCTTTTTCAGATAAGCAAGGCGTGGCTCATCGTAGCTTTCGAATCTGCTTTTCCCATTTGCCAGCACATACTCCAGGTCGGGAATAAACTGCTTTTCCGCACTCTCCACCGATTCGGTTAAATCAAAAGTCGTCTGTGACAGTCGTGATTTCTCGTCATAGAGCACTTCAGGTCTAAGTACTAAGAAAGGAACATAGGTCTCATCACCGCGAGAATGGGATGGCTCAAACGTCTTTAGCTCACCTGCATACACAGGCATTTGCAAAATAGAGACGTCGTAATTGGAAAGCAGCTTGCGCATTTGCTCCGGCGATTGCGGATCGATGGAGGACAGGGCCATTTCCGCCACATACCCGTCCGAGATATGCCCCAGCTGATCCCATATATAGTCCTGTTCTTTTCGTTCTTTGATCGGGCTGTCGCCAGTCAGTGAACGCGGCAACGCAAATTGAAATGTCCCATCTCGATCATCCAATTCTTTGTTCTGATAGTTGATCTGATAGCTTATCTCTCCCCAGAAAGGCTTTTTTACGGTTACCGACCCGACAACGAGCTCCCATTTGCCAATCTGTTTGTATAATGGCATCGTCGTCTCCTGCGTCAGAAACGGAGACAGCTCAACGGACGTATGATCCCATTTGCCGACCTTCAATCCTGAGTAATGCGTCTCGATGAGGGTAGTAGCGTAACGAACCAATGTCTCTTCCTTTCCGAGCTGCTTGTAGCCGATCTGAATGGCCATCATATAGAGTGCATACAAAAACCAAATGATCAACAGAATATGTACAATGTTTCGCCATAGCATAAATCGTGCTTTCCATACCATTCGTCTTGCTTTTTTCTCGTCCCATTGCAAGGCCGGCTCTTGCCAGTCCTTTAACAGCTTGTCATCTTCCATCTCGCTTACCTCCTTCGGCTCGGGCTTCCCACTCCCGGAATCTTTCTCTCGCCCGGTACAGAGTGACTTTCACCTGATCCAGGCTCAAATCGAGCGTTGCGCCCAGCTCTTGGTAGCTGAAATCCTCAATCTCACGTAGATACAAAATCGTACGCATTCTTTCTGGGAGCTGCTGCATGATCCACTCTACTTTCTCTTTGTCTTCCTTTTGACGTAATGCGACTTCCGGCAAGTATGTATGTGAAGCTGCTGGAATCAGTCTTTTGATATTTTCCAGCATTTTTTGCTCAGACGTTTGCCTGCGCAGCCAATCGACGTAAAGGTTGCGAGCTACCTTGTAGAGCCACGCCCGGACTTGTCTGGCGTCCTGAATTGAGAGGGAGAGAATGGCACGGTAAAAGGTTTCCTGCAGCAGCTCCTCGGCGACCTCGCGTGAACCACACATGCGAAATAAATAACGGTACAGCGGATATTGATAATCAGCGAATAACTCGCTCCATGTTTGCGCCTTCATCTCCCACCTCCTCTCTTATCAACGAAGTCGCACGTAAAATGTTACCAACTTATTTTCATGGCCTTTTTCACCTTCTCCTACCGACACATGGCGTACAGCATCCCGCAAAAGGGCCCCGGCGTCTAAAATCACGTGGCAAATTAAACGGATAATCCAAGGGATGACGACCGAATACGATCCAGCGTCCGTCTTGGCGTTTTTTCAATTGATACACACGGAAAAAACGATCACTTGGGTCAAATTGAAACCAGACCGCAAGCGTAACACACCTTTTGCCCTCCGAAAGCAACTGGGCTTTGACGATCGGGGGCGCTCCGATTCCGCCGCCAATCGGGATTGCGAGCTGGCCATTGATTCGGCGCAAATCGAGATTGCCGATCACACGACTCGCCAAGCAAGGAGTCATCGTCTTTTCTAAAAACCTGCGAATTTTCTGCCTCGAATTAAATCTTGTCGGCAAAATATTGCCTCGCTCTCCCACTCGTTTGTTTGCTGAAAAAACGATGGTCCAAAAAGCCTGTTCAGTCTGCCGCACTACTTGCACCCATTTCTTTTTCATTAGGCATACCTCCCTCCTAAAAGGGTATGCATCCAGTGGTGTAAGCGGTTGGGCTGTGCTTGCCTACATAATCATCCGTGAAGAAGGACATAGTAGCATGGTGTGCCAAAGATCATTTACACGGAGGAGAAGAAACATGCCTAGCCAAATCAATACGGATTCACTCAAAAAAGCTGAAGTTGCTGCTACTCTTGCAAAATCAATGATTACCCAAGCAATCGAACAATCTGCCGCCAATCCTCAGCTTGCTGAGGAGGCGCTAAAAACTGCTTCACAAGAAATTGCTCAGGCGCAAACAATGGTGTCGCAGGTCCAATCCACTATTCAAACCCAGCAGCAGCAACAGCAACAACAACAGCAAAAATCATAAAAGCTCCTGTACACGTAAAAACAGGCAGACCCTGCGTCTTCACGGGTTTGCCTGTTTTTCTTCACTCTTTTACAATGAGAAAAAACGATTGTGAAAGAGGGGATTTGCTTGCTGCCACAGCTTAAAGGAATTAACCATCTATTGTTCTCTGTGTCCGATCTGGAGAGATCCTTTTGCTTTTATCGTGACGTAATGGGAGCCAAACCACTCGTACGCGGAAGAAAGCTCGCTTATTTTGATTTGCATGGGCACTGGCTCGCTATCAACGAGGAGCAGGACATCCCTCGGAATGAAATTGCCCATTCTTATACACATCTGGCCTTTTCGATTGATGAAGCCTCATTTGATGCCTGGAAAACTCATTTGGAGAAGCATGGTGCAAACATATTGCCAGGACGCGAACGTGATGAGCGAGACAAGCGCTCTCTTTATTTCACCGATCCGGATGGTCACAAATTCGAGCTGCACACGGGCACCCTGCAAGACCGTCTCTCCTATTACCGTGAAGAAAAAGGGCACATGACCTTTTTTGAATAAACTCAAGTTCTTTTGTTATAGAAGAAAATGATTCGATATACAAAAAAGGCCAAACCGGCAAAGCCTGCTATCCCTGCCAAAATCAGTAGCGGATACATGGCGGAGAATATCATGCTGCCCAAAAACACTAGAAAGCACAAGATGAATCCGAGAACGTTTGGAAATATGTTATTTTCTCTCATAGATAAAAATCATTACCTTTCTTTTCACTATTCCATCATTATAAAGGAAGACTCCACGCAATAAACATTCACAAATTTACAATAGTTCAATAGTAGCAGTTCGATCCTCGTGATATTATGATGGAAGTAACCAGAATTGATTTCAGTGTGTTTGCAACTGACCTATCAGTTTGGTGATAGGTCAGTTTTTCTTGTACAAATCGCTGGGCATGATGGTTCATTTGGAATGGTATATTTATTCGTAGAGAATGCATGAGAGCAAAATGCGGAGGGATAGTATGTTTGTTAAGCGGGGGGAGTCTGTCACAACCACCAGGATTCAGCCAAGCGATATACCAGTGACAGAGCAATTGGAAGGAAAAGTAAAATTCTTACAACTCAATCAAGCGGACCTGGAACGCATGAAGCAATTGGAGCCGTTACTGACTAAACATCTCGACGCAATTACCGACCGCCATTACCAAATGCTTCATGAATATTCCCACTTGATGCACATCATCGAGTCAAATACGACGATAGATCGCCTGTCTAAATCATTTCGAAACTATCTACAATCACTGCCAAATGCTCAACTGGACGATACATATGTAAAAGGCAGAGAAAAAATCGGCGAGGTCCACAGCAGAATCGGTCTTGCCCCTGAGTGGTACACAGGATCCTATTTGCGGGTATATGAATATTTGATCCCTTCCGTCGTTTCTACCTACACAAAAAAACCTCAGGAAACATCCGAAATTTTGCTTGCACTGATCAAGCTGCTGACACTCGATTCGCAGATCGTTCTACAATCGTATCAAGAAGATACGGATTACAAGGTAGTGGACCGACTCGGACGAGTACTGGAGCTCGTTATGCAGATCGATAAGATTAAACATGTTCTCGATACGGTAGAAACGACAACAGACGAAGCGAGCAACGTCCGAATTGCCGCTGAACAGCTCAGTCAGTCCGTACAAAAAGTGGCCCAGTCTGCTGTGTTGGTAGCCGAGAATGCTACTACGACCATGGAGCAAGCGACAACCGGTAAAGAAATTATCCAGGCATCGCTCAAGAGCTTTCTTTCGATGGCTGATGAGTTCAATGACATGCAGGCGAAAATTTCGCAGCTCATGGCAACTATTGAAAACGTTTCCCAAGTAGTTCAGGTCATCCGCAGCGTGGCTGATCAAACAAATCTGCTAGCACTGAACGCTTCTATCGAGGCAGCGCGTGCTGGTGAGCATGGCCGCGGCTTTGCGGTTGTTGCCGAGGAAGTCCGCAAGCTGGCCGAGCAAACGAAGCAATCCGTGCAAAATATTACCTCCACGATGCAAAACGTGCAGCAAGAAGCCAGTCAAGTCAAAGACTCCGCTGCCCAGATGAGTGAGCATTTCAGCAAGGAAGCCATTCAGACCCGTGACGCGATCGACCTGATGGGCGACATCGTCCAAAATATCGAAAAGGTTGGTCATTCTACTGGACATATCGCTGCACAAGCCGAAGAACAATCTGCCGCCACCGATGACATTTCTGAGCGAATCTCACAGGTCCAGGTCAATATGGAGCTAATCGCTGAACACGTATCCCATGCCGGGAAAAACGTCTATGACATCGGGGCAGGCATTAATGATCTGCATAAGCTCAGCATCAGTCAGCTGACTCAATTGAAAGCGAAGCATCATTTGCGTATCGTCAAAACGGATCATCTGCTATGGAAATGGTGGCTGTACAACTACATGCTGGGCTACCACAAGATCGAGGAAAAAGATTTGGTTGACCATCTGCAATGTCGCTTGGGCGTCTGGTATCATGAAGCCAAAAATGATCCAAAATTCAACTCGCTGCCCTCTTTCCAGCAATTAGATGCACCACACCGGAAGTTTCATGAGGCAGTCCGCAGCGTCTATCTATTGGTCAATGCTGGCAAACAGGATGAAGCTGAGGCTGTCTTTCAAAGCTTGGAAGCCATCTCAGAAAGTGTCTTGAATTGCCTCGACCAATTGTCTGCCGAAATGCGCTAATGCCAGCGTTTGCGTTTTTGCTTCCTTCGGTTTGCCTTTAAAGCTCTTTTGGTCACAATCGTACCCAATTGTGCCGCAGATAATGGCTGCGTGCGCATTGGGTTCTTTTGCTTTCTACCGTTTGTGCGCATCTGTCCGCGACTACCCGCTGCTCTCGCTACACGGATACCAAAAGCCTGCATCGCCCATTGAATCGGAAAGGCAATCGAACGTCTGCCATCAGCCGAGCCTGCAAAATTGACGGCTGCCGCATAGTTGCTCTCTGTAAGCCAGACGGAGCCGGAATCACCAGGCAATGAGACCGCAGCTGCCCCGCGAATGACGGTTTGGTTGCGAAAACGAATCGTTCCAAGCCCGGCATGATTGCCATAATCAACGTCAATATCGGTATGGATCGATTCTACAACCCCGCTGACTCGCCCCGACGTCCGTCCCACCTTTTTAAATCGATTCCCCACGCCGTAGGAGCGCACATGTCCACGCACCACTCCAACTGTCGCGTATCGTGGAGCCAAGATTCGATTGGCTGTCGGGATCGATAAGGCCGCATCGATGTAGTTAACCCCATTTTTGCGCAGACGAACAAAGCGATACAACCGCCCGATTCGATCTCTACCTGAGCGACCCCCGTCCGCTCCCCCTGGCTGTATCGTCTCAGTATAGCCACCTGTATTGTTTTTATTGAGGACATGATTATTGCTAAACAAATACCGCTGTGCACTCCGGGAGGCACTTTGGACGATCAGACCGGCAGTGCCCGAAGCTCCCGGATAGCCTACACTGTAGCCCGCGATGACCGGACGAATTCTGCCGCGATATTGACTGGCGAAAGCCCTGTCCCGAACCTGTACATGGCAGCAGCACCGCCCCGTGGTGATGGTCCGTACCGGAACCGCTACTCGTCCGGCTGCTTTTACACTTCGGACAGAAACACATCGCGGGCAGCTTCGTTTTACTGAAGCACTTGCATTTACCGTGTACAAAACAATGCAAGCTCCGCCTTTTCTGTCTTTTCCGTTCGCATAGCCGATTCCTATGCCTATGACACCCGGCATCTTTTTCCACCGTTTGACCAAATGCTGCTTGGCTTGCATCGCTTCCCGAAAAGTGGCCATCGCTCCCCGTCCTCTCACAAATAATCCGGATACATTGCCATCGTATGCTTTATGCAGGGAGGTTCACGGGGCTTCTAACACTGCGTGACGAGAAAAAGGCTGGGGCTTCTGGCCGCTCCATGTAAAAAGCGAAGCCGCGTCCAATGAAATAAAAGCCATCCTCTACCCTCGTAGAGAATGGCCTTTTACGCTTATTTAGGAAGCTTCGGAGATAGCATTTGCAGGCGTTGTCTGTGCTTTTTTGTTCGTGTGCACGAGCAGGATGTTGAGCACAACCGCGGTCAAAGAGCCTGTCACGATGCCGTTTTGCATCATCATTTTCATCAGTGTAGGCAGTTGGTCGAACATCGTCGGCACAGTAGCGGAGCCAAGTCCTACGGCGATACTGCATGCAGCGATCAGCAGGTTTTCGTTTTTGCGCAAATCGACCTGAGACAAAATATTGATTCCAGACGCTACTACCATTCCAAACATGGCGATCATCGCTCCGCCGAGAACAGCGTTTGGCACAACAGTTGTCAAAGCAGCCAGCTTGGGCAAAAGTCCGAGAACGACAAGAATTCCGCCAGCCCCGATCATGACATCACGTGATTTGATCCCAGTCAAGGAAACGAGTCCTACGTTTTGAGAGAAAGCCGTATACGGGAATGCGTTGAAAATACCACCGAGCACAATCGCTATACCTTCTCCACGCAAGCCTTTTACAACATCTTTATTCGTTACTTCGGTATTCGTCACTTTGCCGAGCGCAAAATAAACGCCTGTAGACTCAGCCATGCTAATGATATTGACCAAGATCATCGTTAAAATAGCAACGATACTAAACTGTGGAGTTCCAAAGTAAAACGGTTCAACGACACTAAACCAGGAAGCAGTCGCCACATTTGCAAAGCTGACCATTCCCATCATGTACGCTGCGATCGTACCGACAGCCAGCCCGAGTAATACCGAGATCGCGCGAATGAAGCCTGTAAAGAAACGATTAATAAGCAAGATGATGACGAGTGTACCTAAAGCCAGGAGCAAATGCTCCGGTGCACCAAAATCAGGCATTTTCGCATCTCCGCCAGCGGCGTTGGTCATCGCTACCGGAATCAAAGACAGCCCGATAATCGTAACGACAGAGCCTTGCACCACCGTCGGGAAAAAGCGGAGGAGCTTGCCAAACAGAGGAGCAGCGAAAACGACGAACAAACCTGAAATGATAATAGCCCCGTACGCTGTCGCCAAATTGGTCGAGGAAGCGATGGCAATAATCGGTCCCACTGCTGTAAAGGTACAGCCGAGCACGACTGGCAGACGAATCCCTGTGTAGCGCGTCCCTACTACCTGTAGCAAGGTGGCGATCCCACTCGTAAACAAGTCAGCCGCGATCAAGTAAGCGATTTGGAGCGGTGTCAGCTTCAGTGCTGCGCCGATAATCAAGGGCACGACGACAGCTCCTGCATACATGGCTAAAACGTGCTGCAATCCCAGGGTGACAACCTTTTGTTTGGATAGCATGTGTGTTTGTTTCTCTCCTCTAGTGTAGTGTCATAAAACCGCTACCTGTAATGCGTTGATGCAATTAAATGAACTGAATTCCTTCCGGAGACATCGATTGGATGCGAGCCAGTGATTCGATACGAACCCCTTGCTCCTCTAGCAGGCCGCGGCCTTCCTGAAAGCTTTTTTCAATGACTGCCCCTACTCCTACGAGATGAGCGCCTGCATCCTTGATAATTTGCGTCAGACCTACCAGTGCAGCACCTGTAGCCAAGAAATCATCTACAACCAGTACACGATCATCTGGTGACAGGTACTGGCGTGACACACTGATCTGATACGTTTCTTGACGGGTAAAAGAATGAACAGGCGCGGAATAGACTTCTTCCGTCAAGGTAACTGCCTTTTTCTTTTTTGCATAGACAAACGGCACGCCCAATGCAAAAGAGGTCGCCAGCGCAAAATGAATCCCGCTTGCTTCGATCGTCAAAACCTTAGTAATCGGCTCGTCCGCAAAAAGCTCGGCAAAACGCTTGCCAATATTCATTGTTAATTGCGGGTCTACCTGGTGGTTTAAAAAAGCATCTACTTTTAACACCGACGCGGACAACACCTTGCCGTCCTGAACAATGCGGTCTTGCAATTCTTTCATCTGATTTTCCCCCTCGAATGATCGCTACAAAATAAATAAAGCCCAGAGCGGACAGGTCACGAGCTGGCTGACAACACAAACCAACACGAAGTGAAACCTGTCCCTCTGGGCTTTTCTCCCTCAGGTGTAACACGCATGGAGCGTGCCAGCGCCGCTTGGACCAGCCCTCTCACCCCTGCCTATTACTTGGCAGAAAAGGAGAAGCGGAACCCTAGACGCTCTTTCACTCGTAGTCAGGTGATTTACGGTCACCCGGTAGAAACTGCTGGGCCTTATTCCCAAAATTATACGAGCATGAGTTATGTGGCACCTAAAAAGTACGAGACGTCCGCTACGACGCATAACGTCACTTTTTCCAGGTGCTCATATGCTTTTTCGATAAAATCAAATCTATCATATGTGTCGGCTGGGGGGCAAGCGTTAATTTTTGACGAGGGTGGGGCGCTTAGGCGGTAGGCGGGCTGCAGTGGCGGAGAGGAAACAGGAGAAAACGCTCCAGGTACTTGGGACACTAGCGCGGGTGATTCACTGCACGGCTTCACTTCAAAAGGGAAACCGCGTCCAAAGTAGCGGTTTCAAGGGGTTAGTCAGAAGTGGACGCTTAAAGGCGTGTTTCCCTTTTTTCGCTCCGCCTCGGTCGGTGTCCCAAAGACCTGCGCTTATTTCTCCTGTTTCCTCTCACCAGCCTCGGTCTTCCACCTGGCTTTTTGAAAGAACGGAAAACAAAAACATTTAAAACGCACAAAAAGCCCTCGATTTCTCGAGGGCTTTTGGTTAGCGCTTTGGCTTTCTTTGGCGCATTTCTACGTTGATTTTTTTCCATTTTTCTTTTTCAGCGGCTTGCAGTTTGGCGTCTTCCTTTCGTGCCAGATGAGCCAGTTCTCTTTGCAGCTTGAGGTAGCTGTCAAAGCGGGCTTTTTCCAGGCTGCCATCCTCGATGGCTTCGCGGACGGCGCAGCCGGGCTCACGTACGTGCTGACAGTCGTTGAAGCGGCATGCTTCGGCGATGGATTCAATATCGTCAAAAGCGCCGCGGAAGCCCTCATCTGCTTCCCATAGCTGCAGCTCACGCATACCTGGCGTATCAATCATCAAGCCGCCATCAGGCAACAGGAACAGCTCACGGTGAGTCGTTGTATGGCGACCGCGATCATCACCCTCACGCACCTCACTGACGCGCTGCATCTGACTGCCGCTCAGCTTGTTGATCAAGGTAGACTTCCCTACCCCTGACGAGCCCATCAAAGCAATGGTCTTGCCTTCACCCAAATAGGGTGCGAGCTGCTCCAAGCCTTCTCCCTGCTCAGCGCTCACTACATGGACAGGCACCCCGATTGCCACCGACTCTACCTCAGCCAGACGTGCATCCAGATCTTCGCACAAATCGGCTTTGCTGAGCACGATCACAGGAGACGCTCCACTTTCCCATGCGAGGATGAGATAACGCTCCATCCTGCGTATATTAAAGTCATTATTCAGTGCATTGACGAGAAATACTGTATCTACGTTGGCAGCTACAATCTGTTCTTCGACTGTATCTCCGGCAGCCTTGCGCGAAAACTTGCTCTTGCGTGGGAGCAAGGCATGAATTGAGGCTTTTTTCTCCTCTACGCGCGGGCTAATCACAACCCAGTCTCCAACAGCCGGATAATCCTCGCGGCCCGTTGCCTCATATCGCAGCTTGCCTGTTACCTCGCCCAAGAGCTCGCCATGCTCGCTCAAGAGACGATAGATGCGTTTATGTTCCAGCGTGATACGTCCCACGCTGTAGCCTTGCGTGGCATAAGGGGCAAAATGATTGGCAAAATACTCATTCCAGCCCAATGTTTTCAATGCTTGCTCGTTTGTTAGATGGTTCACTACGGATTCCCCCTGCAAATGGTTAAATAAATGGCTTTCGCCAAACCAGTCACAGTCGAATCCTCATTTTGATGAACGGTTTATTGTTCGCTTGAAAGGAGGATTCCTGCGACCCCGATACCTACACTCTGTACGAAATTTGTGTTTGCCATATAACATCTCTCCTTTTCAAACCGAACGAACCATTCAGGTTTGGATTCATATTTCCCAATTATTGTACCATGAAATTCAGCTGATGCAACAGAGTCAGTCTCCCCCGCCTCCGCCGCCATCACCACCGCCGCTGTCGTAGCCTCCGTGGTGTCCGTCATTGTCATGATGACGATGGTTATGGTGACTACTGTCTACGTAAAATGGCGTACTGCTATCCGAGGAAGAGGAATAAGAGCGTCTGTTCACGCCTTTTTTGGCTTTGGACGCCAAGACCAGCATAACGACCACAAACACAATGACGATGATGATGAACCACTCCATCAGCCTCACGTCCTTTCTACACTCACTGGAAAAAGTAATTACATGATCAATTATATCATACGAAATGTGCAAGGCTGTTGACTGAGCACGGCAGTCCTCCTTATAGAAAAAAGGCATATACCCATATCGAGTACATGCCTTCCTTCATTAACGTTTTCGCAGCATCCGTCCAAACACGACCAGAATCGGTGCCAGCAATATCCCCGCCACAACCAGAGAGACGCGTATGGATAATCGGTGTCCGATCCATCCCACAACAGGTCCGCCTGCCGTTTGACCGAGCGCATTGGATTGGCTCATCATCGACAGGATCGTTGCACGAACATTGCTTTCAATATTCAAGTTGAGCCAAGTATCATAGAGCGGGCTGCTCAACGCCTCAATGACCCCAATCAAGAGAAGGCATACGAGCGCCCATTCAAAGCTGGGTGCCAAGGCAAAAGAGATGACAGCCGCGATCTTCAAGCCAGTCAGGACAAACATGCCGACAACGACAACGCGTTCGTTGTTCACATCTAATCGCTTTTCTGCAATCCCCACAGCCACCAGACTGAGAAGGGCAGAAACCGCTGCGATCAAGCCAAACCACATCGGCAACGATAATGTCCCTACCAATGGAAACCCGATCTCCGAAATTAGATGTGCTTCCCTGAGGCGGTCATACCCTTCCGAGGCCGCACCAGTAAATAGAGTGACCAGCAAAATAAGCAAAAGGATTGGTTGGCTGCGGATAACTCTCGCACCTGACATCCAAGTAGAAGCCATTTCCCTAAAATGCGATGCTCCTTCTTCTCGCTTCTTGCGAGTAAAGGTTGTTTCTTTCATGAACAGGATCAAAAACACCCCGAGGAGCAAATACAAGATGCCTCCAGCTAAATACGGCAAGTTCGGGGCCCATGTCGAGAATCCGACGCTAAGCGCAATCCCCAGCAAGGTTGCCAGCAGGGAATAACGCTTCCCTTTCATGAAAATGGTGCCGATCTTCTCTTCGCCAACCTCATCCACAATCCACGCGGTATCTGCTCCACTAACAAATGTGTCGCCCACTCCATAAAAGACTTGGGCCAGAAGCAACCAAAACATCACTGGAATGAACGGAACCATTCCTTCCAGTGCCGGGATGATGCCTTGCATGGCAAACCCTGTGCCAATCACGAACATTCCGATAATGACGGAGAGACGCCGACTGTAGGTATCAGCGACCACACCCGTTACTCCCTCAAATAAAAGAACAGCCAGCTCCAGAACCATCCCAATTAAGAGCAGCTCAAACGGATTGAGTCCAAGCGCCGTAATGTAATAGATCGCATAAGTCGTAAACATCGTTGTATTGGCGAGCGATGTTGTAAAACGCTTTATCATATAAACTTTCGTTGCATCCAAAACCATCGAGACTGTATCCACCTTTCAGGCAGAGGACACGCTCTCGTTTTCACATACGCAATCGATTTTAATGCCAACGCATATTTTGCAAAACTACGTACGTGCCACTCTACCGCTCATCATTTTTCCTACCTGAACTTGCGTGCTATCAACAAATGTTTTTAACATTTTTTTACACCTCCGATAGTAATTAGTCCCTATTATAAACGATTCCCATAAAACTGTTCGAGCATTTTTTATCTTTGCCAAAAAACATTTCATCGTTACTATTAAGAGGTGAACAGTTACGTACATTTTGCACCTCTCAAATGAAAGGAAAAGGCTATGACCCACTCAATCCACATTACCAGAAAAAGAGAGCAGCATACCAGCCAATGGTCAGGCGGCTCTACGACACAGCTTGCCATTTACCCGGAATCGGCGGTTTATAGCGATCGCAGCTTCCAGTGGCGAATCAGTTCTGCCGTGGTGGAAGCCGAAGAATCCGTTTTCACCCCACTCCCTGGCTTCTGGAGGCTACTAATGATCCTCGAGGGAGAGCTGTTTATTGAGCATGAGGGCCATCACAGCTTGACCCTGCAGCCATTTGACCAGGACAGCTTTAGTGGGGGCTGGACGACGCGAAGCAAAGGAAAGGTAAGAGATTTCAATCTCATGCTCGCAGAAGGCAACAATGGCGAGCTGAAAGCCATCGATGTCGCTCCAGGACTTCACCAGGAGCTGATTGGAGTGCGAGATAACGATGCTCGTCATGCAGACGAAGCCCTTTACTGTGTCGCTGGCTCGATTACCGTTCTAATCGACGAGGATAAGGTAACCTTGCAGGAAGGTGATTTTATGCTCATAAGCAAGATGAGCTCAGCAAAAACGATTACCCTATCTAACCAGACGCAAGAAAAAGCGACTCTCATCAAAACATCCATTCTGTATAGCTAAAAGCAAAAAGCCGCGTAGATTCTAGCTCTACACGGCTTTCTTTTGCTTCGATTACGCTTTTTTTCTAAACAGACCTACGATGGAGATGAGCAGTGCCAAGCCAGACAGAACCAATGGCAAAGTGTTGCTTGATCCCGTGCTACTCGCAGTCTCTTGGGCCGGTGCAGCTGCTGGTGCTTGCGCCTCACCCTGATCATGTCCTGCTTCCCCAACTCCTGCTTTCACAGTGGTAACAGATGCTGGCGTTTTGGAATCCTTGTCGCCTGTCCACTCTACTACTTCACCGTCAGCATACGTTTGATATGCTTTCCAGGCGAGACTTCCCTCTTCTTTTGGATTCGCACCTACGAAAGCGAATTCCATAAACTCATGTGCCTTGATTCCACCATCTGTCGCCGTCCATACTAAGGCTGTATTGCGTCCATCTTTATCTTTTTCGAATTCATAGCTCCAGCCCGGGATGGGTTGTACGGTGCTTACCTTCACACCAGCAGGGAACTCGAGCTTTACCTTCGTTGTGTTTACATCCTTTTCAACTGGAACCCGTACTGTATATTTTTCATATGCACCAGTCGCAGTCTCTTTTGGGTATACATTCACGTGCGCTTGTGCAGCCGTCGCCAAGGTAAGAACCGCTCCAGCTACCAATACGCTGCTCATCCATTTTGTCCATTTCATCGCATATGCCCTCCTAGTATGAATCCGTTTGAATAGTTGCCTGGGTGCTTGTGGGGGTAGTCGGATAATTGGTTTGGCTCATCCACAGCCCTGCCAAAATCGCAACGATGCCCAAAATCATTTCCCAGCGTAAAAGAACTTGCTTCAAAGTATTTTCCTTGCGCCAGTGCTTTGTTTGCCGATAAGCCAAGCCAAGCATGGCAATGACACAAATTGCTTTTCCGTAAAGCAGATAGCTCCAAGCAAGCGAGCTTTGGATGACACTAGCCAGATCCGTCTGTACCAGCAGCATCAAAACGCCAGTAACGACAGCCAGCACCGCTGACATGGCAACCGTCCGTAAAAAGAATGCCTTAAACTCTTTCCTATCGCGTTCTGCCTGTTTTCCCGCGAGCAGTAAATAAACTAGGGCTCCCAGCCACAACGAAACAGTCAGGACGTGCAATAGCCGCAAAACGATCGATAGCCACACAGGTGCGATTCCCCAGGCATGACCACCAAAGGCTTGTGCACTGACCAGCAGCACCCAAATTCCCACATACCAACCGTTAACCATATTCGGAATCGCGAGCAGGAGCATAAGCGCAAAGGAGACAATCAGCATGATCGCAAATGGCGACTGTGCAAGCAGCTTTCCGTCCAGCTGCAACAAAGCCTGTGTCAAGGAGACAGAAGCAAGCGATTCATCGTATAAGAACCAGAGAAAGATGAGACCAACAAGACCAAGCACCCAACCAATCTGTCTGCCGATTCCTATCACATGGGCCACAGAAGGCAAATCATATCGCTGCGCTCTCCAAGCAACCACGTACAGCCCGCCCCCAAGCAAAATAATACCTTGGGCTAAATAGCGGTACACGATCAGGTAGCTAGTGTCCGTTTTTTTGGCTGTAGAGGGCTCAAGAACGACTGCACTTTTTTGACCGATTGAAAAGGATAACCGCTCCTCAACGGGATGTCCATCCTCCGATACGACTGACATAATTGCCGTATAGGTTCCTTCGGCCAATTCAGGTAACGGTACATTCACCTGTGAAGCATCACCAGGCTGCAAATTCGGACGCTCCAAGCTGATTTCTTTGCCATTCCAATCGTACAATTTCATGGAGACCAGATCCGGCTCCAACGTTTCGGTAAATCGCATGGACAGCTGTCTTGGATTTGTTTGCAGTACCTCTCCGTCTTTTGGCGTGCTGCTCATTAATCCTGCATGGGCTTGAACAGAGGGATTCCCCGTTGCAAGCACCAGGAAAAAGGCTAGCCAAAGTAAGGTCAGGTATCGTTTCCACCACATAACCACTCACCCACTCCCATCGCCTTTTCGTCCTTAATCCTATCATTAGTGATTCCGAATCTATATGGCTCACTTGGGCTAATTGCTGTGACGATTTATTGAAAGGGCCTGGCTTAAAATGGGAATGAAAAAAGCACCTTTCAGACATGTTGCCCGAAAAGTGCCTCGTGTTATTACGGTCTGCTATCCCGAATGACTCGGTTGGTGGTGGTTGTACCTTTTACCCTGTGACGATGTCCCTCAGTGATTTCAGTCAGCTTATCGAAGTTGTGAAAATGATTGGGCCCTCCACCGAAAGGTCCACTCCCATTAATAGACAAGCCCGTTCTGCCAAAATAGACATGTCTGTGACCATCTGCGGTCGTTGTAATGGCGCGGAACAGATGAAAATGGGAGCGTGCACTTGGCACTCGAACAACTACGTCTGTCACGTTGCTGAACAAATGTCGATGTCCACGTACGAGAGACGTAACTCCCTCCATTCGATGCCTTATGCGATTGACGAATTGCTGGGTTGCCTGCTGCTTTTTCTTCTTCTTTTTTGCGATCGTAATTCCCCTCCTTTCTCTGGAGTTATCCTATCTTTATGAACAAGCTGTATGATTGGAAACGGCGCTTGTTATATTCATCTAGATACAAAAAAAACCGAGACTGGTATCTCCAGCCTCGGCTCGTATGTTATCGGCCACTCTTCATTTCTGTCCAGTAGCGATCGTATTCTTGCAAAGTATCTCCCACGTCTACCAGCCACTCAGCACGAGCGATATCTGCTTTGTCGAGGAAGATCATTTTGTTGGCACGGTATTCTTCGCTATGCAGCGGATACGCTTTCTCGTTCGGATTACTGTAGCCAATCGATTCGTAGTTTTTCACGCTGACTTCAGGGTCCATCAAATAGTTGATGAACTTCTCAGCCAACTCCTTGTGCTTGGCACCTTTTGGAATTGCCATTGTGTCAGCCCAGATTGTAGCGCCTTCTTTTGGAATGATGTATTCCACATCAGGATTTTGTGCTTGGATAAAAGCCGCATCCCCGGACCACACTGTACCAATCCATGCCTCTTCGGCAATCATTTTTTGCTTGATGTTATCCGTATCAAATGCAACTACACCAGGAACGAGCTTTTTCAAGTCAGCAAATGATTTTTCCAGCTCTTCTTTGTTCGTGGAGCTGTTGGAGAAGCCGTTTTTGATCAGGGACATGCCCATCACTTCACGCGGATCGTTCAGCATGATGACACGGCCTTTGTACGCTTCGTTCCACAGATCGTTCCAGCTCGTCGGCTGTTCTTTTACAAACTTTTTGTTGTACGCGATCCCTGTAATTCCCCATGTGTATACAACGGAGTGCTTGTTATCAGGATCGAATGGAGGTGTCTGGAACGTGGACACGATGTTTTTCATGTTTGGAATATTTTCTTTGTTCAAGTCTTCCAAAAGTCCCAGCTGAATCATTGTTGCTACCATGTAATCGGACGGCTGGATCAAATCATAGCCAGACGCGCCTGCCTGGATTTTTGCCAGCATCTCTTCATTGCTGCCATACACGTCGTAGTTGACCTTCACGTTGTACTTCTGCTCAAAGTCTTTCACTACATCCGGGTCAAAGTTATCTGCCCAGCTGTATATATTGAGCACCTGTGCTTCCTGCTCCGAAGAAGAGCAGCCAACTACGGAAAATGCGAGTACGGCGGTAATAGCGCCGATCATCAAGGACTTCATACGTTTCATCTTTCTCTCTCAACCTCCAACTCAATAAGTTATCGTTTTGGAATCCTTACGGCGGAAAAGCTCAGCGACAATAACCAAAAGTACAGTACTTACGATCAACAAAGTCGAAAGTGCGTTAACTTCAGGTGAAACACCGCGCTTGACCAAACCGTAAATATATAGTGGCAAGGTGGTCGAATTGGGACCAGCCACAAAAAACGAAATGATGAAATCATCAAGCGATAGTGTAAAGGACATCAGAAAGCCTGCGACGATGCCAGGCATAATCAGCGGCAAAGTCACATAGCGCAGTGTTTCCCAAGGAGTTGCTCCGAGATCCTGTGCTGCTTCCTCCAGATCTTTACCCATATCAGCCAGTCTGCCTGAGATAATCACCATCACGTACGGCATGCTGAACGTCACATGCGCCATGATCAGAGTCGCTTTTCCCAGTTCCATATGAATCTGGCTAAACAGGACCAGAAGAGCAAGTCCCATCATGATTTCTGGAATCACAATCGGCAAATAGATGAGCCCGTTTACAATGTTGCGCCATTTCAGCGAGTAATGCTTGATCGCGAGGGACGCTGCTGTTCCGAGCACGGTTGCCAGTATACTGCTGATAACCCCAATCGTCAGACTGTTTGCCAGCGCCTGCATGACTTGTCTGTTATCAAACAGCGAGATGTACCACTTCCAGGTAAAGCCGCTCCATACCGCATTGATTCGTGAATCGTTAAACGAGTAGAGCACCAAAATGGCAATCGGCAAATATAAAAAGACAAGCATTAGCCAGGAATAGCCGGATAGTATGTGTCGACGCCGTGTATTCATACTGCTCCCTCCTTTGATTCACTCGCTTTGGTCGCTCGGAAATAGAGGAGAATCAACAGCATGGACAACAGCATCAATACGATGGACAAGGCCGAACCAAACGGCCAGTCACGCGCCGATAAAAACTGGTTCTGAATGACGTTTCCAATCAAAGCTGACTTCGCTCCCCCCATCACATCCGGAACGACAAACATTCCGATGGAGGATACAAACACGAGGATGGACCCTGTCACGACCCCTGTTTTGGTCATCGGCAGCGTCACGTGCCAAAATGCTTTCCACGGCGTCGCTCCCAAATCATACGCTGCTTCCAGCTTGCGACGATCCATTTGCTCCAACGATACGTAGATTGGCAAAACCATGAATGGCACCAGTGTATAGACCATCCCGAGCAGCACGGAGCCAGAATTGTACAGCAAAGGCAGTGGTTCAGAAATAATGCCCATGGATTGCAGCATCGTGTTGATGACACCTTGCGAGCGCAAAATAATGACCCACGCGTAAGAGCGAACGAGAAAGTTGATCCAAAACGGAATCATCACAAGCAGGAGCCAAATCTTTTGCTTGGATGGCTCAAGCCTTGAAATGTAATACGCCAATGGATAGCCACTCAGAATGGACAAAAGCGTCGTCAGGACAGCAACTACCAGCGTGTCCCAGAAAATTTGTCCGTACAGCGGGTCCCAGATGCGAATGTAGTTGTTCAAGGTGAATTCATAGACAACTTGCCCGTACGTTCCTCTTTTTAAGAACGACAGGGCCGCGATCAAAAGCATGGGCAAGACGAAGAGCGCACCCATCCATACAATGGCCGGAAGCGCGAGAAGTTTCACAGGTTTCTTGTTTAACAAGGAAGTATCACCTCGTCCGTCTGTGCCCATCCAATGGCCACGTGATTATCCACCTGCCAGTCGAGACCGTCACCCGCATATTGATGCGCCATGACTGTCATATCCCTACTATCTAGACGAATGTACAGCTTGCGCAGATTGCCGAGGAAGACGACATCCGTGATACGGCCTGTTTTCTTGTGCTTGTCCGTCTGTTCGCCCCTCTGATACAGCTTGATCTTTTCCGGGCGTACGGCAGTGATTGTTCCACCATCTCTAAATATGTTGTTTTCGCCAATAAACGTAGCCACAAACAGCGTCTGTGGGGTGTTGTAAATCTCAGCAGGAGAAGCAATCTGTTCGATCCGTCCTTTGTTCATGACCGCGATCCGATCCGACATCGCCATCGCTTCTTCCTGGTCATGGGTTACATAAATAAACGTGATGCCCAGATTTTTTTGCAGGTTTTTGAGTTCTAGCTGCAAGCTTTTCCGCAACTGATAATCCAGTGCTCCCAATGGCTCGTCCAAAAGCAATACCCGCGGGTTGTTAATGATCGCACGCGCAATCGCCACCCGCTGTTGTTGTCCTCCGGAGAGCTGCTTCGGTGTACGGCTGCGAAGCTCCGTCAACTGAACGTACTGCAGCACTTCTTCCAACCGTTTCTTCTGCTCGGCTGTACTCACCTTTTTCATTTTCAAACCGAATAAAATGTTTTGCTCCACTGTCATATGTGGAAACAAAGCGTATTGCTGGAACACCATATTCATATCCCGCTGATATGGCGGTATGTGGCTTAAAAGCTTTTCGTCTAGGTATATTTCCCCGGAGGTTTGCTCTTCGAATCCAGCAATCATTCTGAGCAGTGTTGTTTTACCGCAGCCGCTTGGTCCAAGCAACGTCAAAAACTCCCCTTCTTCAATAGAGAGAGAAAGAGGGGGGACGACGACATTGCCGGCGAATTGCTTTTCAATTGTATCCAAATGAATAATCGTTTTCATTGCGTCATCTCACCAGTATGTCATTATACTCATAGTAATCTAGGTTACTATATCGTGTATGATTCATTTTGTAAACAGTTTCAGACCCTCTCGATTCAATTTTTTGTCGGATTTTCTGTAAGTGATCCTATGAAAAAAAGGAAGAGGCGGATGTATATCCATCCACCTCATTGCCTGTTCGTTTCTGTTTTACATCGATGTTGATTTTGGACTCGCTTTGACTTTGGGCACTGCTGCTTTGGCCCCAAGGAAGTTCGTCCCGACCACCCCGACGATAATCATCAATGCCCCGATCAGATGGTAGTAAGCGAGCTTTTCTCCCAAAAACAGTACACCCGCTACAATCGTGACCAAGGTCGATAAATTATTGAACACGCTCATACGTGATGCTTCCATTTTCGATAAAGCAAAATTGGTTAATAGCGAAGTCACCAGCGAGGATAGCACCCCTAAATAGACGATCGATACGACAAACGGCGTTTGCGAAAAAGGTGCGAAATACGCTGAGAGACAGCCCTCTGCGATGTGCTGATATAACGCCATGGCATTAAAGGACACAAACCCGATGATCGTCACCATATATGTGACGTCTATATAATGAAAGGACTTTGTCATCTTTTTCGCCAGGACGCTGTAGCCAGCCATCGAAAGCGCTGACAATAGGATCAAGATCGTGCCTAGGCTGTTCCCTGTTGCCATGCTCATGCCCTTCATAGCAAAAATGTAAATGACACCTACAACTGACAAGAGAGTTGCCAGCTTTTGCAGCCAGGTCGAATATTCCTTTAAAAAATACGTTGCCATCAGCATCGTAAAGATCGGAACCGTAGCTTGTATGATGCCAGCCTCCGAAGAGGACGTATAGACTAGCCCAAACGTTTGCAGCGCGAAAAATAACGCTGGATAAAGCAAAGCAAGCGGGATTAGACGCAAAATATCCTTTGCCCTGATCGAAAGACGAACCCATCCGAATAATACAGGGATGGTTGCCGCTGCCAATGACATGGTAAACCGATGTGCCAGAGTATCGGTCGGAGTTGCACTAGTCAGTGCTATCTTGACGAAAATAAACGACAGACCAATGATGAGTGCATTGAGCAGAGCTGCCATTATTGCTTTTTGTTTATCGTGCATGGTTCTCATCTCTCCATTCGTATCACAGACGGCCGTCTTCTTACCCTCATAGTAATGGGACCGCGCTCATGCTACAATGCAAATATATACGATCTGTACCGGTACAAAATATAGGCTAGGAGAGGTAAGCCATGCATAAATACTTGCATTTGCAAAATGAGCTGGAGTCACTGATCGAGGGCATTACCTATCAGGATGGAGACAAGCTGCCCTCCATCCGCGATCTGGCTATACGGTATGAATGCAGTAAAAGCACGATCATCCGAACTTTGGAAGAGCTGGAAAAACGGCATCTCATCTATTCCGTTCCCAAAAGCGGTTTTTATGTGGTCAAAAAACAAGGAGCGGTGTGTCCTGCAAAGGAACGTAGCATCGACCTGGCAACCTCTGCCCCTGACCCGGATGTATTTCCGTATGTGGATTTCCAGCATTGTATCAACAAAGCGATCGAAACGTACAAAAAGGATCTGTTCATCTACGGAACGGCAAAGGGACTTCCCTCTCTGATCCCGGTGATTGCCAAGCAGCTGGCGAAGCATCAAGTGTTTCCCAATCCACATAGCATTTTTATAACCTCTGGCGTTCAGCAAGCATTATCACTTCTTTGTACCATTCCGTTTCCAAACCAGAAGAAGAAGATTTTGATCGAACAGCCATCGTATCATCTGTTCATCGACTATATACAGGCACACAAGCTGCCCGTTGCAGGCATCAAGCGCACCGCACAAGGCATCGATTTGGATGAGCTGGAGCATCTTTTCCGCACGGAGGATATCAAGTTTTTCTACACGATGCCTCGCCTCCACAGTCCTCTGGGAACGACATACACCCGATTGGAAAAGCAGCAAATCGTCGAGCTGGCCAAAAAGTATGATGTGTACATCGTCGAGGATGACAATATGGCTGATCTTGAGCATGACAGCAAAGCCGATCCGATTTTTGCGTATGACCGCTCCGCTCATACCATTTATTTAAAAAGCTATTCCAAGATCATTTTTCCTGGACTGCGTCTGGGCATTGCTGTCATCCCGGATGCGCTTGCAGATACATTTACTCTCCACAAGCGTCTTCAGGACATCGACAGCTCGATGCTTTCTCAGGCAGCTCTCGAAATCTATTTAAAAAGCGGCATGTTTGAACGGCATAAGCAAAAAATTCGAGAATCTTATCGGCATAGGTCCATTACTCTAAATGCAGCACTCGTCGAGCATGCAGAGAATGCCCGTGGGCTGTATGCGTACCAGCCTCCCAAGTATCCGGGAATCCACACGCACATCGTGCTGGACGACCGTGTTTCTGTACCGCGCCTGATCCAGCAGCTCAAAAAGCGATCCATCCTGCTGGAGAGTGCGGACCATCATTATTTGCCCGACTTCCCTCGCGAAAACATTCTCAAGCTCAACGTATCCAATGCCAAGGAAGACGGCATTCCCGAGGGCGTACAAGGGCTTGTCGAGGTTTTGTGCAAAATGAGGTTGTGATTCAATTCATTTAATTGTTATGATGTTTGGAAACAATCCCCCTATAAGTAAAAAGGTGAAAAGCATGCTTTCTTTTAGTCGACTATGTAAATGCAAACCCCCGATTCCGTAATTTCTCCTTACACTGCTTGAGATTTTCAGCTTGTAGGGGGAATGAATTGTGGAAAGAAAAATCTCAACACCATCGTTGTTACTCTTTATTATTCTTGTGGGCTTCCCGCAAATCAGTGAAACGATCTATACACCATCTCTGCCGGATATCGCCACCCATCTTCAAGCAAGTGGCAACGCGATCCAGCTGACTTTGAGTATTTACTTCCTCGGCTTTGCCTTTGGTGTTTTTTGCTGGGGACGGCTATCCGATTCCATAGGTCGACGCTCTGCCATGCTGTGGGGAATCCTCGTGTATGGCCTCGGAAGCCTAGGTTGTTATTTGTCAGACTCGGTTGAATGGTTATTGCTGAGCCGCTTCATCCAGGCTTTCGGCGCGAGTACCGGTTCTGTCGTTACCCAAACGATTCTGCGCGAGAGTATCGACGGCACCAAACGCCATGCGGTATTTGCTCAAATATCGGCTGCTCTAGCCTTCTCTCCAGCCATCGGGCCACTAATTGGCGGGTGGGTAGATCAATCATTTGGTTTTCGAGCGGTGTTCTTCACCCTGGTTTTAATGAGCGTTGCGATATTGATGTACACGTTCACTTCGCTACCAGAGACACGAGTGCCCAGTAATGCAAGCATTCGTACCACTTCTGTAGCCAAGCGTCTGATTGCGGACAGGAGAGTATGGTCTTTTGGTTTTCTGATCGGGGCAACCAATGGCATCCTGTTCAGTTATTACGCCGAAGCCCCGTTTATTTTCATTGAATTTTTCGGCATGACGCCCGGCGCATTTGGCTTTTTTGGTATTTTCGTAGCATTGTCGTCTGTTTTTGGTGCGATGCTATCGAAAAGACTGCTAGCCAGCATCGCTGCAGAGAAAATCATCCTGATCGGTGCTCTCGTGACGGCGCTCGGCGCCTTATGTCTCACCGGTTTCACACTTTTAGGAGTGAGCTCGTCCGCACTCTCGCTGGCTGTTATGGTTGCCTCGATCTTCATCCTTCTTCTGGGGATCGGGATTGCGATACCAAACTGCCTGAGCTTGGCACTTGTTCATTATGGCGATGTGCTCGGCACAGCAGGTGCTCTGTTCGGATTGGGCTACTACATTGTAGTCAGTCTAATCACCAGCGGCATGAGCTATCTGCATAATGGATCATTAGTGACCATGCCTCTTTATTTCCTCCTGCTGGCATTTTTTATGGTGCTTGTCAGCAGAAAGCTGAACATGAGGGCTGAAGCGAAGATCTAAACAAAAAAGGCAGTGGTAGTTTCGGACCAGACAAAAAAGTCCGAGACTGCCGCTGCCGTTATTCAGCTTTTGAGCCCATTACCAGATTCATGCTATATTTGGCGATTCCAGACCCGGGCTGTCAATGATCTTCTTTTTGTAGGTCAAAAAAATAATCCACTTGCTGCTCACAACCGTGTGATCTCGCGGAGCCAGAGGATGTCGCAGTCTCTTCCTGCATCTGCGATCTTGCACAGGTAGTAATATAGTATCCTTTAACGGGTAGCTGATCGTTTGTAATCTCGATGATTTCCTCTTCCTGAATGCTATATTTGTTTGATTTTTTTACGGCGTAGGAGTTCATTTCTCCATCACTAATCAAGTAATTCCCTTCGTCTCCATTTGGGGCAGACAATTGCCTGATCTGCGCTTGATCTAGCACCTCAAAGAACCTCGCGGCAAAAACGGTACGATCAAATTGCCCCCACTGGTCGCCGACTTTTGTGCGTTGAATCGAATATTCTTTCGTTTTTGCTATGTAATCAACATCATAAAGAATGAATCCTTTCCCCGATCGGCTGACTACATTGTACGACAGTCTTTCAATCTCCCCATCCTTTTGATACTGTGCATGAAAGTTTTCCAGGTGAGCACTCGGATCAATTTGCATATGATCCTTGATCGCCGTCCAATCGTTTGAAAATTGAACCTCGTAGATATTCGAGCTGGAGGCTGCTACCTCTCGCGGATACTCGTAAATGTACTCTTCCACGTATGGAACGATCAACTGTAACAGGTAAAATGCAAGCCCTAGATAAGCAGAATGCTGTTTTGCTTTGACATTCTTCGCTGGGCGAAAAAACAGGAGAAAAACAATGAAGCCTACAGGCAGCGCATATTCGTTCAAGCGAAAAGTAAAAGCACCCAAGAGGTAGTAACCAACAATTTTATAGCCGAGATTCGTTTCAGCTTCTTCTCGATTTCGGTAAATAAGGACGAACGCCACGATGACCAATCCAGTCAATATGATGACAAATAGCTGCTCCATTCCCATCACCTATGTTAATTGTAACTCCAAATATTTGGTTCCTACGATGGGATTAAAACGATATGGCTCAATTTCATAAAAACCTAGTGAACGGTAAAGAGAAATGGCCTGTTCCATTGTTGGAAGTGTATCTAATCTGATATAGCCGTAGCCTCGATTCTTTGCTTCCTCAATAATCGAGGAAGCCAGCCTTTTGCCGATTCCTTTTCCTTTAAAATCTGGCTTCACATATAGCCGCTTCATTTCACATACGTCTTCATCGATTTTTCGCAACGCGACACACCCTGCTACCTCCTCTTCGTACATCGCGAGCAATATACAGCCTTCTGGTGGGGCGTACTCTCCCGGCAAGCTTTGCAGCTCTATCGCGATATTTTGAAAGCTTAAGTCAATGCCTAACGAATCGACATATTCAGTGAAAAGCTCGCGTACCTGTGCGTATTGATGATCCTCTGTTACTCTCCACATGCTAAGCACAATAACACCCCCGATTTTTTTATCTAGAACTACTATTTTCTAAATTTCGTTAAAAATCCCTTCTATTGTTAACATTTCGCCTATTCTTTCGTCTTTTGTCACTCGTCCGAACGCCTTGTTAAAATTACCGTCATGGTTATTTCTAGCCTTGCAAACAATATTTCTTAGAACAGACGTAAAGAGACTTTTACAGCGAACGATTGGTTGCTTCTCATCATGAGAGCGGGGGGAATGCTCATGGAATGGTATGATCGATTGACTGAATACTTTCCAGAACATGAAATGAAAAATATGGGTCAAATGCAAGCACTCATCAATGAAAAAGATATTTATCACAAAGTGGAAACAGATGATTTCCTGTTGCTGTACGCAGAGTTCCCCACGTTTATTTTCATTGATTATCTTTTGGTTGATTCTGCAACAAGAGGAAAAGGAATGGGAACGAGCATCATCAATAAACTCAAAGCTAAAGGAAAGGATATTTTGCTTGAGGTAGAACCGGTAGATCGTGATGATGATGATACCGTGAAGAGGGTCCATTTTTATCGAAAAAATGGGTTTGTGAAGGCTGACCAAATTCAATATCAATGGTCAGATGAGAACGGTGAGGAATATGAAATGAATATTTATTACTGGAGTCCTGATAACCACAAAGTACCCCAAGAAGTGATATTAAAAAAGATGATAGAAGCATGCCAAGAGATACACAACTTTCGTTTCACACAGTATTACGGACGAATGGTTGCCAATCCGGAAGAAGTACTGCATTTGAAGCATTAATGATTGCCTATTATTTGGCATGAAGACACCCCTGAAGAAATCCTTCAGGGGTGTCGATGCCTGTATGCGAATCCTTATGCTTTCTTCACGCGAATGGAATCATCCTCTACCTCAATTACAATCGCGCTCACATTTTCTTCCTCAATCACCAGATCTGCAACGCCATCCTCCACGTATTGCTGAATCACACGACGTAGCGGACGTGCACCAAAGGATGGGTTGTAGCCCAGCTCAACCAGCTTTTCCTTTGCCGCATCGGTAATGCTCATTTCTATGCCTTGCTCGTGAAGACTTGCCTTCACATCCTGCAGCAGGAGTTCAACGATTTTGACCAAATCCGTTTTTTCCAAATGGGTAAAGGAAATAATCGAGTCAAAGCGATTCAAAAACTCTGGTTTAAAGAATCCGGCGAGTGATTCCAGTACAGTTGCGACCTTTGGTGTTTTTGCTCCAAAGCCAACCTCGATTTTGCGTTCACTCACACCTGCGTTGCTGGTAGCGATAATGACCGTTTCCTTGAAACTTACTGTGCGTCCCTGGCTGTCAGTCAAACGACCATCCTCTAAAATTTGCAGGAACATATGCTGAACGTCTGGATGAGCTTTTTCAATTTCGTCCAGCAAAATAATGCTGTAAGGATTTCGACGCACACGCTCGGTCAGCTGGCCAGCTTCTTCATGTCCAACATAACCTGGAGGCGAACCGATCAGCTTGGATACCGAATGCTTCTCCATGTACTCACTCATATCCAGGCGAATCATGGAATCTGGTGTACCAAACAGCTCTTCTGCCAATGCTTTCGACAATTCGGTTTTCCCGACACCCGTAGGACCAACGAACAGGAAGGACGCAATCGGTCTGTTTTTTGGCTTCAGCCCAGCGCGGCTGCGACGAATCGCTTTGGCTACGGACGTTACCGCTTCAGACTGACCGATGACCTTGGTTTCCAGATGAGCCGCCAGATTTTTCATTTTCGCCTGCTCATCGCTTTGCAGCTTGCGAACAGGAATCCCTGTCTTCTGCTCAATCATTTCCTGAACGTCCGCTACTTCAACAGTAGAGCGCTGCTCCGCTTTGTCCATCTGGTCCATTTTTTCGAGAAGACCAGCTTCTTCATCGCGCAGACGGGCTGCACGTTCATACTCTTCCTGCTGCGTAGCCTCGTTTTTCTCTTTTGCGATTTGTTGCAGACGCTCATGCAGTTCTGTCGTGTCCTGTGTGGAAGAGCGCAGATTCAAGCGGGAGCCAGCCTCATCCATCAGGTCAATCGCTTTGTCCGGGAGAAAACGATCCTGGATGTAACGATGGGAATACTCTACACATGCACGAATCACATCATCTGAATAGGAGACATTATGAAAGGCTTCATATTTCGGACGCAGTCCTTTTAAAATCTCGATCGCCGCTTCTACACTTGGCTCTTTTACCATCACTGGCTGTAATCTACGTTCCAGTGCTGCGTCTTTTTCAATCACACGGTACTCTTTTAATGTCGTAGCACCAATCAGTTGCAGCTCCCCGCGAGCCAAAGCCGGTTTCAAAATGTTCCCTGCATCCATGGAGCCTTCTGCTGATCCTGCACCGACGAGGAGATGAATCTCATCGACGAACAAAATCACGTTTTTGCGCTTTTGCAGCTCCGCAATGACTTGCTTCACTTTCTCTTCGAATTGTCCGCGAATACCAGTGCCAGCCACAAGTGAAGCGACATCAAGAATGTAGACCTGCTTGTTTTTCAGTTTGGCAGGAACCTGTCCCTCCGTTATACGCAAGGCCAATCCTTCGGCGATCGCAGTCTTTCCGACCCCTGGCTCACCAATCAGAACCGGATTATTTTTATTGCGGCGGTTCAAAATTTCAATTACACGCTCGATTTCCTGTTCGCGCCCAATGACGGGATCAATCAATCCAGCTCGGGCTGCATCGTTCAGATTCCGTCCCAGATCATCCAGGATGCCACCACGGTCAGGCGATTGCGCCTCTGTTTGTGGCTGAAAACCGGAATTGCCTTGAGCCGATGCAGATTTCGCGAAGTTTTGAAAGAATTCGTCCAAGCCAGCGAAGGATGAAAATGGACTGAAACCCATACCAATCCCCATTTTGTTGCTCAGCTTGGCATTGCATTCACTACATAGATTGTACTTCTGTTGCTGATTTTGCAGCTTTATATGAACCGAGATTGTTGCTTGGCGTTGTTTGCAGATTTCACATTGCATCATTCATTACCCCCTACATGTTCTTTCGTTATCGTGGATACTATCTATTGTTTTAAGCGAAAGGTTCAACTTCATTTGACCATTTCTGACCTTCGCTGATTTCATTATAGTTTGACCTTCTTTGACTTTCAAGAGGATTTGTTTGGAATTAAAAAAATCCTTTCGGAAAACCTATTTACATAGGACTTTACGCTATTGCCTCACCATAGATCCCTTCCTATAATGATCATGAGATAGATAAATGTCAGGGGGCTCTTCACTTGAATACACTTGCATACGGACTCCTTGGGCTGGTTGCCCGAACGCCAAGCTCTGGCTACGATTTGATGCTCCAGCTACAGCCCTTTTGGCAGGCCAAGCACAGTCAGATTTATCCGCTTTTGGCCAAGCTCGAACAAGAAGGCTATCTGGAGTTCACCCGTGTCCATCAAACGGATCGGCCAGACAAGAAGGTATACTCCATCACAGAGAAAGGACAAATTGCTTTAAAGCTATGGCTTGGTCAACCAGCAGCAGAGCCTGTGGTACGTGATGAGCTCGTGTTAAAAGCATATTGTATGTGGCTCGCCGACGAGAAAATGGCGAATGCGATCTTCACAGAGCGCATGGACCATTGCAAAGAACAACTCCAAATGTATGAGGATTACATAAAGGAACTCTTAACAGACTGTGAAGGTGTCCCCGATCATCCAGACCATCCTTCCTTTGGTGATTACATTCTGCTTTCCTGGGGTGCTCGCCGCATGAAGGACGATATTAGCTGGTGTGAATGGGTAATGGATTTACTGAAGAAACGCTCGAAATAAATATTTTGTTTATACACGACAAAAAAACGAGTCCTGGAACCTTTCTCCTGGACTCGTTTTGCTGTTGCTCTGCTGCTGTAAGGCTTTTTTTAGAAAGAATGTGCTTCTACTTCTTCTATCGTAGGAAGAGAGGGTTGTGCGCCTTTCTTTGTTACGACCAATGCTGCCACTTTGCTGGCGAAGCTCGCTGCTTCCTCTTCGGACATTCCTTTGGTAATTCCGACAGCAAATGCAGCTGTAAAGGAATCGCCTGCTGCAGTGGTATCCACGGGCTCCACTGGGTAAGCAGGAATGTGCGTAGCCTTGTCTGCCGTCACAAGCAACGCTCCCTTTTCCCCCATCGTCACGATTGCCCGTTTCGGACCGCTCTCCAGCAATTTGCGGGCTGCTGTCTGTACTTCCTCCACCGTAGTTACTGGCACTCCCGTTAAAATTTCCAGCTCTGTTTCATTTGGCGTAACTGTATGAACGACACTCAATAGCTCACTCGGCAGCTCGCATGCTGGAGCCGGATTTAAAATGACGAGCTTGCCCATTTCGGTGGAGCGCTTGGCTACATGCAAAACGGCAGCAAGCGGGATTTCCAGCTGAAGTAAAATCACGTCGCTTTGCTCCAATAGCGCGATGTTTTGCTCCATATGATCCACACTTACCAGCGCATTGGCACCTGGTACTAGCACGATGTTATTTTCGCCGTCATCACTGACATTGATAAAGGCCATGCCCGTGGTTCCTTCACGTGATACTCCTTGTACATGAACTTTGGAATCCGACATGCCAGAAAGTAAAATCGATCCATTCTCGTCTGTGCCGACCATGCCTACCATAGAAACATGTGCGCCTAAACGCGCTGCGGCAACCGCCTGATTCGCTCCCTTTCCCCCCGGAATCAGTTGAAAGGAATGGCTCGATATCGTCTCGCCTGCTTTTGGCAGATGATGTACATGGGTGACGAGATCCATGTTGATGCTTCCGACTACTACAATTTTCACTGTTAGGCTGCCTCCCTTGTCTTTCTCTTCTCTATACACGTACATCATTATTGATTTCAGTCAGTTTTGTGGTACTGCGCCCAATCGTTAATGATAACATCGACAGTTGTCTCTTTCAATAAACCGTTATGCACTCTTCCTGTGTTATAATTCGAGAGGGGGGACCATCCCTCCTATACATTTTGGAAGGAGCTGCTCGCCATGATTATCAAGTTTATTCGCTTGCGATAATCGAAGGTACTTTTCAGGATTGCTCACTTTTTTTCATTGAAATGAGTGGGTTTATTTGAATGTGCTCTTTTGTACCACGCAAACCGAATGAAACGAGGAGATCATGATGAGAGAACAGATCCAGAAGATTAATGGAATTGATATTTGCAGTGAAGCTTTTGGGAACCCAGCCGATCCGGCAGTCTTGCTGATCATGGGGGCTACGTGCTCCATGGTTTATTGGGACGAAGAGTTTTGCCAGCGTCTGGCGGACACAGGCAAATATGTTATTCGCTTTGATAATCGAGATGTTGGCCGCTCTGTAACTTACGAGCCAGGAACCTCTAACTATAGAGTGGCAGATATGGCTAATGATGCTGTCGGCTTACTCGATGCTTATGGTATTGCAAAGGCTCACATTGTTGGGATGTCACTCGGCGGAATGATTGCGCAAGTGATTGCGATCAAGCACCCGCAAAGAATGCTGACGATGACCTTGATTGCTTCAAGCTTTTTCGGCTCCGAAGACAACACACGGAATCTCCCTCCGATGGACGAAAGAATCCTTGCTTTCCACGAGAAGGCTGGAACGCTTGATTGGTTCGACCATGACGCAGTTGCCAGCTACATGGTGGAAGGCTCTCGCCTGCTCTGCGGCTCCAAACGAAAATTCGATGAAGAGCGCGTATACAAGCAGGTCACAACAGAGATCAAGCGAGCCAACCAATTGCTCAGCATGTTCAATCATGCCCTACTCACTGGCGATGATTTCTATGAAGGCAAAATAAATGAAATTCTCGTTCCGACACTCGTGATTCACGGAACAGATGATACAATCCTTCCCTATGCACACGGCCTCGCACTGGCAGAGGAGCTGCCGAATGCCACCCTGCATACCCTAGAAGGGACGGGACATGAAATCCACAGCGATGATTGGGATCAGATTATTGCTGCGATCTCCACACATACGCTTCATTCGTAATTAGCTAATCACACGAAGCCGACTGCCATCTGCAGCCGGCTTCTCCCTCATCTGTACATAATGGGTATTTGATTCATCCCCCACACCTATCACGAAAGGTGAATGACATGAAGAATTAAATACAGCAGTTAGACACCCCCTCTATTGAGCTAAAAGAAGCAGCTCATCTAAAAGACCAAGCACAGATACTCGCCACCTTCGAGATGATCCAATACCACTCAGACCATTCAATTAAAAGCATATACGGTGGTTCTCTCGTATTTACGTTACATAAGCGCTCTTTTTTCACATGGGAAATTGACCAGATTGATATCTTGTAAGAAATGGGAGAACGTACATCTGCAAAGGGAAGCACCGAGCCATTCAGCTTTTATGCTGGATGTTCAATCGTAATCACTACGTTTCCTTTTTTATGTCCTTTTTCGACGTATGTATGAGCCTCGCGCATTTGTTCCAGTGGATAGCATCTGTCAATAACTGCTTTAATCTGTCCTTGCTCTATCAGCTCTTTGAGCAGCAAGAATGCTCCGAACATCCGGCGATCCATATTTGGTGCAAACCATTGCTTTCATGATGTTCCTCCAAACCTCATTGTTTGCAAACATAGATGCAGCTTATTATCGTCATGTGGCTAGTCCTTCGTTCAGCCGATCCAATAAGGCGAGTACACCGGACTGTTTTGGGACGGGGCGGTGGGGTATACAGCTTCGTCGCTAATAGGGCATTTCCATCCAAGCATCACCGTTCTACGCCATTACCAGCGCTTGATTCTTATCCTGAATTCATATTTCATAGTACCAAGTTTCATTCCATCCGTCCCCTTATTATGGAAATATTCTGGTACAATAAGGTAGCACCACACGCAAATTTTTGACCGAAAAGGTGAGCAGCTCATGGAGCCAATATTGCGTCATCGCTGGGATTTAAGTGAAACGGAAGCGATCCACATCCAACAGACACTGTCCAAAAACGTAATCACAGAAGATCAATTCACAACCATCCATTATATAGCTGGCGTAGATGTGGCCTATTCCAAACAGGAGGACGTCTTAATCGCAGCAGTCGTCATACTCGATGCTCACACTTTGAACGTAGTGGAATCCGTAGCCGTTGAAGACACGGTTCACTTTCCCTACATACCAGGCTTGTTCTCCTTTCGAGAGCTACCCCCGATCATTAAGGCATTTCGGCAAGTGGCTGCTGCCCCAGAGCTGATTGTCTGTGACGGGCAAGGCATCGCTCATCCCAGAAGGTTTGGATTAGCAAGTCACTTAGGTGTTCTTTTCGATATCCCTACCATCGGCTGCGGCAAAACGAGACTGCTAGGAGAGTATACAGAGCCTGACCAAAAAAGAGGGGCAGTCACCCCACTGATAGACAATGGGGAAGTAGTCGGAGGCGTATTACGAACACAAGCCAATACGAAGCCGATCTACGTGTCAATCGGTCATCGCATTGGCTTGCAAACAGCTTGCGAATGGATAGTAAAGCTCTCACCAAAGTATCGTCTTCCCGAGACTACCAGGCTCGCGGATCAGCTCGTGAATAAGACCATTCGTCAGCTAGGCTAATGGTGTTTGTAGCCAAATCGTTGAGATTGAATAAAGGAGGAGATCGGTCTTGTCTCAGCTCGAAGCATTACTTCACGTACAAATCCCTGTTCAAAGTCTGAATGAAGCTATCTCATGGTACTGTGATCATTTAGGTTTTTCTTTGCAGGTGCAGTTTGATAAATCGGCTTTTCTCACCTTGTCTGCAGGCCCCACCTTGATGCTTTGGGAAACCGCTGATGATACCTCTGCCACCTTTACCGTCGACAGTCAGCCTATGCCTGTTTGCCTGTACACAACTGCTGATATTCATTCCCTGCACGATTACCTGCTAGCTCAAATGGTTACGATTACGCATTATCAAAATGATGGCTTTGGCTGGGTTCTGAAGTTTTTTGACCCCAGTGGGAACATGCTGGGAGTCATTCAGAAAAATGAGTAGGCTTACGGTACACAAAAATGGCCAGGACAAGCTGTCCAAGGGGGCATTGATTTGCTGCTCGATCGCACAAATCTCCCCGGCAAAGCTGCTCACCGTTCCACAGCCTTTTTAACGGCCGTGGCTTTCACTTTATGACAGGTTTAACGAAAACCCATTAGTCGCTTTACCTCGTCACCATTTTCCTTAGACGTAAGCATTTCCAGCAGCTTGAATGCCACATCGAAGGCAGTTGAAGGATTGTAAGAGGTAATGATATTTCCATCTACGACGATGGGCTGATCGGGGACGAGCTTCACTCCGAATTCAGACAGCTGCTTTTGTCTGCGTCCCTCGCCCAGATTGTACGTAGTTGCTTCTCGCCCCTCAAGAATTCCACTTTTTCCAACAGGAAGTGCTCCGACGCAGATGGAAGCGATAATCTTTCCCTTCCGTTCAAATTCTCTGATGACCGCTAAAAAGGGCTCGCTGTACGCATCCTCATAAAATCCCGCCTCTTCAAAGCCCCCCGGAATAGCAAGCGCGTCAAATGAGTCTATATCCATTTCGCTTACATGCATTTCAGGGATAACCGTAAAATTGAAGGTGCATTGCAGCTGATCATGCAATCCTACCGTAACCAGCTCAGTCGTCCCGTCTCCCTCCAATTTGTTCCAGCCGATCACATCTGTGAATACACTCGCTTCTACAGCTTCAAAACCGTTCGCCAGCAATAAGCATACTCTTTTCATTCCTCTACAGCTCCCTTTCCCCCCTCATGGGGCTTGTTGCTGTTAAGTATAAGGTCTTCCATTCCCATCAGTAAAATGGAAACAACTGAAGGAAACGATCGAACTATCTGATATGATCAATGTACAAGCTCTCTATCGAGGCCTACTCGCTGCGGATACAAAAAAAGGGGGCGGAAATGTTGGAAATCAGGCATTTGCACACGTTTCTGGCGATTGTCGATACAGGGAAATTTACGAAAGCATCGGAGCAACTAGGGTATGCGCAGTCCACAATTACCTCGCACATTCAAATTTTGGAGGATGAATTGGGGGCACCGTTGTTTGATCGCTTGGGGAAAAAAGTGATTTTGACAAATCTGGGCAGAGAATTGGTTCCTTACGCCAGAAAAATGCTGGATACGTACAAGGAAATCAAGAGTCTGGCAGCAGAACAAAGTGGAGTCTCCGGGGATATTGTCATCGGTGCAGCGGAGTCTCTCTCGATTTATCGCCTGGGAGAAATTTTGAAGGAATACAAGAGAAGCTATCCTGGCGTAAACATCATTTTGAAGAATGCCATCTGCAATGAGCTGCGCGGGATGTTGTACACAGGCGAGGCAGATCTGGTCTTTACAATCGAGCCTCCGGTGACAGACCCCCAGCTAGTCGTGACGACTTTGAAAGAGGAAGCGATGGTCATTATTGGCGCCCCTGAAACAGCCTTGTCGCCTGCCACGTTGTCTCACGAGCAGGCGCGTGAAACCATCATTCTCAGCGAAAAAGGGTGCAGCTTTACAAACGGCTTCGAAAAATATTTGCAGCAAAACCAAGTCGCCTATGGAAACCCTTTGTCCTTTTCCAGTATGGAGGCGATCAAAAAATGTGTCATGAACGGATTGGGCATCTCCTTTTTGCCGCTGTATACCGTAAAAAATGAAATCAAGCAAGGCAGCTTAACCATCATTGAGGAAAAAGAGCAGTTTGACTCATTTTGCACGCAGCTTTCTTACCATAAGCATAAACGGGTGACGGCAGCCATGCGCAGGCTCATCGATATTACAGAAAAGCACACTGCCCACTGGACATGAAGAGCCCCTATCCATACAAAAACAGTCTGAGAAAATTCCCAGACTGTTTTTGTGTTCCAAAGGCTATTCCTTGTGGTAGACTCTCTTGCCAGCTACAAAGGTCATGCTCACATCAAACTGCTTATCCAATACTGTCACATCCGCATCGTAGCCTGCTGCGAGACGCCCTTTTCGCTCCCCTAGACCGAGTATCGTTGCCGGGGTGTGCGAGGCCATCTCTACCGCCTCTGGCAACGGAACCTTACTTAGTGTCACCATGTTTGCCACCGCGCGATTCAGCGTCAGGATGCTGCCTGCCAAGGTGCCATCTGCCAGCTTTGCCTGATCGCCATGCACATGTACTTCCTGTCCGCCCAAGTCATACGTGCCTTCTCCCATCGCTGCTGCCCGCATGGAATCACTGACCAGCGCGAGTCGTCCTGCCGTTTTAACGCGATACAAAATGTTCATTACCGCGGGGTGCACATGTATTCCGTCTGCGATCAGCTCTGTACTGAGCTGTTCATGGTACATAGCGGCACCAACAACGCCCGGCTCCCGATGATGCAGCCCTGTCATCGCATTAAAGCAGTGAGTAAAATGGCGCACACCCGCCTCAACTGCCTGCGAAGCCTGCGCGAAGCTCGCACCGGTATGCCCTGCCGACACAATCACACCCTGCTCCTTCAGCCAGGTAATCGCTTCGAGCGCCTCCGGCTGCTCGGGTGCGATGGTGACGACCTTGATCAGGCCCTCCGCCAGCTCATACAATCGACGCACCGCATCCAGCTGCGGCAAAGCGATATTTTCTTCCTTTTGCGCTCCTTTATACCGCGGGTTGATCCACGGTCCCTCCAGATGGATACCTACTACCTCTGCCCCATCCAGTCCCTGACGACTTACCTGGGCAATCGTGGAGAGGACAGGCTCGATCTCTTCATACGGCGCGGTCATGGTCGTCGCCAAAAAGGAAGTCACGCCAAAACGGGTCAAGGCTTTAGAAATCGCCTGAAACGATTCTGGCGTCCCGTCCATCGTATCGTGTCCGTCAATTCCATGCATATGAATATCCATAAATCCTGGGCAAATCCATCCTTCTACCTGAAAGATTGTCTCAGGCAGCTCGCCGCTGTAATCCTGTGCCTCTCCGGCAAAACGAATGCTGCCCCCATCGATTACGACGAGTCCATCCGTTATTTCAGCGCCATTTGCGATTACTGCTCCACGCAGACCAAACTCCTGATTCATTCCTTTTCCTCCCATGAAGATCTTGCTACCTGTCTGTCTATGCTTGATGAAATCGTCCGATGACTCGCTCTGTTTCTGCTACCAGCTGCAGCAAAAGCTCGCTCGCGCTCATTTCCCTAGACAAAGACGCCGCCTGTCCTGCCCACATCGACATGTATTCGCCTCGCTGGTTTTTCGCAGCCGCTGCGCGAATGTCCTTAGTCAGCGCATTTTGGATCGGATAGGCAGGCAATTCATGGTCATGAGGAAGCAGCCTCGTCATGAAATCATTTTGTATCCCTCTTGCCCACTTGCCGGAAAAAGCCCGCGTCAGCACGAGCTGCTCATCCTGTATTTCCTGAATGGCTCGTTTATGCAGCACATGTGCCCCACTTTCCGTACATGTCAAAAAGGCAGTGCCCAGCTGCGCCGCCTCTGCTCCTAGAGCCAGAGCCGCAGCAATCCCGCGCCCGTCCATAATGCCTCCAGCTGCAATGACTGGTATGCTGACCCGGTCTACCATTTGCGGAACGAGTGCCATCGTGCCAATCAGATTGCTCGGTGAATCGGGTAAAAAAGAACCACGGTGACCGCCTGCCTCACTGCCCTGTGCTGCAATCATGTCGACGCCACTGGCTTCCAGTGCGATCGCCTCTCGCGTCGTCGTCGCTGTACCGATAACGGTCGTTCCTTGCTGCTTCAGCTCGGCAAGCCAGCGCTGGTCCAGAAGCCCAAACGTAAAGCTGAAAACGGGCACCTTTTCCTCCAAAACGACAGCCATCTGCTCCTCAAATGGCTCCGAATAACGGGACACTTTTGGATCAGACGGGATGCCCAGCTCCTCACGTATCGCATTCATCTCGGCTGCAACGTCCACAGCAATCGGCTCGTTCGGATCAAAGCTCTCTGGTATAAACAAATTGACCGAAAAAGGCTTATCGGTTTGCTCTCGAATGAATCGGATCGCTTCCCGAATACTCTCCGGACTCATGTAAGCAGCCCCGAGTGAGCCTAGTCCACCCGCTTCGGAAACGGCAGCAACCAATGCGGGTGTCGTTGCTCCGCCTGCCATCGGCGCCTGAATGATCGGCCACTTGATTTGTAAACGAGTCGCAATTGGATTTGATGACCACATACGGCATCTGCTCCTTAATCGATAGTTTGTCTTATAAAAAGGCCTCGTCTGACTGAAGCAACTCCAGAAAATGTGCCAATACCTTTGCCGTCAGCCCCCAGATTACTCTGCCGTCAATCTCATAAAACAGGTGCTCGATGGTCCCCGCACGCCACGGGTAGCGCTTGCCTCCGGGTATAAGATGAAACGGAAAATCGTCTTCGGGCTCTGTCGATATGTTCGAGCGATACGTAGCTGGCTGAGTTGTACACAATGTATCCAACGAGATGATAAACACGTCTCCGACCTCTTCTGGATTCGGCTGCATGCTTGCGATCCCTTCCACATAGCTCACAAACGGATAGATGGTCGCTGATCCGGGTCCCATCAGCATATCCAGCTCTCCTATATAGTGAATATTTTCAAGCGGCAAGCCCAGCTCCTCGCTCGTTTCACGGCGTGCTGTCGCCCAGCGCGAGTCATCTCCTTCTTCGGCTCTGCCACCGGGAAAACAGACCTCGTTAGCTTGTCTGCGCATGGTACTTGCCCGCTTTTCGAACAAGATTCCGAGCCCGCCCGTCTCCATTTTGACTAAAGGCAGCAGCACGCTGAAAACACCTGATCTTTGCGCGCCCATGATTCCCGCTTCTCTCTGCTCGAAGACTTGGGAGATTTTTGTGAGCTGCGGATCGGCAGGTGAATTCATGCCAGCTGGCGACGCCGTCAAATAATTGGAAACCTCGATGAGATTGTGATCGGGGTCACGCATGTAGACGGACATGATCGGACCCATCGCCCCCGTTTTCTGCACGGGCCCTTCTATTATCTCGACTCCATTTTCCTTCATGGACTGAATCACTTGTTCCAGCGGGACTGAAGCGATCAGACACAAATCCGCAGAACCGCTGACAGGGTGCAATGCTTTCGGCTCAAACTCGTGTCCGACCTGATGTAGGTTTATTTTTTGCCTGCCAAACTGCAGTGCTTTCCTGCCCTCACCAAACGTAACCGTCTGCATCCCCAACACTTGCTCATAGAAGCGACATGTAGCTTCGATATCTCGTACCGTCAAAACCAAATGGTCCAATCTATCAATCACGTCTCCCACTCCCTTGCTGCTTGCACCATTCTCTTATTCGTTATTATATCAAAACGCGATCGACCTTCTGCCATTAAACCAGTTTGAAAGTGTTTTTGCGTTTTTTAGCTTGCATCTCATCCAAATAAATACACATCTCATTATACTGCAAGCCATGCTGCAAGCCCATAAACAAACGAGCGCTCCCACTTTTGTTGTGGAAACGCTCGCTTCCTTCTGAACCTGTTCGTTGTGATCTGGCTTGAGTAATTACACGATGAATACTACGATCCGAATTGTGCCTGATGGAGCCGACTGTACACTCCATGGGTTTGCAGCAGCTCGTCATGCTTACCTTGCTCTGCGATGCCTTTCTCTGCGACGACAATAATCCGGTCTGCATTTTTGATCGTTGCCAGGCGGTGGGCAATTACGAGCGTTGTTCGTCCTTGAGACAATTCCGAAAGAGCTTGCTGGATAGCGGATTCTGTCTCCGTATCGAGTGCTGAGGTCGCCTCATCCAAAATAAGAATCGGTGGATTCTTCAAGAACATCCGTGCAATGGACAGACGTTGTTTTTGTCCGCCTGACAGCTTCACACCACGCTCCCCGATCAGTGTATCCAAACCTTCTGGCAGTGACAGGATCAGCTCTTCCAGCTGCGCCCTTCTTGCTGCCTCCCAAATATCTTGATCAGAAGCTCCAAGCTTGCCGTATGCGATGTTTTCCCGAATACTGCCATCGAACAGGAAAACCTCCTGCTGCACGATACCGATATGAGAGCGGAGCGACTCCAGAGTCATTTGGCGGATATCGATATGATCGATTGTGATGCTTCCTGAATCCACATCATAAAAGCGTGGCAGCAGGCTGCACAAGGTCGTTTTCCCTGCGCCAGATGGACCTACCAGTGCCACGGTTTCCCCGGCACGAATGGACAGGGAAACATCCGTCAGCACCTTATCCTTATTTTCATAGCCAAATGTAACGCCCTCGAAGCGAATATCGCCACGGACTTTGCTGATTGCTTTCGCGTTGGGTGAATCTGCTACATCAGGCTCTGTTTCCAGAAGCTCCAAATAACGTTTGAACCCTGCCACACCTTTTGGATACGTCTCAATGACCGAGTTAATTTGTTTAATCGGCCCTAAAAACACGTTGGACAGCATGACAAATGCGATGAATTCGCCATATGTCATTTCGCCAGCGATGACAAACCACGTACCGCAAACGAGGACAAACAACGATACGAGCTTCATCAAAATAAAGCTAAGCGATGAGTTCCACGCCATGATGCGATACGTGAGAAGCTTTGTAAAACGAAAACGCTCATTATTTTGTGCAAAACGCTTGATTTCATGATTTTCGTTAGCAAACGCTTGAACGACACGAATTCCACTGACATTATTCTCTACTCGCGCGTTGTAATCCGCGATATCTTTGAACATACGATCAAACGCTTTTGACATTTTGCGGCTAAAGTACATCGACAAGTAAATCATCAATGGCACGATAATAAAGGTAAGAACCGCCAGCTGCCAGTTGATGCTGAGCATGATTCCAAAAGCACCAGTCAAGGTCATGATCGCAATAAACAAATCCTCTGGCCCATGGTGAGCGATTTCGCCAATGTCCATCAGATCATTGGTCATGCGCGAAACGAGATGGCCTGTTTTGTTGTTATCAAAAAATCGGAACGACAGCTTTTGCACCCGATCAAACAGCTTCTTGCGCATGTCCGACTCGATATTGATCCCCAGCTTGTGTCCCCAGTATGTAACGACAAAGTGAAGCCCGGCACTGACCACATAAATCCCCAAAAGAATCAGGCACGCATATAAAATCACCCTCCAGTCCCCGCTCGGAAGCAGATCATCCACCACCCGGTTTACGGCAAGCGGGAAAGCAAGCTCTAGAAGCGCTGCTAAAATGGCGCACGAAAAATCAAGGATGAACAACCCCATGTAGGGCCTGTAGTAGGCAAAAAAACGGCGTAGCATGTATCTCTTCCTCTCCCTTCAGGCACTGCCTCATTCGACTTGCAAACGCAACTCTACGACTTCGTACGAGCGAGCAAATACAAGAAATAAGGAGCTCCGATAACTGCTACTACGATGCCTGTGGGAATCTCAGATGGTTGTAATATCCAGCGTCCTATCGTATCTGCAACAATAACGAGCAGAGAGCCAACCAGTGCTGCAGTCGGCAGCAGCATTTCGTGCTTTGGTCCAACCAGCCTGCGTGCCAGATGCGGTCCGATCAAGCCAACAAAGCCAATCCCGCCACTCACGGCCACGCACGAAGCAGCAAGACCGACGGCTGCTGCAAGAAGCTTCAGCTGTTCTCTGGATACGGGAGCGCCAAGGCCAGTCGCCAGCTCTTCCCCAAGATTCAGCACGTTCATGACACGCGCCTTGTAAAAAACAAACGGCAAAAGAACAACGATCCACGGCAGCAGAGACAAAACAAATTTCCAGTTCGTGCCCCAGATGCTACCAGCCAGCCAAGTCGCTACAAATTGATACTTTTCCGGGCTCAGCTTGAGGGTCAATACGATCATGGCTGCGCTCATCCCAGCCGCAACAGCGATCCCTGTCAGCAAAATGCGGATCGGAGACAAGCCTTTGTGTCTTTTGTAGGAAAGAATGTATATCAGGGCAGCAGTCAAGCTAGCTCCCACCAATGCCAAAACTGGAAGCAAGAAGACAGGTGCCGCCGCAGTAGACGGATAAAACGAAATAAACAGCATGACCATCAAACCAGCTCCGGCGTTGATCCCCAAAATCCCAGGGTCAGCCAGCGCATTCCGAGAGATCCCCTGAATAACGCAGCCGGATACTGCCAGCCCAGCGCCAATCAGGATAGAAATCACAATCCGAGGCAGACGGAAGTCAAACAGAATCAGATTTTGTTTATCCGTTCCCGAGCCCAACAGGGTCATCAGCAAATCCATTGGTGATAGGTGGATAAACCCTGTATTCATACTGATGATAAAAGCGATCAAGATCAAAACACCAAGTACGATCATGACAGCTATGCCCCTCGCTCGCTTGCGGGCATCTACATGAGCTGTGAGTGATTGCATGATTACATCTCCCTTCTTTCTTTACGTGCCAGGTAAAGGAAGAACGGCACGCCGATTAGCGCGATGAGTGCCCCAAGTGGTGTCTCGAAGGGTGGATTCACCATTCTCGCCGCCAAATCGGCAAAAACGACAAGCAAGCTGCCCAATACCGCTGAACACGGAATAATCCAGCGATAATCCACGCCAACCAAATAACGGGTCAAGTGAGGAATGATCAGTCCGACGAAACCGACAGCCCCTACAACCGATACCGCTGAGCCTGCCAAAATCAGTACAATGATCATTCCTAAAAATTTGACCAATACAGTGCGCTGCCCGAGTCCCTTGGCAATATCCTCACCAAGGCTAAGCATCGTAATGGAGCGAGACAAGGCGATCGCACCGAGAATCGCTACCAAAATCCACGGGAACATAATTTTCAGCTGGAACCATTTTGTTCCGGCTACACCACCTGCGTACCAAAATGCAAGGTCTTGGCCAATTTTGAAATAAAGCGCAATCCCTTCACTCAACGCAGACAATAATGCACTTAGTGCCGCGCCAGCCAATACCAGACGTACTGGCGTGAGGCCACCCTTTGCCAGCGAGCCAATCCCGTAGACGAGTCCGGCACCAACGCCGGCACCCAAAAAACCGTAAAGAATCAAATACATGAACGGCAAGCCAGGGAAAAAGGCAAAGCACAGTGCCAAAACAAAGCCTGCCCCTGCATTCAGGCCAAGTAAGCCGGAATCAGCCAAAGGGTTGCGTGTCATCCCTTGCATGATCGCACCGGCCACAGCAAAGCTTGCTCCGACCATCGCCCCGCCTAAGAGTCGCGGAAGTCGAATCTCCTGAATAATCTGATGCTGTGTCAAATCAGGATTAAAATGAAAAATGGCATCCCAAACGACAGAGAAATGAATGTCAGCCGCTCCAAACGAAACGGACAAAAACATGCCAAGTATTAAAGCCAAGACGCCACTCGTCAAAATAAGTGTTGCTGCCCAAGGACGAGTGCGAAGCTTGACCGGATTCGTTGTTGCTCCTTTTTGTATGGAATGTGCATGTTGACTCATACTTGCCACCTTTTCTATCAATATCAATAGGGATATAGCCTGCTTTGAACCATGTTCCTTTCCCGAAAAAACATTGATACTGATAATTATTATCATAACGAAAATTTTAGGCGATCGAGGAAATAAGTGTCAATGGATAAAAACGATGAATCTTTTGGACATTTAGGACATTTGTTACGCCAGCAAGCGTAATACCTCATCCATTTTTTTCGAATTTGCGATAACCCCATGATTCATCCAGGTCATAAAATCGACCTGGTAGGCTCGGTTGTTTTGGACAGCTGGAAGGGATCGCCAAAGCGGATGCTGAATTTGCTTTTGTTCGGCACCTGTCCCCGCCTGATGCCATTTGTCAAATGCATAAAAAATATGATCCGCATCCAGTGTAGACAGCTGCTCCCATGTCACACCCGCCCTCGCTTCCTGCAGAGATAACTGCATGACGAGCGGATGGGGCATCATCTCCAAATCTTGAAACAAAACAGGAGCCGAATAGTATTTTTCAACACTGATCGTCTCTGCCGACACACGCAAAAAGGCTACTGTCTGGCCCTTGAGACTGCGTGCCAGCACGCTTCTGGCTGCCCGGGCTTTGTACTCGTACTGCGAGATTGCTGTTTCAGCCTGCTCCCCCCGACCGAGATGCTCCCCTAAAATACGCAGAGTCGAGCGCCAATCCGGGCCGAGCTGACGAATAACGCATGTACGGGCGATACGGGCGCACTCCTCGTACAGGTCAGCTTTCAGGCCGGTGCATTGACGCAGCATAATGACATCTGGATATTGACTCGCCAAGTCGTCTACCTTGCTTTTTAACACGTCATACGTAGGTACTCCGTCCAGAGCGAGGTAGTCTTGCTTGCCCCAAAATGAATGCGCCCACTGTACAATCGGAGTAAGCCCCAAGGCAACTACATAATCCTCCATAAACAGAGAAACCACTCGCAAATCATCACGATGAATATTCCGATACTTTCCCGGGGCAAGCCCTACGCTTTGCTTGAAGCGGCGGTTAAAATAATATTCACTTGTAAACCCGACATTTTGCGCGATTTCATGAATACGGTCACCTGTCATGAGCAGCAGCTGCTTCGCGCGGTTCATCCGCAAGCCATTGATGTAATCTAGCGGAATCTGCCCAGTTACCTCTTTGAATAATTGCGTGTAGCGCCAGCGCGGGACTTGTGCTTTTGCAGCCAATTGATCGACTGTCAGCTGCTCTTGGTAATGCTGCTGAACATACTCAATCGAGCACTCGACAGCCTTCCGAGGGTCCAATGTATGCTTCGCGGAAACATTTTGCTGGAGTAAAAAACGCATTAGCTCCTCAAAGCGCACATGATTATAAAAGCGTTGAAGCCCGTCTGCCTCTTCCCGATGTCTATAAATCTCGTTTACAAGCTCAACTAGCTTGGAAAAAGGAGTGCAGGCCAGCTCCCCCGTCCATGGAAAGGGCTCCAAAGATTCGCCGTTCTCCATAGAAGTCAGGTGCAGCATGCGAAAGGTCATGCGAAAATATTCAAGGACGTGTCGATCCGAACGAATCCAGTGATTTTGTCCAGGCTGTATCACCCAGCAGCTTTCCCGTTTGATATAACATTCTGCATCTTCTACATACAGGTGACCCTGACCGTCTAAGGCGATGAGAATCGTATAATGATCTACTTCTCTATAAGACTGCAAAGCAGCAGGTGCAAGACTGCCTCTTTCCATTCCTGTCAACAGGTAGAGGGAAGGAGGATACAGCACTTCATCGGAGCTGAGAATATGTATCTCCCTCTTTCAATCAACCGAGAATGATTATCATTTTTATTTATTATAATGAAAAACAGAAAGCTCATCAACCATCGTCGACAAGCTTTCTGCCATATTTTTCGAAACGCGCTATAGACGCGACTTATTTGACGAACGTTTTCACCAAGTCATCTGCTTTCATCATGTTCGCCAGCAGGGCACCTGATTGCCAGTGGGTCCGGTCCATTTTATATACATGTCCCTTTTTGACAGCGGAAACCGATTGCCAGATCGGTGTTTCGAGGATTTTCAGCGACTCCTTGTTTTCCTCCGAGTCCCATGCGCCATTGGACGGAAACAAAATAATATGATCCGCATCAATAGCCGGAATTGCTTCCTCTGTAAGAACGACGTGTGTTTCCTGATTTTTGGCAGCCGAGTATGGCGCAAGGCCTAGCTCCGAATACAGCATCCCCGTATAGGCATTGCCATCACCAAACAGCGCAAGCGTAGGCTTGTTGCCGACATTCAAGCGAATGACTGCTACTGTTTCATTCCCAACTGCCTTTTGCAGCTTTGCTTTTGTATCAGCCATTTTTTGCTCATAATTCTTAATCACCTCGTCTGCTTTCTCCGGAATTCCAAGCAGATCTGCGATTTTCTTGAGACGTCCTGTCGTATCATTACGCAATTCATCAGGCAGCTTGTAGGTAGGTGCGACTTTGCTGTACTGCTCGTATTTCTCTGCATCCGCTCCCCCATCTACAATGATCAAGTCTGGTCCAGACTGCAGCAGCGCTTCCATGCTACCCGTTATATCAAACTCCGGTATGTCCAGTCCGAGGTAATCCTGTTTGCCCCACGCAGGGTGATACCATTGCACGATTGGCTTCACGCCCAGTGCCAGCATAAAGTCTTCCTGATATATGGCAGCCACTCGCTGTGGATGAGCCGGGATGGTGACATCGCCATATGCATCCTGAACCACTCTTGTTTCAGCTGATTTCTCTGCAGGCGCCTGTTGTTCTGCCGACGAGGTCGTTGGCGCAGCTTGCTCGGGTGCTTTTTCTGCGCATGCAGACAAGCTGAGTGCCATAACCAGGGCTATGAACATCCAGCCTTTTTTGGTTCTTCGTGCAGTTCTTTCCATGTCTCGATCCTCTCCTGTATACAATGAGCAGCTATTTTTGTTGTGATTCTCATTCTCATTTATTGTTTTCCATCCTGATCATATGTTCATGCCCTGCCTTCTGGCAATGCACTTTCTCCAGTTTTTTTTGTCCAAACTCGTGAACGGGCTTCCCGTATATCCTTATTTTTGTACAAACGCAAGGAGGGCTGCATCGACTTTGTCCATTGAGCAGCCCGTTTCGTTTTACTATGATGAATCAGTAAGTGATAATGATTATCACAAACAAGCACATACTTATCATCGATTTCTTATTGGAGGAAGATTTGGAATGAACAACATTCGTAACATAGTGGGAACAGTGGGAAGCATTGTACTTGTGACTAGCCTGCTTTTTGGGTGCAGCAGCCAGACTAGTCAAAAGCAAGAGAGCGCCCCTCCACCAGCAGAAGCGGCTACTCGCTCGTATACCGATTATAAAGGGCACACAAGTACCATTCCGGTATCACCGCAGCGGATCATCTTTTGGGGCGAGACTTTCGGAGATACACTAGCGCTGGGAGTCACGCCAGTTGGAGGCTATGGCTATACCAAGCAAGTATTTGAAGATAGTCTGCAAGGCGTAGAGAACGTAGGCTTCCCGATCAATTTGGAAAAGGTACTGGAGCTGAAACCAGACGTCATTTTATACGCTGGCATAGAAGAGAAGGACTTTGAGGCACTTTCCAAAATTGCACCCACAGTCATTTTCGATACATTTGCCCCTTTGGAAGAACGAATGACGCACTTAGGTGATCTGCTAGGGAAAAAGGAAGGGGCAAGCAAGTGGCTGAAAGAGTACAAACAAAGCGCTGAAAACATGTGGAAAAGGCTAAAGGAAGCGGGGATGAAGGAAGGCGAAACTGCCTCTGTTTTTACGTACTATCCCGGGGATCGTCTGTTTGTCATGGCGCGAACAGGATTATCTCAAGTCATATACGACGAGAACGGATTCAAGCCAACACCGCTCATCCAGGAAGTGCTTGATGCCGAAAAAGGGTTTGAGCTTGTCTCACTGGAACGCTTGCCTGAGTTTGCTGGGGATCGGATTTTTATTTTGAATCCTACAGATGAAGAGCCGAAACGATCGACAGAAGCATTGCTCAAAAGCCGGATTTGGAATGACCTGCCTGCTGTCAAAAATGGGAAAGTCTACTTGATTGATATTGAAAAAGCAAACTCAGATGCAACCACCAGGGAATGGCTGCTAGAAAAAATACCTGCTATGCTGCATAAATAATCCAGGCATATCCGAAGCTTTCAACCATCGTTGAAAAGCTTCTTTTTTTTGGATACAATGATTTGGTATTGATAATAATTATCACTATCGGAAAGGAGTGCAACAGCCTATGCTGGCTTCCTCCATGGCTCCTGCCTCCCTATCTTCCCTCTTGTTTCAATTAAGAGCTTGCGAAATGGTGCGTGGCCATCTGAGCAAACAACGCGAAGTCATCACAACTGCGGAGCATACCTTGCTCATTTTTACAGGAGGACAAGGATTTATACATAACGATCATACCTTTTTCCCTATCCAGGCCGGAAAATGCATTCTGCTTCCGCCTGCTACTGCCTACCAGCTTGAAAATGAAGTCACTCATCCACTCGGCTGCTACCGCATCTCATTTTCAGTTGTTCATCTCGACGACCAGCATATGCCCATGCTTTATCAGCTGCCGCTTTTACCAGACCGTATGGAATTGACCGCTCACCCCGTAAATCGACTCTATCGGCTGGCGGATGAATTAATGGCAAAGAGCGACGGATCAGATGAAAATGAAGGATTCTTGCAGCAGCTTCGTTTTCAGGAGCTGATCGGTTTTTTATTAGAGCAAAACAGTTCTCCTGGCAAGCGTACGATGAGCACAGCCCAAGGCGTAGAGAGCACGATTGATTATATCAGGCAAAATTATCGTGAAAATATGACAGTCGGACAGCTGGCTGAGCTGGCTCATGTGCCCTCCTGGCAGTACACCCCGCTCTTTCGGGAACTGACAGGGAAGAAGCCACTTGAATTTTTGACTGAAATCCGGGTTGAACAAGCCAAGGAACTACTGATTCACTCAGATGCCTCGTTGCGAGATATTGCCAACCAGGTCGGCTTTTCCGACGAATATTATTTCAATCGCCGTTTTCGCAAAACAACAGGGCACTCCCCCAGACAATATGCCCGGCTGCTCAAAAGCAAAAAGATCGTCCGCGATTGGACAAGGCATGAGGTTGAGATTCCCGTGCAGCCACAGCGGATTGTATATATCGGCGAGACTTTTAAAGATTTGTTGGCCTTGCAGGTGGAGACAATTGCAGGCGGGAATCTTTCCTGGATCGATCGGACCATGTACAGAGATAAGCTAAAGCATGTACGAGACCTTCCTTTTCCGTTCACCCCAGACGATTTAATGGCGCTGGAGCCTGATCTGATTCTTTTCGCCAACTCTGATGAAGACGAGTACAATCAGATTGCAGGGATTGCCCCTACGCTCACCTTTAATTCCTTTGCTCCGCTCGGATGCCGGCTACACACACTCGCGGAGTGGCTTGGAAAAGGAGAGATTGCCAAGCAGTGGCTTGAGCATTACAGCGCCAAGGAAGCTCACATGTGGCAGCAATTGCGTACGGTGCTAAAGCCGGGGGAAACGGCCTCTGTCTTTATTCATGATCACGGGGATCGACTGTTTGTCATGGGCGTGAGCGGATTTTCCTCTGCCCTCTATCACCCGTACGGCTTTGCAAGTGGAGAGAAAATTCAGGAGATGCTTGCTGCCGAAGAGGGCTTCTCGGAAATTTCAGTGGGGGCTTTGCCGGATTATGCTGGTGATCGCCTTTTCATGCTGCTCTCTGAGAAGCCGGATTCCCGGTTAGCGACCCAACAGCTGCTAAGCAGCAAGCTTTGGAAGAGTCTGCCCGCTGTTCAACATGGAAACGTTCATCTCATCGAAGCGCAGCAATGGAACTGGGGCTCAGCACTCGTACGGGAAAACCTGTTGCATCTTCTGCCGGGATTGCTGCACAGGTCATCCTGACGCGAGGACACACACAGCCTCACTACGAGAAGAAAACGAAAAACGGAACCTCGTCACTGGTCGCGTAAATCATGCCGCATACATGAAGCTCGCTCTCGATAACGTGTTCCGTTTGTTTTTTTACAGCTCTCCTGCAACCATCCAGGTCACATTTTTCGTTCGCAAATCTGTGTCCCATTCCTCCGGAGCAGCTGAATCACTGATGACGATATCCACTTCTTTCAGATCGGCTACCTTGCACAAGGTACTGAACCCGATCTTGGAATGATCCGCCAAGACGATGCTTTCATTTGCATTTTCGATAAAACGCTTGGCCAGCTCAGCGCGCTCTGGATCGTAGCACGTAAGGCCTTTGTGCAAAAGCAGCCCGTCCATCGATAGAAACGCCTTGTCGACATAGAAGGACTTCATCATCTTTTCTGCAAAAGCGCCTCCGACCCGATGGTGCTTGGCATTGACTTTTCCGCCCAAAAAATAGACTTCTGCTTTGAGAGCACCACTGTTTTGATACTCGATCAAAAGGTTGAGCGCCGTGATGGAACTCGTCAGGATCGTCAAATCCTTTTTGGTAGACAAAAAGCTGATCATCTGCAGCGGAGTCGTTCCTTCATCGATGACGATCGTATCGTTGTCCTGCACCAGCTCAGCAGCTACACGGCCGATCCGTTTCTTTTCCTCGGCTCGCATGACCTCCCGACTGAGATGCGAAGGCTCGGACCGCTCCATATTCAGCTTCACTGCACCGCCATAGACCCGTTTCAGCTTTTTTTCCGCTTCCAGGTCTTCCAAATACCTGCGAATCGATTCTGAAGAAACCTGCAGCTTCTCCACCAGCTCATTGGTTCTCACTTTGCCGTTTGAGTTGACCAGCTGCAAAATGATCTGCTTACGTTCTTCTCCGAATAACGACGACACGCCATGTCCCCCTACTCAATCTGCTATCAGATCAAACACCCCTCAAACGAGATCTGACGCTTCACTTCCTTTTGCAGGCATCCTGCGTGGAGTTTCCCAACATTTCTGCATCTTTTCCTACCTTGAACTTCTTATGGCTAAAGCCACGAGATTCCTAAGTACAGAAACCTAATGATTTCTAATGGATTAGGCTACCCCCGTAGTTCCTACGGTTACTGCAACAAGCAGATAATAGTCTTTTACCTTCAGCAAGAATATTTAAGCTTGCGTTCACATCTCTTTGATGGAGTGCGTTGCATGATGGACAAGTCCATTCACGTAGGTTGAGGTTCTTTACTTCTTTGTTTTGGTATCCACAGCACGAACAAAGCTGTGAAGAAGCAAAGGTTTTACCTACGGCAATTGTAGTACGCCCGAACCACTTCGCTTTATATTCGAGCATGGTACGGAACTGATACCAAGACACTTCGCTAATCGCTTTTGATAACTTGTGATTCTTCATCATATTAGACACTTGCAGATCTTCAATCGCAATCATGTCGTAGTTTTTGACGATGTACGTTGAAATCTTTTGCAAATAGTCCGTTCGTGCATTAGAAATGAGCTCATGGATTCGGGCAACTTTCATTCGTTGCTTGTTCCAGTTGGACGAACCTTTCTCACGTCTAGATAGGATGCATTGTTCACGACTCAGCTTTCGTTCTATCCTTCGTAAGAATTTTAGATTGTTGAATACTTCACCAGTCGAGAGAACAGCGAAATCCTTAAGACCAACATCAATTCCGACTTCTTTGTTTGCTTTCGGTAATGGATCTATTTCTGTTTCTACTAACAGTGAAACAAAGTATTTTCCAGTAGGATTCCTCCTGATTGTAGCATGTAGAATGCGCCCCTCCACCTCTCGACTTTTTGCGAACCGGACGAGTCCAAGTTTAGGGAGCTTCATTTTATTTTCAACAATGGCAATATTCCCGTTAGTCTGTTTTGTTGTATACGATTGAACCTTGTTCTTCTTGCTTTTGAAACGTGGTGCATCATTCTGCTTCTTAAAGAATCGCGTATAGGCATCTGCAAGATTCTTCACCGCTGATTGGATTGCGATGCTGTCTACTTCTTTTAACCAGGACAGTTCTTTTTTTAGTTGTGGCAACTCGGAAGAACACGAATGGTAAGTCAATCCCTTACCCGTTTGCGTGTATGTCTCGTTCCATTTCGCTAAAAAGTGATTGAACACAAAGCGACTGCAACCGATTGTTTTAGTGATTAGAACTTCTTGTGCTTTGTTGGGGTAGATGCGGAACTTGTACGCTTTGTTTACTATCACGTAATTTCACCCCCCTTTCTGATTTTGGATGTATTGTCGTATTTGTGCTTCTGTGTGTTCGCTAACGGTTGCTACAAAGTAAGAAGGATTCCACAAATTACCTCCCCACAGCTTCTTTTTTAGCTGAGGAAACTCTTTAAATAGTAACCTTGCTGAGACACCTTTCAGTGCTTTAATCATATTCGGAATGGAATGTTGCGGACTACAATCAAGCAAGAGATGAACATGGTCACAGTCACTTTCGATTTCTGAAATCGTGAAACCGTTGTCTATAGCGATTTGATTCACTATTTCTTTTAGTCTTGTATCTACATCGTCAAGTAGCACTTTATGACGATATTTTACACACCATACAATATGGTACTGGATAGCATATACGTATCCTCTGCCCTGCTTGACTTCTGCCATGTTATCCACCTCAATCACAGGATAACATACGTCAAATTTTTATCAAGTTAATAACGCTAAACAACAATGTTTTTTGTTAATTTAAAAATCAACATATGTTGGACTAATGAATCCCAAAAGACTCGCCTTTTCCGAAGCCAATTCATGTCAGAACCACGAGTGTTCCTGGCAAATTCATAAATTGTAGAGGTATTGGGACCTACAATCAAGGAGCTATCTACCAGAATCGATTCTCTTCGATTGCGACTAGCAAACGTTCCATATCTTCGGCATACACTTCGCCGATGTTTCCAATCCGAAACGTATCTGCTTGTGATATTTTTCCCGGGTAAATGACGAAGCCAGCCTGCTTCAACCGATCATACAGCTCTTGGAACGAAAAGGCATTGCTCTCCGGATAGTAAAAGGAAGTAATAAATGGCGATTGGAACTCTTTTGGCAGCAAGGTCCGAAATCCAAGACGCTCCATCCCGCCAGACAAGATTTCTTGATTACGTGCATAGCGCTCATATCGCTTAACTACCCCGCCTTCTGCCAGAAGCTCTGTCAGTGCTTGGTCAAAGGCACGGACAACATGAGTCGGAGAGGTATATCGCCACTTGCCGTTCTCCTCCTCCATGGTTTTCCACTGATCGTATAAATCGAGGGAAAGTGTTCGAGCAATACCTTTGCACCCAGTGAGCGCAGCTGTTCGAGCAATGACAAAGCCGAAGCCAGGCACACCCTGAATGCATTTATTCGCACTTGAAATGAGATAGTCGATCGAGAGCTCTGCGACATCCAGCTCGATTCCTCCAAAGCTGCTCATCGCATCTACGATATACACTTTGCCATATTTCTTGACAGTTTCCCCGATTTCCCGAATCGGATTGAGCATCCCTGTCGTCGTTTCCGAATGAACGACTGCTACATGTGTGATCGAAGCATCCTCTTCCAGAGCTCGGTTCAATGATTCGGTAGACACTTGAGCTATTTCTCCGTAATCGATAACAGCAGTTGCGATATTGTGCACCTGCGCCATCTTCACGATCCGATCACCGTATGCCCCATTCGTCAGGACGAGCAGCTTGCCGTCGGTCGGAATCACAGTGCTGATGACCGCTTCCACGCAAAAGCTTCCACTTCCTTGCATGAGTACGGTTGTATAGTCTTCCGTTTGATCTGTTGCGAGTTTCACGAGCTTTTGCCGAACCGACTGTACGAGCTCGTTATAATCCCGATCCCATGTGCACCAGTCGCGCATCATAGCTTCGCGCACACTACGCGATGTAGACAGCGGTCCTGGAGTAAGCAGCAAATACGGATTGTCGGTTGCTTCGTGTTGATGTTGTTTCAAAATGTCTCATCCCTTCTGCCTGATCTGATCGAAATGACTTCGCTCGTTATGGGCGTTCTCCAGCTGACTGGCGCAGCTTGATTTTTTCCAGCACTTCATCTAACTGCCCGATTTCCTCTATCACATAATGAGCACCTGCTGCTCGCAATCTCTCAGATGTTTTGGCCATTCTCTCTTCCAGTTCATCCGCTGCCATATGCGCCACTTCCTCCTGCGACAAGCCGAGATCGCTGCCGCCCTTGAGGACACCGACCGTCCACATTCCTGCGTTTCGCCCTTCTTTCATATCACTTGTCGTGTCGCCTACCTTGACCATCTCACTCATCGGGTAGACGTCAAGCAGGATCGCATTTTGGTAGCACATCCACGGATACGGTCGACCGGCAGGCATGTCGCTTGGCGTAACCAGCACATCTGGCGCGTAGCCTTGCTCTTTGGCTACTTTTGTGACGACTGCCATCATTTCACGGGTATAACCCGTTGTTGATCCAATTTTGAGGCCTTGGCTTCGCAGCCGCTCTACCAACTGGATTGCTCCCGGTACAGGTGTTGCGTATTGGTGCAACGTCTCCATCAGCATCGGTTCAAAATCCGCGTACAGAGCATCGACATCGGATTCATCCGGGAGTCGTCCGTACTTTTCCTGCCACAAGCCTGCCACGCGCTCCATGCGACATAGTGCCTGGATGTGATCACGCTTGAGCATGCCCATCGGCTCACGTGCTTCTTCCGCGGTAAGCTCAATACCTCTGTTTTTAAAAACCTGCAAAAAAACGGCTAACGGAGCGAAACAACCGTAATCCACCATCGTTCCTGCCCAATCAAATACGACTGCTTTCATAGCTTAAGCCACCTGGCCTTTCTCTTGGTTGGACCATGTCGTGCGTTTTTTGAGGTGTGCTGCCATCCATTCCGCGCAAGCACGAGCAATGATGTTGAGGACCACGATCAGCACCGACATGGCTGCTGCTGGAGCAACGTCACCAGCGTCATCCATATTGACAATCGAGACGGACGCCAACTTGAAATCGGCTGCGTACAGAAACACAACGGCTGAGATCGTGACCATGGAATTGATAAAAAAGTAGACTGCCATTTCGATAATTGCTGATGTGCATACAGGAACGGTTACTCGCCAAAAAACCTTGATTTGCGAGATGCCCATCGACTCTGCTGCTTGTTCAAACTCCGGGTCGAGCTTTTTCAAGGCACTCGTTGCAGTAATGAACCCGACCGCGAAAAAGTGGATCACGTTGGCGAGAATCAGAATCCAGATCGAGCCGTACAAGCCGTGCAGCGGATTGTCTGGATTGTTGAAAAAGAAAATGTAGGCAAGACCAATGACTAATCCTGGCAGCGCCAAAGGAAGAATCGAAAGGAAGTAGCCTGTTTGCCGAAGTCCTTTCCATACCTGCGATTTCTCGATAGCGTAAGCCGCTATAAACGTGACCACGGTTCCGATTGCCGCTGCCAGCAACGCGACCAAAATGCTGTTCCATAGCGGTGTCATGCCTTCTCCGGCAACACCCGAAAAATCGTAATGCTGCCAGCCGAATTCGAGGTTGTACGGCCATACCTTGATAAAGGAAGCGATCACGACTGCCGCCATCATGAGGAGCAAAAATCCACTTACACACAGACAGATGAGCGTGAAAAAGAAGTCGCGAAAACGGTTTTCTTTGATTCGGTATGGCTTGGACTTGGCGGTAATCGCGGAATGCTGCTTGCGCTCCACGATTCGATCGACGATAAAGGCGGCAAGAGCCGGAATGATCAAGAGCAGACCAACTGTCGCTCCCATCGTCATATTTTGCTGGCCGATGACCTGCTTGTACACATCGGTAGCCAGCACAGAAAACTGACCTCCGACTACTTTGGGTGCCCCAAAATCGGTAAACGAGAGCGTAAAGCAAACAAAGCAAGCACTGACAATTCCGTATTTGATGCTCGGGACCGTCACGGTAAAAAATTTGCGCCAATTGCCAGCGCCAAGTGTATCTGCTGCCTCATAAAGCTGGTAGTCAGCAAAAGCAAGTGACACAGCGAGGATCAAATAGGCCTGCGGAAACACATAGACGATTTCTGCCAAAATAATGCCAACCGGACCATATAAATCAATACTCCACTGAAACGGAAGCATTCCGAATACCCCTGTGGTGACGACTCCCTGGTTGCCAAACAGATAGGTCAGGGCAATCCCATGCATCATAGTCGGTGCAAATAACGGCAGCAGGGCTATCGCGCGAAATGCCCCTTTTCCCCGAATGCCGCTGCGGGTCAAGGCGTAGGCAAAGAGAAACGCGAGTGTAACGGCAATCACTGTCGTCATCGATGAAATGTAAAGCGTGTTTGTAACTGATTGAGACAAGGCTGGCGTCGAAAAGTATGTCACAAAATTGTTCAGTCCGATAAATTGCCCGCTCTTGTCATAAAACGCGCGCGAGAACAACTGAATCAATGGCAATAGGACGCTTACTCCTAGGGTGACGATGACGAGTGAAATCAGCCATTTTTGCATCGTCTTGCCTGTGGCTTGTCTGGCTGCATTCATACTCCTCACCCCCGTTCCTGCAGAGTCGCAGCTGACTGTTCAAAGGCGAGCAAATTTTCCAGCGGCAGCTCCAGCCACACCTTTTTATTTCGGGATAGCCCAAGCTTGCGCGCTTGCTGGGCCAGTACATCAAGCGTGAGCAGCTCTTCGCTCATCTGTCCCGCAGCATCCTGCCACCGTAAAAAGATCCGGTAAAAGGCTCCGCGAAACTCCAGCTCGGAAATATGGGCCGGGATTCCATACTCTGATTCTTGCTCCAAAATGCGGATATGCTCCGGACGAATTGCGAGCAGCTTCGTTTGATCCGTAAACGGGTGGCCAAAGCTGCTGTTTGAGAAGAAATTGATTGCTCCGATAAAATCAGCAACAAACGGGCTCAATGGTGTATTGTAGATTTCCTCCGGGGTACCGATTTGTACGACCTCCCCGTGGTTCATCACTACAATTTTGTCTGCCATCGTCAATGCTTCATCCTGATCATGGGTCACCATAACCGTAGTCATTCCGAATTGCTCATGCAGACGGCGAATCTCCCGGCGCAGCTTTTGTCTTACTTTTGCATCCAATGCAGACAACGGTTCATCCAGCAGCAATACTTGTGGCGAAAGTGCGATTGCCCGTGCCAAAGCAATGCGCTGTTGTTGTCCACCGGAGAGCTGGGCGGGATATTTGGCGGCGGCATGAGAAAGATCCACCATGTCCAGCGCCTCTTCTACTTTCGCTGCAATTTCTTTCTTGGACAGCTTTTTTTCTTGCAGGCCAAAAGCAATATTTTCGGCGGCAGTCAGATTGGGAAACAACGCGTATGACTGAAACATCATCGCAATATTTCGTTTTGCAGGGGGCAGGGAAGTTATTTCCCTGCCGTCTACGATCATCCGGCCAGTTGTCTGCTGCTCCAATCCTGCCAGCATTCTCAGCAACGTCGTTTTTCCGCAGCCACTAGGACCGAGCAGACAGACGAATTCATTCTTGTCAATTTCGATGGAGACATGCTCCAAAGCGGCAAATAATCCGAAGCGTTTACTGACCCCTTGAATGGATAGATAGGATTGTCTCATGCTGATCTCCTCGCTGCTTACTTAGGCTCGCTCTTGGTAGCGTAGCGTTTTTCCCACTCTGCCAAGACGTTGTCACGATTCTCTGCTGCTTTTTTCAAGTCCAGCTTGATCAATTGCTTGATCGGGTCTACGGCGTAGCCTTCTGGAAGTGTTCCGCTTTCTTGCTTTACACTCACGATCGCGAAATTTTGGTTATAGGCTTTCATTGCTTCATCCGAGATGGCCCAATCCAGGAACAGCTTTGCTTCCGGCTTGATCTCTGCCTTTTTCATCAGGGCATTGGCCTCTACATCCCAGCCAGAGCCTTCAGACGGGAAGACAACCTCGATCGGTGCCCCTTTTTTCTTTTCCGTAATAGAGCGATAGCCAAAGGAAATGCCGATTGGATATTCTCCAGACGCTGCCATTTTTGCTGGCTTGGAGCCTGAATGTGTGTACAGCGCCATATTTTCATGCAGCTTGTCGAGATAGACCCAGCCTTCCTGTTCACCTTTTAGCTGCATAATTCCGTTGATGGTCAATAGTCCCGTTCCAGATGACGCCGGATTTGGCATCACAATCAGACCTTTGTATTCTGGCTTAATCAAATCTTCATAGGTTTTCGGAATTGGCAGGTTTCGTTTTTCGAGTTCCTTTGTATTTACAGCAACAGCTGTTTCCCATGCGTCAATGCCTACCCAGCTCGCTGGCTCCTTGGAATCCTTGAACTCGGCAGATACACGTTCGACCCCTTTTGGCGAATAGGCTTCGAGCACGCCTTGCTGTTCGAGAACCAACAGGCTGGTTGCGGCTGTTCCCCAGACGACGTCGGCTTGTGGATTATCCTTTTCCGCCAAAAGCTTCGCTGTGATAATACCAGTCGAGTCTCTGACGATGTTTACTTTTACATCCGGGTACCTGGCTTTAAAAGATTCCAGATACGTTTTGATCTGGTCATCCTCCAGCGCAGTGTACACTGTAATAGCGCCCGAAGCCGGAGCTGCTGCGTTGGAGCCACCTGAAGCAGGTGCTTGTGCGTTTGATTGGGACTTGGGAGCTTGTGCACATCCTGCCAGAACTGCCAAGGACAAAAATGATGCGAGAATAGGATAATGCCACTTCTTCATGAAAACCTCTCCCCTGCGTGAAATGTTCAATTTTTCTTTTGTTAGGTCTCATGTTACGGGGGAAATATTAAGTGAATGTGAATGCAAGGTAAAAGAAATGTGTTTATGTGTTTTTGTGTGTTTTTAGTTGCACCATAGAGAAAAAATGTGTATGCCGGACTTTAGTGGAGGAGAGGAAACCGGAGAAAACGCTCCAGGTTCTTGGAACGCTTGCAGGGGGTCATTCCTGTACGGCTGCATGGAAAAAGGGAAACCGCGTCCAAAGTAGCGGGTTCGGGGATGGCTCTCCGAGGTGGACGCTTAAGATCGTGTTTCTCTTTTTCCACTCCGCCTCGGCGGCGTTCCAAAGACCTTCGCTTTTTTCTCCGGTTTCCTCTCACTAGCTATTTGTGGTCCACGTGTTTTATTGGACACACAAAAGAAGTTTTTAGGGATCAGCAGAAATAAAAAAACCGCTTCTGTCCCCCCTCTAAGGGCATGACAGATAGCGGTTTTCGTTCAATCTAATTCGCCTTCCATAAACTTGACCAGGTACTCCTCTGGCTTTTCGAGAAACTCAGGAAAGCTGCACAAGTCGGCGTACTCCTTGTGCTCGATGTCATAGCAGCCGATCTGGCCTTTTTTCTTTGGGTTCCACACGAGCTGCAGGTGGGAGTAGTTATCGATGTCGGCTGACAGGCGCAGGTATTTTTGTCTGCCGACTTTTAGCTCGATAGTATCGGTCAGCGCAAAGAAGTCGATATAATCGATTTCATACTCGTTGGGAGCTAGCTCCAGGCGCAGCTTGTCTCCGGTAAGAAAGCGGATCAGCTCATCAGTTAGCTTGAACTTTTTCAGCTCAACCTTTTTGTTTTCCACGTCATGAAATTCTGGCGGCTCGAGTGATTTTAAATAGTCTGCCAGTGCTGTATCCTTGTTGCTGACGGCAATCGTAAACGCTCTCTCCCCGTCTTTTTCCGCTAGGGTAACGTCCGCACCCTGTTCAATCAAATATTTGACCATCCCGATATTCCCCATACGCGCTGCCACTGTTAACGGAGTCGCACAATAAGGATAAACCATATCTGGCTGATTATAATTAATGTCCACCCCTTGATCGAGTAAATATGCAATCGTCTTTCGATCATGATCCGACACGGCTTTGCGCAATACGGCGCCTCCATGCTGCTTCACATCCAAGCCCAGCTCTTGAATGAGTGGGATGTTGTTTTTGTTGCCATAGTAGGCCTCCGTATAAGCACCTGAGCCAACCTGGTTAAGCATGTTCAGCTTGGCGCCTTGTGCTGCTACGTAGCGAACGTTGTCTTCCTTGCAATAGCGAACCGCATTCAAAAACGCAGGATTGCGGTGGACATTCAGATTGACCCCGTTCTCTACCAGCAGCTTTACCACATCGAGTTTTTCCGATAGAAACGCCAAATCCAACGGACTGAGCGTAGTATACTTGCTCAAAACGATGCCTTGCTCGATGTCCCAGCCTGCAGCAATGGCAGCCTGCAAGGCCGGTATATTTCCTTCATATATGTTTAGCGCGATCTCTGGAAGCTCCTCGAACGTCCCGATATCTTTCAGCTTGATCATCTGTTCCCCTCCATGATCCAAAATCTTACGGAAAATTATAGAAAAATACTCAGAAAAAAACAACAGAACCAAAGACTCATCCTGATGATCGATCCGTTGCCACCGGCTTCTCCACATACATTCGAAACAATTGGAGATACAGTGCGACACTGACGAGGGCAAAGAGTAAAATGAGCGTGAATATTCCCAGAGGTGGCACCCAGCTGGACAAAAAGACGGTGATTGGGGCCAAAAATTTACCGATGGTAGACTGCAGGCTGTCTGCACCCATATACTGTCCTCTTGCATTTTCCGGGGCATAACGGCTTATGAAGCTCTGTGTCACTGGAGAGCGCGCCATCTCCCCAAAGGTAAAGATGATCGTCACAAAAAACAGAAACCAAATATGGGTGCTAAGTCCAAGAGCAAAGGTGCCAACCCCAGACAACAACGACGACAGTATGAATACATCGCGTTCCTTCCAATTGTGGAGCCATTTCGTCACCGGGAGGATAAACAGGACAAATAAAAGACCGTTAAACCCCAGTACCCACCCGTAGACCTCCGTACTGGACAGCATCAGGGAGTCACCACTCCAAGGGAATAGAGCCTGGGCTGGAACTTCATTGATTACGTACACAGCCAAATATAGATCGAGCTGCATGATCGGGACCAGCGCGCAGATGCCTGCCAATGTATAGACGAGGAACACCTTATCCCGAAAAATGATGCCATATCCCCTCCACTGTTCCTTGAACACACGAGTCATGGAAGCAGAGTCCTTCGGTGCCTTGGCCGAATCGGGCATCGTTTCGCGGACCATGATAAAAATCGCAATAAAATACAGCAGCAGGACCACAGCGCAGGTCCATAGCAGCTCTTGGCGGTACTGGAAGAAGAAAATGGCTCCGAGTGCAGGGCCAAGCACAGCACCAATGTTATTGGCGGTCGTAAATGTAGCAAATATTTCGCGGCGGTACTGTGGTGGAACGAGGTCTGCTACCATTGCGGAGCTGGCCGGACGATAAATCGCTCCCCCCAACCCCAGACCAATAAATGCGATATAATCTATCCAATGAGATGGCGACACGGCAAACAAAGCAAACATCACCGTCTGTAGCAAAGCTCCCAGCAGCATGACAGGGCGTCTTCCCATTCGGTCTGCCATAGCTCCGCCAAGCAAGCTCCCCAAAAGACTGAAGATCGGCGGGACCGTCATCAAAATACCTGCGACATGATTACCTAATGCTGCACCAAAATAGACGGTTATAAACGGAAAATACATCCAAAAAAGCATGTTGAACAATGCTTCCCCGATTAACCGGACTTTCAGGTTGTGATCCCATAGCCTTAGCTGCATCGATACCCTCCCCTAATCGTGTTTACACTACACAATGTTTTCCCGGCCGGGTATAAGAAACTTTAAAGCAATTTCCTGGAAAAATATAGACTTATAATCGCAGGTGGTTTACACTAATAATATGAAAGCAGAAAATACTGACTTCTATTTTAACTGCTAGATAAAACGAACGCACGTTCCGAAATAATAAAGACGCTCCCATTGGAAGCGCCTTTTTTGGTGTTTTTGGCACCTTGTTCTTACTCCCTACAATGTGTAATCCCGTTCCACCTTGCAAATGCGAGTAATGTAATAGCCGTACCACATTTCTCTTCCTTTTTCCTGCGCTACCCGGTGCTCCTCATCACGCTTCCAATCTCGGATCGCTTCGAGTGAGGACCAGTACGAAACCGTAATGCCAAAGCCAGATGCATCACGGACACTTTCAACCCCAAGAAAGCCCGGCTGACCAGTTGCCAGCTCTACCATACGATCTGCCATTTCCCCATAGCCATGATCGCCTTCTGTTCGCTGTGACGAAAAAATCACGGCATAGTACGGAGGTGCTGGTGTTTTGGCGAAGTTCTCCATCATGATTGCACCTCATTTTCGAGCGCAGCTTCAACCGCGATCCGTGCATGAATTGCTGTCGTATCAAAAACAGGAACCGGACTGTCCTCTGCTGAAATCAACAGACCGATCTCTGTACAGCCCAGGATCACAGCCTCTGCCCCCTGCTCCACCAAGCGCTCGATGATTTGGACGTACCGCTGCTTGGACTCCTCGCGAATGACACCGACACAAAGCTCATGATAGATGATCTCATGGACACGGTTGCGCTCCGCCTCATCTGGAAGCAATACCTCCAGGCCATGCACATCGCGCAGTCTTCCGGTATAAAAATCTTGTTCCATCGTAAAACGGGTGGCCAATAGAGCAACTCGCTTATGTCCATTTTCCAAAATCGCTGCCGCTGTCGCATCGGCAATATGCAAAAAGGGCAGCTTCGTCGCTTCCTCAATCGCATACGTCAGCTTGTGCATCGTGTTGGTGCAAAGAACGATCAGATTAGCTCCTGCTGCCTCCAGGCTTCTCGCAGCTTTTGCCATCTCTTGTCCCGCTTCGTCCCATCTCGCTTCGCGCTGCAAGCGTTCAATTTCAGCGAAATCAACCGAGTACAGAACACATTTGGCAGAATGAAGTCCACCCAATCGCGCCTTCACCTCTTCATTAAGCAGGCGATAATAGACCAGAGAGGATTCCCAGCTCATTCCCCCGATTAACCCAATCGTTTTCATGGTTTGTCGTTCTCTCCTTTGGTTGCAATGGTTGCTGTTCTGGAATCTCTCTTCCTTTTTTCGTTACCGTTATTATTTTTTCCTGTTGGATAATCGTCACTTTTGCTCCCAGCTTTGCAAAAACTTCTTCAGCCAAAACATAGATACTACCATTTATAATGACCTCATGAAGTGAAAAGGAGAGTATCTGACCAGAAAAACATTTCGAACTTTCTCATTAACAATTACACCTGACGAAATCGAGTCCGCAGCACGCTACTAGCCAGACGCGTATCCAGTGAAGTATCCAGAGGCACTCCCCGCTCACGAGCTTCATCCTCAGCAAGGCTACTCTCTTTAATCAGTTCAGCATCCATCCCTAGTGAACCAGCCAGCTTGTGAAAAAAGCAATAGTAGCTCTCTTTTTCCTGCGGCCCCAGATGAAGCAGCCCCGTAAACTCTCCTTCGACCAGCTCACAGATGGCATGCGCTACGTCCTCCACATGAACGAATGTTTTATACAGATTTCCAGGACGAAGCATCTCTCGTCCTGCAGCAAGCTCTGAAAGCATGAAAGCTACTCGTTTATCCCAATTCCCAGCCGAGTTGCGGCCATAAAGCGGACCAACTCTTACGATAACATGGTTGTCATGCCGCGTCTGAACAAGCACCTCGCCCAGTTGCTTGGCATGAGAATATGGCGCCAGCGGGTTGACGTCAGCTAACGGAACTACCTCATCAGCTTCTACAAACGCTCCAGTACCTTGTCCAAAAATACCGTCTGAGGATATGTAAATAAACCTGCTTTCTTTTGGCAAATGCTCAAGCAGTGTATTCATTCCACTCCGGATTAAAGCTTGTTCACCGGTACTGCTCATCAACGCCCAAATGACGACATCAGGAGAAATCTCCTGTAAAAGCTGAACAAAAGAAGGCCCGTCCGTCACATCCAGTTGGATGAAATCATCTGCTTGTCTCGTAGAATAACAAGTAGCGACGACTTCGTTTTCACCATTCAGTCTAAGGCAATCGTAAATTTGTGTTCCTAAATAACCACTTCCTCCAAGCAGCAGTACCCGTCGCCTCTTCATTACACGCTTCGCTCCCTCATCCCGAATTCGCCTTACTTTTTCCTGGATTATCCAGTACAATATTCATTATAACGCCTATCTTCCCTCTCGCCGTTCAAAAGTTCAGATAGAAAGAAGGGGTATCTCATGAATCAAACGATCGTTCTTGCAGGAGGCTCCGGATTTTTAGGAAAAGCGCTCGCGACATTTTTGCAGCAAAACGGATTCGAGGTTGTGATCCTCACCAGAGGAACGGCACATGTCCGCGATCATATTCGCTATGTTCAGTGGGATGGAGCAACTCTCGGTGAGTGGACCAAAGAAATAGAGGGTAGCCGAGCTGTCGTCAACTTCACAGGAAAAAGCGTCAATTGTCTCTATACAAAGAAAAACAGAGAAGAAATCATTCGCTCGCGGCTTGATTCTGTTCAGGTGCTCACAGATGCGATTTTAGGCTGCCAAAAGCCCCCACCTGTATTCATCCAGGCAGGCTCTCTCGCTATTTTCGGTGACACCAGAGAAATTTGTACCGAGGAAGCTCCACACGGCACTGGTTTTTCCGTAGAGGTTTGCCAGCTATGGGAGCAGGCTTTTTTTACGCGTGAGCTTCCCCAGACGCGAAAGGTATTGCTGCGGATCGGCTTTGCCTTGGGGAAAAACGGCGGAGCCCTCGAGCCGCTTGTCAATCTCGCCCGTTATCGTTTAGGAGGTACAGTTGGCTCTGGAAATCAATATATTAGCTGGCTGCACATCGATGATCTGAATCAGATGTTCCTCGCCGCGATCGAGGACGAGCAACTGAGCGGCATTTTCAATGCGACAGGTCCGACACCAGTTACGAACAAGGAATTCATGTCTACCCTGCGCAGCGTAATGAACAAAGGCTGGGCACCTCCCACTCCAACCCCTTTTGTCTGGATCGGCGCCTATCTTATCATGGGAACAGACCCGAGCCTTGCCTTGAGCGGGAGAAATTGTCTCCCCCAAAAGCTTTTGGACCATGGGTTTTCCTTTGCCCACACCGATTTGAAGACAGCACTACGTGACTTGCTCCATGACTAAAGAAAAAAGAGCCGGGCGAAAGTCGTTGAGACTGTAGTGGTGAAGCGGAAAAAGGACATGTATCAAAACACGAAACCTTTCCTCGGCGAGACAGCATATACTGCAATAAAGAAACCAGTCCCTGAAAGACTGGTTTCTTCACATTATACTTTCAAAAAGCTGCCTATTACTTTTCAGTCGTCTATGCTTTTAGTTTTGCCTCTGCCTCTTTCAGCTGAGCTTGCAGTGTATTTCCATCATGTGCTTGCCTACAAAAGTGGCGGTGATCATGAGGTAGGAGTACACAAATTGCATGGACGATTCAAGAGCGAAGCCTACTGTTGGCGAGTGAATAATGCCAAAGGCACAATCGCAGCGACCGGGATGACAGCCAGTAAAAAGGCTCCGATTCCGAACAGAGAAATGATGAACATCGACAAGCCCGTAGCTACCGTGTAGCCAATTATATATTCCCATAAAACTGCAATTTCATTCTATGTCATGATAATAAATCAAAAAGGCTGTCGAGAAACTCGACAACCTGTGTAACTAATTGAAGATTATTTAAAATATAGATCGGGTCTGTAAAATAAAATGTGTAACCTCTTAAACCAGTAAAAGTTGGACATACTGAAATCATAGAAACGATCTGGTTGGAGGACAAAC
>NZ_CANMZW010000012.1 GCF_947502445.1 uncultured Brevibacillus sp.
CAATACAGAGATCATCTACTTGGAGCTGGTTAGACTTTTTTAAAAGTGTCCTTTACAAAGGGTACATTTTAAAAAGCCCCCTCTTCTTTACGACAGCAAATTTTTCATTGCAGATGAATTAAAGCCAACAATCAAGTTTTCGCCATCCGTGAGAATCGGGCGTTTGAGAAGCTGTGGCTCTTCACTCAGCATTTCCAACAGCTCTTTTACGGACATGTCGTTAATGTCCACATCCAGGTTTTTAAAACGCTGGCTTCTCGTGGACAAAATCTCATCCAGTCCATTCGAGGTCATTTTGATAATATCAAGAAGCTCTTCTGCTGTTGGTGGATTTTTAAACAAATGACGCTCTTCGTAATTCACTCCGTTCTCTGCCAGCCATGCTTTGGCTTTCCGACAGGAAGTGCAGCTCGGATACGTGAAAAACGTTAATTTTTGAGTATGTGTACGCTCAGCAACTGCCATCGGTTACCCCTCCATCTCATCTATACCATCTCGTTTAAACGATTACAGGTGTTGCTAAAAACGATTCCTTATGTTGGAAGCAAACACTTGCAAAAAGTTAGCTAATAAAAAAACCTTCCTTACTTCGGATTATAAATCTGTTATTAACACTATGTCAATAGTAATTAATCTAAAAACTAGGCGAAAATTACTTATATATATACCTCTTGCACACTATAACCTTAACAATCTTAGGAAAATCGGATACACTTATTATGATTTGTCTAAAGAAGGGGGTACCAGCATGGATTATGATGCGCATAAGTTGACCAGTGCTTTAGCTGACCCCACCCGTTTTTCCATTTACCAATTCGTCGCATACAGCAAAGACCCAATCACTGTCCAGGAAGTAGCTGACCACTTTTCGATCCATCCTAACGTGGCAAGGCTGCATTTAACCAAACTGGAGGATGTCCATTTGCTTACAGCCGTTACGGACAAAAGTGGCAAAGGTGGACGACCCAGTCGATTGTACTCACTGTCTGACCAAGTCGTGAGCCTACAGTTTCCACCCCGTGACTATCAGCTGCTGGCCGACATCGCGATTGAAAGTCTGCTCTCGCTAGGCGAAGCGGGTAAAGCCGCTTTGATTAATATGGGACATCGTATCGGTATAGAGATGGCAAAACGGGCGGTTGCCCAAAGCGGAATTCAATTAAAAACGGCCACTATGGATGAAAAGCTGAATTTGATTCACCGCCTTGTCGTTGCACAAGGATTGAAGCCTGACATCGAGATATTATCAGATGGCGTACTACGTTTCTGTGTAAACAACTGCACGTTTTCTGATTCAGCCAAAAAATATACAAGTTCTGTATGCCATATGCACAACGCCCTTTTGATGGGAATATTCGAAACGTACTTGGGGAAAATAGAATTACGTGAGGACGAGTCCATGCTTGGTGGATGTAGGTCATGCAACTATACGGTGATTCAATACTGATAAGGAAGACCAAAAAGACGTCATAGCCTGTTGGGATGACAAAAATACGTCATACCTTAACCGTTTACACACATTCGCCCGTCCTATATAATGGGGTAGGAATCTTGTAAATCTTACCGTTCTATGCAAAAAGGGGGGACAAAAATGGATCGTATGTATCGCGTTCTTGGTTTCTGGACCATCGTTATCGCGCTGATGTCGTTTTGGGCTGGTTTGTACCCAATGGCGCTCATCTTCTTCGGTCTGACCGCTTTCTTCGTAGCACTCAGCTACATGAGCTTGACTGAAAGAACGTACTTAAACATCTTCTTCGGCTTCATGTTCGTGTCTTTCGTAGGATTCACGTATTATACGTTCTTCGTGATGCCTGTAGGACCACAAGAACACGCTTTCTTGCAAATGATCTTGTAAAGAAAAAAGATGCTCTCTCATGGAGCATCTTTTTTGTATGGCTCTTTCCTTTACCGGAATCGCAGAACAACGCTCTGGTCCACTTCCTTGGCTTGGACCATGACGCGAAATCTCCCCCCTAAGCCAGCAGGGTCAATCAATTGCTGAATAGCGCGGTTTCGTTTCATTGCCGGGCTTCTGAATGGATCGGTATCCATGTGAGACACGGCCTTTTCCAGCAGTCCATTGCGTATCAAAAAACGATCCTGTCGCATGTAAGCCCACTCCTGCAGTCCAGCCTTCTCGCCATACCTGCTCCAGTCTGAAAAGTTAACGTGTGCGGTAATGTCTTGTTCTCCTGTATGAATGTACGGATTATCATGTGCCTGATGACGATAATAACACATCAGTGTTCCTTGCTTGCGGCTTTGATGATACAATTCCTCCTGCAGGTCACCGTAATCGATAGTAACCACAAACCCTTTTTTCAGCAGGCGGGAAACATCCTCCGCTGCCTTTTCCAGCTCTAGATTGACCTCGATTCGCATTCCTGCGGGTAGCTTCATCTCCAAAGCTTCCAAATACCGCCCCAGCTCTGGTGTAACCTCTCTGCATTCCTCTACAAATTGGTCCTCCCGATCCGTCACCCACACTTCCTGCCAGCCCGTCTTTTTCTTCTCGGCAATATGAACCGGAAAAGCATCCAGCCATTCATTGGACAAAATCACCCCTTCTATTTGTTCCCTTCCCGCTGCTTCTTCCAAAGATGAATACCATTTTTTCGTAACCGGATGATTTTCAAGCGCTTCTTTTTGGACCTCACGATGATAGGGACTCGCCTCAATCATCATGACCGTCAGGGTCTCGTACAGCTCTGGCACGATGTCACGGATACGATCCAGCATGTGTCTGCATTGCGATCCCGTTCCACCACCGATTTCTACAAGAGTCGGCGCAGTCATGTTACTAGCTTGCCACATATGTATGACGGCATCTGCCAAGGTTTCAGCAAATACAGGGTGTACCGACGCACTTGTATAAAAATCTCCTTCTTTGCCGACCTTCGGCTTGTCCGACATGTAGTACCCATAGGAAGGGTGGTAGATAGCCAGCTCCATAAAACGCGAAAATGGAATGGCTTGCCCTGGTTGCTTCTGTATTTCCTCTCGAATCAGCGAATTCAAGTCCATTGGTCTCTTCTCCTGCTATCCAAATTCAAGCTATTAAGGCTATAATACGAAAAGAAGTCATACAATGTGAAAGAGATAAAGAGATAAGGGGTTCTCGAACGGTTCCCATCATGAAGGCAAAAGGTGAAAATATGCGCAAATTCCTGCTCCTCCTGTTGCTTCTCGTATGTCCGTTGACCGTTTTCGCTCAGGAAGAGACGTCCATTCCATTGGAGCAGCTGATTTTGCAGCAGCATTTTACTCAAAAAGAGCTGGAACGAACACTTACGCTGATCAAGGCAGAAGAAACGCGGACATACGGGGAGATCGCACGGATTGATCTTGATCTGCAGCGCCAAAAGCTTGTCATTGAAGCCATGCAGCGCCACGCAGGTGAAGTGGCCAGAGCCTATTACACAGGTGAACGTGCCAATCTTCTGACCCTATTGTTAAATGCAGAAAATTTCAATGAGTTTCTGCTCATGTTTGATTTTATCCAGATCTTATACGAGCATGATATGAATCGGCTGGAAGCATACCAAGCAGAACGTACAAAATTGACTGCGCTCCAGGTTGACAAGCAGGGCCGCTTAACCCTCTTACGGGATACTCGCAAAAAGTACGAGACACAATTAGCGGAGATGCTTGCGATTCAGGCTGAAAAAGAAAAAAATGTGCAAAAGCTGGACGACCCGACTACGGTAGAGGCACTCATGGACCATCTCATTGCCGATTGGGAAAAACGCGGCTTGCCCGCCTTCCAAACCTTTTTCGGTATGCTGGCAAAGGTCATGGTTCAGGTTCCAGAGCTCGCTACACCAGACCGCATCCAGTCTGACGGTCTATTTTCACACACCTTGACCATCAGGCAGGATGATTTTAACCAGTTTTTGATTACCAAAGACGAGCTGTTTAAGCAATCGCGCTTCTCTTTTGAAGAAAACAAATTGATCGTCGAAGGTACGTACGACCATATGGAGCTTCGCCTCGTCGGAGAATACGAGCTCGTCTCCCCTACTCAGTTGAAATTTCACATTACGGAGCTAGCCTTCGACGGATTCGCCCTGCCACCTTCCACCATCGAAGAAATGGAAAAGGCATATGACCTTGGCTTCTACCCCGAGCTGATCTCCCCGAACATTCAAGTAGAGGGAATCACGATGCTTAACGAGGAATTAAAGCTGCAGCTAAAACTGAATCTTCCATTTGGATTTGGAAAGAAATAAGGCCAGCTCGTCTGTCAGCTGGCTTTTTTCTTGGAAACAATCGTGTTAACGTGCAGAGGCATTTCTTTTTGCAGCTGCTTCATGTAGTTGATGGCTTCCTTTGTCAAGGTAGGAAACTTCTCATTGTTCTGAAGCCTTTCAAGTGTTTGCGGTACGGGATAAATGACATAATTGCGTTTACCGTTCTTGCGATAAAAATGAACGTAGGTCGGGATCATTTCAGCCTCTTCAATGCTCGCTTCGCCCGCCTCGCTTTTGTGCAAGGTAAGCTTCAGAATTGCGCCAACGTCTTTGTAATCCCATCTTTGTGCCGAAATGAAATTACCTAGTGAGTAAGTAATCAAGCCTTTATGCTGGCGTCCATCCTCCAGCGTGACCGTTTTCCACTCAAACGGCTGAACGACATGAGGATGCGCACCTAAAATCAGATCGGCACCATAGGTGAGACATAGCTCTGCCGTCTTCTTTTGAGCCTCGTTCGGGAAGCGTTGATACTCTTCCCCGAAATGTAGGGCAACGGCAACAAGGTCGGCACCTTTTTCCCGTGCCTTTGCAATGTCTCTCTTGATCAGCTCCGGTGAAATCAAGTTAATGAGATAGTCCTTACCCTGTGGAATCGGAATCCCGTTTGTCCCATACGTATAGGAGACGAGCCCCAGCGTAAAACCATCTTTATGGATAAGCAGTGGTTCGTCACGCTGCTCGGGATTTGCAAATGTCCCTGTGTGCAAGATACCGGCTTGATCCAGATACTTGATCGTCTGAAGGACACCCTGCTCTTTTCGATCAAGCGAGTGGTTATTCGCGGTGGATACAGCCGTAAATCCTACCTCTTTCAAAGTCGGGGCAAGCGATTCTGGCGAATTAAACATTGGGTAGCCAGTATATTTCGCTCCACTTCCACTCATGGTTGTTTCCAAATTCCCAATAATCCAGTCCGCCTCTCTAAACAACGGCAGCACATGGGTAAAAAAAGGTCTGAAATCATACGCTTTCGTAGCGGGATTCCAGGCTGCGTCCATTTGCTCCTGATGTACCATGATATCGCCAACGGCCATGACCGTGATTCGCTGTTCAGGAAAACGGGAAGGAGGATCGACTTGTGCTGTCTGTTGATTGGACTGCGCAGATGGGGCGGGCTCAGAAGACGATACTACGTTTTGAGCAGGAGCCTTTGAGAGCTGTTCCTGTTTGGCAACGGGCTGGACACACCCAGCTGCACTGGTGCACCCAAGCGCAACAACTAGCGCCCATAAACACCATTTTGTCTTCATAACTCGTAGCTCCTTTTTTGTTGTGACCCCTTCCTCTTCGCCACCTGTCTGCGATATCCTCTTCCTACCTTAAAAGAATCCCCCACATAAGAACTAGCGTAACAGCCCTGTCACAAACGGATTAAACGTCTTTTCGTGATCGATCGTCGTTTTAGGTCCATGCCCCGGATATACAATCGTCTCGTCGTCCAGCTCAAACAGTTTGTCCTGAATGCTCATCATCAAGGTTTCATAGTCTCCGCCGGGTAAATCAGTACGTCCGATGCTTTGGGCAAACAGTACGTCACCACCAAAGCAATGCTGCCCGATTACAAAAGAGCAGCTTCCTGGTGAATGGCCTGGCGTGTGCAGAACACGAATCGTAAAGCCTGCCAGTTCAAGGGTTTGCTCATCATGAAGCTCATGCTCGGCACGCTCACAAACGATTGGTTGTGGCAAATTCCAGCGACTAGAACCGTTCAAATCCGGATTCGTCAGCCACTCCTGCTCCAACGGATGAATGTAGGCAGGTGCTTTTGTCAGCTCTCTTACTTGATTGAGGCCACCGATATGGTCGAGATGGGCATGTGTCAGCAAAATAGCCACTACCTTCTTTCCTGCAAGAGCTTGTAACAAACTCGCTGGTTCCATCCCGGGATCGATGACAATCGTCTCATTTGTATTCAGATTCGTTATGACATACGCATTCGTTTGAAATCCTCCGAGTGCAAAGGCATGAATGGTAAGTTGTTGGTCGCTCATAGGAACCTCCCTGATTTTTTGATACGATAGAGTAAATTTCGATTGGTACGAGGTGAAATGTGTATGCGCCATATGTACGGTGTGGAGCTGCAAGTACCGGCTGGCAAACTGCCGGGCTTCTATGCTCAAGTCATACATAAAATCGGTGATCATGTCAATGTTTTCGACCGGGATAAACTGCTTTTTATCGTCGAAAATGAGGAAGAGTGCGAAAAGCTGGAAGCCATTTTAATGAAATCCTCGATGCTGGGCGATGTCTTTCCTCTCCTGCAGCTTCCCTCCTCCGCGCAACTGAAACAGCTGGACGATTTCGGCTTTGTCAGTCAAAATGAACATCTGTATGTCTACGCTGAGCGCGTCGCTTTATTCACTATACCTACAGGCGCAGGCTCTGAGCAAGATCGATGGGCAGCCTCTGAGCAGTTGCAGGAGCACGTACTCGGAACCATCCCCCAAACGGCTGATAAGTCCCCTGTATGCTTGATTGACAGTAGTTTGACAGAGCTGGCAGATGGCATCGCACGTGCTTATCAGACAAACCTTACCTGGTTGCATTTCGAATCATGAGCTTCCCCATTTTGACAGTGAAAAAACGCCTGCTCCCTTCTCAATAGGGGTAGGCGTTTTTGAGCAGCTGCTATTTGTTACTTGCTCTCAGCATACTTTTTCAAGTATTCCTTCACTTTGTTTGAATCTGCTTGCAGCTCCAGTCCTGTTTTGACTAATGGCGTCAAGGTAGAGGATGCTTTGATTTTATTGTCGTTATACGTTTTAATCAATTCGTCCTGATTGATCGCATACAGGACAGCTTTTCTCAAGTCTTCGCTTTTGGATACCTCTCTGTTCTCCAGGTTGAACAAAAGATAGGCTACTCCGTTGCTTTCGAGTGTTTGCAGCTTGAGCTTGCTATCATTTTGCACCAAATCAAACTTCGTTTCGGGTATGCCGTAGTACACATGAATTTCGCCACTGCGGAGTGCTGCGAGTGCACTGTCCGCGTCTTTTATGAAGCGAACGACCACCTTGGAAATTTTCGGCTCGAATTCAGTCCCCTTTCGATACCCAGGGTTTTTATAAAAGACGGCTTCGTAGTCATTTTTATAGGAAAGGATGTACGGTCCGCTTGCAGCAAGTGCATTGTTATAGGTGGCTCCTTCTGTTACTGTCGACTGATCCCCATACGAAATATCCTTGTTCACATCATATTTTGCCACGTCAAATGTATTGATGCTCTCTACCTGCTTCTTGGAAACGATGCCTGCCGATTGATGAGCCAAATAGTTCAACACCTGCGGGAATGGCTTTGTCGTCGTAAGCTTGACCACCTGGTATTTCCCTGATTGATTGTTCACATCTGCTTTATTGCTTGTCAGTTCATGAATCGGCGCTTTTAATCCTTTTTCAAGTGCTTCTTTGATCGTACCGCTAGCACCGGATTGTTTTACTGTGGACAGGACGCTTGGATCTGTAACGAGCTCGACATTTTGAATATGCTCGTGTAGGCTGTATGTGCGATGGTCAGGAACTGCATCCTTGTTTTTCGCGCGGTTCAGGGAGAAAATTACGTCCTCGGCTCCCACTCGCTCCCCGGAATCAACGGCTAGCTTATCCTTGATCTTGGCGAAGCTGATGTCGTCGCGCAGCAGGAAGTAATAGTCCGAATTCCCCTCAGCAATCGCATATCTGTGAGATAGGGCACCCTCAGATGTGATCTTGTCATCATCGGTGAGATTCACCAGACGGACATACATATTTGTATTCAGCATATTGATGGAACCATCATTTCCTTTGATCGGGTCCAGCGAGGTCAAGCTCGATATCGCTTGCTGCAATATTAATGGGTCCTTATCCCGCTTCGATCCATCGACAAAATCAATCGCTTCCCACACCATCGATCTGGATTTGGACAAACGGACACTGCTCTCTTTCAGCACGTTATGATTTAAGCCCTGGCTCTTTAACGAAACATAGAGCGGTGCAATATACGCTTTATCAAAAACGAGCCGCAGTTCCAATTTTTCATACGTCTCTTTATACTCCTCAGCTGTTTGCGTGGCTGCTTTATCAATCAGCTCGTCAATCTCAGGATCGCTGATTGGTCCCTTGTTATAGTCGCCTCCCGTCTTAAACAACGATCTGACCGCATAGTCGGGATTGCCTGTTACTGTCGTCCAGCTGGATATTGCGACGTCATAGTTCCCTGCCTTTTCCTGAGCCGTGTAGCTGCCGAAATCGGGTTGCAGATTCAGCTTTACGTTAAATCCCGATTTGGATAACTGATCGCGAATGACGTTGGCATCTGTTTCGTCCCTGCTCTGCGTCAGCAGCACGATCTCAACTGGCTTTTGTACACTCGGCTCCTTGCTATCCTCCTTGACTACATCCTTCTTCGTAGCAACTTCGCAGCCCCCAATCACTAGCAAGGTACTGAGCAATAGTGCGGATAACCCTTTCTTTTTCATCTGAAATCCTCCCTGACCGTATGATGTCGCGATAAAATAACGCACTTAAAAATGGGAATTAATGATAGTGAATCATTCCTTGTGCCAGCTCTTCCACACGATGGCAGGCGACAAAATGCTCTGCCTCGACTTCCTTCCATTCTGGATCTTTTTCTAGGCAGATGCCCTGCGCAAAAGAACATCTCGGCGCAAAGCGGCAGCCTTGCTGTGGATTGATTGGCGATGAAATCTCCCCTTTCAAAATGATTTTGTCTTTCTTGTCTAGCACGTTGACAGAAGGGATCGCTGACAAGAGTGCCATACTGTATGGATGAAGCGGCCGCTTGAAAAAAGTCGATTTCGTTGCCTTCTCAATGAGCTGTCCCAAATACATGACACCCACATGATCTGAAATGTGCTTGACGACCGACAGATCATGCGAAATAAACATATAAGTCAGTCCCAGCTGCTTTTGCAGCTTCACCATCAAATTGAGGATTTGCGCTTGAACAGATACGTCCAGCGCGCTGACAGGCTCATCACACACAATGAAGCTGGGGTTGATCGCAAGTGCTCTGGCAATGACGATCCGCTGCCTGCGTCCCCCGTCAAATTCATGTGGATACGAATTGCTGGCACTTTGCGGCAAGCCAATCAACTCCATCAGCTCGGCTACTTTTGCCCTTCGCTCCTTGTCTGACTTGTAGATGCGAAAGAAGGTCAACGGTTCCTCAATAATTTGGGAAACGGTCATCCTGGGATTCAGCGAAGCATATGGGTCCTGGAAAATAATCTGCATATGCTGCCTCATTTGCCGCATTTCCTCTTTCGAAAAGGTTGTGATGTCCATTCCTTTAAACAAGATTTTGCCTGCTGTCGGCTCATGCAGTCGCAGTATGACGCGTCCGAGTGTACTCTTTCCGCAGCCGGATTCCCCGACAATTCCAAGCGTCTCCCCTTGTTTCAGGCTAAATGACACGTCATCTACGGCATGCAGCATGCCTTTTGGAACCGAAAAGAGCTTTTTTACATGCTTGATCTCCAGTAAATTTTGTGAGCTCATGCCTTCACCTCATCTCGGACTTGGAAATGGCATTTACTCAGATGCACCTCTCCCTGCATCTCTGGTGAAGTCGTTTCGCAAATGTCCATCTTGTATTTACACCGGGGATGAAAGAAGCAGCCTGTGGGCAATGCAGCGGGATTAGCCATACTTCCTTCGATCTGATAAAGCATCTCCTGATCTTCCTCCAGCTTGGGTATCGATTCGAATAGTCCGATCGTATACGGGTGCTTCGGATTGGTATACACCTCTTCAACAGTGCCAATTTCAACGATTTCCCCCGCGTACATGATCGCTACCCGATTGCAAGTCTGGGCGACTACTCCCAAATCATGGCTGATCAATATCATGGACATGCTGTATTGCTCTCGCAGCTGCTTCATCAGCTCGAGCACCTGCGCCTGAATCGTTACATCCAGAGCAGTCGTAGGCTCGTCTGCGATCAACAGCTCTGGATTGCATAGCAGAGCCATCGTGATCAGCACTCTCTGTTTCATCCCCCCGGAAAATTGGTGCGGGTAATCACTGTAACGATCCGCTTTTACCCCGACGGTTTCCAGTAGCTCGATGACCTGCCTTTTCGCTTCCGCCCTGCTCCCTTTTTTATGGGTCATGACTGCTTCCGTCAGCTGGTCACCGACACGCATGATCGGGTTGAGTGCCGTCATGGAATCCTGAAAAATCATAGAGATGCCATTGCCTCGCAGCTGCTTGTTTTCTTTTTCTGTGTTGTGGATCAAGTTTTTCCCTTTGAACAAAATCTCGCCGTCCACAATGATCCCCGGCGGGTCAGGAATGAGCTGGATCACGGAAAGCGCCGTTGTCGTTTTGCCCGCTCCCGTCTCACCGACAATTCCTAGGCTGTCTCCTTTTTGGAGCTTCAGGTTCACGCCATTCACTGCTTTTACTACACTGTCTTCTGTCACGTAATGGACATGGAGGTTTTTGATTTCGAGTATGTTTTCCACTGTCTCACCCATCTTCTATTTCAGCTTTGGATCCAAGGCATCTCTCAGTCCATCCCCAAAAAAGTTAAACGATAGCACCATTACAATAATTGCGATGCCCGGATAAACGGCCAGGTATGATTTCGATTCGAGATACGCGCTTCCGATTTTCAAGATGTTTCCCCACTCCGGAATATGAGGCTCCACCCCCAGTCCCAAGTAGCTCAGGCTGCTTGTGGAGATGACAGCTATCCCGATCGTTAAGGTCGCTTTGACGATAATCGGTGCCAACGAATTCGGGATGATATGCTTGAAGATGATCGCGTGGTCCTTTGCCCCACAAGCTCTCGCTGCCTCGATAAACTCAAAGTTGGACACGCTTAGTACCGTCGCCCGCATCGTCCTCGCATAAGTAGGGATGTATCCGATACTGAGAGCGATAATCAAATTGGTCGTATTCGCTCCAAAGGCAGCGACGATCGCAATGGCGAGCAGCATGCCTGGAACCGCATATAAAATATCCAGCGCTCTCATGATGAAGTTATCAACGTACTTGCCATAAAAGCCGGATACTGTACCCAATAATCCACCTATGATTACCGGGATTAATGTCGTCAAAATACCGACTAGCAGAGAAATTCGCCCCCCGAAGATGATTCGAGAAAATACGCATCTGCCAAAATCATCGGTTCCAAACGGATACTCCAGGCTTGGCGAGAGCAACAAGGTTGAATAGTTGTTCTCTACGGCAAGCGAATATTCAAAAGTGAAATAGCTGCAAATCGATAGCGAAAGCAAAACAGTAATAAAGAGAAGACCAAGTGCCGCCATCGCGTTTCGAAACAGTCTTCGGACAATATCCACCCAGGTGACGAGCACTTCCTTGTTTCCATGCCTGATTTTGTGCAACAACGTAAGTCCTAGCAGCAGCGAGAATACATTGCCTGTGACTGCAGTCAGAATCAGCAAATACGCGAGTGGCAGCAAATGCCTTGATACATCGCCATTTTTCACAAAGAGACCGATTAGTATCATCGCTGCGATGTGCAGTACACTGACCGCCAGAAGAATACCCATCCCCAAGAGGAACAGATCTGCAACATAGGGCTTGAACAGATTCAATGCCGAGATTAAAATAATGCAAATGTTCGTCAGCGCCATGTAGATGGATAACATATACTCGATTGATTTTTCTTTTTTGATGATATCGAGTGCAGCAATCGCAACGAAAATATTTCCTGTCAGCAAGGCGATTATAAGCGAAAAGCCAAAAATCCTGGTCGTTGCTTGAATCGTATTTCGCTGTATGATATCGCTTCGGATTTTCGCTGAGACGAGTAGTTGTAGCATTCCGAACAAGAGATAAATGCCTGCCAATACAAGAAAAGGTATCGATACCGTCCGCTCAAAAAGATCATAGCCACTAAGTCCAAACAAAATGGCCAAAACGATTGATGCCGATGCGGCGAAATTCGAAAGCTTGTATTCCTGAAATGCTTTTAGCTTGCGTTTGGTAGCTCGTTTTTCATAGTGTGTTCTCATCCATGCACCTGCTTTAGTAATCACTTATTTTGGAACGAATGCGGGGATCAAGAAAGGCGTACAGCAAATCGACAATCAGGTTCACAATTGAAATGGTTACGGCCACATAGATCACCCCCGCTAAAATCCCCGGAATATCCGGAATAAATTGTTTATCGACGATGTAGCTGCCGATCCCGTTGATATTAAATACTTTTTCCGTTACGGCAGCCCCGCCAAGCATACCGCCGAACTGCAAGCCGATTACCGTAACGATTGGTATTAGCGCATTGCCCAAAGCGTGCTTCAGGATCACTTTTCTCTCACTCAATCCTTTTGCTTTGGCTGTCACGATGTAATCCTGATGAATCACCTCAAGGGTAGACGATCTCGTCATTCGAGCAACCGAGGCTGCCAGTCCCGTCCCCAACACGATCGCTGGATTGATGACCGACAACCAGTTGTCCGGATTAAAGGTAGCCGGGAGCCACTGTACCTTGATCGAGAAATACAAGATGGCGACCAGCCCCTGCCAAAAATCAGGGATCGATAATCCGAGCAGTACTAGTACCATAAAACCGTAATCGAAGAAAGAATACTGTCTTGTCGCTGAAATAAGTCCGGACGGTATCGCCATCAAAATCGCAATGATCAATGAAATTACTGTCAGTTGAAGCGTAATCGGCAGCTTGCGAATAATCTCTGTCGATACCATTTCATTTCCAGCAAACGATTTGCCCAGATCAAACGTGACGAGCCCTTTAAAGGAATTCCATAGCTGGACGAGATAAGGCTGATCCAGGCCATAAACCTGATTAAAGTGTCGCAGCTGCTCTACAGTGGCCGTCTGCCCCAAAATGTTCGCAGCAGGGTCCAAGGGGGATAAATACAAAATCGTAAACACCAGAAAGGTAACTCCAAAAATAACAAAGACCATCATGACCAGGCGATCAAACACATATTTCAAATACGGCTTGCTATAGATGTAAATGAACAAATACATCAAGGCTCCGGGGATCATAGACACTGCAAAAAACAATGGATGATTAATCAGCTTGGAAAACGTACTGCCGTATGTAACTTTGCTGATCCCGGCAGCTCTCATCGCGTCATCGACTTTTTTTGTCACCTCTTCTTGAAACACCCTCGCTGCCAGCTTTTTCGTTTCTGCGTGCAGCTTGCTTTCGTTTACCTCTTTATTGAAAAAGATGTATTTGGTAGTGAGCTCATAGCGTATATCCGCAGTAAGCTGGTTTTCTACTCCTTCTTTGCGTAAACGAAACTTGGTCTCCTCTCTCCATTTGAGAAACGGATCGGATCGCTTTTGAATGAAAAAGACAGCTGCCACAACCAGGTTGATTGGTAATCCGGAAATAAAAAGGAGTATTTTGTAGAGCTGATTTTTCAACATCTTTTCATAGGTACGGCCAATCCGGTAGCGAACGCCCATAGCGTCTGTTGTTTTCAGCTTTTCCTGTACAATACGCCCCGTGTTGATATATGCCATACGACAACCTCCAAATGCGCGTTTTAGCGGAAAGTTTGCATGCGCTCCAGAATTTATCAGCTTCATGCTTAAAAATTCTTATACGTAAAAAAAGACAACAAGAAACAAACCTCAATCAGTTTGCTTCCCGTTGTCGGGTCAGCCCCATATATTCAAGTACGGTACATAAAGGAATTCATATAATACCAAGTTGTTTAGTGTGGATTGATTGCACTTGACTCATTTTAAACAAAACATCGTCAACAGTCAATACTTAGCAAAAAAAACCGCCTTCCTCCATTTCACGGAAAAGAAGACGGTCTGTAATTACAGATGATCGAATCGGAACCAGACAACCTTATTATCGGCAATACCAAAGTTGGCCACGTACTTGCTGCCTTTGTACACGACTTCCTTTTCTCCGGTTGCATCGCCATACAGCTTTTTCATTTCGTCGCTGCTGGCGTACATCGCCAAGCCTCTATTGGTCTTGAGCACTTCCGCGTCTTCCTTTGCAACTCCACCTAGCATAATCGATTGAAGCACGCCTTTTTTCACTTTGACGATCACTTGAGTGCGATTCACAAGCAGCATGCCCATCACTGCTTCACCCGCTCCCGATGCCATCTGGTCAACAGTGTAGCTCTCTCTTGATACCATGTCCATGAAATCAGCCTTGTTTGGCTTTAGCAGCTCCATCGCTTCTTTGATGTTTTGACCTACATAAATACCGTTGATGCCATACTCCTTTTGATTCTCAGGATCAAAAGAGTCTGCCGTCCCATTCTGCGAGGAACAAGCCACCAGCATCATGACGGCTAATGCGAAAATTGCCATTATGCGAAGCATTTTTCTACTATTCATAGTGCTCACCTACTCTAGCCCGGTATGTACACCGATTATCTTACCTTACCCGTCAGCTAGGAGCAAGGAGAGTCTTATTCTCGAGGGCCGCTTACCTTTTGGCGAGGGCGATTGGGGGGCTGATTGTTGCTCACGTTTTGTTTAAAGCCCTCTAAAATCTTCAACAAGGAGGCAAAAAACGGAGATCCAAAAACCGCTACTATTCCCCAGAGCCACGTACCGACTTGCCAGGAGTTTTCCACATAGGCAGAAGCGGCACCAGTCAGGATCAGAGCCGGATCCAAGCCGAGCATCCCGAATATTCCGCTCGCTGCTACAACAGAAATAAGCAGATTGAAAAATCGTTTGTGATGCATGAGTCTCGCGGCGTGATTGTGATCTTCCCAGCAGTCGTTTCTCGCTTCATAATCCGTAGATAAAAAAGGGATGACAGACTTGCAGGCTTCTGTTACTCCTGCGGCAGCACTCGATACGGCTGTAATATAAATTAAAAATGCGATAGAAGAATCCAGAGTGACCATCTTTTCCCCTCCCCTATCATCATATATATGGGGAGACGGAGACAACTTGCTTAGAAAACATGGATGCATCCTTGCTTTTGACGCATCTGTGGTTGCATTTATTCCCGATGCGAATTTTCTAAAAAATAACTACATCCTGTTCCCGACAAGCCTGTTTTGCTGTAACATGAGAATGGTATTCTACATAAAGGAAAGGTGGTCATTTTCCATGCAAGATCAAGCATTCATTTGGAATCAGTACGATTTGATTCGTGGTATGACGGTAGCTATGCTCGCAAGCATCGACGAAGAAACTGCAGATATCATTCCGGATAATTTTAACAATAACATCCGCTGGAACCTGGGTCATATCCTTCTATGTCAAGATTTCCTGTTGTTTGGCCCTGCGGGAGTACAGCTGCCACCAGCCTACGGTGCCTTATTCGCTCCTGCCACCAAGCCCGCCAATTGGCAAGGGGATATTCCTTCCTTGGAGACTTTGGCTGCTCAATTGAAGGAACAGCCAGCTCGCATCAAGGAAGCATTGCAGGATCGATTGAATGAGCCATTGCCGCAACCATTTCAATTGGGTGATAAAGGCACCATTTACACCTATGGCGAAATGCTGACCTTCACACTATTCCATGAAGGCATGCATATGGGATGTATTTCCGGATTACGCAAAGGTATCACAGCCGGTTCCAAATAGATCAGCTCAGAACGTGGGAAACCTCCCGCGTTCTTTTTTTCCATGCCAAAGCCTTGCAAAACGAAAACCGCCCCCAAGAAGGGAGCGGTCCTTTGTCGAGCCCAATTGCTTTTATGGGGTCCTACCGGTTATTCTCTTTAGCACTTCAACCTCCATAGTAGAGAAAAGTTATCTAAAGGAATCGGTTTTCACCATAGCGACTTTCGTCGACTGCTTGATCATCGTTATCCACGGATCTTCGCCTCCTGCAAGGCTATGCGCCGGTTTAACATGAATCATCGGGCTCGACAAAAACTAGTATGAACCGTTTTTTAAAATATATACAGGTCGCTTACAATAAATCTGCAGCGAGCTGTGCGAGTACGCTGCGCTCTCCTTTTTCCAGCCGGATATGCCCGGCTAGCTTTTGGTCCTTGAACACTTCAACGACGTATGTCAACCCGTTGTTGCTTTCGTCCAAATACGGATGGTCAATCTGCTCCGGGTCTCCCATCAAGACGATTTTTGACCCGTCGCCTACGCGAGTCAAAATCGTTTTGACCTCATGCTTGGTCAGATTTTGCGCTTCATCGATGATGATGAATTGACCTGGAATGGAGCGTCCACGTATATAGGTCAAAGCCTCTACCTGCAAGCTCCCCATTCCCGCAAGTATTTTATCCAGATCGCCAGGACGCTTTGTGTTGAATAAATATTCCAAATTATCATAAATCGGTTGCATCCACGGCCGTAGCTTCTCTTCTTTTTCGCCGGGCAAATAACCGATGTCTTTTCCTAATGGAACGATGGGACGTGCCACCAGCAGTTTTTTGTATTTTTGCTGATCCTCAATTTGCAGTAAACCTGCGGCCAATGCCAGCAGGGTTTTTCCTGTTCCGGCCTTGCCCGTCATGGTGACGAGCGGAATGTCATCCCGAAGTAATAATTCTGTAGCCATACGCTGCTGCACGTTGCGGGCTCGAATTCCCCAAATCGGATCATCATCTGACACCAGCATCTCCAATGTCTTCCCATCATTGTCTACCTTGCCGATTGCCGATATGGACGGGTTTAACTCATCCTTTAGCACCAGAAATTGATGGGGATAAAAACGGTAACGAGGGAAACAGGAGGCCAACTGCAGCTTTCTTGTTGCGTAGTACGCCTTGATGATCTCGGAAGCCACCATCATTTTTTGATACCCTGTGTAAATACTGGAATGCTCACCGACGACCCGATCCGAAAGAAAATCCTCTGCGGAAATGTTCAAGGCATCGGCTTTGACCCGCATCAATGCGTCCTTGCTGACGAGAATGACAGGACGAGGCTGCGGGGCCAAATTCTCTTCTTCCTGCAAATTCAGGGCAACCGCCAAAATACGGTTGTCGTTCGTCATTTCCGTAAATTGCTTCTGCAGCTTGTGCAGGGAGGAGTGGTTCAGCTCTACCCGGAATAATCCGCCCGTCTCCAGCGTGATTCCGGTATGCAAGTGCCCCAATTCCCGAAAACTGTCTAAAAGCCGCGATACGTACCGAGCGTTGCGGCCAATTTCATCCATGTACCTCTTCTTGGAATCGACTTCTTCCAACACCACAGCGGGTATGACAATCTCGTTGTCAGCGAAGGAAAACATCGCCCGTGGATCTTGCAGGAGTACGTTGGTGTCCAGTACGTAGATTTTCTTCAAAATCTCGCCTCCTAATACCCATCTTATATACCCTATGCAATTTTTGGAGGGATGCTCAAATGTGGCGACGTGATGTACTAAAGTCTATGTTCGGTGTCCCACAGATAGACGGACCATTGGCAGAATGAAATAAGACAGGCAGGAACACAATACTTGTAACCCTGCCCTCCGAAGTTCAAGGAAGGCAATTTTGGGAAAGGGAGAATGCCTGTGAAACGGATTGTAATCGGCTGCCTCGGTGCTTGCTTGCTGCTAACTGCATGCATGTCGAGCAATAAACCACCGGCGAATCAGGCTGCGCCACAGCCCAACCAGAAAGCGCCACATACACAGCGCGTACAACAGACTGCCCCCGAGCCACAATACAATCAATCTTCTCAAGCGACAGCTGATCGTCTCGTACAGCTGGCCACTCGCGTGAAAAAAGTGCATGGCGCTACCGCTGTCGTGATTGGTAAAATGGCTGTCGTCGGGATTGATGTAGATGCTCATCTCGATCGCCCAGAAGTCGGAGTGATCAAATACTCCGTTGCTGAAGCCCTCAAGGAAGATCCTCAGGGCGCAAATGCAATCGTCACTGCTGATATTGACATTGTGCAGCGTCTGAAGGAAATGTCAGCTGATATTCGTCAGGGACACCCTGTCTCCGGATTTGCTGAAGAACTGGCGGATATTGTGGGTCGTATCATTCCGCAGCTGCCGCGCAATGTCCAAAAGAAGGAAGAGCCTACTACGAAGACAAATGAACAACGGATGAACAAGGACGGAAAAGCAACCCCGCATGGAAATGACAAGATTAACGTTAATCGTGGAACCACACCTTGATGTCTTGGGTGTTCCTGAAAAAGAAAGAGGCATTCCCCTCAGGCTACGCCCGGGAGAATGCCTCTTTTCCTTCCTCTATTTTTTGGAGTGGCGGCAGATCTTCCAATGCCTGCTTCAAATCTTCAATCAAATCATGGACGTCCTCGAGGCCGGCAGAAAGCCGGATTAATCCATCGGTAATTCCACGTGCTGCCCGCTCTTCTGCTGGCATCGCCGCATGTGACATGGTCACAGGATAGGAAAGAATTGTTTCGACTGCTCCAAGGCTAACAGCCACGATCGGGAGCTTCACCCGATCAAACAATGCCTTCGCCCGCTCCCGGCTCCCTACATCAAAGGAAAGCACGGCGCCATGCCCGCTAGATTGACTCGCTTGTACCTGGTGTCCAGGATGCTCCGTAAGGCCTGTATAGTAGACATGCATAATTTCAGGATGTGCCGCGAGCCAATTCGCCAGCTGCTCTGCTGTGTTTGTACTGACATCCAGTCGCGCCTTGAGCGTTTTCAGTCCTCTCATCACGAGCCAGCAATCCTGAACGCCCAGAATGGCTCCCATGCCGTTCTGGATAAAGTACAGCTGTTCTCCCAGCGCAGCATCACGAGTGACAGCCAATCCGGCGACTACGTCGCTATGTCCGCCGATGAACTTGGTCGCGCTGTGAATGACAACGTCAGCACCTAACTCCAAAGGACGCTGATAGTACGGAGTCATGAATGTATTGTCTACAATGACCAGCAAGTCATGCTGTTTGGCAAACCGGCATACTGCTGCTATATCTGTCACCTTCAAAGTTGGATTCGACGGGGTTTCCAGATAGATTCCTTTTGTGGTTGGTGTAATCGCCGCACGGACTGCTTCTGTTTGACTCGCGTCCACAAAAGTCACGGAGATGCCCATTCTCGATAATACCCGGGTTAAAAACCGGAAAGTCCCTCCGTATACATCCTCCGCCACGATCACATGGTCACCTGCTGAGAAAAGCATGAATACACTGGATATCGCAGCCATCCCGGAGGCGAATGCAAAGCCGCGTTCTCCCCCTTCCAGACCTGCAATCGCCTCTTCCAGAGCGGCTCTGGTGGGATTGCCCGAGCGCGCATAATCAAAGGTTCCTGGTTGGTCGAGATCTGCCTGATGAAACGTGGATGCCTGATAAATCGGGACGGATGATGCACCCGTGATTGGATCGAAGCATGAAGTACCATGTAAAACCTTGGTAGCAAAGTTCATCGTAGTGCCCCCCCTACAACAAGGCTTGCATCCAATGCTTGCGTCAGATCAGTAATCAGATCTTCCGGATGCTCAATCCCTACCGACAGTCGCAATAGCCTGTCGCATACCCCCACATATTCCCGTACCTCTTGCGGAATGTCCGCGTGTGTCTGTGTCGTAGGATATGTACACAACGACTCTACACCGCCCAAGCTTTCTGCAAAAGAGACGATTCGCAAATTTTGTAAAAACAGTCCCACCTGTTCAACCGACCTTACCCGAAACGATACCATCCCACTAAATCCACTTGCTTGACTTTTTTGCACGTCGTGGCCAGGGTGTTCGGAAAGCCCCGGATAAAAGACCTCAGCAACTGCTGGGTGTTCTTTGAGCTTGGCTGCTACAGCAAAAGCATTTGCTTCATGGCGCTCCATTCGCAGAGCAAGTGTCTTCATTCCGCGAACCAAGAGCCAGCTATCTTGTGGTCCGAGCACAGCTCCAATGGAATTATGCAAAAACCTCAGCTTTTCAGATAACTCCGCTCCCTTTGTTACAATCAAGCCTGCAAGAACATCATTATGTCCTCCCAAGTATTTCGTTGCACTATGAAGCACGATATCTGCTCCCAATTCGAGTGGGCGTTGACAGTAGGGTGTCATGAATGTATTGTCTACAATCGTCAACAGCTCGTTATGCTTTGCGAGCTGTACTACTTCTCGAATATCTGTTATCTGCATCAATGGATTCGTAGGCGTCTCTACAAAAATGGCTTTTGTTTCCGGACGAATCGCATCCGCTACTTTTTGGATGTCTCGCAAATCTACATACGTAAATGCCAGCCCATACCGTGAGAGCAGCTGCTCAAACAAGCGATAGGTTCCGCCGTACAAATCGAGCGATACGATCAGGTGATCACCTTGGGAAAACAAGCCCATAACGGTATGAACAGCAGCCATGCCAGATGCACACGCGAAGCCGGCATCACCTGCTTCTGCTTCGGCAATCGTCTCCTCCAAAACAGAGCGGGTTGGATTGGCTGAACGGGTATAATCGTATCCGGTACTCTGACCCAAGGATGGATGGCGATAAGCGGTAGCATAATATACCGGGAAGTTCACCGCTCCAGTCTTTTCATCTTTTCCTACGCCTGCCTGAACTAATTTTGTTTCCAAATGCATCTAATTTCTCTCCCTCCAATGGTGTTCGAGGGGCATGAAAAAAGCCCCCTTTCCTCTGAAAGAAGGCTTTGATTACGTTTCCGTAAGCAAGACCTTCTCATCTTTCAGAGTTTGAATAACTCTGCAGGAATTAGCACCATTATCTCCCTGTATGATGAATACAGGTGATTGGTTGCCGGGCATCATCGGGCCAGTCCCTCCGCCGCTCTGGATAAGAAGATTGCTATTCAATTTGATTGCTTAATACTAACGGATAGTCCGCTTTGTTGTCAACAAGATTTTCCACAAGGTTTTTTCATACTTACTTTGCGTTTTTAAGAGCCGTCATTACTTGGTTATCCAGCTTTGCCGCCGCATTTTTATCGTACGTTTTTTCATATTGCGGCTCAACGGAAATCCGAGAACCATAAAACATGATGTCTCGGATCGTTTCAATCGTGATCTCAACCATCGCAAGCTTGAGGGGAACCTCTTCTAAACGCTCTGTTTTGAGAACAGCTTTTCCGTTAATCGCAAACGAAGATCCTGCCCCGATCAGATTGAGCACCACTTGCGGTTCCTTTGCAATGTTTGTCAGTATGCGCGAACGATTGTCCACAGCAAAACGGATCGACTCGACATTCGGGGCATAGGTCCAAGACAAGGAGCTGAGCGACGGTGCACCCGATTCATGGTCAATTGTACCCAAAGTAATGAAACGCTCCTGTTGCAAGAGCGCAAATAATTCTTCAGATAATGATCGGGAAACAGTTTCAGCCATTCCGATCCCTCCTTGCAGTGTTTTGTATATCTATTGTACCTCCATGCATGAGGATAGGCAAACGTTACCTCGGTCCCTTGATTCTAGCAAGACATTTCCCTTAAACTGGTAGAAACCTAAGTCCCATTACGGATAAGGAGGTTCTTCGTATGTCACCTACAGACCGCATGCTAGCGCAAATTGATCAGATGCTACGAGAGCTACACGAAGTTCGCGAATTGAATGAACGGATGCATAAAATAGCCATGTTTTTAGAAGATATCCGATTGGCTGATGTCATTCAAAACTATACAGCCCCGCGCAAGCTGCTCTGGATTAATTTCCTCGCAGGTCTTGCCCGGGGTCTTGGTTTAACTATCGGAACAGCTATTGTTCTCACGCTTCTTGGCTCTCTGTTGACACAATTTCTTTCTGTCCCGATCATCGGTGATTTTATTCGACAGCTGGTTGAATATGTTCAATCCTATCAAAAGCCATAAGAAAACCTCTATCGAGGCTTCTATACGTTAAGAAACGATTAAATCTTATTTGTCACGCTCTTTATCGTCATCATCGTCATCGTCGTGATCGTTCCCGTCCTGGCCATGCTTCTTCCAATATCCATACGCATTTCCATTGGGATGATTATCTTTTTGTTTCCCTTTTTCTTTTTTGTCCTTTTTATCTTTGTCGTCATCATCATGATCATCCGGGTTGACGACAACTTTTGTACTGTGGAAAATGTCTGCCTGCCCTACAAGCTTGTCATCCTGGTACAACTCAAAATGAATGGTTTTTGCACTGTAGGAGCGATTTTTGAATGACAACTCGATTTCGAATTCCCCTTTGTCATTCGGCTTGACTTCATGCTTCTTTCCATCCGGTGCGATTGCGATTAATTTCGTTTTCGCTTTTTTGGACCAGCCTGCTACGGAGCCTTTGACCTGTACCTTATTATTTTTCGGGTTAATAACAGCTGTTCCTGTGATTGTATAAGCTTTTGCTCCTTCTTTTTCAGAAGCATTCACAATCTCCACATCCACTGACGCAGAGTCGATTTTTTTGCCGTCTTTGTAAAGCTCGACAAGCGCTTTTTCAGGCCCTGCCTTTACATCCTTCAACGTTACGGAGAAGCTGCCAACCCCATCCCACAGCTTCTTGACATTTGCTTCTTTTTTCGTGCCGTTGTAAGTCACATAGGCTTTGTCTGCGCCTTGCTTCACTACGCCCTTGACCTTTAGCTCCTCTTTTTTCGCATCGAGTACTGAAACGGTATGGATGATCATGTCAGCTTCTTCTACAGCCTGCGGGATGAGCTCTACCTTTTCACTGTCAACAAGTGCCTTGCCCTCATACGCATTGATTGTCACGTACCCTTTCGTCACCGTGTCCAATGCTGCAAAGGTAACGGTAAAGGAGTGCTCGCTTGTTGGTACGACGTCGATAGTACCTCCGTCTGGCTTGGTAACGACTACCTTGGTTACCTCTGGAGTCACAATTCCTCTAATATATACCTTGTTATCTTTTGTCTGGGCGCTTACGGTGACAATTTCCTCTTTGGATTCAGCCAAACGAACCTCGAGCCAAATCTCGCTGTAATATTGATTGTAAATGCGCTCCCATTCTTCCTTGTTTTCTTCCATATACGTTTGCAGCTTTGTATTCAAATGAATGCTGTCCACAATGATATACAGATGGTCTGCCTGGTTTTTCAGGAGCATGTTCAGAGTGGTAGGATCATTTTTTGCCAATTCTTTCAGATTGTAACGAGTCACTTGCTTGCCTTCGTCATTCATAACGACCTTGGTGGCGCTTGGCGAAGCAATTGAGCTTGCATTTGCCAAAAATGGTGTAACCCCACCGATAATGGTCGCCGCAGCTACAACTGCTAAAACAGGCTTGGTCATATACTTTTTCACTGGTGAATCCCCCTTCTACAATGCCAATATCATTTTGCTGCTTTGGGCACAGTTACTGACGCCAGAGGTTTGGTAAAAGTTGCATTGGAAGATAAAACAAGACTTAGTACCTACAGCAAAAAGCTCCTCTCAGCATGATTTGAGCAGCTTGGCTCAATACTGGAGGAGCTTTTCTTTTCACTTATTGATTAAACCTAGGCTCACTTTCGATAGCCATTAGTAAGGATTCTACCATTTCTGCGGGGTATCGACTCTCCCAGGGCCCCGACTCTGATAGACCGAACAATACATACTCGCCACCTTCTTTTTTATATCCGAGCTCACGGCACAAGTGGTCCTCATGGAGCAGTTGGTGAAAAAAAGCAGCCGTAGAAAGTGCAGACTGATCTGTCGGTCTTGCGTCTGCAACCACTTGGATTTGCAGCCAATTAATCAGGGCGTCTTCCCGTTTCATGTGAATGCCTCACTTTCTTTGGGTTTGCTCTGGCTTGATTCGCAGCTTGACAATGACCAGAATCGCGATTGCTACCAGCATTGCACTCTTCACTGGCAGCTGTACGTCCAAAATAGCGAAAATAAGTGCTCCTGCAAACAAGAGGACATACAGTAAAATCGTCTTGAGGATCGGCATCCGAATCCGAGTAGCAAAACCCAAATAGTAAACAAGAATTAATTGAACAAACAAGATCCACGCCCGATTGTAATCGGCCCAGAGTCGAAAGCTGTCAAAAGCAGACAACTGATCTGGATTTGCTGGTACATATGTAGAAGCAAGTTGTACCCAGTCCATAATATCCCCTTTCTGTTGAGCACACGACTCGTCTTTGCTTACACAAGCCGCGTAAATATTCCACCAGAGCATCCAAGGCGGGATAGTCAAAAGGGCCTGTCCACTCCACCTCTGCGTCCCGTTCCCTATATACATGATACAATGTACAGATCTTCCAGAATGAAGCGAATAGTCACTTTCTGAAGAGACTGTCGCTCTTCATGCAACCTCCTATCGGACCTGGCTTCCGGTCCTTTTGCGACACTTCTGTTGGTGCCCGGTACAGCATATCAATATCTACCATTTTACTTTATCAGGTGGCCGTTGCCCTGTCAAAATTGGAAAGTGTACGATCAGCGACAGTTGCAGGCTGGCACGTCGAAAGTTGGACATGTTATGATGATGTCACTTACATAGAAAAAGGTGGGAACGAAATGAGCCTGTACGATATTTCCGCGAAAACCATTTCCGGAGAAGAAAAAACATTGGCAGACTACAAAGGGAAAGTGCTTCTCATCGTAAATACGGCAAGCCAATGCGGATTGACCCCCCAATACAAAGGCTTGCAGGAATTGCATGAGCGTTTCCAGGACAAAGGTCTTGCTGTTCTTGGTTTCCCTTGTAACCAATTTGCTGGCCAAGAACCTGGCACCGCGGAAGAGATCGTCGCTTTTTGTGATCGAAACTACGGGGTTACTTTCCCGCTCTTTGCGAAAATTGACGTAAACGGACCAAATACCCATCCTCTGTATCAATTCCTCAAATCAAATGTACCTGACGGAGAAAATCAAGACATTGAATGGAACTTTGCTAAATTCCTCGTCGATAAAAATGGGAAGGTTGCAAAGCGGATCGGCGCTCGCGTCCAGCCTGAAGAAATCGCGGCTGATATCGAAGCCCTCATCTAAGATAGACGCCGTTTCGTTATATGTAAGCAAAAAGCCGCACAATCCCTCATCAGGACATGCGGCTTTTTCATATGCGTAGCAAACATTATGCTTGTGGCTGTGCTTCCCATCGTCTTTGCTTTTCATAGCGCTCGCGGTCTGATTTGTTCAGATGCTTTTTTCGCAGGCGAACGGATAGAGGAGTTACTTCACACAGCTCATCATCATTCAAGTACTCCAACGCTTCTTCCAGCGTCAGGAGACGTGGGGTTTTCATCTTAACCGTTTCATCCTTGGTTGCAGAACGTACGTTGGTTGCATGCTTTTCTTTACATACGTTTACAGTCAGGTCATTATCGCGGTTGTGCTCCCCAACAATCATACCTTCATATACTTCAGTACCTGCCTGGATAAACATGATTCCACGGTCTTCTACGGACATCAGGCCGTATGTGGTTGCGGTACCGGATTCATGGGAAATCAGAACACCTGCATGACGACCTCCAACTGGCCCTTGAACCAGTGGGCGGTAGCTGTCAAACGAGTGGTTCAAAATGCCGTATCCGCGTGTAATGGTCAAAAATTCAGTACGGTAGCCAATCAAGCCGCGGGATGGAATGATAAATTCCAAGCGAACTTGTCCAAAGCCGTTATTAATCATGTTGACCATTTCCGCTTTGCGTTGTCCCAATGTTTCCATGACAGGACCTGTATATTCTTCTGGAACGTCAATCACCAAAAACTCGGCCGGTTCCATTTTTTGTCCATCGATGAGACGTACGATTACTTCTGGCTTGGATACTCCGAGCTCAAAACCTTCACGGCGCATATTTTCCACCAGAATGGACAGATGCAATTCGCCGCGTCCAGATACAACAAACGCATCTGGTGAATCGGTTTCTTCCACACGAAGAGATACATCCGTCTCAAGTTCAGCCATCAAGCGATCGCGCAGCTTGCGGGAAGTAACATGCTTACCTTCGCGACCAGCAAACGGGCTGTTGTTGACCAAGAACGTCATTTGCAGGGTAGGCTCATCAATTTTGAGGAGCGGCAATGGATCTGGATGATCCACATGACATACGGTTTCCCCTACGTTAATATCAGCCAAACCGGCAATCGCTACGATGTCTCCAGCTTTTGCTGTTTTTTGCTCAACACGCTGCAAGCCAGAAAAGCCGAACAGCTTTTGAATACGCATTTTCTTTACTTCACCATCGCGAGTGGTAACGGAAACCATTTCGTTCAGGTTCATCGTTCCGCGATAAATACGACCAATACCGATACGACCCAAGAAGTCGTTGTAATCAAGCATGGTTACTTGCATTTGAAGGGGAGCATTTTCATCTGCGTCAGGTGCAGGCATGTGTTCAATGATGGTATCAAAAAGTGGGCGCAGATCGCCTTCCAGCTTGTCTGGCTCCATACCAGCGATCCCTTGCAGTCCAGAAGCATATACGATTGGGAATTCCAGTTGATCTTCTGTTGCGTCCAGATCAATGAACAAATCGTATACTTCGTTGATTACTTCTTGTGGGCGGGCATTGTCGCGATCAACTTTGTTCACGACAACGATTGGGGTTACGTTTGCTTCCAGAGCTTTTTTCAATACGAAACGGGTTTGTGGCATACAGCCTTCAAATGCATCGACGATCAGCAGAACGCCGTCTACCATGCTCATGATCCGCTCAACTTCTCCACCGAAGTCCGCGTGACCAGGTGTATCCAAAATATTAATTGTAAACTCTTTGTATTTTACCGACGTGGTTTTAGCCAAGATGGTAATTCCGCGTTCGCGTTCCAGGTCATTGGAGTCCATCATTCTCTCCTCTACCTGCTGGTTGCTGCGGAACGTGCCCGATTGAATCAAAAGTTTGTCAACCAATGTTGTTTTCCCGTGGTCAACGTGGGCAATAATGGCGATGTTGCGTATGTCAAGACGCTTCATGTGAACCTCCTAGTTTAAGCATACCATTCATATTAACAGGTCGTGAAACTTGGCACAATGGGTAGTTTTTACGGCAGCCACTTCCAGAGTAGTGTGACGCAATTTCATCATACTAAGTGATGGAGGTGTCTACCCATGAAATTGAACGTGCTTATTTGCTTTGCTGGTCTCATTGTTTCTACAGCCATGGCTGGATGTGCGAGCTGGGGTACCGGACCTTCTAACACCACAGTGCCCCATACACAAAATGCAGCTTATCCGAATTCACCTGCCACTCCTCAGACCCATGCACTCGGTTTACATCCCGGCGCAAAAGGACTCAATGCCCATAACTATCAAAATGGGTATACGTCCAATGGATTTAATCAAAACTTGACCGAGCAGCTAACGAAAGCCGCTGATGACGTGCCAGGAGTGGATCGAGCAACCGTAGCAGTAAGTGGGACAGATGCTGTTATCGGCATTCGTATTCGTTCGAATCTGGGTGAACCTCAAGTTCGCGTAATTGAGCAGCAAGTGCACGCAGCGGCTCGCTCCGTAGCACCTACCTACCATATCCGTGTAAGCTCGGATTTTACTATGTTCAACCGAATACGTGCGATCAATGCAGACATCTATCACGAATCCACAAACCGCCCCGCTACCAATAAAGTAACAAATACCTCCACGGAGTTTCGTGAGCTGCTTCACGACATGGGGACTATTGGCATTACCCCAACCCATTAAATTATCATGAGGGCTTGTAAGCTTGTACGATCCCCCACGTAAAAGAGGTGCGGACTCTATCCGCACCTCTTGAATACTTGCATTTGTTACTTACTTGCCAATTCAGCCACTTTGATTTCTGGCTCAACTACTTGCAGTTCACCTGTGCCGCGAACCAATTTCTTCGCGTAGGTTTTCTCCGGCTTCAGCACGGATACCAAATAGTCAATGGCAACTTGCGGGTCAACCGTCTCACCACACGTGTAGCAATCCATAGCTGCGAATCCGCGCTCAGGATACGTGTGAATGGACAGGTGGCTTTCCGAGAGAAGAACCAGTACGGTAGCACCCTGAGGAGAAAACTGCTTTGCTTGTACGCTTAATACTGTAGCACCACATGCCTCAGCAGCTTCAATCATTTCCTTTTTCAAAAACTCTGCGTCGTTCAACAAGTCAAACTGAACTCCCCATGTGTCAACAGCAACGTGTCTTCCGAAAGTCGAATATTCCATCTTTCGGTTCCCCCTTCCTAACGAGTGTAATGTTAAACATCGCTAGGACCTGCGTCATTCACTAACGGGGGCGGTTTCCCTCTTGTTATCCACCCTTTAAAGTGAATCCTGGTTCCTAATCCTGTTTCCAACGAAAACAACCATACCATGCATTGGCCTAGTTTGACAATACTTTTTTCCAAGAATATCGTAGAAATAAAAAAATGGGCTGCTTTCGCACCCATTTTCTCTGATTTTACACTTCTAATTCAAATAGACGCTGCGATAGAGTAGCCAGTCTAGCATCGATTGCCGGCAGCTTTTCACGGGCCGATTGCTTTGCCCAGTTCCGCAAATCCAGCCAACGATCTGTTTCCAGACGAAGAGACTCTATTTCCTGTTCGCTTCCCACTTGCTGGAATAACGATTCCAATTCATTGGTTATACTAGGCGAGGAATTTTCAAAAATGGATGTTTCCTCGTCACCACAGAGTTCTTGAATACTTACGACAGATCCTTGATCGTAATGATACACGACCGTAAATCCATCATAAATCCGATGGACAATACCATAGCCCCGGAACGTTTTCATTGCTTTACGCATTGCGTTTGCCAGCTGTCGATCCCGGATGAGATAAGAGCTGTCACACGAGAAGCGATTTCCGACACGCAAGAAACTCAGTTGAATTTCCCCGTTCTTATCGGTCAGAATAACGTCACGGTCACCATTGTCACATACTTTTACATCTACTGAAATGTGTTCATTGGTGAAGAGCGAGACGAATTGGTTCAGCTCTTCTTCATTCACCGTAAAATAGGCCTTGGCGTAATTGGTTGCTAAACGCTGTGCCATAAATATCTCCTCAATTCTTTTGGTTTGCAGTGGCCAAACTTGACCGAACAATGATCCAATTGAGAGGAGATACGCTAAGTGTCAACGAACGAACGCTGTAGAACCTGGCCTTGCCCCGGGAATCGATAATCGATTTGGGTAATGAAGGCGGATCACCTACTTTTTGTATTTAACGAAAAAACCTTCCTTGACACTTCTTATTATACATCAGACGCACCCAAAAGTCTTGAGTAAAAAGCAGATGAATTCTCGCAAAAAGGCTCAATATCGGGTTTTAATCGCTTGTAGGAGGAAAGAACTCCCTCATTCATACTTATGCTAGCGATTTCAAAGAAATTCACTGCTATTTAGGCACCAACCTGTTGATTCATCGCTTTACGAATCGCAGCCTGCTCTTCTTCTGACAAATGATAAGCAGAAGTACCTGCTTCTAGCGGCTTTGCGTATACGCGTGATTCTTCTCGTCCAAAAATGCTTGTAATGACGACTCCGTTTTGAGCATCATCTACGATCGCCATGGAGAAGCTCAAATCACTTCCGACGTCACCAAAAGCATTGTAACGGATAACAGCGACCTTCCCACACTGTGCCGCGATTCGTTGTGAAAGACGATTCACAATAAATTGCTGGTCATTTTGAAACTTTTTCACTTCATCGACTTGGTCAAGCAACCGATGCATCCCTTCCTCCAGATTTGCACCGCCAGCTCCTGTCATAAAACGGTTGATGGATTTGCGCAGCCGACTAATCCGAAGCGACTGCATGATACATACGAGGAGCAAGACCACATTTAAAGCGATGACAGCCAAAAGTAGAATCCCCACATTGGAGATTTCTGATAGGAATGGTTCCAAAACATTTTCTTCCTTTCTGGTACTTGGGTACATAGTCACTTCAATCCTTTTATATTGTACCTTGGTCGCGTCGCCCATTCAAACATAGTCTTTTATCAAACCAAAAAAAGCGACACCCTCATGTGTGAGATGTCGCTTTTTTCATTCCGTATGCCTATGTGCTAAGCTCATCGTCCTCAGGTTATCCTCCAGTCTACCTTACGCTTCCAGGAGCAGCATTTCTCGGCGGAGCTGTTTTAAGCGTTCCTTGGATTGTTTCATTTGGGTATTATCTTCTGCTTGCATCGCATCGTACAAGGTCGCCAGCTCATAGTCCAGTTCCAGACGCAAAACAGGAATACGCTCTTCCAAATCACGGCGTTTCAAAGCGGCAATTACCTGATCCATAGTCACATTGAAGGATTTTTCGTAGATCACTTTTTTCTCAGCTCCTTTTATTTCCACTATTCTGATGGCTTCTCCGTAGCGGATATGCTTCAACTGGACCCTGTCGTCAAAGATTGTTCTAATGATGGCATGCCCCTGGGCTTGCAGAACAAACTTCTCCAACACCTGGGCCACACGTTTGTCATAGACAGGAATACCTGCCAAATGCAGCTTGTAGGAACCATTCACTCGCTGCATTTTCCATGCGGACCTACCATCTGTGGTGTTCACGAGGAGGTGAAACTGCTCGGGAGACTCCTTCCACTTGACGCTCACCCCTGCTTCCACCAGGGCCTGCAACATCGCGTGCAACGTCTTGCGGTCAAACCATACGGCCAGATTGAAATACTCCAACTCAGTGCCGAGATTCATCAAGGCTCCTCCCTTTAACAGAATACTCAGATATCATTTTCGCTGTAAGGGAGTGAGTGGTATATCATATTATTCAGGCGAAGGTTTTGCTATTCATATCCCGGCATGTATTTTTTTCCTACGTGGTATGATATCATATGGAGGATTCCAAGCTCCCTTGACAGGGACTTTCGCCCATTTCTTCCCTTTGGCGCGATGATGTCTTAAAAAGAGGTGTTCGTTTTCATGTCAGCGTTCCGTGGTTTCACGCAAGAAGATTTCGACGTTTTTACCATTGAAGGATTAGATCAGCGCATGGATGCAATCAAATCCATCATTCGCCCTAAGCTGGAGGCACTCGGCCAACATTTTGCTCCACTACTTTCCGTATCATGCGAAAACGAGATGTTTTACCACGTGGCCAAGCACGCTCGTCGCACAGTCAATCCTCCTGTGGATACGTGGGTTGCTTGGGCTGCTGATAAGCGGGGATACAAAAAGCATCCGCACTTTCAGATCGGTTTGTGGGGCACTCATCTGTTCGTATGGTACGCAGTGATTTATGAAGCACCCGCAAAGGCCGACATCAGCCACGCAATGAAGAAGCAGCTGGATGACATTTTGACTCTGGTTCCGAATCATTTTCACTGGTCTCCTGACCATACCCAGCCTGCCAGCACATCACAACAAGAGCTAGGCAAAGAAGGCGTTTTGAAGCTGGTAAACCGACTGGGTGATGTGAAAAAGGCAGAGCTCTTGTGCGGAATAACGATTGACTCATGCGACCCGATCCTGACTGACGGGGGAGCACTCTTGACCCGGCTGGAAGAAACCTTTGCCGTCTTGACCAAGCTGTACAACCTTAGCAACTCCGGTACATATATCGCCTCCCGATAGGTCTATTGCAAACCTCTATCGAGGCTAATTTACACAGAAGCTTTCTATACGTTAAGATATATGCAAAAGAACAGGTCCGCTTTCTAACGAAAAGCGGCAGCCTGTTCTTTTGTTTTTGATAACGATCGCGGAGCAGGGAACCCTATCCAATAACCAACAACGCTATCGTTTTTGGTACTGCTCGATGCGGCCCCATGTATCGCTTAAATCAGTGAACATGCGTGTGAATAGCTCTTGTACAGAAGGAACGTCTTGAATCAGGCCTATGACTTGACCAGCCCACCCAAATCCTTTTTGTTCATCTCCGTCATAAATAAAGGTACGGTTATTTTCTCCGCTGATGAGCGGCTTTAATTGCTCATATCCAGCACCTTCCTGCTCAAGCTGGAGAATATGATCAGATCCAGGAGTCCGAACGACTCGTGCTGGCGCCCCCAAGGTTCTCTTGATAACCGCTGTGTCCTGCTCCGTTCCTCTTAGAATGGCCTCTTTATAAGCTGCATGGGCGTGTACACATTCTTTGGTGGCAATAAAACGTGTTCCCATCTCCACGCCTTCCGCTCCCAGAGCCAAAGCAGCGAGTATTCCTCGTCCATCCCCGATGCCACCGCTTGCCAGTACCGGAATTTTTACCGAGTCGACTACCCGCGGGATCAGCACAAACGTCCCGATGTCATCCCGTCCCAGGTGGCCGCCGCCTTCTTGTCCCACCGCCATGACAGCATCCGCGCCAATCGCTTCTGCTTTTTGTGCTTGGCGAACGGAGGCGACCAGCACCAGCTTTTTCACATCATGTCCATCCAACCTGCGGATCAGCGGCTCAGGATTGCCTCCGGTAACAGAAATGGCTCTCACGCCTTCTTCAATGGCGACATCAAGCAAATCTTCATACGGACGATTGTATTGGCCGATAGCAAAATTCACTCCGAATGGCTTGTCGGTCATGAGTCGAACCTTGCCAATTTCTTCCCGTAGTGCATCTGCGGACGGCAACGACATAGCTGTAATTTGTCCGAGCCCCCCAGCATTTGACACCGCGGCAGCCAAATCTGCATATGCTAGATAGGCTAATCCCCCTTGAACGACTGGATAGTCAATCTGAAGCAGTTCAGTTACTCTTGTTTTCATCCTTAATCACCTCATTTTTGTAAAGCTTCTCGTCCGTGTTCCCAAACTCCTGCTGAGGGCAGCGATATTGAATAAAAATTCGCTTGCTTTCCCCCCCTATTTTGCTATACTCAATTTGTTTGTTTTTTCCCTATTCATTCTGGATTAGTAAAGCGAGGCGATCGTAAGTGAGACAAATGAAAACTCCTTTGTTTAGCGGGTTGTTGGAGCACGCCAACCGGAACCCGATTCAATTTCACATTCCGGGCCATAAGAAGGGTATGGGCATGCATCCGGCATTTCGCGAGTTTATCGGGGAAAACGCTCTCTCGATAGACCTCATTAACATTGCCCCACTGGATGACCTGCATCACCCCAAGGCGATGATCAAGGAAGCCCAAGTTTTAGCCGCCGAGGCTTTCGGCGCTGACCATACATTTTTTTCCGTGCAAGGGACGAGCGGTGCCATCATGACAATGATTATGGCAACCTGCAGCCCTGGCGATAAAATTATCGTACCACGCAACGTGCATAAATCTATCATGTCCGCAATTATTTTTGCAGGTGCTGTTCCTATTTTTATCCACCCAGCGATGGACGAGCGCCTGGGCATCTCTCATGGAATTACAGTGAAAGCCGTGCAAAAAGCACTAGAAGCTCATCCTGATGCCGCTGCTCTTTTAGTGATCAATCCGACTTATTTCGGGATCGCAGGAGACCTTCGTGAGATTGTTCGTACAGCACATAACTATGAGGTTCCCGTTTTGGTGGATGAAGCTCACGGTGTTCACATTCATTTTCATGAGGAGTTGCCTATCTCCGCGATGCAAGCAGGCGCAGACATGGCAGCAACCAGCGTACACAAGCTTGGTGGCTCCCTGACGCAAACCTCGATTTTGAACGTACGTGAAGGTTTAGTGGATGTCGATCGTGTAAAAACTGTGATGAGCATGCTGACTACGACTTCAACTTCCTACATCTTCCTGGCATCATTGGATATGGCACGCCAGCATTTAGCGCTGAACGGACATCTACTCGCGCAGCAAGCCATGCAGCTGGCGAACAAGGCACGGGACATGATCAATGAGATTCCGCGCATTCATTGTGTTGGCAAAGAAATTTTGGGAACACCTGCTACATTTGCGATGGACCCGACCAAACTTTTGATTCATGTCCGCGATCTTGGCATTACCGGATGGGAAGTCGAAAATTGGCTTCGCGATAAGTACAATATCGAAGTGGAAATGAGCGACCTTTATAATGTCCTCTGCTTCATCACAGCGGGCGACACTGAAGAGTCCATCAGAACCTTGGTCAATGCGCTGCGTGAGCTGTCCGTTGAATTTGCCCATGCACAAGCAGAAGACAAACCAACCATTTCACTGCCAAACATCCCGATGCTCTCCACGACACCACGTAATGCTTTTTATTCGGAGACAGAAACGATTCCTCTCGTGGAAGCAGCAGGACGAGTCATTACGGAATTTATCATGGTCTACCCCCCAGGAATCCCGATCTTTTTGCCTGGTGAAGTCATTACAGAAGAAAACATTGCCTACATTCTCGAAAACATTCGAGTCGGCTTGCCAGTCCAAGGTCCTGAGGATGAGACATTAAAAACGATCAAAGTAGTAAAAAGACAAACTGCCATTTCTGGATAATTCAATGGGAAACAAAAGAAAGCTGCTGCCTCCTCATACGAGACAGCAGCTTTCTTATTTATTCGGATGCATCCCCTACCGGCATTCCTTTGGTGAAGCTATTCGTTGAAACGGGGTCGTATTTCCACACATAGACCTCGATAGATGTTTCATATAAGATGGAATTTAGGAAATAATAGGAAGGGTGCTAACGTTATGCCAGATTGGTCGTACCAAACGTTATTTCGACCACTTCTCTTTCTCTTGCCCGCCAAACAGGCACGCAGCCTGACACTGTCCGCCATCGGCATGTTAGGCAAAATTCCTGGCGGTTCGCTCATCATCGAAATCATGGGTCATATGAAGCCTCCTGCTTCGTTGTCTCGTCCGCTTGCTACGCTTTCGCTAACTAGCCCTGTAGGACTGGGGGCTGGCTTGGATACAGATTTGAAAGCAACAGAGGCACTCTCCCGCTTTGGCTTTGGCTACATCGAAATAGGCCCTGTCACGCTCCAGCCCCGCTCAGATTCTGAAGTGGTATGGCGAGATCCAGTCAGTCAAGCGATTTATTATTCCGAAGCTGTGGCCAATCCCGGAATGGACAAGTACGTGGAGCGATTACAGAATATGCGGCAGCTCGATGTTCCTATTGGAGCCAGACTCGGCTTCCCCCGCTTTGCAAATGTCCAGGATACTACAGCCGAACGTACTGAATTGATTGAGCGACTGGAGCCTTACTGCTCTTTTTTTACACTCGATACGTTTTCACACGAAAGTCATCCTTACGAGGACCTTGACGGCTGGCACCAGCATCTTGCAACTTTGAGAGGAGTGACCGATCATCCCATTCTGCTTGTCATTCCACCTGACTTGCCTGAACAAGAAGCGTTAGGACTACTTACCGTAGCACATACAGCTGGCTTGGACGGTCTCGTCATAGCAGGTGGCATCAAACATCAGATCGAGCGCGTGCATCAAGAAACTACTCGCCTGACAGGTGCCCCATCTTTTGAAGATGCCCTACAAATGTGCAGAATAATACGGTCCAAATGGCCAGATGCCATGATCATAGGTTCAGGAGGTATACAACAGCCTGCAGATGCCCTCGCCTTTTTAGACGCAGGTGCAAATTTTGTTCAATTGCATAGCGGATTGGTTTATTCCGGTCCCGGCTTACCGAAACGAATTAACGAGGCGATTTGGCAAGCAAGCTGTGCCCAGACAACTCCTGATTGGATGTCTTCTGTCCTTCCCACTCGCACAAAGCGCTTGCTCTTCCCTGCCTGGGTTTGGGGGATTTTACTCGGAATCGGCATGCTGATTGGAGGCGGGCTGGCCTGGTGGATTGCTGCAACCAGCGTGATGCTGCCTTATGACGAACGATTTTTAGGGGCACGCGCCACAGAACTAGAACTGGTAAACGCCCAGCTCCTTTCATTTATGTCTCACGATCGGATCAGCCTTGCTGGCACTATGCTCTCCATCGGCGTAATTTACTTCCAGCTGTCACATCACGGATTGAAACATGGTCTGCATTGGGCGCGCACTGTTATACGCGCTTCCGGAGCAGTCGGCTTTGCCAGCTTCTTTTTGTTTGTTGGCTATGGTTACTTTGATTACATGCATGCTATTTTGGCTCTATTGCTATTTCCACTATTTCTGCTGGCGATACGTGAGCCCGCAAACAATCAGCTTCTCCCTCTCCCCATTGATCTGACCAATAATCGCGACTGGAAAAATGCCTTATGGGGTCAGCTCCTTTTTGTCATTATTGGATGTGGGTTAACTGGTGCCGGCATCATCATATCAATTATTGGCGTGACAGGCGTGTTTGTCCCGTCAGATCTGGTCTTCCTCTGTGCTTCTGCTGAAGCGTTGGAAGCCTATAATGAACGCTTGATTCCGCTGATCGCCCATGATCGGGCGGGATTTGGCGGTGCACTCGTATCTGATGGCATTGCTGTCCTTCTGATTAGCCTCTGGGGCTTTCGACGAGGAGCGAGCTGGGTATGGTGGACATTGCTGCTCGCTGGGATTCCTGGGTTTGTGTCCGGGATCGGTATTCATTTTGCTGTTGGATATGTAGATTTTCTGCATTTGTTTCCTGCTTATGTCGCAGCTTTGCTGTTTTGGATCGGCTTGGTGCTGGCGCGGCCATATCTGGTCGAAAAGAGTAATGGCTAGGCAGGCGAGTTACATCGTTTGAAGGAGATAAAAAAACCAGGCAGATAGGATGCAAGAGAGTCCTACTGCCTGGTTTTGCTTATTCGTAAATGCGAATCAAAATATCTTCGAGGTCATCGCTGGTGAGTAGATCAATGAATCGGTCGAGGTCATCGATTGCATCCTCGACGGAAAGCTTAACCTGATCTTTGGTATTTGCGAAGAACACGAATACAAATTTGTCAGGAGCGGTGCTTTTCATTTTTGCTTTGTAAGTTCCATCTGCTAAAAGGTCAACTAGAACGTATTGTTTGTAATCACCTGGTTCTGGCTCAGGACCTGGTCCACCGTTATCATCGTCATCATCTTGTGGCGAACTAATAGCCATTGTATAGACAGCTGGCGTTTTATCTCTGGTATCGATCCAAACAATGCGGTTACCACCGATGCGAGGTTCAGTTACCTCTGCTTTACTGCTCCAGGAAAGATCAACGAACGATCCATCTTCCGCATCGAATAGTTCATAATAATAATCTTTGGCATTTGGCGATAGGCGATTATCTTTGAAGAACACCATGTTTCTGGAGGCCTGTGGATTCATTTGGTCACGGTCAGTATAGCGCAGCAGCTCAGTAGTTCTTTCACGGCTGATGTTGTAAGAGAACAAATCCCAGGAATTGTTTTTATATTCACTCCAGACAACAAAGTTGTCACCGAGTGCTGCCTCTTCCACTTGCACGTTTTTGACGATTTCTGTTTCTCTTCCTCTGTCGATGTCATACAAAGTGACTGTCGCTTTTCTTGAGCTTTGCTCAATTACCCAGGTAGCATAGTCTCCGTAGATATCGATGCTCAATGGCTCGCCTTTTACCGTAGCGACACTTTGATGTGTGCCTGTTTTGAGGTCTGTGATCATAAGCTCCGGACGACGTCCCTCATTCATCCACAACAACCGGCTGCCATCAATTTTATAAATTTCATCACTTGGCTCTTGTTTCTCGTCCTTATCCGTGAGCTGCGTTTCTTTGCCGCGTTGGATGTCATAGGAAACGAGCGCTTTTTTGCTGTAATCGTACCAAACGACATAGCGATTACTCACTACAGGGTGGTTTGGATCAGCATTCGTTTTACTAATGATCTGGCTTGTCTTGTTTTTTGTATCATACAAAACAACAGCGTCACTTCGTCTTGATTCGGATAAGTAGACAACATAGCGATCGCTTCCATCAGGCTGTGACGGCTCGCCCACTACTGACCCCAATGATATGGACTCTTTTTCTTTGGTATCGTAGAGGTTTAGCTGCAATACTTTGTCGCTATTTCTCTTTGCATACAGGACATAGTTGCCATATGTACGCGGTGGATTTCCTATGAAAATATAAGTATCGATCTGTCTGGCTGAAGATTTGCCAAGCTCTGCGCTTCTCAAATCGCCGTCTTCTACGTATACATACTTGTCTTTATAAATATGTACGTAATTTTTATCAGCAGACCCATCCGTTACCTTCTTGTTTTTACCTGTTGTAATGTCGTATTCATAAATCTGGGTGTTTTCGCCTGCCTCATTTTCATACAGAATCGTATCGGAATACACGCTTGGACGCAACTGGTTTCCACGCAGGGTCACTGCTGCTGTTTCTTCTTTTGTATCGATGTCATAGTAGTAGATGTCGGCATTCCCATCCCGACTGTCTTCCCATGCAATGTAGTTTTCACTAACTGTAGGGCGAATGGCTTTCCCACTTGTTGTTACTTTTTCTTCTTCACCGGAATCAATATCGTACAGGTAAATGTCTGTACCCTTGCTCGTTTTGTTCGACCAGACGACATGATTATCGTCAATCTCTACATTCAAAATGGTGCCTGAAGTATTGCTGATGCTCGTCTCTTTTCCCTTGGAGATATCGTAAAGAGTTACTGCTGAATCTTCATTGATCCACACCACATAATCTCCATCAACTCTCGGGCTTGTCTTTGTAGAGTTTTTGTTTCCAATCTTGGTCTCCTTATTTTTTTCCAGGTCGTATAGGGTAACCGTATTTTCGCCATCATTGATCCATACTGCATAATCCTCTGCAATGTCGAAACCGGCTTGAGAGATTTCAGGTTGGCTTTGGTTAAGCTTTACTTCTTCGCCAATACTCTCTGCAAATGCCGGAGTCCCGCCCCACAGAGAGGTGACCAATACTGCCGAGGCCAACCAACCCTGGATCGGTTTTCGCTTCATGAAACAATTCCTCCTTTTGCAACAATTTTAAACATACAGCTCTATTATCTACGATGAAGAAAAGGTTGTCAAAAAAAACAGGCCCAAAAGCTGGGCCTGATATCTTTGCAACCTATTCTTTTTCCTGTTTTTCATGGGGGCGACACTCACAGCTGCAAACAGCATAAAGCGTTTTCACCTGATTACATTCAAAATGTTCGATAATCGTTCCACAAGATTGGCACACGATAGTTCCCATTTATGTTCCCTCCGCATCCACTCGCCTAAAGAAGTGTGTGATGGTCATATTCTCGGTAATGTGATGTTATATACATATTAATATGACACACTATTGGGAGTCAATACGGTAATTTTACTCATTGTTTATTAATTAGTATGTCACATTCAGTCCTTTTCACCCATCCAAGCTCCTATCTGGTGCAGGACTTGATCGCGTTCCGGCTCATTCAAAATCTCATGGCGCAAGCCCGGAAAACGCTGGAACGTGACATGGCTGCCCATTTCAGCCGCGAATCGCTCGACAGCATCTGCGTCGATTATCGTATCGTCTCCCGCCTGCAAGATCAGAACAGGAATGTCCAGCCTCCCTCTCTCTTCCCAAGCATGTGCCATCGCTCGCTCCAGCTCCTGAAACCATCTGACGCTTACCTTTGGATAATTGAGGGGGTCACTTTTATAGGCTGCTTGCACCATGTGATCTCGCGAAACCATCTCTGGAGTAATACCATTTGGAATGGCTAAGGTCGGCCACACGCGATCTAACCAGCGTGCCACCTGCGCTTTCCACTCTGGCACAACGAGCCTTAGCTGCATGCATGGCGAGGTTAAAATCAGCCCAGCCAGTTCCTGCCGGCGTTCAAAAACCTGGACAAACCTCGCAGCGATCAGCCCTCCCAGACTGTGTCCCATTATAAACACTGGATGCACTCCTTTTGCTTCCTCCAGCGCTTCTTTTGTCCAGATACGAACGGTTTCTATGTACTGTGAAAAAGAATCAATATGACCTCTGGGTCCTGTGGCACGCCCCCACCCAGGCAAATCTCCTGAATAAACCGTCCATCCCTGTTGAGTAAGATATTTTGCCACATGCTCATATCTTCCGTGATGTTCTCCAGTTCCATGGATGAGTACAACAGAGCCTCTTTGGTTTTGGGCAGGCCATTTATGTTTGAACATGCTAATCTCTCCCTCTTACGCGTAAAGCACGTATCCACATACTGAAAAACGAGCAGAAGAAATCTTCTGCTCGCTGTTTAATACTGATTTTCTTCTAATGACAAGCTCGGTAAATGCTCTTGGAAGAAGCTAGCGAGGGCCTCCGCTTCACTTTCTGAGTTCAGGCGGAATATCTTTTTCAGATATCCAGGATTAATAGCGTCCTCTGAACTGAGAAGGGTTGATTGCCCTGTCTGCATACAGATCACCAACGGCTTTCCATAAAACTTGTGCGTAAATACAATTCCAAAGTCGTGGCGAGTGCCCTCCGATACAAATCCGAGAAAACGTACATTTGCGTTCTCCGAAACGTCATATAAGTGGTCGTAATGCTCCATCAGCAATCCCTCCTCGTCTTGAATTAGGCACCGAATACTTTTTGAGTAAATATTCGGAGTATTAATAAGTATACGCGAAAACCCATGTTTTTGCTACCCTTCACATTTTAACTTATCAAATGTCTGGGGTTTAGAACCCGGTCCTCGCCTTCTTGAATCCATCTCACTTTTTCTGCTCCGTGCAACGATTGAGCAACAAACGAGAGACACTCAAAGAACAGTTCAACCACTGCTGTACTGTAGCGTTCCTCCATTTTCTCCAAGGCATACGTCAAACGAAAAATATCCGGAACACTCCGACGGCTTGCCTCAAGAACCTCCTTACCTTTTTGAGTTGGATACACATGTACTACACGTCCATCCAGCTCCGATTTTTCGATCGTCACCATCCCTTTCTCCATCAATTTTTTAATATGAATGACGATAGATGAGGGGTGCCAAAAGGTCCAGTCCGCAATTTGAGTCACGCGTACACCTTCATAGCAATAGATGATCCAGAGAATATTTAGCTGAACAGAGGAATCCAACTCAGCTTCCTTCGCTGCTTTCTCCCAGTCTTCTTTGTTCACAACATCAATGGCGCGCATCGTGTTCAATGCTTCGAATACGTGTCTAATTGAGGCCTCCTGCATGGGTATACTCCTCCATGATCCTTGATCTTCATTCCTCGACTATATAAATAGTAGTTATATTTTACACTTTTCAGAAAAGACGCGCAATTACTTTTAGTGGCAAATTACCGGCATTGCCAAAGAGTGGAAGCAATGCTACACTAAACGCAGATATTTTCGGTACTGGGAGGGTGCAATTGTGAAACTGCAATCGGCCTACATCTATTTCGTAGAGGGCTCTACAGCCACTCATGCAAGCATTGACGACGTGAAAGCCAAGTTTACGCGATATGTGGAGATGACCTCCAAAACAGGTCAGCAGCTTGGCTGGACTTATGCAGATGCCGCTTTTCCTTATACAGTGGAGGAACGCCCCGAAGGAAAAGACTCCTGGTTTCTGTTAAAAGGAAAAGATCCAAATATGTACAAAGCAATCATTGTAGGAGTTGGAGCTACCGAAGAGAACGGGAAGGAAAAGCATTATGTGCAAATATCTTTACCTGAATCGGCGACTCACGGTGATAAAAACAAGGCAAACGAGTATTGTCGTTACCTGGCTCGCGACTTCAAAGCCGAGCTCCATCTGTTTAATAATCGCATTCAGTACTTTCAACCACGCAAACCATAAATACGCTCGTCCAAAGCAGCCGACATGCATCGGCTGTTTTTTCATGCAATACCCTTTTTGCCACTGTTCTCATAGTAATACTAAAGTAGTAATTACAAGGAAGGTGGGGAGTTCATGGAACAACAGGCTTTTTATTGATTTGGTCGCCGACTCTGCCAGACAGTCCTACCTCACCTACCACTTGTTTCCTTCCGTTACGATCGCACAAACCCTTTCCAAGGCAGGCTACGCCACCGATCCTGAATATGCGGCCAAGCTGACCCGTATCATCGACACATACAATCTAACACAGTATGATCAGTTTACCCCAGAGGAGCCTTCTGCTTATCCGCAGGGGAAGCTGGACCTGGGAAAAAGAGCACTGAAGGAGGGATTAGTAACCTCCCCCGAATGACTAAGCAAGCTGGATGAACCGATGCCGGTTTGGGCCGTACTCGCTGTCGCGTTACGATTACTGGATAAGCAGCGCCAAGCCTCGTAAAAAAATTTTTATCGAGGCACGCTCAAAAGGAGCGACCGCATATACGTATGTAAAAACAGAGAAAGACCCTCCATTGGAGAGTCTTTCTTTTTTCAAGTAAGGATACTTACGTGTAGACGAATCTTGCTAAACCTTCAGAACACCTAGACAGTTACATCTACGGTCAAAGAAGAGCAGCTTCTACAATAACCAAAGAAGCCCGTTACCATGAGCACGTTGATCAAATCATTTGAGATCTCGATAGCGAATAGAACCTTCCATCCACCATCCGAATGCCCAGATCTACGCAATATTCCAATCCTTGCGTCACTCCGTACAAAATCCACTCGGAAGAACGGTGGTTGATATCAAAATCAGTGTAAAGGTCAGTGCCGTCATCTCGGATCTCTTTGCGGTCAGTCACATCGAAAAGGCGTAAGACAAATGGCAGCTCGGCAAAAGGGATCGCAAATTTCTTTTCAACTTCCTGCTCGAACTCCTTCGTCATTTTCCACTCAGCTTGGATGGATTGCTCATCTTTCCAAGCAATGCATATACTCGGGCCTTCTACATCTGTGGATGACCGCGGGGGATTTGTATCCATTCGCTCCCATCGTTCCTTTCCTTCATGTACTTGCTGTCACCAAATTATATTGGCTTTTCCATCTATTATACCATGGGAACGGGTGGTGTGGAAACGCATCCAAGCTATAATTTTATCGCCCAACTGTAAATGAATTTTCTCCAACAACCACGTACGACTTGAATTTATCAGATTTCATTTGGACTTGAATTTTATAAGTACCATAGCTATCGAGCTTCGTGGAAACAAAAGGCTCTGAGAAATAAAAGCTGTTTGCATTTTGTGTAGAGTATTTCCACTCTTTCCCTTTATCCACTTCTTTTCCATCTGGCGCGATCAATACAAGCTGCATTCTCAGGTCTTTGGCAACCGGTGCATCATCCACCTCGACAAAAACGTTAAAGGTACGCGGGATGTTTTTATCGCTATATCCTTTTACCGGATTGCTAAATACAACATTTTTGTTTCGGGTCTGCTGAATGCCTTCGACGATCAGCAGGTTCACGGTTGGCTTCACAATTTCCATTTTCCCTGTTTGCTGATCGTATTCAACAAATCCACCCATCTTGTTCACGATATCTTCTACCGATTCAGCGTTGGAAGCAGGCATATTGCTTCCTACCTGGTCACCGCTGAGAAAAATGTGCATTGCACCTTCCCCCAAGGCAGTAGCAGTCCCCACGCCTGCAACAGTCAACGCCAACAAGGCCGACAACCATGCTTTTTTCATGTCTTAATCCTCCTGTATGTTTGCGCAGCAGCGCTTGTTCTGTCCGAAATTTCTTCCCACTATTTTATACGTCCACACAAGCAAATAGTTGTGGTCAAATCACAAGTTTTTTCAACAATATCCACACTATCCACAGGTACACACAACCCAGGACAAACGACTTATTCACATAGATTGTTAATAACTACTTCCTACCCTTGACCCTATTAAAAGGAATGATCATAACAAAAAGTACAAAAAAAAGAACGGCCTTTTAGGCCGCTCTGATCCCATTTGTAACCTATGATTGCTTGGAAAACCATGTGAAGTAACGGGAAACGGTATTGATGGCCACCCCGATCGCTTCCTCACTCGGTTCAATCTTTGCATGATGCAAGCCATAGGGTGTATTGACACCCAGCCAAAATAAAAACCCGGGGATTTCTGTCAAAAAGTAACCGAAGTCTTCTCCTGTCATTGCTTCCTTGCACTGAACCAGTGTCACACCCTCGCATTCACTGCCTACCCAATCCATAAATTCTGTTGTCAGCTGCTCATCGTTATACACCTGACAATAGCCACAGCCATAATCAATCGTAGCTGAGCATTCGAAGCCCGCTTCCACACCTTTTACAAGCGATTCAATTCTGCTTTTGACAAGCGCCATGGACTCCATGGAAAAGGTCCGAATCGTGCCTTCCAGCCGTGCTTTTTCGGCGATAATATTTTGCTTTGTTCCACCCTCGATCTTGCCTACAGTAATGACAGCCGAGTCCAACGGATCAATATTACGTGCGATCACGGATTGTAGCTGAGTCACCAAATGACTTCCGGCAACCACCATATCGTTCGCCTTGTGCGGAAACGCAGCATGACCGCCTTTGCCGACCAAATCAATAAATAATTCCGATGTGTTCGCAAATAAAATCCCAGGCTTCGTAGCGATATGGCCTACTGGATATTCAGGAGCAATATGCAGGGCAAAAATGCAATCAGGACGCCAGCTGGCAAATTCCTCGCTCTCCATCATCGGCAGAGCTCCGCCTGGACCTTCTTCAGCAGGCTGGAAGAGGAACAACAGGTCATCTGCTAGCGCGTTTTGCACAAAATGCGTCAAAAGCCCAAGAGCGATCGCCATGTGCATATCATGTCCACATGCATGCATATAGCCCTCATGCAACGATCGGAATGGATACGACGTCTCCTCTACGATCGGCAGTCCGTCCATGTCTGTACGCCAAGCGATCGTCCGTTTTGGAGCAGTACCTGCGATTTTGACAAGAATCCCTGTACGCCACAGCTTGATCTGGAGCCGCTCTTGGGGGAGCTGCTCCAGATAATCAAGCAAATACTTTTGTGTTTTTACTTCTTGAAAGCCTGGCTCGGGTATTTGATGCAAATCACGACGGATCTGCGCAAACGTGGAAGTTGCCATTATTTACGCCCCCTCCCTCATACTTGAGAGAGCTGTCAGCAGACGAGCGAAAACTTCCATAAACCGATCTACATCCTCTTTTGTCAAGGTCAGTGGCGGCAGCAGGCGAACGATGGTCTTCTGCGTCACATCGACGAGAATGCCCTCATCCAGCAATTGCTGCTGCAAATGACTGGCCTCTTCAGGAGAGACCGTGAGAGAAATACCGACCATCATGCCTTTCCCACGCAATGCCTGAAGCTGATCACCCAGACGCTTGCGTAGTGCCTCCAGCTGATCCCAGAGGTATGCGATCACCTCATCCACACTTTTGGCAAAAGCAGGATCAAGAAGCTCGTCCATGACAGCATTCCCCAAAGCAGCCGATAGTGGAGAAGGAGCAAAGGTTGTACCATGATCACCCGGCTTGAACTGGTTCATAAGTTTTCTACCAGCAATCACACCACCAAGCGGCAAGCCTCCACCTACACCTTTGGCAAACAAAATCAGGTCAGGAGTGACAGCAGTGTGCTGATAAGCAAACAGCTTCCCTGTACGCCCCATACCTGTCTGAATTTCGTCCATCGCAAACAGCATGCCCTCTTCCTGGCAGATCGCTGATACATCTTGGAGGAATGTCCCCGACAGGGGAACTACTCCGCCAGAACCAAGTACCGGCTCCATCAGGACAGCAGCAGGCTTTACCTTTTGGCAAAGTTCGCGCAGACCAGCCGCATCCTCGGCATCCAGCTCAAAAACAGAAAAAGCAGGCTGCGGGAAATCCTGATAGACATGAGCTTGCCTAGTCAATCGAACAGCGCCGAGGGTCCGTCCGTGGAAGCTATTTCTGAGGACGACAATTCCCTCACGTCCAGCCCCCTCCGTCTTTGTCCACTTATGGATCAGTTTAATGGCAGCTTCAGTCGCCTCCGCACCGGAGTTAGTGAAAAATACTTTACCCGGGATTGTATGCTCCACCAGACGCTGCGCCAGACGAATCGCAGGCTGGTTGAGAAAGACATTGGATATATGCAAAAACTGCTCTCCTTGCTCACGAAGCGCGCCCAAAATACGTGGATGAGAGTGACCGAGCACATTCACTGCGAGTCCCGTAAACAAATCCAAATATTTTTTGCCATTGGTATCGTACAAATAATTGCCTTCCCCTTTGGCGATGGCTATCGGAAGACGTTTGTACGTGGAGACGATGTATTGTTCATCAAGCGAACGCCAATCCATGACCACACACTCCCTTAGAGCTGACGTAGTTCCTGTTTGATTTCTGTTTTGGAGCGAGTCTTTTCGTCGATTTGCTTGATGACACGAGCTGGAGTACCTGCTACTACTACGTATGGTGGTACGTCTTCAATGACAACCGCACCGGCTGCAACAACAGCACCTTTCCCTACGCGTACACCCTCAAGCACCACTGCGTTGGCACCGATCACAACATCGTCTTCGATAACTACTGGCGTAGCAGAAGGCGGTTCAATTACACCCGCAATAACGGAGCCTGCACCGATATGGCAGTTTTTCCCGATCGTTCCACGACCACCTACCACTACGTTCATATCAATCATCGTGCCCTCACCAATAACAGCACCGATGTTGATAGAAGCACCCATCATGATGACTGCGTTGTTGCCAATCGTTACTTGGTCACGAATGATCGCACCTGGTTCAATACGCGCTTGAATTCCTTTGGTATCGAGCAATGGGATTGCTGAATTGCGACGATCGCTTTCAACTACATAGTCTTCGATCTTGTCTTTGTTCTCAGTCAGTACAGGCTCGATTTCTTTCCATTCGCCAAATACGACACCTGTGCCCCCCGTGATGAATGCTTTTGCACTAGCTCCGAAGTCGATTCCCTCCAGATTGCCCTTCACATATACTTTCACTGGTGTTTTCTTTTCGCTTTTTTGAATAAACGCGATAATTTCGTTTGCATCCATCATGTTCACAGGTGAGTCCTCCTTTTAATTGAAAAGCTTGTAAGTTTTAGCGGAATGGTAATCTAGCTAATCAGGAAGCATATACCTGAAGTTTACACCTTCTGATTCACTAAAAAAAGCAATGGGTGCATACGCTACCTCATTGCTTTGGATACTCCGCAAGCAAATCGTAAATAGCGCTCCACAAAAGGCTTACCACCTTTCATGACAGGATAATCATTCTTCACGATCCACCCCAACCATTGCTATTCAGGGGAATAGCAGCAGCTTCGGCGCTTTAGCCTTTCCTCCTTTTCCTGCCCCCTGGCAGATCACGAAAAGATGTACTCATCCTCGGCGCACCTCTATTTAGACTCCCATATAATAATTTCATTTAACTCTACCAAAATCAATGCGTTGTGGCAACAGCTTTATCAAAAACGAATTATACATTGACAACGATTCTCATTTTCATTATTTTGTTTATGAGAATGATTTTCATTATTAACTTGGAGGTTTTCTTTTTATGAGCTTCTTGATTGTTTACGCGAGCATGTCTGGAAACACACAGGAAATGGCTGAGGCCATCGCAGAAGGAATTCGTTCTACAGGTGCTACGCTGGTGATAAAGGAAGTGATGGATGCCAGCGCACAAGAGCTGGAGTCGTACGACGGAATTGCCCTTGGCGCGTATACATGGGGAGATGGAGAGCTGCCAGACGAATGCCTGGACTTCTATGACGAAATGAACGACATTGATTTGAGCGGCAAAAAGGTCATCGCATTTGGTTCATGCGACTCAAACTATGAGCATGTAGGTGCCGCTGTGGACATTCTATTAGAAAAAGCTCGCGAGCGTGGAGCAGAAACGCCATTGGAGGGGCTGAAAATCGAGCTCACCCCCAATGCCAAGGAAATTGAGAAATGCAAAGCTTATGGCGTTTCTTTTGTGGAAGCACTCGGATTATAACGAATATTTTCACTCTTTTATTCGAATTGCATTTCCCGTGAAGAGGAAACGTGGTACACTATCGATCCACCATTTTGTCTATAGGAGGATCTCTCGATGCTATTACATACCGATGCTATCTATTTACGCCCTCTTTGTGAGCAAGACGCAGCCGAGCTATTAGCGCTTCGGCTGCGTAACCAAGATTTTCTTGCGCCATTCGAACCGATCCGTCCCCCTTCTCACCTGACATTGGAAGGTCAGCAGCAGCAAGTAGCCCAGGCCATACAGGACTTCGAAAATGGGACCGGATTTGCCTTTGGCGTTTTTCTTTCCGAAAAAGAGGAAATGATCGGCCGTGTCGCCTTGTCCAATGTCGTCCACGGTGCTTGGCAAAACGCAACATTAGGCTATTTTATGGATCAAAGCTGCAATGGACGCGGCTATACTACCTCCGCTGTTGGACTCGCTTTGCAATTCGCCTTTACCACTGCCAATTTGCATCGCGTTCAAGCTGCGGTCATGCCACGCAATCTCGGCTCGATTCGCGTACTCGAAAAGAACGGGTTTCGCTATGAAGGATTATCCCTGCGCTATTTACAAATCTATGGAAAGTGGGAAGACCACAACATGTATGCCATCACTACCGAGGACTGGCACAATTAGTGCTCTTATTCTCCCGCTTGACGCAACCGCTCCAGGATTCGTCGTTTTTGGTACAGCATCATGCCAGCCTCGGCGACATCCTGTACAGTGGAACGATTGATATACGCCCCGAACAAAATGCCTGCGATCGGGACCATCTGAAACAGCTTTTTCCACCCAAAGTTTTCTGTATAGGTCACGACGACTTCTCTCCAGCCCTGAAGCTGGGCGATGACGTCTTTTTCAGTGGCAGGATCGTCAAAACGTGAAAGCTCATCGAGTATCGCCTTTTTACCAACGATATCAGAAGAAGCGAATTGAAGACATTTGACGACAAAAAGCCGCTCACGCTTCTCTTCGGGACGATAGCCATAACACAAAGCCATTTCCTGCAGAATCTTGAGCGATGTGCCGAGCAAAAGCGGGATATCCAATGCCAATGTAAAAATACCACCAATCCCTGTCGTTGCCCCCTGCACGGTCGCAAAGGTCGCCCTGGACTCACTCATTTGCACAGCTACTGCGTTCATTTCAGTTAGTGGAAAAGAGGTGATCGTGTGTCTGTTCAATGTCACCCCTCCCGCATCGCTTTGGCGGGCACGAAGCTTACTGTAAACGGCTTCATCTGAGACGAGGTAGGTGCCCCCTGTTTCCAAAAAAGCGGCCATCTCATCGACAGCTGTCCCGAGCTTTTCGCGAATGAATTTTGGCGTCATTCTATCCAATAGAACAAAAGGTAGTCTCCCGAGCTTTTCCCAAAACCACAAATCCTTCTGTTTCTTTTCCCAGACCTCTACTTCTTTCAAGGCTTGTAGCAATGTTTCTCTAGACTCCATCCACTCCGCCCCTTTCCAAGCTTCTTTCTATTTTTTGCGTTTCAACTGACATTGGTTGCGCAGGATTTGCTTTACGTATTCCTGTAGCTCCTCCTCATTGGAAAAGGAGGTGAATTCCTCTATTTCTCTTACGATTCCGAGTTTCGAATGTTTCACTCTCCTCTCTTCGATAATAAAACCAAACTTCGCTAAAACGGTTTTCTGCTCTTCAGTCATCCTGTCTCCTCCCGACAAAAAAACCCCCACAAAAGACGGGGGATGCTGCTTCTCCCTATTGTACGTCAATCGTCAGGGTACGAATCTCATTGATACAACCCATTTTTTCACGTATTGCCCTCTCACTTTCTCTCTAAAACTAGACGTTTGTATATTCGACAAAAAAAACCAGTTCTCCTGTTAGTAGCAAGCCAGGAAATGAATTCCTTACAGGTGGTATAGGAAAAATCTATGCATTCATAAATTCAAATAGATTGCAATTATAGACAATAAACTGGTAAAACAGTAATAGGGGAGGGATACGAAATGAATCCAACAAGCCAGTGGAATGCAGATCTCTATGACGATAAAATGAACTTCGTTTCTCATTATGGCAGAGGATTAATTGATTGGCTAAAGCCGCTTTCGACTGAACGCATTTTGGACCTAGGCTGCGGCACAGGAGATTTGACCGCTGAGCTAGCAAAATCTGGTGCAACGGTAATGGGTGTCGATTTTTCTGCCGATATGATACGTAGTGCCCAGCAAAAATATCCTCATTTACCTTTTCAGATTGCGGATGCGCATACGTATACTACCGAAAAACAATTCGACGCCATCTTTTCCAATGCTGCTCTACACTGGATGAAGATGCCTGAAAAAGTTATTAAGTCCGTCTGGCATGCTCTGGCTCCAAAAGGAAGGTTTGTGGCAGAATTCGGCGGCAAAGGTAACTGCGAGCTCGTTGTGGATGCTTTACGCGTCGCCCTTGCAAAAAAGGGTATTTCGGCTGATGAGCGGATGCCTTGGTATTTTCCGAGTATTGGCGAGTACGCTGCCCTGTTAGAAAAACAAGGATTTCGCGTCGTATTAGCCTCTAATTTTGATCGCCCCACGACGATGCCTGATGACGATCGCGGATTACGTCATTGGTTGGACTCTTTTTGTAGTCCGTTTTTCACAAATATGTCCGCAGGTGAAATCGATGACGTCTGCTTGTATGTCACAGAGCTGTTACGCCCCGCTCTATTCCAGGATGGCAAATGGATTGTTGATTACAAGCGTATCCGCGTGTTTGCCATTAAAACAAGCGAATAGGAGGAACACCGCTCATGAAACGAATTGCTTGTCTACATGGTCACTTCTCCAATATTTCCTTGCTCGCAGACGCTTTTGCTTCTGTTGAAATGGACATGGTGCACTATGTTGACCCCGGGTTGCTTCTCAATTCGGAAGGCAAGAATGCCCTCACGAAAGAACAATCACAAGCAAAGCTGGTCGAGCAATTACACTGGATGAAAGCAAGTGACCCTGATGCGATAGTGATTACCTGCACACAATATGCAGCCTGCTTAACCGATGAAGTGGAGGCTGCCAGCCCCTCACCGATCTTTACGATTGACAAGCCATTTTTTCATGAAGTAACCCATTGTTCAGAGCCACAAATCCTCCTCTTCTCCAATCCTGCGACCGTAGAACCTACGATGACGCGATTAGGTGAATACGCCCAAACTAGAGGATTACATCCGCGTATTGAGGTTAACGTCATGGAGGGGGCTTTTGCCCTTTTAATGGAAAACAAGCTGGACGCCTACCGTGAGGCTGTGAAAAATGAGCTGCAAAAGCTTTCCGCAGGTAAGCACCATGCATCCCTTTCTGTCGCTCAGCTGTCGATGGCACCGGTCGCCCATCAATTTACTCAGGAAACCGGAGTTGCTGTATCTCATCCTTTACTTAGTTTGGTTTCACAAATGATCTGTCAGCTCAAATTAAAATGTTTTGCTTAGACGAATAACAGATAGCCCCGCTTGAACGTCCACAATACGTTGCAAGCGGGGCTACTTTTTTGCGATCAGGAGAAGAAGAAAGAATTACATCCCTTCGCCGTTCATCATTACCACTTCATCGCCTTCATTTAGACCATCAATAATTTCAACAAAATCTGTACCTTCTACACCTACTTTCACTTCTTTCGGCGTAGGCTCTTCGGTACTAGGATCTTTGACCATCACCGATCCCTTGCCTTCTTCCAAAAACTCTACTGCATTGATTGGCAATCGCTTGACATTCTCTTTTTGCTCTACGTATATATCACAATCACCTGTCATTCCGTGCTTCATATCTTTTGTATCGCTGAGCTCTATTTTTACAGCAAAGCGAACAGTCTTGTCTTCTTTTGTTCCTTCTTTTGGGAGCTCGGTAACTTTCCCTTTGAAAGGCTTGTTTCCAAAAGCCGTTACAAAAACATCAACGCTTTGTCCCAGCTTGATAGCCGGAATATCAATTTCGTCGACTGCCGCCACAAAATAAACCGACGTTGTATCCATAATAACCACAGCTGGTTCGCCTGAGCTTGGTGATTCTCCTTCTTTAATATTAACCTTTGTAATCACACCACTGATTGGCGCTTCCACTTGCTTTTTCGCGATTTCCCGCTTCTTTTGCTCCATCGTCAATAGCGACTCTTTTAGCGACAGCTCTTTCTCCTGCAGCTCCAGGTCAGCTGATGTCATGTCCATTTTGAAGAGGAGTTGACCTGCTTTGATTTCATCGTCCTTCTCAAAATTTACTTTTGAAATTTTGCCGTGCGTACCAGCTAATACTTCCATCTCATCAGGAAGCTCAAAAGGCGCTCTTTTACTTGTATACAAGAGACCTTTTGGATCGGTATAGTGAACTTCAGCAATATCCCCGACGTATAGTGCTCCCGGTTTTTTGACGAGTACGTCAACACTATGTAACGCGCCCGAACCCTGCTCCTTTTTACCAACCAAGTCAACTGCAGTAACTACACCGTCTATATAATAGAGTGACGCCGTAATAAAGACCTTTACTTTTTGCCCTACCCGGAACTGCTCTGCTTCATAAGCTGTAAACTTCCCAGAGATTTTCAGATAATCCGTATTCGTAAGCTTGGCTACCACAGTATCTGGCGTAACCGTATCTCCATCCTTGACGAGGATTTCCTTTACCTTTCCCGCTTTATCCGAGAGAATGGTGTCTTTTTTATTCTTCAGTTCAGCCAATTCTTTCTGGGCGCGTAGAATCGACAACTCTTGCTTTTGCATTTCCAATTGGGCGTCTGCACTATCTACTGTAAACAATACGTCACCCTTTTTAATCGATTGCCCTTCCTTTACGAGCAGGCGCTGTACCTTGCCGCTAATTTCTGGTTTAACTTCCTCACGCGCTTTGGCTTCTACGGTACCAGAGGAGAAAATGACTTTTTTCACTTCTCCCATCTCGACGGCAGCTGTAGGAAAGGATGGTTTTTCCATCGGCATTTCTTCTGTAGCCGCATCTTTACCTGTAAAATACGTGTAGCCGTAGTATCCCCCACCACCAAGGACGATCGCAATCGCCGCTATGATGATCCATTTTTTCTTTGACTTTTTCTTCTCCATGTCTTTTCTTCCTCACATTTCTTTATTCAGATCGAATCGCTTGCAAAGCACTCAGACGAGATGCACGGATCGCTGGGAAAATACCTGCCAACAGACCGATGATGAAGGAAAACCCGATTGCAAACAGTGCCAGCCAGGCAGGAATAACTGCCAATTTGCTAGGTTCTGCCTCTTCGCCTCCGCGGCCATACCCCATATTCAGTCCATCCAGGAGTCCTCCAGAAGCTCCAAAGTAGTTTACGAGCTCTACTGCTCCCCAGGCCATACCCAATCCAGCCAAGCCACCGATTAGCCCGATAAAACCGGATTCCATTAGGAACAACCAGCGTATGTTGAGTACCGTGGCCCCGATTACTTTCATAATCCCGATCTCTTTGGTCCGCTCCAGAATGGACATGATCATCGTATTTACGATACCAATCGTCGCTACCAAGAGAGAAATAGCTGCAATTCCGCCGAGAACCATTTGGATCACAAAGAAAAACTTGTTGATCGTCTCAAGCTCTCGCGCTGGCGACCATACCTCATAGCCCTTTTCCTTCAATGCTTTGACGACACTCTCAACCATTTCGCGCGATTCTACCTTGACCGTCATCTGGTCGAATTCAAATTTATCCTTTTTCGCCTCTTCGCGCGTGCGGCGAGTATTCCTGTCCGAGCCCTCATCTCCCCGACTCCTGTTTACCCAGTCATTTAACTCTTTCACGACGCCAAGCGGTGCGTAGACGGCTGACGAGTAACGCCGGTTTTCCGACTGTCGCAGCTGACCGACAACGCGTACACGCACTTCCTTTTTCTCGTACTTTGGCTCGTCATCGATGCGGTATTCCCGAGTGAGTACGATCGTGGCTGCCTTATCTACCAGATTAAATGCGGCTGTTTGCTCTCCGCCCCCCATATCAGGTGGCATAAAGCCTCCCCCCCCACCTGAACGGTTGGAGTCCGCATTTCGTCGGCGTGCATCTCGTTTTTCTTTTTCTACATCGCGCATTTCACGCGGAACATCATAGGCTACTACGATTTCTTGCGGCGACCCTGACAAATAGGCCCCTTTTTCCACATCGTTCTTCCGGTACTCTGCTGATTCATTCACGTCCACCCCTATGAGCTCAACATAGCCCTCACGGCGTCCTACCTTAAGCTTGGCCTGTTCATAAAGCCGCTTCATCGGCATGACTGCCGCAATTCCTGGTATTTGCTTTAGCTCCCGAACGGCTTCCATATTCAGCTTTTTCCGCTCATCCTCGGGAATCATCCGATCCTCTTCTTGGATGTAATACATCGGCTCTACATCCATCTCTGTCAAATTCCCAAAATTCTCCAAACTCTTTACTGCACTTTCCTTCAACCCTAAGCTTAGCGCTATCATGGCGACGATGGCTGCTGTTCCGATCATGACACCAACCGAGGTTAGTGCCGTACGGAGCTTCATCCGCCACAGATTTCGCCAGACGATGCGAAAAGAATCAATTATCTTCACAATGTGTTCACCTCATACCCTCGCCTACGCTGGTCTCGTCCTTTTTTGTACTACCCGACCATCCTGTAAATAAATGACACGGTCAGACTGTTCTGCTACTTCCTGCTCATGGGTAACAATGATGAACGTAGTCCCATTTTCTTTGTTCATTTGTTTCATCAGGTTCATAATCTCTTGCTCTGTCTTACTGTCCAGATTCCCTGTTGGTTCATCCGCCAAAATAATTCCAGGCTGATTAACCAACGCCCGTGCGATACTCACCCGCTGCTGCTGTCCGCCACTCAGCTCATTCGGCCTGTGGTCGATACGTCCTTCCAGCCCGACTCGCTCCAAAATCTCAGTCGCTTTTGCTCGACGCTTTTTCACGCCTTCTCCTGCAAAAATCAAAGGAAGCTCTACGTTTTCCAGCGCTGTCAAATTGGGCAGCAAATTGTACGACTGGAAAATAAAGCCCATGCTCTTCCGGCGAAACAAGCACAATTCGTTTTCGCTATAGCTGGAAATCTCTGCTCCACTGACCATGACACTGCCTTCCTCCGGTTTGGTCAAGCCGGCGAGCAGGTTGAGAAGCGTTGACTTCCCTGATCCTGAAGATCCGCACAGAGCCACAAACTCGCCCTTGTTCACGTGCAGGTTTATGTCAAACAGTACAGGTACTTTGATCTTGCCCGTTCCGTAGCTGTGATTGACACCTGTGACAGTCAGTTCTCCTATCCCGTTAGCCATCTGTTTACACCTCATTTGTTCACAAAAATGGAAATGATTAAAACATCTCATACTAAAGACGCAGGATGTTCAAAAACGTAACGCAAATTAGGAAACTTTTTAACGTTCACACAGATGCAACATGTTCTTCAAAATTATGTAACAATCCTGTAACCATTCCCTACCAGAAGCCTGCTATGATAGAGGTGTCAAGAACAAATGAGAGGGCAGATAAAAAATGACCATCTACCGCTTTTTATTCGAAACCGCAACACGCCGATGGGTTGAAATCATCAAAGCTCCAAGCATGTTCGAAGCTGCAAAACAAGCCAAGCAGCTGGCAACAAAACGCTCCAAGTCAATGTCCACGACCATTTCCTTCTCCTTTCATCACGCCACTTCGCGTTAAGAGAGTGAAAATTAAAGATAGTTTTGAAACCGCTTTCTCTTTTGGAGAAGGCGGTTTTTTTGCGTGCAGTCACCTCTGTCAGGAAGTGTTGAATTTTGCTAGTACAGCTTTTTATTTCAGGGGATATTATTGACACCACCGATTTTTTCCTCTTAATATAGAAGGAGACAGTACAGCGCATGACAGTATAGTCCCGCAGCGTCATGACTGCGGCACAAAGGGAGATAATCGAAATGACCATTCGTAAAGCACTGACCATCGCAGGCTCTGACACAAGCGGCGGAGCTGGCCAACAGGCCGACCTTAAAACTTTTCAGGAGCTCGGCGTTTTCGGGATGACCGCGCTCACAGTCATCGTGGCACAGGATCCACATAATGAGTGGTTCCATGAGGTTTTTCCTATCGACGTGGCTATCCTCGAAAAACAAATCGAAACCGTTCTTTCGGGTATCGGTGTTGACGCAGTGAAAACTGGCATGCTCGGCACCACAGAGCTGGTCGAGCTGGCTACCCGCAAGATTGACCAATATCAATTGAAAAACGTTGTTGTTGACCCAGTCATGATCTGCAAAGGTGCTGACGAAGCCCTCCATCCGGAAATCGCGATCAGCCTCCGCGAGGTTTTGCTGCCGCGCGCTACAGTCGCAACACCAAATCTGTTCGAAGCAGGTATCTTGAGCCAAATGGGCGCTCTGAAAAGCGTAGATGATATGAAGGAAGCAGCAAAACGCATCCATGACTTTGGAACAGCCTATGTGGTTGTAAAAGGCGGAAGCAAGCTACAGGTTGGAAATCATGCTGTCGATGTTCTGTATGATGGACAATCTTTTGAGGTGTTGGAATCGGAGCGTTTTGAAACGACCTTCACTCACGGCGCAGGCTGCACGTTCTCTGCTGCAATCTGTGCAGAGCTGGCAAAAGGAAATTCCGTACGCGAAGCAGTTGGCGTAGCAAAAGATTTCATTACAGAAGCCATTCGTCATTCCTTTGCCCTGAATAAATACGTAGGACCAACCAACCATGGTGCGTACCGTTTGAGCAAGCAAGCATAAGCTTTTCACTTTTTCAAGCCATAAACACAACAAAAACTCCTGACAAACCCAGTCTTGTGATTGGTCGGTCAGGAGTTTTTTCATGCTTCTTTTTTGATTGGCGCCCCTGATTTCAAAGGGACCGAAGCAGGCTTTTTCCTTATGGAGCTGACTGTAAAGATGATCAATGCTCCCCAGATGAGTGAGAAACTGATCATATGCGTCGTTGTAAATGGCTCATGAAACAGAAAAATGGCCGACAAGAGTGAAATCGTCGGAGATAAATACTGAATAAAGCCAATCATCGAAAGTGGTAGACGAGCAGCAGCCTGGGCGAACCAATAAAGTGGCAATGCTGTCCCTACTCCAGCTAGTGTCAACAGCAGTACTTGCCACCAGGCGAGCGCTGAAACAGTCTCTGTACCGTTGATTTGAATCATGAGCAGATAAGCGAGGGCAATCGGCGCCACAAAGAGCGTCTCCCATGCCAGACCAATGATCGCTTCCAGCTTTACAAGTTTTTTGGCCAGACCGTAAAACGCGAACGTCAGTGCAAGTGAAAGCGCAACCCAGGGAAACTCTCCGTACTGAATGGTGATGTACAAAACACCACAGCTGGCCAATGCGAGCGAAATCCACTGACCTGCATGCATCTTTTCTTTTAAGAAAATGACACCCATTAAGACTGTAATCAACGGGTTCATGTAGTAGCCGAGGCTCGTTTGCATGACCTGATCATTATTCACTGCCCAAATGTACAGAAGCCAGTTGGCACTAATTAATAGCGAGCAAACGATCAATGCTCCGACCATTTTGACGCCTGAAACGGATTCTCGTAGCTTACGTGTGCGCTTGGTTACAACGATAATAATAGCAACGAACACGACTGACCAAACGATCCGATGTGCGAGAATCTCCCAAGCCCCCATCGACTGGAACACTTTCCAATACAGCGGGAGCAGGCCCCACATAAAGTACGCAGCAATCGCGTAAAAGACTCCCTGTTTCATAATTCTTTGCCTCCAAACGATTTCGCCCTTTTTCCTAAATGAGAAGTGGTTTTCTTATAGATAGTAGTGTAACGGAATAATCCTCAATCGGCTATGTATTTACAGCCAGAATACGGCTTTATTACACTTTCATTCACTACCGAGGCAGCAGAGCAGTCAGCTATCTTATTACCATATTATCGGGATAAAGCGATAGACAAAATTTTATTGTACCAATTTTGGAGCTATAGTACAATAGTGATTATTCTTCCGAGTTTAGTCATAAGAAAGGAATTTTTACCTATGACATACTGGCGTTCTGTATTTTTAGTAATAATCGGAGCATGCAGCTACGGAGTTCTCTCGCTTTTTTTAAAACACGGATTTCAAATCGGGTACACACCTTATGAGCTTAGCGGGAGTCAGCTAATTTTTGGTGGCTTGATTATGATCGTCATGGCTTCCATCTTTTCACGGGAACGGTTTCGCTTCAAGTATTTGCTCATACTTGCTCCCGTCAGCCTCATGATGGCATCAACGAGCTTTTTTTATCATCAGTCAGTTAGTCGCGTCTCAGCATCACTTGCTATCGTATTGCTTTTCCAGTTTACGTGGATTGGTGTACTGCTTGAGTCAATCGTCGACCGCAAGTGGCCAACGATTGAAAAATGGTTGTCACTGATCATGCTGGGAGTCGGTACCGTACTTGCTAGCGGGCTCGGCGAAACCGGATTGCCAAACGTAAGTCTCTCTGGACTGATATATGGACTCTTGTCTGGTGCTACTTTTGCTTTTGTCATTTTCTTTAGCGGTCGCATCCTCCCGCAGATGAATCCTTACTTGCGAAGCGCAATTACGATTAGCATGGCTGGCGTGATGCTCTCCATCGTTTACCCGCCAACCTTTCTCATAAATGGTCAGCTTACCTCCGGGCTTTTGCCTCTCGCTCTTTGCGTTGCTGTGTTCGGGTCGGTTATCCCGATTTTCTGCTTAGCAGTTGGCGTCCCGCGCATCGGAAATGGACTGGCTACTATTTTGAGCGCAATTGAATTGCCTACTGTCGTATTGCTTTCCAGCTTTGTCCTCCATGAGAATGTGACGCTCACGCAGTGGGGCGGCGTTTTCATGATTCTCGCAGCTATTGGGATCCCGCAAATCAAGTGGCGTCACTTGTTTGCTCCTTCGCAACCATTGCAAAAGCGAAGCATGTAACACTAAAAAAGGCGTGTCGGCCGTAAATCGTTCCGACTCGTCTTTTTTATTTTTATGTCCAAATAAGCTGCTGTAGCAGGCAGGAACCTACGTTCCCTTCGTGGAACTACTTGGAAACTGATTTCAGTAAAAGATGAGAGGAGGTCCTGCTTGATGGAAAAGCGCCATGAAGTGCTGTTCCGGCAGCTTCAGGATTATCGCAGTGAAACCTTGCATGCTGTTGAGGGATTGACTGAGGAGGAGGTCAATATTGTACCAAAAGGATTCAACAATAACATCCTCTGGAATTTGGGACATATCTACCTGGATCAATATTTGTGGATTTCGCACATAACAAAGGATCAGGCCCTCATCCCCTATCGAAACGAGGAAGTAAACCAAAAAAGCTCAGCAGCATCGCCTCAACTGGCTTTGCTCTGAGCTTTATTCTAATCACAAATTGGTTATGTAGGTTGGTGCGGTCGGCGAGACTCGAACTCGCACGGGTCGCCCCGCCACCCCCTCAAGATGGTGTGTCTGCCAATTCCACCACGACCGCAAATGACTGATTCAATTCAAATAGAAAATGGGGCGATCGATGGGACTTGAACCCACGAGTGCCGGAGCCACAATCCGGTGCGTTAACCCCTTCGCCACGACCGCCATATTATCCAATCTTTTCTTGGTAGCGGCGGAGGGAATCGAACCCCCGACCTTTCGGGTATGAACCGAACGCTCTAACCAGCTGAGCTACACCGCCAAAAAGCTATGGAGCGGGTGATGGGAATCGAACCCACGCGACCAGCTTGGAAGGCTGGAGTTCTACCATTGAACTACACCCGCATACAACACAACAAACATTGCAAGGTACTAAAGGTGACCCGTAGGGGATTCGAACCCCTGTATGACAGCGTGAAAGGCTGCTGTGTTAAACCGCTTCACCAACGGGCCAAGATGGCGGATGGAGTGGGATTTGAACCCACGAGACGGGTCGACCCCGCCTACACGATTTCCAATCGTGCTCCTTCGGCCGCTCGGACATCCATCCATTCTAGCAAGTGCCGCTAGTTGATCACTTCGGCAAGAATTAATCTATCATATCTAAAAAACGTTTTCAAGGGAAATTTCACACAGTATTCCTGAAAAAAACGGCCACTTGCCTAAAGCAACTATTTCCCAATCGCAATACGCTGAAGTAACACTCTTGGTATGGTGGTGGTGGCAAGTGGCCAAAAGAAGAAAAAATCGCGCCGGACGTCTCCCCTGTTTATACGGAAATTGGTGCGGACCAGGCTGTTCCGGACCCGGAGCACCGATTGACGATATTGATTCATGCTGTAAAAAGCACGATATTTGCTACCAGAAGCGCGGTTATTTTTCATGCAGCTGTGACCGCGAGTTACTAAACTGCCTGTCCAAAAAGATTGATTACTCTACAGAAAAGGGCAGAATGGCCGCCTTAATCTCAGCCTATTTCTCCCGCGCGCAATGCCTTCCTGACAAGGATTAAGCCCTTTCAGGGATTGCGAACGCCGTTTCTTCACCAAGTTCATTATTTCGAAGGAAATCGGTCATAATTCTGACAAAACTCCCCTGTAATTCCATTGTATTTTTTGGTACTCTATGGAGTGTCCAAGGAGGGTCACCATGGAATTGCACATACGAACAAAAGCCAGCCATGCATCGGCGCTACAGAAAGAAATAACTTGTCATGGCATCTGCATTTCTGCTTTACGTCCGTTTGAAAATGATCAAGTCGAATTCATATTCCACTCTATTTCCGAGCACCAGAAGAAGCTGATATCATATACTTTACGCAACTACAGCTATACGCTAACATATCTGTCCTAGTCGCATAAGCAGGATCATTTTCTCCCCCTTTTTAGGGGGTTTTTACGTGTAAGAAAGTTTAAGTTCTTCACCGTATGAAAGCAATCTTGCTTAAACTTTCTGGAACGCATAACATGGTGCCTCAGCGTCCGCATCCGGCATAACTTCGGTAAAACTTTCAGCTAAAACGCGGTCGCTCCTCCTTGTGTAGGCATCGATAGAGGTTTTTTTATTTTTGTTCCTCCACTTTTCCCATACGCCGAACATCATCAGTTGTTATCGTCGACAGGGTGTTCAAAAACTCGATTTGAAAGCTGCCTGGCCCCTCGTCCCCTATTTTTTGGGCTGCTAGTTCAGCCGCAACGCCGTAGGAGACCAAAGCCTGGACACCCGCTTCCAACTTATCCTGTTCAACCGCTGCGAATGCCCCCATCACAGAAGTAAGCAAGCAACCGGTTCCTGTCACTTTTGTTAAAATCGGATGTCCATTGTGGATTAGGTATGTTCTCACTCCGTCTGAGATCACATCTACCTTACCCGTAATCGCAACAATGGTTTTGAGCTGCTTGGCGGCTGCAATTGCCAGAGAGATGACATCTTTGTCGCCAACACCTGCGTCTACGCCCTTTATTTGCCACTCTTCCCCGATCGTATTTGCAATTTCTGCTGCATTCCCTCTAATTATGGAAATGTTTAGCTGTTTGACTATTTTCCTCGCTGTTTCGGTACGATACGGTGTGGCTCCGGCTCCGACAGGATCGAACAAAATGGGAACTCCGTACTCATTGGCAGATTTTCCGGCGATCAGCATCGCCTCTACCTCTTGTTCATTCAAGGTTCCCATATTCAGTACGAGAGCACCTGCTATTTTGGCCATGTCTGCAACTTCTTCCTTGGCATAGGCCATTACTGGCGATGCCCCCAGCGCCAGTAACCCATTAGCCGTAAAATTGGTCACGACCAAATTTGTAATGTTATGTACGAGCGGATTATTCTGGCGTACGAGATCGAGTGATTGTCCAATTCGGTTAAGCTCCATGAATCCTGCCCCTTTCTGTCACATCATCAGGTGCTGGGGAGCATTTTATGTACCGTCAAGACCTCCCCGAGCTCTGGATGTTCTTGCTTTACTCCTATGATGATATAGGAACGCTGCAAAAGAGGCAATTCTCGCATGGAAGCTAAGACATTCCAAGTCTTATTTTCCTCACAGAAGACCTTGCTATGGAATAAATAATGGCCTGCACCTTCTTTTAAAACATGAATTTCTTCCAGAGCTGCGGTAATCTTCACACGGTCATCAGGATGGGCAATCCGATTTTCTTCCACCCACTTTTCCTTCATTTCATCTACCTTTAGCATTTTCCATTTGTCCAAAAACCGCCAGTCCTTTGAATGGGGAAATATGTGCTTTGTCTCTTCTAAAAAGTGATTGTATTCTCCATGAAGTTGATCAACATAATCTTCTACATCCTCAGAAATGACGCGAATGGACTCTTCCCCACATGTCCGAATATGATGTGCGAGGTATTTGAAGGACTCAATCATGTCAAAGTCCCCCCATCCCCAAGCCTGTTTACCGAAAACTCCCCCTCGGGTTCGGCATTTTGTGCAACTGAAGTAATAATATGTAGACATGTAAAATCCCCTATCTCCCTTTTTTGTGTCTATTTTTGGTATCGGAAAAGGAACCCGTGCAATTTACGTTACATTCGAACCTATTTTTAAAAAATAATTATGTAAACTCGTGGATGTACCGGAAAAAATACGCTCCCAAACGAAATTCCTACATAAAATCAGGAAAAAATACCCTATTAGAATCAAGCAATCTTCCTTATCATTGTCCACGTAGACAAAACAGTCATCTTACGTAGAGGTATTTTCATGAATAAAAAAATGACAAAAATATCCCTTATTATCAGTCTATGTCTGCTCCTGGCTCTGCCAGCCGATTGGGCGTGGACAGTGAACGCTGCTGAACAGATTAGCGCAAAGGTACTCGCTACTTCTTTAAACGTGCGCAGTGAGCCAAGCTTTCAGGCAGCTGTCGTCGGTTCCTTGTCTTACGGTGCAACTGTCACAATCTCCAAGGAAGCATACGGCTGGGCACAGATCAGCTATAAGCAAACAACAGGCTGGGTAGCAGGCTACTATCTGCAAAAGAACACGAAGGGAGTCGTCCCAGCTGCAAAGCCGGCGACTTCATCTGGAACCAGTGACAGTCGCGGCACCGTCACCGCAGATGCTCTGCGGATGCGCAAAGGACCAGGCCTGGATCAGGACATCCTGCAGGTCTTGCCACTAGGTACCACACTTGAGATTACGAGTCGAAAGGCGGACTGGTTGCAAGTCAAAACCTCTGCAGGAAAAACAGGCTGGGTTTCAGCCAACTATGTCGGTCCATCTACTGGCAAAGGGACTTCAAAAGCTACTACAAAGGCGACGAACTCCTCAGGCCTGAAGGGAAAAGTGATCGTCATCGATCCGGGACACGGCGGAAGTGATGTTGGAGCTATTGGACTTAAGTGGAAAACGGAAGAAAAGAAGCTCAATCGAGACACTTCCAACAAGGTAGCAAGCAAGCTGCGTCAACGGGGGGCACAAGTTATCATGACCAGAACGAGAGACAGCGAAAAGCCTTCCCTTTCGCAGCGAGTTGCCGTCAGTGAAGCCAAAGCCGCTGATGCGTTTGTCAGCATCCATTACAATTCGTCGATCAAGCCTAACAGTGGAACGTTGACATTTTTTTATTCGCAAACGAAAGATTATCCATTAGCCCGTACCATCGAAGCACGTCTACGCAGCAATCAAAGCCTCCCAAGCAATGGCATATCGTATGGAGACTATCATGTACTGCGCGAAAATGCTCAGCCTTCTGTGCTGGTTGAGCTAGGCTTTTTGACCAATGCAAAAGACGAGGCCATCATTCGTACAGCAAGCTATCAGGAACGTGCAGCACAAGCTATTGTGGATGGGCTGGCTGACTATTTTTCCAACTAAAGCAAAAAACCAACACAAAAAAGGGCCCTGTCGACTTCCTAGCGACAAGGCCCTTTTCCTTCCTCATTCTATATGCATGTTTTACAACGATTACACTTCAAATTCATTCGTATTAACGGTGCGTCATCGAGACGTTGCCATGCCCGTTTCCTTCTTCTTCAGCGGTTTCACGAGTCCCTGCTTCAACCGTCCATGTAATGACGCGGCTGGAAATGACAACAGCCAAAATGGTATACATCATCTCTTTCATCGGTACGTACCAGAACGATAGGCAAAGCACCATAACGTCTAGTAAAAGAAAAATCGTACCAATAGACAGCCCTGTGTACTTGCTCAGGAGCAAAGACAAAATATCGTCTCCACCCGTTGCCGCTCCATATCTGAGGACTAGCCCTGTTCCCAGCCCAGTCAAAACACCGGACAACAAGGAAGCGACTGGCATCATGTTATGGAGATCCATTACAATTGGGGAATATTGCTCAAAGCCTTCATAAAAAGCTGTAAAAGCAAGTGAAGCCAGAATCGTATCCCAAATAAATTGACGTCCTCTCACCAGAAATGCCACAATAAACAGCGGAATGTCGAGCATGAGCATCATCATCGCCGGAGAAAGGTCAAAGGCATATTTGGCCAGTAATCCCAGTCCGACGAATCCACCCTCAGACAAGTGGTTCTGATAGTTAATGTGATAATAGGCAAAAGCAAGCAAACATGCACCAAACAAAATCAAACTGTAACGCCTTGATACTTGCAGCGCTCTCCTCATCATGGATTCCTCGCAGTTTTGTCGGTTTTGGCATAGACGCCCAACCAACTACAGAGGAACTTCGTAAGTTTAAGTCGCTACTCATACAAAATGCCTCGCTTTCGTAGTAGGTTGGTACGTCTTTAGTGACGTTCAACTACTACGAAGCTAGATATAGGAGAGGTCATACTGTTTCCAGATCGCCCTATGGGGACGCATGGTATCCTGATCCCTTCCATTGCTTTTTCTATATTATAACACAAAAACGGGGAAAAGACGAATATTGCTCGCCTTTTCCCCTTATTAAAACCGAAAAGCCCTGCTCGTCAGCTCCACAGGAATTCCCGCCGTGACCAAAAAAACCTGGTCGCTTATTGCAGCTATTCGCTGGTTCATCAAACCAGCGAGATCACGGAAAAGCCTCCCCAGCGGATACTCCGGAACAATCCCATCGCCAACTTCATTTGTAACCAGCAATACGTTGCCTGGATATTCGCGTAATACTGTCAGCAGCTCTGTCAGCTTTTCCATGATCCGCTCCATCGCGTTGTCGTTCTCAAGCTTCAACAACCAGTTGGACAGCCACAAGATGAGACAATCAACGAGTATCACCGTCTCTTTTGTCGCTACATCTGGCCTGTTCTTGAGAGTTTGCAAGACATTCGTAAGCGCATACGGCTCCTCTATCGTTTCCCAGTCAAAAGCCGCTTGCTCCCGTCTAAGCTGATGCTGGTTTACCCTTTCCTTTAACTCTTCATCAAATACAGGAGAAGTCGCTATATAAATCCCCGCTGCCGCGATATGAGCAGCATATTTTTCGGCAAAGGTGCTTTTGCCACTTCTAGCGCCTCCTGTGATCAGTACGACCAACCAGATCCCTCCCCTACCTCCACGATTCTGATTTCAAAAAGATCTGCGGCAATTGATGTAGTGGATGCTCTATCACAATCGGTCTCGTACCATAGACGTCTTCGATCAGGCTGCTTTGCATGATTTCTCTTGGCCCGCCAACCTGTACCTGTTTTCCTTTGTGGAGCATCAAGATACGATCACAGTACAGCGAAGCTAGATTCAAATCATGCAGGACGGCGACCACCGTAACCCCGGTTGTCTTTTGCCAGCTTTTCACGATATCCATCAACTGAATTTGATAGCCGATATCCAAGTAAGTAGTCGGTTCATCAAGCAGCAGCAGCTTTGGCTTTTGAACCAGGGCTTTTCCAAGCGCGACTCGCTGTTTTTCCCCACCGCTCAGTTCATCCAGCCCTCTGTCCTCCAATTGCTGCAAGCCAAGCATCTCGATAATGTCATCAATGAGAGAAGATGCATCCTCCGCCTCTTCTCCAAGCCAGTTCTGGAAAGGGAAGCGTCCCATTTCCAACACCTCTCGAACAAAAAAGCCTACTGGTGGAAGTCCTTCTTGCTCCAGCACCGCCAAAATCCGGGCAAGCTCCTTGCGGGTATACTTGCGAAGCGGCTTTTCGTTAATAACAATTTCGCCAGCATCGTAGGCGATTACGCCGGAAATCATTTTTAATAGGGTCGATTTCCCGCTTCCATTTGGACCGATGATCCCGAAAAATTCTCCCTTATTGACAGAAAAGTGGATGTCCGCCAAAACCGACGTTTGATGATATGACTTTTCCAAGCCAGTGACTTGAATCATTGCCTACCTCCTGCCCAGTCGTTTGTTCTGCTTTAACAAATAGGCGAAAAATGGTGCGCCCAGAAAAGCAGTAACAACCCCCAAAGGAATTTCCGTTGGACTCAGTAGCATTCTCGCCACTGTATCTGCCCAGAGGACATAGATCCCACCGCAAATCGTCGCCATCGGTAACAGCAGTCGATAATCCGGACCTACCATCAGCCGAACGAGATGTGGCACGACTAAACCGACAAAACCAACAATTCCCGCGATAGAAACAGCACCTGCCGTCAATAGCGTTGAGACGATCAGGACAACCAGCTTCGTTCGATCCACACTGACGCCCAAGTGAGCTGCTTGCCGCTCTCCCAGAGAAAACAAATTCAGTGCGCGTGCGTAAGAAACGAGAACCATCAGACCGACAATCAAATAAGGCAGTAACACATATGTAAAATCCCACCCCCGAAATGACAAGCTGCCCATGAGCCAAAAGACGATCTCGTTTACAGCTTTATCCGAAAGAGATACCATAAACGACACAAGCGAGCCAAGAAATGCCTGCACGACCACTCCAGAGAGCAGCAATGTCTCTGTTTGTAGCTTTCCTTGTGTATTCGCCAGTCGTAGTACAATCCACAAGCTGACAAATCCCGTCAGAAAGGCCACAACCGGAATACTCCACTGCCCCAAAAAGGAGATGTGCAGACCAAAAAGGATGAGAAAGGCTGCACCGACTGCTGATCCTGAAGCAACGCCCATCGTATACGGATCAGCGAGCGGATTGCGCAGCACTCCTTGAAAGCCAGCTCCTGCAAGAGACAGACACGCCCCTACCAAAACAGCCAATATGACGCGAGGAAACCTAATCTTCATCACAATTTGCTCCGAGGATTCTGGCCAGCTGACAGGTATCAGATCACCCAGCCCGGGAAGCTGATGCATCAAAATCAACCATACCTCTGAAAGGGGAAGCTGGGCTGAACCGAGCGAAATGCTGACCACCATAGATGCCAGCAAAGTGAGGCAAGCCACTCCTCCCCATAACAATAGACGCCTTTTCATTTTATTTCACCAGGTCAGGATAGATCGCCTTTGCTACGTCCTTCAAGCCTTGTGTAATACGTGGGCCAGGACGAGAGAGCATATTTTGATCCATGCCAAACACTTGCTTATCGCGAATGGCCTTCATTTTTTCCCAGCCTTTGCGCGAAAGGATGATGTCCTCCAGCTTTTTGGACGTCGCCGTATCAACGATTCCGTTTGCATACAAGATCACATCTGGGTCATCCCGCAAAATCTTTTCTTCGCTAATGGCATTCCAGCCCTCTGTATCCGAAGCAACATTGATCGCTCCAGACAGGGTAATCAGCTCATCCATGAACTCTCCCTTTCCCACGGTCCAGCCAGGGGAGAACTCCAGGTAAACTTTTTTCTTTTCTTCCGGTTTTACGTTTTTTACGGCATCTGTCACTTCCGCAATATCCTGCTTCATTTGTGCAACCAGTTTTTCTGCCTGCTCCTGCCGGTTCGTAATAACACCCATGGCAATAATATTGTTCATGATGTCATCCAGCTTTTTCGGGTGCGTCACGTAGACAGGCATACCCAATGATTTCAGCTTGTCAGCAACAGCCTTTTCCATCGAAATCCCGCCGATAACGAGATCGGGATTATGTGACAGGATGGCTTCCTCATTTGGCGTTACGACCCCACCTACCTTTGGTTTTGCAAGAGCTGCTTCCGGATAATCATCATATTCAGATACGCCGACAATCCGATCATCCAGGTCCAACGCGAATAAAATCTCGGTTTCAGCCGGAGAGGTAGAAATAATTCGTTCAGGAGCCTTTTGAAATGTTACTTCTTTACCTGTCGCATCTTTCAGCGTTAGCGGGTATGTCGTCTCTTTCAAGGTGCTAGTGGCAGGATTCGTTTGAGATGCTTCCTGCTTGGCTGGGGGCTGTGCATTTGGTGCTGGCTGGCTGTTGCCCGCACCCGAGCACCCAACCAAGCTCAAAGCTATCAAAACAGGGATGAATGATGGTAGCGATCGTTTCATTGTAAACTCTTCCTTTCTTTCCTAACTAAAAAAGCCCCTTTGCGTCCTCAGCGGAGCAAGGGGCTGGCATTCAGGATGAACTACGTCATAGATACCACCTGAGCTTGCCGATCCTTTCCGCGAAGGTACTGACGCAATAAACAAACAGGCAGGTCTCCTGGCTTACAGCACATCTGAATGCCGCTTCACAGTGGCGGGACCGCGCCGGATTTTCACCGACTTCCCTTTTCACCCCGTCTCTTCAAAGGAAGAAACAAGGCACCTGTTTGCATGAGGACTATTTTATTGTATATAAGGTTGTGACTCATCCACCATGATAGCACTCATCCAGAAAAAAAAGAACGAAAAAGAAAACCAAAGTCCTGACAGGTCCTTGGTTTTTCCATTGTCTTTTCTTGTTTCACTATTTTTGTCTTTTTTGTAAATAGTCGATAATCCCCATTGAGCAAACTTCCAAATCCAGCTTTAAAATGCCAAAGACTTCGTGCTGGGCAGAAATACCAGTCGTTTGCAATTCATCTGCAACCCGATTCAAAAGTCTTGAAGCCAGCTCTTCGTAGCCAAGCCCGTCCGCCAAGACAGCCTCCCCTTCCGAGACAAACACAGGCAGCCATTTTATTACTTGGTGGTACACATCCTCGACCTGGTCAGTCATACCAAAATGTCCAAAGTAAATCCGATTCAAGCCACGCTCCCGATAACGGACAATTGAGTGTAGCATCTTGTCAGGATCAAACTGGTTGGGAGAAGTCGAAGGCAGAACGAGATGCAGGCCATTTTCTTTGAGCTGCGGGTAATGTACTCCAGCCGTATCTCCTGTAAACATCCCGTTACTCACTGGGTCATAGATGCTGAAATGATGGTTGGCGTGACCAGGTGAGTCCAAAAATTCCAGTGTACATCCAGGTCCAATCGTAAGCGTCTCTCCATCTGCCTTTACGATTAAGCGATTCTCTGGAACAGGGACGATCGGATCGAATAAGGACTCGAACTGCTCCCGGTATACAGCTCGGGCACCTTCAATAAGCCTACTAGGATCAACCAAATGTCGCGCTCCTTTTGGATGGACGACGATTTTGGCATTTGGGCACTCTTGCAAAAACAAGCCGGCACCACCTGCATGATCCAGGTGAATATGCGTAACGATTATGTATTTTACCTGGTCCAAAGAATATCCCAGCTTGTTCAGACCTTCACGTATATAAGGGACAGATGGACTTGGACCTGTTTCAATCAAGGTGAGCTCCTCTTCTGCAATTACATAGGTGCCTGTCCGCCCAGGCAAGCCCAAATCAAAGCCGTCAATCAGGTGAATTCGCTGCCCCAGATGGAATGGTTCTGTTGTTTGCATACAATCGTTCTCCTTCTCTTGTTTTATCGTGATCATTTTTGATCACTGCCTGCCTTTTCTTTACTTTTCTATACTTTTATTTACTTTAATGTCATCACTTGACCTCTCGTCATTTGTCTATTAATGCCGCTAGAGAGGACCACTAACGGCTCGTCCGACTCATTCTTATGACAGGAATGGCTTCAACGCCTCTACAATGACGTCTGGACGATCCAAGTGAATAGAATGTGTAGCATTCCTTGCTACAATGAAGGTGCCTTGATTGGACAATGCCACCTGTTCTTGAATCAATTCCTGCCAAATGGTTTCGATCATTTTTGCTTCTTCTGCGGGAACACCGTCTTGAATGGATGAAAGTACTGACTGAATAGGATCGCGACCAATAACGGTAAGCGGCACTTGAGGAAAACTATCCATTGCCTTAATTCGCCTAGCACAGCCCTCCCAGTGTTCGATTTCCGAAGCCATTGCTTTGTACAAAAATGGGCTGCACAAAAATGTCTTGATTTCCCTTTTTGCCAAATCGGATAGCCTTTGGTGAGCCGAACTCAAAACAGGATCTAATATCCCGCCCAGTTGCTTGGCATTCATCGTGGCAAATTGTCTACATTTACGAATCCAATACTCATCAGTGTCTTCTATAGATGAAACTGGGATTTGGTTCAGCCTTTCCAAAGAATCTGATGTGGAATCAACGAGAATAACTGCCTTTGTTTTTTCCGGATATGCTTTTGCATAATGCTGAGTGCATAAACCTCCATAGGAGTGACCGACTAATACAAAAGGCTCCACCATTCCGATATGTTGCAAAAGCTCATCTAATTCATCGATAAATTGGGCAGTTGTTCTCTTTTCTTCGCCAACTTCACTTTGTCCACATCCAGGTCTATGAACGATGACAAATCCTGCAGCTTCCTCCCAATTATTATCAACTAATTCCCATTCATATGCCGCTGACGACATGCCTGGAAGAATCACCACCTTGGGTAGCCCCGATCCCCCCATAAAGCACTCTACTTTTCTCCCTTTACTCATTACAATCTCCCGATTCATTGGAAATGCCCCCATCATACTGTTATTTCGAGTATACCTTCCCTCCCTACATTTTAACATTTTATTTACTGATTATTTTGAATGAATATCATTTTGCATGGAAAAAAAGCTGCCCATGTGAAGGCAGCTTTCTCGATTAGCTATTATTGATGAGACGATTGTTTTCCTGTATAAATCAAAACTGTATCTCTTAGAAACTCTGCAAGTCCAGGCTGTTCTTTGTCATAGTACGCTTTGAATCTCGGATCATCTACGTACATCTGCGCAATCCCAGCATGCGCTTCGCTGCTGTAGTGATCCCAATAAAAGCTCAGCCATTGTCGGTGCATATCTGCTGCCTTCTGCGCGGTCTCGCTGCCAGGATCTCCAGTGACAAATGCTTGGACGAGTGTTTTTAGCAGATCATTACCAAGCTGCTCTACTTCAGCGTATTGCGCTTCCGTCATCCCTTTTATTTGCGCGTTTGCTTTGTCAATTTGATCGCTTCCATATTTGGCCCGGATTTCTTCACCGTACTTTTTTTCATTGTCGTCTATAAGCGTTTGCTTGAAGCCTTCAAATTTTTGCTTGTCACTCATTTTGCTTTTTCCCTCTCTTTCAGCTAAAGTCATTTCGACATTGGCAATAAGTGCATCTAACTGGGCTCGTTTTTCCAGGAGTTTCGCGCGATGCTCCCGCAGTGCGTGGTCAGCGTCATAATTCGGGGAGGTAATGATTTCCTTGATTTCCTCCAAGTTCACACCCAGCTCTCGGTAAAAAAGGATTTGCTGCAGACGGTCCACCTCTTGCTGTCCGTAGATGCGATATCCGGATGAATTGATTCTCGCCGGCTTGAGAATGTCAATTTCATCGTAATATCGGAGTGTCCGGGTGCTGACACCCGCCAGGTGCCCTAGCTTTTGTACGGTATATTCCATCGTGATCCCTCCTGACAAATTCATCGTACACATTTACGTACCGTCAATGTCAAACACATTCTGACGAAAAATAGGACCCAAAAGTTGTAGACTTCCTCATTGAACTATCGTTCTCCATTCGTTGAGAAGAGGCTACCTCGTCGTCCACAGGCAGCCTCCGTTTGATCAAATATTCTACTTTCATTCCCAATTGGTAAGGTTTAGTATTTCTCCAACTCCTAATTCTTGTGAACATAGCTTCAGCGTCTGCATCATTAGGGTTTTCATAGCAGTAATTTTCAATAGAGCTCGCATAAAGACCCTCGTATGCATCCCAATCATCTTCACTTGCTACAACGGAGTAAAGAGGTGTCAGCCCCAGCTGTTCACCCAGCTTTACCTTTCCATGATGGGTCTTCAAATCTTCAGGTTGTGCCCCGAGCGCCTGTAAATACTCATGGGGAGGATTTTTCTTCCAATATGTCAAGCGCTTTATCATTAGGGGTCAACTTTGTTAGATGAATAATCGTGTTGATCTTGCTTTCACTGATCGGATTGTAAAATGCATGGTCCCTGTGGGCTATCGCCTACGGTAGCGCAAGATAGAACGTCCCTCCCTGTATCCGAAAAGCTGGTCATTATTTTTATGGAACAACATTTAACAAACATTTCCTTTTTTGTGATACAATTATGTTAACCTCAAATGATAACAACACACGACTACAGGTGAGCGCAGGATGCGATACCGTGTGCTTACTTCATAACCTAGCCTTTTGCTGAAAGGAAAAGGAGGAGATCCGATGCTTTACATTATCGGTTTTGTCGTAGCGGTAGTTGCCGCTGGCTATTTCTTTAGCGGCATGCTCAGTCAGCGTGCCAGAGACAAGCACGCGATTAAAAATTACTCAGATGATGCTTACGCCCAGCAATACATTCAGCATAATTATCATCACCAGAACCATGGTCCGTTTTAATATTTGCACATAAAAAAGGCTGCCCACCTGGACAGCCTTTTTTTCATGTATCAATAATGAATTACAGCGCTTGGAATGTATCGGTCAACACCGGTACGATTTGTTTCTTGCGGGACACTACGCCTTTGAGAACGGCTTTGTTGCCCACGAGTGTTACATTGTATGCTTTTTCTACTGCCTGTGTTGCCCTACCCAAAGCAATTGCTACGGAATCGTTGTTCAAAATATCCGTTACGACAAATACGAACAGATCGAGTCCTTTTTCACTGATGATGCTATTGATCGCTGCTTCCAATTCCGCTTGGCGAGCCAGTACATCATTTACGTCTACTGCATTCACTTGGGCGATTTCTACCTTTGCACTACCCATTTGGAATTCTTTTGCATCCAGGGAAAGCAGGTCTGCAATCGTTTTATCGCTCAGATCTGCACCAGCCTTGAGCATTTCCAGGCCGTACGCCTCGAGGTTCACTCCAGCGATCTGCGCCAGCTCATGAGCGGCAGCTACGTCTTGCTCTGTGCAGGTTGGCGATTTCAACAGCAATGTATCCGAAACAATCGCAGACAGCATCAGTCCAGCGATTTCTTTTGGAATTTCTACACCATTTTCCTTGTACAGCTTTTTCAGAATGGTTGTCGTGCAACCAACTGGCTCTGCTCGGAAATAAAGCGGGTTGCTGGTTTCAAAATTGGCAATCCGGTGGTGGTCGATCACTTCAACTACCTGAACCTGCTCGATGTCATTGGCGCTTTGTTGGCGCTCATTGTGGTCAACGAGAATGACTTCGTTGACTTCATTTGCTACTGTTTCCACCAAGCGTGGTGCCTTCACTTGGAAGTAATCCAGTACAAATTGGGTTTCACTGCTAATTACACCCAGGCGCACAGGCTCAACATCAGCACCCAGCTTTGTTTTTAAATCAGCGTATACAAGGGCAGAACAAATGGAATCCGTGTCTGGATTTTTATGACCGAAAATGAGTTTTTTTTCCATAATCCATACTCCTTAGACTTGTTTTGGCGACAAAATTATACCATAGGATAGAGGATATTCCCAAGTAACATTATAGGTTCAAAGTCGATGAATGGAAATAAAGATTTACTGCAGCCGCTTAACCGCCGCTTCGATGAAATCAAGGATGCTGTTATCGACCGGATAGTGCGTGATTAATTCAGGTGCTTCTTTTTGAATGCGCCACAGCTTCTCCCGCAGCTCTTCTCTGCCTGCAAAAATACGGTCGCTTGCTTCAGGAAGCGCTTTGCCCATGCCTTCGCCTTTTCCGAGGCCGGCTTTCGATTTTATCCGCTTTTATTTCCGCAAACAACTCTATGAATTCCTGTGTCCGCGGATCATCGTCCTGAATGCGCGGAAGATGCTTTTCGAGGAAATCGAGCTCTTCTTCGGTGAACAAATGGATTAAGCCAATCTCCCTGGCGTCGGGCTTTGTTTCATACAAAAGGTGCAAATATCGGAATAAGTTATCCCCATCCATCTTTCCTTCCAGCTTGATGGAGCATTGCACAACCAGGATGATTTCCTGCATAAGCTTGAACGTTTTCATCTGATTTTCGAGTTCTTCCAGCTGCTGCTTCAGGTTTGTCTGAGGGTGGTCATCGTATCTATACGGAGGAGGAAATCGAAAAGCTCTACAAAATTCGTCTTTTAAAAGCGCTCGGATTAACCGAGACATAGCGTGAAATTTCTTTGCTCACTTGAAAACATGTCTGCGAGCGAGCCACAGCTTTAAAACAAGAGCGCGCATGCCTTCTTCTGCCAAAAAGTACGAATTGTACCTATTGCTCGCCTAATATGAGCGTCCTTTGACTTTGCAGGCTGCAATTCTCCTTCCGTATAATAAATACATCCGGGATATACCAGACTCGGTAATAGGAGAAAGAGAGCGTGAACCCTCGTGTAAAACCTATCGTTTCTAACTACCTTTCTATTTGGGACTGTACAAAAGGAGAAACGATTTTCGTTGGAATCATCCAGTTGGAAAAGTGTATTTTTTCGAATCTATCTGATTGTGACACTGCAAACGGTCAGCGTGTCAGTGTTAACCTTGGAAGTGAAAAACCCAGCACGTATTACAATGACTACGCAATCCGTGCAATCAGCACTGGTCACATGCACCGAATCAGATAATCGTAAATAACCTTCGGCACTCTCAGGGCAGCTTGGGTACGTTCCCAGAGGCGAATTTGGTTTAGAAGGCAGACGCTATTTTCCCAAGGGCGGAGACAACCGCACTCACCACGTGCACTTTTATCAAAAAGGACATCCGGCGATCGAACGTCATCTTGCTTTTCGTGACTATCTGCGCACTCATCCTGAAGTGGCTAATGAATACGGTGATTTGAAAGAAAAATTGGCGCTTCGCTACTCGGACGATCCTGCCTCTTACGTAAACGGAAAAGAAGCGTGGGTTTTAGCAACCCAGCAAAAAGCGCTTGCTTGGTATAAAATAGCATAGCTGCCCAAAAAAATCCCCCTCAGCGACAACACGCCAAGGGGGATTCTTATTAATTTTTTCCAAGGTGATTCTTAATGGCTTCCAGGCCTGCGATCTGCCCAAGAAAGAATGTATCTCCGGCAAGCGTATCCATCGTATATACTCGGTTGTTTTTCACAGCTTTGAGATTTTTCCACACGGGATGGTCTTTCCAAATATGAATTAATCCCTCAGGGTCCTCTGCCTTCATCGATCGGCGATTCTCCGTGATAAAAATATGATCAGGCGCAAACTCACTTAATGCCTCAATGCCGACTCTACCGCCAATTTTTCCGTCTTCTGGCAATCCGGCGATCGGTGTCAGTCCCACCTCTTCATAGTAGATCGGAAAGTTTTTGGGATGCATCACAGTAAAATCTTTGCCATTTGAAATGAGGAACAACGCCGTTTCACCTTTATGCGCGGCTGCGGCTTCCTGTGCTTCTTTTTTCAGCTGTTCAAAATCAGCCAGTACTTCCTTTGCTTTCTCTTCTTTTCCGATGATCTCGGCCATTTTCATCAGACGAGCGGGTGCATCCAGGGTGAAATCAATCACGATGGAATCGGCCATTTTATTAAATTCCTCAAATCGCGAGCCTTTTCCCGTGCTGGTCATGACAATCACTTCCGGGTCCATCTCCAAAAGCGTCTCTAGATTCGTCTTGCCTCCGAGGTCTTTTACATCCTTGCCCTCTGCGTATTTTGCAAAGATCGGTGATTTGCTTCTCGTGCTCTCATACCCTTCCGAAACGATTGGAGCGAAGTCCAACACGAGGAAATAATCGGTGCCCATAATGTCGACACTCGCTACCCGCTGTGGCTTGGTTTTCAGCGTAACCTCGCCCATCGTATGCTTGATTGTCCGTGGGTACACGGCTTTCTCCGCTGTTGACGCATCACCGCCTGATTGACCCCCGCTACTCTGTCTTACAGCTTGGGTGGCATTAGTCGCCTCTCCAGCAGTATTCTGTCCTGCACCGCAACCAGACAAGACAATCGTAAAAGCAAGGAAGGATAACCATCGTGTTATGGACTTTTTCATTTTGTCTAAACCCCTTTTTACAGTAATCGTTCGTGGATACTATCCTTTCGTACGAATCAGCAAGTAAAGAAAATAGGGACCACCTAAAAGTGAAATGACCACCCCTGCCGGCACCTCAGTATAAAGCATGATGCTGCGCCCAATCGTATCACCCGCCAATACCAGGAGGGACCCGACCAGCGCCGTAATAGGCAGCATGTATTCGTGGTTTGGACCAACCAACCTGCGTGCAATATGAGGGCCGAGCAAGCCTACAAAACCGATACCGCCACCAGTTGCCACACATGATGCAGCAAGGCCCACCGCTGCTGCCATCAGCACCAGACGCTCCCGATTGATCGACACGCCAAGACTCCCCGCGATCTGTTCATTCATGCTGAGCATGTTTAGTACCTTGGACTTCCAATACACGTAAGGAAGCAAAATGAGAAGCCAGGGGAGCAGAGCAAGCACGAATTTCCAGTTAGATCCCCACAACGAGCCCATTTGCCAGGTCACGACAAATTCCAGATTGCGCGGGTTTAGCTGAAGCGTCAGGATGATACTGACGGCGCTAAGGCCAGCCCCAACTGCAATCCCTGTGAGCAATAGCCTGGTAGGTGAGATCCCCTGCCCCTTTTTGTACGCCAATAAATAAATGATCACAGCGGTTACACCAGCGCCGAGTAATGCCAGCAGCGGCATCACATATGGCGAGGCAACGTCTGTCGTGGGATAATACGAAACGAAGAGCAAAACAGCCAGCCCGGCCCCTGCATTGATTCCGAGGATTCCCGGATCAGACAGCCCATTCCGGGAAATCCCTTGTAAAATGGCTCCCGAAATAGCCAGCCCTGCACCGATGAGCACTGCGATAATCATCCGTGGCAATCGCAAGTCAAACAGGACCAGATTTTGCTTTTTGGAGCCCTCTCCCCAAAGCGTTTGCAGAACTTCTGCTGGCGCGAGGCGATAGTTCCCCGTATTCATGCTGAGGATAAAGCCCACAATCAGGATGACCGCGAACACGACGATGAGCCGCAAACTGCGTTTTTTTCTTTTCGTAAAAAAAAGATCTGCGTTCATTACAATTCCCTCCGTTCCTTACGTGCCAGGTAGAGGAAAAAAGGGACGCCGATGACAGCAATAATCGAGCCGAGAGGTGTTTCATAAGGCAGGGAAATCATTTTTGCGCCTATATCCGCAAACACCACCAACACTCCCCCCATCACCGCGGAGCAAGGAATAATCCAGCGATAATCGACGCCTACCAGATAGCGAACCATATGCGGCACTACCAACCCGATAAAGCCGACTCCGCCCACTGTGGATACAGATGCACCTGCCAGAACCATAACGACAACGGTCGCTACTCCTTTTACAAGCTTTGTTTTTTGTCCCAGACCTGCCGCTACATCCTCCCCAAGGCTCAAGATGGTAATAGAACGAGAGATTAGCATCGCCAAAACAATCCCTCCAATAATCCATGGCAGCATCACAGATACCTGAAACCATTCTGCCGTCGAGATGCCGCCTGCCGACCAAAATGCCAGATCGTAGTTTATTTGAAACAAGAGGGAGATAGCCTGACTCATTCCGGAAATTAGCGAGCTGACAACTGCCCCTGCGAGCGCAAGACGCAAGGGGGTTAGCCCGTTTCTCGAAAAATAGGCAAGTCCGTAAACAACTCCGACACCTAGACCTGCGCCTATAAAAGAAAAAAGAATGATCCACTCAAATGGCAGCCACGGAGCAAAAGCAAAGACCAGAACGAGTACAAAACCCGATCCGGCATTGATTCCGAGTAGGCCGGTATCAGCAATCGGATTGCGCGTTACTCCTTGCATAATCGCTCCAGCAACAGCAAAGGCTGCGCCTACCAATGCTCCAGCCAATGCTCTGGGCATCCGTAACGATTGAATAATGACATGATGCTCATTGCTAGAATCAAACCGAATCATAGAGTCCCAAACGGTAGAAAAGGAGATATTCGCTACACCCGTAACAATAGAAGAACCAATGCCAAAAGCAATGGTACAAAGTCCGATTACGAGAATAAGCGTCGCCATCCATGGTCGTGTGGAAAGAGGTGCCCTATTTTGTATGGACCGTGACGGAATCATTCGTGTATGCATCCTCCAGCTTGATTCTAGAGCGAACGACCGTTAGCTTTTCCTCTGCTGCCGTTCTCTGTCTCGCTTCTGGCACTACTTCCGGATAGCCTAGCTGAAGTAGTCCGACCAGCTTCTCATCCTCTTTGACTCCAGCCGCTTGTAAAAAACCAGGCTGGTACGTAAACGGCTCTGTTTTCCAGATCACGCCTACTCCTTGTTCCCAGGCCGCCAGCATAAAATTTTGAATCAGCGTGCACGCAGCCGCATAATCCTCATCACGTTCTCTCGTTCGCGCGTCTTCATTTACGATGACGAGCAGGTAAGCAGGGACACGCAGGAGCATCTCCGGGTCTCTTTTTTTCACGGCATTCTGAATAATCGCGTCGACGATTACCTGCTTCCCCTCATCGACAAACAAAACAAAACGCCAGGGCTCCCGTAATCCATGATTCGGCGCCCAGACGGATATGTTTAATAGATCACAAATCAGCTCCAGTGAAACTAGGTCTGGCTTGAAATTTTTTATTGTTCTTCGCTCGCGAATGGCGTGTGCCACTGGATTTGTCTGACTGTCCATTACGTATCCATCTCCCATCAATAGTGATACTCATTATCAACGATTATCACAGATGGGAGTTCATAAGAAAATTGCAGAACCTGATTCATTTTTTGTACATTCCTGTGACCGATCCTCTCACTCTGCAAAATGAACCAAGGCTTCTGTTATGGCCTGCTCATGGCCAAGCGCCGAATAATGGAGCCACGGATATACTTCTGCATGATGTACATTTCCCCGTAATCGATGCTTGCGTATGTCAGTCCGCTGCTTTCGTTCATCAAACAACAGAATGTGGTCTGCTTGAAACTCCTGCAGCTCATCCAGGCTCGCTACATCCAGAAAAGCAAAGCGATCCATTCCCTTTGGAGCGTTTACCTGTAGATCACCGTATAAAATATCGGAAATCTTCCGGCGTTTTGCACCAAATAGTCGTGCTCCCTCGTCCCATGTACGAACCGCAATAACTGTCTCGTTCCCTATTTTTTTGCGAATACGCTCTCGTGCAGCAGCTACCTTCAAATCGTAGTAATAGAGCCAGCTGTTCGCCACTTCCTCAATCCCCAGTACCTGTGCCAACAACCGCAAATGCTCGCGCCACGTTGTTTGCTTAAACTCGATGAGCTGTGTAGGAGCAATTTGTGCCAATTGCTCGTGCCAGGCGTTTGCCTGATTGGTCCCGACGATCAAATCGGGTCCCATTTGGCGCAAACGATACAAGTCGAACTCGGACGTGGCTGCTTCACTTTGCGAGTAAGGTCTCTTTTGCTCCTTTTGTTCCCACACCGGAATCAGTGCCCGAGCTGGCACCCCTAAAGCAAGCAGATCACCAATTAGAGCTGGATGCAAAACGGCGATGTTCATACGCAATGACTTCATAAAGCGGTTTGGCGGAACGCCCATCCCTTTTTTAAACATCCGGCTGAAATAATACACATCCTGATATCCTACCTCACTCGCTACCTCTGGAATCGTTAGTCTGCCCTCTGCCAGCAGCTCACACGCCTTTTCCATCCTTTTTCGGTTAATATACTGTAACGGCGTGAGTGAAGTAAGCTCTTTAAACTGCTGATAAAAAACAGTCGGTGTCATCCCGGAATAGCGAGCCATTTCCTCGATTTGAAAGGTCTCAGCAAAATGCTGCTTCATATGCTCGGCAACTCCCAGTAAGAGGGCGTGACGATTTGGCTGCCTCTCGGTTTGGGAAATGCTTGTTGATACTTTCCTCCAGAGCTTCATGAACAAAACTTGCAAGGCGGTTTGATCATAATGATCCTGCTTCCAGGCTAGCTGTAATTGCTCTATCTGATGATGGATCAATGCCATGGACTCGATATGTCTCTTCCCCTGGATGGGCAAGCGTGCAGCAGCTATTTGCCAGTTTCCATCCGAGCAGCTGACATGAGCTGCCTGCAAAGCCACATAGAAGAAAACTAGTGTCTGTGTAATCGGCAAGAGCGAAACAGCATCTGCGGCGTTTTCAACGCTTGTAATCAGCACATCGCCCTGGCCTAGCATTCCACTCTTTTCACCTGAGCGAAACGATGCCCTCCCCTCCATCACCACAATTAACTTTTGCTCACGATTATGTAAAAAGTTGATCGCCTTCCATTCCTGTGAAATGGATAAAACCTGCACATCATGTAAATGAAACATCGTTGGTTCCTTATCGATTTCTTTCATTGGCTAACCCCTCAAATATGTAAATGATATAATTGATAATAATTCTCACTAAATATTGTAAGGGAGTCTAGCAAAAACTGCAATCTCTCGGATGGACGAAACGAACCACCTACGAAAAAGAGCACCACACGATCAGCTTGCTGACCATGTAGCGCTCTCTCTGATGATCCTTTTCAAAAACAAAGTCTTCGATTAAATGCAAATCATCGAATTCAAATCCCGCGGATAGTACGTCAGCATTTCGATTCCATCCTCTGTGACAGCCACAGTATCAGAATGACGGAAGCCACCCACCCCCCGGACATATATACCTGGCTCAACAGTCAAAACCATGCCTGGTTGAATAATCGTGTGATCCCCAAGGTCAAAGAACGGAGCCTCATGTCCAAGTAGTCCTATAGCATGTCCGGTATGATGCGAGGTCAGATGCTGAATTTCGTTTTCTTTAAAGAATGCTTGGACTGCTTCCTCCACTTTTGACATTGGAATCCCGGGCTTGATGTTTTCGAAGGCGATGTCTTGTGCTTGAACCATGTAATTGAAATATTTTTCTTGTTCCTTGCTTACCTCCTGCACAAACATCGTCCGCTCCAGCTCACTATGATAGCCCCATACTTCGCCAGCTGCTCCTGTAACGAGTGTATCGCCTTTTTTCAAGACGAGGTTTTGTGTCACAGCATGCGGAAAAGCAGACATCGCCCCTACTTGCCCGCGGAAAATGGCGTACGCCGTGTTTCCATGCGGCTTGTAATCTGCTCCGAGCGTCTCGATCATCGCCATGGTTGCCTCAGAGCTCGCTCTCGTTGTGATTTCGATTTCGCTAAGACCTGGCCTGGAATATTTTTGCAGCAAGCGATGCGCCAGATTTCCCCAACGGCATGATTCCTTGATCAACTCAATTTCCGCTTCGGATTTGATGACCCGCATTTCTTCTACCCAGCCATAAATCGATTGGAATTGCTGTGCTTCTAAAAACTGGCTCACTTTTGGTCCGCGATAGCCCATGGACGAGCCGTAGCCGTCTGCATCAAAGCCTACCCGTTTTCCAGCGAAGCCTGCTTCAAGCAAGGCATCCTTAACATATTCCATCGGGTGACGCAGTCCTGGATATTCGGGATACGAATGAACCGTGTCTACATACGCAAATTCCTCTGCGTGCTCATGCTCAAGCGCTGGAACGAACAGATGCGTTTGCTGCTTGGGATCAATGAAAAAGCCAATCGGTCTTTCTGTCGGATGAAAGTGAAAGCCTGTCAGGTAAAAAATATCAGTGACACTAAACAAAATCGCACAATCTAGCTGGTTTTGTTGCAGTTTCGCAAAAAGCTTTTGCTGACGCTCAAGAATTTCTGCTTTTGGTATGGCTAGTAACATATAAATCTCCTCTTTTCATCGTTTGATTTTATGTGGAATACATGTGGCAAGCGACGACATGATTGCCTAAATCAATTACCGGCGGCTTTTCGGTCTTGCAGATCATCATGCAATCCGGGCAACGCGGGTGAAACGTACAGCCCTGCGGTGGATTGAGTGGACTTGGTACGTCCCCAGCCAAAATGACTCTGTCCTTTTCCTCATCTGGATGCGTAATCGGAACTGCCGACAAAAGCGCTTTGGTGTACGGGTGTTTGGGGTCGGTAAAAATGTCCTCCGTCTGCGCAAGCTCCACCAGCTTACCGAGGTACATCACGCCAACCCGATCCGTAATATGTCGAACGACACCCAGATCGTGGGAAATAAATACATAAGTAAGCTGGAAGTCCCGTTGTAATTTTAGCAGCAGATTAATGACCTGTGACTGAATCGAAACATCCAGTGCAGAAACCGGCTCGTCCGCAATAATTAGCTCCGGCTGGAGAATCACGGCCTTGGCAATTCCGATCCTTTGGCGCTGTCCTCCGGAAAATTCATGCGGATATGAATGCAGATGATATTCAGAGAGCCCAACGATTTCCAAAATTTCAATCGCCTTTTTGACTCGTTCTTCCTGTGAATACAAGCCATGGACGCGCAGCGGCTCCGTTAAAATTTGCAGGATCGTCTTTTTCGGATTCAGAGAAGCGTATGGGTCTTGGAAGACCATCTGCATTTTGCGGCGCAGTTTCCTCATTTTTTCATAGGAGAGACCTGCAATATTTTCTCCTTGAAACCAGATTTCACCTGAAGTCATCTCCTGCAGCCTGAGAATCGCTCGACCCGTCGTGGACTTTCCGCAGCCACTCTCACCCACGAGTCCGAACGTCTCCCCTTTGTACACCGTAAAGGAAACATCATCGACAGCTTTTACTTGCTGCTTTGGCTGAAACCAGCCTGTCTTGATATCGTAGAATTTTTTCAGCTGTTTGATTTCTAACAAGGGCTCAGGTAGCATGGGCAGCAACCTCCTGATGCTCGTGCGTATATAGCCAGCAGCGGCAAAATTGGTGAGTCAAGGAAAGGAGCGGCGGTCTCTCCTGCCAGCACTTCTCCACTGCCTGCGGGCAACGAGGTGCGAATGTGCAGCCTTGTGGCAGTTCGTCTGGACGAGGGACACTTCCCGGGATCGATTTCAGCTCTCCTTTGCGCTCATTGGAGTTGGGCATCGATGCAAGCAGGCCTCTTGTATACGGATGCTTCGGTGAATTGAAAATTGTCCGCACATCCGCATTTTCGACGACCTGACCTGCATACATGACTACGACGCGATCACACATTTCGGCAACGACTCCGAGATCGTGGGTAATCAGCAGGATGGACATCTTTTTTTCTTGCTTGATCTCCCTCATCAGCTGCAAAATTTGCGCTTGTATCGTCACATCGAGCGCTGTCGTCGGTTCGTCCGCAATCAAAAGCTTTGGTTCACAAAGCATGGCGAGTGATATCATCGCTCTCTGCCGCATCCCTCCAGACAATTGATGCGGATACTCGTCGATGATCTGCTCAGCTCGCGGAATTCCTACTGACCGCAGCATTTCGATAATTTTGGTACGGATTTGCTTTTTGTTTAAGCTTGTATGCTGTCTCAGCGGCTCGCTTAGCTGCTGTCCGATGGTAAAAACGGGATTGAGGGACGTCATCGGTTCTTGAAAAATCATCGAGATTTCGTTGCCCCGCAGCTTTCGCATTTCCTTTTCGGGCAGCTCGGTAATGTCACGTCCGTCAAAGAGAATGTGCCCACGCTCTACATAAGCCATTGGCTTTGGCAACAGCCCCATCACGGATAACGAGGTGACGCTTTTCCCACAGCCTGACTCGCCTACAATCCCTAGAGTTTCTCCCGCATAAACAGTCAGGTCTACTCCATTTACGGCTTTGACCACTCCACCCGCAGTCTTGATATGGGTTTGTAATTGCTTTACCTCTAATAGTGGGGACTCTTTGCCCATCCTCGTCACCTCTTTCAATTTCCCTTCAGCTCTGGATCGAGAACGTCTCGCAGCCAATCCCCAAACAGATTGACACCTAATGCCGTGATGACAATCGCGATGCCAGGAAAGGTAATCAGCCACCAGGCACTGAAAATATAATCCTTGCCCTCACTGAGCATGTTGCCCCAGGCTGGTTGAGGAGGTTGAACACCAAATCCTAAAAAGCTGATCGAGGCTTCCGCAATAATATAAGTGGCGATTTGCAAGGATGATAGGACAATAATCGGTGTGAACAGGTTTGGGACAATATGCCGAAGTATGATTTCCCATCGAGGCACGCCGGTAGCGATACAGGAGAGGATGAACTCCTTTTCTCGCAAAGCCAATACCTCGCTGCGAACCACCCTTGCGTAGATGATCCAGCCGGCAAATACTAGCGAGATGATAATATTTTGCAGCCCTGCCCCCATCACAGCGTTAATCACCAATACCAACAAAACAAAAGGAAAGCTCAGCTTCACATCGACGATTCGCATGATGATGATATCTGCCCAGCCACGAAAATACCCGGCGATAAGGCCCAGCGTTGTCCCAATCAAACCAGCAAACAGAACGGTGCAGCTCCCGATAATAAGCGACACACTCGAACCGTGGATCAGTCTGGAAAAAATGTCACGTCCGAGCTGGTCGGTTCCCAGCCAGTGTCCGTCAGACAGCGGCGGCAGCAGCTTTTTGCTGAGCTCTGCCTGATTCGGATCGTATGGCGCTACCCATGGACCGCATAACCCGAGAAACAGGACACCCAGTATGATGAGAAAACCGATGATACCTGTCGGACTTTTGAGCAGTCGCCGCAAAAAACTTTGCCATTTCGGCTCTCTTTTACGAAGCATGTTCACGGGATGAGGGTTCACTCCGGTTGAGGTAATGGTCGTTTGGTTCATGAGGCACCCCCTACTTGAATCGAATTTGCGGATTGACGTAGGCATAAAGCACGTCGACCACGAAGTTCATCACGGAATAGATGAAAGCGATCAAGAACACTCCCGCCATGACGACCGGAAAATCCCTGTTTAACAGCGATTGCATCAAGAGTCGGCCCATTCCTGGCCAGGAAAAGACTGCCTCTACAATAACCGCCCCTCCAAGCAAGACGCCCAAATCAAGTGCAACGAGCGTGATAATGGGGATCAACGTATTTTTTAACGCGTACACGGAGAGGATTTTGTAAGTGGGTACACCCGATGCTTTTGCTGTCCGAATATAATCCTTTCGCAAAACGTCCAGCATCGTCGAACGGGTAAAGCGGGCAAAGCGTGCCACACTATACGCAGCCAGGGTCATCGCAGGGAGAATCAAATGAATCAGTGACCCTCCCCCTCCTGTTGGCAGCCATTTTAATTGAACAGCAAACAGATAAATCAGGATGAGCCCGAGCCAAAAGCTTGGCAATGCCTGGCCCAGTACCGTAAAGGCAACTCCTGTCTGATCAAGCAGCGTATTTCGCTTGTATGCCGAAAGAATGCCGATCGGGAGTGCGATCAGAAGAGAAAGTCCGAGCGATGTAAAAGCAAGCTGAAATGTCGCCGGTATCCGATCCAGCACCATCTGTAGAGCATCCTCTCGGGTTCGCAGGGAATTGCCAAAGTCACCTTGTACGGCGTTCATGATGAATTCCGTATATTGAACGTATAACGGGCGATCAAACCCGAGCGTTTTGCGGAATTCTTCGAGCTGTTCCCGTGGAGCATCTGGCGGCAGAAAAAGTGCCGTAGGATCACCGGACAAACGGATAATGAAGAAAACCGTCGTCAGCGCCAGAAATAGCACGACTATCACTTGACCCATTCGTTTGATGAGATAATCTAGCATAGAACCCTCCTGCCTGCGTAAATCTCACTTTCTATGCGAAAGCACGACTACTGATTCCACTTCATCTCGAACACCAGGAACTTTTCATCCGGACGCGGTGTGAACTGCAGATTTTTGGAGACAGCATACAGATCGCCTTGCTGCCAGAGTGGTACCCAAGCGGCTTCATCGACCAACCGATGCTGCAAATCGTCGAATGCTTTTTTTCGCTCGGCAGGATCGAATACAGGCAGTGCTTTTTGGATCATCGCTTCTACGTCTTTGTCGTAAAAACCGCTATACGGAGCTTTTTCTGTGAACAGATTCTCGATTGTGCCCTGTGCATCGAATGCCGGACCCCAACCGAGGATAAACATATCCTTCATTTCATGCTGACGAATCTTGGCGAGATGATTTCCCCATTCATTTGCCTGCACGTTGACCTGAATCCCGATTTTTTGCAGCTGTGAGGCGATCGCTTGGGCCACATGGGTGTCCATTGGATAGCGTCCGTTTGGCGTATCCAGCTGAAGCTTCAGGCTTTTCGGATCAATGCCTGCTTCTTTTAGCAAAGCAATCGCTTTATCTGGATCATAGCCGTAGTCTTTTGTTTCGGTGTAATCTACGTTCACCTTGGACAGTGGTCCTGTCATTTTCGTTCCGTTTCCGTTGAGCACAGAATTCAACAGCTCGTCCACATCAATCGCGTAATTGAGTGCCTGACGCACTCGCTTGTCCTTCAAAGGACCATCGTAAAACGTATTGAGAGCCAGGTAGTTGATCCGGGATGATCCGACCATCGCGATTGTACCGTTCTCACTATTTTTCACGCGCTCGACTGAATCGACGGGGACATTTTTGAACAGATGAATTTCTCCACTCAGAAAAGCTGAAAGTCGCGCACTGAATTCTGGAATGATTTTAAAGGTTAGCTGCTTGATTGTAGGGGGTCCTTGCCAGTAGTCCTCATTTGCCACCAGCTTGAGTGAGTCATCGCGAGTCCACTTCTCAAACTTGTAAGCGCCTGTTCCTACCGGGTTCATCGCGGCTTTTTCTAAGCCTACTTCCTGTGTATGCTTTGGTGCCATAATCAACAGATCATCCGTAATTCGCAGCAAGAGAGTAGGAAACGGTTGAGACGTGATGACGTGAACGGTATTGTCATCGATCACTTTTACTTCTTTAATATCCTTCCAGCGAGAGCGGTAAAAGGAATTGTTCTTCTCATCCAAAATATAGTCAATGTTGAACTTCACTGCCTCGGCATTGAACGGCTCTCCATTCGTGAATGTTACACCTTCGCGAAGCTTGATCTCCCAGGTGAGAGGATCAAGGTTCTTCCACTCCGTCGCCAGGCTCGGAATCAAGGCTCCTTTTTCATCCCGGTCGATCAACGGATCATAAATATTGCGAATCTGGATATCTGTAACGTAATTGACATCCGTGTTTGCTAACATGGTAGCGGCATCGGCTTCAAATCCAATGATCAGTTCTTGAGAAGGCGCAGCAGGGGATTCGGTACTGGTTGCAGGCTGACCAGCTGGTTGTGAGGTAGTCGGGGCCGTGCCTGCCGTTTCAGGCGTACAAGCTGTGAGGAAAACGGCAAATAGTAGAAGCAAGACCAGAAGCATTCGATTTTTCCGTAACAAGGTAATCCCCCTCTTCTCTCATTAAGTCAGATATAACGAAAAATTCCGAATTCACTTACATTTTATCAAAGAGAGTTTTTCTTTCTACGTATGTTTCTATGAATTTTGAAGCGTAAACTTGTATGATTTAACGAAAAAGGAGTGACCGGGACCCATGAAACGAGAGCTGAGTCACAGGCAATTGCAAATGCTGATTCAAGTGTCAAACGCCATTAATTCCACCCTGGAGCTCGATGTTGTTTTCAATACGATTATGAAAGAGACGCTTTCTGTCATTGAAGCTGCTGACGAAGGTTATTTGTTTTTGTATGACCCAGAAGAAGACTATCTCATCGCCAAAAGTATCTTCCTGAAAAGCAACGATATTCTCTCCGTGGTTCGACTGGGGCCAGGTGAATCGATGACTGGCATCACTTTTTTGAACAAAAAATGTACCCTATTTCCTGACAGGCAAAGCGTTTACGAGGCGACCCGCACCATGTCCGCGATCAATCAGGCTAAATTGCAGGCTGCCGATCCGATCTTTCCCTACTCCGCCGCCTGCGCACCCATCATGACGAATGGTGTATGCATTGGAGTAATTACGCTCGACTGCTTTCATCCTGACAAATCGTTTCAACCAGATGATTTACAGCTGCTCGAAGCCATCTCCCATCAAGCAGCAGTTGCCTTAGAAAAAGCCAGTCTTTATCGAGCACGGGAAATCTCGATCTCGTTACTCGAAGAAATGAACGTGCAGATGAACCGACAAAATCAGTCACTAAATCGGTCGCTGGAAATTCATCGGCACCTGGCAGATCTCGTTTTGCATGGGGAAGGGGTAAACGCGATTCTGCCATACATTCAGCAATTAATGGGGACGCCTATTCTCCTGCTTGATCAAATGGGCGAGCTGATTGCCTCATCCACCAAGCCTCTCACGGCAGCCGAGGAAGAAAAGCTCAATCAGATTCGCAATGTGATCCACTCCTTGCCGTTAGACTGCATTCCCCGGCCACTACCAGAAGTAAGCGCGACCGCAAACGGCTTTAGCTTGCTTCCCATCGGAGCTAGAGCCAATTTACTCGGCTATTTGGCTTTGCTCACATCGGACCTGTTTGATGAGATTGACAAGGCTGCTCTGGAGCACGCAAGCACTGTGATTTCCTTTGAGCTGGTAAAAGAGCAGGCGATATTTGAAACTCAGCAAAATTTGAAGGGGCATTTTATCGAGGAGCTTTTTACGGGAAAAATTAGTCACCAGCTCATTGATCAAGCAAAGCATCTGCAGCTTGACGCAAACCGTTCCTATCAGGTTCTGACCATTAATCTGGAAAGCACCCAGCATGATTCATTCGACCTGTACAAGCGTATTCTGGCCGTTCGCAGAAACCTCACGCAGGTAGCGACAGAGCTTTTTTTGCAGCGCTATCCGCATGGGTTGATCGTGACCAAAAACGATCATCTGGTCATCCTGCTCTCTTATGCACAGTCGTTCTCGCAGCTGGAAACACAGCGCCATCTCAAAGTGCAATGTCAGCTTTTCGGAGAGTACATTCTGAAACAAAAATGGGGCTTGAAAGCAGCAATCGGAATTGGAAGTGTGACGCGTGGTTTGCATGAGGTGTATAAATCGTCAGAGGAAGCGGCGAAATGTTTGCAATTTTTAAAAACCTACCAAACAGAATTACGATATGTCAGCTATACGGAGCTTGGAGGCAACCGCTTGCTCCTGCAAAACTCGGCAGATGACCTCATCGCTTATGTACTCGACGTTTTAGGCCCGCTGCTCACTTATGAAAAGGCCAGGAAAAGGGAGTTTCTACTTACCCTTACTGCTTATCTGGACAACAGCTTGAAAATGAAAGAAACAGCCCAAAGCCTCAATATTCATCTGAACACCTTGATTTATAGGATCAAACGCACCGAGGACATATTAGGCTTTTCACTCACGGATCATAAGCATTTCATGGATATATGCATGGCCATCCACGTCTATCAGCTATTGGAGGTGCAAATCGAGCAGCAACTCGCTCTGCGAAGGACAGAGAGCAAATCGTATTCGTAGAGAATGTTCGTAATAAGGATCAGTTGATCTACGGAACTCGTTGCTAATTCTGTAAAAATAACCTTCTCAGGCCTGAGAAGGTTATTCGTTTTTCTATTCACAGGAAACGGGACGAAAAGGTGATTGGTGGTGTTCGCGGTTGTCCAGCCGAATAGAACGAGTAATCGAGTAACCGAATAGCCGTCTGGCGATCAGTTCAGCTCCAAGGTTTACGATTTTCGCATGTGTATGCTCTGTCATACATTTCTACAAGCGTCTCGCACTTATAGGGGTCCTTGTCTCGCACAAAGATAGGCGTTGTCCGCGATTTCCTGTGGCTGAGATGTACTCAGCTTACAAAACATAGAGGGCTACGTTTTCTAAGCCAAGCACATCGATATGTGCCTAGTCTTCCAACTCGACGTATTTTTCCGCTTGAGGAAACTCCAGAAAGATTTTGTGGCATTCATCTTCAATCAATTGGGACAGACGCTTTACCTTTCTTTCCAATTGCAAGCCGGTTTCTCGCGCTTTTGCTATGTCGTACATGGCACGAGTGATGAGTTTTTCTCCGCCATTGTAGTAACCGCCTGTATTGATCTCTTCTTTTTTCATAGAGCCATATCTTTTGAGCGAAGAAGCTTCTTTTCTCATGTGCTTCGCGACCTGCATAGCAGTAAAGATGCTAAGCTCCTGGTTATTCCACGTAATCCTGTTAGCGAGATTAGCGTTGTGAATTAACTCATCGATGACGCGAAAGTCCTCGCGAGCCTCTGCCAATTCTTCGGTGATTTGCACAAAAGAACGAGTCGGTTCCTCTGCCTTCTCCCCTTTTACATAAATACCGAATGCGTTTTGTTCACGTTCATTATCAAGCTCAGTAACCTTATTTGCAATATCTGATCGCAGTGGAACAAGTGCTGCAAGAGACAGCTTTGCCATCCGAATCAATCCCCTTCCATCCTTAGGAAATTCTCTATAAGATAAGGACGGTGCAACCAGTGAAAAGTTACGGTTATTCAAAAAAATATGACAGAACTTTCATTTCGTGACGGAAATGCACTACTAGGTATCGCTAGTTCCTTCTTTAAAAGAATATTGTCAGAAACTTTGTTTCGGTATGTAATAGAGGAAGGTTAGCCAGTTTAATAATTGCCTGTATACGCGAGAGTGGTTGCTGCGTATCGGAAGCCTTTGCGATGGAAAGGAATAGGAGAATCGGGTTTTTGGTATTTTTTATAATAGGGAGGAGAACAATCTATGATCAGTAAAGTCGGACAAATTATGTTGTATGTAAATAACCAGAATGCAGCGGTAGATTTTTGGACGGAGAAATTAGGATTTAGCGTCATTTCTGAAGAAAACAACGGTCAAGGAATGAGATGGATTGAGATTGCACCGACCAAGGACGCACAAACTAGCATCATCCTGCACAATAAGGAATTCGTGGCCAAAATGTCCCCTGGTTTAAATCTTGGTACCCCTTCTCTCCTGTTTTTTTCTGAAAAAATCGATGAGCTGCGTACCGAGCTGTCCAATAAAAATGTGAAAGTGGGAGACATTGTAGCAATGCCCTCTGGCCGCGTATTTAACTTTGCAGATAACGAAGAGAATTACTTTGCTGTGCTGGAGAAGAAGTAGCTTGCGGATCGTTTGACGAGCAGCGATGGATCATTGTAATAATGCGGCTGACAACAATCGTCGGCCGCTTTTTTGTGTGGAATAAAGTCTTATCATCCATAATTCAGCACATCCCTATAAATAAAGTAATTTTTTACAAAAACCGAGAAACTTTTCTGTTTTCATTTTGTCTGAATCTGATGAGAACAATTTTTTCTGCTATGTAAAGGATCGGGAAAAGCTACGACTCAATGGGAGGGAAACCATGAGAAAATTTTCGTTAGCTTGTAAGGGAGGATTATTAACATTCGCTGGCATCGCTGCTCTAGGTTGTTCGGCCGTATTTGCAGAGGTCCCTATCAATATGGAGGAAACCCAGACTGAATTACCAGCTTATTATGAGGATTATCCTTTTGAACGACGCTACATGAGCGATGCCTACATGGGGAGGAATTATCAGCTAGTTCAGCCGTTTAAGTCCATGTCTGCCAAACGGATATTCGGTATCAGCAACAGTCAATTTGAAAAGTATCATGACTATCTTTTCGTAATTGATCAACAAAATCGCTTGTATTTATCCACAGATAATAAGGCACCTGTACAAATCAAGGAGCTGACAGGAGCTAAAGAAGTGTACGCTTCCAGGTACGGAGGGTACTACGTCCAATTAGCGAATGGATCACTATGGTATGCTGATTTTGCAAAGGAAGGCTCGAAAACTTACCCAAAGCCCAAGCAGGTCGAAACAAAAACCAAACAGATCGTTTTGGAAACGGAAGACTACGGAAAATTGGGCTACTTCACCATCGACGGCAACAATAACCTTGTTTTCGTGGATAAAAACCTGAAGCGAAAAATGATCGATCAAGACGTTGCTCAGCTTGGAGCTGTTTTTGAGCTCCTGCCCACTTATCCCAAAAATGATGAATTTTTCAATGGGATCTATTATGTGAAAAACAATCAACTATGGGCTTATACCCCTTATCAGGAATCCGAGAAACAACTGATATGTGACGAGGTCACGCAGTTATCTGATCGTTATTTTTATTGGAAGGACAGACATCGTAAGGTAACAGAAGTAGCTCCAGGCTTTCACTTACAAAGCTTTTTAATTGAGAAAGCGAAAAATCTACCGTCCGCCTACAAGCAAGTGACATTTCATGGTCCTTTCGGATATGCACGAGCCGAAAATGAAGAAAAGAAAGGACTATATACGTATATTATCCAGGAACAAGTAATGGGTGAGAGTGTGGTAAATGACACAAGGACTTTCCCCGATATCTTTGTAAATCCGTGGAGAACGTTACCTGAGCTCCAAAATATTCGCGATCTTACTTCGAATAATCAGCAGCTCTTTCTCTTAAATGAAAAAGGACAGGTATTTTCGTTAGGAAATGGGCAGTTCCACAAAGTCAGCCCGTGACTACGCCAATCCACTGAAAAGGCAGCTGAATAGTTTGGCTGCCCTTTCTAATCTAGCAAGCAGCCCACTTCCATAAAACGGAAAACCGTCATAGAACCATCATAAATCGCCGGGGGACGAAGCTCAGTCTGTGGTATTGTAAAATTGCAACCACCAAGCTATCAGCGTGTCGACTTAGACGGAGTAATCCGAATGTCGCCCTCTTTTGACACCATCGGCTTTTTCACACAAGATTTGGATAGCATGCAATTGGCAAGCTCCCATCTCCTTCCTAACTGGCACCCCTTTTCCTCCGATAAAAAACCTGTACTTGGTGTTCCAAATGGTGTGTATATGAGTTTTATGTCCGATGAGGTTAGACTCGCCTTTGAACACCAGCTTCAATCACTGAACAAAGCTGGATACACCATTCGCCATGTCGATATGCCATGGGATGATGCTTTCCTGGCTGGTGATCCCATGATTCGAATGGTTCAAGGCGAAATGGCTCAGATCCATGAAGCCTAGTTTAAACAGTACAAGCATCTATATGGTCCTTCCGTAAAAGCAGCTATTCAAACAGGACAGGCCGTGCCCTTAGAAGAATTAGAGCAATATCGTGCTGGACAATTGAAATTAAGAGCTGATTTAGAACAAACCAATCGCAATTATGGCATCGATGTATGGATTTCACCTTCTCAGGGAGGTGTAGCGCCAAAAGGGTTTGAAAGAACCGGTTGGTCAGGCATGACCGCAATCTGGTCATACGCAGGACTCCCGACGATCAGTGTGCCATTCACAAAAATAGACGGATTACCTTTGGGTCTGCAATGTATTGGGTGTTTTGGAAATGATGAAGCCCTGTTATTTTGGACAAAAGGCATAGAGCAAAGCTTGTCTCCTCAGTAAAAGGTCAGCCTTTTTGCAAATAAGAACGCCGCCCAGCAGTCATAGCCAGGCGGCGATCCTCCTCTTTCCTTACTTGACCTCGTTCAGACGCTCTTCCAAGCGATCCCATGTCTCGGTAATACCCTGCAGCATACCCATGTCCATCACGGTCTTGAGAGCCTCTGCTGATACGTATTCACCGCGATTGACCAGCTTCGTCTTGCCGTCTTGCTCGATGAATTCCAGCGTGACGTCGGTAGATGGCAGCTCCGGGTTTGTATTGCCCTCTGCATCCGAGAAATAATCGGTGTAGCTGATCATTTCTAGCTCGACAATTTCCTTATAAACACCTTTGCCCCATGATTCCATGCCATAGAAGTCGCCTTGGTTCTTATCCACGCACTTCATGCAGTAGTGCCAAACCCCACCCGGACGGAAATCGATATGGCATACAGGAACCTCCCAGCCTCTCGGTCCCCACCAGCGCTTGAGATGCTCAGCCTCTTTGAACATCTGGAACACGAGCTCGCGCGGTGCGTCAAAAACACGCTCCAGCACTAGCACCCGATCGTTTTCTATCCTTGAAACCATTGCATTTTTAGACATTCTAACTCCTCCTCTTGAATGATCTTATGGTTTTTCCTTGTTTTGCAGCTCACGCAAGTATTCTTCCAAATTGTCGAACCTGTCCTCCATGACGCGCTGGAAGGATTTGGCCCAAGCATCCAATGCTTTGAACGGCTCTGGTCGGAGCTTGTAAATCCGCCGGTTGGCTTCGGCCTTCACTTCCAAAATCCCGCTATCGCTAAGCACCTTCAAGTGCTTTGACGCCTGGGGCTGACGAAGTTCCAGCCGTTCAGCAATTTCCCCTACAGTCAGGGGACCATCGCGCAAGAGTTCGACGATATTCAATCGATTCGGTTCGGCCAAAGCGTTCAGAGTCGTCATGTCCATGCCCGGATTCATCCCTGACATGTCACTCACCTCGTTAAGATATGGTCTCCCGGTATCATATCATCTCCTTCATCAGTTTGGTCATCTTCTTGTTGGTTTAAATATACACCAAAAGGAATATTCCTGTAAAGGTATATTCAAAAATAAAAAATGACATCGGATTTACCCGATGCCATTTTTCCGTCATCATTTAAGCAGGAACCGTATTTGTCGGTTCTTTGCGGAAAGCGGGCTTAGCCGCGAAGTACAAATAAACAAAGGCCGCAACACATAAAAGCGTAATGACCCAGACGAGGCCAGACGGAATATCGTTCCACAGACCCGTCATGGAAAGAAAGGCAGGGATAGCTGCCGTAACCCAAGACTGAATTAAAGTAACGAAGCCCGTATATCTGCCAATGTCACGCTTCAATCCTAAAAGAATAAAGAACAAGGTCCAGAGAAATGCCCACATCAACCAAATAATGCCGAACTTCACATCTCCAAAAGTGATGAAATTGACGAGCGAAAACCCGATGGCAAGAATGGCGACCCACAGTGAATACCAGCCGACGCCTGTCGTATCAAGATTGCACAAATTGGTGATGCCTACGTACAAATAGGTGAAGCCAAACAAGAAAATTCCGGATGCACCTAAAATCGCTGCAGTGTCCCCACCAGCTGTCATGATCAGATAAAGCGGAGTAATGACTTGCAGAACACCAACAAACAGATTAAAAATGCCTGCACTTTTTCCTTCCACCTTGCCAAGCAGCATGATGCTGTTGAGAAACAAAACGCCTCCGACGTACAACAACCCTACATTTGACACCGGCATCCTTCCTTTGACGCCTCAGTGCCCCACCATCCATGGGCGCTTTTGGGCGTGTTGATGGGTATGAGTGTGCTTCCCATGTGAATGACCGTGATGTGAGCAGCTCCCTCCTTCATGGGAGTGCGATTCTCTCTTTACTATTTTTGGTTCTACGCCTCGTTCAATCCGTTGCCGCAAAGCTTGCGGTGTAAAAATCAGACCCGGAGCAGAATACATCCGCTTCGACTGTTGCTGGCAATTCGGGCAGTCTACGCTATCTGTTATTTCGCTAATTTTCAACCACTGAATGAACGGACCACACTCTTCGCACAAAAAATCGTATCTCGGCATCGTATCTGCTCCTTTACTGAGTGACTGGTATGAACTGACTGCCATTCGGACGCTATGGGCAGATGTATTTTCGCCCCACCTGACCTTTATTTCGGCAAAATGTTTCGGTCGAAGATACTTGTCGGAATCGAAAGCGTGCAGCATGCATTCGGGATATCTACAACCCCTGCGATTCTTCCTTCAACAGGTGCTGTACCCAGCAGCATATAGGCCTGTTCTCCCGTAAAGCCCATCGCAGTTTTCAAATACTCGATGGCGTTCAGGCACGCGTTGCGATAAGCGACATTCGTATCCATATAGTACTGCTGTCCTGTCGTTTCGTGGACAGAGATGCCTTCAAACACAAGGTATTCAGAATAGTGCGGCTCTACTGGACCTGGCTTGAACACCGGATTGTTGATGATGTTGTACTTCGCCATCCCGCCCTTGATCACATCTACATGCAAATCCATCCAGCCTGCCATTTCGATACCGCCGCAGAAGGTTACCTCTCCATCCCCTTGTGAGAAGTGCAGGTCTCCCATCGACAGCTTTGCTCCCTCCACATGGACAGGGAAATAAATCCGTGTTCCTTTGGAAAGGTTTTTAATATCGCAGTTTCCGCCATTTTCACGCGGTGGCACCGTACGCGCAGCTTCCCTGGCAATTCGCTCAAACTCTGCGCCTTGGAGCTTTCCAAGCACCGCACTATGAGAAGTTGGCAGATTCGCAAGCGGTGGGACACGTTCTGGATTAGTCGAAACCAGATCGCGCTCACGTCTGTTCCATCTGTCCAGCAATTGGTGGGAGGGTGCTGTGCCAATCAAGCCCGGATGGATAATGCCAGCGAACTTGACGCCTGGCAAATGACGGGAGGTCGTATAAATCCCGTGGAAGTCCCAGATCGACTTCGCCGCTTCTGGATAATGGTCGACGAGGAAGCAACCGCCATTTTCTCTGGCAAAAATGCCGTTAAAGCCCCATTCCGAGCCCTGCAATGCCCCGATATCCAAAATATCGACCACTAACAGATCGCCCGGCTCAGCACCGTTGACCCACACCGGACCACTTAATACGTGTACGCGGTTGAGATTTACATCACGGATGTCGGAGGGATCGTCGTTATTTGAAATTTGGCCGTCTGTCCAGTCTTTACATTCAATCCGGAAAACTGCTCCCGGGTTGACCGATACCGTAGCTGGAATATCCGGATGCCATCGGTTATGACCCGGTGTTTCCTGCTCCTCCATTGGCTTGTTCAAGTCAACGCGAAACAATACTTCTGGCATGCTACTTCCTCCTTTGTCTTCCGCAGATTCATGAGCCTTACACAGAAAATAAACAAGCAAGAGACATGCCAACTGCCTTGTCTTTCTCTGCTGTTTGGAAAGCAGTTCATTTTTTCTCATAAAATGAAATTTCCTACTAATTTCGAGCGTGTGATGACCGAATAATGGAAGTAAGAAAGCTGTTGCAAAATACATCAGTCACCCCTTTATCTAGCTCCCCGTTTTTCCACCACATCCCTTGCCCTACACCATTGCCGGGTAATAGTCTCGCTTTTTGTTTCAAAATCGGACACTTGTCGCAAGATCGGACAACAATCACACGCCAAGAAGGGATGCGATACAAATTATTGAAGTCGGCGTGCTACTCTCGTTAACTGGGACTCCATCCGACATCAGGCGATCACAGCACCGCACAATCTCTCAAGCCTTGGTTCATCCAGACCTCACTCAAGATACAGCTGTCCTTCCCTTTTCCTATGTCGTTCGAGATATTCAATCTGATCCGTTTGTTTGTGCCGCTCAGGTCATTGCGCTAGCCCAGCAGGGTATCAAGCTATTTTTGGGAGTCATCACTCCCTCCTGCATGCAAATCATCCTGCCGATTCTTCAGCAGTACGACTGCCATTTATTCAATCGTTCCTTCCATGAAAAAAAGGGCTCGTCCCCTATCGTTATCCATCATACCGACTATCGCGACACAGGAAAGCTAGCAGAGGCTATATCGAACATCGCGTCCCGCTTTCCAACAGAACTCATCCCAGTCCATCATCCTCTTCCAGAATCCGTGCCTGATTGGAAAACGCTTCTATTCGCATGGGGTGAACAGAGCCAGGAATACATAATTGCGATAAGCCATACACGAGTCGTGCTCTATGCGAACCGTCCTTCGCGCGAGCAGTTTTCCCTTCGGCCAGGGACGATCCTGGAGGATGAATGGGATGAGCAGATTCTCCGCTTGTGGACAATCGAGACGCTGGACGTGGGCGAGAACGCTGCGTACCGTCTCTTACTCATTCGTCCGCGAGCTTCCTTTCACTCCGGGCCGATCGATCCCTTCCCAGCAATCGCGACCAACAGTCCGCGTTACAAGGCTCAGCTAAAAACGGCTTCGATCGCCGCTTTATCTGGGTCAAATACGTTGTTGCTGGGAGAAACAGGCTCAGGAAAAGAAGTGCTTGCTCGCGCCATTCACGAAAGCAGCTCGCGTAAGAATGGACCATTCATTGCTGTAAATATAGCGTGCTTGCCACGCGATTTGATTGCCAGTGAATTGTTTGGATATACAGACGGGGCGTTTACCGGAGCTAAAAAAGGAGGATATATCGGGAAATTTGAAGCTGCCAGCAAGGGAACACTCTTTCTGGACGAAATTGGTGAGATGCCCATAGACCAACAAGTGCTGCTGCTCCGCGTGTTAGAAGAACGTAAAGTGATGAGGCTGGGGTCCCATGATGAAAAACAGTTGGATGTACGAATCATTGCTGCCATCAATCGCCAGCTGGATCAAGAAGTAAAAGCAGGGCGGTTTCGTGCTGACCTGTATTATCGGCTGAACGTTTTACAAATTTGTATTCCGCCTCTGCGTGATCGAAAGGAGGACATCGCTCCACTCGCTCACGTTTTTCGAAAGCAGCTCCATGAGCAGTACGGTGCTGGACCGGCTGGCATTCGTGACGATGCGTTGCTTGCTTTTAGTCAGTACACATGGCCCGGTAATGTGCGTGAGCTGCGCAATATGATGGAACGAGCCTTTTTGCTTGCTTTTCACGAACCTGCGATCACGTCTCGCCATCTCCCCCTCGAATGGCACACTTCGAAATCTGAAAAGGACGAAGCGGCAGCAACTCCCCTAACACAGGAGCATTCACTTCTGCGAAACGTAGAAAGGCAAACGATCCAGCAAGCACTAAGTGAAGCTCACTCTCTCAGTGCAGCTGCCAAAAAGCTGGGATGCGCCAGAAGCACGCTCTATCGAAAAATCAGAGAGCTTGGTCTTTCGACATAACTGCTTACGAGACGAGCCTTCTATATTTTGTAAACTCAAAAAAACAGACCTTTTGTTCTGAAACAAAGGTGTACTTGCCAATTACACCTTGATCCGCTTCGTCATAGTCTCTTCTCTCGTCTTAGGAAACACTTATCATATGCATATTTTCACTCTCTTGACCACAAAGAAAAAGTAGGTATTAATCAGTTACTTTTCCTTTGTGGTTTTTATTCGTTATGGATAGAATTTTATCGAACACTTATCTTCCTCTCAATGAGGTATTTCTTTACTTCAGTTAATTTTTTCCATTTTCCATTATCTAAGACGAACTTAGCAGCAGTACTTTCTCCATCTTTATTTTGCTTTAGAACATAGACATTCTCTTTTGAATCATGAAGATAGATCTGTGGTATCGCATCACCCACTTCAATATTATTTGTAATTTCGTAAATTTCAGTGAATAGATCCTGATCTAATTTGAAGATTTCAGTCTTACTTACTTTTGTGTATTCAGAGAGATCGATACTAGTATCTTCAACAATAGAATTCACAATCTTAGCTACTTCAGCTTCATATTGTTCAATTCCTATGCGCAGTTCTCTCGTTTGCTTTGATTCGGCTATAGTATTTTCTTGTTCGGAAGAAAACGTTTTCCAATCAGCAGGATTGTATGAAACAAAATCTTCGGACTCTTCAAAATCAGTTATTTTATTTAGATAGCCTGCTTTCCCACTCCTTGATATTTTTACTTCGGTTGCCAATTCACTTTTCGGAAAGTTTTTCACATTAGAAGTAGTATGTGCATTGTAACTTAGTGTGTAATCAGAAGATGTCGCACCATCAATTGTAATATAAGACGAATATGACTTTATTGCAGCAAAAGTATCACTACTAGAAACCAAAATTGTACCAAAAACAGTGAGAATCAAAGCCTTTTTAAACATTTTCACAAAAACAACACCTCTTTTCGATGGATGCAATCTCTACATCTTCTTTTGTCGCTAATGAAATCGATCTGCTGCTGAAACTATTGGCTTACAATTTAATCGAGCGATTTATGGCAAGTTTTTGTGATCCTGAAAATGGCTGACGCATTTCACAATAAGCAGAGTTGGAAGCGAATTACGAACAAGGGCGCTATGCTATCGCGAACGATTTCCATAGAAATACATGGAAATACTAATGCCCGTTACGATGGGGAGGGGAATCTTATCTCCATTTATGTCTATTTCTTTTCCAGTAGCTTGAATGAAAATGAAAGACGTCAGATTTCACGTAAAACACACGTTAATCTGACGTACTTTCGAAATTCGGGATTATCTATATTTCGGTGATACAAAATATCTAGCGCGTGTAGCGTTATATTTTACAACACAGTTAACAAAGGCTTTAGTCCTGGTAATTTTACCCGACTATTTGTGACGAGTTCTTTATCGTGATAAATGGGGTATGACACCTTGGTCTGCTCTCGTGAATTATTCACTTAAATCAGCATTGTGGTAAACCTGCTGCACATCGTCCAGGTCTTCCAAAGCATCGATCAGCTTTTCGAATTGAGCTTGTACATCTTCTGGCAGCTGTACATCATTTTGCGCCAGCATGGTTAGCTCTGCTACGGAGAATTCTTTGATTCCGGCATTTTTGACAGCTTCCTGTACAGCATGGAACTGGTCTGGCTCCGCATAAACGATGACGGTTTCATCCTCTTCTACGATGTCACGTACGTCTACATCAGCTTCCATCAAAATTTCGAGCACTTCGTCTGCTGACTTGCCCTCGAAACCAATTACAGCAGTAGCATCGAACATGTAGGCAACCGAACCACTTACTCCCATGTTTCCACCGTTTTTATTGAAGGCAGCACGTACTTCAGAAGCTGTGCGATTTACATTATTGGTCAACGCATCGACGATAATCATGGAGCCATTTGGTCCAAAGCCTTCATAGCGAAGCTCATCGTAGTTTTCCTCTCCGCCGCCTTTTGCTTTCTCAATGGCGCGGTCAATAATCGCTCTCGGTACGTTGTACGTTTTGGCACGCTCCAGTACAACCTTCAAGGCACGATTGGACTCTGGATCAGGTTCACCCTGCTTGGCAGCGACGTAAATCTCTTTCCCGAACTTCGCATAGACGCGGCTCGTGCTCGCATCCTTGGACGCTTTTTTCTCCTTGATGTTATTCCACTTACGACCCATACAGTCCCACTCTCTTTCCTAACACGATTAAATGAATGAAATAGAAACCTAGTCTCTCCTGTACTTTTACAAGAAAAGATTATACATCAATTGAAACGTCATGTTTGCAGTAAATCAGAAAAAACTAGGGCATCTCGCAAGCTTTTGTGAGCATACTCCTAGTGTGCCTTCTTTTATTATATCATTTTCAGGGGTACCTACTCTAGAGGTGCATCAGAAAAACCCGCAAAGCGCTGATAGATAAAAGAGAGTAGCTATCTGGATAGGCGTGCACAGCTTTGCACCCAGTATTTCACCGAGAAAAACGGCAGCATGCACGCGACCAGTAAAGGCAGATCCTCCAAACCACTACTCCCCATGCTTGTATCTTATACGAATTCTCTTGAACAGGAAATGTAATGTAACGCTATCGAAGCGTACAATCCGATCCAACTCGAATAAAGGAGCCCTGTACCAAAAGGCTCCTTTCCTATTTGGGACAACCCTCTACTTACAAGTGCCATCCCCGTTCATTCGCACAATCACTTAGTAGTGTCTTCCGTTTTGATCCAATACACACAGCGATTGTCGCCTTTCAGGATATGCTCGCCTCTTGAGACATGCGTACCATCTCCAAGAACATCCTGGAACATTTCCAGCTCTTTCTTGCAAATATCCGTACAAGCTTTGGCAGCCTCGCAAATCGGACAATGCTTCTCCACAAAGTAAAACGAGCCATCGGGATTCTCAATAGTTTCTGCCATATATCCTTCAGCTGTTCGGGATTCCGCGAGGGCCTCTAATTTTTCCTTCAACGGAAGAGTCACCAGTGCTTTGCTCTGATATTCCTTGATTAGCTTGCTGTTTCGGATCTCCAGCAGCTTATCTAAGCCTTCTTCTCCGAACGCTTCCTTCATTGATTCGATCAAGCTGACAGTAAGATCAGCGTACCCGTCGGGAAAAAGCCGATTTGCCTCGGTGGTAAGCCTCCACAGCTTTGCAGGTCGGCCCATCGCTCTGGCTTCTTCCGTAAATGTAACCAGCTCTTGCTCTTGCAAATCGTACAAATGCTGGCGTACAGCCATCGCAGTAACTCCAAGCTCGCTTGCCAAGTGATTGGCATCCATAGGTCCGGCATGCTTGAGCAATTTTACTATGGCTCTTCTTGTTCTTTCGGTACCTTCTTTTGCCTGAGAATTCGCTTTTTTCATTGCATTCACCTTCATCTTTGGCTCTTATTGACATTATAAAAAAAATATTGACAAAGTCAAAATTGCTGGTATATTTTGTTTGTAAAGATTTAACTTTATAAAGAATTTATTTTAAAAAACATCCGGATACGACATGAACTTTACCATTCTTGAGGAAAGGTGAACAGTTTGTCATCCGGACAAAGCATTTTTGGACCACGCTATCTCGCATTATCGATTGGCATTATTTTGGCAGCAATGACGATCGGGTTTGAAGGTTTAGCCGTAACAACGGTTGCCCCCGCCATTGCTACGTTCTCAGAACTTTTACAAAAGGATTATCTGCCGACTCAGCCGGACTGATCGTAGCTAGTGCAGCCCTGAGCTGGTGCATCGTAGCCATTTTGCAGGCACGCTGGGACGCGGCAGATCAGGGAAGAGGTCGAAATAAACGAATCATTGCTGGATTGGCGGGGATGTCCATGGAGTCTGGAATTACAGTCGCTATGGTGTTTAACCTGCTATTGGTATTGCTCAGTTTGTTTGCGAGCGGGCGAACCAGGCATACCCAGTCGGCAAACCACTCCTCTTGATGCGAAAAAAGGGCTGCCTCTGAGCAGCCCTCCTACAAAGCCTTATCATTCGATTTGCTTTCAATCAAGTACCACAATACGTCTGGTAAGGGCGATTCGAGCATGGCGGCAGTGCGGAAAATTCCTCTTGTTCAGGCGAGTAGGCGTACGGGTCTGCCAGTACAGCCAGCAACTGCTTCATTACACTGTAGTCACCTTTTTGTACCGCCGCCTCCAGCGCCTCTTCTACCCGGTAGTTGCGTGGAATGACCGCCGGATTGCTGCTGCGCATGAGCTGAAGGGAATCTGCTTTTGACTCCTTTTGTCTGGTAAGTCTTGTTTGCCACTGCTCATGCCACTGAGTGAATTCCTCCGTGCCAAAAAGAGGCGTTTCCTCCGGTTTCTCCAAGGTCAATGCGCGGAATGAATTTGTAAAATCTGCACGCTCTTTTTGCATGATACTGAGTAATCCTTCAATCAAAGCTTCGTCCTCTGGCTCTTCATTAAAAATACCGAGCTTCGCTCTCATCCCGCTCACCCAGTTGCTGCGATACTGCTCTGCAAATTGCGAAATCGCTTCCTCTCCTAATTTGAGAGCCTGCTCTTCGCTGCTATCCAATAGCGGCAACAAGGTTTCGGCAAAACGCGCGAGGTTCCAGACAGCAATATACGGCTGATTGCCGTATGCATAGCGGCCTTGCGTATCAATGGAGCTGAAAACAGTCTCCGGGTCGTAGGCATCCATGAAGGCACAGGGGCCATAATCGATCGTTTCTCCACTCAGGGCCATGTTGTCCGTGTTCATTACCCCGTGAATAAACCCGACGAGCTGCCATTTGGCAATCAGCGCAGCCTGACGCTTGATTACCTGTTTGAGTAAGAAAAGATAGCGGTTTTCCTCAGCCAGCCCTTCTGGATAATGTCTTTCCAGCGTGTAGTCAGCCAAAGCTCGCAGCTCCTGCTCCGAGCACCATGCCGCAGCGTATTGAAAGGTACCTACACGGATATGACTAGCTGCCACACGGGTCAAAACGGCGCCCGGCTGCACTGTTTCACGATAGATTGGCTCACCTGTAGATACAACCGCCAAGCTTCGTGTGGTCGGAATCCCAAGTCCATGCATCGCTTCACTGATGATATACTCGCGCAGCATCGGTCCAAGGGCCGCTTTCCCATCCCCTCGACGTGAATAGGGAGTTCGGCCTGATCCCTTCAGCTGAATATCAAATCGTTCACCGTTCGGGGTGATTTGTTCGCTTAACAGCAGAGCCCGCCCGTCTCCGAGCATCGTAAAGTGCCCGAATTGATGGCCCGCATAAGCTTGTGCAAGCGGAAAAGCTCCTTCTGGGGTTTCGTTTCCAGCTAGTACGTCAGCTGCTTGCTCTAGTCCCTGGACCTTCAAGCCCAAGGCTGCTGCCAATGGTTCATTAAGCATGATGACCTGTGGTGAGCCTACAGGACTTTGGTTAACCTTGGTAAAAAAAGTAGTCGGCAGACTCGCATAACTATTGTCAAAGTTCCATCCTGGCTCTACTCTCGCTTGATTATCGGTCATGGCAACTCCTTATAAACGATATTTTTAGGCACTCTTCTTTCCACCTCAAGGAGCCTTTTTAGTGTTTACTTCTTCCAATTTATTATAAGCCTTTTGCTACCCCGCGTCCTGACATTCTCATTATCAGTAACACTTTAGCGGCTTTGCTCACTGGTCATGGCTGAAAGAAGATTTCCATATCGTATTCTACCGTTTGGAAACGCGAGCAGCTCCCGTCCGGGCTTTTACCAGGGATAGAAACTCCAAACTAGGTATTGGAGGCAGATGCTCGAATCAGGTACACACATTGCCTTGCTCCTTTGGCTACGCAATCTGGCCGCTCTACCTGTGCTGCCAGCAGCATTTGATAGGAGCTAAGCTCTCGTTCACAAATCACCTCATAGCGATTCGCAATTTTAAAGTAAGGACAATTATGCTGGGTCATCGTAAAGGTATTTTCGCTATGCTGCTCCCATTTGGTCATGAAGCCATTCGCATCCTGAATTTCTGCGAGCTCTGCCACTCTGGCAGAAAGGTCCTTGCCCTGCATTCTCGCTTCATATCTTTCCATAAATCTTTCCTGCTGTCTTTTGAAAAAATCGGAGAGTCTGTCTTCTCCCTCTTCGATGGCCATATGATCAAGCAGTTCTAAGGCTAATTGCCCGTAATCACTAGGAAACTGCTCCTGTCCAAGTAGCGTCAAGGAATAATAATGCATCGGTCTGCCAGGCTGATGACGTCCAAGACTGTATTGAACGTAACCGTCCTTTTCCAGATGAACCATCTGTCTGCTTACAGCCACTTTCGTTAAACCAAGCTTGTGCTGAAGTTCTTTTGTACTCATTTGGCCGTTCGTTTTTAGCAATAAAAGAATATAGTCACGTGTCGATAATCGCTTATTCATACTCATTCATCGACTGCCACAAGTACCAGGCTTCCTGTGGCAGTCATCCCTCCCCTCGTAATCAGCCTGACATCCGAGTTGTACCCGAAACCAAGCTAGTATTTCTATTCTGGCAGGATAATCGCATACATCGAGCTTTCCAACACCGAAGCAACAGGATTTGGCAGGTTCATTTTCAATACTAAACTTTTTTGTTGAATATGTTTAATTTATTGTATTATACTGATGGTGAATTGTCGAGGAATCATTTTCCTAAAAGGTGGGTGAGATTATGCAGCATGAGCTGTCCTTTCGCGATCCTGAAACGGAAGTAATCTGCAACGAAGCATTAGCCCGTCACACAACTTGGAAAATAGGTGGCCTGGCGGATTATTTGCTAATCCCAAAAACAAAAGCTGGTTTGATCGAAGCAATTCAAACCCTCACTTCTCAGCATGTGCCTTGGCTGATTCTCGGTAAGGGCTCGAATCTTCTGGTCACAGACAAAGGCTTTAGAGGCGCAGTCATAAAATTGAATCGGGCTTTGGATTTCATTCGACTCGACGGAAGCATGGTTCATGTTGGTGCCGCCTATTCCTTGATCAAGCTAGCTGCGCTTACAAGCAAACACGGCTTGAGTGGCTTCGAGTTTGCTGGAGGAATACCGGGAACAGTCGGCGGGGCTGTGTACATGAACGCCGGAGCAAACGGTGCAGATATCTCGCAGATTTTCCAATCAGCTGAAGTGATTCTGGAATCAGGAGAAGTACGCAGGATATATACGGATGAGCTGCAGTTTGCATACAGGCATTCCGCTCTGCAAAAAAAACGTGCGATCGTCACCGAAGCGAGCTTTCAGCTAGCTTACCAGGATAGTGACAGCATCAAAAAACGATTCAATCAAAATAAAGAAACACGCATAAGGACGCAGCCCCTTCCGTTTGATTGTGCAGGCAGTGTATTCCGAAATCCTCCCCATGCATTTGCAGCCAAGCTGATCGAAGAAGCTGGCTTAAAGGGCATGCGCTATGGTGACGCCGAGGTATCAAGCAAGCATGCCAACTTTATTATGAACATGGGTCATGCGAGCGCTGCTGATGTTCTGAATCTGATTCAACATATTCAGGAAAAGGTACATGCACAGTTTCAAATTCAGCTTGTCCCAGAAATCATCGTGGTTGGAGAAAAATAAACATGGATACTATAGGAGGTATTTTCTGATGATCCAAATAACTGAATCAGCCATAACCAGAATGAAAGAGATGCTTGCCCAGGAAGACAATGAGAAGCAGCAGTTTGTCCGTTTCGGTGTCAAGTATGGCGGGTGCTCCGGCCTCACCTACGGACTAGGCTTCGATGATAACATGCAGACAGGTGATACGATTATCGAGACAAATGGCGTACAGCTTGTGGTCGATGCAGAAAGCTATCCGTACCTGGATGGAGTCGAAATTGACTTTGTCGAAACAGGAATGATGGGTGGCTTTACGATTCAAAATCCGAATGCGAGAGTGACTTGTGGATGTGGCAGCAGCTTCCGTACGGCACTCGATCGCGGAAAAAAAGAAAAATGCGATTGATTCAATGAAAAAAAGTATCTTCTAAATCGGCGGATTGCAGCTGATTTAGAAGATACTTTCATATCTTACTCAGTACTTTCGTATTTCAAACAAAAAAGAGGGGGAAAATTTTCTCCCTCCTCTTGTTTAAAATTTTTACCTTATCGCTACTGCCACTCCTCCCGCTTTGTCTCAATGGAGAGCCCTTCTACGTATTTACGATTCATCATTTTTCGTTTTTTACGATTTTCTTTTGTCTCAAACACGATGTCCATATCATAATCGCTTGGATAGAGCTCCTTTTTCTCAATGTGCAGGGCCATTCGCTTCTTGTTAATTTTGTATTTCTGATTTTGAATCATGACACCCACATTTCCTTTTGAATCCTCAGTGGCAAAAACAATACCCGTTCTCCCTAAATAGGAGATGAACACGCAATCCCCGATATCAAAAGGCATTTGAAGTGCAGGAGCTGCTGCTTCTGACGGTTCGGCTTGCTCTGTCTTTGTGTCATCCACTTTTTGCACGGACATCTCAGACTGGCTTGAGCTGTGAGCAGCTGCTTCATTCCCACCATCGATTACGTCCGTGTCATCCTGCATCTGATCGCCCTGCTCCTGGTCGGCTTGTGGATACTCGTCAATCCCTTCCCGCTCTTCCTTTTCAGCGAAAATCATCGCCGGCTGAGCACCGGAGGCAAAACCTTTTGCCGTAATCTCACGAGAGCGCTCAATCATTTCTGTTGGAATTCCTAATTTTAGTGCGATCAAAAACGCGTAGCTCTGACCCGCTTCCCCGATTTTCAAACGATATAACGGCTGCAACGTATCAGCATCGAATTCCATACGGGCATTTTGAAAGCCCGGGGTGACGGAGGCAAAATTTTTGATTTCATTAAAGTGCGTGGTTGCAATGACAGTCGCGCCTCTTTTTTGCAATTCTTCCAAAATCGCGATCGACAAACCGACTCCTTCGCCTGGGTCTGTACCCGACGCCATCTCATCGATCAGTACGAGTGTGGAATCATTCGTGATCTTCAGGATCTCAATGACGTTGTGAATATGCGCGGAAAAGGTACTAAGCGCATGCTCGATGCTCTGTCCGTCCCCGATATCCACAGCGATATTGCTAAAAATGGAGAACATGCTTCCTTCCTGAACAGGAACGAGCAATCCGGATTGCACCATGATGGTTAACAGACCAACCGTTTTTAATGTAAGTGTTTTGCCTCCTGTATTGGGCCCAGTAATGACTAATGACTTGTATTTTCGCCCGATTTGGAAGTTCAGTGGCACCATTTTTTTGCCGAGCAGTGGATGTCTCGCCTCACGTAATCGTACGATTCCATCCTCATTGAGTTGGACATTCTTAGCCCCTAAAGCGAGGGCGTATTTGGCTTTGGCAAACAGAAAATCGTAGGCACCCACTGTTTCTACGTTGATTTGGAACTCGTGTGTGAACTCCTCTGCCAGTGCTGATAATTGCATGAGGACCTTGGTCACCTCACGCTCTTCCTCCGACCTGAGCGCTGTCAGCTCAAATTGCAGGGTGCTGACCTCCGTCGGTTCCATATAGACGGTTTGACCGCTGGCTGATTCGTCCAAGACCATGCCGTTGACTTGCTTGCGATACTCCTTTTTGATCGGGAGCACGTAGCGTCCATTGCGAGTGCTGAGCATATTTTCTTGCAAAATCGTACGGTACTTACTCATCAGTGAATCCAGCTTGCCCTTCAGACGTTCTTCAAAGACAGCGATCCGCTTTCTCGTCTTGAGCAAATCTTTACTTGCCGCATCGACGACTTGCCCATGGCGAATGCACTGTTCGATTTCCGACTTCAGCTTGCTCATCGGATGCATCGAGGCGGCATAGGTGCTGACCCGCGGTGCAATATCCGATTTGGACGCCATGTACTTCATTAATTGGGTAACACTCGTCATGAATTGAGTCATGTGCATAAAGTCTTTTTCGCTGAACACATAGCCTGTTCCGAGTAGCGATACGATCTGTTCGATTCCTTCCAGAGAGGGGATCGGCACACTAGCTCCATACTGAATCAAGTCTTTGGCTTCTGCCACCTCGTCGAGTTTTTTTCGCAGGACCTTGCTCGAGGTCATCGGCATCATTTGCTCTACATGCTTTTTCCCTACGTACGAGATTGCGTGTCCCATCAGTGTTTCTTTGATTTTGTCGTACTCCAGACGCTGCATTGCTTTTTCGTTCATGTTTGATCTCTCCATTGTCATATAGTGGAAAATCTGTACAACAAAAAAGGGCGAAGAATGAACAAATGTCATTCTCCGCCCTTTTTATGGCTACCTAAATAAGCCCCATAAGAAACCCGGCTACGCCATGACTGATGGCAGAGCCGCGGTAGCATTTATACAGGATAGGAATGGTAGTCATACCTATCTGTACAAATAAAAATCCGTGCGTTAGCTCAGCACGGATTTGGGTGCAATGATATTAGGTATATACCTAAGGCATTGTATGATATCCGTTGTTCTTAACTAATCCCAAGGCCGCTTATAAACCATCACAAATAAACTTTGCCAAACCGGCAAAATTTCGAAAATGATTTACACGAAGCCTCCATATGGAATTGCTTTAGTTAAGAACTACCGCCGACATCAACATCTCTCCTTAGATAAGGTTACTCAAACTATAGCTTACCGCTTATGGAACCGTCAAGCGTCCTTCTAAACGAGCGGAAAGTGACAAGCAACCTCTCTTCCTTCTACTTGCTGGAGCGCAGGCTCCTGGCTTTTACAAATAGACTGAACATACGGGCACCTCGTATGAAACCTGCAGCCTGATGTAGGATTGAGCGGACTCGGAATCTCCCCCTCCAAAATCAGCTTTTCTTTTTGTCTTGCGTGCGGATCAGGGACTGGCGATGCGGCGATCAGAAACTTCGTGTAGGGATGCAACGGCCTGTTGTACACTTCATTTGTTGACCCGATCTCCATGATTTTGCCTAAAAACATGACACAGGTCCGATCAGATAAATAGCGAACGACATGTAAGTCATGGGAAATGAACAAGTAGGTCAGATTTTTTTGTTCTTGAAGCCTGCTGAGCAAATTAATGATTTGAGATTGAATAGAAACATCCAGAGCGGATACTGGCTCATCGCACACCACAAATTTTGGATTGAGTGCAAGCGCTCTGGCGATTCCAATTCTTTGTCTTTGTCCCCCGCTGAACATATGAGGATACCTCATGCCGTACGCTTTTCGCAATCCGACAAGCTCCATCAGCTCAGCTACTCTCTCGTCTCTGGCTGCTCGCTCCATCGATTCATGGGTAACTAGCGGCTCTGCAATGATGTCGGCTACCTTCATGCGCGGGTTAAGTGACGCAAACGGGTCTTGAAAAATGATTTGCATCTTTTTTCTTAGCTCGCGCATTTCATGATTCGTTAGCTTGAATATGTCTTTTCCTTCAAAGAAGGCCTCCCCTTCTGTGGCTTCCACAATGCGGAGGAGCGTTCTTCCCAGCGTGCTTTTCCCGCAGCCAGACTCTCCAACCACAGCTAGCGTTTCTCCCTCATAAATATCAAAGCTGACATGATCTACCGCGTGTACGACACCTGCCTTCTTTTTGAACAAGCCTTTTTCCACCGGAAAGTACTTTTTCAAATTTCGGACCTTCATTAGTTCACGAGCCACAAACGTCACCCCCTCTCGTTTTTGTACTTCAGACAACGCACCTTGTGTCCATTTCCCGTATCGACAAGCTCAGGCTCCAATACACGGCAGCTGGCATCCGCATAATCACAGCGCGGATGAAAGCGGCAGCCTTGTGGTAAATGAAGCATATTCGGGACCATTCCCTCGATGCTGTACAATCCTTTTGCTTTGTTCTGCTCTACATTCTGGCAGCTGCTCTTTGACGAGCTGTTCCCATTTTGTCATGTGGGCACCCTCTTTTGAATTTTTGTGAATGCATTTTTGAAATGAACGCGTTTTTATATCCAGATTATCTACTGAATCATTAATTGTCAATTTATTTAGTCAACTCACACATTGACTACATTCTCTTCTTTGTAGGCTGCTTCTCCTCAATGGACGCATAGACTCAGTATGGCTCTTATTGCACTGCCCGTAATTGCCACTTTATTTGCAGCATTTTTGCCATACATACCAGCAGCAGAGGGGACGGTGTCTTCCCAGCCTATTTTCCACACAGCCGATTGCTTGGGTTTCTTTACCCTACGCTTTGTTTTGGACTGTAGCATCTCGCCCCAGCCTTGGCAAAAGACTCAGGAATGGAGGGCGGAAATTCTGTTTTCGTAAGACGAACCGGACATGAGTTTTTTAGGCTGCATAAAAATGTCTTTTGGAAGGAAGCTATGACAATACCTGCTATGTCTAGAAAGGTTGTGACAATATGGAGGTTCGTGAGGGATTAATCCCGGCGGTGCTAGGGACTATTGTTACAGCAACTGGTTACGCCTTGAAAAACACGGAAAAAGTGAGTCCGACACTGACGAACACAATCGTCGGCTTCGGACTCGCACACGTCGTTCTTGGCGCGATCGACCTGATTGAGCACAGGTAGGTAAAACCGGGTGGGCATATGGCTCACCCGGTTTCTCATTTCAAAACTATGGAAGCATTTCGTTTCCTGTTAAACTGAGGAAATATAAGGCATGATGCCTTCGAAAGGAGAAAGACTGGATGCCTACTGAAAAGCTGCAACATATCCTGAGCCAAATAGAAGTGGCACGTTCCATCCGTCAAACCAACGAGGACAGCTATACCACCATCCTGGAAGCAGCAAGACAAGAGCTGATTCAGCTTGCACGAGAATATCCTACGAATGCAAAAGTGATGTATGAATGCGCATCTGCTCACGACCGTTTGGGACGGGAGGCTGAGGCAGTTCCTTACTACGAGACTGCTATCACCCTAGATACGCTGGACGTAGAGGACCTTCGCGGAGCTTATTTAGGACTAGGCAGTACATACCGTTGCCTCGGACGGGTAGAAAAATCGATATCCTTGTTAACCAAAGGAAGCTCCCTCTATCCCGAAGATCATTCCTTGCGCGTGTTTCTGGCACTCGCCAAATATAACGCCAAAGACTACGAGGCTTCTGTGCAGCTTTTGCTGGATAGCCTGCTTGAGACATCAACTTCCGAGCACATACAGCTTTATCGCCGTGCAATCCGCTATTATCGTGACCGTTTGGATCAGACTTGGTAGGCTCGTTTTTTGTTGAGAACATTCCTGCTATTGTTTTTTCCATAAACTGTTATACTATTCTTGTCAAATGCAAAGGAGTTGATTCCATGTCTAGAGAAACTTGGACAGCTGTCGATCGTTACTTTTCCGAATTGCTTTTACCGAATGACCCGATTTTGGATGCTGCTTTGCAGAATAATGCCGAGGCTGGCCTCCCATCCATAGACGTTGCTCCTAACCAAGGGAAGCTCCTGAATCTGCTTGCTACGATCCAAGGTGCTCGCACGATTCTGGAAATCGGCACACTAGGCGGCTATAGCACCATCTGGCTCGCTCGAGCGCTTCCCGAGGGTGGCCGATTAATCACGCTGGAGTCCAATCCCAAGCACGCAGAAGTAGCGAGAAAAAATATCGAACGCGCCGGTCTCGATCATGTTGTTGAAATTCGCCTTGGCCAAGCGTTGGACTCTCTTGCGCAATTGGACGCAGAAGGACATGGACCATTCGATTTGTTTTTCATTGATGCAGACAAGCAAAGCAACTCGGAATATTTCCAATGGGCGCTCAATCACTCCCGAAAAGGCAGTCTGATCATCACTGACAATGTAGTGCGAAACGGTAATGTCGTGGATGAAACCAGTACTGACCCTAGCGTAGAGGGAGTTCGCCGCTTTACCGAGCTCGTCGCAGCCGAACCTCGCGTAAGTGCCACAGCACTCAGACAGTTGGAAGTAAAGGATACGACGGTTTCGCTATTGCTGTCGTTACTTACGAGAAATAATCACACTGTGAAGCCCCGTCCCGCTACTTTAGGAGATGGGTTTTGCTTTTAAATGGGAGGTGAGAGTATGCAAGGACTTGTTCGTTTTGGAAAATACTTTGGCTTTGTCATGCTGATCGGTCTGGTATTACAGGTCTTGGTTGAGTTTGACCGTGTAATGCTTGAGGAGGCTATGATGTCATTTGATCGCCTTTCATACTTTGTGTACCTTTCCCTCTACCCGATATTGATTGGCATACTGTTCGCCATTCCTCACCTCATTCGTGAGCGAAAAAATGATGGAAAATGGACGTATGACTGGGGAAAAGGCGTTGCCATCGGATTGCCGGCTCTCTTTGGGGCAACAATATTTTTACATCACTATTCGCCATTCGGGGACTATGTATCTGTCTTACTTCGGTATAAGGAATTTCCCATCGTTAGTGGAATTGTACTGGGGTATACGGCACTCACCAGTTTTCACAAGGCAAAAGGCATGTAGCTACGCAAACGAACCCAGCTCTTCGATGGTGCCCCCTCCATTTTTTCTGAGAAAGATCTCAGTACGTTAATCGTGTGTTTCGCCTATTATTCACCCACAAATTGGTTAACCTATGTATCCATGGAGGTAATAACATGAGTTGGGTTCTTATATGGCAGAGCGTAGGCGCTATGGCTCAAGTTATTGTAATGATCGGTCTTGGTACTTTGATCATGAGAAGCGAATACCACATACTGAGCCCTAAAAAAAATCCCCACTCGCTCAAAGGCGAATGGGGTTACGTAAGGGGTAGTACGTAAAGAAAATACGTGAATACTATTATAGTAGATGATATTCATGTTCATGACTACAAGTATATATAGGTACATTTACCTATAGTTAGGAGAACCAAGACGGCTCCTCACCAAGAAAAAACGATCCTTCCCGCAAAGACTGCGAAAAGAATCGTGCTATTATTTAAAGGCAATTTGTGATTCCAGCATGTAATTGACTAACACATCAGCAAATGCTTCTGCTGTATTGTAGCACTCTTCCAGCGTGTTGTTCGTTCCCCCAAACTCGAGAAGCAGGGCTCCACCGGAAATAGACTGATTGTACACGCCATTTCCTTCATTCGTCCCTTTCAAAATAATTCCTCGGGACAAGCCCGGATAGGAAGCTTCCAGTCGGGCATGCAGATTTTCGGCCAGCCGTTTATTTTCGGGATGGTTTGGATTTGCCGTTCCGATCACAAACAACATCCGTGAATACGTCTTGCCATTCAGTGTAATTGCTACCTTACTGCGCGGCTCATCACTGTCTCGATGAATATCGAAAATGTACTTCAGGTTAGAGCTTGTTGAGGCAGCTGCAGCGACCGCTTTGTACGATTCTGTATAGGACATCGAGTAGCTTTTCTTTTGTTCAGCCAGCTTCTTGGCAAAATCGTCCTGATTGGCCATCGATGGAATACCTCTAGCCTGCAACAGCTCACCAAGGCGTTTTCCAACCAAAGTGATGTTGATCTCTGGATCATCTACCGAGCTTCCCTGCTGGTTCTTCGCAACATTACGCCACGACTCACGGTTATGGGTGTGGTAAATATAAACGGTCTCATTGCCAACCATTCCTTGGTTGTAGCCCACTCCAGAAGTCGTTCCCCCATTACTTGGCTGACCTGTACTGGATGACACTCGATCAACGATCCAGCCAGCAATATAGGCGGTAGAATTATCAGCCAATCGGATTAAATACCAATCTCCTTGTTCCTGAACGACTGGAAACACTTGTCCAGGTTGAACTGTGCCAACAACAGCATACGTGGTTCCTGGACCATTACGCAAATTCGTATCCGCATTCCTTACTCGAATGAGATCTTCTGCTTGTCCGACCGGGGGATCATAGCTGCCCGGAAAGCCTCCAACTTGTCCTGGAGCTGGATTTTCCTGACCAATCGGCTTGAAAATGTATGCGTAAGTACCATTGAAATTAATCGTGTACCAGCCGTCTGCATAACCATAATGAGTGACGGCTGTGCCTGCATTCAGCTGCCCTACGACCTGACCCAAAATAGTAGGCTCGGCATAGACCTCGTGCCACTCTTGCAGCACAAGAGTATTGGCCGTTTGCCCATTCCCTGTATTCGTTGGAGGTATATACGGAGGCGGTTCTGGTACTGGCACTGGCGTTGGTACCGGTGTAGGAATTGGGGTTGGAGTCGGTACCGGAGGCGGCGGGGTCGGTGCTGGTGCAGACGTTTCCGCTAAAAATCGGGCATTTACCCACCCGTTTGTGTTATTGGACAGCTTGATTTGTGCCCAATCCCCTTGTTTCTTCACTTGCAGGAATACACCTTTTTGATCGATAATCTGCAATATTTGCGCAGTGGCATTCGGTTCAGCCCGAACATTCAACATGTCGACGGTGCTCTTTACATAGATGATTCTGGGCACATCTATCATTTTGACATACTTGTTGTTCAGCCATCCCGTCTTTCCATTCGGCAGCTTCACTTGTGTCCATCCGTTGTTTTGTTGCTTAACAATTGGCAGCCTTGTAGCTTTTGTGATGGTTCCGACGATTTGCGTGGTGGTATCCGGTGCACTGCGTATATTCAGTTGATCAACGGTTACCTCGACATGCGTAGCAGCGTGAGCAGACGACAGCGGCATCAACAAGACCAGGGAACAAACAGCAGCAATGATGGTTTTTTTTCGTGAAAACAACAGCCTCGTTCCTCTCTGTTCGACTCGATATGACTGGAAATAACATCCTGTCAGTAAAAGGTTCTCGATTGAGTTACATATTCCTTCAATCTGCGACATTTTTTCTTGACAAAAAGCAGACAAACAAAAAATCCTGCGCATCACACGCGGGATTTTCATCATTTCCACCTCACTGCATGCCTACGGTTTGCAAGCGAACGCCTGCATATTTCTGTGGGAGATACTCGCAGGAAGCAGATTGGTCTTTTTTCAGATGTCGATTCATGAAGCACAGCGTTGCTTCATTGATGATCTTGTGCTGCTCCACTATATTTGGACTAAGCATCGCGATGAGTGGTGAATAGAGCGGAATATCTGTAAAGCTCAGATGACCTGCCTGCTCCAGATGGAGGATGCTTCCTTTTCTCGCCAACATGTGCTCTCTTCTTTGTTGTTCAATCTGTTCCATTTCGGGCGGCGATGCCAGTTCCTCTAATTCAAAGCCACCTTGTAATACCATGACTGGTCGATCCAGTGCTTCTGAACGAGCTTCACCGTACATATATCCGTCCATATCGATAGCAGCTTGGAATGCCCGATTTTTGTATAAAACGTCTACAGCAGTAGCTCCCCCCTGCGAGTGCCCAATCACTCCGAGCCTTGCAAAGTCGATCTTGCCGATCAAGGGGCTATTTGCATTTTCCTCGCCCAAGCGCTTCATTTGTTCGAGAACAAATACAATATCTTTTGTCTGTTCATTGATAATTGGGATGGTGGCTTCATTTTGCACCTGATATTCCATAGGTAGGTGGGAGGATTTGTCTGTAAACACCTCGTATGTACCGTCCGCATACGTCGATAGCAAAGCAGTTCCCGGATGCTCTACGGCTACCACGACATAACCATGGCTTGCTAGCTCGATCGTTTGAAAGGAATTCGTAAATCGTGTACCGAGCATGTTCCCATGAGATAAGAAAAGTAAAGGCGCAGCCTCAAGATTAGATGCGAATGTCGCTTGACTGTAGGTGTTCGTCTTGACCAGATCTATATAGCGAAGCCATAGTGGCGGCAGTCCATAATGCTCTTGAATCACCTCCGAAAATTCAGGTAAGTCTGAGATGTACCTTTCTTCCACCGATGATTTGTCCGGTGCCGCTGGATACCAGACTTGTGTTTTCACCCTTCTTGGCTTCCCATCAACGCCTGTTCGGCTTGTATCCGTCCATGTGTAGCTTACAGTCCCAACCTGATACGGACCCGTTGGCTTTTCAAATGAGAATACAGGAAGCAGAACGGGAATTACGGCTGCCATCAAAGTAAAAGGAAGGGTAGCGATGCTAAGCAAAATCGGTGTGCGTATTCCAGTTCTTTCGATTGGCGCACCCTGCAAACTCCATGCCCCATACTTCCATAAAACAAGTGCTACACCTACGTACACGGGAGCCATTTGCCAGCGCCCCCCCTCCAAGACGAGGTGACAAATACTGATGACGAGCAGAAGCAGCGGCGCTCCCCTCAGGATAATGACTCCAGGTCTTTTCCGAAGCCAGATCACTTGCCACAATAGTGACATGCTTGCGATCAGCAGTAGAACTTCAAACAGTCTCACGTATGTAATCCCCCTCATTAATTCCCATTAACTATTAAGTGATAACAATATTTAACCAAACTTAACTATTAGTCAAAAAAAGAGAAACTACTTCTGCGTTTTCTCTTTTTCAATGATTGCCTTGAACCTTGAAAAGATTCCCTTCAGGTTTATTAGATCTTCGACATCAAGCTTGGAATAAAAGCGATCAATAATCGAAAGCTCCATTTTCTCGCTGTTCTCCATATACTTGATTCCTGCGCTGTCCAGCTCGACAAAAATCTCTCTACGATTATCCGGGTTAATGGAACGCTTGATGTAGCCCGCTTTCTCCAGCTTATTAAGGTTTTGGCTGACAGCACTCGGCGTGATGTTCATGATCTTCGAAAGCTCACCGGTAAGAAGACGTCCCCGCTGATGAATATGACCCAGCAAGATGATTTGGCTGTTCGTGATATTCTCATCCAGCAAAGCGTGATATTCCTCCGTCAACATGGTATTACAAGCATAATCAAGATCGTTTATCTCGCGGACAAAGGCAGTAAGCTCTTCTCTGTTCATTTCATCACCATTAATAGTTAAGTTAACTTAAATATAATATATAAGCTTCTTTTCAGTATGTCAATTCTCTTTCCAAGCAAAACGCCACCCAAATAGGAGTGGCATTTTCCTGGTGCTTCGTCTACTGATCCGCTTGAATTCGAATATAGGAAACATTTTTTACATTAATGACAATGTCATCATATTGAAGCCAACCGTCGTTTTGATTCGCAATCATTTGAATAATTTCTTCTGGCTCAGACGTCCTAACGGTTACCGTGTCACCTTCTGAAAAATGGAAAACGAGCTTTTTAACCTCTAGCATACGATCCTCTCCTACTTCCATTTACTTGAGTGCAGTGGTTGAAATAACGCCACTCCCCCAATCGCTTGCCTCTAGATTAATATCGGAAGGAACGCTTTTTAAATGAATACATTTTTCCATTTACTTGTCATATTTTCATTCTTTTCACATTTACCGCCAAAAAATTAGGTTAACCAAAGTTAGCTGTCTTCCCATCCTCCATCCTGTAAAATGAACCGTGGTTTTCAAATTTTTGGAAAAGGGAGTGTATGTCTTGAAGGTATGGCTAAAATCAGTTCATTCCGGTAAATATTTGCAAGGCAGCTTTCAATATGATCGTACGGATACGGATCTGTATGCATCCGGTACCGGATTTGACCAAATGGAAGTGTATACGCTCGTCGGTGTGGATGGACCTACCATTGTCCACGGTTCAAAAATCGTCATTCGCACTGCAAATAGTCACTATCTTCACCCGCTGCAAGGAGGAGGACAGGGTGTCCAGCTCAGCCTTTGGGGGGCTGCAGAGGAGACCTTTATTATTGAGAGGGCGAATGGAAACCCCGGGGTCATCACAACTGCCGACATCATCACACTAAAGACACGTAGTGGTCATTATCTTACCGTCGACCTCCGTCATAAAAATAAATTAGGAGCACAAGCTACATCAGCAGCATCTCGCGAGCATTTTTCACTTGAGGTAATTGAGCATCATGGAGAGCCACTGAATGTCGTTGCCTTTGGTGATTCCATCGTCTGGGGTCAAGGCTTGTATAACAAGGACAAGTTTACATATTTAACCCGGCAATGGCTAGAAGGCGTAACCCAACGTCCTACGAATCTGTTTGTCTTCGCTCATTCCGGTGCAACACTTGAGCCAACCAGCGCCGATGATATATTCAGAGAAAATCAATACGTAGTGCGGGCAGATGATGAAAGCAATCTATGGAAGCCTACTCCTCCTGGCGAAGTCAATTTTTCCTACCCATCGATCCATGAACAAGTCAAGAGCGCTTCAATCAAGCTGCCTCGCTGGCATCATGTCTCGCCAGAAAAAGTCGATCTGATCCTGATCGATGGCGGGATTAATGACCTAGGACCCGTGACCATTTGTTCGCCGTTTTCCTCGAAAGGATGGATTATTGACGAGACAAAAAAAGCCGTTAAACGGACGAGAGACATGATTTTGACAGCTCTAAGGCAGTATCCTCATGCAAAAATCCTGATTACGGACTACTATCAAATTATTTCTCGGTTTTCCAATCCACTCATCCTGAAAGTTCTCTATTTATTTCGGGACAATTTCCCGACAGATGCTGATCTTTCCGCTTCCATGATCGCAGCAAGTGCTCAGCCGGATATCGCCATGAATGAGGAAATTCTCAACAATTTTACGTTGGAGCAAATCGAGGACCATCATATCGCCCTACTTTATAATGAGTTGAAGCAAACGGGATTACTGGAAAAGCTGGAGGAGCTTGAAGGGTTCACTGAAGATGATGCGCTCATCGCCTCTTCGGATCAATTCGTTTCACTACGAGCCATCAAAGAGCAAATGATCGCCAATTGTCAAGCATTCGCAGAAAAGATGAATGAAGGCTTAGGAGGGATAGCCCAAGAGTTTTCAGAGCGTGTACAAGTGGCGAGCTGCGGTTATAGCGAAAAGAATGCTGTGCTGGCATATGACACCGCTCTATGGGGGTTAGCACCCTTTGTACAACCGGAAGACCCGGTTCGGGCGGAGAGATTCGCAGATGCAATTCGGTGGGGGAAAAAAGTAGGTCACGGCAGAGCGAAAACCAAAATCGCTTCTCTCGGCCATCCTCACGTCAAAGGGGCACGGAAATATGCCAGTGGGATTCGCTATGCCTTACAAAGCTCAGGCTGGTTAGTCGATATGAATGGCCACATTCACCGTATCTTTAAACCAATTATGAATCGCACAGCTACAGAGCATGATATCCATACGATTCGCGGTCATTTCTTGGGTGGCTCCACTGTAAAGGATGTCATTCTTCAATTGGCTACCTCCGATGAGTTTTGGAAGTCGTTCATCAATGTAGACGAGCGAACTGCTATTTTTAACATGATCAACCACCTCCTCGGCAGAAAACCACGTGAGTACGAATATGGAAAATGGCCAAACATCACGGGCGGAGAAAACTGGAAAAACACTGTCAAAGAAATCGTGGGTTCCAAAGAATACCAGGAACGTTTTGGTGATTGGGAGATTCCTTCACCTGGACGAAATCGGATTGAACAAGGCGTTTATTTGTTCCAGTACAAAGAGCACGAAGGGACCGTAGCACTCGACCATATCAACGCCAATCTGGAAACAGGAACCTCACCAATCTGGCGTCATCATTGGACGAAAAACTGGACAATTGTACAACCCTTTACTTTTCAAGGAGCCAATTATTTGGCCGGCTATAAGTCGCATAGCGGAGAATTTTTCATCGATCAGTATAATTTTGACTTTGACGGTACGAAATCCGTATGGACACAAATTTGGACGAAGAATTGGTCGATTCTTCAACCGCTCCAAATGAAAGATAAACAATTTTTGTTTGGATATCGTGGGCGTGACGGTGATTTTTTCATCGACGAATTGAACACTGGTCTACAAGGTACGAACACAAAACTTAGCGGTAGATGGACTACAGGCTGGTCTAGTGTGAGTCCATTCTATCTCGGCGATGAAGTTTACCTGTTCGGTTATCGCAGTTCGGATGGGAAATATTTCATCGACCAAATCAAGTGGGACGACAAAGGATTTGGGCTCAAATCTTACAGCTCCGGGAAACGTTGGTCAAAGGGATATTCTATTGTAAAGCCATTCTACGGAACAGATGGAAAGGTCTACATTTTTGGCTATAGAAGCAGCGATGGACATTATTTCATTGACCGTGTCAAAGACGACCTATCTGCAACAGAATCACATGGCTCAGGAGATTGGACAAGTGGCTGGACAAGCATCTCTCCCTTCTACCGAGATGGGCATATTTATTTGTTTGGCTACCGAAATAAAGATGGAAAAGTCTTTATTGATAAAATCAACAGCAACCACAACAAATCGGAGAATGTCATGTATAAGCATTGGACGACTGGATGGACAACTGTCATTCCTGCTTTCAGTGTGGAAGAATGATTTCGGCCCTTCTTGTCGATCCCTAACGATGATGAAAGCCAGTTCAACACTTTTCCTCTGTGTTAACTGGCTTATTTTTCTACACGTTTTTTGTTATTGACAAATACTTTCATTTGTGTTAATATAAAATATTTTATCATTTACAAATCATGTACAACCTTTCATAATGTTCAGTAAGTAACTTTTAAACGATTGTTTAGAGGGGTTGTACAAAAGATGCAAGCACTACCGTGTCAAGGCTGCAGGGGATTATGCTGTGGTCCTGTTCCAATAACAGAAAAAGAATACAAGAACATCCAGAAGAAGGTTAAAGCCATGCCGAGAAAGCTTCGCGATGAGCTGGAGAAGCAGCCTCGCCTCTATGGTACCTGTATGTTCTATGATCTGGATCGCGACCAATGTGGGATTCATGCCGCCCGCCCTGACGTTTGTCGCATGTTTGGCTACCACAAAGACTTGGTCTGTTTCCGCAAACCGGAATTAGCTACGAAAGAGCCTATGACGCTAAAACAGAAGCATATTGGGTATTTGAGCATTGATATTACGTGGAAGGATTTTTAGAGTGAGGAGCGCTTACAATGCTTTTTGATGTTCGAAGCAGTATACGTCTCCTTTAAATTTTTCGCGATTGGATAAGCAGTATGCTGCGTTTTTTTATCTGAATTACTTTTTCATGACCAAAAACCATCTCACGAATCATGGCAGACAACACACCCCCACTCACTCATAAGAGCATGATGGCCCCTACAGATTGGATAACCGTCAGGGAAGCTTTCTCGAAAGATTTCTTTCCACTCGGCATAATTGTGTTCATCAACATATGTGATTTGAACCTGCTTCAGCATATCATCGAGTTTTTCCAATAGCGGGACGATCCTCGACCTATTTGGACGGTAATCAAGTGTCTGCCAGCCCGATTCGGAAATTGCGCCTTTAATCACCGATGAAAGAAATTGCTTTTCCTCTGCAAAGCCTTCTTTGGACCAAGGGACTTCATTCATATAAAAGCCCACTATACCAATTCCTCTAACGGACTGATCTTGATACGCTAGCCAGACGATCAGTTCCTTTTGCCTTTCTAAAACAGTCAGCCTAGAGCCCGCTCTGATAAAAATGCGATGCCTCCTTTTCCGGGCAGCAAGTCCTCAAAATCACACGCTGCTACAGCTTTTATGTGATAGCTCCATAGCCTTGTTATCAGGGTAGCAATCGTTTCAATATACACTCCTTCCATTTCGGTTCGCGGCTCAATATCGAGAAAATAGGGGAAGTATAGAAAGCCCTCTTGGCTATCCTCTTTTCTAGCATTGTCAAAAAAATCATTGTCATTGACGAATATCTCCATAACAGCCGAATGGATCATCCATCTGTCTTTTTCTCCTTGAATGAACTCCGTTACGAGCTTCCCGAGTTCATTACGACCCATGTCTGTATCCAGAAATAGTTTGCAGTACATGTTCCTATTTCTCCACCTTCATCACCATCACGTTAAACGCCGTCCCATTGTTTACAAATGAGGACGTTTCAGTAAATCCCATTCTCGCATATACCTTCATAGCGCGGGCATTAAAGGCTGCCACACTTAATCGCAAATAGTCTGGTTTAAACTGCTGACTAGCAAATGCAATACCTGCGTGTAAAAATGATTGTCCCCTTCCTTTTCCAGTCCATTCAGGCTTAAGCCCAAGTCCGATATCGAGCACGTTTTCCCCAGTATACAGATTTTGCTTTCGCCCTTCCAGAATTTGAGCGTTTTGTCCAAAACAAAAAAAGCCTATCAGCTGATGATCATCGTCGCAAGCAACATAGTAGGTACCGTCCAGCAGTTCCCGTAATGTTTCAGCGTTATTATCAAAATTATAAAACGAATACTCCTGCGGATATTTCCACTTTATGATTTCTTGTGCTTCAGCCATGGTCATCAAATGAAAGTTCACTTCATACCCCTCCATAAACCTTTTACGCTCACTTCGGTTTTGAATAACGATTTCCTGCTTTCATGTCTTTAGCAAAATGTTAACCTCGCTAGAATACGAAGACTTCATCCCACATAAAAAAGAGTGTCCGTTTTCAGCATTTACCTGCAAACACTGTCCTTCAGACACTCTCATTTTGCAATTCGTTTGGAGAAATAGTCCCTTTATTCCTAATATCCAGCTTTCATAAAGGCTTTTATACGCGCCCTAATTTCATCACGAACTCGTTGAAATTCAGACCACTCTTTTCCCGCAGGATCGTCAAATCCCCAGTGAACGCGTTTTACATGCGGAGGCGTGGTCGGGCAAACAGCATCTGCATGGGTGCACAGTGTCACGACCAGATCAGCCTCGTTTACTATTGCTGGGTCAATCACATCAGATGTTTGCGAAGTGATGTCTATCCCCACCTCCTGCATAGCACGAACCGCATTCGGGTTGACGCCATGAGCTTTAATTCCTGCTGAAAATACATTCCACTGGTCACCTAAGTATTTCTTTCCCCACGCTTCAGCCATTTGGCTACGGCAAGAATTTCCTGTGCATAAGAAGTAGATTGTCTTTTTGTTTTCCATGAGAAACGCACCTTTTCGGGTTAATTGGAGGAAATGTTAGCAAAATGCTTACGTTTGAACCATAATGCTACATGTACCAAGGCAATCATTACGGGAACTTCAACGAGAGGGCCAATCACAGCTGCAAAAGCGGCACCCGAGTGAATCCCAAACACACCAACGGCTACAGCGATTGCGAGCTCAAAGTTATTACTTCCTGCTGTAAATGCGAGAGTCGTCGTAACCGGATAGGTCGCGCCCATTTTCTTCCCCATAAGGAAAGAAATAAAAAACATCACTACAAAGTAAACAAGGAGTGGAATGGCTATGCGGACAACATCTAACGGTACACGAGCGATGCTCTCGCCTTTTATAGAAAACATCACAATGATGGTAAAGAGTAAAGCAATCAGTGTAACTGGGCTAATTTTGGGAATAAACGTCTTCTCATACCAATGTCTGCCCTTTGCTTTTACGAGAAAGAAACGAGTCAGCATCCCTGCTAGAAAAGGAATCCCCAAATAGATAAACACCGATTTGGCCACTTCTGCCATCGTAATGCTTACGACTGCCCCCTGGATGCCGAGCCATTCTGGAATAATGGTGACAAACACATAGGCATAAACAGAAAAGAACAGCATCTGAAATACGGAATTAAAGGCAACAAGCCCTGCCGCATATTCTGTGTCCCCTTTTGCCAGGTCATTCCAGACAATCACCATAGCAATGCATCGTGCCAAACCAATCAGTATCAGCCCAACCATGTATTCCGGTTTATCTGGCAAGAAAATGAGCGCCAACACAAACATTAACACTGGTCCAATCACCCAGTTCTGAATCAGGGACAGCAGCAAAACCTTCCCGTCCCTAAATACACGACCCATTTCCTCGTAGCGTACCTTTGCTAGAGGAGGATACATCATCAAAATTAAGCCGACGGCAAGAGGAATAGAGGTGGTGCCAATTTGCATGCTGTTCAACCCACCTGCAAAATCCGGGGCAAACGTGCCGACAGCAATTCCAATCGCCATCGCAAGGAAAATCCAAAGGGTCAAGAAACGATCTAAAAATGATAATGGTTTCATGGACACTCTCCTGTTTGGTTTTAGCAGCAAGACGCTTTGTTTGTGTCTGTATTTGCCTCTACACAGCAGGAAATGGACTCGATTTTAGGGACATCACTGTCAGCCTTTGTATAAAAAAACTCCCATTCATTTCCGTCTGGATCTGTGACCCAAAATTTATCCTGAACAGCATAGCAGCATGTTGTATCCAGCTCATCACGTGCGAAGAAGCCTTCGTTTTCCAGTCTTTGCTTATGGGCTATAATTTCATCTGCACTCGCAACCTGGAAGCCAAAGTGGTTCACTTGATTTCCATGAACACCATCCCGGACATTTAATGTAAAGTTAAGTCCCGGATTTTCTAGCAGAAACTTCGCATAATCGGGCTTTACCTTTACAGGCTCTGCTCCGAATACTTTCCCATAAAATTCAATAGATTTCTCCAGATTGGTTACGTTAATCCCTACATGAGTATACTTCATTCCTTACTCCTCCTTTATTTTCTATACATCAAAAAAATTTGATGTAAGGTTTAAAAAAAAATTAGCAGCAACTCCCTTTCCCTGTTTTTCTGAAGATACAGCAGAGCTCTTCTGATAGAAGCTGGTTCACTTCATCATCGTTTAAATCGTAATAGCTCCATGTACCTTTGGTTTCTTTCAGTATCAGGTTTGCGTCCAGCAAGATCTTGAGATGGTAGGAGAGCTTGGATTGTGGCATATCAAAGATTTCTGTGAGGTCACATACGCATGTTTTTCCTCTCTGGCATAGCTCATACATAATTTCTAGTCGCTTTTGATCCGCGAGAGCTTTGAATTTCTTCTCATATTGCTCCAACTGTTGCTTGATATCGTTCATTACATACAACCTCATTCATCAACTTTTTTTGATGTTCTTATTATATGCACAGGTATCAAGGTGATGCAATCGTGAAATATAGTTTTAAGAAAATGCTGTTTATGTTAAATTGATTGGATAGTACCTATCTTCAGAGGTGAATTACATGGTAGCTGTTTTTGTCAGAACGGAAACGAACGAATTTATCCAGGTTCAGCAGCAAATCGAAAAGTGCTTACCCTTTGTGGGAAAATCAGAGCATAAGATGTACATGGAATTTAGCACATCTGGCACTGACACTGAACGACTAGGATTATCTCAACTTGTCGAGGACATTCAATCAGGTATGATTACAAAGGTTATCTGTGCTAGTTCAGATCGTATCTCGAATAATATGGCAGAGCTGAATCAATTCTTTCAACTTATCCGTGAAAAATCATGCGAACTCATTTTTGCCGGGTGATTTCCGTCTGCCTGCTTCGCTTCCTCAATTTTTTTACTTCGCTCGCGAATAGCTTTATACGAAAACCCCCAATCATATACCTCCACCTACAGAGATAGGAAAAAAATACCCCCAGGATTTATCCCGAGGGCCGTTGATGGACTGCATTAAGGAGTCGTTTCCGTGATTGGATTTCCATGGATGTCTATTATATTGCTAGTAAAAAAGACGTGAATATCTGTAAATTCGCCTGTCACATCCGTATAGACCGTTAAAATCGGGTTGTTTACATCAGAACGGTCCCAGTCCATCGAAAGAGCATGTTGGTCTCCATTCCATGCAGCTGGCCACTGGCCATCCATCGCCCTAAAGCTGTTAATTACCAGCGTTACATCCGTGTAGTCGAATGACTCATTTGATAGAGCCTTATTAAATTGAATCACGATCTTGGAAATAGTGCTCTCAGGTGCAACTGATGCAATTGCAGGCGTTGTATCGCTATTCTCGACTTATACCGTCTTAAATGATCGGTTTTCGTTCGAGCCTACACCGTGCAGGCGACTTTCATCGCACACGGCGTTCCATCAACGAAAAAGAAGGTTTGTTTACAACGGGCATCTTCATCATAAACAAACCTTTTCCTCTGGTCTGCTATCCAAAGTTAATGCTGAGTTAACCTTAATTACCTGACGAACCTCTGGGCACATCCACGAATACCATGAAATCAATCAAACTCCCAAGGTGAACAAAATGGAATATACAGCAAAACAATCTGAAGCATCAATGGTTTCCATAATCAGAAATGGGCTGCCCACAACGTCTTCTCCCAAACGCATCGTCATCGTTGGTGCCGGAATGGCGGGTCTGGTAGCAGGATCACTTTTGAAAGAAGCTGGACATCACGTGACGATTCTAGAAGCCTCCAATCGAGTTGGCGGGCGTGTTTTTACCGTGCGTTCTCCTTTTTATGATGGTCAATATATCGAGGCTGGAGCGATGCGAATTCCTAGCACCCACCAGCTAACTATGGAATACATTTCGAAATTTCGCCTGCCTTTAAATGATTTTATCAACCAGACACCAAATGATCTGATTCAGGTCAATGGAATAAGAACTCGTCGGTGGATATACGAACAAAATCCTGATATTCTTGGCTTCCCGGTAGCACCGAATGAACGTGGCAAAACAGCTGATGAATTAGCCCTTCTCGCCATCAAGCCGATCCTCGATTTTATTAACCAAAATCCAGAAAGGCATTGGCCCATCATAAAAGAAACGTTTGATACGTATTCTATGGAGCTTTTCTTGCGTTACAATCCTGTCGGTCCATCATTGTCCACTGCGGCTGTTCATATGATAAACGTTTTGTCAGGTTTCGAAGGATTTCCCGAGCTTGCTTTTCTGGAAATTTTGCGAGACATTATCCTCTTTTCTCCCTCTACTCACTTTTATGAAATCTCTGGTGGATTTGATAAATTGCCCTGTGCCTTTTTGCCTCAACTACGCGAGAATATTCACTTCAATCATAAAATGACCACAATCAGCCAGCATGGAGAGCATGTGACTATCTCTGGCTTACAGACTTTAGCTTCAGAGCCATTTCATGTGACGGCAGATTTTGCGATTGTCACCTTACCTTTTACCCTCTTACAGTTTGCTAAGGTGGAGCCCTACCACTTATTCTCCTATCAAAAATGGGCAGCTATTCGCCAGCTTCACTACGTTTCCTCCACAAAAATCGGCATCCAATTTTCTTACCGCTTCTGGGAAGATAACGGCCTGTATGGAGGGAACTCTACTACAGACCTACCCATTCGACTCTCTTATTATCCTAGTCATCATTTTGGAGCCCCAGGTGGAGTTGTCCTGGTCTGCTATACCTGGGAAGATGATGCCCTTCCTTGGATCAGCATGTCGAAGGATGAACAGATCATGACGGCTCTCAAAATCATGGCTAGTATCCATGGGGACGTGGTATATCAGTCGTTTGTGACTGGAGTTGTGCATAACTGGGCGCTCGATCCGTTTGCAGCCGGCGCCTTCACTATGTTCAAACCCCTGCAGGAAACCGGAATCGGATCATATATAGAGAAGCCTGAGGGCAGAGTTCACTTTGCTGGTGAGCATGCTTCTGATTATCACGGGTGGATTCAAGGAGCGATTCAGTCTGCGGTCCGTGCAGCTAGTGAGATAAATAGCATCCCTTAGGTACAACCCTAAGGGATTTTTCGTGAGCGAATTGTAATGAAGCCTTAGACTGGTATAATATGGTGATTATATGCAAACCAAAGGTGGTGGCGGAATTGAAGTATTTATTTTTTCTCCTTATCCTAATAACTTTCGGCTGCTCACAAGCTCCACAAGTATCTACGAAGGAGGATTTTGAGAACTACATAGCCGTTCTTTCAGAGTATCAGTATGAAAATTCTAAGAAAATAAATGAAAGTTACAAACTATTGAGTTCAACCGATAGCTTCAAACAGTTTTCTCAAGAACACTTTCTCACTCTCATCGAAGAACACATCCAGAATATTTCCTCGATTAAACCACAGACCAAAGAGATCCAAGATTTGAACCAGCTGTTTATAGAGGCGCTAGAACTTCAATATGAATACCAAGTATTCTATAGTGAATTGGCCGAGCAAGAACGTGATGAGGCTAGAGATGGGGAAATGTATAAAAAGTTAGAAGAATCCATCCAAAAAACAACGGAGTGGAAAAATCAAATCCAAGCCTTATCTGAGAAATGGCAAGTTGATATAACGAAAGCAAACCCGAAGCAAGATAAAGGATTATAAAAGGATCTGCCTCGCTAGTAGCTTCCTTTTTAGGATGAATGCAGTTCACTAATCGCCAGTTTATATCGCTCCACTCTGTCGAAATCCTCTTTCGTTGGATTGGGGAGGCGTGTTAAATCGCAATTATCCTCTAGATCAGCCAATTTTACCAATTTTGCTATCGGGTCACGTTTTGTTCTTTTGATAAAGTCCATGTAGGGTTCACCCTCTCGCCGGGTTAATGCAACTACACCTGCTACAACCTCGCGAGACAACCCTGCTTGTAAAAGGTCTTCAGGCGTTACATTGGTATCTTCAAGAACATCGTGCAAAACAGCTGCGATCATCGTCTCCTCTGTATTCATCCGCAGCATGATCCTCAGTGGATGAAGGATGTAAGGATTGCCTCCTTTGTCTACTTGCCCTGCGTGTGCCTGTGTCGCAATTAGAATCGCTTTCTCCAGTCTATTCATTTGTTCACACCTCTCGAACAGATTTCGAACGATTGATCCCGATCAGGCGTAATATCCTCCCCGAGCTAGGAATTCACCAGTTTGCTTGTAATGCCTCCATATCTTTGTAAAAGCTTTCAGAGCCAAAAATTGATGCTCTCTTTCGTCACTGGCTAGTTTCTTCATGCGAACAATCTGATCCTGCCTTTTTTATCAAAAGTTTTTAAACATGCTGTCGATTTGTTGTCTGTCGTAGTCTAGAATCCAGCTATTATACTTTCTGTACAGACCACTCATAGAAAAAGCATGGTTCGAAACTACATCAAGTCCTCTATCATCATAAAGATGATAAATGATATGGGATCGCGGATTGATAAAATACACACCTTCCCTAGTAAACGGATGATTAAAATTAGGGAAGTCTTGGTATCCGATTGTTGTCAAAATGCCTTTGTAATCAATCTCATCTCGTTTGCACCACACGCAGCTTTGATAGCTTATCCTTGCAAGCTGACCATCCTCTTCATATTCTCTTTCCAGTTCGATCCGGTCCACTTTCGCTAGTAAATCCTTATTCGTGATAAACGTAGGAATTATGTTTATACCCGTATTTAGGAATGGATCGTCCTGAAGCTGATTTTCGTATGCATTTACTACCACACACAACTCGTCAGCCGCATCAAATATCTCTTCGAATAGAAAAACGGATCGCCTCTTTACTGTTTGAAAGTAAGAAGGATGTTCAATCCCCCGGTAAGGCACACCAATTTCGAAGCGCAACCCAATCGGAGAGTGATAAAATAGGGCTGGGGCCAGCTTTAGTTCTGGAAAGTTTAACTCCATATATTTGTTGAATCTGTTCATTCCATCCATTCGCTTATTCCTCTTTCAGGCCAAATATTTCATACACAGGATAATAAGTACAGTTTTCGATTTTCATTTTATATATCCCTTTTTGCGTAGCCCCTAAACAAAATGGTTCAATTGTTCCATTTACTTCCCTGTCGGCAGCGAATTGTATCATCACCATGATTACTTTTTACAGTTTCAATGGTTTTGAATTCTATTCTAGCTCTTTTTCAAACGATTCCGATAGCTTATAATTGTTAGAAAGGGGGGATTGCTATGGCATTAAACGAAATCAACCTACCTAGTTCCCCGAATACTCTTACTACGAAGGAACTACCCGTTTTCGAAGTACAAGCGGGCCTTAACCTCGCCAGCGGATTTCACAAGCAATTGATCGAAATGATTGCGGAGTTCGAAAACGGTCTGGATGAACACCACGAAGTCGGAATTCGTCTCGTTTCGTTTGGACAAAATGTTACTTTGCGCGTAGAGGGTATAGGCTATTATAATCCAAGCCTCATTCGTTTCTTCGGAACGGCTGAGGGAGGGTCTTCGATGGAGTTGATTCAGCATGTAAGTCAGATCAGCTTTCTATTGATGGCAGTGAAAAAGGCTGACCCAGCGAATCCTCCTAAGCGGATTGGATTTAAAGCGGGGGCAGAACAAGAGGGAGACGCGGGATAGCGTCTCTTATTTTGTGATGAGGTAATGGTGGCTTGTATTCACTATTATCTCTTGGTTTTCCGAATTGATGCTGCCTCTTATTTCAAATGTGTGATATCCATTAACATAGCTAATTCTTGGCTTAGATTGCTTTTCCTATATTCTATGTATCCATCCTCAGTGATATTTTCTTCTGGAAACTCTTTGCCATGTAAATAGAAATACTTCAATTTCAGATAACTACTAATAGGAAAGTCATAATGATACCAAGTACTTTTGTACCCAACAATACCACACTTCTTTAAAAGTAATTCAAGTGCATGAATTAATTCAGTTAAAAATAAGTGAAAATCACAATTTGCGTCAAGCTCGATTTGAGGAGTTCCTATGCTTTTATTATCAATGTCTTGATAGGTAGTGATTATTATCCGTAACGTATTCCTATCTACTCTTCTAATCGACCAATTTGAACCAATTGGTTCGAAATTCCAATCAAAACTGACCTCTCGTTTCACTTCATCTCCTGGGACTATTTCATATAGGAGACTTAACACCCCCTCTACCAAATCAATGAGAGGTTCCGTTAAATAACTAGGAGAGAAGTAACAGGTCTTATCATCTATTTGCAGAAAAGAATCAGCCCAGCCAATGCCATTTAGGATATACGAAAATTTCACCAATAGAACTCTCCCCTTTAGCATGAAAAAGATTCTTCATTTAGTCTGGAATATCAATGTGCTCGGACACTCTAGATTTAAGTATTTCAATCAGTTCTTCATCCATATACTGATAATCATCAGGAATGCCTAGGCAAATGACCTTCTTGTTTGAAAGGCTTACTCCAAATTTATCTTTTAATCTTCTCACGTGCTTCTTCTCCATTGCAAAGATCACATCAGCCCAACCAATATGACCACTGGTGACTTTTATGCGTGCATTTTCCTCCGTACCAGCAGATCTAACATCATAGTCATTAAAACCATGGAAAATTTTCTCCGCTGTTAAACTGCGCCATTTATTTCTGCTGCACACGAATAAAATTTTGATTTCCTACTCCCCCTGATTATATCGCCCGATTTTTATAGCTTATACAAAGTCACATCATAATCACTGTAGATCTCATCAATCATTTTACTGACAACATCCCAAGAACCATTAGCTAGACCACAACCAATATGAAAAGGTAATGCAATGCTGTGGTTCGTTATCATAGCACTTTTTTTAAGGTCGATCAATGCTCTTTCAAGTGCTGCGTAGTCAGTATATTGCTCTTTTCCACGACCATATTTAAACTGTCCAAATAAGTTAGCAACTGTTTTTCCATTTTCACATTCAACCAACTGACACACGCCTAGCAGCTCTTGTTTATTTACTGTGGTGTTGCATTTTTCTTTGTAAAAATCGAAAGCTTCGGGATACTTCTCCTTTATTAGTTTAGCTACTCCACTTCCCATAACGCCCTTGCAATTCACTTGATGTCCGATAATATCTTCTGATGCCTTGAGCAAATCTCCATTTACTATGATAACAGCCATTTTCGGCCTCCCTTTCAATCCGTTACTATCCCTTTTCTTATGTATTAGATTACTTATTTATCAGATCAATAATTGGATCAGTTTTTCAATTTGTTCCCTTTTAGCAAATGACTCATCTATTGATACGAAGGAAATCATTGTAACAGGCTTTTTAGCTTTAGCAGCTGCAAACATTTTGTGATGTCCGTCAAGTAAGTAATGAGTATGTAACCAAATTTCATTAAAGTTTAGATCATTAAGTGGATATTTACTATCTAAAAAAGAAACGCTTAATGCGGTTGGTAAAGTACTCCTCGTTTCAATAATCTTTATGTACTCCTGTATGACTGATTGATCTAATGTTTCAGTTGGTTGAATTGGTACGAGGTATTCCTCTACTTTCTTTCCATAAGCGAATTGTCTTGATCCAACTCGATAATACTCGCTCCCATCTGCCTGTCTCTTAAATCTCGGATACACGCTTAACAAAGCTACAACATACCGTCCATTTGGTATGATACATGATAAATCAGTAACAAAATCGTGGCTTAGTTCAGTAATACCATCGTTCAAGTTACTTGAAATATTTTTTGGGTTCTTCCATTTCGCTCCCGATACTTGGACAAGAAAAAGACAGGTTTCGCAATCGATCCCTGTATTTGCAATCTCTTCTCCATTCAGTGTTAGATACCTTTGGTGAAAGCCTGCTCGCTTATATTGGATAGGTGAAGTAGATTCGCTGATCACAGTATTATCGAGGTAGCTTAAGAGTTTAGTCATTATTTCATAGTCTCCAATTAGATTCTAATTTGTTGAAACGATCGTTATTATTCAATATCTGCCCCTACGAACCAATGCTCATAGGAATAAGACAGTGCCGAACAAAATTTCATTCATTAATGTTATGTTTTGAGTATCTAAGATAGGACTGATTTCAGCTTCCGAGAGAAGAAAAGAATAGTAATTCTATTATAAAACAAAAAATAGATAATAACCCACTCATTTCCTGATCGTCTTTTTACTTTCTATGAAACGTAAGATAAACAAATAACAAGCAACAAACAAAAACGCAAAATCCTTAAAGCCCTTCCATATCACCTTTTCCGAGCCATAAAATAAATACCCCCGCCGCAGCGAGGGTCACGATATTATGCTTCTCTTTTATTTTCATCTATTTAAATCGACTTAGATTGGTTATTGCATATTCGTTAGTTGGATCGAGTTCCACCGCTTTTTGGAAAGCCTCCTTCGCTTTCACTAGGTCCTTCCTGGACATGTAACAGAGGCCGATAACATTATAGCCGCCCGACTGCTCCCTTTCTTCTTTTGATAAGGATATGTATTTGTTTGCTACAGTCATCGCGTCATCGTACTTGCCCAACATCGCATACGCTAGAGACAGGCCATAATACGCTTGATAATAGGAGGCATCACGTTTCAGGGCTTCATGAAACCATTTGGCCGCTTCGTTTCCATTCCGCTTCGGTCCTATGTACCCATCTATGTACATCCACCCTATACTATTTTGTAAGGCCGGAATCTCTTCTCCATAGTTCTTGTTGACAAAAATCTTCCACTCATCGTTCTCTTTAATGACCGCTCGCTTGTATGTCACACTTTCGTCCCTATCATCACTATTGTTATGGAGCTTCTCTGCGACGGTAAAAACGAGCGAATCACTATCCATCTCTTTGTTCTTGATTTCGATACCATTCCATTTGTAGAGCTCAGCGTTCAGGTTCATGAATAATACGAAGTCCTCTTTGCTACTTGCCTTCCGATCTGCCTCCGAAAGAATAGCGTAGGCATCTTCATAATTCGCGTTCATTACATTCGTATAGTACGTATTCAGCACCACTTTTGGATCATCCTTCGGCGAACATCCGACTAATGCCGCGATTAAGACAAAAACAAATAATGATAACGTAAACCGTTTCATGGCAACCCCCATTCGCTGTAATTACCTAGTTATACAATAGATGGCGCAGTTAATCACGGACCTGCGTCTTCAATCGGTGCGGTGGTTTCAGACTTTGGGGGGACTTTTCCTTCCTCTATACTTTTCTTGACACTGTCCGGTATAGAATCCAAATTTCCGTTCGTGTCCTTGAACTCTCTGCATCCCGTTAGGATCGCCAGAACAATGAGTATGTATAAAGATCGTTTCATAACGCGCCCTCCCTTTTACCAAATTATACCACATGCATGCAGGCAGGTTAACGGAGGGATATCGTCTCAATCTCGCCCCGAACGACCCCTGAAGTAGCATTTATGTGGTTTCTATATTGATTTAGTGCAGCACACATCTCCGCTGCTTCAAAGAAAAAGCCCCACCAAAATATGGTGAGGGAGCATCCATTTTTTATGTCGACAGCCAGTTAGCGTGACCGATTCTATTTCTGGCAAGTTCCCAGATTCGATCATCATCCTGCATTCCATTGGTAGGCAACCGTACAAGCAAACGTATTTCGAATGACATATAGTACTTTTAGTGTATCTGTTAAGGAGAAGCCAAGTTCCTTCTGCTCGTTAGGATCATGTAGGGAAAGGAGGAACGTCTTTGAGAAAACAACAGCCAATCACAAGCCAGGACCGTTTCACGCCAGAATTTATGCAATGGCTCAAACAGAACAACGTCCGCAGACGACAGCTGAAAAGAGAGCCAGCAGCATTTGAACAGTATCATCAGGAATGGATGAAGACGCAGAAAAAAAACAGACCCCGGAGACCCTCATTGTTTCAGCTCCCTAGCATAGCAGACATAGACTTGGGTGCAGTCGTGGGAAATGTTCAAATCGCCAAAGAAATCTTTAAAACGTATCGGGTATTGCAAGGAACGAGTCTTTTTAAAAGGAAATAGAACTGGATGACCTGGAGGGAGAGTGAATGCTCTCCCTTTTGCAATAGGAGAATTTGAAGCTCCAGGGTGAAGTACTTTGGGCTCTGTTTGTACATGCACAGGTTCTCATTTTATTCGTTCAATGCACGTATCAATGGATCAAGTAAAGAACGAAATTCGTTAATTGATATACCAAAGCCATAGCGTTTTAAAATATCGTTTAACTCATTATTATAGAATTCTGTTTTGATTAATGCCAAATCGCTCAGCAGTAGATTTACTACCTCTTGATCTTCCATTGTTCGATATAGGCTACTGTATTTTTTTAGTGTATCTTGTGTTGGCTTTTCATTATTATTGCAGTAATACATTGCCATGAAGTGTTCAAAAGTTATAAGTTCTTCTTTGTCCATCGCTGTCACCTTTTTCCGATCAAAATTAACATTTCATATGATTTCCTTAATACCACATATGTTCTAATAAAAGTATAGTGTATTTAATTAACGTAAATTCATCATTTACTTCAAGCAGCCCTTTCCAAATTGGGGCATTGTGTTTATATTCTATGGAGTTGTTATATAACTTCGTTAAAAATTGCCTTATTCCATAAGCAACTTCTGTTTCTCTATCTGACATTAATACAGACTGGAGGAATTCCTTAGTCAAAAGTAAAACGTTCTCATCCTGACCACCATCATAATCTCGTTCAACAACTTCAAAGTAGATCGATAGTTCTGTCCAGTCTACACCTTCAAATTCCATAACAGCCCCCAAAAACTTTTCATCAAATCCCCATTTTTTTAACTACTTCGCCCAATGCCAGAATTTTTGCCCTTGGCAAACAATAAATCGATCAAACCATGTCTCAAAATTCATACCTAAAGGTACAGCATCTTCAAACTGATCAATTTTATCTTTAACATAAAGTTAGTTAGGATTACCCTCACCCCAGTAGACTTCAAAAAAATCCTCTATTTCCTGTCTCTTTATAAGAGACTCAATTGACAGCTCAATTAGTGATTTATTCAAAGTTCCATCCCCCACTCTGAATCAAATGCCAAATTCACACAACTTCTATTCTATCAGAAAATATTTTTTGCAATCTAGGTAATACGGACAGTAAGAACCGCCCTGTAGTATTTTCACGGATTTTTAAAACCATGCCATCAAATTCATCGCCATGTTCTTCTGTAAAATCTAAAAAATAATGATACATTGCAAAATCTGTATGTTTATCAATAATCACACATTTAAACGACCAGTCATACAAATCAAACCAATACATCGTGTCTTCTTTAGACTGAATGGATATCCAATAAATTCCTTTTAAATCAATTGGCTTTTCATAATCGAATAACCATTCCTTATTATAAAACGTAGATCTTTTTTTAACGAATTCCTGAGTGTGAATATTCCAATCTTCAAGAGAACATTTATTGTTTATACCAAATAGATAATCTTTAATCTTTTCTCGTAACGAATTATCAATCTCATTTAAGCTAGTGCTCCTAAAATCATTTAATAATTTGTTCTTTAAGTCATCAGATTCAACGATTGTTTCCATTTCCGAATAGTGAGAATATATAATATCCTTTATTTTATTTGTTTGTTTCCCATCTTCATCATGAAGGACATCATAATGAAAAAACTCTAACAGATCATCTTTTAACATATTCTTCACTGAATATAAATCTTTATCCCACTCAATGAAAGCATGCATTGCTATCATTTCTTCATTTACAAAAGCATCAATGATATCTGCTAAAGAATCGTAACTCGAAGGCCCAAAACCTAACTCATAGCCTATTTCAAGTCTATATCCGTCCTGAGTAATTAATAGTTTCATAGTAACCCTTCACTTCCCCATAAAAACGATATTTTATTTGAACATTGACTCTACGAAAGACTTTCTTGCAATAAAATGCTCCACCTTTTTTACGCAACTTAATTCCATTCGACCGGTTGTTCCCTGTAATCGTCTCTTACCCTCCCCATGCCACTCAGGATCTCTATGCCTATCAATATCAAAAATTCGGTGCCAACTTTCCTCTTTGGTAATCTCTAAATTGCCTTCGTAGTGCGCTTCCCATTCTTGTTCCTTATCAGCACAGAAAGTATTATTTAACACACAGTGCCAATCGTCAAAATCAGATACTAAAACGTTCTTCGGATCTATTTCAAGAGTAAGTCTTACACACTTTGTTCCACCTTCAAAATGACCTGTTGAACGCATATCAGGCTTTTTAATCCAAAGCCAAATAGGATATTCTCCTCTGTAATTTGGCAATCGCTGTTTCATTTGTTTTATAATCCATTGGTACTCTTCTGAATACATTGCATGTTCTGGTGTCCCTTCAAGATACCCTTGTTTTTCATATTGCTTCCATGCTTCATCGGTTTGCATTGTCCAAAATATAGACATGATCAATTACCAGCCCCACCCAATCGCTGTTTTAATTTTCAAAGTCTGTCTCTTTCTTTATGCTTTGCTTTTTTGAACCATCTCTCCAAACACCTTTAGGACTTGATAGTGTCTTTGCAATAAAATGGGATGCTATCAATAACACAGCAAACGTAAGTCCTTCATTTTTGATTTTAAATTCCAGTATAGGGTATAAGATAAAAAGAAGGATCTGTATACCTACCAGATACAGAACGTATAATCCCTTATCATGCATAACTGCTTCACCCGCCTTTGATCAAATTACCTTTTCATTAGACGCTTCGCATACTTAACCCAGTGTTCTATATGTGCAATGGCTTCGGAAACGTCATTAATATCGAACCATGACACTTTCTTTCCATTTAAGATTTGCATCCTAAATTTTCTACCACTCCATTTCACTCGACCAATTTGCATTTCATCAATGGTAAAGTTGACGGTTTCTGTCTCGTAATGTCTCAATAAACTGTTTTTCATTTTCGTTAGAGGTGATTACTATTTCTTTTGGAGTACCTATATCGATTTTGACATAATCAGGTCTTGTTTTCATTTCATTTCAAATCTGTTATTGATATTTTCAAGATACTCGTCATCCAATAATTCAATTTCTACTTTAACGATGCGTTTTCCCCATCCCTCAACGTCTTTATAGGTCGCATAGACATTATATACCCCATCTCCCAGACCAGAATTAAACGCAACTCCCAAGCCCGGATGTCTTCTAGATTCATGTTCGTTAGTGACACAAAAACAAGACTTACGGTTTGTGTAGTCCTGTTTTTGTATTTGATATTGGGTTTCTTGTAGCTTCGGTCATTACGGCGTTAGTTACTATCATTGAATCCCAACTTTATGACAGAAATTCCTGTTGTTCCAGATGGTCCAGCCCCCGTCTTATAAGCTCCTTGGTCTGTTACATTTCCTGCACATGAAACCTTACTGTTATTTCCAAGAATGGATAAACTATATGGCCCCATCCAAATTGTTTCAAGATTTGGATCTACAATGGCTGGTTCATCCTCACGCCCGGGTAAGTATCGGTGGAGTGTAATAGTTGTTGCGATACTTGCTGTAATTTTCGCAATCGCATCATTCATCCAGCTTTCTTTGATCGCTTGGCAAACCTCTTGAAAAGTGGCTTCGATCCTATTAAAATCAGCGCGGTAATGGATGTTTTTTCTGCAAATGTATCTTTGGCATACCCATGAGCTGCCCATAATCCCTCAATATAAAATATGCTGGCTTGCTTAGACTCGCTCAATTCTGATTATCCTGTTGAAGAATATCCACCAAACCCCATCGTCATTGACCAGTTTGATTTGTTTGCGGTTCATATCGATCCGTGTATCCACCCCCACGCTGCTGGAAGGATGCATGATGGGGTCATTTTCCATTCACGAACAAGAATAATATACTCCCCAATCTTGTATCTCCATGTTGTTTTCTTTTTAGTGAAAATGTATTTGATAATAATGAAAAAAAATATTCCTGCTGCAATTCCTATTAGATCTTTTAAACTAAAAACACCTGTGTACATGCTCTCCCTCCCTTAAGTTGTTTGATCCTAAATAAAAGGGGAGGCTTAATTTGAACTGCACCCCGTCAAGTAGACAGTACAAATAATAAAAATTTAGGCGGCCTTGGTCCTGAACTCCATCGAACTGAGGCCGTTTAGTTTTGCTTGTAATCGTTCGTTATTGTAAAAGTGGATATAGGCCTCATTTCATTCGGTGCATCGGTATGGAATTTACGGTTTAGTAGGTTTTCCACCACTTGCTACGGCGTGGTGTTTATGTACTTCTTTTTCTTTCTCCGGATAACAGACTGGATTCCCATTACCTTCATTAACCGTTCTACGCGCTTATGGTTAATGGTTTTTCCGGTTTGTTTTCGCATATGCAGGGTTAATTGAGGGTATCCAAAGGTGTGCTCCACTTTCTCATAGATGGTCATCATCACCTGGGTAAACTGCTCATTCTCCATCTCTCGAGCACTGGGTTTGCGATTTAGCCACTTGTAATAGCTTGAGCGTGCAATTCCTGCAATTTCACATAGGTGTTGAACGCTAATTGACACATCCTTGATATGGGCAATGAAAGCATAAACACAAGGAAAGAAATCAGCAGAGCTATTAACCAGCCCCCCTCCATGAAGAAGGATATGATTTGATCAATCATCATGTGCAAACACAACCTTGACCGTTTTAGAGTCTTGGATCCACTCCACCTGCAGGTCAAGAGCAGCCGCAAGTTCCCTTGTAGGTGTATAAGATGTTCCTGCTTCAAACGATTCTGTTAGGTCGTGATTGTTTACACCGTCTCCACTTTCCACTTTCCCGATGCATGAAGTAATAGTCATAATTTGCCTTTCGTCGTGCCAAACGAACCATGCAACTCTTTCTGTTCCATTGCGGGCACCAATTACTGAATTTATGCATAACTAACCTTCATAATATCCAGGAAAGGAATCTTCCTTGTTACTCCGTTCTCATCTACATGGACTAATCTGGTTCTTGAATCAAGCTCGATGATTCGACCATGTACTTTCTCTAACGTACCCCAAACTAGTCAGGTAAAAAAATGCCCACCTCAGTCAGCTGTTTCTTCCAGATGTCAGTGTTATCGACTGCAGCAGTCATCGAAGGACTTCCAAGTTATATCAAGGTATGTTTGCCGGAATTCAGTCTACGAAAAAGGTTTAAAGTTTCAAAAATAGCGGAAAACAATATGCATATCGTATTTTTTAAGAAAAAGGTGAGTGCAGCATGTTCTTTCAAAATTTGAAGTTGTCTTACAAAATCTTTACTCTTATTGTGCTAGCATTGATAATGGTGATCGCAGTCGGAGGGGTTGGGTACTTTTCCACAAGAGATGTGGCCGAAAGCTCGGAAACGTTGTATAAAGAAAATTTTTATGCTGTCGACTTGGTCAGCAAGATCCGTACCAATATGCAGGCTAACGCCTCCTATTTTATGGAACTAATGGTTACCACAGACCAGAAAAGGAATAAAGAATTAACTGACAATATTGAGCAAGTGAAAAATGATAATGCAAAAATAATAGCCGATCTGGACAATATCGCTTTCGATCAGAAGAAAAGCGAGCTGTTCAAGAAATTAAAGGGATTATATGCCACCTACGTTACAGAACGAAATAAAACTATAGAACTGGCTACGACCAACAGGAATGCGGACGCGTATCAGTATTATCTAACAAACGTCCGCGCTGTTCAGCAAGAGACCTTTGATGTGATGAAGGAATTCTCAGACTACATGAACGATGATATGAGGAAGGTCAATGCAGAAAACAAGCAAAATGCCCAAACTGAGGCTACCTTCATGCTTGCTGCTGTCATCGTGTTTGTTATTCTACTAGCGGTAATCGGTGTTGTCATTAGCAATATGATTACAAAACCGGTAAAAAAAATACAGGAACTGATGAGCCTGGCTCAATCTGGCGATCTAACCGTATTGGGAGAATATCAATCCAGGGACGAGATTGGGACACTTACCAGAGATTTTAATCAAATGATCGCTGGACTGCGTGCAGTTGTCAGCAAAATTAACGACAATGCCCTTTCCTTGGCAGGGAGCTCGGAAGAGTTGGCAGCTAGTGCGGAACAAACAGCCGAAGCCACTACTGTCATTACAACGGCGATTCAGGAAGTAGCCAATGGCGCGGAGCAACAGCTTCACGGGTCGGAGGAGAGTGCGCGATCCGTGGAAGAAATGGCAATAGGCATCCAAAAAATTGCTGAATCAGCCTATACAGTGTCTGTCTCCTCCACAGAGGCTTCAGAGGAAGCTATACAAGGAAATACATCGATTCAAGAAGCTGTCGAGCAGATGGACTCAATCAAGGAGGCTGTTGATACCTCAACCAGTGTCATAAAATTCTTGGGTGAACGCTCTGACGAGATTGTCAAAATCGTAGATGTGATTACCGGCATCGCCTCGCAAACCAATTTATTGGCATTAAACGCAGCGATTGAAGCTGCCAGAGCGGGAGAGAATGGTAGAGGTTTTGCTGTTGTGGCTGATGAAGTAAGAAAGCTTGCTGAACAATCGGAGGAATCAGCAAAACAGATTGCACACTTGGTTCACGAGATTCAAAATAATACGACGCATGCCGTAGGCACGATGAGTAAAGTAAACCAAAATGTTCAATCCGGGATCAGTGTCGTCTACGAGGCAGGTGAATCATTCCAGAAAATAGTAAACAAAATCCAGAACATCACTGATCAAATTCAAGAGGTATCCGCTTTGGCAGAAGAGATGTCAGCCAGTTCCGAAGAGATCTCCGCAACTGTTTCTGAGTTTGAGCGGATTTCCAAAGAAACAGCTGGGAACTCACAATTAGTTGCCGCTTCCTCTGAGGAGCAGTTGGCTACGATGGAGGAGATTTCAGCTTCAACCCAATCTCTTAATATACTGGCACAGGAACTTCAGGAAATTACAGGTACATTTAAGGTAGTATAACGATATGAATGGAAATCCTCGCATCTGCACAGATAGCGAGGATTTTTCGATGCTGATCTATTTGTGATCTCACTCGTTTTTTTGTCACTCACACTATATTTATTAAGTAATGTATTAGTCCCAAAATATCTAGAAACCTTACAAAGTTGTTATAAAAGCGAAAGGTAAATCGATATTAACATTCGTAATATATAAACTAAAATTCTATTCATGAAACTTATACCAAACGAAATGGAGTTAAACATGCGAAAAATAATTAACATCTGTGCTATTGTAGCTATCTTATTTGGTCTCTATCTTGCCTTTACATATAAAGAACCAAGAAACGGTTTCTTAGTAGTAGGAGAAAAACAAGCGATCCAACATATAAAGAATGAACACCAAAATGAAATTAAATCAGTGGACGTTTATAGTGTCAAGATCACTAAAAGTAATGACAAATCAGTGTTTATTATGAAACAAAAAACCGCTGAGAATGTGATAAAAAAAGGAGTATTACGAGAAACCGATAATGATCGCGGTATTGCAACGTCTAATCCGATTCGTTCCCTACCTACAATGATAAATGGTGAAGGAGTAGTACTCTCAAATAACCAGAATGAAAATTTGAAAAAATTGGTGATAGGTGACCATGAAATACGAGTCAGTTATGGTAGTAATACTTGGTTTGGTCATGAGCGCAATGCAGATTTTGAAGACATGATCTTAATTGTAGATGATGCTACGTTTAATCAAATTTCGGTAGATGAAATATATATGGGAATTATAGAACTCAATAAAGTATATGGAAATAATCATGGAATAGTTGATATGAATAATGGAAAATCCGTACAAATCGAAAAGGAGTTCACAAAATTAACCAAGGGAACGACAGGTCAATTCCGATTTCTAAAAGGATTATCAATAATAAACCAATAACTAATTGGTTTTAAAATGAACAATAAAGAAGATTTCTTTCGGAGGTTGAAACATGGCTGGAATTATAGGACATACAGCGGTTACTACAGTGGCTGCATTGGCATATAGAAAACAATTAAATATTACAACTTTATTTTTCGGAATGGCTCTTCCAGATATTCTGACACACGTATTTGTTTACGTTCCATTTATTCCGGGTTTAAATCCAGGCGTCCTAGATGAAACTTTTTTAGGTGGCTTAGCTTGCGCCACACTCTTAACTGCATTAATAATGCTATTACTTAAAACAATTCCCAAAGTGATGATTTTATTTAGTTATAAGCAAAGAACATCATTTAAAGTAATCTTTCTTTCAGCTTTAGTAGGTACAGAATTACACGTTCTCATGGATTTAATTGCAATAAATGGATGGTTATCTGGATGGTTCTCTATCTTCTGATTAGAGGACAAATCCCCTTCCGCGTTAGGCTAATACAATTCCTTGAAAAATTCATGAAATAAGAAAGCCTGCCAGTGTAAGCTGGCACGCTTTCTACTAATTTATAAGAGTCTCCATAACAGTTCGCAGTGAATTGGCTGTATAGATAGCAGTCGCCCTTATCTTCTCATCAGGGCTTGCGTTCCACAAGGCCCCGAGTACACCGATGACCTTTTTAGCAGCCTCTTGTCTACAGGTTTATTAACAGGTTCCTCCACTTGTTGTGGATTGGTATCCCACCACCCCTCATTTTCCACCCCGTCGTTTAAATCCACATCATGTCCTGCAAACGTCTGACCGTTCTTGAACTGATACAAATTAGCCGATTTTGACAACTGCCCCTTACTCCAAGCATAAGTCTGCCAAAAGCGCTGGCAGGCTCCTCTCTTTGCCATTGCTTCGACGACAGCGTAAGAGCAATACATGCCTTCCTCCACCAGCACGCCCATGCCTTCCCAAGAGGTAGAGAACTTCGGCAGCTCGCCATGCTTCTATAATGGAAAAAGAATCCACTCCTCAATCGGGTATCTTTCGCCAAATCAATACGAACGTACATTCCGATTCACGGCGTAATTCTCTCGGTTTAATGTGTCTAATCTATTGACAGAGGTCCACTGCTTCGTATCCTACTGCATATGTACACATGAAAGCGCATGATATTCAAAGAAACAAGAAATTTACATATGCGCTAAAAACAGCTTTTGGAGCAGCTGTTATTGAATGGGCAAAAAGCGGTGGACTACCTGACCCACGTAAAGTTAGTGTAGCGGCTGTTGGAGGATTCGGAGTCTATTATTTCCTTAACACCGATACGGAGAACTTGTATTTTTCGATTAAATACTACTACAGAGAATTGTCTGCAGGTAAGTTCGATATGAACGGAAACTTTGTTGGAGATTACGAAATTAAGAAAGAAATCAGAGTGACCAAAAAATCTAATTATACTGGTGGCAATATCGAATTAGATGTGAGAAAATCATCTATATTAGATCCTTTCTTTTAAGGTGAGGTGGGACAATTAGAGTTTTTGGATACTTAATTACTTTCGTGCTTAACTTCATTCTTGCATACTTTATATACGATCAATCCGGCTATGTTAAACCTTTCATTCAGTCTGTTTTCATAGTGGTTTTGATTGTATTAATGGATTTAATTTCGAAAAACAAAAAGAAAAAATCAATAAAATAAAGACACAAAATAGAAAAATAACTAAACAGCCTGTATTTGAAGTGACCCCTGTCAAGTAGACAGTAATAAAAAAGCACATTTAAGCAGCCTGAGTCCGATATTCAAATGGACTTA
>NZ_CANMZW010000013.1 GCF_947502445.1 uncultured Brevibacillus sp.
CCATCCAATCCGATGCCGCCGAACATGAGACCATCCAATCCGATGCCGCCGAACATGAGACCATCCAATCCGATGCCGCCGAACATGAGACCATCCAATCCGATGCCACCGAACATGCGCCCATCCAACCCAATACCGCCAAACATGAGACCATCAAACCCGATGCCGCCGAACATGCGCCCATCCAATCCTATGCCGCCTAACCGAAGACATGCCAACCCCATGCCCCCTAGTTCGATGATGCCTAACAGAAGACCTCCAAACATGCCACCAAATGCATCACCGAATGCGATGCCACCAAGACATGGAATCGAATCTGGGATGGAAGTTGAACTGTACTTGTTCAAATTCCAGTTCCACATGGACCGGATGCAATATTTCCACCATAAATGCGAAAAACACCGCGATAATCGCCGTAAATACAGCGAATACCGCAAGCACTACAGACACCATCAGCGGAGAATGAAGCATTATCATGATCGTTGCCAAACCTGGCATCATAAAGGTAGCAGCTCGGCAGGACGGGGTTCGTCCTCATCGTTCGGGTACAGACATTCCTCGTCGGGACAACATGACTGCAGCTGTGATTGCGGTTGTTCCATCTAAAAGTTCTCCAAACATATCAAAGAACGCCAGCTCTTATACTGGCGTTCTTTGGCGTTTTTTTGTCAGGTTTGTTCCGCGAATGCTTCGACACCAATTCCTTTTTTCTTCAATTCGCGGCGCAGTGTCAGGAGGGCATCATCTTTGTTTTTGCATTCCAGGATGATGTCTACGTTGTAATTACTGAGAGCGGAGGCGAATTGAATGAACTGATCCACATCAATATTATCGGCATGAGCGCGGAATTCTCGTTCTGACTTCGGTGACGACAGATGCATTTTGGGTGTGCGGTCTCCCCATGTTTGAATGATTCTTGGCAAGTATTCAACCCAGTCCTCGCCATCTGAATGACACATGTGGTGATGGATATCAAAAACCATAGGGATACCAAGTTGTTCCGCCAGCTCCAAAACCTCACGCATCGTGAAGGAGGTATCGTCATTTTCCAGCACAAGCCGTTTTTTTACCGACTCTGGCAGACGCTCAAAATTGCTCGCAAACCGATCAAGAGAAGAGGGCTTATCGTTAAACACACCACCCACATGTGTGACCAATACAGAGTTGTCGTCAAGCCCAAGCAAATCAAATACTCGTGCATGATAGGAAAAATCCGCAATCGTCGATTCAACGACAGCTGGTTTATCGCTATTGAGAATATTGAAATGGCCTGGATGGGCTGTCATGCGAATTCCTTTTTTGCGAATAAATTCCCCTGCTTTTTGAAAGTCCCACGCAAATTCTTTGGCCCAATCCCATTCGGCAGACACCTGATGAGTCGCTAGCGGAACAAATTCCGAGGGAAGCCGATACAAAAAAATTCGCCTTTCTACATTGTAAGCAAGAAGATCCATCAAATTAAAGAAATTGGTCTGCAATACTTGCCGTAATTTTTTCAGTCTCGCCTGAGGCTCCAGCTTGTTCAGCTGGGCAACAGTCGTTTTTTTGTTTGGATTGTTTTTGGTGTTTACGCTGATACAGGCATAGCCCAAACGGATCAAGGAACTCCCTCCCTTTAAAGGCAGCTTCGTGATGTTAGTATTCCCGATGCTTCCTCTGATGCTTTGCCTGAAAACTTCCCATCCATGGGATAACCTTCACAAGTGTCTTTTAGACCAACCCATTTGGTATAGCCTCCATTTTAAAACGTAAAATGTACTAATCCAGCCGCCTGGTCATGTGAAAAATGTAGGAAAAAAGGAGGGAAAGGTATGCTGTGGCTTGGAGTAATTCTAATCCTGATTACCATTGGTGTTGCTGTAGCGATTGGCTACCGAGCTAACGAAAACGTTCGCAAATTTGATGAAAGCAAGCACGAAAGCTTTATCGGCTCTAAATCGAATTCGTAATCGGGGGAGGGTTAACGAATGAAGCCGGGAAAAGAGCACCAGCTATTCGAGGACAAAAAAGACCTGAATAAATTTGGCTATGCACAAGAGCTTTTGCGAGACATGGGTGGATTTTCTAATTTTTCCATTTCGTTTTCCATTATTTCCATTTTAACAGGCGCCGTTTCTTTGTACGGACATGGACTGTTTTATGGCGGCTCGGGCATGATGGGGTTCGGTTGGACAATTGTAGCGTTGTTTGTCATTTTGATTGCAGCATCCATGTCCGAGCTAGCATCAGCAATTCCGACAGCCGGGGCATTGTATCACTGGGCGGCGATTTTAGGGAGTAAAAGATGGGGATGGTATACCGCCTGGATTAACCTGATCGGACAAATCGGAATTGTTGCAGGGATTGATTACTCTTTTTCCTTGTTCGCCGATCCGCTACTCGCAAGTGCTTTTGGCTATTCCTCAACAGAGACGACAACCTTGATCCTGTTTGGCATCACCTTGCTGCTCCATGGTACATTCAATCATATTGGCATCAGACTGGTCGCACGGCTCAACGATTTTTCCGCGTGGTATCATATCGGCGTTGTTGTCATTCTGGTTGGCAGTCTCGTTTTTTTCTCACGTCACGAGCTCCAACCACTCGACTATCTTTTCCAGGTCGGTCAAACCTTTTCGGATAAGCCGTATGCGATCGCTTTTCTAATTGGTCTTTTGCAAGCGCAGTGGACGTTTACCGGGTACGATGCTTCCGCTCACACAATTGAAGAAACGATTAATCCACGGGTTCGCGCAGCCTGGGGAATCTTCACTTCAGTGGCCTTTTCCTTTATTTTTGGTTTTATTATGCTCGCCTTTGTCACGCTATCCATTAAAAATGCAGCTGCTGCCAGCGAGGCTGACAATGCATTCATTTATGTTATTAGTGAAGCATTGGGCGGAACGTTTGGTTCGGTTGTATTATGGCTTGTTACGTTTGCCATGTGGTTCTGCGGTCTGGCTTCCATAACATCCTTTTCCCGCATGCTCTATGCGTTTTCGCGTGACAAAGGGATGCCGTGGAGCCGTCATTGGGCTGAAATCTCCAGAAAATACAGGACCCCGGCAAAAGCGATCTGGCTCGTCATTATTCTTTCCTTTGCCCTCGCTTTGTTTGATTACATGATAAAAACGATAAACCCGAACACAACCTATACGACACTTGCCTTTTTGACAGCCGTTAGCGTCGTAGGGCTCTACGTAGCGTACGGCATACCGCTGTATTTGAAGCTACGTGCAGAGGCGAATGGGCTATTCCAGAAAAAGCATTATGGACCGTGGAGCCTGGGAAACTGGAGTAAGCCGATTAACGTACTAAGCCTCATCTGGATCGTATTTATTTGCGTCATGATGGTGATTCCACCGAATGAAACAGCAGGCTATGCCCTGATCGGAATGTTCGTTGTGCTTTTGATTATGGATGTGGCGTATTACAAAAAGCATTTCGAGGGACCCCAGGCAGCACTTGGCACTTCCGATGAAGAAATTAAACGGCAAGAAGCAAAGTTTACAGAGTAATAGCTCGCAAAATACAGTAGCTCCCATTAGCCAAATTGTTTTGGCAATGGGGGCTATTATTGCATTCTGGAGGCTGTAAAAAGGGGAGACAAGAACGAGGTTGCTAAACACGTGAAATATCCGCTCCGTGTAAACAAAGTGGGAGCAAGCAGATTTGTCCACAGTGAAAAACAATTTTTGACAGAATATGATCTGATCATGACAGGAAAAGTGAGACAGGCGCTACTCCAGCAAATCGTGACGAATACATTTGTCAATGATCAAGGCGTAATGGTTGGTGACGGTGAACTTTGGTTGGGTCAATTTGGTAATAAGTTTGGCATTTTTGCTATTAATTTGTGAAATGTAAGGGTTTACATAGTGAAAAATTTAAAAACCACTCGATAAATTAAATTTATCGGTTTGAATGTTTATTTAGAATGGACATAATCGCCAAACAATTCTAAAATAACTTATAAACAGACAATCTAGGAGGATAAATCCGGGAAAGTGTCCGCGTGAAATGGACATTTGTTATTTTTAAAAAACCATGATAAAATTCACATTAAGCTATTTTTTTTAATTTTACTTAACTAATCAAAAGCAGTACGTTTGACTGGATAAAGGGAGTGGATAAAATGAGTTGGAATGCAGAGAAGCTGGCTGCAGAAGTAGCGGAGCAGGTGGTTGCTTGGCGCAGATATCTTCATCAGCATCCGGAATTATCGTTCCAGGAAGACAAGACATCTCAGTATGTATATGAAGTGTTAGAATCTTTTGGTAATTTAGAGCTTTCCCGTCCGACAAAAACGAGTATCGTAGCTCGCCTCATTGGTTCTGAGCCAGGCAAGGTTCTGGGAATACGTGCAGATATTGATGCGCTGCCGATTCATGAGGAAAACGAAGTGCCTTATGCTTCCAGCCAACCCGGTGTGATGCACGCGTGTGGACATGATGGTCATACGGCTATGCTGCTCGGTACAGCCAAGATTCTTTCGGGCTACAAGGATAAAATCAAAGGCGAGGTACGTTTTATTTTCCAGCATGCTGAAGAATTGCCACCTGGTGGAGCGGCTGAAATCGTGAGATCTGGAGCAGCTGATGGCATGGACTCGATCATCGGAATTCACTTGGCGTCTTATTTGCCAGTTGGCAAGTTCGGTGTTCTCTACGGGGCGCTGACCTCCTCTACGGATCGTTTTGACATTACGATCCAAGGAAAGGGCGGTCATTCCTCCCAACCGGAAATGACAGTTGACCCAATCGTAATTGGTGCTTCCGTTATCAGCCATTTGCAGCAAATTGTTTCGCGGAATGTGAGTGCACTCGACAAGGTCGTGATTTCCGTCACCATGCTGAATGCAGGAACAGCCTACAATATCATCCCAGACACGCTTACCATCACAGGCTCTACGCGTTGCTTTGATGAGGAGATCCGCAAGAATATTCCGATCTGGATTGAGAAAATTGTCAAAGGCATTACAGACGCACATGGAGCTTCTTATGAATTTACGTATTCACTTGGCTACACTTCCGTTGTCAACGATCAAAAAGTGACGAAGCTGATGGAAGATACGATTCGGGAGCGCTGGGGAGAAGAAGATATTGTTTTCATTGACCCAGTTATGCCAGGAGAGGATTTCTCCGAGTATCTGAAAAAAGCACCAGGCTGCTTCATTCAATTGGGCGCAGGGAATCCGGACAAAGGCTTTACTTATCCGCATCACCATCCGCGCTTTGATTTTGATGAGGATTGTCTCGTCCGCGGTGTAGAGCTGTTCATTCGTGCAGCGGAAAAAGTAGTAATGGAATAATAGAAAAGACCGAACTGGGGGAAGATTATGACTGAGGGACGAGCTAATGTGTACAAGCTCCATTTACTTGTGCTTGCACTTGTGGCAGTGACAGAGTTTATCGGAACAAAGAAAATCAACATAGGCATCGGTGTCATCGCGTTGTTTCCCATGTTGTATGCGCTTGTTTTAGGTGGAGTGATCAGCTGGCCTAAATTCAAATTTCTGAAAGAGAAAGAAATGAACGCTGCGGCGAATATTTTGGGAGTTTCCTTTCTCCTCTTTATTGCCAAGCTGGGCGCAAACATCGGACCTGAGCTGCCAAAGCTGCTTGGTTCTGGCGTGTCGCTGCTCGTACAGGAAGTTGGTCACATTGTAGGTACGATTGCTCTAGGCTTGCCTGTCGCTTTGTGGCTCGGCTTGAAGCGTGAATCGATCGGAGCTACGTACTCTCTCGACCGTGAACCAAACCTGGCGATTATCGTTGATAAATTCGGAGCGAATTCTGCGGAAGCACGCGGAGCTTTGGGGGTTTATATTTGCGGAACCTTGTTTGGTGCCATTTATATGTCTATCTTAGCGAGTCTGTTAGGAAGTAGTGGACTGTTTCACCCGATTTCCTTGGCGATGGGAGCAGCGGTTGGTTCAGGAAGTATGATGGCAGCAGCAACAGGATCACTCGCTGTTATTTTCCCGGAAGCAACAGAAGACATCGCTTTTTACTCGGGTGCGGCTAACTTGATGATGAGCATTGTCGGAACTTATGTGTGTATCTTCGTTTCGTTGCCTCTTACTCAGCGCTTGTACAAATGGCTTGAGCCTGTTATCGGACGCAAAAATGCTTCCACTACAGAAGGAGGTAGACGCAGCGCATGAATCAAGTACTGACCATTTTACTCATTGGACTTATCGCACTTATCGGAAACTGGATCGGATACGGCGTAGGACCGGCAGAATCATTGCCAGGTATTCTGCTCCTCGCAGTAGTCACCTTGATCGGGATGGGCTTCACCAAAATTTTGCCATTCAAATCTCCTGTGATTGTTTGGATCTCGTTGTTCGCTATGATCGCAACATCTCCTATCTTCCCAGGAAATGCATTTATCGCCGCAGCGATTGCGAAGATCAACCTCCTGGCACTTGCTACACCGATTCTTGCTTACGCAGGTCTGTCTTTAGGAAAGGACATTCACTTGTTTAAAGAGCTTAGCTGGAGGATTGTTGTCGTATCGCTGGTTGTTTTCACCGGAACATTCTTGTTTGCAACACTGTTTGCCGAAATCGTATTTAAGATTCAAGGGAAATTTTAATATTCCCACAAGCATTATTGAACCTCTGTGAGCAGCATCAAGCTCATGGAGGTTTTTTCCAATCGCATCGATCCAGCATAGCACACAAGCTGAGAACGGACCTTCGCAGCAGCGTTTTTATACATATAAAAGAATTGAACGATTGGGTAAGGACAGGTATACTCTTAATAATCAGAAAGATTACGGGGAAAAAAAGAGAGCTAGGAGTGGAAACAAGCATGATTATAGATGTAAAAAATGTGACTTGGCAAAGAGACGAAACGACAATCCTGCAGGACATCAGCTGGCAGGTTCGCGAAAAAGAACACTGGTGTCTCGTGGGATTGAACGGTTCGGGTAAAACGAGTCTGTTAAAAATCATCTGTGGTTATACGTGGCCTACATCTGGAGAAGTAAATGTATTGGGGAATTTGTATGGAACGGTAGATTTGCGAGAAGTGCGAAAAACGATTGGGTGGGTCAGTACAGCCTTAATTGCCCAACTGCATGATCATGAAACAGCTTATCGAATTGTTTTGAGCGGCCGGGAAGCGACGATCGGACTATATTCGGTTCCAACAGACGAAGATAAGAAGAAGGCAGAGGAATTACTCCATACATTCGGCTGTGAAGCGTTAAAAAATCGTCCTTTTTCAGCATTGTCCCAAGGTGAACGCCAAAAGGTGCTGATCTCTCGTGCATTAATGGCTTCACCAAAGCTGTTGATTTTGGATGAACCATGTACGGGTCTGGACTTGTTATCTCGTGAGCAATTGCTGGCCATGACCGAAAAAATTGCGGCTCAGCCTGATGGTCCAACTCTATTGTATGTAACCCATCATATCGAAGAAATTTTGCCATGCTTTACACATACGCTTTTGCTCAAGGAAGGTGCGGTTGATCAAGTAGGACCTTCTCAGGACGTATTGACTGCTGATCGGTTAACACGGTTTTTTGGTGTCCCGGTAAACGTCCAGAAGTCACAAGGGCGTGCGTGGATTAGCCTCGGAGAAGAGGCTTCTGTGAGGTAAGTGTCAGTAGAATCAGCACGCTCCTGCATGATTGTGTATAATAGCAGTAAGGAACTGTATCTGGGAGGAGAGGAGAGATGGAGGCATGACCAATGCGATTGCACCGATCACGGACTCCACCTGGGCGATCATCACCTATGAAGAAGCGTGGAATAGCTTTATCAACAGCTATGTGATCCAAAAGGGTGATGCGTTTGTGGTGATTGATTCCCATCTGCGCAAGCAGCGTGCATACTTTCAACAGGCGCTTGAGGAGATAGGAGTCAAAGCTGAGCAAATTGAGTACGTTTACTTTACGCATCGACACGCGGATCATATAGGGAATGCTGACTTGTTTCCTTCTCGCAATAATTGGATTCACTTAGAGGATTATTATGAGCTGGACGATTTTTCACAAACGCTGTTCGGTCATACGTTTACGGGGGCTGGTGGTGACCTGCCAGTCCTCCGATTTAGACAGCTGCCATTTCATACAGAAGGCTCCGTCGCTTTTTTTGATCCGCAAAGCAAAGTCTGTTTTGTCGGTGATCATCTTATTTTTGGAGAGTCAAAAGCAGAGCTGGGACAAATCAGCGGAACCGAGGATGAATGCAGGACGGCGTATAAAGAATACGTCAAAGCTTTCGCACAGAAGGAGCCTGAACGAGCGCTTGCCTACGGGGCTGGATTGGAGACTTTGCTTGATTGGCCAATTGAATGCTTAGCTACCGGTCATGGCTTAATTTTCCAAGGGGAGATCGTCCCTTTTATTCAAGAATTGATTTCACTTGTCAAACCATAAGTATGCAAAAAAGACTTCTGACACCAGTGACGGTGGAACAGAAGTCTTTTTTCGTTGAGTTAGTTTTTCGCTTCTTCGACAGAGTCCAGAGCTGGGTCCAGTACTTTTACCTTGTACTTTTTGCTCATATTGTCCATCCACTCAGGCGTATTTTTGCGTCTGTTTTTCTCTTTTGCTTTTTCCGCGACCTCGGGACGAACTTGCTCCAAGGTGCCATTGAGCTTATCTTTGTATTTCTCATAGTAGTCCGTAATGTCTTTCTCCGTAGTCGGGTAAGCTTTTTCGATCAGCTTGTCGCGCAACAACAGGAGTCTTGTCCGCTCCAGGAAAGCTTTCTCATCCATTCCCTTTTCCTTCAAATATTCTTGGAATTTTTCTGGAGTTTTTAATTTTTCTTTAACCGGACCGATGACTTTGTTGAGCTCCTCATCGGAGATTGTAATTCCTTGAGCCTTTCCTTCCAGATTAATTAGCTCAGTAGCAATGATGCTAGCCATCGCTTCTTTCCCGACAGTAGGCTTCATTTCGTCATAGAGCTGGGTCTGTGTAATGTTTTTGCCGTCAATCGTTGCTACAACAGTACCTGTGGCTTCACCAGCGGGTTCTTTCGCCTGAGATACGCCTAATACTACGAGTCCGAGGACGAGTACGGATGCTGTCAGAATGGTTACATCAAATTTTTTCATTAGAAAAATCCTCTCTTTCATGCATGTATGCCTTCTATTGTAAGACAGAAATACGGGGGAAAAATGAAAGCTTGTCTATACAAGATTTACACAATTACTCCCCAATAAAAAACCGCACACGAAAAACGCATGTGCGGTCGTGTGAAACATAGCGGAGGGTGATCTCAGCCTGCCTCCGTATCGGCTTTTTGCCATTCCTCCAAACGTTTTTCCAGCTCGGAACGATTGAGATGCAAAAAGCTGGCCGACGATTTTCCCATTAATTGACGCAGGTAGGTGAGGGCATGCTCATAGTTTCCTTTGGCTGCCTCAATCTCGGCTAGGCAAAAAAGCTTCCAATCACGAGCGGATCGTTTGCGAGAAATAAGCTTATACGCTTCCAGAGCGCTTTCGACCTCACCCAAACGAGCATGCGAGCAAGCAATCAGCGCGAGTGAATCTGTCATGCCCTGATCGCGCTGATAAATGCGGAATGCCACTTCTAAAGCCTCACTATAGCGTCCAGAAGAATAGTAGACAACCGCCAGATTATAGAACAAATAGTGAATCATGGCTTGATTAAACAAAGAGGGCTGCTCTTTGCAAACGTTTATTCCCTGTACAATAAACTTTTCTGCCAGTTCATAATTGCCACTCATGATTTCGTGAGTAGATTTATCCAGCATGGCTACTGAGCGCGAACGGTTCTTGCGATAAGAAGCATCCAGAAAGCGAAGCCGAACGTTCAATCGGCGTTTAAACAGATTGGCCATATATTGGAAGCGAAAGGGCCAGTGGAGCCGAAGGAACATAACCAAAATCACAGCTGCTAACCCTGCAAGTGTTGATGTCAAATTGAGACTAAGATAATCCACGTAGGGACACCCTTTCTATCTAACGCTACGTTCACTTACTCATCTTAGCACAGAACCAGTCCGCATGACAGAGCATTGCCGCTATTTCGTCAGTGGTAGAGTTCCTACTTGCCGCTTCGTAGAAAGCTGATGTGCTTTGACATAACTGTTCGAAACGGTGTAGATCGTGTCATCAATAGTAAGGATTCGATTGATATTTTTTTCGCTCTCGTACCAGCCATCTCCAGCCTTTTTCATGTCTTGCTCGTCGAGATGGGTAATCCGATTTGCGAGGGTAAAGCCTTTTTGTAAAGTTAGGTGATACACATATGCTCCCTGGAAACTGAATTGGCCATAATCACGAATGTTACCTACAGCCTTTTGCTCTTGCGTCCATTCGTATACCGTCACAGGAAACGCCAAGAGGTCCTTTTCTTTTGAGAAGAGGAGAGCTTTGTGATTGTACAACAGCTCGGAATTCGTTCCTCGATCGCCAATTACGGTTTTGAATTTTTCTTTTGGATGAGAGACATCTGATACATCAAAGAGAGCGACCTTCATTCCTTGGTAATACGCCATGTCTTTATCTGATTCTGCTTCCTTGCCAAAACCGATAATATGGTTTTCGTCATAGGGATGGAGGTAGTCACTGTAGCCTGGTATTTTGAGTGCACCCAGAATCGTTGGCGTTTTCGGTTTGGTCAGGTCCAATACAAACAGCGGATCAACGTTTTTGAAGGTCACCATGTAGGCGCGATCACCCATAAATCGAACAGAGTAAATGCGCTCTCCTGGCGCGATTCCTTCCAGCTTGCCGTAAATCGAGAGCTTGTCGTCGAGCACATACAAATTGTTTTTGGATGTATACTCATCCGTACGCCACATCTCACCGTTCGTGGTGGCGACCCGCAAATACCCGCCATGCTCATCCAGCGAAAATTGATTGAGTATTCGGCCTGGGACAGCTCCTTTTCCTGAGTAGGTGAGAGTCCCATGATCCATGGCAAAACGATACACATTGGTGCTGATTTCGTTTGCGGGCGCAACCATAATTTCCGGTGCAAAGGATTCTTTTGACTGGGTAGGCAACGGAGCAGCTTTATACTCGGTCACAGCGACATACAAATTTTCCTTTGAGGCATAAATGTTTTCACCAGCGCCCAGGTACGTATTCATGGACATTTTTTGTTTGGGATCATCGAGGTTGACCCCTGCGACCATCAAGTAGTCAGGCTGAATTCTTTCAGGAAAGTACCGTATATCACTGTAGGGAATGGTTTTATAGCCATCGCCTTGGACGCTGTCACGATAGATTGGACCTGGTATTTCCCTCTGCTCCTGAAGAATTCTGTATGTGTTTACATAACTGTTTGCGGTCATGTACAGGCTTGCGCCAATTTTGCGGGAAGACAGGTATTGACCTTCTACCTCGACCTGACGAGTGAGCTGTGGATGCTTTTTGTCCGAGAGATCATATACAAGCGCTTTGACCGTTTGTTTTTCTGGATACCAGGGGATACCGATTTTGTATGCTTGAATGGAAGGTTCGCTCGATGCAGGAGAGGGTGCCGATGAGACCTCAGTTGCTTGCCCGATCACGACCAGTCTTTTTTCATCGACGTACATCTCAAGCGGCTGGAACAACCCGTTCTCATACGTGATTCGTGATTCGACTTTTAGCTGATCAGCCGGAAAAGCCTTGATAATTCGCACCTCGGCATTCGTTGCTTGATAAAGATAAGTGCCGTCAGATTTGACGATGTCGGCTTCGTCAACCCCCTGTACCTGCGTGTTCGTCGTTGAATAGTCGGAGGAAGAATCCGATGCTGCCGCCGCCATTTCTAGAGAAGCATTTTGCGGAGGGACGACGCTTTGCAAAGCAGGAACACCGTACTTGTACATGATGCTCGTTTCGCTTGTTTTCAGCAGTTTTTTCAACTGATCGTAAGAACCAACTACAGGAAGTCCGTCCTTTTCTGCTGCGAGTGCTGTTGTTTCCTGCATAGCGCCATTCGCAAAAAGAAACGGCGTAATCGCTAGGAAGAGTGCAGCTGTTAAAAGGCTAGCACGCCTTTTTTTCATAGTGATCCTCCTTCGTTTTTTTTTCTGGCTTGAAAGCTTACTAAGAATAAGACGGCGTCACGCTCTGAAGTGTTTCACTTAGATAGCTTTGGACTGCAATCTACGGACAGGTAGGACAGCATGTGCTATAATAGTAGGCGGTTTAGGATACCAATCACACCACTTCGTCAAAAGGGGCGTCATAGATGGAAAACTTGAAGCAAAGCATCCTGGAACTGATTACGGATACCTCCACAAATCTGCCACCAGACGTACGTCGTGCCGTCAATGCTGCAAAAGTGAATGAAGATTTGGGCACACGCGCAGCGATCTCTTTGTCCACAATCGCGCAAAACGTGGTCATGGCAGAAGAGAATGTTTCCCCAATCTGTCAGGACACAGGCATGCCGACATTCGAGGTAAAAACTCCAGTGGGAGTTAACCAAATTATCATTAAAAAGGCAATTAAAGAAGCAATTGTAGAAGCGACAAAAACAGGCAAGCTGCGTTCTAACTCTGTTGATTCCTTAACAGGAGCAAACAGCGGGGACAACCTCGGTCCTGGTACTCCTGTGATCCATTTTGAACAATGGGAAGAGGACGATATTGAAATCAAGCTGATCCTCAAGGGCGGCGGCTGTGAGAACAAGAACATTCAATATTCTCTGCCCTGTGAGCTCGAAGGCCTCGGCAAAGTGGGACGCAATCTGGATGGCGTTCGCAAATGCATCCTGCATGCGGTTTACCAAGCACAAGGTCAAGGCTGTAGTGCCGGCTTCATCGGTGTTGGGATCGGTGGAGACCGTACATCTGGATATGCACTCGCGAAACATCAATTGTTCCGCCGTGTGGACGATGTAAATCCACACGCTGATTTAGCCAAGCTGGAAGACTACATCATGGAAACTGCGAACCAATTGGGTATCGGAACCATGGGCTTTGGCGGTAACGCTACGCTGCTCGGCTGTAAGATCGGTGTTGAAAACCGCCTGCCAGCAAGCTTCTTCGTATCTGTCGCGTACAACTGCTGGGCATTCCGTCGTCAAGGCGTACGACTTAACCCAGAGACAGGTGAGATCAAACGCTACCTGTATAAAGACGAAGTAGTGGAGATGGACCTCACTCCAGCAGCAGCTGCTGAAGCTGGTGAAACGCGTCGTGAAGTTGTTCTGCAAGCACCGATTTCCGAAGAGCAAATCCGCAGCCTGAAGGTAGGCGACGTGGTCATCATCAACGGTGAAATGCATACAGGACGTGATGCCCTGCACAGCTACCTGATGGAAAACGATTGCCCGGTAGATCTGAATGGCGGAATTATTTATCACTGCGGTCCGGTTATGCTCAAGGACGAAGCTGGCGAGTGGCATGTAAAAGCCGCAGGTCCAACTACCTCTATTCGCGAGGAGCCATACCAAGGCGATATTATCAAGAAGTTCGGTATCCGCGCTGTGATCGGTAAAGGCGGCATGGGTGCGAAAACGCTGAAAGCACTGGGTGAGCATGGAGCTGTTTACCTCAATGCGATCGGTGGAGCCGCTCAATATTATGCGGAATGCTTGGAAAAAGTAGAAGGTGTCGACTTCATGGAATTCGGTATTCCGGAAGCAATGTGGCATCTTCGCGTAAAAGGCTTTGCTGCGATTGTAACGATGGATTCTCACGGAAACAGCTTGCATGCTGATGTAGAGAAATCCTCCCTCGAGAAATTGGCTCAATTTGCAGAACCAGTATTCAAATAAGAGGATTGTGGAAAGCCTCTGGCGCACGAATAGTGCAGCTGGAGGTTTTTTTCGCAGTGTTTCAGTTGATTTCTTGATCGCTTCCGTTTACTATTATAGAAATCATATAGGAACGGATTAACGATGTTGAAGAAGAGTAAGTACGTATCAGATCATGAGGTCCAGAGAGTCGGTGGTTGCTGCGAACCGATCCTCACCTGATACCGAATGGGCTTCTGAGTCGCTTCGCTGAACAACAAGTAGGCGTTGCCGGGATTCTCTCGCCGTTACCAAGAGAGGAGTATCGCAAGGATCGAATATTTTTGCCGTACTTTAGAGTGAATCGCTTGTTGCGATTAAAAAGGTGGTACCACGATAACCTCGTCCTTTGCTGGGCGAGGTTTTTTGTATTCTTGGAAAGGGGGGATGTCCATGGATGACGGTTGGTGGTTCTCAAATGTACGCGAAATAAGCCAAAATTTAAGGAGGATCAGAAATGAAAGAGCGTATTTTAACAGGAGATCGGATTACGGGAAAACTTCACCTTGGACATTACGTGGGAAGCTTAAAGAACCGAGTGGAGCTGCAACATCAATATGAAACATACTTGCTCCTGGCAGATGTTCAAGCGCTGACTACCCACTTTGAAAACCCGGAGTTAATCAAGGAGAACCTGCGCAATGTAGCGTTGGACTATTTAGCCGTAGGAATGAACCCGAATAGGGCAACCATATTTATCCAGTCGTTGATTCCAGAGATTGCGGAGTTAACAACGTACTTTTCCATGTTTGTCACAGTCAATTCCCTTCGCCACAATCCTACGATTAAAGCGGAGGCTGTGGAACGCGGATTTCAGGATATGTACTATGGATTCCTGGGCTATCCGGTAAATCAAGCAGCAGATATTACGTTTTGCAAGGCAACGCTGGTCCCGGTCGGAGAGGACCAGGTACCTCACATTGAACAAACCAGAAAAATCGTGCGGCGCTTTAACCAGCTGTATAAGCCTGTATTGGTAGAACCAAGAGCACTAGTTGGAGAGGTTCCGCGACTTGTGGGACTCGACGGAAACAATAAAATGAGCAAGAGCCTTGGAAATGCCATTCAGTTGGATTCCACCGCGGAAGAGGTACGTGAGAAGCTAAAAAAAGCCAAGACGGACCCTGCCAGGATCCACAAAACGGATATCGGCAATCCTGACGTTTGTCCCGTCTACGCCTATCACCAAGCTTTTCGGGAAGAAGGCTCAGCTGAGATTTATGAAAGCTGCAAGAAGGGCCAAATCGGATGTGCTGAATGCAAGCAAAAAATTACGCAATCGATCAACGATTTACTAGATCCAATGAGGGAGCGCAGAATTGTGTACCAAAATAATCCGAAAAGGGTCGATGAAATTCTGATATCTGGTACAGAAAAAGCGCGACTTGCAGCAAAGGAAACCATGCAGGAAATACGAGAGGCAATGAGCATGAACTATTTCTGAGTAACTCTAAGTTTATGATCAAAAGCCGAGCCTTTGTATGACAGCGCCTGCAACGGCGAATATACTGGGTATTTGACTATTCTTCGAAAAATGGGTATTGGTTTATTTCCACTAGGTCCAGGCGGGCATAGGTTAATAACGTATATAAAACCATGGAGGAGTGGTCATACGTGAACTATGTAGTCCGTTCGGGAGATACACTGAACAGCATCGCTTCTCGTTTTGGCGTCCCAGTTCAGGAGTTGATCCGTGTAAATAATATTGCATACCCGTATTACATTTACGTTGGTCAAAACCTGTACATTCCCGTTGCAACGACACCAGCACCGACTGATACCGTAGATCGCAGGCTTGACCGTTTGGAAAGACGTGTGGATGCACTTCGTGATGACTATACGAGACTGAGTGACCGTGTTGATCGCTTGGAGAATCGGGTTACCCGTTTAGAGACTCGTGTCACTCGTCTGGAGCGTCCAGCTCCGCCACCGCCAACGCAACCACCACGTCCACGTCCGCCAGGAACTACGCAGCCGCGTCAATAGGCGCAGCTGAAGTGATTTTCCCTGTATTCTCGATTTCCACTTTCACCCTTTGTGCATATGGTGGTAGTAGAGATCAGAAGGAGGTGCGGCCATGTTTGGGATAAACGGAAAAAACGTGCGACACCATTTCATGGGCGTCTATGGAAAAGTGGTGCAGATCAGGGAACTTGTAGAAGTGATCGACCAAGTATTCGATTCGTTCCATAAAGTGAACAATATTAGTCGGACGATGCTTGGCCCCCGTAAGTCAAGTGCGAAGAAGCTCGATCGACTCCGCTAATTTCAGCGGAACCAAAGCAGGAGAATGCAAAAGAACCGCTTCCAGTTTCATGGAGACGGTTCCTTCTTTTTTCCCAGTGATGCTTTCTTGTCATGATTTGCTTCCTTGTTGCTTCATCGCTTGCATACCCATACGAACCAATTCCTTGACCATGTCTCCGCCCAGTCGACCACCGATGCGGCCAGCTGCTTGAGAAGGGAGTTGGCCGTTATAGCCATGCTGCAGCGGGATATCCAACTCCTGGGCAATTTCATATTTTGCCTGGTCTGGGTTATCTACGTTGGCTACTCGGGCTTTCAGGGAATCAAGTCCACCTCGAGCATGGGGGACAAGAGGACGTCTGCGTCTACTCATGTAGTATTCACCTCTGCCCATAGTGTGCCCAATTAGACCAAAGCTTTGCGCTTTGTAAAATCAATCTGGGGATAGTACGTATTGGCTACGAGCAAATTCGGTCCTGCACATGAAGCAGCAGGACAGAAGCAATTGATTTTTTGGTTGAGTGTGTGCTTTTGCCATTTTGCAAACATCTCTTGCAAAGGTTCTGTCTGAATGTTGCCCAGCGGCTCGACATCACCAAAGTCAGTTACAATTACATCGCCGGTAAAAATGTTGATGTTGAGTCTGTTGCGTCCATCAGGATCGTTACGGGTCGTGACATTTTTGGCTTCACGCAGGCGGTGGATCAGTTCGCGGTCCGCCTCCACTGGACTGCAAGCAAAAAACGGCAACGTGCCAAACAGCATCCAGAGCTCCTCGTTGCGAACATCAAGCATCCGATGAACAGCCAGGCGAAGCTCTTCAAGCGACAAAACATCCAGATCACGTGCAAAATCACTGGCGTACATCGGATGCACCTCATGTCTTTTGCTGCCCATTTCCTGAATTTGTCGATGAAGAATCTCAAGCTTGGGCCATGTTCGATGATTCAACATTGTCTCCGCAGAAACAAAAACGCCTGCCTCCGAAAGCTTCCTTGCATTTTCAATCATGCCGTGAAAAAGAGTTTCTGCCTGTTTGGATGAAACCGACTGTCTTGCTTTTGCGTAAACAATATCATGGAATTCTTCGGGTGTAGACCAGTTCCATGAAATGTGCATGACATCTATGTAAGGCAGAATCAGCTCATAGCGCGAAAACGGCATCGACATGTTGGAATTGATCTGCGTACGCAGACCGCGGCCTGTCGCATAGCGAAGGATCGGAAGAATCACTTCTTTCACAGTCCGCTCGCTGTACATCGGTTCTCCGCCTGTTATACTGAGAGTAAGCAGATCTTTTGCTTCATCCAATCGACGAAGAATCAGATCAACTGGCAGAGCGGGATCGTCCTTATATCGCAATGTATCACCAACCGCACAATGCTCACAGCGGAGGTTACATAGATTTGTGACGGTAAATTCGACGCTGGTCAGCTTATAGGCGGGCGGTGTCGCACCTAACAACGGCTCCCATGGATCGTGCCCAGGTGTTAGTGGTGTAGTTGGAACCATGCGGATCAATTGTGAAACCTCCTTCATACTGCGTACATTCAACCTATTATAACGACATTAGAGCGGAAGGAGAATAGCTAACGAGATGATTATGGGAATGTCTTTTGGACGCGGGGTGCTGTTTCATGATCGCAATGTGCTGGCTTGTGCCGAAGTGAGAGATGGCGTCATCCATTTGTGGGCGGAAAAAATCACGATTCGGACGATTGGCAAGCTGTGGTACCGTATCTTTTTTTCCTTTCCGTGGTATTACCAGCTCTTTCACTTGATGCTTGCCGGTTATGTCGTAGCGACATTCATAAATCCGGCTTGGGAAATCGTAAGTCCACTGTGGGTGGCCGTTTATATCGGTGGCTTTCACTTTGTTTTTCCGCGCATGATGAAAAAATTTCACGGAGCAGAGCACAAGGTATTTAGCTATCATGGGAAAAAGTCCCTCACAGCACTAAATGAAATTGCCCGTGCAGATATCGTAAATGATGGGTGCTCAACGAATTTGGTGGTCTGGTTTTTCACTGGTTTTGTCTTTTCGGCTTTCTTTTTGCCTCTGGAATACAGTATTGCTTGCGGAGTCATCGGACTGTTAGCAGGAATGTTTGGAGACCGAGTGTTGCGTAAATACTTTGGTTTTATTTACAGGCTCTCCGGTTTCTTTCAAAAATACTTTACAACCAAAGAGCCAGATCGCATCCATCTGGAGACTGCGATTCGCTCATACATCTTGTTTGAGCATATACGCGAAGTGGATCGAAAGCAGGCAGCTTAAAACATTTCAAGGGAAGACGGCGTTGTTTTATGTACGCCGTTTTTTCTTTTTTCCATGCTCGACCATACTGAGGAGCTTGAAGGATAGCAGCCCCTTTGGTAAAATTTAGATTGTTTCGCTAGCTTACTAAAGCGAAAAGAAACAAAAGAGCCGAGCTGAGAGCAAAAGAAAAGAATGAGTAGAGGAGAGCTGAGAGTAGATGAGTCTGGAAAAAAATCAAGGTGTTTATGAGCAGGTAGGAGTAGCGATGACATGCCGATCATACCAAGAGTACATGGACATGTTTGCGCTGACCACTGAGCTTTTGGGACGAGGTCCGATCCTCGACGTGGGAGCAGGTGCTTCATCGTTTACTGCGGAAGCGAATCGCTTGGGTTATATGGCGACTGCTGTAGATCCCCTCTATGAAATGGATTCGCAGGAAATACACGTCAGAGGAAAACAGGAAATTATCGAGTCGACAGAAAAGCTGGCGCGTATTGCGTCTACTCTTCGGTGGGATTATTACGGTTCATTGGACAAACACCAACAAAACAGGGAAGCTTCACTCGAGCATTTCTTGCAAATTTCCAAATAAGCTACTGAAAAGCCGCTGCTATAGCGGTTTTTTTGCAGCGAGGAAAGTGTAGGGGCTGTGGCGTTGTCAGATTTTCTAATAATGGGGTGTACATGTGAGAGGTTATACCGAGTTTCGGCCAACTGGAATTAAAACGGATTATCCACACGTAGATTTAGTGCAAAAACTCGTGACAGCGAGGGTGCTGTACGAGGAAAGGGTCGTGATGACGGTACGAATTGATGTAGGAAAAAATACCGTGCAAAAAGAAGGAAGCTTAGCTGAGCTCTCACATATAGCAAGTCTGAAAGAAAACGGCTTATTGGATGACGATATGTATGTGAGCATGTTTCGCGACTGGGCGAGCGTTTTTATCGAAAACGATATTAACGATCCGGCTGTGTATTTTGAAAAACAGGCAGAAAGCTGAACAAATCGAGCCTCACTTAAGAGGAACAGCTGCTCGGAATAATACAAAATGACGAATGTATGTTCTTGTGTTATGATGTACAAAAAAGAGGAGTCATTTAGCCGATGGATCATGCTTCTAACGTAACATTAATGCATTTTGCACATCATCATGAGGCTGCACTACAAATGTTTGAGCTACCCGAGGAGCAGGAGCAGTTTACATCCCTTCCCCAAAGGATAACGGAAGTTACAGTAGGGCAGCATCGGATTGTAATTGAGAGCGATACTAAGCCTGTAGGATTCTTTTTGTTGCATGCAACCGACCGGGTAAAAGAGTATTCGGATAATCGACAAGCGATGCTGTTCACCTCGTTTTCAATCAATCACGCCGAACAAGGCAAGGGCTATGCAAAACGGGGCATGCTTATGCTACGTGAATTTGTGAAGGTCGAATTTCCGACCTGTAATGAAATCGTGCTGGCTGTGAATCATAAAAATATCCCCGCCCAAAAACTGTATTTGCAGGCGGGATTTTCAGATACAGGCAAGCGCAGAATGGGACCTATTGGTGAGCAGCTCATCCTCTGTCTGTCGATTTGATCGATTATGTTTCCAAACAAAAAAGATAAGAACTAAAACCTATTGCGCGTTTTAGTCTTATCTTTTTTTCGAGAAATAAGGCTATACTCGCTCCAGCGGACTTTCCTCCAGCACGCGATACATTTTTCCTTTATCCACGTAGGATTGGCGAATCCGAACCAGCTCTTTAAAATCGGCTTCGGTCAGCTCGCGTTTTACCTTTGCCGGGTTACCTACGACGAGAGAGCGTGGTGGCACCTTCATACCAGGCGGGACCAGCGCCCCAGCGGCAACCATGGCGTCCTCGCCAATCTCTGCTCTGTCCATGATGATGGCGCCCATACCGATCAATGCGCCTCGACGTACGATGCAGCTATGTAAAATCGCATTATGACCAACCGTAACCTCGTCTTCGAGGATAAGTGGATTGTTTGGACTTTGGTGCAGGGTGCTGTTGTCTTGTACACTAACCCGTTTGCCGATAACTGTAGGCGCAATATCTCCACGGATCACCGTGTTGTACCAAATAGAAGAATCCTCGCCAATTTCTACGTCTCCTGATACGACAGAGCCTTTGGCAAGAAAAACAGATGGATGAATGCGTGGTTTATGATTTTCAAACGTAAGCAGAAGCATAAAAAATCCTCCTAGTTAATGGTATGCGGGCAATCCGTTTGTAGTGGACTTGGGTGTAGGATTGAAAAACGGCCTGATTTCATGTCACATTCAATTACGGTTCCCGTTACTTTTTCCACATCCACTTCTTGATAAAAAATGCGAATGCCATGCATTTCCTGGACCAGATCTCCAGGCTGTTTTTCTGTGATCGCAATACTGTAGGTGTAACTTCCACACCCCGTAGTTGTGGGGACAAGCTGGATCCCAAGCGTGTCTGCATCGGGTTCCTCCGCAATCATCAGAGCCAGTCGTGCGGCTGCATGCGGTGTAATAGTTATCACGGTCAACCCTCCTTGTAACCTCTTTATTGTACTACAGGTTCGGCAAATGAACGAATCGGATGGAAACAGTTTGTTAGAATATGGCTGTTTTCCCAATGTCCACGTGTTGACCGACGTACACCCATGTGATAGAGTATGTATTACTGATCCCGATACGCAGGAAATGTGGGTAGTCGCTGCCGTGATCGTTTCGACGATTGACGGTAGAGGAAAGTCCAGGCTCGCCCAGGCTGAGATGCTTGGAGTGTTCGTACCTGGTGCAAGCCAGGGCAGCTAGATTTGTCTAGCTGACGGCGTGGAAAGGGCTCTCTCTGAGGCCCGAGTACGCTGAAAGTGCCACAGAAACGTAGCTTTTCTGGCGACAGAAAAGATGGAACGCGGTAAACCCTGCGAGCGAGAAACCCAAATTAGGTAGGGGAACCGTCCCAAAGGAATCAAACAGAGGGACGGATGGTATCCTTGGATGCCATAGATAGATGGCTACCGCTCTTGGTGCGAGGGAGTATATCCCGCTTGAAGCACGGGAGAGACAGAACCTGGCTTATAGCATTTCCTGCTGGAACGAAAGTAAAACCGTCTGATCTTCAGGCGGTTTTTTTGCGTTTACATTTTCACGGAAAAACTTCCCATAGAAAATGGGTGCAACATTCTTAAGCATGTTCACGTCAAATAGAGCGCTCGGCAAAAAAAGTAGTTCTACGACTTGCACTTCTGACATTTGATCAAAAGGAGCATAGATTGACGGGCGTCAGCAGATGTAAATAAAAACATGGTGGAGGGATTCTTTTGCAGAACTTTAGGGCACGATCTGCCAAGGATTTGAAAAAAATACTAACAGGTGCGATATTGGCTGGACTTTTGGTCATACCCAATACAGGAATGGCTGCGACGTCGCTACCACTATCCGATATTGCTAAAAATGCGAATAAGGACGCTATTCTGAAATTGAATTATGCAGGTGTTCTAAAAGGGTACACGGACGGAACCTTCAGACCGGATAGAGAAGTGACACGGGCGGAATTTGCCAAAATTGCAGTATTGGCCATGGGCTACACAGACGAACAGGCAAAAGTCATGCAAGGCAAGACGGCTTTTAAAGACTTGCCATCCAATCACTGGGCGACTGGCTACATAAACCTGGCCGTTTCCCAAGGCATCATCAAAGGCTATCCAGACGGGACCTTCAAGCCAGAAAACAATGTAAAAGTTTCAGAGGCTCTGACTGTTCTCGTCCAGGGACTGAAGATCAATGTAAATACGTCGACAGCTGGCGAATGGTACTTCCCTTATTTGCTGGAAGCGGACAAAGTAGGGATTTATGGTAACGAAGAGTCTCCAATAACGGCAGCAAAACGAGATGTGGTTGCAAAATATACAGATCGCTTTATGGAAACTCCAGTGTACGCCAATGGCGCGTATTATGACAGGAACGGGAACTCCAAAGGGACCATTCAAAAGCTCCCGGTCATCAAAGGAACAATCGCTTCCTACGATAAAACAAACAAGAAGTTCAGATTGATCGGAGAAAAAGACGACGTGACAATCTCGGACTCTGCCCAAGTATACGGCACGATTGTAGTAGGAGCTCGTGTGGAGTACATCGTTAAAAATGGCAAGGCGAATTTTCTGACCGTGGCGACTACGGAAGATGAAATCATCGAGGGAATCGTGAAGACAGGGCTGAACTTCACAACTGCCGTTGGGGATGAAAACAAATTTAAGGCAATCGTAGGCAATAAAGAGGTCATCCTCGAAGTAGAAGACGGAGTAAGCGTGTCGCGCTCCCAAATTGGCCAAAAGTTTGTTGCTGTAGTTGGGAAGAATGGAAAAATTGAATCGATTAGCTTCAACAAAAATACAACGTCGGGAATTGTAGAGAAAGTTTCGACCGTTACCGGCTCCAATGCGAAAAAAGAAATCAAGCTAGATGGAACCACGTATGTACTGGATTCCAAAGCTACAGTAAAAGGAAAAGCACATCCAAAGGCCAAAGAGACAGCGTCTGACTACAGTGATTTGGAAAAAGGCGACCTCGTAGAGCTGACCTTGAACGTAGATGGAAAAGTAACAAACATCGTGTATACAAAGCTCTCTGCGACAGGCACGATTACTGTGGATACCGATGAGAATCTGATTACGATCGACAAGGTCGACTATGATGTATTGCGCGATACCAAGCTGTACGTCGATGAAAAAAGAGTAGACGAACTGGATGAGTTGTCGAACAACAAGGTAGCGATTCTGACATTTGATGAAGACGGCAACCTGATTAAGGTTGAGCAAGGTGTAGGGGCAGTGAGCAACAAGCAGATTTCTGGCACAACTGGCTATCAAGCGGGCAATCCTGCCAAGCTTGCAACCATTAAAGTCGACGGCAAAACCTACGATCTGCTGACTACTGCCAAGCTGACGATTGATGGAAGCAGTGTTTCTCCTACTTCGATTAAACAAGATCAGCTCAATGACTATCGTATCGTCACCTGGAAATACAACGTCGGTACCAATGATATTGTGGAGCTGACGCTTGAGAAGCAAACGGTAAAAGGTTATGTTACAAAGAAATCAGGCAATAAAATTACAGTGAACGGTAACGTGTACGAACTGGCATCAGGCGTCTCGATTGACAGCGATGCGGCAACGAATGATAAAGAGTACACGCTCGTATTAAATAACGCAGGAAAAGTGAAGGCGGTATCTGGCGCAGCGAAAAAAATCAGCGGCTTGGTCGATTCAGTAGAGGTTCGTCATGAAAACGGCAGCGTCATTTCGGCAAAAGTAGAAGTCGATGGCAAGACGTACAAGGTGAGCAATGAGGATGCAGTAGAAGACGTCGATCAGTTTGAATACGTGACACTGACCCTGGATCGTGACGGAGAGGTCATCGCTGCTTCTGTCGAAGGGAAGAAAACAAAAGAGGCGGAAAAATTCATCGGTATCGAATCCAGAGTGAATGGCGACAAGTATGTATACTACGCGGATGACTCTACAAGCCTCAAGCTTACAAAGGATGCGAAAGCAAAATATTACGATGGCTCTAACATGAGTCTGGACAATATCAAATCGACGGATAAAGTGGATTTGTGGGTAAACGATGCTGGTCAGGTGTACGTCATCGTTGTCCTGAAACGATAAGTAAAATTCACCAATAGAAGAGGCGATCATTCTGCAACGAATAGTTGAGAGTGGCGCCTCTTTGTCATACATTGGAAATTAAGACGGAAGTAAGAGAAATGTCGTAACATTCATGATAAAATGTAAGAAGAAAGAGGGAATTCTCTGTTTTTTGATTTGTATACACGGAAATAGTAAAAAGCATGAAGAACCTACTAGCGAAAGAGGGACTTGTCGTGAATTTTACCACTCAAAAGGATGGCGTATTTCCTGGCGTTTGTTCGCTCGATTGTCCTGATCAGTGCGGCCTGCTCCTGCATAAGCAGGACGGCAAAATTGTAAAAATCGAGGGAGATCCAAATCATCCGGTAACCAAAGGAAATATTTGCAATAAGGTCAGAAACATGACAGCGCGTATTTATGATGAAAAGCGCCTCTCTTATCCGTTAAAACGAGTTGGACCCAAAGGCAGCGGTCAGTTTGCCAGAATTAGCTGGGAGGAAGCTATCGAAACGATCACGACACGCTGGCGTGAGCTGATTGAAACAGATGGACCGACCAGTATATTACCCTACAGCTTTTACGGGAATATGGGCAGAATTAACGTGGAGGGCATGGATCGCCGCTTCTTTTATCGCATGGGTGCCAGCCAGTTGGAGCGGACGATCTGCAATAGTGCAGGTGGAGTAGGATACAATTATACGATGGGCGGTGCGTTTGGTACCGATCCAGAAGACACGATCCACTCCAAGCTCTTCATCATGTGGGGAATCAACACCGTCAGTACAAATATGCATCAGGTGGTACTGGCAGAGCAAGCCCGGAAAAACGGCGCCAAAATCATCGTGATTGACGTGCATAAAAATCAGACAGGTCGCTGGGCAGATTGGTTTATCCCGATTCTCCCTGGTACGGATAGTGCACTTGCTCTCGGATTGATGCATATTTTATTCGCAGAAAATTTGGTAGACGAAGCATTTTTGCAGCAGTACACAGTCGGTCACGAGCTGCTTCGCGAGCATGTCGCACAGTATGACCCTGCTACTGTATCTGTAATTACTGGTGTACCGGTCGAAAGCATCTATCGCTTGGCAAGGATGTATGGCGAGACGTCGCCTTCTTTTATCCGGATCGGAAATGGCATTCAGCATCATGACAACGGCGGCATGTGTGTCCGTACAATCGCCTGTCTGCCGGCGCTAACAGGTCAATGGCTGGTGAAAGGAGGAGGGGCAATCAAAGGGAATAAAGGCTTCTTGGAGCATAACAAGCAAGCTGTACAGCGTCCCGACCTCCTCAAAAACAAGCAGACCAGATTAATCAATATGAATGAACTCGGAAAAGCGCTGCTTGAAGCAGAACCACCTATTCGCTCCCTGTTTGTTTATACGAGCAATCCTGCCCTTGTTGCGCCTGAAGGAAACAAAGTAAGAGAAGGGTTAGCCAGAGAAGACTTATTTACAGTCGTCCACGACTTGTTTTTGACGGAGACAGCCCGCTATGCAGATATCGTCCTGCCTGCGACCTCGTCCTATGAAAATATGGATTTTTACACGTCTTATTGGCACCATTACATTCAATTACAGCAACCAGTTATGGAGCCTTACTACGAAAGCAAGTCCAATACAGAAGTATTCCGCTTGCTGGCAAAAGCCATGGACTACGACGAGCAGGAATTCCAGGATACCGATGAACAGATTATTCGGCAAGCGCTCCACGAGAACCAGAATCCGCATATGGAGGGCATCACCTTTGAAGCGCTCGTCGAAAACAATTTCATGAAAGCAGATGTTGCCGGTTATTTTGAAGGGAAAATGGCAACGCCAAGCGGAAAAATCGAATTGTATTCAAAGCTCATGGCAGACAGAGGATATCCTCCTTTGCCGACCTACGTTCCGCTGCCTGTTGATGGACCGTTTCCTTACTTATTTGTTCCCGGACCGAATCACAACTTTTTAAACTCAACCTTTTCCAACAATGAGAAGCACATCAGGCTGGAGAAGAGCCCTCGTCTGCACATGAATAGTAGTGATGCGTCAAAAACAGGGATTGCAGAGGGCGACACTGTTCGGGTGTGGAATGACCGCGGGGAATGCGAGCTGGTTGTATCCGTTGGGGAAAATGTGCTCCCAGGTGTAGTAGTAAGTCAGGGGCTATGGGCTGATTCACCACAGTCCAGGCATTTTGTGAACGCACTGACTCCGGATCGGATTGCAGATATGGGCGGAGGAGCTACATTCTTTTCCGGTCGGGTCGATGTTGAAAAACGCTAACGCCAGTCCAGCGCCTTTTCTGCTGAAAAAGGACAAACGGGCGTACTAGCATAAGCCCTTTTCCATACGGTTTATGGAGGAGGTGAAATTTTCTTGGATGAGTTGCGTATGTTCAAGCAGTTCATTAGCTCGGCTGAGCATGTGTGGACGCAAATTGCATCCTCGCCGATAGGGAAGACTGTCTATACGGTGAATGGTGTGGATTACACACCGCTACCCGAAAAGTATAATTCGAAACGCAAGATCTCCCGGATTTTTCGGCGATATTGGGGAAAGCAATTGACGGAAGCAATGATCAGAAATCTTCAGCTGCGCTCTTTGAAGGGAAAGCTGTGTGTACCATCTGGTGTCATTCCACCTTTTCCTACCACTGTACAATCTGTACAAGTAAGAGCGAGCCTTCCCAATCAGCGGGTCGTCCAAGCGATTTTGATCGGAAAAGGCAAGAGGATCACTGTGGATTACCGACTGATCAAAACAGGAAATGCCACTTCCTTTACCATCATGAAGCGTTCGGGAAGACAGCTTGATCAAAGATATCGTCCAGCAAGACCAGTGGCTGCCGCGCCGAAACCGTTTATCAATCCAAAGGCCGCACCGCACGCAAAGCCCAGAGGCAAGAAAAAGCTCCTCAAAACCCCATGATTATGGGGTCGAGGAGTTTTTTCCTTATCGTTAGGTCATAATCGAGACGCGGTATTCACGTAGCCAGTAATCCAATTGTCCGAGAAATGCAAACAGCTGCGGGGTACTCATCAATTGGCCGAAGAAAGGAATGCTGGAAGCTTGTGCATCTGATTCAGCAATTTTTTGGATCGTTTTTACATCAACCAATTGCAGTAATGGCGAGGTAGGGTCATTCAAGATATCTAGGAGCCAGGTGCGGACTGCTTCTGTGTATGCTGGGTTATGTGTCTTGGGATAAGGGCTTTTTTTGCGGTAGAGTACCTCGTCCGGCAATGTTCCTTCCATTGCCTTTCGCAATATGCCTTTTTCCCGATTTCCGTAATTTTTCATACTCCATGGGATATTCCAGACGTACTCTACCATGCGATGATCGCAAAAGGGGACCCGAGCTTCCAGACTGGCCGCCATGCTCATCCTGTCTTTGCGGTCTAACAGTGTATTCATAAACCAGGTAATATTGAGATAAAACATTTCCCGGCGACGTGCCTCCAGCGGATTTTCTCCTGGAAGCTGCGGCACCTCATTCAATGTTTCCTCATAGCGCATCGCCACATACTCTTCGGGCTTCACCCAGTCTCGAAGCTCGGGGGATAACCAAGAGGCCCGTTCTTTGGTAGCCCTGGACCATGGAAACGTACCAGTATGCAGCAGATCCTCGCGGTGAAACCAAGGATAGCCTCCAAACACTTCATCGGCGCATTCACCTGAGAGGACGACTGTCGTCTCCTTTTTGATTTCACGGCAAAATAAATACAGGGAAGCATCTACATCGGCCATTCCTGGTAGATCGCGGGCAATCGTAGCGATTTTCAAGGCATCGACGACTGCTTCGGTATCGAATTCGATCGTATGATGCTGGGTACCCAAAAATTCGGAGACAAGCCGTACATAGGGAGCATCTTCATTTGGCTGAAAGGCGCTCGATTTAAAGTGGCGTGCATTGTCTACATAATCGATCGAATAGCTGTGAAGTGTGCCTCGCCCCTCACGCTTGAACGTATCGGCTGCGACAGCAGTGATGATACTCGAATCAAGTCCCCCGGACAAAAGGGTAGAGACGGGAACGTCCGCTACTAGCTGACGCTGAATAGAGTCAGTTACTAATTCCTTGACGCGCATGGCGGTTTGCAGGGCATCATCAGTGTGAGGGCGGCTCTCTAGCTGCCAGTAGCGTTTTTGAAGCACGCCATCGCGGGTTACTGTCAGGAAACAACCGGGCCGAAGCTCATGGACATCGTGGAAAACGCCATGACCGGGAGTGCGCGCCGGGCTGATGCCGAATACCTCAGCAAGCCCCTCACGAGAGAGGACTGGCTTTACATCAGGATGGGCAAGCAAAGATTTTAGCTCGGAGGCGAGCAGAAACGAACTGCCTCGCTGTGCGTAAAAGAGTGGCTTTACCCCCATCCGGTCACGTCCAACAAACAGTCTTTGCTCGCGCTCATCCCAGATGGCAAAAGCAAAAATGCCGTTTAACCTGTTCAGGCAGTCGTGACCCCACTCCAAATAGCTATGCAAGAGCACCTCTGTATCCGAATGTGATTGAAAGGTGTGGCCTGCCGCAATCAGCTCTTGGCGCAAATCCTCGGTATTGTACAATTCACCATTGTAAATCATCGTGCAGGCATGCTCGCTTTTGTATGCCGTCATTGGCTGTAGTCCTCCACTAGGGTCGACCACGACTAGACGGCGATGGCCGAATGCCACGCGGGAATTCAGCCAAAAGCCCTCTGCGTCCGGACCGCGTTTTGTCAGGCATTGGGTCATTTTCTGAATAACAGCTAGCTCCTGGGAAAGGTCCTTTTCCCAATCAATCCAACCGACAATTCCACACATTATGATCACCCTTCCCTGAAGCTTTTGCACACTCAGCGTATGCGAAAAGCCCAGATGAATTGTCTGTCCAGCAGGGAAATGACAAGAAAAAGCGGAATTTATAGAAGATTTACACACATGTGGAGGGTGCGGTGGACAATCTCACACTTTTACTCATAGAGAGAATGGGTATCCTTTTGACTTTGGCTTTTATTTTGACGCGAATTCCTTTATTTCGCCAGCTATTGGACCGGGAATTGCATATGGGGACCTCGATTGCTTTTTCTCTCATGTTTGGTCTGTTCGGGATTGCGGGTACATACGCGGGAGTTGTGGTCGGGGAATCAGGCTATTTGCCGGCCTTCTGGATTTTTCAGCTGAGCACAGACGAAATTATTGCTAACTCGACGCTCGTTGGGGTTGTAATCGGTGGCTTGCTGGGTGGACCGCTGGTAGGCATGGGAGCGGGCATCATTGCAGGTTTTCACGTCTTTCAGATGGGCGGATTCGGCGCGGTGCCGATCGGGCTTTCTATTCCGATTACGGGACTTTTGGCAGGATATGTAGCTCGCTTTTTTTCACAGGAGCGCGTCATTTCACCATCGAAGGCGCTGTTTATCGGCATGTTTGCCCCGGTCATTCAAATGTCCCTGCTGTTGATCATGTCTGGACCACCTGACCTGGTTCGGACGATGGTCAATATCATTGGTGTGCCGATGGTGCTTACGAACAGCATTTCCATCGCCATTTTTACAACGATGATCCGCGTTGCCTTGCAGGAAGAGGAACGGTCGGCAGCATTGGAAGCAGAACGAGCCTTCAAGATAGCGGAAAGAATTCAGCCCCATCTGCAAATGGGACTCACTCCACAAACGGCGCAAGCAGCAGCGCTGTTGCTTCTGCGTGAGGTGAAAGCGGCAGCTGTGGCAGTTATGGACCGCAAGCAGCTACTCGCCCACGTAGGGGCTGGGGCCGATCATCATTTGCCTGGAGCCCAGATCCAGAGTGATTTTGAGCGGCGTGCTATGTTTAGCGGAGGAATTGAGAAAGGGTATGGCAGAGAGAGTATAGGATGCGGGCACAAAAACTGTACGCTGCAAGCGGCCATTCTGCTCCCGATTCGTGAGGGAGGAAGTGTCATTGGCTTGATCAAGCTCTATTTTCGTCGTCCTCAGCAGATTGGCAAGGTAGAGGAGGCTTTGGCGAGAGGACTTAGTAATCTAATCGCCAATCAAATGACATTGGCATTGACAGAAAAAATGAAGGGACTCATGAAGGATGCCGAGCTGCGCATGCTACAAGCCCAGATTCATCCGCATTTTTTGTTTAACACACTAAATTCGATTGTGACGTTGATTCGTATTGATCCACAGCTTGCCCGTCATATGACAATTCAGCTAGGTACGTTCATGCGCCTTAATTTAAAGCTAACCTCAAGTCCGCTTGTCTCTGTCAGGCAGGAGCTGGATCATGTAAATGCCTATCTGGAAATTGTGAGGATTCGTTTTTCAGAGCAGCTTGTGATCAACTGTCATGTCGACGAGGGGATAGAGGAGGCGATGATACCGCCAGGAACCTTGCAGCCCTTGATCGAAAACAGTATCCATCATGGCTTGCAAAACATGCCAACTGGTGGCGAAATCAATCTGGCTGTGAAGAAAACAGATTCTCAGGTTGTCTTTGATCTCCAGGACAACGGCAGAGGGATTTCACCTGAGCTGTTGCCGATTTTAGGAAGCGTCCCGATGAAAGGTGGGGATGGCAACGGTATTGGTGTGCATAACGTTAATTCTCGTTTAGTCAGCTTGATGGGGCCAGGAGCCAAGCTGGTTTTCAGCAATAAGCCAGAGGGCGGTTGTCATATTACATTTACGATACCGATTCAAAAAGAGGAGAGTGCCTGATGCCGATTCGTATCATGATCGCAGAAGATGAGCGACTAGCTCGCGAAGAACTGATCTATCTGTTGCAGCAGGAGCAGGATGTTGAGCTGCTTCCTTATGCAACGAATGGACGGGAACTCCTGTACATGGTGGATGAGCACCAGCCAGATGTCGTTTTTCTCGATATTAAAATGCCAGAGCTGGAAGGTGACCAAGCCGCAAGAATGCTCACTTCTCGCAAGCAGCAGCCACTTATTGTCTTCTGTACTGCGTACGAAGAGTTTGCGGTCAATGCATTCGGACTTGGCGCTGTCGATTATTTATTAAAGCCGACAGAGCCGCGGAGATTAGCAGAAACGTTGCAAAGAATTCGTGAGCGATTGGTCCAGCACAAGACGGAAGCCGTGCAAGCGAAGCGCTCCAAGCTATTGGTCGAAGAAAACAACAGACTCGTCGTGATCGATCCTGCCACGATTGTATATGCAGTTCGCGAAGAGCGCTTTGTCCAGATCAGCACCCAGACAGATACGTATACGACAAAAATGACGCTGACTCAGTTGGCAGACAAGCTGAATGGCTATGACTTTTTTCGCACGCACAAAAGCTATCTGGTTAATCTTCAATATGTCAAAGAGCTTGAGCCGTGGTTTAACGGCGCATACAACCTGACAGTAAAAGGGGATGGGCGGCTGCGGATTCCCGTTTCTCGTACGAGTGCAAAGGATTTGTTAAAGCGTTTGGAGCAATAGGCCGCACCATAAGTGACTCGGGTTTATCGGGATTTGCTGCAGATTGTGATAAGGTATCTGCTTTTGACGCACGCTTATGAACATCTTGCGCGCAAAAACGCCATGGAACGATCAAATTCTCTACAATAAAGGAAGCGCTTACAAATGATTGTTGAAGAGGAGGAGATTCCAATGGGCAAGTCGGCCTCAGCGCACAAAGGCGAAGGGCAGCAAAAAACGAGCAACTACTATGCAGCGGTCATCCAGTCGGAAACATTCAAGGAGCTTTTGAGGAAAAAAAGAGCTTTCATCTTGCCGTCATCTATCTTTTTCTTCGTATTTTACTTTACTCTTCCCATCCTGACCTCTTACTTCACGGTATTGAATCAGCCCGCGTTTGGAGCGATCACCTGGGCTTGGGTCTTCGCTTTTGCCCAATTCATCATGACGTGGGGGCTTTGTATCCTCTACACCAAGCGTGCGGAACAGTTTGATCAGCTCGTTGAAAAGATCAAACAGGAGACAGGAGGCAGAGGCTAATGAATGTAACCGCATTTTTGCTCTTTCTGGGAATTGTGCTTTTGACGCTGGTGATTACGTATTACGCTTCCAAAAAAACGAATACAACCAGTGAATTCTACACGGCTGGCGGGGGATTGACGGGCTGGCAAAACGGGCTGGCGATTGCCGGGGATTATATGTCGGCAGCGTCCTTTTTAGGAATTGCAGGTATGATTGCACTAAGTGGCTTCGACGGATTTTTTTACAGCATCGGATTTTTGGTAGCGTATTTGGTGGTTCTTTATTTAGTGGCGGAGCCGTTGCGCAACCTCGGTAAATACACGATGGCGGATATGATCGCAGCACGTTTTGACAATAAGCAGGTACGTGGTGTTGCGGCGCTCAATTCGATTGCGATTTCCATTTTTTATATGATCGCGCAGTTAGTGGGTGCTGGTGCCCTGATCAAATTGCTTCTGGGGATTGACTACACGACCTCAGTATTGATTGTAGGCGCACTGATGACCGTGTACGTCGTTTTTGGCGGCATGACGGCTACCTCGTGGGTGCAAATTGTCAAAGCGGTATTATTAATGATCGGTACCTTTATCATTTCTTTGATGGTTTTTGCAAAATTTGATTACAACCTGATGAATATGTTCGCCCAAATGAAAACGGCAACGCCATTAGGGGAGCAATTCTTGAATCCGGGCAACAAGTTCAAGGTAGGGCTGGATACGATCTCGCTGAATATGGCGCTTGTCCTTGGGACGGCTGGTCTGCCGCATATCCTCATCCGTTTTTTCACGGTAAAGGACGCCACAACAGCACGCAAATCAGTAGTTTATGCGACTTGGATTATCGGCTTGTTTTACGTGATGACCGTGTTCCTCGGATTTGGGGCAGCAGCGTTTGTAGGAGCGGGCAATATGGATGCAGCAGGGAATCTTGGTGCTCCACTCCTGGCTCAAGCTCTGGGCGGAAACTTCTTGTTCGCTTTTGTGTCAGCCGTCGCATTTGCTACGATTTTGGCAGTAGTGGCTGGCTTGGTGCTGACGGCTGCCTCCGCGTTTGCACATGACTTTTATGGTCATGTCATTCGTCACGGCAAGGCAACAGAGAAAGAGCAAATGAAAATGGCAAAATGGGCATCGGTAGGCGTATCGGTGATTTCGATTTTGCTCGCGCTGTTTGCACAAAGCTTGAATGTGGCATTCCTCGTTGCTCTTGCATTTGCGGTTGCAGCGAGCGCCAATTTGCCAGTAATCCTGTTCACGATTTTCTGGAGACGATTTAATACGACAGGTGCTGTTAGCGGTATGCTGGTAGGACTGTTCAGCTCCTTGATTTTGGTTGCCTTGAGTCCGAACGTCTGGAATCCGGTTGCAGGTAAAGCGATATTGGTCGGTGAAGCGCTCTTCCCATTGCCGAATCCAGGGATCGTCTCTATCCCTCTCGGATTTTTGGCAGCGTGGATCGGAACGATGCTCTCCACCACTCGCAATGATGCCAAGTACGATGAAATTTTGGTGAAAGCGAATACAGGAATGAAAGAATCGGCGTAGAACAAGTATCACAAGGTAACGCATGCCAATGAAGGAGGCTGGGGCGAACCCTCAGCTTCTTTTTTGTACAGAGAAAGAGCTGTTTGTCTGTGAGGAGGAAGTGCTGCCTTTGACGACGATCATTTTTTTCCTAGCCGTCATTGTTGGAACGATGGCGATTACCTATTCTGCTGCCAAGCAAACCGGCACGACCAGAGATTTTTATGCGGCGGGCAATCGTTTGACAGGGCTGCAAAACGGGATAGCCATCGCTGGAGACTATATGAGTGCCGCTTCATTTTTAGGGATTGCCGGGACAATCGCAGTCTACGGCTTCGACGGTTTTGTCTACGCGATCGGCTTTTTCGTATCCTACCTGATCATTTTGTTTCTTGTTGCCGAGCCGCTGCATAATTTGGGGCGCTATACATTGGCGGATGCGATCGCCGTTCGATTTGACAGCCCATGGCTGCGTGGTGTTGTGGCTTTAACTACTTTATTGATCACGATTTTTTACATGCTGGCACAGCTGGTTGGAGCTGGGGCGCTGATCTATTATTTGCTCGGTATCAAATACGATACAGCGGTGATGCTGGTCGGCAGCTTGATGACTTTTTACGTCGTGTTTGGGGGAATGGTCGCCACCTCATGGGTGCAAATCATCAAGGCCATCCTGCTGCTGACTGGTACACTCGTGCTCAGTCTTATCGTTTTTTCGCGCTTTCACTGGAATTTTTCGGAGATGTTTATGCACGTCAGCACGATTACGCCTTTGAAGGAGCAGTTTTTACAGCCTGGCAATCAGCTTAATCATCCATTGGAAACCATCTCACTCAATCTCGCATTAATTTTGGGAACAGCCGGTCTCCCCCATATTATTTCACGGCTTTTTACAGTAAAGGACGCGGTCACGACACGCTACTCGATTTATACAGCTACGTGGGTGATCGGTGCTTTTTATTTGATGACGGTATTTTTGGGCTTTGGGGCAAGTGCTTTCGTGGGATACGAAGCTTTGAAGGGTGTTGGCTTTGGAGGAAATTTGACGGTAACACTACTGGCAGATGCCTTGGGCGGAGAATTTTTGATGGCTTACATAGCAGCGGTTGCTTTCGCCACGATTCTCGCGGTGGTCACTGGACTGGTGCTGTCTGCCTCGTCTGCCTTTGCCCATGATGTATACAGCCATCTGATCCGCAGGGGAATGGCTTCTGAAAAGGAACAGGTCATGATTGCCAAGTTTTCCTCAGTGGCAGTCGGTGTCATTTCGATTTGGCTGGCAATCAGTGCAGAAAAAATGAATGTCGCAAGTCTCGTTGGCCTCACTTTTGCCGTCGCGGCTTCAGCCAATTTGCCACTGATACTCTTCACGCTATATTGGCGACGTTTCACGTTACGCGGGGCGATTAGTGGCGTATTAACAGGTCTGATCGCATCTGTAGTATTGGTGATGCTAGGTCCGACCGTGATGGACCCGCATAATGGGCCAATTCTTAGAGACCCCATTTTTCCACTGGCAAACCCCGGTCTTGTTTCCATACCACTCGGCTTTTTGGGAGCAGTGATCGGGACACTTCTCGATCGTCCGGCACAAGGAGCAGAAGAGCATTATGAACGTGTACTGTTCCAGGCATTGACTGGTATAAAGCCTCTCCGGAGCCAACAGGCAGAGCGGGGGCGTGCATAAAGAATCATCTCCTGCTCCAACCTACGTAAGAGGAAGGAGGGGAAGCAGATGAGTGTAAAAAAAGAGACGGATTCAGTAGCGAGTGAGCAGCCTGATGTGTATGAGGTGACGCGCACAGCACTCAATGATTTGATTGCAGAGCTATGTGAGGCACTGGATGAGGAGGATACGGAATCCTATACGCGAAAAGGCTACGAAATGATCGGGCATTATTTTCGAACGCCGGTCAATACAGGTGAGTTGACCTTGATTTTTGCATCGGTATTATCCGATATTCTGCATAAGCTGGAGCTTACCCAGCAGAGCGAGGATGTATCCATGGTCCGAGATCAGTACAGTGTGATGAAAAAGGACGAGTAACCCGGCGACCCTATGGCAGGGTCGTTTTTTTGTGTTCGAATGGTGCTGGGTATGGAAAAAGTCGGTCTTGTATTACAAGGCGGAGGGATGAGAGGGATTTATACCGCTGGGGTTCTGGATTATTTTATGGAGCAGAATCTGTTGTCCCGTATGTCAGCAGGAGCCTGCAACGGTGCCGCCTATTTGGCAAGACAGCATGGGCTGGGGAAAATTATGCATACCAAGTACATTCATGATCCCAGATATTTTAATCTCGCCAACGTACTCAGCAAAAAGCCGATATTCGGAATGGATTTTATTTTTGATGAGATTCCACACAAGCTACGAAACATGTTTTTCAAGTGCGAAGATGGGGAAATAACAACAGGGGAGATAGATTCAGGAGGAAGGGCCTCATGAAATATGTGAGCTTAGAACAGGTAGAGCCAGGCGATGTATTGGCACGCAGCATTTATACGAGTGAGGGTTTGACGCTACTGCATACAGGTGTCCAGCTGACTGTTGGAATGATCAATAAATTGCGCCGTTTCGGTGTAAATATGCTAAGCATCAAGGACCCATTTCTCGATGAGGTCAAAGAGGAAGAAGTCATTACAGAAGCGACTCGAAAAGACGCGATTCGCAATTTATCCGGTGCGATATCGTGCGTTCAGTCCGGAAAGCATCTCGATGTGAGAGGGATTCAGAAATCAGTTGGCAATATCGTAGAGGAAACCTTGCGCAACAGACGAGTCTTGCTGAATCTTGGGGAAATCAGGACGAATGACAACGCGCTCTACATACATTCCTTAAACGTATGCATGATGGCTACCGTGATGGGAGTCGGCTTAGGGTACAACACGAGTCAGCTAAAGGAGCTGGCAATCGGGGCTATTTTGCACGACATCGGCAAGCTGTCAGTGGACGAGGAGGCTCCGGCCTACAAAAAGAACAGCATGGACAACCACCATACGTGGCTTGGTTTTCACATTCTCCGAAAGAAGCACGAGATGAGTGTCGTTTCAGCGCACATTCCTTTGCAGCATCATGAATGGGTAAATGGAAGCGGGGTGCCGCGCGGACTTTCCGGTGATGAAATCCATGATTTTGCCAAGATCGTAGCGATCTGCAACTACTATGACAATCTGATTTCGCCATTTTCAGAGGAAGAAGATACGATCCCGGCGTACGAGGCGTGCGAAAGGATAATGGGCCTGGCCGAAAAACGCTTTGACCTTAAAATGGTCATTCACTTCTTGCGCTCGATTGCTTTGTATCCGACAGGAACGTCTCTCAAGCTGAGCACGGGTGAGGTTGGTATCGTCATTGACCAAAATCGTGGTTTGCCGTCACGTCCTGTCGTTCGTGTCATCAAACGTGAGCAGTCTGCGAATAAGCGAATATCAGATGACCATGAATTCAATGATATTGATCTCGGAGAAGAAACGACGATTTTCATTACTGGTGTAATGGAATGACAGTTGTGAGGGGGTATCAGGTCTTTTTCCTTCCAACATCAGGGATTTCCCCTACATACAAAATGATAGGCGTGGACTACAATGGGGGTAGGCAAAAGGTTGAATGATCGATGACAGCCTTGCCATGATGAAAAGAGGAAAGGACGTGTTTGTATGTCCCGAATTCTAGTCCCTATTGATTTTTCTGCGCAGTCTGTTCAAGCGGTCCGCTTCGCGCTGGCCTATGCTAAAAATAAGCATGAATTGACCTTGCTGCATGCGATTCCCCCTTTTCCATCTCGAAATGTGGTCCGCAAGCTGGGACAAAAAAGCGTTGAGGATTTTCAATTGGATGAAGCGCGAGAAGATTTGAAAAAGTTTCTGACGATCGTCGAAGAATCCGAAGTGCCTTACAAGCTGGAAATCGAGTTCGGCGAGCCGCATGAAGTAATCGCCAAGCATGCAAAAGAAGATCATGCCGCAATCGTAATGGGTACGCATGGATATGGCCGGATGACAGGCTTCCTGCTGCAAAGTGTCAGCTATCCAACCATTCACGATGTACAGATTCCTGTCTTTTTGATTTCGGAGGAAACCGATGCGAGCCGTTTCCCATGGAAAAAGGTGCTGGTCACTGTAGACGGCTCCGAGCATGCAAAAGAAGCTGCAAAAAAAGCCATCGACATGAGCAAGGAAATAGAGGGAATCTCCTTCACTCTGCTGACAGTCGTCACACCTCCTGTGGCATATGCTGGTATATACGGCGTAGGCTGGGAGGACACGGGAACACTTGAAGACTGGGGCCGCGAGACGATTCGCCCATATGAAGAGCTGTTTCAATCCGAAGAGATTCCTTTTGAGAGCAAAGTATTGATCGGCGATCCGGCAACGATGATCAGGGAGACCGCAAAGGAAGAGGAGATCGACCTGATTGTTCTGGGACACCACGGCTTGGGTGGAATTGCAGGTACATTACTCGGAAGCGTAACGTTTAAAACCATTCATCGCACCCAGACACCGTTATTAATTGTCAAAACTTCATGATTTACGCTTGAAACGTACAACTGTCCGTATTGCGGGCAGTTGTTTTTTGTTCTACTGGGGTCGCATCCCATTTCACTCGTGAGCTTCTCCACGCTGCGAATAGGACGATGCAGCCAGCGATTACGAAAACACTGATGAGTGAGGTGGCTTGCATGAGCGGTCCCGCCAGGAAAGAGCCTGTCATCATCAGCCCGACCAAAAGCGGCATGATCGTTCCATTTACCCGACCGACAAAGGCTTCATCCACGAGCTTGATCATGCGCATACCGATGACGATTTCCAGAAAGGCCATGCCGACACCCGTGAAAAAGCGCATCGTCGCAGTAACGTATACCCATACCGAGAGTGCTTCGACCACCACTGAAAGGGCAAAAAAGATCAATCCGCCAGTGACGATATGGCGACCATTCAATTGCTTGTGGAAGGCAGATGCCAATATGCCACCGAGCAGCATTCCGAGTCCTTCCAAGGCAACGAACCATTGGATCGATTCTTTGGGCAGCAACAGCCGGTCTGTAACTACAAACACTTCAAGTGGATTAATCAATCCCGAGCCAAGACCTAGGCAGGCAAAGGAAATCGCAATTCCTTTTAGCGAAGGATTTTGTTTTACATAAGTAATACCCGCTTTGATATCAGAAAATAGCGAGCCATGCTCTTCTCTTGGTGTCGCTTTAGTTGAGGGGAGTGTTTGTAAGATCAGCGTGGAGACAAGAAACAGCACCGCCATGGTGATGAGTGATGGGTAGATGCCCATATGCTCGTAAAAGAAGCTGCCGATAATAGGACCAGCCAACAGAAAGATCGCACCCATGCTTTGAGCGATCGACACAGCAACACCGACATGCTCCTCGGGGATGTGACGCTTCATCAATTTGGCTGAGGAAGGCTGGGAAAATTGAGAGACGATTGCGGAGATAAAGGTGGCAAAAAAGACCGCAATCCAAAACCCTTTCCACAGCAAGAAGACAATCACGAAAACCGATAAAGCGCTAAGCAAGTTCCCTGTGATCATCGTTCGCTTCGGATTCCATCTGTCAGCCAAAGCCCCGCCGATGATGGAAAAGAGCAAGATCGGAACAAGCTCGATCGCCGTCAAGAGGGAAACGGCGATTGGATTGTTGCCGCTGATTTCCATGACATAGTAAAGCAGGGCCATATTTCGAATCCAGATCCCGATGTTCTCCAGCGTATCCGTAATAAAAACAGTTAAAAAGATTCGGTTTCCCCATAATCCTTTCATACTTCCATACACTCCTTTTAATTAAACCGAACGCTCGGTCTAATTGGTTTTGAAAAAAAAGCTACCTGGCAACAATACCATGCAGCATGACATCAATTCCTCGCTTCATCAGCGAAAGCAGACGCTCCTCTTCGAACTGCAAGCCGACGCTTATCAATCCGTTTAACAGTCCCTCGTAGATCATTGCGAGCTCAGCAGGGTCATCTTTTGCAAACTCGCCGTTTTCCATCCCCTCTCGGAAAAGGGAGATATACAAAGTATAAGTGGAGCCAAGAATCTCCATAACCTGATCCATGATGGCCGGGTCGGCTAATTGGCTGCCAGAGAACTCTTCGCCAGCTCTTTTTAAAGGATGGGACAAAAAATCGTCAATGATAAAAGCCCCAAGCCCATACAGTTTTTCAATCGAAGTTGAATATTCCTTTTCCTTTTGCTGCCACAGCCAGGCAAACTCCTGGTACTGCTTTTCTAATAAGAACAGGAACAATTGCTCCTTGTTTTTGAAATGGTAGTAAAGGCTTCCCTTGCTGGCTCCGGTTGCCTGGCAAATGTCTTCAATCGAGGTTGCGGAATAGCCTTTTTGGGAAAACAACTCGGTAGCTTTTTCGGCGATATGCAGCTTCGTTTTCTCTCCGTCAAGGCGGCGTTTGGACATGGTAAGCGTACTCCTTTTTAACGTATAAGAATTCATGAGCGCGAAGCTTATGAATTCTGGAGCGCATGGCAAGGTACCTCAGCGTTCGCTCCCGGCATTACTTCGGTGAAACTTTCCGCTAAAACGCGGTCGCTCCTCCTTGAGAAAGCCTCGATAGAGGTTTTTTTATAGACTGAACGTTCGGTTTAAGTTTAGTCTAATAGATGGTGTGAAAAAGTGCAAGCGTCATTCCCCCGTCCGATTGAGAAATTGTGCCTGTGGGGAAACTGGAAGGAAGAATGGAAAGGGAGAGAGCGATGCAGATTGGATGTCATGTAAGTATCCGCAACGGATATGTCGAGGCAGCGAAAACCGCGTACAGATTTGGAGCGAGAGCGTTTCAGTTCTTTCCGAAAAATCCGCGCAGCCTGGGAATGAAAGCATACGATGAACGGGATGCAGAAGCATGTCGCTTGTACTGTGAGGAAAAGGGCCTGTTGTCCATTGCTCATACAGCGTATCCTGTTAACCTTTGTACCATAGATCCAGAGCTGGCAAAAGTAACAAAAGAGTCTGTACGTAATGATCTAGCTATCACGGAAGCTTGCGGGGCAATCGGCGTGGTCGTTCATTTTGGTCATCATAAAGGCTCGGATGTGCTCGAGGGGTACAAGCTGATGATCCAGATGGTTAATGAAATTCTCGATGGCTGGCAAGGCAGGGCCAAGCTGCTCATTGAAAACAATGCCGGACAGGGAAGTCGCATGGGGACGACTCTTGAAGAGCTGACACAGGTGCGGGAGCTGTTTGCCGAGCCACACAAAGTAGGCTTTTGCTTGGATACATGTCACGGCTTCGCCAGTGGATTATGGGATGGGAGCAATTGGGAGCAGGTCGCGGATAAAATGCGCGAGCTTGATTATTTCTCCAGCTTGTGCGCAGTACATCTAAATGATTCGGTCTACCCGACGAGCTCCTTTCGTGATCGCCATGCGCAGATTGGCAAGGGGATGATCGGTGATAAGGCATTTGCTACTTTTTTGCAGACACCAGAATTACAAGGCTTGCCCGTTATACTGGAGACGCCAAAAACAGGAGAAGACAGTCATGCAGGGGAAATTCGGCATGTGCGCGAGTTGGCAGACAATTGGCAGGGTTGACCCAGTTGTGGTACAGTGTGAGAGGATGTGGTGAACAATGGGAGGAGTACCTATGACAAAACGAGTCAAAGTGACAATCGCGGATTTTGCTCCGCTTAAGGAAAATTTGAACAACCCGGAAGAATTGGCTTTGTATGAGGCAGCCAACGGGAATATATACGATGCCGAAATTGAGCATGACGGATATGCTATTGTTGATGTCACGGAGGAAGACTATATTGAGCTTGCACCCGGCGAATATCAGCTGATGATTGAAGAGTGGATGATTGCTGGACAAATCGGAGAGCTCACGCTGCAAACGAAGTCAGACCCAGCAAACGACAAAGCTCTCCTGTACCGCAGTGTCGATGCAAGCGGGAATGAAGTACAAGCGCCGCAGTCATTGTCAAAGCAGGTTGTTGAAATGGTAGCAAACACATGGTTTGGCAAAAAGAAGAAAGCGGAAATCGAAGGGTAAGTCAAGCGTGCAAGTGAGGGGAAGGAGCGATCAACACAGATCGTTCTTTTTTCTTTCACAGCACAGACTTTTATATACCCTACATATGTATGGTAATGTTCACTTAAGATGAGATTTCATCATCATACATAAAGGGAGAGACATTCATGCAAATCGTGCAATTTTGCTTTATGATGGCATCACAGCATTAGACGCAATTGGTCCAAACGAAGTGTTTGCTGCAACCCTGAAAAGTGAAGTGAAGTCTGTTGCCAAGCAAAAAGGCTTTTTTGCAAGTAGGAAAGTGCAGAGCTTTGACTGATCTTTCTTTTACAGTCATGATAGAAATCGGTTAACGGCAGAAATGGGTCATCGTCATAGAATACCAACAACTCATATCGACTAGTTACACCATCAGGGCAGTATACATAGAAAAATTTTTTAGAATGAACAACTGACACAAGACACCTCTAGCCCATTCATAATGTATCAATTTGAGAATGTATGTTCGATTTGAATTCACAAAAAAATTACCGATTTCTATTCATTGCTTCGGGTGGGTTGAAATTAACCAACCTTCTGTAATTGATTGCCTAACAAACAAAGATAATTGAATGGGGACAGTTCATTTTCTCCAAAGGCGTAGGATATCTGATGTCCATTTCATTCCAACATAAGTCAAACATATTCATTGTCTCTTCATTTGGAGTGTCTAATGTGACGGCTTCAATAGCTATTTTAATTAGGCTATTATCATCGTTCTCCACCCTTATCAATTGAACCAATGCATTCGGTATAGAAATATTAACAAGTCTCGCTTAGCTATTCCCATTCTTCTTTGAATATTTTAAAGTAGGTGTTAGGGAAATCGCCTGATCAAAGTTATCTCTTTATCATTACCTCAATGTTCTATATGCGTAGATTCATTATCTTTCAGTAATCACATCCGCAAATTCACCCTTCCTTTGTATCCATATCCTACTGTGTAAAAAAATGGTTGTAAATAGGGTTCTGTGTCACTGGCTAGTTTACATGGGTAGTACCAGCGTCGCTGACACCACCCGCAAACATATGGTTTAAATTGGGAAGCTGTGTTTGATGACCTCGTTGTATTCAAACTGCGCATCAGTGATCGTCAGCTGTGAATAGACCTCTAGTGATTTACGACTTTCATGTCCGGAATAAGGCTGAATCAAAGCATCGTCGATACCTTGCTTTTTCAACCAGGTCAACAGAAAGTGCCGAAGCTTGTGCGGCGATAAATTTTGAGTGAGTCCGGCTTCCTCTGAATATTTCGCCATAATCTTGCGGATTCCCCGATCCGTATATTTTTTCTTCCAGGAGGATTAAATAAATTCACGGCCTGCTTCTTATTCACCGAGTCCGCATGCATGGCCAGCAGTTCTTTAAAGGTCTGTGGGAAAGGAACAATCCGATCCTTTCTGCCCTTTCCATTGTTGATTCGGATCAGGCAATAGTGAAAGTCGATATCCGTCAGTTTAATATTGATTAATTCACTGACTCGGACACCGGTATACATCAGAGTTTTCACTAACATCATGTCCTGAAAATTCATTGTCTTCCAACTTCATTTCGTTCGGGATTATTGTAATATGCTCAATTAATTCGTACGAAATCCACGTTTGCAGTATCCCTTTTAGGATTGCACCTCACATCAGTCCACCTAAAAAGGAGATACATGAATTTCCTTTTTATTACATATGCTTGCGGATGGTGTTAGCGACACTGGTACTACCCCTAATCCATAACTTACAGGATTCCGTCATTTTTTCTGTCAAACAGAGGTACCTCCATCAAAACCTATTTACAACGTTAATGGAATCTGGACACAAAAACAGCTGGTTTTCATCACATTAAGGTGTGTAACCAGCTTTAATTGTATCTTATATGCAAAAAAAATTTTTTATAAGTACTATGAATAACCTGGAAGTCTTTTAGTAAACAATACAATAAAAATACTTAAGAAGTGTTTATCGTGACAGCGAAAAGGAAACATCTATTTTTACTTTCGATGCTAACGCTACTCATTAATATATTATTTTTGGAGGATGGAAGTGCAAACAATAATCTTAGAAACTTAAATTCCATTTCGGTAATGGAAGATCCATGTAAGGAGAAGTATAAGCAGTTCAATGAAAACGTTCTCAAAGACGTTGAAAATTCTTTTAAAAATGAAATGCAGTTTATGCTTTCAAATAAGAACAATTTTGAACCAATCATGTATAGTTCGGCTGATTTTAAAAAGGCATTATTTGCTATCGGTAAAAAGGACTCGCATCTTTCTTCATTACAAAATATCTTTCAAGGTAAAGTCCTAGGTGAAAAGAGACTATATATTTTTTCTGGACAACCTAGTACCACAAAGTTCAAAAATAGTTTTATGGGATACATTCTATATAAGGAAACTGATGGAACTAACATACTAGAAGTTATACGAAAAGGAGATAAAGAATGGGAAATCGTGGAGTTGAAGAAGAAAAAAGGGGAAGTTTTCTCCTTTAATACAGACTGTGAATAAAAACAAAAAAATGCAAATGAGGATTTGTCATTTTGGTAGTACCCCCTACCTGAAAAGAAAATGCATGGATTACCATTTTATTACATGTGTTGCGGGTGGTGTCAGCAACGCTGGTACTACCTTTATAAAACAATAGAGGACGAGTAAACAAAGAGGGAATTTCCCTCTTTGTTTACTCGTCCTTCAATACAATGTCTAACATTATATTAAATCATTCATTATTATTGGTTAAATAAGAATTCATACGCCTTTAATATTATAGAGTAGCAATGGCTCACTGATTTTGAGCGCTGCAGGATTAATGGACGGAGTCGTGGCTACAAGTCATTGGGGATCATTTGATCTGCTCCGTTCTCTCGGTGCGATCCCAACAGGGTGTCCAATTAATTCTGGAATACGATCCACAGCCGCCAATGGTTGAACAGATTAGAGAGATGCTTCAAGCGTTTGCACAGCAGGAGCCTGTGAAATAAGAGTAATGAATCAAATAAAAAGCCGGTACTTCCTCGATAACAGGGAGGTATCGGCTTTTGGTCGCCTGACTGCTCTTTGTTAGAGGATTTCGTCCTCGATATCCAGCTGGATCTCATACTTTTTGATTCTACGCATTAAAAGCGACTGGGTGATGCCGAGGGCAGAGGCTGTTTTTCGGGTAGTTTTATGGGTGCGCAAGGCTTGCATGATAAATTCCACCTCGATTTTTTCTATCCGCTCGGTCAAGGAGAGAGAGCCTAGCGTGAGAAGCCCTTCCTCTAGCTCGCGTATGCTTCGCAGCTCTTCTGGCAAATCAGTGACCTGAATTTCATCAAGCTTGGACGTGATGACGATGCGCTCCACCAAATTTTCCAGCTCTCGCACATTTCCCGGCCAATCATATTGATGCAAAACATCCAGAACTTCTGAGGTAAACCGCCTCTTCTGGTTATGCTTGCGATTGAATTTCTGCAGATTGTGGTGCAGCAGAGGGAATACATCATCTTTTCGTTCACGCAATGGCGGTACATGGATGGGCAATATATTAAGGCGATAGTACAGGTCGTGTCTGAATTTACCCAATCGTACCAATTCCTGAAGGTTGGCATTAGTGGCGGTGATGATGCGAATATCAGCCGTATAGGTTTTGGTGCCACCGATGGGCATAAACGTTTTATTTTGCAGGAGCAAGAGTAATTTGGACTGCAAGTGGTAGGGCAGCTCACTAATTTCGTCCAAGAATAGTGTCCCTTTATCCGCCATTTTCACCAAGCCAATTTTCCCCGAATGGCTGGCGCCCGTAAACGCCCCTTTGTGATAGCCGAACAGCTCTGACTCGATCAAGGTTTCGGGAATGGCGCTACAGTTGACATGGATGAAAGGTCCGTTGCTGCGCTCGCTCAGCTGGTGAATTTGTTCCGCAAGATAGCTTTTTCCTACACCTGTTTCCCCTCTAATCAATATGGTGGTGTCGATGGGAGCGGCTTTTTTCATCAATTCCAAAAGGGCGAGGTAGGACCGGCTGTTGCCGATCAAGGTTTGGGATGTGCTCTGGCTCGCTTCCCACTTCATCAGCTGGATCTCTTCGCTGTAGCGCTTCAGCAATGCGACCGTTTCTTCCAATTGCGAGCTGGCGCGGGCCGCCTCCGTGATGTCTCGGGAATGGGCGATGATCAACTCAGGCCTCCCATCCTCATCGGGGATAATATGCCCGGTCACCAGAAACTTTCCCTTTCGATTGACCAATTGAATGGTTGTAGTTGGCTTCCCTGATTCCAGAACCAGGCGCGTGACAGAAGGATTGAAGATTCCCATTTCTTCTAGCTCAGATACATTTTTCCCAATAATCTCAGACTTGGGTATACCGCACAGGTTTTCACTCGCATTGTTCAGCCAAAGCGTGGTTCCTTGCGCATCGGAAATGAAAATACCGTCTGCGAGAGCATTGAGAATATCGATGAAACGAACGACTGAGGACAAAGCTAGTATCTCCGCATCTTTCTCCATTTTGATAAGCTCCCCCCATTTTTCAACTGATTGTACAGGATCTTACTGCTTATTGTATAGTGAATCGATTTTGAAAAGAAGTGAGTCGAAATAGATTCGCGCGAAAAGAATGCATTTTTCGCTATTTTCAATTCGAAAGTGAATCTACTTCGATTCATCCAAAAAGATACCGCTTTCACATCATTCGCCATTTTTCAGCTTTTTTCGAGTTGGCACAGGATTTGCTAGTTTAAGAGAGACGTAAGCGATTTACAAGAGAATAAGAGAGATAAGGAATTGCATGCTATGTTGTCAAAACTGGTGACTCGCGAACAAGCTGTAGAACATGTACTGGATGGTAGCCGGCTGATGCATGGTGGCTTTGGTACCATTGGTTCACCCGCATTACTGATTGATACGATCTTGCAGAAGGGCATCCGCAGCTTGACGCTCATTGGGATTGATGCCGGATATCCACATGTGGGAATTGGAAAACTGATCAGTCACAGACGGGTGAAGCACTTGATTACTACGCACATCGGCTCTAATCCCGAAGCCGGGCAGCAAATGATGGACGGGAAACTCGAAGTGACATTTTACTCACAAGGGATTCTCGCAGAAAAGATTCGTGCGGGAGGCGTTGGTATTCCCGGAATCGTTGTAGATGCGAACATGGGGGGAGAGAGGACGGAAGGAGGAGAGCCAGTCATCTTTGCAGGAAGGCCCTGTCTGATTGAACCGGCGATTACAGCAGAAGTTGGGATCGTCTATGCAAAGCAAGCAGACACGTACGGAAATCTGATCTTTGACAAGACGGCGAGAAATCTGAATCCGCTGGTAGCCATGGCTTCAGATATTACGATTGCTGAGGTGGAGGAAATCGTTCCAGTTGGAGAATTGGACCCGGAGAAAATCGTGACGCCCGGTATTTTTGTGGACTGGATCGTGACGCGCAGCGGAGGGAGTTCGTAATGGGTCTGGAAATAGATCAGCGAAACATGGTTGCGAGACGTGCAGCCAAAGAGATAGCTCCTGGAATGGCAGTTAATTTAGGGATCGGGATTCCCGAGCTGGTCGCAGATTTTATCCCGAATGAATGGCAAGTGATGTTTCACTCAGTAAATGGAATCCTCGGACTTGGTCCTACTCCTTTAAAGGGTGAAGAAGATCAGCATATATCCAATGCAGGTGGAGCGCCTGTTACCGTTGTGCCAGGGGCATCATATTTCGACAGTACCATTGCTTATGGCATGATCCGCAGGCGGAAGCTCGATGTAGCTTTTATCGGGGCCCTACAGGTGAACCGCAAAGGTGACCTGGCAAACTGGATTGTTCCCGGATCGCGTGTCCATGGTTTCGGTGGCGGGGCTGAGCTGGCGTACTACGCCAAAAAAGTGATTGTACTCATGAGTCATGTCGACCCCCATGGTGAGCCAAAAATTCGCAAGGAATGCACATTGCCGCTTACAGCAAAGGGGTGTGTCGATTTGATTATCACGGAGAGGGCCGTGATTGAAGTCACCAAGAATGGATTGCTGCTGACGGAGGTCATGTACCCGTACTCTTTGGAAAATGTCATCTTGCATACCGGAGCGACTCTGAATATTTCAGAAAATTTGCAACTGGTTGATTAGCGAAATAAGAAAACGCTATCAAAAAATGAAGGGGGCTTATAAAAATGAAACAAACAATGAAAACGATTGCAAGCGTAGTATTCTCTATGTCACTTCTCGTCGGATGTAGCCAAGGCGCTGCTCCTGGCAGCAATGGGGGACAAGCAGCTGGACCATCTGGCGAAGCTTCATCCATGACAAAAGAGGCTGGAGTGTTCATTTATGCAGCATCCGGTGAATACCAGCCATTCAGCTATTTCAAAGACGCTCAATTGACTGGATTTGATATCGAGATCGGAAATGAAATCGCTAAGCGCCTCGGTCTTGAACCGAAGGCAGTGACCTCGCCTTTTTCAGGAATTATTGCCGGAGTAAAAGAAGGGCGCTACGACGCGGCTATTGCCAGCCATGCCATTACAGACGAGCGGAAGCAGCAGATTGATTTCGCTGACCCGTACTATTTGTCCGGTGGGCAGCTATTCACACGCCCAGACGGCACGATCTCTACACTGGAAGGGCTGAAAGGCAAGGAAGTGGCGGTTGCTCTGGGCACAACTCATGAAAAGATGGCTCGGGAGTATACCGATAACATTAAAACGTATGACAGTGATGTAACCGCTCTGCGTGCCTTGGAACAGGGAAAGCATGATGTAGTGATCACTGATAGTGTCATCGGAGAAATTGCGATTCAACAAGGTCTGAAGATTAAGAAAAGCGGAGCAGCTCTATCCGAGGTTCAGCATGGGATCGCTGTGCGCAAAGGAAATACGGAGCTTTTGAACAAGATCAACGAAGCGTTGAAGCAAATGCAGGAAGACGGTACCTACGTAAAATTGAGTGAAAAGTATTTCAATCGTGACATCAGCAAAAACGAATAGTCTGTCTCAATCCACATACCACCTGCCGTACCCTTGGACACAAAGGTGTGGCAGGTACATTCCATTACAAGCGAGGGGTGGCATCGAGTGCCCGGTTTTGCACATCTGACTGAAGAGTTTTTCCGTACATTGCCGTTTTTTTGGAAGCCATTACTCCTGACGTTCGAGTTGACGATTGCTTCCGTCATTGTGGGTTCGATTATCGGGTTGTTTGTTGCTCTTTTGAAGGTATCGAAGCTCCCGGTGGCTGCATTTATTGCAAACGTTTATATCATGGTCATCCGTGGAACTCCGCTTATCGTTCAGATTTTTGTCCTTTACTTCGGTTTTTATAAAATCATCGATCTCGGTCAATTTTGGTCGGCTGCACTCGCACTGGCGATTCACAGCGGTGCTTACATCGCAGAAATTTTCCGGGGATCGATCCAGTCCATCGATAAAGGACAGATGGAGGCAGGGCTGTCTTTGGGGATGTCCGCACGCCAAACCATGCGTCGTATCATTTTGCCACAAGCGTTGAAACGGTCCATTCCGCCACTCGGCAACCAGTTTATTTTATCGCTGAAGGAGTCCTCTTTGGCAGCATTCATCGCGATGGACGAGCTGTTCTCCTTGGCACGCCGCCTGTCCGCGGAAACCTTCGATGAAATGACGTATTTTTTGATCGTAGCCTTTTATTACCTGGTGGTTGTCATGATATTTACGTATGTTGTCCACCTGATGGAAAAGCGTTTGGCAAAAGGAGACGCGTAAAGCGCTGGGGGGAAAACGATGGAGAACAAACAGGAAATGATTCGTGTGCAAAACCTGAAGAAAAGCTTTGGTCAGGTAGAAGTTCTGAAGGATATTACCTTGCAAGTAAGCAAAGGTGAAGTTGTGGTGCTGATTGGAGCAAGTGGATCGGGTAAGAGCACTTTAATCCGATGCATCAATTTTCTGGAGACCAAAAGCGGTGGAGAAATATTCATTGAAGGAAAAAGCATCGATCCGAAAAAGGACGATTTGACCAAGGTTCGTCAAAAGGTAGGCATGGTATTTCAGCATTTCAACCTGTTTCCGCACAAAACTGTTCTGGAAAACATTATGGAGGCACCATTAATTGCAAAAAAGGCGGGCAAAGAGGAAACGAAGCAGGAAGCGCTCCGTCTGTTGCAGAAGGTAGGTCTGTCGGATAAGGCGAATGTATATCCGTCCAGCCTCTCTGGTGGTCAGAAGCAACGTGTGGCAATCGCAAGGTCGCTTGCGATGAAGCCAGAAATCATGCTGTTCGATGAGCCGACGTCAGCGCTTGACCCGGAGCTGGTAGGGGAAGTGCTTGAGACAATGAAGCAGCTTGCCCAGGAAGGGATGACGATGATCATCGTTACGCATGAGATGGGATTCGCCAAAGAAGTAGCGGATTGGGTTGCGTTTATGAATCAGGGCAGGATTGTGGAGATGGCGCGGCCACAGGAGATTTTTAACAATCCGAAAGAAGAACGTACGAGAGAGTTTTTGAACCGGATTTTGTAAAGTCACAAAATGAAGGGGAGCAATAGCATGAGAGAAGTCGTAATCGTATCTGGAGTGCGCAGTGCGGTAGGAGCCTTTGGTAAGAGTCTGCGAGATGTTCCGGCAACAGAGCTGGGACGTCAGGTTTTGGAAGGCTTGATGAAGAGGTCAGATTTTCCGAAACAGGAAGTCAATGAAGTCATTTTTGGAAATGGCTACGTACATGGGGGAGGACTGAATGCTGCACGGATCAGCTCGCAGCTGGCCGGATTTCCTCGTAGTGTTTATGGGCATATCGTCATCAAGGCTTGCGGTTCGGGGCTGAAAGCAATTGGTAGCGCTGCTTTGGCCATTACCGCGGGGCAGGAAGACGTAGTGATCGCGGGTGGCGTGGAAAGTATGAGTAATGTTCCCTATTTAGTAAAGAATCGATGGGGGAGCAAGTTTGGTAATTTGACCATGGAGGATGCGCTATTGTCCGATGGCTTAATCTGCTCGCTTGAGGGAGAGCATATGGGCATTACCGCAGAAAGGCTTGCCACGCAGTACGGGATTTCTCGCGAAGAGCAGGACCGCTTTGCCTACGAGAGTCACAAGAAGGCAGCGGCAGCTATCGAAGCTGGCAAGTTTGCAAGTGAGATTGTGCCAATTGAAATCAAAGAGCGCAAAGGACTTCGGGTTTTTGATCAGGATGAATCAGTACGATTGGAGATCAAGCTGGAGGAGCTCGCAAAGCTGCGCAGTGTTTTCCAGAAAGAGGGGACAGTCACCGCAGGAAATGCTTGTCCGATGAACGATGGTGCAGCTGCCGTTTTGATGATGTCGCGCGAAAAGGCAGTAGAAACTGGATTGACGCCGCTTGTAAAAATAAAAGCTTTTGCCAGTGCAGGAGTTGAACCAGGAGTAATGGGCATCGGGCCAGTACCAGCAACGCAAAAAGCGCTGGAAAAGGCAGGATTGACACTTGATGAAATTGGTCTCATCGAATTGAACGAGGCTTTTGCGGCACAAGCATTGTCTGTGATCAAATGCCTGGAGCTGGACGAGAGCAAAGTGAATGTAAATGGGGGCGCGATTGCTTTGGGTCATCCAGTTGGAGCAACTGGCGCAAAACTGACCGTGACTCTCATAAACGAAATGATTCGCAGACAAGAAAAATACGGCATGGTGACGCTTTGCATGGCAGGCGGTATGGGCATGTCTGTGATATATGAAAACCTGACACTCTAACTTGCGTGGTTGGAATCAGAAGAACAAAAGCCGGCGCTTCCTATCAAGAGGAATGCAGCCGGCTTTTGTATTCATTCAGCAAATCGATGGGAATTACATTTCTTCCGGTGCAGCCAGACCCATAATTCGCAAGCCTTCCTTGAGAACGCAGACGACCGCAGCTACGAGCTGGAGGCGAGAAGCCTTAACGTCTTCTTCTTCCGCGAGAATGCGGACATTGGCATAAAATTTATTGAAGGATTGAGCGAGATCGATTACGTATTTTCCGATTTGCGATGGATCGAAATTTGCCGCTGCGCGATCAATCACTTCAGGGAAGCCGTTTAATAAAGTAATAACAGCCCATGCTTCCTTGCCATCCAAAGATCCTGGAGTCAGGCTAGTTGTAGACGAAGGCTGGTAATTTCCTTTACGCAATAGCGAGCATGCGCGAGCGTGCGTGTATTGTACGTATGGACCGGTTTCACCTTCGAAGGTAAGCATTTCTTCCCATGAGAAGTTGATGTCGTTCAGACGGTAGTTTTTCAAGTCGTGGAAAATAACAGCGCCCACGCCAACCTGACGAGCAACGTCTTCTTTGTTTGCCAAGGCAGGATTTTTCTCCTCGATTACTTTTTGCACATCGGCAATCGCTTGGGCAAAAACTTCTTCTAACAGAACAACCTTCCCTTTGCGGGTAGACATTTTTTTGCCGTCCTTGAGCATCATGCCGAACTGGATATGATGCATGTCAGCCGACCAGGAGTAGCCCATTTTCTCCAGCACTTTATAAAGCTGTTGGAAGTGGAGGCGTTGCTCGTTTCCTACCACATAGAGAGCTTTGGCGAAATCGTATGATTCATGACGGAACAATGCTGCTGCCAAATCACGTGTAGCGTACAAGGTAGCGCCGTCCGATTTTTTGATCAGACATGGTGGCATGTTGTATTCATCGAGATTAACTACCATCGCCCCATCAGATTCGGTCAACAGACCTTTTTCCTCCAGAAGGGTAACGATGCGATCCATTTTGTCGTTGTAAAAAGCTTCGCCATTGGTAGAGTCGAACGACACGTTCATCAGGTCGTAAATTTTCATGAACTCCTTGAGCGACTCTTCACGGAACCATGTCCACAGATGCTCAGCCTCGGCGTCGCCGTCCTCCAACTTTTTAAACCATTCGCGCCCTTGGTCTTCCAAAGTAGGGTCGTTTTCAACTTTTTCATGAAAGCGAACATAAAGGCTCAGAAGCTCCTTGATCGGCTCAGCTTTTACCTTCTCCTCATCACCCCAAAGACGATAAGCCACGATCAGCTTGCCAAACTGTGTGCCCCAGTCACCCAAGTGATTGATTCGCACCGGCTCGTAGCCTTGTTTTTCCATAATGTTTGCGATAGCGTTACCGATTACAGTAGAGCGCAGGTGACCCATCGAAAATGGCTTAGCGATGTTCGGAGAGGAGAGGTCAATTGGAACCTTGCGTCCTTTTCCTTGGTTGCTGTCGCCGTACTGGCTGCCTTGTGCGAGAATCGTTCCGATCACTTGAACCGCTACGTCTTCTTGATTCAGGAAGAAATTTACATATGGTCCCACTGCCTTTGCTTCGTTTATAGGTGAGCCAGTGATTTGACCAGCTAGCTCAGCTGCGATCATAGGCGGAGCCTTGCGCAGTGCTTTTGCCAATTGGAAGCAAGGGAATGCGATATCACCCATAGCAGGGTTTGGTGGAGTCTCCAGCATAGCGTACACGTTTTCCATAGTAAAGCTGTCTACGCCAAGTGATGTGAGCGCAGAAGCAATCTTTTCTGCGACTTGATGTTTGTAACTCATGTTCATTCTCCTTTCGATTGTAAAACGCTTCGGAACCTGAGCAACAAAAAAACCTCTACGTCTCCTATAAAAAAGAGACGAGAGGTGTTCTCCCGCGGTGCCACTCTTGTTGTTTTTGCCACACGAATCAGAACGGGCAAAAACCGCTTAACCTGCTGTAACGGGCAGTCCCGGCAATACCCTACACAATCCTGGTGCTTTTATGCACAACCAGGATGTTCAGGCCGCATCTCCGAGGGGCGCTTCCTCACATGGCGATCGCGTCGGGCTCGCACCATCCCCGACTCGCTTTGGCATCACATATGGAGTACTGTCCTCATCTACGATTCACTTTGTCTCTTGCATTATAAATGTTTGCTACCCTTGTTCGCAACACACTCTTCGTTTTTTCATTGTTTACGATTGTTTTTCCGAAACACATACAACAACCTACATCTAAAAAGTGGTCGCTCCTCGGTGATTTTCATCGATCAGGGTTGTTTTAAGATTTTATCCAAGGCAGCAAAGTATTCCTTTGTCAGTTTTTCTCTTTCTTCGGCACTCAGGTTTTCGGAATCAGCCCATTGCTGTTTGAATTGCTCCAGCTGCTCCAGCATCGCCAGCTCGGCCGCCGCTTCTTCCTCTAGATCATAATTTTCGGAAGGGTCAAATGGGATCAGGCGATTATCGTTACCGCTGCGCAAATAAGAGGAACGCCAGTTTTCCGGGAAGCGATAGGCCTGCTCCCCAAACATATATCCGAGAACGTCGTCGGAGTCGATCGGCAAAAAATGATCGTAATCGTCTCTGCGGCCACCCTCCGACAAATTTATGTGGGAGAGGAAGTAGCGAAGGTAATGCTCGCCTGTTTCCGGATTCTTGACAATGGAATATGTTTCAAACTCGGATTTCTCCAGCTCCTTGAGTGTCTCCAAACAGGAGATGAATTCGTCTTTATCGCGAGGGAGTAATGAGTCCATAATCGTATCGTCCTTTCGATTTGCAATCAGCCCCATGATAACAAAAGCGGTTGGCTCTGACAATGAACCTTGAGCTGCCAGGTGTAATATGGTTTATAGCGCATAGGCAGAAACGGAAAAAATTTGGGCGGTATTGTCACAAAAACGTTTTAGCTGGATCAAATGTATGTCGTTGTACTCAAGGAGGTGAAAAGTACGTGAATGCAAATGTCATGCCACAAGCAAGGAGGTGGCAGAACAGGTATCATTTTCGGCAGCACTGGAAGAGAGGATTCGAAAAGAAATGAAAAGACAAACGAAATCGAGACGAAGGACTGTAGTGATGAGCGGTACGATAGCGGCATGCTTGGCAGCCACGGTATGGCTCGGACAAGAGCAAGGCATGTTCACGATGGAAGGCACTCGTGCATCGCAGACACCTTCATCCGAACAGACCAACACGCACAAAGTCAAAGTGTCAGCAAAAGAAGCGTTTGCCCCGCTCCTATTCACACTGCCGGAGCTTGCAGGCTTACGGTTGGAGGAACGAGGGAGTGTAAGTGATATCAAGCAGGTTGCCCTAGTAAAAGGAGACCGCTATGAAGGAGAATTTGCCTACAATACGGCGACTGAACAGATTCAGTGGTATCGCTATGAAAAAGAGGAAGCTCGTGAAGGGGAGCTCCCGGACCTGAAGTCGGCAGAACAAAAAGCGAGAACGTTTCTTGCGTCTGTACTTGGGGAAGAAAGCAAGCAGTACACGGTTAAATCGGCGGGTGAATTGAAGGATGAAGGAATGCGAAATGGTTCATGGATCAATGTATCTTTCCAAAAGGAGCAGGAAGGTGCACGTATCCCGTTTGACATTATTTCCGTGCAGATTGACAGCAAAGGTGAAGTGGCATTTTTCGGTCGTACAAACAAAGAGGAACAAGAACTGCTGGGGAAATTGACGAAGTCTCTTCCGGAGTTGAATCCATCGCCAACACTGGATAACAAATCGATGTATTACAACGGTTTCGAAATCATGCTTGGAAATGCAGAATCAGGCATTACTCAGCGTATCAGGAAAAGCTGAGGATTTGCGGACCTATCGACTAACACAGCAAGTGGGGATGTGGAAGGAAGCCCCGGAAGCTCTGGCAAAGAAAACGGCAAACAATTTCCTGCAGGACATGCTTGGAGCGGACAGTAAAAATTACCGATACTCGTTCAAAAACGACTCGATCGAATACCAGCGATATTACAATGAGCTGCCGGTCATGAATGATACGATCCGGATATCTGTTAATCAAGCGGGACGGATTGTCTATTATTCCAAAGAAGCGATGAAAAAGCATGAGCTTGCATCTTTTCCGGACGGGAAAACTGCCGTTTCTGTAGAGAAGGCAAAAAAGGAAATGGAAGCCAACATCAAATTAAACTACTTGCAGCAATTTCCTGTTAATCGCGATCGAGCATCAGGGAAGGTAACACAAACAAAGCCCCTGCTGGAGTATACGATGTCTGTATCCACCCCTCAGCTGGGTCAACCTTCTTCAGTGGGCTGGTACATTGAAGGAACGAGTGGGAAGATTGCTTATAGCACCGGAAAAAATGGCCTTGACTACGATCGACGCAAGGAAGAACAAGCATTTGCGTTTCAACCCCCCGAAAGTTATAGCATCGTTACGTCAAAAGAAGAAGCGAAGAAATTGCTGCAAAAAGAATTCGGTGTGAGTGTGGAGAGCTTCAAATATACCGAATACGACAACCGTGATCCACAATCGAATCAAGTTCGAAAAAATTATATATGGACTGACAACAGCGAAAAGCGTTATGAAGTAGAAACCGATAAACAATCAGGACGAGTCATGGGGCTAGGAATGCCTCGCCAGGGTAGCCAAGTGACCATCAAGCGTGCGGAGGCGGAAAAGGTGGCTTTGGAGATGCTCGTGAAATACATCGATCCGGCGGTGAAGGAAGTGCAGCTGGCAGAGGTTGTCGAGCCTGGCGCTGCAACACCTGTGGCATCAGGCAACTGGGGATTTGAATTCTTCATGAGCAAAGACGGTATTCCTGTTCTCGATAAACGGCCAAATGAAGCATATATCGTGACTGTCGATCCTTCCACTGGGAAAGCAAACGGGTTTGAAAACAGAAGAGAGACAGATGAGCATGTGGAGCTCCCGGACGCAACCTCCGTTATTTCAAAGGAACAGGCTGTAGAACAGTATCTGCGCGCAATGCCATTGCAGCTTGTGTATCTTTTGAAAAATGAGGACAATGAATGGCTCGATCGTCCGATACTGGCCTATATCCCTTGGAGTCATGACGAGAATGCAGGCAAGCTTTTGCATATTGATGCTCTAACGGGCGAAATCGTGAAGGAGCCGTACTAACAGAAAACAAAAAAAGGGCTATGCAAAAGCCGCGCAAATGGCTTTGGCGATAGCCCCTTTTCTAAAGGTCAACTAGCAACCACCGTCACACGAACACGCAACAATGACCAGCAGGATAAACAGTACGAGCACCAATGCGAAGCTGTCGCCAAAGAATCCGTTTCCGCAGTAAGAAGTACTCATTTTTGTTTCCCCTCCTTTCCGTTATGCTCTAGTCTATACACGAACGCACAGTTTGGCGTGGGCGAATGACTAGTGGTGATAAAAATGGGCGCAGAGGGAGCATGCAGGAGTAAATAATAGACAAATTCTCAATTGACGAAGAGACAGGGGGGTGTTAAGATACTGTCAAACGTCAATCACAATTGACAAAAAACGAATAACTCCATAAAATGTACGACTCTTATCCAGAGAGGCAGAGGGACTGGCCTGATGAAGCCTCGGCAACCGGTAAAAATCCGGTGCCAATTCCAGCAAAGCTACGTGCTTTGAAAGATAAGAGGATGGTTCAGGCGTTGCTGTATCCGCGGACAAATCCTCTTCTTTCTAAAAGAAGGGGATTTTTTTCGTGCATTAGGAATTTACAAAATTCAAAAGGTCAGTATCAGAGCAAGCTCGACATTCGCCTGATGGTATGGCGTAGTCTGGTTTTCTCATCTTAGATCAAAGAAATAAGCCATTGCTGTGGAGAGAAGGAGCAAGTTGATGAAACCTACTTTTCGTGAACAACTTTCCCGAAAAATTCTGATTTTGGATGGTGCGATGGGCACAATGCTGCAGCAGGCTAACCTGACTGCAGACGATTTCGGTGGCGAGGAATACGACGGCTGTAACGAGCTGCTGAATTTGACCAGACCTGATGTCATCCGGTCTATTCATGAAAAATATTTGGAAGCTGGAGCAGACATTGTAGAAACCAATTCGTTTGGTGGAGCTTCCATTGTCTTGGCCGAGTACGATGTGGCTGACAAGGACTTGGAGATTAATATTGCAGCAGCACGCTTGGCGAAAGAAGCGGTCGATGCTTACTCCACCGAGGAGTGGCCACGCTTTGTCGCGGGTGCTATGGGGCCAACTACCAAAACTCTCTCGCTTACGGGTGGCGTTACGTTTGAAGAATTGGTCGAGGCTTACTACCGTCAGGCAAAAGGCTTGATTATTGGTGGCTCTGACGTACTTCTTCTGGAGACCTCGCAAGACACCCTCAACGTCAAGGCGGGTGGAATCGGTATCCGCAAAGCATTTGATGAGCTGGGAAAAGAGCTTCCCGTGATGCTTTCAGGCACCATCGAGCCGATGGGAACGACATTGGCAGGTCAAAACATCGAAGCTTTTTATATCTCCCTGGAGCACTTAAAACCGGTAACGATTGGTTTGAACTGTGCGACAGGTCCAGAGTTTATGCGTGATCATCTCCGTACCTTGTCTGGTCTTGCCCATTGCGGAGTGAGCTGCTATCCCAATGCCGGGCTGCCAGATGAAAACGGCCACTATCACGAAACCCCGCAAGGCCTCGCTTCCAAAATGCTCGCGTTTGCTGAACAAGGCTGGTTGAATGTCGCTGGTGGATGCTGCGGTACCACGCCGGATCATATCAGGGCAATGGCTGAGGCGCTGAAGGATTGTAAGCCGCGCAGCGGTGCAAAAGATTCCGTAAGTGCTGTCTCCGGGATTGAAGTTGTGTATGTGGAAGACGACAATCGCCCTCTGCTGGTAGGGGAGCGTACAAACGTTATCGGCTCCAAAAAATTCCGTGATCTGATTGCAGCAGGTCAATATGAGGAAGCATCCGATATTGCCCGTGCACAGGTAAAGCGTGGAGCCCACGTCATCGACATTTGTTTGGCAGACCCGGATCGTGAAGAATACGAAGATATGGAAAAATTCCTGCAATTCATCGTGAAAAAAGTAAAAGCCCCTCTCATGATTGACTCGACAGATGCCAAGGTGATGGAGCTGGGACTGCGCTATTCCCAAGGGAAAGCGATTCTGAACTCGATTAACCTGGAGGATGGACTCGAACGGTTTGAAGAGGTAGCTCCACTCATCCGCAAATATGGGGCTGCGGTCGTTGTCGGAACAATTGAAGAAGCAGGGATGGCGGTTACGCGTGAAAAGAAGCTGGAGGTCGCAAAGCGCTCCTACGATATCCTTGTCAAGCAATACGGCATGAACCCGCAAGATATCATCTTCGATCCACTCGTATTCCCGGTGGGAACCGGTGATGAACAATATATCGGTTCTGCAAAAGAAACAGTCGAAGGCATTCGCTTAATCAAGCAAGCCATGCCAGAGTGCAAGACCATTTTGGGTGTGAGTAACGTTTCCTTTGGTTTGCCAGCAGCGGGACGCGAGGTGTTGAATGCAGTCTTCCTGTATCACACCACAGTAGCAGGTCTTGACTATGCGATCGTCAACACAGAGAAACTGGAGCGCTACGCTTCGATTCCAGAGAGCGAAAGAAAGCTGTCCGAAGCGCTGTTGTTTGAAACGAATGACGAGACACTGGCAGCCTTTACTGAATTTTATCGTCAAAAGAAAAAGGAAGTGAGTGTCGAGGTATCCTCACTAACCTTGGAAGAGCGTCTGGCTCGCTATGTGGTGGAGGGCTCCAAAGACGGTTTGACCGAAGATCTGAAGCTGGCTTTGGAAAAATACGCACCACTCGAAATCATCAACGGACCTTTGATGACAGGGATGGAAGAGGTCGGCCGACTGTTTAACGGAAACCAGCTGATCGTAGCAGAGGTTTTGCAAAGTGCGGAAGTCATGAAAGCATCCGTATCCTTCTTGGAGCCTTTCATGGAGAAATCGGACGCAGCCGCCAAAGGAAAGATTCTCTTGGCTACGGTCAAAGGTGATGTACACGATATCGGCAAAAACCTGGTCGAAATTATTTTGGCTAACAATGGCTATGAAGTCGTTAACTTGGGGATCAAGGTACCGCCTGAACAGTTGATTGCGGCTTGCAGAGAACAAAAGCCAGATGCAATCGGTTTGTCAGGCCTGTTGGTAAAATCCGCACAGCAGATGGTAATCACCGCGCAAGATTTGCGTGAAGCAGGTATTGATGTTCCGATGATGGTAGGTGGGGCAGCGCTCACTCGCAAGTTCACGTCGAATCGGATTGCACCGGAATATAAAGGAATCGTTTTGTATGCCAAAGACGCGATGGACGGACTGGATCTCGTGAATCGCCTGCAAAATCCGCAAGAGCGGGAACGTCTCGTCGAGGAACAACAAAATCTGATTGAGGCGGCGGCTACGGCACAACCGGTAGTCGAAGTGAAAAAATCGACTTTGCCAGCTCGTTCCGCGATCAGTCGGACGGTGTCGATTCATTTGCCACCAGATTGTGAAAGACATGTCCTGCGTTCGTATCCGATCAGCCATTTGCAGCCTTATCTGAATCTGCGGATGCTTCTGGGAAAACACCTTGGTGTTCGTGGGAATGTCGACAAGCTGCTTGAAGCGGGCGACGAAAAAGTTGTGCAATTGTATGAACTGGTAGAGGAACTCTTAAGTGATGCAAAACAAAACGGAACGATCACTGCACATGGTGTGTACCAGTTCTTCCCGGCGCAAGCAGACGGCAATGATGTTTTGGTCTATGATCCAAAGGATCAAACAAAGCTGTTGGAGCGCTTTTCGTTCCCGCGCCAGCCGGAAGAGCCACATCTGTGCCTGTCAGACTTCCTGCGTCCTGTCGATAGCGGGGAAATGGATTACGTCGGATTCTTGACCGTAACGGCTGGCGGTGGCATTCGCGAACAGTCTACCGAGCTCAAGGAGCGTGGCGACTATCTTCGCTCACACGTACTCCAGGCGCTAGCACTGGAGCTTGCTGAGGCATTTGCGGAACGTGTCCACCACATCATGCGTGATGGCTGGGGTATTCCTGATCCACCAGAAATGACGATGCTGGAGCGTTTCGGTGCTCGTTACCAAGGCATTCGCGTATCGTTTGGTTATCCTGCATGCCCGAGCCTGGAGGATCAAGCTCAGCTGTTCCGACTGCTGCAGCCGGAAAACATCGGTATCCACCTGACAGAGGGCTTCATGATGGAACCGGAGGCATCGGTATCTGCGATGGTTTTCGCACACCCAGAGGCGCGTTACTTTAATGCAGGACCTTCCGTTTTTGAAGCATAGATGAAAAATGATAAACGAGAGAAGTGATTTCATTGACAACGAGTAAGGCAGGTTTGCGAGAGTTTTTGAATGACAACCTGCTGGTTGGAGATGGAGCTATGGCGACCCAGCTGCACAGGCTGGGCGTCCCGGTTGGTGTTAGCTTTGAAGAGCTATGCCTTTCCAACCCGCGATTGGTTCACGAAGTGCATGCGTCCTACTATCAGGCAGGTGCACGCTTTTTAGAAACAAATACATTTGCAGCGAATCGGGATGCTTTGGCAAGGTACGGTCTGGAGCATAAAGTGGCGCGGATCAATCGCTTGGCTGTAGCGATCGCTCGCGAAGCAGCGCAGGAGGATGCGTATGTAGCTGGTAGCATCGGGTCTATCCTAGCAGGTCGTGTACGCAAAAAAGTGCTGGACGAATATCGGGACCAATACGAGGAGCAGGCGATTGCTTTATTGCACGCCGGGGTTGACGGGATTATTTTAGAGACCTTCCTTGACCTGGAGGAGCTGCTGCTAGCACTGGAGGTCATTCGCCCGCTGACAGAAGCTCCAGTGATTGCTCAGCTGGCAACGCTTGAGGTTGGACGTACACGCGACGGTTATTCCTTGACAGAAGCCTTTTCACAGCTACAAGCTGCGGGAGCTGATGTCATCGGTTTGAATTGTCGGTTAGGACCAGCCGAAATATTGCGATCCTTTGAACAAGTGCAAATACCAACTGATGCGATTTTATCTGCATTTCCAAACGCTGGACGCTTGGGGATGACGGATGGAGAGTACGCATTTAAATCAACGCCAGACTATTTTGCCGAAAGCGCACTTCGTTTGCGAGAGCAAGGCGCTCGTTTACTTGGCGGATGTTGTGGAACGACACCTGAGCATGTGCAGGCAATGGCAACTGCTCTGCAATCACTACCACCACATGAACGTGTCAACCCGACCAGCGTTCCGGGGGATACGCCGTCTATTACGGTGCAAAGTGCACGACTTCAAGATAAGCCGAGCATCGTAGAACGGGTGAAAACAGGGACTACGATCATCGTCGAGTTTGATCCGCCGCGGGACCTGGATGCCGATCAGTTCCTTCATGGGTGCTGCGAGTTGCACAAGGCGGGTGCAGATGCGATTACCTTGGCAGACAACTCACTTGCAACTGTGCGGATGAGCAATATGGCACTTGGGGCTTTGATGAAGAGCAGACATGGGATCAATCCACTACTTCACCTCGCGTGTCGTGACCGCAATCTGATCGGTCAGCAATCGCATCTGATGGGGCTGCACGCACTCGGTATCGATCAAATCCTCGTTATTACCGGAGATCCGGCGCGATTTGGAGACTTGCCAGGGTCTAGCTCGGTATTTGATGTCACTTCTTTTGACTTGATTCGCATGGTCAAGCAATTGAATGAGGGTGTGTCATTCTCAGGACGACCTTTGAAGCAAAAGGCTCAGTTTATCGTTGGAGCAGCCTTCAATCCAAATGTGAGACAAATCGATGCTGCAATCGCCAGACTTGAAAAGAAGGTAGAGGCAGGAGCCGACTACATCATGACTCAGCCTGTTTACGATGCTGAGTCGATCAAGCTGGTATATGAGTCGACCAAGCACATCGGTATTCCTGTTTTTATCGGAATCATGCCGCTGACAAGCCAAAGAAATGCGGAGTTCCTCCACAACGAAGTGCCAGGAATCAAGCTGTCCGCGGAGGCTTTGGAGCGGATGAAGAAGGTGCAGGGAGCCGAAGCGCGCAAAGAAGGTATAGCCATCGCCAAGGAACTGCTTGACACGGCAATCCGTTACTTCAATGGAATTTACTTGATTACGCCGTTCAATTATCATGAAATGGCGGCAGAATTGATCCAATACGTGCGTCAGCAAAGCGCATTGGTAAAGGCGGTTGCACAGCCTTAGCCTCAGCTGATTGAAGAAATAGGCCCGAGCAAAGAGCGCTCATGATACACTAGCTCTCTTTGCCAGGGCCTTTCTTTTGGTTGGAGTGTTTTGCCAAACGGATGGAACAGATACCGTCATTATACGAACCAAGGAACGAATGTGACACTACTTTTTACAATTCTGGCTCGGGCAGCGGATGCCATCCCTTTTTACGCAAAAAAGCGCTCAGCTCCCCAAATTTGGCGATTCGCTCTTCACGGGTAAACGAGGCGTTGGCACCGCTGGTCGAGGGAATGACGAACAAGTAACTACCTGCCCAATCACTCGTACCGAAGGCGCGCTCTGGCTGGAGCCCGAGAGTGATAGCGGCTTTTTTTTTCCTGGTCGCATGGCGAAAGGCTGTAATGCCGTTAAAACAAATGATACGCGGGCGATAGGTTTGAATCATCTGGATGAATTGCTGCGCACCTGTTGCATAATCGTCATCGCGTAAATCAGTTGACGAGCGAGTAGGTCGTGATACGAGATCAGTGATGCCGTAGTCATAATCGAGTAAGGAAGACGTCTCTTCAGGCAATAGCCTTCGTGGCGTCAAACCGCCCTCGAATAATCCGCGCCAAAAGAGGTTGGCTGGATTGGCGTAATGGTAACCGGCAGTCGCAGAGATTCGTCCGGGATTAATTCCGCAAAATAAAACCGCCAAATCACGGCGGATATATGTCGGTAGCCATTTTTCCGTAAAATCAACCATCGTAAGCTCCTCCCTTTCAGCACATTGTAGCACATCAGTGAGCGCTTTCACGAAAACGCAAAAAAAGCTGCCGATTAGGGCAGCTCATAGCTCTTACAGCTGAGGATACGGCACGATTGGTTCAGGCTGATTCACCATGAACTGATCCATTTCATTTCGAACATACTTCTTTTCCTCAAACGACATGACTTCATGCTTTTCGTTGCCCCACAACCAGCGTGACAATGATTGCATCATTTGGAATCCCTCACTTAGTGGTAATGTTTTACATGCTCATCATACTCCTGTTTTGTGTGTTTGTGGTTGGGAAGGTGTGAATAGAACGTGAAGAAACGGTGGATAGAACGTGAACAAAAAGGAAGCGATTTCAGCGGGAAGCCCTTTCATTTGTGGTGAAAACGCAATCATTCGCTTTCTACATCGTTTCTGCGTTTTGTATAATGTAACAGGGGAATTCTATATGGAAAAAAAGCCAGCATCTTTAAAAATGGTAGACAAGAAAAAAGCAAGTACGCGATTTGGGATGAGCTTGCTGTATCCCCATTCAAAAGATCAGTAGATTTTTAATGACCAGACCATTCATGAAATGAATATGTCGCTGTTTAAGGATTGCTTATGCTATGGGAATGGCGTTCTCTTATTTAAGAAGTTTAAGACCAGTCAAATTAATTGTAAGCAAATAAAAAAGATAAGGTTCCTGGAGAATCCTCATATTCTTGTGATTGTAAAGTAGAAGCAATAGGAAATTGGTAGCTCTTACGAAAAAAGCGCCCCCTACAAAATTGGGGAGCGCTTTGCTTGAGAAAAATAAAACTACAGCTTGTAAATCGCCGAGTATTTTTTCTCTAGGTAATCCATTAAATACGTAGCATTGGTACCTTCGCCTGTGATCGCAGAAACGAGCTCGCGTGGGCTTTTCATTTTGCCATACTGATGAATTTTGTCTTTTAGCCATGCGCGAATAGGAGCGAAATCTCCGTTTGCTACCAATTCCTCATAGCCGCTGATTTCTTGCTCCATAACGTGGGTAAACTGAGCAGCATACACGTTACCCAGCGAGTACGTAGGGAAATAACCAAAGCTGCCGCCGGACCAGTGAACGTCCTGCAGAACTCCCAACGTGTCAGTAGGAGGCTCAACGCCGAGGTACTCTTTCATTTTTTCATTCCAGATGGTTGGCAGATCAGCAACCTCAAACGTGCGGTTGATCAGACCCTTTTCAATCTCGTAGCGAATCATGACATGCAGGTTATAGGTTAATTCATCTGCTTCCGTACGAATAAAAGAAGGAGTTACCTCGTTAATCGCACGGTAGAAGTCTTCTACGCCGACGCCCTCGAACTGGGCTGGGAAAGCTTTTTGCAGGTCAGCAAAGAAGTGCTTCCAGAACGGCAAGCTGCGTCCGACCATATTTTCCCAATAACGGGACTGCGATTCGTGGATACCCATAGAGGTGCCATCACACAACGTCGTAAAGAGCAGTTCTGGATTGATGTTTTGCTCGTACATGGCGTGTCCTGCTTCGTGAATGCAGCTGAACAGTGCTGAGTTGAAATCATTTTCATCAAAACGGGTTGTGATCCTTACATCCCCTGGGTTGAAGGTTGTGCAGAATGGATGTACGCTGCGATCCATGCGTCCTGCTGTGAAATCATAACCGATACGCTCAAGAATGAAGCGGCTGAATGCGTCCTGCTCCGAAATCGGGAAGTTTTTGGTCAAGAAGGATGTGTCCGGCTTATTCGGAGAATCTGCGATGGCTGCTACCAGCTTGACGGTTTTTTCGCGCAGAGTTGCGAAGATTGGGTCGAGCTGATCGACGGTCATACCTGGCTCATACAGGTCCAGCAACGTATTGTACTTGTTTTTGCCGTCGTGACCCCAGTACTCGATAAATTCAAGCTGGAAGTTAACGATTTTCTCCAAATAAGGCTGGAAGAGGGCAAAGTCGTTTTTCGCACGAGCTTCTTCCCACACAGTCTCTGCATTGGAGGTAGTAACAACGAATTCTTGATAGCGATCTGCCGGGATGCGTTTGTTGCGGTCAAATTCCTTTTTGCATTCGAGTACAGTGTGACGCGTAATTTCGTCGAGTGCTTCAAGCGTGGATGGTTCAATTAGCTCTTCCAAAAATTGTTCCATTTCTTTAGAGGTTGCCAGTCTAAACTGTTCTCCCGCGAGCGTTCCGATGATTTCAGAACGTGCTTCCATCCCTTTGCGTGGCGCTTGTGTCGCTTTGTCCCAATGGAGAACGGCCAGAGCTTGATTGTAGCTTGTCATTTTTTTCACGTATTCGCGGAAAGCGGCTGCGCGTGTTTCGAGGCTTGTCGTCATGAGGTCCCTCCTATTTCTTTTGGTAATATGTAGGCGAAAAATCAGTCAAAAAATTTTTACTACCAATATTATATCTGTTTGATGAAAAATTACTAGGTGGATGCAGCACGCATTTGTCTTGTATAATCGTAAAAGTAAAGAATGTGGCTACTTATTCGAATGACAGGAGAATGAAGATGAGTCAAACCAATCCCCAATGGGAAAATGAGATAGCAAAACGCCGTACCTTTGCGATCATCTCCCACCCGGACGCAGGTAAAACAACGATGACAGAAAAGCTGCTTTACTACGGCGGAGCGATCCGTGAAGCAGGGGTGGTCAAGGGCCGCAAAAATTCCAAGCATGCTACCTCCGACTGGATGGAGATCGAAAAAAAGCGCGGAATCTCCGTAACGTCCAGTGCGATGGATTTTGAATACGAAGGACATCACATCAACATTTTGGATACGCCTGGTCACCAAGACTTCAGTGAGGATACGTACCGGACACTGACTGCTGCAGACGCTGCTGTGATGATCATCGATGTGGCAAAAGGGGTAGAGGCGCAAACAATCAAGCTGTTCAAGGTTTGTCGGATGCGCGGTATTCCGATCTTTACGTTTGTAAACAAGCTGGATCGCCACGGGAAAGACCCGTTTGAGCTTTTGGAAGAGATTGAGCGCGTACTGGGCATTCGCTCCTATCCGATGAATTGGCCAATCGGCATGGGCAGTTACTTCAGCGGTGTATACGATCGGATGAAATCGCGAGTCGAGCTTTACCAAACGGGTACACAGCATGAAGATATCTCCTTCTTCCCTGTAGAGGGTGCAGAAGATCCAATGATTGGAGACCGTGTCGGCCAGGAACTCTGGCAACAGCTTCAGGATGAGGTGTCTTTGCTCGATGTAGCGGGAGACGAGTATGATCCAGAGCTGATTAACAAAGGTCAGCTGACCCCAGTGTTCTTCGGTAGTGCCATTAACAACTTTGGAGTCCAGACCTTCTTGGACAACTTTTTGCAGATGGCTCCGGCTCCTTCTGCCAAGAAGAGCAGTGCTGGCATGATTGATCCTTATACGAATGCGTTTTCTGGCTTCATTTTCAAAATCCAGGCAAATATGAATCCGGCCCACCGTGACCGCATTGCGTTCCTGCGTATTTGTTCCGGTAAATTCGAGCGGGGTATGGCAGTGAAGCATGTTCGACTGGGCAAAGACATCAAGCTGGCGCAGCCTGTGCAGTTTATGGCGCAGGACAGGGAAATTGTTGAGGAGTCGTTCGCTGGCGATGTGATCGGTTTGTTTGACCCGGGCATTTTCCAAATTGGCGATACTCTCTGTGTTGGGCAATCGTTCGAGTACGAAGAGATGCCGCACTTTTCACCAGAGTTTTTCTCCAAAGTGATGGTAAAAGACGCGATGAAGCACAAGCAGTTCCAAAAAGGGATCATGCAATTGACTGAGGAAGGTACTGTACAGCTATTCCGTACACATCCGATGGAAGAATTAATCCTCGGTGTAGTAGGGGTACTCCAGTTTGAAGTATTGGAATACCGCTTAAAAGCGGAGTATGGCGTAGATATCATGCTGACCCGGATGCCATATCAAATCGCTCGCTGGCTCGAAGGGGATAAGGCTGAGCTTGATGTTCTCAAAAACAAGACCGTAACAGACCGCTATGGCCGTCCGGTGATGCTGTTTGAAAGTGAATATCAGCTGCGTGTGGCGATGGATAAGTACTCCAACGTCAAGTTCCACGAAAGCTCTCTTGGGCTGAAAGCCATTCAATCGTAAAGATGGAAGAAAAGGGTCTCACGTATTGTGAGGCTCTTTTTTTACGAAATCAGAAAGTGTAAACGTTTCGTATCTGCACCCTGATTTAGCAAGAATAACCTTTCGCTAAAACGCGGTCTCTCCTTATTGAGGAGGCCTCGATAGAGATTTTCTTGTAACGTTTCTAAAATTCCCAAGTTCGAAACAATTTGTTGCCTCTGGATATTTTCAGAAATTGGCTACATGGTATAATTTGGATATGATTCTTTTGTACATGGAGGAGGGTAATCATGGGGCAGATCAGGAATGCCAATGAGCAGGATTATACGAAAATTATTTCGGTTATAAACGACTGGTGGGGCGGTCGGCAAATGTCGGATATGCTTCCCAAGCTATTTTTTGTTCATTTTCAGCCGACTAGCTTTGTAATGGAAGCAGAAGGCGAAACGATCGCTTTTCTCATCGGGTTTCTATCTCAAACGAATCCCGAAGAGGCGTATATCCACTTCGTCGGTGTTCATCCTGAGAGGCGAGGGGATGGAGTTGGCAAGGAACTGTACCAGATGTTCTTCCAAGAGGTAAAGAAGCGCGGCTGTCATACCGTCCGATGTATTACATCACCTGTGAATAAAGGCTCAATCCATTTCCATGGCAAAATGGGCTTTGAGGTGGAGGCAGGAGATAAGGTCGTAGATGGAGTTTGGGTTACGACCAATTACGATGGTCGCGGAAACGACCGCGTACAGTTCGTAAAAAGGATCTGAGAAGAGGGCCAGAAAGGAGCGATACAGAGGTGAAAGCAGTATATTTGGTGCTCGCCATTGCAGGAGCAGTACTGCCATATAATCATTTCATTCCATTTTTACAGGAAAATGGAGTAAATCTCAGGCTGCTTGGGTCCCAACTGTTTGTGAACAAAAGACCCGAGGCCAACAACCTCGGGCTTTTTCCTATCACCTGTTTCGGTATTTCTCAGGAATCGTTAATCCACCTTTTTCGTCATCCCAAGCTACGGAACTGAACTTCCAGCCATTTGGTGTATGAATAAACTGCATCGTTTACATCCCTTCTGTTTCAAACCGCTCTCCAGAAAGCACCCCGGATTTGCGACGAAAATTTCGGTGACAGCAGAGGTTTCTGTTTCCTCAAAATCGACCAGTGACCCCTCGGTTAATAGCTTCTTTCTCGGCTCTATAAATTGCTGGAGAGAGTAGACGACAGGCCAGGCTGAAAATCAATGGCAAACAGCTTCAATTCTTCCGGATTATTCCCTAGCTGAATGGTTCCTTCCACATGCAAGCCGATTTTTTCAAGGAGTCGTCCAGAAGCATGGTTGTCCTGATCAGTGATGGCTACGATACGCTTTAAGCCGACAACATCTCTTGCATATGCAAGTACTGCTGAAGCAGCTTCATATGCATATCCCTTGCCACGATAATCGGGAAGAAAGGCAAAACCGATATCGACATCCTCGAGTGTGTCCCGCTTAATCATGCCACAAATGCCGATTGGCAAGTTACCTTCTTTCAACTCCGTCAAATAAAAACCAAATCCGTCTCGTTGGTAATAAGCTATGGCGCTATTTTCGATGTATCGGCGTGCGTCTTCTTCCGTTCGAACACCGCGATCGCCGATGAATTGCAGCCAGGAGGGGTCGTTGACAAGAGTGAGGATGAATGATGCGTCTTCAAGCGTTTGCCAGCGAAGTATGAGTCGATCTGTTTCAATTACCTTCACAGTGAGGACACCAGCCTTTCGCAATGTGCGATTGTGACAAGTTTTCATAATATAAAAAATAGTACGTCAAAATAAAGCTGAACGCCAGCTTTTTTACCTGCTTTTCCCAAATCTTTTCCTATCCTACTTGGACGACTCCCCTCATATACTGGGACAAAGACTGGCAGGTTGTCAGAGAGGAAGGGAATGCAGTGAGGGTTCTCCTGTTCGTTGTCTTGTTTTTGGTGGCCTTTGATATGCACGCTCAAACACCTTTACTTGCACCATACTTGAATATTTTAGGTGTGTCCGCAGCTATGATCGGATTTGTTTTAGGCGGGTATGCGATTAGTAATTTGACAGGAAATCTGATTGCAGGCCCTTTTTTAGATCGCTATCCGAAAAAATGGTTTATTGCTGGAGGACTGATCCTCGCTGGATTCATGTTGATTGGGCAAGGCGTGGTGCAGAATACAGCAGGGTTTTTTGCTTTTCGCCTCAGTCTTGGCTTTTTGATGGCTTTTGTTTCTCCCGCCTGTTCCGCGATGCTGGGAGAGACGGGAAGAACAGCCGTCGAGCAAGGCGAAATTATGGGGAAAAAAGGGCTTGTCCTTACGACAGCAGGAATTGTGTCACCAGCTGTGGGGAGTTTTTTGGCTGTCCAATTCGGGTATGGCCAGTCCTTTGTCATCCTCGGCTATATGATGATTGCAGTGGGTGTTTTTGCTTGGATGATGCTCCCGCTTCACGTAGAGGGGGGGAGCTCATCAAGGCTTCAAGTCAAAACCAAGGCAAAGCATAGTCTCGCTCCAGTTCTGGAAAACAGATTGCTTTATCCTGCCTTTCTGGGCGGTTTTGCGATTATATACGCGCAAGGAACGATCATATATGAAGTTCCATTGCTCATACAAAAGCAGGGGCTGTCTCCAGCCGTTACCGGTGTGCTGTTTAGCTTGAAGGGCTTGGGAGCGCTAGCGATTCTTTGCCAGTTTTGGCTCTACCGTGTTCCTGTCGAGACGCGATCATTTGCAGGGCTAGGGGTACTGAGCATGCTTTTGTATGTGCTGGCAATCGGCTGGCATGTTCCTATTCAAGTCATGATGTTCTTGTTTGGTGCCTGTTTCGGGATGCTGTTCCCTGCTTTCGCGACCATTTTGACCGTGCATTCCCCGCGCGAGCAGTATGGAAGCGTATTTAGTATTTATTCGGCTGTGTTATCTGTGGGGGCCGTACTTAGTCCGATTGTGGCTGGATTACTGGAAAACTGGCATCATTCCTACTTCATCGCGTTCTTTGTGACGGCAGGAGTGTGCCTGATTGGTGGGCTGCATCGTTTTCTGTTGAGCGGGGTTACGAGGTAAGGGACGATAATAGATGACATGGGACCTTCGCATTCGTGTTCAGAAGGTCTTTTTGCTGCGACAGTGTGAAAATGCCAAGATAGTCATTGCCCGTCTGTTCTTTTTCACCTATAATACATAAATGATTATGATAATTATTATCAATTACATCCAGGAGGTAACTTACGCATGAAAAAAAGGGCAACCCTGCAAATAGCTTCTTCACTGCTGGTATGTGCCGCACTTCTCGTCAGCGCCTGCTCTAGCAATGCAGGTACAACAGCGTCCGAAAAGACTGCTCCGGAGCAAGCTGCGGCTACGGATCGCATAGTAACAGATGCAATGGGAAATAAAGTAACACTACCAGTACACCCCCAGAAGGTGATTGCTACGTATTTAGAAGACCATCTCGTAGCATTGGGAGTAAAGCCAATTGCTCAATGGTCTGTAGGAGAAGGCTCTGTCCAAGGCTATTTGCAAAAGGAGCTGGCAGGAATTCCAGCGATCCCGTACGATTTGCCGCCAGAGGTTGTCATGAGCTATAGTCCAGATTTGCTTATTTTGGAAAGCGCCGACCTGGCTGCTGGTGATAAGTATAATCAATATTCCAAAATCGCACCTACCTATACAGTTGGAGTCGAAAAAAATACGGACTGGCGAAAAGAACTGCTAGCGGTAGGCGAGGTTTTGAATAAAAGGGATCAAGCCAAAGTCGTCCTGGCAGCCTATGAAAAGAAAGCACAGGAAGCCAAGGAAAAGCTGCAACAAGGGATAGGGACCAAATCTGCCGCAGCACTATGGGTTCTACCGAAAAGCACTTTTATTGTAAAAGAGACCTTGTCTAGCGGCGATGTTCTTTACAAGGATTTAGGATTTACCGTTCCAGAAATCGTGAAAGAAGTGACCCAAGCCAGCGATGCAAACTGGAATAAAATTTCATTGGAAAAATTGGCAGTTCTAAATACTGACTACTTGTTCATCGTGAACAGCAAAGGAGTGTCTTTGAAAGAGCTGGTTAGCGATCCGGTGTACGCTAATATACCAGCGGTGAAAAATGGACACGTCTACGAGTTTTCAAAAGACTCGAGCTGGCTCTATTCCGGAACGATTGCAAATGGACAGATCATCGATGATGTGTTGAAAAGCGTTCTGAAGTAAGCAGGAAGGGCTCTCTATGAGGCGCGTGCTCTCCCAGGTAGGTGTGCAGAGATAATAAAGTATTAGACTGGATAATAAAGTTCTAGACTGGGGCCAAGTTAAGCTGATATGAATGAGGCGGTCAATACTCAGTAAAAAATTTAATCATTTATCCTTTAAAAAGAATAAGAACGCCCCTTTTCAGCCTAGTTGAGATTTTTCACTTGTCGATTGTCATTGGCTCATCATAGCTAGCTGCCCTTGACAATCGTACTGAAGTGAAAAGATAAAAAAAGCAGCCTTAAAAGCAGGCTGCTTAATAATGTTATTCACATAGAGAATTGGCTTAGATAAAAGCTTAGAATTAACAGTTGAATATCAGCTGATACTCGTTTAATGGAAGAGAGTAGCCGAATTACTGCCTTGTTTGTTGTTACTCAGTCCGAATGCAGCAAATAGGGCAATAATCACTGCTAAGGTCGTTGCCAGAAATGCATCGGAATATCCTATCGCGTCAAGAGTATAAAGTGGATTTAACGATTCGGTAGCATCTCTGCGTGCATGCAAAAATGCTCCGATAATACCTGCCCCTGTTCCTGCTCCGAGAAACAAGGCTCCTTGAAACAATCCCATTCCAGCACCAACTTGCTCTTTTTGAAGAGCGCCTACAGCAGCATTATTGGCAGGTGAGTTGATGAATGCAAAAGCTATTCCCGCCCCCATAACCCCAATTGAAACCAAAATAGGCGATGCTCCAGAGGCAAATGACGACAAGTACAGAGTGGACACTCCCATGATGATCAGCCCAGTAATCATAAGTGATTTGGTCCCGACTCGATCTGAGATTCGTCCAACCCATGGTGAAAGGAGTGCAACTGCGGCACCTCCTGGTAAAAGTGTCAATCCAGCTTTTCCGGGAGTAAGCCCATTGATTTCCACAATCAGCAATGGTACAAACACGAGAACAGCGAAATAGGCAAACATGGAGAAGAAAGCGACTAAGACTGAGTTAACATAAAATCTGTTTTTGAACAAAACTGGCGGTACAAATGGCTTGCTCGCTGTACGAATACGCCATATGAAGCTGATCAAGCTTACTAAGGCTACCAACAGACTTCCTAAGGAAGAAGATGAGGCGAAGCCTGCTGACTCCCCTTGTGTTACCCCAAACAGCAAAAGTCCTGCCGTCAGGGCGAGTAGGGCACCACCGACCAAATCAAATCTACGTTCGTCTTTACCTTCTGTAGGGTTAATCGGCGGTAGAGCATAGATGGATCCGATTACTATAAGAATCGACAGGATAAACGTTATCCAGAATAGAAAGTGCCAGCCCCAAATTTGACCAACAACTCCTCCAAAAATCGGCCCGAAAGCTGTTCCAATCCCTATGCACCCTGCAACAACCCCAAAAGCAGATCCACGTTTTCCTTCAGCAAACACTTTGGAAATAGCCACAATGGATAGGACGGGAATGGCAGACATTCCTGCGCCTTGAACCATTCGGCCAAATACTAATATCGGAAGACTTGGAGCAAGGGCACAGATGAGACTTCCAAGAGTCAAAATGGAAGTAGCAAATGTAAACAGCTTCCGCAGTTCAAAAAAATCAGACATCCTACCGTAAAGGGGAACCCCAATTGCTAGTATTAGGGCGACGCCACTTACTACCCAGCTTACTTGCGCCTTTGAAGTGTTTAATGACTCGCTTATCATACTAAGAACAGGATTCACCATATCTACAGTGATAGCAGCCAGAAGGGATGATAATACTAAGACCATCATCAAAAGTTTTGTAGATGCTCTATTTTGATCGTTAGTTTTTGCGCTTGCGTTCATTTTGGTATAGCCTCCTAGAATATTGTATTACTATTTTAGGAGGCTAAATCGACTGCTTTCCTAATCAAGTTTCTCACCCCTTTCAAAGTGGTATGCAGCTTAACGATTCATTGGTGACTCCTATTTTTCCATATGCTCGATTAAATTAGGGTCGATCATCTAAGTTTCCAAATCCCTAAGCTCCAATAAAGGAAAATTTAGATTAACCTGCACCATTAACTCCGACAATTCCTATTCGATCACATTGCTCGCTCCATATGTTATTCCAGAAAGAATATGTTCGCCTACATGACTATTGCCAATAGTATTTAATCCGAGTAGCATATATTTTTCCTCACATTGTTAAATTGAAAACTATCCGAAAACACAAAAAAGACGCCTTATAGTACCGGCGCCTAAATAATAGAAGTAGCAAAATTAAGTTAACGAAGCAATTTTGCTAATTTTACATGAAGGCAAAAAGTAACCGGTAACTATTTCCATGAATTGTATATCTAAAAAAGGGCATACGTATCCCGTTGCAATAAAATCGCCAGAAACTTTTACAGTTTTCCCTAAAATACCATTCATAAAAACAGCAACCATCTCTTTTTACCTCCTTTCCGTACAAATATTTGTTTTCAATTATATTCGAGGATAAATTAAATATCAAGGAATGTGGTTGAATAATCTGAGTTGAATCGAAACATTGCAATGTGTCTTTCACGATTGAGATTACACCGTATTCGAATAGCAGCTATTTGAATGCTGACAGAAACACAGTAGTTTAGGACTTTATTTTATCGTCTTTGGCTGACGCTGTATCTACTTCTAGGCTCAGTCTAATACAAATTTTGTTGAGTCATAAGATCTTTGTATTTCGGAAAGCCGCAAGGGATCTATTTGATTTATTGCAGTGTACAAACGGATTCGTTAGTTGAAAAACAGCAGAGGCAGTCTAAGACTTTATTATCAAGGTCTTAGACTGCCTCTTTTTCTTTTACTGGGTCAGTCTAAAACTATTTTTTTCAGATTGAAGATTTGTTAATCGATAATCAGTGTTAGATCAACATCTCCAGTCTAAATCTTTATTATCTCCGAACAGTAGGAATGTCCGCAGACTGGCAGGTTGAACAAGGCAAAAAAAGGCAACAGACTTTCGTTGCCTTTTTGCTATGCGGAAAACGAATGGACATTTTTTTCTTACGGCGCTTGCTTACTGTCAATTGCCCCTGCTCTTCTGGCTTTCACATGCTTCAGCTCAGCAACAATGATAAAGCTGACGATTACAAGCAAAAACCACGAGCTGATTTTACTGAGGTGCACGAGCTCCCAGCCTGACCGTTGATTCGGGTAATACCAGGCACCCAGGAAGGTAGCGATATTTTCTGCAATCCAGATGAAAAAGCCAATCAAAAAGTAGGCAAGAGGAAGCGGCATGAAAAACCGCTCATGCGTGACACGAAAATAAACGCGCGTTTTCCAAAACACGATGAAGATTGCTGCCATCAATACCCACCGTATATCCCAAAGGAAGTGATGGGTAAAAAAGTTGAGATAAATGGCCGCACCGAGTGTAATGGCAAACAGCGGGTTAGGCCAGCCTGTGATGCTTACGTCTAGTCTGCGCCACGCTTGACATAGGTAGCTCGCAACACTTGCGTACATAAATCCACTGTAAAGCGGTACTCCAAATACCTTGCTGAGCGCTTCCTCTGGATATCCCCAAGAGCCCATATGCACCTTGAACAGCTCAAGTGCCAGACCGATCAGGTGAAAAACGGAGATGACCTTCAACTCATCCACGCTTTCCAGTCCACTTTTCACCATATAAATTTGAAAGAGCAGACAAAGTACAAGCAGCAAATCGTAGCGAGCCAGACCAGGGACGGTAACGTATTTGGACAAAGCGAGCGAAGCAAAAATAAAGACCGGAAAGATGCAGGACATTGCTTCCTGATAACCAAAATGAAGCAGGAGGCGTATAAACCGGATCACTCTTCGATCACTTCAGCTGGGGTTGGACCTTTGGCTACAGGCAAATCATATGAGCTCCAATCGCTCCAGCTACCCGCATACAGTTTTACATCTGTCCGTCCCGCAGCATGAAAGGCTAGCAGGTTCGTGCAAGCAGTCACACCCGAGCCGCAGTAGACGATAATGTCCTGCTTCGCAAAGTCAGCAATACGTTCTTGCAATTTTTCTACCGGAAGCATCGTCATGTCTGCTGTGAGATTCTCTTTATAAAAGAAGCTAAGCGCACCAGGAATGTGGCCTGCTTTAGGGTCTAGCGGTTCTACTTCCCCGCGATAGCGTTCTGCTGCACGTGAGTCCAACAGTACCGTTTGCTCGCTGCGCTCACGCACTCCTTGAATATCTACCAGCATATCCGGGCGCACCTGTGGAGTGAAGGTACGGGGCTTTGGTGTTGGCAAGTCTTTAGTCGTAGCGTAGCCAGCCTTCTTCCAGGCAGCATAGCCCCCGTCCAGTACAACTACCTTGTCATGACCGAGGTAGCGCAAAAGCCACCACAGACGTCCAGCCATCGCCATTTCCTGATCATCATAAGCGATGACGGTAACATTTTCATCAATGCCAGCCTGTGAAAATAGGGAAGCGAGTTTAGCGGGATCAGGCAATGGATGTCGTCCGCCATGTTCACTTTTGGGTCCGGAGAGGTCGCGGTTCAAATCAAAGTATTGGGCACCAGGAATATGATCAATCCGATAATCTTCGGCACCGGCTTCCGCAGCGCTCAGCGCAAAACGGCAGTCGGCAATGACCACGTTTTCATCATTGAGATGATCCTTGAGCCATTGTGGGGTGACGAGTGCTTGCATGTATCTCCCTACTTTCCCTTTTTTCCTCCATCATAGCAGATGACCTGGGAATCAGGTACAATATTTCTGGTAGAGGAATGTGATTACCGTTTTTGTATAGGCTTTGGTAAGAGGGGGAAGGAGAAGAATAATGAAGCGCATCGTACGTTATTTTCTGGAGGGCTTGCTTTATGTGATCCCGCTCGCGGTCACCATTTACATCCTGTATTACATTTTTACGATGGTGGACAGCTGGTTGAATCTCCAGATACCCGGAGTAGGGTTTCTCCTGACGATTTTGGGTATCACAATCATTGGCTTTCTGGCATCGAATGTGCTGACGCGTGGGGTTTTATCGCTAGTGTCCAAAGTATTTGAAAAAGTACCCTTTATCAAATTGATTTATTCTTCCCTCAAGGATTTGATTGGAGCATTCGTAGGGGACAAAAAGAGCTTTGACAAGCCTGTACTGGTAACGCTGTTTAAAGACGGAAACGCAAAAGTCATTGGCTTTATTACAAAGGAAAGCCTGGAAGCATACGGACTGACTGACCATGTAGCCGTATACGTTCCGCAATCGTATAACTTCGCGGGGAATCTCCTGCTGTTTCCAAGTGAGCAGGTACAGCCATTAGACGTGGAAAGCGCCGAAGCAATGGCTTTTCTCGTATCCGGTGGAGTCTCAGGGAAAAAATCGGAAAAGAATGAGGAGAAAAAGTAAGAGAAGGCTGCCATGCGCAGCTTTTTTTTTGTTTCCAAGCGGTCAAATGTAGTGAATACAAGGTACCTTGCAATGTATAGTACCATGTGATAGGATATTACTGGAAAGATCATCAAAACCAGATACAAAGAGGAGAGGAACAAGTATGAGTCCAACGGTGAAAGCATACCTGGACACATTGTACGAGCAATTGAAAATCATGCCAGAAGAGGATCGCTTGGAGTCCGTTCGCGAAATCGAGAGTCATATAATAGATGGGATCATGAACGGTAAAAAAGAAGCTGATCTATTAGAGAAGCTGGGAGATCCCAAGCTGCTTGCAAAAGCGTATCGCAGTGAGCACATCATGCAGAGGGGTAAAACGCGCTCCATTCGAGATGTCCTGACGATGATCGGATTTTATTGTACAACAGGCTTACTCAGTGTCATCGTTGTCCCGGTTTTAGCAACAATTGCCTATGGCTTCGGTTTTAGTGCCGTTCTTGTTTTTGTAGCAGGGATCGTTCGCAGCTTCGGAGTAACATGGATTCAGATGGATCTCGGGCCAAATTACACCGTTCCGATAGAATGGAGCATGGCGTACGCGATCATTGTTGGCGGCATTATTGGGTGGATTTCCTATATCAGTAATAAATATTTGAAAAAGTACATAACGTTCGTACAGAAGCACTATCGCACCTTACTCCCTGTAAAATGAGCGTGAATAACCAACGTTGAAAAGTAGAAGAAAATAAAAACGAGCTGCCAAAAACGGGCAGCTTGTTTGTTTCTGCTAGAGATATGTTAACTACTGAAGAATCCACTACGACTGGAATGTCTGCGACGATAGTGGCGGTGACCGTATGTTTTATGACCCTGCTTCCAAAATGGGTTGTGGTGTCTGTAATCGCTACTACTGTAACGGCGATAACCGTGCCTGCCACTTTTCCACAAAAAGCTGACACCTTTTTTCAATAAGGCTACCACAATAATAATAGCGACAATGAACAGGACTAAGCCGATACCCAAGATGGTAAGTATAACTGACATCCACATCGCTCCTCAATAAAAGGTCTACCTTTGTTTACGGATATCCCTTCTAGAAGTTTCGAGAAAGATGTCCTCCTCGCAATCAGCCCTCGGCATTCAAATATTTCTCGTATGGCGTATAATCGATTTGCTTCGTTTTCAAATGCGCTATCAGCCACTTATGATCACGCTTGGGAGTGGCTACGATATAGCCCTTGACGATTAGATCCGTCGTGATCGTAGTCGCTTTTTCTTCCAGCGCAATCTGACCGATTCTCGCTGCGATTGAGCGTCTGGCCACGTCGCGGAACAGCTGGGGAACAGGGTCTACAAGCTCGTTCAGAAGGGTAAGTCCCTCGTCCGTCCAGAGAGAACGGGTCTGGTCGATGTAATGATCCTGCCAATCAAGATCGGATTTACCGTCCTTTTTCGGCATGGATTTTAAAAACTTGCGAAACATAAAATACCCACCAATGCCCATTAGACCGACCAGTATAAAAGTCCAGGAAACGATGAACAGGGAAAACCCCGTGGACATTTCAGCCATCTGTGTACACCTCTTTTACCGTAACGTTTTCATGAAAAAAGGAATAGATAGTAAAAGTGTACCGTATTTTGGTTCTGGCAACAAACTTTTTGTGCTTTTGGCTATCCTTGGGTTTACTCTTCCCAAGAACACATACAATTTAGTATGATTAGAATTAATCTTTATAGGGAGTTGACGCTCATGTTCAAGCTTGGACAACGCGTCGTCATCGTTGCCGACTCCTTTGAGCAAGGTTTGCCACTCGGTGAGTACGGTTATTTAATCGCTCGTGACCGTAATCCGGACAGCGCGTTTGCGTGGGTAATCCGCATCCCCAAAATAGATAAGCAGTTTCCTATTGTAGAAGATGATATTGATCTAGAGGAACGTCTGCTGGAGGAGGAAGCGGCGCGTGTATCACATGAAGCTTTGCTCGACTATGCTTTGGCCACGCGCAACGAGGCTCTGTTCCGACAACTGATGGGTATGCAGGATGTCGAGGAGACGAATGACGAACCCGCGAAGGAATCAATGGAGGATTTTATTCGTAAAGTAAACATGAAAGCCTGGATTTGAGGCACGAACTTATCCGGTACCTTGAAACTATTGCGTAGGAAATGAAAGTGAGGCTGTTTCATGTCTGATTTTGTGACGTTTACCAATGAATTTGGTCATTCCATCGAAATGTCCCGAGAGGATTATCAGAAGAAGGTGATCCCACATAACCTGGATATGTATTGGGATGAGAAGGAAAAGCTTCGCGATTTCGCGATGGAGTTGGTGAAGGATCAATTTCATGAGCAAGCTGCCGTTACGGCGGACAGGCTTCTCGAATTATATGGTCCGATTGAGTCTGCCCTGATTTTCCGTGCTGTCGTACATATGCAAGCAAAAGAATTCGACCGTGCCAAATCGATCTTGACGGATTGCCTGGAACGATTCCCGTCGTCAGGTACTGCCTGCACAAATCTCGCCAAGATTTATGCATACGAAGGGGACGAGGCAAAAGCGTTTGAGACGCTGAATACGGGATTACATAAAGACCCGAACCAAGAAAATGGACTAAACATGTATGTGGAAAGCTTTCTGCACAGTGGGAAAAAGGAAGAGCTGCGTGAACAGCTGGAGGCGCTTTCGGGCAAAGAAGGGGCATGGCGCCCACAACTGCATCTGGCACGCCTAGCATTGACAGAGGAAAATCTGCTCAAAGCCATGCATTGGTATACGCTTGCGATAGAAGGGTCAAAAGACCGCTTCGAGGTTGTCATGACGGTAACAGGTGAATTGGGACAAGCAGGCTATGTATACCAGCTCATTCAGATTTGTGAAAAGTTCTGGACACCTGAATTCCCTCTTCCGTATGCCGGCTTTAACTATGCCAATGCACTGCTCGCAACCGATCAAAAGGAAAAAGCAATCGCGATTTTGCGAAACATGCAGGAGCATTTGCCAGATAACTACAAGCCCATGATCGATCACTTCCTCGCACGGGTTCCAGGCGCACAGGAAGCCGAGGCTGCTGCACAGCAAAAAGTCGCAGCCAGTCAACCCGCTGACCCAGCCAGCAAAAAGAGCTGGTGGAAATTCTGGAAGCAATGAGAGGAAGCAAAGTACGCCCGGCCAATTGCGTCGGGCGTTTTTACTTTGGCAAGATTGTAGCGCCCTGAGTTGATTGCCTATCCCAGCTGCTTGATTTTCTACTTTCCCGCCAGGGGCGATAAATCCCGGGAAGCCTTTGGAGCTGGGGTGATTGATGAGGAGTACCTGGTCCTGATCTCGGATCATGCACATCGTCATCAGCTCGTATGTAATCGGTGTGGCAGCAGATGTCGGCGTACTCATCGAAACGTTTTTGCTCCTTTCCTTTTTTTGTAGTATAGCATAAGCAAACGGTACTAGCCGCCCCGGGTAGCGTTCCAGTACCGTTTGGTCAAACCATCTATTTAAACTGGCTGGTGAGCCGCCGTTCCAAGAAAGCGACGCCTTGGTACATCAGGGTCGCGACGACTGCGATGATAGCGAGGCTCATCATGACCAGGGTAAAATTAAAGACCTGGAATCCATAAATAATCAGGTAGCCAAGACCTTGCTGGGATACGAGGAACTCTCCCACAATGACACCGACCCAGGAAAGGCCGACATTTACTTTCAACGTGGCAAGAATGGTGGGAATGGTGGCGGGCAGAATCACCAAGGAAAAGATTTGCCGCTTGTTGCCACCGAGTGTTTGCACGACTTTGATGTAGTTTTGATTGACTTCTTTAAAGCTGGTGTAGATGTTGATCGTGGTGATAATGACCGAGATCGCACAGCCCATGGCGATGACGGAAAACAAACCGGGTCCAAAGCTGACGATAAACACCGGTCCAAGCGCCACCTTGGGCATGCTGTTGGCGATGACTAAATAGGGCTCAAGTACGCGGGAAAGAAAAGGGGACCACCAGATGATAGCTGCGAGCACGGTCCCAAGAATCGTTCCGAGTAAAAAGCCTATGATTGTCTCCCAAACGGTCATTCCAATATGAGGGAGGAGACTACCATCTAGTAACTGCGTCCAGAATTGAGCCCAAACTTTTGAGGGGTAGCTGAAAATTAGCGTGTTGATCGTATTTGTGCGGGCTAGAAGCTCCCACAGTCCGAGAAACAAGAGAAACAAAATGACCTGCGTCGTAAACACCCACGTATGTGTTTTACGTACCTCTTTCAAATAGTGTCGATGGACGGATTCAAGTTCCTTTGGCTGCATCAGATACTACCTCCATCTCTTTCCACACGCGATGGAACAAGTCTTGAAAACCTTCTTGATTCCGTGCGTCAAATGGAAGGGTATCTCGAATCGTGGGGGGAACAACGATCTCGCTATTGATCCGACCAGGATTGCGAGAAAGGATGTAGATACGATCACCCATCGCTATCGATTCAGAGAGGTCATGAGTGACCAGAACGGCGGTTTTTTTATGACGGCGCAAGGTAGAGAATATCAAGTCCTCCAGCTTCAGCTTGGTTTGATAATCCAAAGCGGAGAACGGTTCATCCAAGAGCAATACATCAGGCTGGCAGGCAAGAGTTCGAACGAGGGCAACCCGCTGTCTCATCCCGCCTGAGAGCTGCATCGGGGAGGATTTGCGCACGTCTGCCAGCTCCATTTCGTCGAGCAGGTGTAGAGCGTACTCTTCTGTTTCTTTGCTTCTGATGCCCTGTATATCCAGACCGAGGAAGACATTGTCCTCGATCGTACGCCAGTTGAACAAATAGTCTTGCTGCAGCATGTAACCGACTTGACGAGATGTACCAGAGACGACATGACCATCAATCAGGACTTTGCCGGCTGTAGGCTTCTCCAGTCCGGCAATCAGGGAGAGTAGCGTCGTCTTACCGCAACCGCTGGGACCGACCAAACAGATGAACTCGCCTTCCTCCACGCGCAGGTTAATGTCTTTGACCGCCATGAATGCCCTGGTCGTGGATAAGTAGAGATGGGTCACGTGGCCGAGCTCGATCTTGGCCGGCGCAGAAGGAATCTGGTTCATAGTCTATTTCCCTTCCTTGGCTGTTTTGGCAAAGGTGGTATTGACCAGTTTGGTATAATCCGCGCGCTGTTTAAGCTCTCCGGCGGCGTCCATGATCTCCTGCAGCTGGTTCCATTCTACTTCGTCCAAAATCGGATCTGTTGCGTAGGAGCCTTGTTCCAAATAGCGTTTTACGGAGCTCTCCAAAATTTCGGGCTTGATCTGTTCAAAGTATTTGCTGATGACTTCAGCCGTTTCCTTTGGACTGTGGCTCGCAACCCACTGTTGCCCTTTGTAGACCGCATTGGTAAACTTTTGGATAGCGGCGGAATTGCTGTTCAAATAGCTTTGCTTCGTCATGAATACCGTGTATGGCACCGTACCGCTTTCTTTTCCGAAAGAAGCGACGACGTGACCGATTCCTTCTTGTTCAAAACGTGACGCCTCTGGCTCGAACAATTGGACGTATTCACCTGTTCCGGAGGCAAACGAGGCAGCAATATTTTTGAACTCGATATTTTGAATCAGGGTAAGGTCGCTTTGCGGATTGATATTGTGCTGTTTCAGTACGTATTCTCCAACCATCTGCGGCATGCCGCCTTTGCGCTGACCGAGGAATACGCTGCCTTTCACTAGATCGAACGAAAAATTGTCTACTTTATTTCGGGCAACAAGAAAAGTACCGTCAGTCTGAGTCAATTGAGCGAAGTTGATTACGGGGTCTGCTGCCCCCTGCTGAGATACATATATACTGGTTTCAGAGCCGACCAGTGCTACCTCAATCCCCCCGGATAATAGGGCAGACATTACCTTGTCGCCACCGGGAATGGTAGATAGCTCAACATCCAGACCCTCTTCTTTAAAGAACCCCTTTTCAAGTGCGACATACTGCGGCGCATAAAAAAGAGAGCGGGTAACTTCGCCAATTCTTATTTTTTCAGGTGTGCTGGAGCATCCGGCCAAGAAAGTCATAACTGCAAGGCCGGTGGCTAGCCCCAGCGAGAAAAGTCGTTTCATATCCAATATCCCTCCTCCATGACTGGTGTTTGTTGTAGGCTATGCGCCCAGACAAAAAAGGGTGAATGCCCAGCACGCGAACAGGCACCAGATTGCCAGCTGAGGAGGAAGTAATGAAGGAGATGTATCCGTTGTGATCGTTACATTTTTAGGAACAGGATCAGGAGCACCAACCACCAGACGCAACGTGAGCGGGATTGGGCTTCGATTTTTACAGGCAGCAAAGTGGTGGCTTTTTGATTGTGGAGAAGGCACACAGCATCAGCTTCTGCGTGCTCCGATGAAGATCAGTCAGCTGGAGAAAATTTTTATTACCCACCTTCACGGGGATCATCTCTATGGCTTGATTGGTTTATTGGCAAGCAGGTCTCTGCGAAATGGGGAAGCGCCCACTTTGGAGCTGTACGGACCACCTGGGTTGGATCGTTATTTTAAAGCTGTCATGGAAACGAGCCCCGTGCATCTGCAATATCCCTTGCAGCTGCGAATCGTCAGTGAAGGTGTTGTCTATGAAGATGAGGATGTCATCGTGACGTGCCGTTTGGCTAATCACCGAGTGGCTTCCTATGCTTATTCTGTCGTGGAAAAAGAAAAGCCAGGTGCCTTCCAAGTGGATTTGGCAAAGGCAGCGGGTGTACCGTTTGGCCCTCTGTACGGTGCCCTCAAGAGAGGCGAGCAGATTACGCTCGAGGATGGTCGTGTGCTCGACGGAAAGGATTTTGTAGGAGAGCCCCAGCCAGGACGCAAGATCGTTTTCAGTGGAGACACTATGCCATGTCAGTCTGTATTGGAGCTGGCAGAAGGTGCTGATTTGTTGGTGCATGAAGCGACTTATGCCGATAAGGATAAGGAGCTAGCGGTGCGAAGCGGTCATTCGACTGCCAAGGAAGCAGCAGAAATCGGGAAAAAAGCGGGAATTAAAATGCTCTGTCTGACTCACTTTAGTCCTCGGTATGAAGATGAGGAAGGGGATTTCACGATGGAGGATCTGCTCGCAGAGGCACAGGAGATCTTTCCATGCACCTTGCTTGCGGAGGATTTAGGCAGCGTTCCCGTAAAACGTGTGCGAAAATCGGTGGGAGAAGCAAACGAACCCTGTTATAATGAATGATCATCAACAAGGAAAGAGGGGGAACATGAAACGAGTGACCTTTTTGACACCAGAAGAGCTGGTGGCGCATTGTGAAAATGAAGAAGTTAGCTTGGTAATTGAATACCGGGACGATGATCATAAACAACGTCAGGTTACTTTGGCGGGTGAGCGCTTGAAAGAAGCAAATGAATATTTGCGTCGCCCCAAGCTTGAGGCTTATTACCGCAAGGATGGCATATTTTTTGAAGTAGTAGCTGGTTGGAAGTAAACGGAATTTATACAAAGAGAGCTTTACTTGAGAGGAAAGGTGAAAGGCAGTGTCCGGTATACGGATTCGCAGGTCAATCGTGGTTCGCTACTTCATGTTCATTTTGGGGCTGTTCATTGGTGCCTTTGGCTGTGTTTTCGCCATCAAAGCAAATCTGGGTGTAGCGCCGTGGGATACATTCCATATTGGTCTGCAAAAAACGTTTGGACTGACGATTGGGATTTGGTCGCAAATCGTGGGAGTTATTGTTATTTTATCTTCTTATATCGTTGCGAAAATCAAACCGACGTTTGGCATGTTTTTAAACATGATTTGTTTTGGCAGCTTTCTCGATTTGATTCTTTGGTGGAATCTGGTCCCTGAGCCTGAATCAATCTGGGCGCGCCTGGTGATGTTTTTGATCGGGGTAGTGGTGATGACGATCGGAATCGGCATGTATTTGTCGCCACGCCTCGGAGCAGGTCCACGAGACAGCTTTATGCTTGCGATGAACGAGCGCTTGGGGTGGAGCATCCAAAAAGTGCGCTTGATCATTGAGATCATTGTCTTGCTCGCCGGGGCTGCACTTGGCGGTCCTGTTTCCATTGGAACGGTCCTGATTGCGATTTTGACAGGCCCATTGATTCAAAGAACGATTCCTTTTTGGCAAATGGTCATGAAAAAACAATATGATTTGATCGAACCCGTAAAAAGGCAAGCAGGATAAGACTTTTCTTCGGTCAGCAAGTAGTGAATTTCCCGATCTAGGTGCTTGGATGGGCAATGGTCCAATCATGATTGGTTATTCGCACATACAGTATGACTAGTTGCTGACAAAGGAGGGAAAGCGAATGAGTAGCCTGTTTAACGGTGGGTTTGGATTTGACGACTTTTCTTTGATACTGGTGTTGTTCGTATTGCTGACAATTGTTGGATGCGCTTGTGACTAAAAACTTGTATCATTCTTCGTTTGGCAATAGTAAAAGGGAGAGCAGCCGCTCTCCCTTTTGTTTTTTCCTATCCTAATTTTACCCCAATTTCTCGTGCACTTGTTTTTTGACGCTGGAAATTTGCTTGTCAGATAACTTGACTCCGACAGCCTTGCTCACTTTTTTAATCAGGTCCTTCAATTTTTTATCATCCTTCAAGTCTTTTTTCGAGTATCCTTTTGCCAGCGACTTGATGTCCTTCATGTTCCATTTCTTTTTACTTTTCTTATTGACTTTCTTTAACAGGTTACTTGTCTTGCCTTTGCTTTTTTTCTTTGCCATTGTAGATCGCTCCCATCCTATGAAATACGCCTGCCCTATGCAGTTATATGGGAGAGTACCGTTCTTCGCTTGGACAAATGGCTACGGTATTTCGCCTATTTTAGAAAGCGTGTGTATTTGCCCAAACCCACCCAGGCAGTACGAACATAGGATGAGGCAGAGCATTGCATGACAGGAGGCTAGAGAATTGAAAATAATCAGCTTTCAAAAAAATATGCCGTTTCAAGAGATTTTGGCTGAATTAAAAACAAATGTCATGGGGAAAGCAGAGAAGCTTCCTTGGCGATGCTTCCATGATTTATCCTGTATGTGTGTGAATCAAAATGTGTACGAACGCCATCGCAAGCACTTCAGCAAATATCAGGCAACGATCGAGGAAAATGTAACGATCAGTGTCCATGCCGAAGGAGAAGATGAAGTGCCATGGGGTGTAAAGTATGTAGGTGCACAGAAGCTATGGCGCAAAGGCCGTGGAGCAGGTGTGAAGGTGGCAGTCATTGATACAGGAATCTCCCGGGAGCATTTTGATTTGAGGGACCAGATAAGAGGCGGAGTCGATCTTGTACGAGGCAGGCAAAATGGGCATGGCACGCATGTGGCAGGGATCATCGTCGCTGAATTAAATCAGAGGGGTATCGTTGGCGTTTCGCCAGAAGCAGAGATCTACGATGTGCGGGCGTTTGGAGAAGCCGGAAAATCGTCATTGTCCACGATTTTGCGTGCGATTGATTGGTCAGTGGAAAATCAAATGGACATTATCAATATGAGCTTCGGGATGCCTCAATACAGCGAGGCACTGGCGCGGGCGGTAGATAGGGCGAGCGAGCGTGGAGTGGTCATGGTCGCATCTGCAGGCAACAATGGAGGAGAAGTAGAGTATCCTGCCCGATACAAAAATGTTGTGGGTGTCAGTGCGATCGATCAAAAGGGAAAGCTGGCGTCGTTTAGTGCACGCGGGGCAGGGGCAAATACCAAGGCTCCTGGTGTTGAAATTTTGTCTACGTGGCCAGGTAATCAGTTTAAACAGCTAAATGGCACATCGATGGCAGCTCCGCATGTGACAGGGCTAATGGCGCTTGAATTATCACGAAAACGAAAAACACCTACGTCGTAACGACGTGTTCATCCGCACACACGAAAGCCCCAGGACTGCTCCAGGGGCTTTTTTGCATACACATTCGTATAGGTGGTCACTTTGTCATTGATGCATTTTCGTTTCGTGGTCTTGCTGGACGCGGAACCATATATTAAGATCATTAATGACACTGGCCAACTCGTGAATTTCACTGTTCAATTCGCACGAACGAGCAAAATTCTCCTCTTCAGACATTTGCTTGGTTTTATCGATAATCACGGTTTCCACTCGAATGATTTGGTCAGGGATGGTGGCACGGATTTCTTCCCATTCCAGCAAAATGTCAGCTCGCTCCGAGGAAGAATATTCTTCCCATTCCAGGCCAAGCGCAGGAAGGCGAATGCCCAGTCGTTCATCAAGTATAAACTGATAGCGCAAAGGTAATCTCACTCCTCTCCACATCCATCATACCAAAAATGGAGCGATACGGGGAGAGAAAAAAGTGCGCGGAAGGTGGAAAACAATGCAGGAAAAACGCGTGCTCATTGATGCAGATGCGTGTCCGCGACAAGCACTAATCATTGCACAAACGCTATGCAGAGAGCTTGGCTGGAAATGTGTGACGTTTGCCAGCTACAACCATCAAATCGGCTCTGATAACCACATCACGGTGGATGCTGGCCCGCAAGCGGTCGATATGAAGCTGGCGAATGAGACCCGTGCAGGAGATATTGTGGTCACACAGGATATCGGTCTTGCTGCTTTGATCCTTGGAAAAAAAGGAATGGCGCTTACACCACATGGAATGATTTTCGATCCACAACGAATCACCTTTCATTTAGAAGAACGTAACGAAAAGGCTCGTTTTCGGCGTGGAGGAGGACGCACGAGGGGACCTGCCGCTAGGACGAGAGAGGATGATGAGCGATTTGCTCAGTCGCTCCAATTAGTAATGAGTAGAGGAGAGTAAGATGGGATCGAGAAAAAAAGAGACGGGCTTGATCGCTTGGGCTTTTTTGTTTGCGATTTGTTCAGCGTTCATGCTCATTTTGTACACGAGAAATGCCGTATCGAAAATGGATGAGGCGGCCTTTGCGCTGGTAGCGGATATTCGTACGGATAGCTTAACTGCGTTTTTTCATTTTCTTACACATTTTGGCGGTGGCACCGTTTTGGCTCCATTGGGGGTAGTGCTTGTCATTGCCTTTTTCATAAAAGGACATCGGGATAAAGCGATGCTGGTCATGCTTACACTCGGGATATGCGAGCTTGCGAATGAAATGATGAAGCTGATGTTTGCTCGGACTCGCCCAGACGGATTTCATCTGATCGATTTGCCACCCTCGTTCTCCTTCCCCAGCGGTCATGCAATGGTCGGTTCAGCCTTTTATCTCATGCTCGCCTATTTGATAAGTCGCTGGGGACAGGAAAAGCGCTGGTCACACTATTTGCAGCCTGTTGCCCTGATTTTTATCGTTTTGGTAGCTGGCAGCCGTGTGTATTTAGGCGTCCATTATTTAAGCGATATATTGACGGGCTTTGCGCTTTCGATGTTCTGGTATTTTGTCGTGCGTATCGGACTTGCGAGGTGGGAGGGTAGACGCCATACGCTCACCAATCCATTGCAGCAATCTCAATAGAAACTAAGTCGAATATCCCCATTCTTTCATCAGACCCAGCCATTTTTCTACGCTGGGTTTGTTCTTTTTGTCTTTGGGCAGAACGATATACGCAGACCGTTTCGGTGGCTTATTTCCGGTAATAATTAATTCCTTTAAGGTTCCTGCAGCCAGATCAGCTTTGACAGCTGAGCGGGTCAAAAGGCTTACCCCAACGCCTTCCTTGATCAAATCAATCGCAAGCTCCGCTTTGTCAACTGTCAGTTTAGGCACATAATTGCGCGGCAGAGTCTGTCTGATCCATTCGTTGAACGGGGGGCCCCAATTCATATAGAGAAGAGGCATATTGCGCAGCTCGCGGGAATCTACATGAGTCGCCGAAGTGATCGAATTGTCCGGGGCACAGACCAATACAACCTCGTCCTCCCAGGTAGGGATTACATCAAATGTGGGAAGAGATGGTGGTACATAGACAATCCCGATTTGTATGACGTTGTCTAGCAAGTATTGGATCACATCTGAGGAATGTCCGGTTTTTGTACTAATCGCGATCTGTGGGTAACGATAGTGGTATTCCTTTAAGATCGGCTCTAGGGTGGAGGTCCAGATGGCATTCAGGCTGCCGATAGACAAATAATCTTCATAAGGCTGTAGGGACGCTACCTCATTCAGTGCTTCATGGGAAAGCTTGAGGATTCTCTCAGCGTAGGGCAACAGCGTCAACCCGGCTTGAGTGATCTCCACACTTCGCTTGTCCCGAATGAAGAGAGGCTTACCTACTTTTTCTTCCAGTTGTTTTATGCGCATAGTCACAGTAGACTGAACCAAATGGAGCATTTCCGCCGCTTTGGTAAAATTCTTCGTCTGTGCCAACGTGTAAAAAGCGCGCAATTGTTCGAAGTCCATAAGGTGAGAATCCCTCTTATCTAAATATTTGATTACAATATACAAAATTGTTCGTTTCTCAAATTATACCCTGTTATTTAAGCTGGGGATATCCCTATTTCATTAGGGTATCGGGAGAGCGAGGGGTATTTGCGATGAAACGGGAAATATGGAGAGAAACGCCGTTTTCAGTAAAATTGCTGTTAACTACATCCTTTTTAATGAATTTAGGATTTTATGCGTTAATCCCATATCTCACTCTATATTTAACTGGCAGTATCGGCTGGACACTTGCCATGGCTGGATTTGTTTTGAGTGTGAGGCAATTTTCCCAGCAGGGCTTTGCTTTTTTGGGCGGAGTGATGGCAGATGTTTTTGGATACAAAGGCGCAATGGTTCTCGGTATGGGGATTCGTGCCGTCGGATTTGCCATGTTTGCCTTCTGTACAGAGACATGGCAATTTTTTGTAGCTGCTATCTTGTCAGGCTTGGGCGGAGCGCTTTTTGATCCAGCGGGATCGGCGGCTTTTGCGGTTTTGACTCCAGATTCCATTCGCAAAGAGGTATTCGCGTTTCGGAATGTACTAATGAATATTGCAGTCGTCGGCTCCCAAATTGTAGGGACTGCCTTGTCTGCCGTTGATTTTACGTACTTATCGTTATTTGCAGGCGGAATGTTTGCCATTAATGCCATCCTCTCTTTTGTGCTACTGCCGCCGATCGCAGCCACAAATACGCGGCATAGTGTGTGGGAGAGTATGTCTATCGTACTGAAAGATCGGCGCTTTGTGCGCTTTACGATTATATTGATGGGCTATTACTACCTGAATATGCAGGTATTCTTAACGATTCCGATGCTTGTAGAGGATGTGACCCATAACAAAGCGTACGTCGGGATTGTACTGTCTGCCCTATCACTGTTTGTCATCCTGTTTCAAATGAAAGTGACGCAGTGGCTTGAGGGCTACCAGCAAAGACTGACGTTAATCGGCATAGGAACACTTGTGATGAGCATGGGACTGTTCCTCTTCACCTTTGCTGACTCGCTTTGGATGCTTTTGGTTGACGTATTCCTCTACGCACTGGGTACGATGATTGCGGTGCCGAATTTGGTTGATGTTGTTCCGCGTTTTGCTCCCAAAGAGCTCGTAGGTGCGTACTACGGGTTTAACGGCTATTCGATTGCGATCGGAGGTTCACTCGGACAGGTTGCTGGCGGCTGGGTATACGACATTGGCTTTAGGCTCCAGACCCCATGGCTTCCGTGGACGATCTGTCTCGTTGTCGGGTTGGTGGTGGCGTGGATGCTGTATCAGATGGAGCGCGATACTGGCCAGATCGGAAATGATTATCCAAAGATTGCACGTTCATAAAATTGACACCGAAAAAAATCGGGCGGAATTGAAACATTTTCCATCGGAAGTACGTATATAACGGTAGAGATGACTGGCGTATGAAAGAGAGGGAATCAGATATGGAAGATATGAAGAAGTTAAAAAAGATGTTACTGGTAACAAGTTCCCTTGGATTCGCTGTATTTGCCATGGTAGTGATTACAGAGATTGTACGGATTTCCTTGTAACACGAGCGATAGGTAAAGCATAGGATACAAAAAGCTTGCAGCTTCTACAAAGAGCTGCAAGCTTTTCTTTTGGTTCCAAAGATCATGTTCGAGAGCGTGAATTAGCGCGTAGGCTCCAGCTTCTTTTTGTAGTGAAGTTGGTAAACGATGATCGCGATAATCATAAACGGAATACCGCAGTAGAGAGCAATACGCTGCTCCGGATCGAAAGCAAGGCTGACCAACACTGTCAGGTTCAACACCAAAGAAACAATAGGGACGATCGGATAGAGCGGTGTACGGAACTTGAGATCCTCAAGTTTGCCGCCATTTTTCAAGTAGTGGCGACGGAAGGCGAGCTGGGATGCTGAAATCGAAATCCAGCCTACCTGTGCACCTAGTCCTGCAATCGACAGCAGAACCATGAACACCGTGTTTTCTGCAAAAAAACCGGACAACAGGGACAAGAGCGCAATCGCAAACGTAATCGAAAGCGCATTCATTGGAATGCCTTTTTTGTTTACTGCAGCGAGTTTTTTGGAAGCCATTCCTTCATGAGAAAGGGCATAGAGCATCCGGGTAGCTGCGTACAGTCCGGAGTTTGCTACGGACAACAGAGCAGTGAGAACGACAAAGTTCATAATATCAGCAGCATACGGAATACCGATACTATCGAAAACGACAACAAAAGGACTCTCAATCACACCAGCTTGCTCGTGTGGAATCATACCAGCCAAAATGAAAATCGCAAGAATAAAGAATACGAGTGTACGCCAAACCGTATTGCGGATCGATTGTGGAATCGTTTTCTCAGGCTCTTTGCTTTCCCCAGCAGCGATACCGATAAGCTCTGTTCCTTGGAAGGAAAAGTTCACCGTAATCATGGTCATCAACAGACCTGTAATCCCGTGAGGTAGCAAAGGCGAATTCGTGAAATTCGAGAACATCGGTGCCGGCTGTCCGTTTTTCAAATCAATTAGACCAAACATCGCGGCTCCACCTAAAATGATAAACAAGATGATAGCGCTTACTTTAATGCTAGAAAACCAAAATTCGGATTCACCAAAAGCTCGCGCTGACAACGCATTCAACAGGAAAAGAACGCCACCAAAAATAGCACACCACATCCAGACGGGAGAGTCAGGGAACCACCGCTGCATCAACAGTCCAGAGGACAACAGCTCAAGAGCGACTGTTACCGCCCATCCTAACCAATACAACCAGCCTACACCAAAACCGAGAGAAGGACTGACGAAGCGAGTCATGTAGGTCTGAAACGAACCGGACACGGGCATTGCTACGGTCAATTCGCCCAGGCAAAGCATCGTCAGATACATGATAAAGCCACCAACTAGAAAGGAAAGAATGGTTCCGATAGGTCCAGCCTGACTGATCGTATAGCCAGAACCGAGGAATAAACCGGTTCCAATAACCCCTCCGAGAGAAATCATGAAGAGATGTCTACTGCTCATGCTGCGTTTTAGCTCATTTTGCTGTTCATGACTTGTGATCATTTAACCCTCTCCTAACGCAAAAAATATAGCATGAATGAATACGTTTTCAAGCGTGATATATGCATAGCAAGAATGATACCAAAAGAAAGATGTAGATGAAATCGAGCACGGGATGGAAGTTTATGGATAAAGCGCAAAAAAATTTTTCGTTCTTGTGCAAAATAATTAAAAAAACGCCAAATTATTTGGCGTTTCATGAAATATGATTGAATTTTATCCCTTCATACCTAATTTCCGCAAACGGTATTGAAGGCTTTGCCGACTGATCTGTAATTCTTTGGCAGCGCGTGAAATATTTCCATTGTAACGGTCCACGACATGGTGAATGTAGGCAGTTTCAAATTCTTGCATCGTTTCCTTTAACGAGCGGCCGTCCTCGGTGAACGAAAGGATTGGTGGCTGCTGCTCTGGAGTGACGATCGAATTGGCGGGAGCGCGTCGCAAAAAATGGAGAGGCAAGTGATCGTAGCGTATCGTAGTTTCATCGATCATCAAATTCATTGCGCCTTCGATCAAATGCTGCAGCTCGCGCACATTCCCAGGCCAATCATGCTCCCGGAAAAAGTGCAGAACATCATCACTGACACCAGTCACTTCCATTTGAAACAGCTCATTATACTTTTCAATAAAGTGCGAAGTCAGCACAGGAATATCATCTTTTCTCTCCCGCAGAGGTGGCAAAAACAATGTGACAACTCCCAGGCGATAATAAAGGTCTTTTCGCAAATGCTGATTGGCAATGGCTTCCACGGGGTCTTCATTGATCGCGGCCACGATGCGAACATCGATGGAACGGTCTTTTGTGTCGCCAATCCTGCGAATGGACTTTTCCTGCAAGGCACGCAACAATTTTGCTTGCAGTGGCATACTAAGCGAGTTGATTTCATCGAGAAAAAGGGTCCCGCCCTCAGCCTGCTCGAACAAGCCCGGTCGCTCAACAGCGCCAGTAAACGCACCACGAGCGGTGCCAAACAAGAGACCCTCAATCAAACTGTCAGGAAGTGCTGCACAGTTTTGGGAAATGAGCGGACCGGATGCCCGCAGGCTAGCGTTGTGTATGCTTTGCACAAACAATTCCTTGCCTGCACCCGTTTCACCTACAACCAATATGGAGGATGAGGTTCGCGCAGCCCGTTTGGCATTTTCAATCACATCGAGAATGGGGGTACTTTTCCCGATGATTTGCTCAAACGTGTACCTGGAGCCATTTTTTTGCAACAGGTTTTCACGAATGAGCCGTTCCATTTTGGTTACGTCATTGGCAATTTCCATAGCGCCAACGATTTTTCCGTTCTCCATGATGGGATACGTATTGTTAATGGTCGTAATTTCTTTTTGCTTGTCATTAAAATACGTTTGTCTTGTATTGCGAATACTATTTCCAGTTCGTAAGCAGGTGAGCAGCGTGCTTTCTTGACCGTTTGGAAACTGAAATACTTCAGACAAAGGCTTGTGCAGAACGTCCTGTCTCGCCATGGATTCTAATTCCGTCATTTTCTGATTGTAAACAATCGTTGTGCCCAGCGCGTCAATGACATGCACGCCTTCATTCATTCTGTCCAATATATGCTCGTAGATGCGCAAAAACGTGTCGAGTGTAGAATGCGGCATCGAAGACGACACAGTAATTCACCAGCCTTTCCTTATAGAAATATCATAACACGAATAAAAGAAGGTGCAAAATGTTTATGCACTGCACAAATAAGAAAATGTTGCATGCAAAATAATTTTGCGTTCAATTTGCTGGATCTGTGTGATTTCTAGTGGTTTTTATGTTGGCATCGATCTTGCAGAGTAAATAATGGCAAGTGACATTGAAGGAGGACATTCACATGGGAAAAACACAAGTTGTAATTGATCAAACAGAAAAATTCGGTGCGCGCAACTATAATCCGCTCCCAATTGTTATCTCCAAAGCTGAAGGCGTATGGGTTGAAGATCCAGAGGGCAACAAATACCTCGATATGCTCAGTGCTTACTCTGCACTGAACCAAGGTCACCGCCACCCACGCATCATCCAAGCGCTGAAAGATCAAGCAGACAAAGTTACCTTGACTTCTCGTGCTTTCTATAACGATCAATTAGGTGAATTCTACGAAAAACTGTCTGCCCTTACTGGAAAAGAAATGATCCTGCCAATGAACACAGGTGCTGAAGCTGTTGAGACAGCACTGAAAGCTGTTCGTCGCTGGGCATATGATGTGAAAAAGGTACCTGAAAACCAAGCGGAAATCATCGTTTGTGAAGGTAACTTCCATGGTCGTACTGTTACGGTAACGTCTTTCTCTTCTGATGAAGGCTACAGACGTGGCTTTGGTCCTTTCACACCTGGCTTCAAAATCATTCCTTATGGTGATATCGAAGCGCTGAAACAAGCGATTACTCCAAATACAGCAGCATTCATGCTGGAACCAATTCAAGGGGAAGCAGGTATCCTTGTTCCTCAAGATGGTTTCCTGAAACAAGCACAAGAGCTGTGCAAAGCAAATAACGTTCTCTTGGTATGTGATGAAATCCAAACTGGATTTGGCCGTACAGGTAAAATGTTCGCAAGCGATTGGGAAGATGTTAAACCAGATATGTACATCATGGGTAAAGCTCTTGGCGGTGGTGTGTTCCCAATCTCTGCAATCGCAGCTGACAAAGAAATCCTCAGCGTATTTGAGCCAGGCTCCCACGGTTCTACATTCGGCGGAAACCCACTGGGTTGTGCGGTAGCAATCGCTGCAATGGATGTATTGGCTGACGAAGGATTGGTCCAACGCTCCCTCGAGATGGGTGAGTACTTTATTGGTAAACTCCGTGAAATCAATAACCCAGTGATCAAAGAAATCCGTGGTCGCGGTCTGTTCATCGGTGTGGAGCTGACAACAGCAGCACGTCCTTATTGCGAGCAACTGAAAGAGCTGGGACTGCTTTGCAAAGAAACACACGAAACGACGATCCGTTTCGCACCACCACTCGTGATCAGCAAGGAAGATCTCGACTGGGCAATCGAACGCATCAAAAAAGTATTGAGCTAATAATGAAGATGATAAAAGCTGTTCCTTAGGGAATGGCTTTTTTTATGACAAAAATATGTCTAAAAGTATGCAAAAAACGTTCGACAAAATACGACATCATGTGGATAAGACTGGAAGAAAGATCCACCTCGTCACCTCTCGCTTTTGATCAGTTACACACAAATTGCCCACAAGTTACTAACAAGATGTCCACACGAGTTGTGGATATCAGAACGGTTGTTCGTTTCTTAAGCATCTGTTACAATGGGCTCATAAACGAGATGGAGGTGAGCAAAGGTGAAATACTTGAGCGACCAAATGTTGATAGAAGTATATCATCGAGCTATCGACCTTCAACTAGATTCTGCTTTTATTGATTTGCTCAAAGCAGAATTAATGCACCGAGAGATTCGAATTGGTCAGGTTAGTGCTTAACTCCAAAAAATATTCAATGGATATTTAACATGAAAGCCATCCCTATTCGTAGCGGATGGCTTTTTCTTTCTAAAAAAAGAAAGCAGCTATGGAGCTGTTATGAATTCAAGTGCAGTGATTCCAGTTAACGGTTCTTCCTTTGCGAGCAGTGTTTCAGGCAGATAGAAGTATACGGGTCCGTTTTCTTTAATCGGCCTGCCGTCCTTGGAAAATTGCAAGATGGCACGTCTCGCTTCTCCAAGAGGAAGAACGATTGACTCTTGATTGTCACGGTGAAGACGAACATGTGTCGCTTCTGGCAGTGGCTGCGCATTGGTAATAAATGGGTTCAAGTGGATGCCGTACTCGCCCTCCAGCACTTTACGCTCTTCTGCCAGCGTGCGCCGCTCCTGTGGCAAGGTTGCGCCCTCACGAAGCTCCTTGTCCCATTGTGTGCCGGTTCCTTGCAGATATTTGGCTTGCTTGGACAAATCTGTATCAGTTTCACCCGTATAGGAGGAAAGATCAAATTTTCTCTCATCAAAAACCCAGACAGTCGGATCTAAGGTAATAGGGAAAGAGACGGCCCCTTTAAACACGATTACGTCAGACATGAGGCAAACCTCCAATATGTAATAGCGTACCTGATTTATTGTACCGCAGGGGTAGAGAGGAGGCAAACAGCGATTACACTTGTCCATGGAATGAAAAAAAGTATATTCTGAAAAGGAGAAAGCGATGAAGAGGTGAAAGCGAGTGGGATACAGCTTTGATGAGCGAATCGATCGAACAGGAACCAATAGTGTCAAGTGGGAGACAAACCATCCCGATTACAATGCAAAGGGAATGCTGCCATTATGGGTGGCAGATATGGACTTTGCCTGCCCTCCCGAAGTGACGGAAGCGCTGATAAAAAGAGCTTCCCACCCGATTTATGGATATCCGATGAAGCAGGCAGCCTTTTATCAGAGCTTGCAGGAATGGATCCTGAAGCGTTTTGGCGTCACAGTAGAACAGAGCTGGATGACAGGGATAACGGGGGTGGTGCCAGGCTTGCATGTCGCGATTGAAGCCTTTACGCAAGTGGGGGAAAAGGTATTGATTCAGTCACCAGTCTATCATCCATTCTTTCATGCAGTCACAAATCGAGGGCGTCAGGTAGTTACCAGCTCTCTCGCTCAGAACGAGGGGCGCTACGAATTGGATTGGGACGATCTGGCGAAAAAATTGAGTGAACCTGCTGTAAAGCTGATGCTCTTGTGCAGTCCGCATAATCCGGTTGGACGAGTGTGGACCAAAGAAGAACTGGAAAGGCTGGGGACGCTGTGTACGCAGCAGGGAGTGATCGTTGTGGCCGACGAGATTCATGCAGATCTAATACTTTCAGAAGGTAGCCACACCCCGTACTACTCCCTGTCACCTGAGCTTTCCAGAAACAGCGTTACTTTTTTGTCAGCGAGCAAGACCTTCAATCTAGCTGGATTGTTCACCTCCTATTTGGTAACAGAGAACAGCCAGCTACTGCGAGATTTTTCACGAACTGCTTCCAAAATGGGCTACGAAAATTTGAATTTGTTCGGAATGGAAGCCACGATTGCGGCGTATCGACATGGTGAGGCGTGGCTGGAGGAGCTGCTTGTCTATCTGAAGGGAAATGCAAACTATCTGAATCGATTTTTGGCAGACAAGCTCCCAGAAGTTTCGATGGCCATTCCGGAGGCTACCTATCTCGGTTGGATGGATTTTCGCTCATTGGGCTTGTCCCAGCCAGAGCTAAACAGGCTGCTTCGTCAGGAAGCCAAGCTGGGGCTACACGACGGTCTCACATTTGGTCCCGAGGGTGAGGGCTTCCAACGGATTAATTTTGGCTGCCCCAGATCGATTCTGATCGAAGCCATGGAGCGGCTCGCGAGCGCTATTCGTAAGTAGGATGCCAGCATTTGACAGTAGCCCTTTTGATATCTACAATTTACTTATGGCAACTGTGAGTGGCAAGAGGGGAGAGCATATGGACAAAGCTTTGGCAACAAAGCAATTGGAAGATGTTTTGAATCAGGCATCCGCTTATACGAATAAAGGCAGTGTCGCATCGTACATTCCAGAGTTAGCCAAAGAGGACCCGAAGCAATTGGGTATCAGTGTCTGTTTTTCGGATGGAACACTATTATCAGTCGGGGATGTAGATGTTCGCTTCACGCTGCAAAGCATCTCAAAAATTTTTTCGCTAATCATTGCGCTCTGCCAAAATGGCCAAAAGCATGTGTTCGAGCGGGTGGGAAAAGAGCCTACAGGAGATCCATTCAACTCTATTATCAAGCTAGAGACGATCAAGCCGCACAAGCCGTTAAATCCGATGATCAATGCAGGAGCTATCGCGGTTGCAGGTATGATCCAAGGAAAAAGTATAGACGAGAGGTTGAATAGTGTCTTGGACATGCTTCGCAAAATGACGGGAAATCCGAGCATTTGTGTGAATGAAGCAGTCTACTGTTCGGAGAAAAGGACAGCTGACCGCAATCGAGCACTCGCCTGGTTCCTAAAGGATAGCGGCATTTTGACCACGGATGTAGAGGAGACCTTGGATCTATACTTCCGTCACTGTGCGATAGAGGTAACAGCCAAGGATGTTGCCAGGATGGGAATGGTCCTCGCCGCAGACGGAATGGATATGCAAACAGGGGAGCGGCACTTCCCAGAGGAGGTTGCGCGTATTTGCAAGACCTTCATGGTAACCTGTGGCATGTACAACGCTTCGGGAGAGTTTGCCATTGATGTTGGCATACCGGCAAAAAGCGGCGTCGCTGGCGGGATTATGGCGACGGTGCCTCAGAAAATGGGTATTGGTGTTTTCGGACCGTCTCTGGATGAAAAAGGAAACTCAGTTGCTGGAGTCGAGCTGCTCAGGCTACTCTCAAAAGAGTGGAAACTTGGTATCTTTTAGCTTCTTGCACTTGTTCGTTCTTCGCCCCTTTTCAAATGGCCCAGAATAACGTACTATGTATGTTAAGGATGGAGGCAAACGGAGGGATAGGTTTTGACAGAAATTAAGGTTCCCGATCTGGAACAAAAAGCGCTAGCGTTGCTTCAAGCAGACGCAGACAAGATTTATAAACTGATCGACGTACAGATGGAGAACCTGACTATGCCGCAGTGCCCACTGTATGAAGAGGTACTAGATACTCAGATGTTCGGGCTTTCCCGTGAAGTAGAGTATGCAGTACGCCTAGGACTTATTGGTGAAGAGATCGGCCGGGAAATTATAGGGTCCCTGGAACGCAAATTGGCTCATCTCCATGAATTGTATAATCAGAAGTAAAAGCGAGGAGAGCAAGCGATATTCCTCGCTTTTCATTTTGTCTAAAAAAAGAACTTGCTTAATTTATGTGTGTATATTAAATTTGTAACTATGTTTTTCATTGTGGAAAATGCGATGATGGAGACTAGTACACGGATCGTCCGCTTGACAGGGAGAGGCTGCCAGAGACTGTAAGCAGCTTTGAAGTGTGAGCCGTAGAATTCCCTCCAGAGCAGTTCTCTGAAAGCATCTGACCAGTAGGAGAAAATCGGGTCATTCCGTTATCGATGATCAAGTGAGGCATGGAAAGAAGTATATATCTATGCTTAATCAGGGTGGTACCGCGAATAAACTCGTCCCTTTTGTGGACGGGTTTTTTTTGTTTTCTACAAACAACTTGATGGACGTACAGAGGAGTGAAAATGGTTATGAAACAAACCGAGCAATGGACGAGCAGGCTAGGCTTTATTCTAGCGGCAGCAGGTTCAGCAATCGGTCTAGGCGCAATCTGGAAGTTTCCTTATATCGTAGGAACGAGCGGAGGCGGGGCATTTTTTCTTTTATTTTTGCTGTTTACTATGGCAATTGGCCTTCCACTGCTACTCGGTGAGTTCACGATTGGACGGAGTACCCAAAAAGAGGCCATTTCCGCTTATCGAACGATTGCCCCAGGTAGTTTGTGGCATTGGGTAGGGCGTCTGGGTGTGATCACCTGCTTTCTACTGCTTTCGTTCTATAGCGTGGTAGGTGGCTGGATTTTGTCCTATTTGCTGCGCGGTCTGACTGGTCAAATTACAGGTCCTCACTATGACACGCTGTTCGGAGAGGTAATTGCTGACCCGATTGGCGCTGTGGCTGCGCAACTGGTATTTATGCTGATCACAGCATGGGTCGTAGCCCGTGGGGTGCAAAGCGGGATTGAATCAGCCAATAAATACATGATGCCTGCACTTTTCATTTTATTTGTGGTGTTGATGGTTCGCTCTCTTACGCTGGAGGGGGCAATGGAAGGGGTCTCCTTCTTTTTGCGACCTGATTTTTCCAAGCTGGATGCCCAATCGATTTTGTATGCCATGGGACAGTCCTTCTTTTCCTTGAGTGTCGGGGTATCCGTAATGGTAACGTACAGCTCTTATTTGGCCAAAAATGAAAGTCTCGTGCGCTCTGCTGGCTCCATTGTCAGCTTGAACGTATTGGTTTCCTTGTTTGCGGGTCTTGCGATTTTTCCGGCCGTTTTTTCACTTGGAGTCGAGCCTACAGCAGGACCTGGATTGCTCTTTATCGTTCTGCCTTCTGTGTTTGAAAAGCTTGCATTCGGTAGCTTCTTCCTACTGATCTTCCTGGCATTGTTCCTGTTTGCAACCTTGACCTCAGCCTTTTCCATGCTCGAGATCATTGTGGCGTCTTTGGCAAAAGGAGATGAGGTCAAGCGAAAGCGTCTATCCTGGTTGATCGGCTTGCTCATTTTTGCTGCCGGAGTCCCTTCTGCGCTTTCCTTTGGTATTTGGAGCGAGTTTACTCTGTTCGGCAAGTCGATCTTCGATGCGGTTGATTTTTTGGTAAGCAATTTGCTGATGCCGCTCGGAGCATTGCTGATTGCGATCTTCGTTCCGTTCAAAATGAAACGCGAGGTCTTGATCGCAGAATTGCAAGCGGATTCCCGATTGGGCAAAAAGCTGTTTGTTGTATGGCTTCTCTTGCTCAAATACGTAGCGCCGCTGGCAATTATTTTCGTCTTTTTGAATACATGGGGGATTCTGTAGCGAGATATACAGAAAAAAGGACTGCTAGGCTTGATCTAAGCCACCTGCAGTCCTTTTTTCGTACATAACTGACCAAATGCCTAGGCAAAGAAAAAAGCGGTCCCTAGGATGATGTAGACAGTGAGAAGAAGGACACCCTCAAACCAGTTTGTTGCACCGTCTCTGGTGATAGATATCGTGATAAAGGTTGCTACCCCGATTGCAGCGAGTTCAAACGGCGTAAAAACGATGTCCATGGGCTTGCCGATCAAGAGGCTGACTAACACGAGGGTAGGAGCTACAAAGAGAGCAATTTGCAAGCTGGAGCCGATCGCAATTTCAACGGCTGCGCCAATCCGGCCCTTCAAAGCCAAAAGCATCGCTGCGCTATGTTCAGCTGCGTTTCCGATGATGGCAATCACAAAAGCACCGACGAACAGCTCTGACCACCCCAGTGACTGTGAGACGTGCTGGACACCATGTACGAGCCATTCGGATACAATCGCAACGAACACAGTAGAGACGGCAAGCATGATGATGGAAACGCCTTTGGACCAAACGGCTTCACTGCCATGCGTTTCGATGTCCGATAAAAAATCACTGTGAGTGACCATCGAAAATACGAGCCATAGAACATAGGCGATGATGAGTAGAGCGGCAATGACGATACTCAAGGTCTCAATCTTGACTGGCGGCAGCTCCTGCATGAAGACAGCAGGGATGAACAAGGCAACAATCGCCAGCGTCATCAGCGACGCATTGTGTCCTGCCAGTCTGCTGTTAAATGTCTGCTCCTTGTATTTAAGACCACCCAGAAATACGCTAAGCCCAAGCACGAGCAGCATATTCCCGATAATCGCCCCTGTGATGGAGGCTTTGACCATGTCAAAAAGCCCTTCTTTCACGAGAAAAAAAGCGATGATCAGCTCAGCTGCGTTGCCAAAGGTCGCATTGAGAAAGCCACCGATGCGATCTCCCGCGTAGTGAGCTACGCTCTCGGTTGATTTGCCTAACCACGCGGCCAAAAAGATGATGGCGAGGGAGGAGGTTGCAAATTGAAACATCTCATTTTCGGTGAAATAATGGGCGAATGCAGCCAAAAGGAGAGAGGCACCCACCAGTGTAAAAAAGAGCCGCAAGTTCATTCGATCACCTCGTCTGTGTGAATGGTTGATTGGATAAGTGCAGAGTAGATAGTTTACCCTATGCGCAAAAAATCACCATATCCTTCTGGATTTTTGTCCACGTAGGTATAGCGTTCCTCTCGTGGAAGAAACTAAACAGTGAATGAAAAATTGGGAGGTGGCTCGTATGACAAAGCCTTTGCTGTGCCCGACGTGCAAGTCAAATCGTATGAGATTTACCGTCATCGAACAGACACCACGCTATATGCGCCTCGATCCGCAATCGGGCGAAGTGGTAGCGGAGCTAAGCTCAGAACAGCTGGACATGTTTCACCAGCCGTACAAAGGTGAATCCTATATGGTTCAATGTGGGGTATGCGGCACGACAGAGCCGGAAGAGCGCTTTGTAAAAATGGCTCAGCACGTGCAGAACCAACGAACTTAACATGGAAAAGACACAAAAAGAAAACAGGCACCGGGTCAATAACGACCGTGCCTGTTTTTGTTTGATCCTAGCGGCAGAAAATATGTCTGCCGATCTTTTTGATTTGTGGACGGCTCCAAATCCAGCCAGAGGTAGCCGTATCCGGGTTGAAGTAGTAAATGGCTCCTCCGGTAGGGTCCCAGCCTTTCAGGGCATCGTTCACGGCTTTTTTGGACTGCTCGTTTGGCGTCAGCCAGATTTGACCATCTGCCACTGCTGTAAAGGCACGTGGTTCAAAAATGACACCGGCAGGCGTGTTTGGAAATGCCGCATTCTTGGTACGGTTCAAGATAACAGCGGCAACAGCCACCTGGCCGATGTACGGTTCGCCACGTGATTCACCATAGACAGCATTGGCCATCAAACGTAAATCATTCTCAGAGATTCCCGCGGCACGATAGGTTTCTTTTTTGGGAGCACTTGGTGCGCTTGGTGCCGGAGCACTCGGTGCTGCCTGCGAGGTTTCCGGCACGCCCAGTTCAGCGGCGGTTGGCTTGTATTGTGTTGTTGCATTGTATAGCTTTACTTTTGTTTTCGGACCAAGCACTCCGTCAACCTTCAACCCAAACTCGTATTGAAAGTTGCGCAATGCCCAGTAAGAGCGCCAACCAAACATGCCATCCACTTTTCCGGTATAGAAGCCCAAAAATTTCAGTCGTCCTTGCATTTCACGGACGTCCTTCCCTTCCGCTCCTACCTTGACGATTTGTTGACTGAAGGCATCAGAGCGCATTGGCAAAACCACTACAGCAGTCGTGACTAAAATTGCAACAACGACAACAGCCATCAGCCATTTGAAAGGCTGCTTCATGGCAAATCCTCCTTCTTTAGGGTGCAACAACACCCAGATGATAATTGTTAGGTTACCCAAATTCCGTCAACCAGCCTTAGTAAAAAGCTGGGGATTGCGTAGACTAGCGGATGACAAACTCACTTGAATAACAGGGAGGCAGACGGATGAAGGTAGCCCAGTTTATCACCGAGCAGTTGGTTCAGTGGGGAGTAACGCGGGTATACGGTGTAGCGGGAGATGCCATATTTGCATGGCTGGATGCTTTGGGGCGCCAGAACAAGCTGGAGTACATAGCGTGCAAGCATGAGGCTGCTGCCGCGATGATGGCAAGCGCAGAGGCGAAATTGACGGGCAGACCAGCCGTTTGTACGGCGACGATGGGGCCAGGTGCCATTAACTTGTTGAACGGGCTTGCAGATGCTTACTCTGATCGCGTACCGGTGATTGCCATAACTGGACACGTAGAGACGCAAAAGCTGGGGGGAGGCTACAAGCAATACATCCCGCTAGAAGATGTGATAAGACCCATCGCACGTTACTCGACTACCGTCGTCCATCCGCAGGCGATAGGGGAGGTCATGCACAAAGCCTTTGTTTGTGCGATGCACCAAAAAGGGGTCGCACATGTGGCCATATGCAAGGATGTCTTTGAACGGATGACAGATGCTCCTCTTGTTCCAGAGTTGCCACGTGTAACTGCGGCTGTACGCCCAGACCGTTTAGAAATGGAATACGCACAAGAGCAGCTTATGAATGCGAAAAGACCTCTTGTCCTGCTTGGGATCGGGGCAAGAGGTACAGCACAAGGCTGCCGCCAACTGGCTGAACAATTAGGTGCTGGTATTTTGCTGACGCTCGGGGCAAAAGGGATTCTAGAGGATTCTCATCCGCTCGTTTTGGGTGGCTTGGGAGAAGGGGGCAGCGAGACAGCTCTGCTTGCTTTGGCAGAGGCTGATGTTCTGTTGATTTTAGGGGCGAGCTGGTTTCCGCGAGCGTTTTTGCCGAAGGAGCTGGCAATTGTTCATGTAGATACAAATCCTGAATCGATTCACGCCCACCCCAAGCTGCAATCGGTGACGGCAGATTTGGATGATGTGCTGTCTTTATGGCTGAGGCGTTTAGAATCTCGTCGAATAGACCAAGCTTGGGAAGAACAGGTAGAACGATGGCATGCCCGTTTTTGGGCGGAGACACAACAGATTACGCAGCAAAAGCCAGATGAATTGGTAAAACCAGAAACATTGTTCCGTACACTCGGAAAAGTAGTAGAGGAGGATGCGATCATCGTCCTTGATACTGGGGAGCATACAATCTGGTTTAACCGGGCATTTCGCGGGACGCAGCAGGTTCCTTTATTCTCTGGTAAATGGCGCACGATGGGCTTTGGCTTGCCCGCTGCCATTGCCGCCAAGCTGACACATCCAGAAAAACAGGTAGTTTGCGTCACTGGCGATGGCGGATTCCAGATGAATCTTCCTGAGCTGATGACTGCAGTGGAACAGCATACGGATTTTGTGCTCATCGTCGTGAATAACGGGACTCTTGGTCTAGAACAAATGAAGATGGTACAGGCAGGCTATCAGCCCTTTGGTGTAAGCCTGCATAACCCTGATTTTGTGTTGTGGGCAGAGGCTTGCGGCGTTCAGGGACAGGTCGTGGAGAGTGTATCATCCCTAGAACAGCAATTGAAGCAGGCGCTTTCTAGCGGGCGGTTGACGCTGCTTGATGTACGCTGCAGCGGACCAACATTGACCGAGAGAAAAAAACAAATTCCCTTCCAAGCCCAAGCTTGATTTGTTTATAATAAATAAAAAGGTAAATGGACCCAGATAGGGAAGCGAACTATTCGGGCGAAGAGGAGGACGTCCAGATGGCTGACAGGCTCGGTGATATTAGAGTGGCAGATCAAGTGATTGCAGTCATTGCTGGAGTGGCGGTTGAAGAAGTGCTTGAGGTATCTGTTCGATCCGGTGGGCTGTATCAGGATTTGGCTAAAAAAATCAATGGAGGGGCAAAAGGGATCACGGTGTTTGTCACAGACGATAGAGTCACCATTGATATGCGAGTGTCTGTGCGATACGGAGCGCCAATTCACCAAGTGTGTCACACGCTGCAGGAGAAGGTAAAGGAAGCTGTAGAAGCATTGACAGGCCTTTTCGTGGAAGCGGTAAACGTCCGCGTCGAGACCATAGAAATCCAAAATCCATAAGCTAGAACGAGTCAATGGAAAGGGATTCGCGTTCTCACGTTAAAATAAAACGACCTGCGTAACTGACAGGTCGTTTTTCATTTGCAGTTTTCATCCGCACACTACATGGAATATGGCTGCTTCTGCAGCTGCTCGTCCACCTTTTGCCTGCTTACTTCCCTAGAAACACTCAGGAGGAAGCCTGTAGAAATGAGACAGACGAGAAGCGAAGAGCCCCCGTAGCTGATAAACGGTAGAGGTACCCCAGTAAGCGGAATAAATCCGGTTACGCCGCCAATATTCAGGATGGCCTGTAGTCCGATCATACTGACCACACCAATCCCTGCAAGGCTGGCAAACGGGTCTTTAACCCGTAGACAAATGTGAATGCCGCGCAACAAAAACAAGAGGTATACCAGCAAAAAGAGGGAGGAGCCGATAAATCCAAGTTCTTCCGTAATGATGGAGAAAATGAAATCGGTGTGCCTCTCTGGCAGGTACAAATACTTTTGAATGCTTTTTCCGAATCCGGTACCTGATAGTCCCCCGTGGGCGATGGCAATCCATGACTGAATGATGTTGTACCCGGTGTGCATCGGATCGCTCCAAGGGTCCATGTATGAGTTAATACGATCCAGGGCGTGCTTCTTGGTAGAGATATAACCTGTCAGGGCAATGGTGACCGCAGGACCACCGAGCAAGATGAGGTGGCGAATCTTGACGCCGCCGCAGATCATCACGATCAAAGAGCTTCCGAGAAGAATGGCTGCAGTCCCTAAATCGGGTTGAATCGCAATGAGAAGAAAAAAGATCCCGGTAACGACCAAGGGTGGCATCAAACCTGATTTTAGCTTGCGCACACCGTCCCCCTTTTTCGCGATGATTGCTGCCAAATACAGGATCAGCCCCAGCTTGGCAAACTCGGCAGGCTGCAAGTTGAACGAACCAATCTTAAACCAGGAGCGTGCTCCGTTAATATATTGACCAATCCCGGGGATCAAAACCAGAAGCAAGGCCAGGAAGCTCACCATGGCGATCAGCAAAAAATTGCGCTTGTAAAAGGAGAAAGGGATGTTCATCGCAATCAGCATCCCGACCACACCAATCACCAAAAAGCGGATTTGCCGTTTGACAAAATACAGCTCATCGCCACCACAGTAAGAGCAGCCGTTGGAGGTAAAGCTGGTCAAGGCAAAAATAGAACTGGAGCTGAGTACCATCGTGATGCCAAAGCCGACAATCAGGGCGGTTAAAAACAGGAGCAAAAAATCAGGAACGCCCCTCGTCTTCATGGTAAACCCCCCCTCTACGTGAAACAGAGAGGGGAGTCCTCTCTGTAACGCAGTGCATTTTCGATTTGAATTCTAGTGTGAAGACAGTTTTTCTTTCAGCATTTGCAGCTTGAGCTTCGCCGTTTTCACAACAGAGTCAGGCATCGGGAAGTCGTAGTCCAGTCCGTGTGGAAACAGGTGCTTACCCATGTAAGGCTCTTCCAGCTTGAGAACAGCATGGGTATCCTCCAGTTTGCCTTGGGTCACGTTTGCTTCGATACGCAGATAGAAAACGTTTCCTTTATCTTGGATTTTATAGTCGTATGTAGCGTGTTTGTAATCCCAAGCGCCGCGGTCAAATCCGAGCTCGCTCATGTAGTGCTCCAGATCGGCGAAAAAGACTTCTTTAGTGCCAACCCCAGTGTCTTTAATAACCATCCTATTTCCTCCTACAAATGGTGATATTCACTTATTCATCATAGTCTGTTTTTGGAAGAATCGCAATGGATAACTCGGTATTGTGGATGGATGACCATGATTGGTTAGATATGGTATAATTTGTTACTACAATAGTTCGGTTTCTCAAGGGCGGTCGGCATCCCCGAATGAGAGGGGGTGATACCATGACAGTATTCGAGGCACTAAGTCTAATGTTGACATTTGGGACTTTAGTAGTGATGCTGTCTTCTAGTCGAAAAAAGTAGACCTCCCTTGAGTTAGACAGCCAGGAGGTCTACGAGCTGGTACTGTGAGCCGACTCCCATGTAGGAACGACTGTTGTAGCTTACGGCCGTACGGGTGATGAGGCACCCTTGCGGCCTTTTTTGGCTACATTCACAGAAAACCATGCTTCCATCTTAACATAGGGGGTGTGTCTTCTCTAGTCAGAAAAATCATGACACACGTCCCGGTTGGCGCATGAAACGATAGGTAGCAGGACACACTACAATCGTTCATTAGCAAAAGGAGGAGACTGACATGGCGAAAGTAGAAAACCGCACATTGCGCGAGATTATGACGAAAGATGTCGCCACTGTGACGCTTAAGGATAATGTGTATGAGGTAGCTTGCAAGATGCGCGACTGGAACGTGGGTGTCATCCCCGTAGTGGATGAGAAGCAAGATGTAATCGGGGTCATTACAGACCGTGACATTGTCATTCGTGGACTTGCTGAAAAGCATGAAGGCTCTACTGCGACAGAAGTGGTCATGACACGTGATATTATTCTTGGTCAGCCAGGGATGACTGTGGATGAAGCAGCGAAGATTATGGCTCAGCACCAAATTCGTCGTCTGCCTGTCGTGGAAAATGGCAAGCTAGTAGGGATCGTAGCTCTTGCTGACATGGCGATCCGCCAGGTGCACCATGACGAGGCAAGCGATGCGCTGCAGGAAATTTCCGAGCCAGCGACTCATTAAGGAAATATAACCAAACAGGTCAAGCGAAAAAGCTGTTGGACGAATCCAAGCAGCTTTTTCTTTTTGGACTGTACATTCACGTAACGGAAAGGTTTATGATACAAAGGAAGAAATCATGCGGGAGAGGAACTTCATGCAAATCAAGGACATTGCACGACGTTTGCATATTACACCGCGCGCCATCCGTTTTTATGAAGAAAAAGGACTGATTCACCCCAAAAAGGCGGATGAATCTGGTTATCGCTATTTTTCAGAAGAGGATGTCTGGCGTTTGCAGACGATTATTACATTGCGAGAAGTGGGTATGCCCATCGATGATATCAGAAAGCTTTTGCAGGAGCAAAATGAAACGGAAGGCAGCCTGCTTCATTATTTGGAGCTGCAGCGCTCTTTTATGTACAGTAGATGGGTAGAGATGAGCAAGGTTATTTCGACTACCGAGGCGATGATTGAGAGAGTGAAGCGTGATGACAGGATCGATCCAGGTGCCTTGTACGAGTTGGCAGAAGCGAACAAGCGGCTTCGTGAAACCCGGGATAATTGGGTGGATCGCTGGAATTTTAATCAAATCGCTGACAAGTATGACGAACTGGTGACCCGTGAACACGACGGATTCAATACACATGCGTTTTATAATGAAATCCTAGATCAAGTAGTCGAGGCAGTTGCCCCGAAGTCTGGTGAGTCTGGGCTGGATGCGGGAACAGGGACGGGGAATCTCGCTAGCCGTTTCATTACAAAAGGAGTCCACATGAGTGGTTTTGATCAATCCCCTCAGATGCTCCTACAATGTCGACGTAAAGCTCCTGAGGTGGAAACCAAGCTCGGCACTTTTTTTGCTTTTCCGTTTCTTGAAAATGATTTTGATTTTGTGGCTACAAGCTATGCCCTGCACCATTTGACAGATGATCAGAAGCAGCTCGCCTTGGCAGAATGCCGCAGGGTTTTAAAGCCAGGGGGCAGACTGATTATTGCGGACCTGATGTTTGTGGATCAGCAGCATCGTCACTCTCATTTGGATCATTTGCGCCGACAGGGTAATGAAGAAGCCATTTCGCAAATCATGGACAGATGCTATGCTGATCGATCACGTATGCTGGCAGAGCTTAATTCATTGGGCTTCGTTACTGAAGTAAGGCAGTTAACCACATATGTCCACTTGATCTGGGCGAAGCTCGGGTAGAACATCCCTTCCATATTTGGGCTCTTCCATGTAATGACACGTGTTTAGTCTGTTGCATAGGCTGTAGCGAGAAGGAAAGGGGGACTCCGCTATGGGTCTATTCGACGGTTTCTTTGACCGAGATAATGATGAGCTATTGTGGATAATTATCGTTGTGGTCGTTCTATTTTTCTTATTTAACTCCGATCGCGACTAAGTGTGCTCGTATAGACAAAACGACCTTGCGCAAGGTCGTTTTTTTCGGTTTCCTCGCGTCATTTCCTCTGGGTATTGACCGAAAGTTGCTGGTAAATTTTTACTGAGTTGATAAAGAACAGTCGATAAATGCTCATTACAATATGGAGTTGAAGATTATCTATGCTAATTAACAGCCAGAGAAAATGATGAAGATGGACGGACAATTCACTATTGTTAAAGATAATGGAGAGTGGAAAATATGACGGGATTGGGATGGTTACTTAACCGTTGATAAATTACAATAGCTCTTCTTGAAATGGTTTTTTATGCTTTAATCGTCAAAAAAAGAAGGGGAGCCGAAATGGCTCCCTTCCTAAACGTTTAAAATAAATTTGTACCCGTCTAGTTTGGTACTGTTTGTGTGATGAACATTCGATGATTTAACAGTCGCTTGAAGAACGGAAGCCATAATCATAACCGTTTCGAACGAAGCTCCATCAACGTAATTGAGGATTGGTTCCGATTTGTCATAATGTGGGGTTCTTTTGCATGCGAACATATCTTCTCATTTACATTTATAGCAACCACCACCGAAAATCGTCTTCTCCGTTTTCACGTCCTTAATGAATGCTGGACCGACACTATACATTTGGTGAGTGCCGTAAAGAATGCAAAGTCCACTTCCCATAAATATTACCTCCTAGCTTTTCTTAAATTCACCTAGCGTCTTATGGATGGAAATCCGTGTACCTTCGCTCGCCAAGCTACGATGAATGCTAAGAGCGAGAGAATAAATAATGCCCAAGGGAAGGAAGTGACACCTAAGGTTTCAAGAAGAATACCTCCTACTAGACCGCCACCGGCTATAGCCAAGTTCCAGACTGTTACGTTTATAGACTGAGCTACATCTACACCATCATCTCCAGCAGCTTCAGCAAGTGCGGTTTGCACCAAGGTTGCCGCACCACCATACGTTAAGCCCCACACAGCAATGCCTAGGTAGATTACGAGAGAATGGCTGCCACCGATACCCAGCACAAGGGAAGTCAAGGTAAAGCCGATGAGACTAATCAGAACTAAAACTCGCAACCATCTATCAATGAGCACACCAATGATCCAGATGCCGGCAAGTGCTGTAACGCCAAAAATGAGCAATACCAAATCAACTTGTTGCGTAAGACCGGAAGGGGCAAGATAAGGTGCAATATAGGTGTAGAGAATGTTATGAGCCAACATCCAGGCTAAGATGACAAATAGTATGGGGCGTACCCCTGGTGTGGTGAAGACTTTGAGGACAGGGATACGCTTGTGGGAGGCCTGTCCAGGGTAGTCTGGCACTTTCCAGAGCACCCAGGCAATCAGTACGAGGGTCAGCAAAGACATAATTCCAAAAACAGAGCGCCAGCCCACTAGCGTACCCAGAAATGTTCCGGCGGGAACACCGAAAGTCAGAGCGAGTGGTGTACCAACCATAGCTACTGCCATCCCCCGTCCCTTAAGTTCATCGGACACCATACGCCGGGCGTAGCCCGCGATCATCCCCCATGAAACTCCGGCAGATACCCCTGCAAAAAAACGGGCAACTAGTGTTAAGGTATAGCTCGTGGAAAAGGCTGTTACACTGTTAAAAACAAGAAAGCCACAAATGGTCAGTAGAAGGAGTGGACGCCGACGCCATCCTCGGGTAATAGCGGCCAAAGGAATGGCAGCCACAAGTGATCCAAGCGCGTAGAAGGTCACGAGTTGTCCGGCTAAAGCTTCTGACACATCGAGTCCGTTACTTATTTGAGGTAACAAACCTGCAGGAAGCGTTTCCGTAATGATCGAGATAAATCCAGTCATCGCCAAAGCAAGCAATCCAAGCCAAGGGAGACGTTCAGATGAGGTGACAGGTGAAACGCTTCTCTCAGATGAAGATGAAGTAGTAGACATTGGTTCTGCTCCTTAAAGAATATTTTTTAGAAATGAAATAAGGAAATGTACACTCCTCCTTCTTTTCCTTATCACATCATTTGTGGATCGATTGATCTATATGTTAAACGTACAGTTATTCCTTGTCAATAACTTCTGGATCGGATAGTATATAAATATGTTTTGAAAGGAGGAGTTGTTATGGCTAGGACAGGACGTCCCCGCAATTTTGATAGAGATGAAGCTATATTAAAAGCGATGATGTTGTTTTGGGAGCATGGTTTTGAATCTACTTCCTTGGCGCAACTTCGAGCCGTTATGGGGGATATTTCAGCAGCCAGTTTTTATGCAGCCTTCGACTCCAAAGAATCCTTATTCAGAGAAGTGGTAGACCGGTATATTGCTACTTTTGGACAGGCAACGGCAACTCTTATCGATAGCTCTCTTGCGCCAAGAGAAGCAATAGAACAGGCATTGCGAAGTTCAGCCAAAATGCAGACAGAAGAGACTCATCCCTCGGGCTGTTTGTTGGTTCTTTCTGCAAGCACATGTTCATTTGAGAACGTTCACATCCGTGAAATGCTCACCAAAGAACGGGCGCTGACACGGAGCCGACTTTTTGATTGTATTCAGCGTGCAGTCTCTAATGGAGAACTGCCTGCATCCACAGATATCACCATGTTGACGGCTGTATTTGAGACTTTTCTTCTCGGGATATCGACACAATCCAGAGATGGCATATCTTTTGCGACAATCGATGGGGCTGTTACTCAAGTAATGGGAATTTGGGATAGGTTAGCAGATTCAGCTTGATCGCAGATGGACACCTTCATATTGATCATTTTCGGGAAAATAGATGATCGTCTTCAAGAATTGTCATGGAAATAACCTCTAATCAAGTAAAAAAACGTTAGAAATTATGGTGGAGTGCTTATCGTAACAGGAAACTTTCGGAAGTATTGAAGAACTCAATATTAATGTTGATGCAACAGAAGAAGATGGGGTTACAAACACTTGGAATATGATTTGAGGGCGTGAGTATGCAGGAACATTGGAGAGAGCGTGTACATGTGTTTTTGAAAAATATGATCCGAATGGAAAAACTGAGGTGTCTTGCGATAAGGCGTGACTGAACACAAATGGGAAAAAAACAAGGTGTTACATTGTGAAATCAATCGAGCTTTCATAGTAAAAATCCCCGAAATAGAAGCGCCAATTCCCCGCCCAACAAGGAATCGACTGTACTTAATAACTCCCGTTTATTGACGGTTTTTTTGTATTGAATGTAATTTACATCTATCTGGTCTTATTTGATATTACTAACGATGATTTTGATGTAAATACTAAAGTAAAACCTTGCCAAAAATATATATTTAATTTCTATACAATGAAAATATTGTACTTTGGCAGACTTATGGTTTTATTAATGGCAAAGTTATGATTTAACCCACACTTACTGAAAGGGTAATGAAGCGTTTGGTAAGTCCTTTTGCGGGAGGGGCCAGAGCTGAATTAGCAAGGCTAGATATTCATCGGCTTGGTGAACAAATCACTCAAACATTGATGAGTGTCAGTTGATTGAGGAAGAATACTGGAGTCCAGACACCCCCCTTTTTATTGAGCCTCCTTATGTAAAGAAGGGATGGCAGCTGTACCGCTGCTATTACACCAGAGAGGACCACCTCGATTTATAGTTCTTATTAGAAAGTCTATATAACGGAGTACCAGGTGCGGAAATCATACTCATCTATGATAATGATCCATTGATTGAGCAGATCTATTCGCTTCCAACGATCGAAACAGTGAGCCGAATTTACTCAATCTAGCAACCAATAAGGAAACCATCAGCCTGCAGTGAAGTGAGCTGATGGTTTTTTGTTTACAGATAAGAATTTATAAAATTATCGAGTAATAAGGGCAACCGCGACTCCGCCAAAAGGCATGGCGTAGCCAGGTTTGTAACAGTTTATCCAACAGAAATTGGACTGGAATCTTTTATCGAGACAGGTTCTTGTACAGTAAAGCTTATACATTCGGTGAGTGGATTCTTCCACTCTTAGTATCGAGAGAAGCGATAAAGAATTTCTCTTTAGAGAACCAATTCTCTGATGTTATCAGGTACATTGGACATTGCTCTGTAGTGCTGCGAACCGACCGGCGCAACTCGTCAAACTTGGCCACCTCGGTGATCCAGGTTCTCCTACGATCGAGGCTACAGCTATTTCTAACATTGTCACAACAATACCCCCCCAATTATTTCGGCAAAATGGGGAAGCCAAACGGTACCCTTAACTGGTTCATCATCTACAATATTTACAACTCCTGATGGACAATTTAATGCTAATAACGCTGCTGTTGCTGCATCTTCAACATGTAGAAAAGATGTTATCCCATTCGTTGCGAAAAACTCTTGTCTCCGTAGTTGCGTGGCAATTTTACCATCCTTTGAGTACCAAGTTCCCTGACCATATAATGTACCATAGCGAAGGATAACAAACTCAGGCATTTGAGAGACCTTTTCCTCCAAGGCAAGCACACCATCAATTGTTGTTTTATGTGGTAACGAGGCATTAATATCTAATGGCGTCTCTTCTGTAGCAAGCGTGTTACCAGGCTCATATGCCCATGAGATACTTTGGGCAATCATTTTTTTTACCCCAACACAACTAGCGGCATCTACAAGGTTCCGAGTCCCTTCTTTTCTTATCCTAGCATTTTCATTCACGTCGCCACTATTTAGTGACGTAAGTTGATGAATCACAACATCAGGCTTTGTTTCATTTAAGGCAGCATAAACACTATCTCGATCAAAGGCATCCGCATAGCAACGATGATTCATGTGAACGTAACCTCGCCTATTACGTGCATCCAAAAGCTGTTGCCGAATCTCAAAAAATCGGAAAATGCGAAAGTGATCTTAATCGGTTCAACGGCAGGACTTGAAAATACGAATAATAAACAAGTGACATTCGTTACGTCAAAATTCAGTTTGCGTGGCATTGGCAATGCCCTGCGCGAGCATACGAGGGAGTATGGTATCGGCGTAACTTGTGTGAATCCTGGTGAAATTGCTGCGGGGATCCCGTACGAAGAAGGAGCTGAAAAAGCGATTTCCTTGTTCAATGGTACGCGTATTCCCGTTCAAGATATTGTTTCATTGGTAAAGTGCGTGGTAAATCTATCGAATGTATCATGCGTGAAAGAAATTCATATTCCTGCCATGCTCGATACAAACGCATAAACAACGTCACGCACTCCACTTGTGTTGATCGATTAGTTATTTCGTAACACTGTGATGAACCCATCGAGTATCTGGGGACTTATTTTGAAGCCTTTCCTTTGATAAAATTTTACGAGTCATCGTTTTTATTTGATACATAGATGAACAAACGTTCGTTTGATGAAGCAGTCAAATTAAATCTGGGTATATTTGACTTTCATAGGTCTTGATCATGTTAGAGGACATACTCGTATAACCTTTGAGTCATCTCTTCAGCATCTTGAACCGTCGTTTCCCGAAAACCAAAGAATTCATGCGCTCGCATTGAAAAAACGATCAGCAGCTACACGAAACGGGTGGCTGAGAAGGCGGAGAAGACAAAACTAGTTTCATAGCAGCTGAAAGGGCAAGCCGCCAACGGCTTGCCCTTATTTGTCATGCAAGTCGGATAGATTATGCAGGCCATGCAGGTCTTGCGCTTCATACATGTCATGCACAGCCGTACAATTCTCTCTCATCCCTGTTTGGAATGGGCTATACCCTCAAAACATCATCAGGACGATTGGCCTGCTGATTGACTTACCGATTGACCTTGTTTGGTTCGCGTACTAGCAACCAAGCTCAGCAAAACGAGTGCAAGATTGAACACCATAGCTATCGTAATTCCGGTCTCCAGTGACATGCCCCCCGTTTGGCTCAGCGCGACAATGGCGCCGCCGATTCCAATCGCCACGCCAGGCGTAAATGAGTCGGCAAATTGCAAGCTTCCAGAAACCTTCCCCGCTTCGCCCTCCTTGGCAAGAGAGAAAGCAACTGTACCGCTTACGGTATGAGCCAAGCCGATCCCGATGCCCGCAATGATTTCCCCAAGGACCGCCAACACGACATTTACCGCTGGAACCCAAACCATGATTGCGATACCGACGATCATCAGCACGATACCGGTGATGATCCGTTTCTGCCGGCCGCGCCCTTGATCCGCCGCATCCCAGCGAGCCTGCAAAATAGCGATGATGCACCAGCTAAGCGCAGCACTTGCCACTACGAGCCCGGCTCTGTCGGCGGCCATTCCTTTCGTATCCGTTAAGGCAAGCACGAGAAAATTCTGGGTGAAGACATAACCAGCGAAAAATAATCCGCGGGAAGCGATCAGAGACGGCAAGCCAGATCGAAAGGTCAGCGTGCCTGTCGGTAGCAGCTTGCGAAGCGGCTGCGCCATAAGACCCAAGCCGACAAGTAGAAGCACGACTCCCAGCAGTTTTGGAAGCATGCCGAGACCGGTCAAGAAAAGCCCAGTACCAATGGCGAGCAGTATTGACAGCCCGATGACTCCTGTTTCACCCTTCCCTTGAAGGCTAGGCATTTTCAATTTACGGAAGACAGGCAGGCTGAGAAGCACCGCCAGAAGCAGGAAGGGGAGAACCCCCCAGAAAACGAACCGCCATGACCATTGCTGGGCAATAACACCAGCCACGTAAGGACCGAGCATTGAAGGCAAAACATAAGCTGTACCCAGAGCGCCCAAAATTTTGGCCCGCAACTCATCCGGGTAACTTAAAGAGATAGCAGTGTAGATGCAAGTGTACATGGCGCCTGCGCCAAATCCTTGTAAGGCGCGCGAGCCGATCAAGACATACATGTCGTTTGCGACAGCCGCCACGATTAAACCGACTGCAAATAATAGAATGGCGATCGTAAAAGGAAGCGCGGGGCCTCTCTTGTCAATTTGGCGGCCGACCACCATAGTGCCGATAATTTGTGCGAGCAAATATGCGCTGAAGATCCAGCCGAAGAGATGAAGTCCTTGCAGATCTCCAGCAATAACTGGAGCAACAGTCGTTACGGCCAGCCCTTCAAATCCGATCGTCATCGAAGCCAGAATGATGCCGATCGATAACGCTAGATAGCGCGGTCCAAAAATGCTTTGTTGAGAAGACAAACTGATCACCTTCTATCATTTTTCTAAGTACATGCAGTATCCGGATACTTTGTAAAAAAAGATCTTTACAAACAAGATATATTGCCATTTTGACTTTGTCAATATTTTTCTTTATAATATATACATAACTGTTTTTACAACAATCAGAACCAAAGTTGAAGGTGAATGAGATGAGAATAAAGAATTCGCATGCAACCGAAGGAGCTGAAAGAACAAGAAGAGCCATTGTAAATCTGCTCAAGCAGAATGGCTCAATGGATGCTCTTCACTTGGCGAACCAGCTTGGGGTAACAGGAATGGCAGTGCGGCAGCATCTATATAATTTGCAAGAGGAACGGCTTGTCACATTTACGGAAGAATCAAGAGCGATGGGACGGCCCGCAAAGATGTGGACGCTTACGCCCGAGGCAAATCGGCTTTTTCCGGACGGGTACGCCGAGCTTACAATCAGTTTGATCGATTCGATGAAAGAAGCGTTCGGAGATGAAGGCTTGGAGAAGCTGCTGGAGATCCGCAAACGCAATCAAGTCCAGGATTATCAGAGCAAAGCGCCTGCGAGCCTCCCGCTGAAGGAACAATTGCAGGCTTTCGCAGATTCACGGACAAATGAGGGGTATATGGCGGAGGTCATAGAGAACTCTGATGGAACCTATTGCTATGTGGAGAAGCATTGCCCGATTTGCGAGGCTGCGAAAGCATGCAGCAACTTTTGCAAGAAGGAATTGGAAATGTTCGAACAAGTCATCGGCGACGGTGTCGAGATCGAAAGGGGCGAGCATATTTTAAAAGGCGACAACCGCTGTGTGTACTGGATTAAACCGGAAGATACCTCAAAATGAATTTACAAATTGACGACTTAGCATAGCAAAGCCAGGGTCCGGGGGCCCTGGCATCTTGTCTTGTTTATATACTCGGACAACTTCGTATATTGTACCCGTTTCCAGCGCCTGACCTCATTGAGCGACTTAGTCATCGCATGCATATTGTTCACGGAAAATAATGTTTTAGACTCTAAAAACAATATATTAGACTGTGAAGATATTGTTATAGACTAGGAAAAGGTGGTTGTTCCAAAAAAATAGCGGAGTTTGATGAGAAGTGATTTATATGGGATAAAAAGGTTGATAGGCTGACGTTCATGTACGGCAGCTCTTTTTCGTTCATCAATCGTAGGGGAAATTGACGTTCATTACTTATTTGTATAAGTAACGATAATCAAATGGAACTTCGCGAAGCAAATAGGCTGCATTCTTGAGAATTAATTCTATGTTGTCTAAGGCATAGTTGAACAAGTGGGAACTCTGGCAATTGATTTTCATGAGGAAGCTTTGAAATTAGCTGTCGAGGTGTACGGTAATATTCTCTTTGATGTTGTAAATTCAGCTGGTCAATTGTAGGTCGGGAGTTGTACAATTGCAATACTGAAACAGGAATTAATTTGGACGTTGCTCTGATTAGCAATGCAGTTCAGTGCCGAGGATCTAGTTCATTACACTTAAAAGGTCCATTAATTCAATAAAAAAGCGGCCAATCGAAGACATTATTATTAGGTCTTACTTGGCCGCTATTTCATTAATCGGGAGAAAGTGTCCTTTGTAAAGAGTTAAAAAACATTCTGAAGTTGATAGCGTTTACATTACCTTTTTAAAAAAAAATGTATAGTGTTTTGAAGCCCACAAGTGAAATTACAAGTTTATTTTTTGTGTTTGAATATCCTGCAGAGCTAGCTCTGCTTTTCCACTATCAAATTGACCTTCCCATTTAGAAATAACTACGGCAGCTAAACCGTTACCTAGCACGTTTACAGCAGATCTCCCCATATCTAAAATTCGGTCGATTCCTGCAATTAACGCCACACCTTCAACAGGGAGACCAACGGCACTAAGCGTTGCTAACAAAACGATCAGTGACGTACCTGGAACACCTGCCATTCCTTTGGAAGTTAACATTAATATGAGAATAATAGTGATCTGTTGCATGATAGATAAATCTATTCCGAATATTTGTGCAATAAATATGGTTGCCATCGATTGATAAAGTGCAGATCCATCCAAATTAAAGGTATATCCGGTAGGGATCACAAAAGATGTAATTGATTTCGGACATCCAAATCGTTCCATTTTTTCAATCAGCTTAGGTAAGACTGCTTCTGAACTTGCAGTAGAAAAGGCTAATATTATCTCATCCCTTAGAAGCTTCAAAATCTTTATTATATTGGTTCCGCAAATTTTTGCTACTATTCCCAAGACCAATACTACAAATAGAAACATGCACAGATAAAGTAAAAGGATCAATTTGCCAAGAGGTAACAAAGAGGAAGCACCGTATTTGGATGCGGTAACACCCATTAAAGCAAAAACACCAATCGGAGCCAATTTCATGATTTTGTTAGTCATCCAGAACATCGTTTCGGATACGCCTTCCAGTAACCGAATTATAGGGGTACCTTTTTCCCCAATTACAGAAACACCTACGCCGAACAGAACTGAGAAGAAAACGATTGCAAGTAAATCTCCGTTAGCCATTGCCTGAACAATGTTAGTTGGAACTACATTGATAAACGTATCGGCCATACTGTGACTTGCTTTTTCTGCTGTATCTACTTGTTTTGCTATATCAGTTTTAGCCAGATAGGACATATCGATTCCTACGCCTGGCTTAAGAAGGTTCCCACCTACTAGGCCTATTGCGATAGCCAATGTAGTTATGATTTCAAAATATATAATCGTTTTTAAACCAATCTTCCCTAACTTCTTAAGATCTCCATTTTCCGCAATACCAACTACTAGGGAAGAAATCACAATAGGTATAACGATCATTTTTATTAGGCGAATAAAGATATCGCCTATTGGTTGTAAGAGTGCCGTAACAGTAGGGTTACCAAAGAAAGAGATACCCACGATAATGCCTAGAAGTAGTCCAAGAAATATTTGTAAAGCTAGTCCAATTTTTTTCACTTATGAATGCTCCCTCCCGTTCTTTCGGTGCAAACTGGCGTAGTTAATAGTATGACGATTTGTCCTCCTTCCCCTCCTTACTAGAAATCAAGACTTTCATAGATATTTATGTATCTTAGTCTTGAAAAAATATAAATATATATATAAAATCAAGTTATCTGACCTAATTTAAACTAAATTATATAAAAAAATATATGATAGTCAATGTTTTTTAAAAAAATGAAAAGGCTGTGAATTCATGTATCCGGATACCTGAAGGTTGGCAACCTACTAATTACTCAGTTAAGCAGTGTTGTTAGCTAAATGGTCTTTACCAAGTCAAGGCAAGAGACAACAAAAAATCAAAAGAGGAGAAGTGATAACTTTGAATTGTATAAAAAACGTTGGTAACATGACTTCGAACGGTCATTATTCAATAGCAGTAGTACACAATGATTTAATATTTGTTTCAGGGATTTTAGCGATTAATCCTGAGACTAATGCTAAACAATCTGGTACGGTTGAAGAGGAAACCCTTATTGTCTTAAAAAATCTTAAACTCATACTTGAATCATCAGGAAGTGATATAAAGTAGGTTTTAAAGACAACGATTTTTATTCCTGATATATCAATGTGGGATATTGTGAATAAGGTTTATAGCAATTTTTTTGGGGACCATATGCCAGCCAGATCGATCGTTCCCACAAAAAATCTGCACTTTGACTTTAAAATTGAAATTGAAGCAGTTGCAGTAATGAAAAAGTCGAATCAGGCTTGAACGATGTAAGTTGGACCTATTGTACAACGTCACGGAGATAATGAGAGTTAGACAGATGAAAAACGAGAGGATGGAAGGAAGGGAATAGGATTGCCTCCGTCTCCGAAAGTTCACGGGACAGAATCGGCTCATCGAGAAGAATCATCGTTTTATTTCCTTTTATAACCAACTATTTTAAAGAAACGAACAACCTTAGTCTGGTCCAATACAGACTAAGGTTGTTTTCCATAACAAAAACACCTACGAGTTGCTCACCATATCATACGGCGCTCTGGAAATTTCTTGTAGGTGTTATGATTTGTCTCAGTTTACAGGTTATTTCTCAAAAGGGTCGGCCTTTCGAGAATGAATTACATCTCCTCTTTGTCGTCATCCTCATTCTTTATTCTGCTCCTTATTTCATCTAGGTAGCTATATATCGTTACTTTAGATACTTGTAGTGCCTCAGCTACTTGTTCCGTAGCACCTTTAATTAAAAATACGCCTTTTTCATCCATAAAAGATACAATCTCAAGTTTCTTGGATCTGTTCATCTTCTCAACATCATTCTCACCAATGATTTGTCGAATGAGAGTATTTGCAATTTCCTTAACGTTATCAAAAAGTTCAACTTCTTCTTTTACTGTTTCTTCTTCAACTTGACCTATATCATTTAAAAATTCTTGCAATTGCTGTATGGGCTGTAAATCAAAATTGATACAAAGTGCACCAATTGCTTTTCCTTTTCCATCACGAAGCAGTACGGTGGTAGATTTAATACTCTTTTTATCTTCTGTCTCTGTTTTATAATTTGCAACTACATCGTTGCTGAACTTTTTAGATAAGAGTACTTGGGTAAAAATATGATTAAATGATTGCCCAATTTCTCTTCCTGTTACATGATTATTTACCATAAAAATAACAGATGACTGTGGCGTGGTTAAGTCATGCAGTACAACCTCGCAATTTTTCCCAAAGGTTTTTGCTATTGCTTCAGCAATAGGTGCGTATTTCATTATTTCATCTCGGACGTCTCGTTTCATAAAAACACCTCAGTTTGATTGTATAAATATATCTAGTATCAATCGTTTGTCATATATGATTTTATACAATAAGGTGGCTAGAATCTAGTTAGTATTCCTTACAATTACGAGGTTCATTAATTGATTCTTTTTTCGAGTCCTTACTTATTTGTAATGCAACATTGACTTTTGTATAAAAAATTATATAATTTACTTACAAAGTCAATGAACAAAGGGTATTTGTATATTTTTTTATACAAACCCATCTGGGAGGAGTATATGCCGGAAATTACAGTGATTAGCCAAGAGCTTGTTAAGGATCTTTTTAAGCATTTAGTTTAGAAAGGGGTTTTAACGTTGAGTATTCAATTTATCTGTGCGGAATGTGGAGGAAAACATGCTCCTGAAAACCTATTGTGGCGTTGTCCCTGCGGTGGTCTTCTCAATGTTGACGAATACACCATTAGTTTCCCAATGGATGAGATTAAGAAACGTTCTGCAACAATGGGGAGATATTTAGAGGCCTTGCCCTTTCAAGATCCATCCGTTTTTGAGCAGGTAACATTAGGTGAAGGTTACACCCCTATGGTTCCTTTAGATTCTAATTCACCCAATATTATGATGAAGATGGATTACATGATGCCAACCTTATCCTTTAAAGATAGAGGAGCAGCTGTACTTATCGCTAAAGCAAAAGAACTTGGGGTAACTAATATTATCGCAGATAGTAGTGGAAATGCTGGAACATCAATTGCAGCGTATGCAAGTAGAGCGGGGATATCTTGTGATATTTATGTTCCTGCAAGCACATCACCCAAAAAACTAAAACAAATAAAAGCACATGGTGCCAATTTGCACGAGATACCAGGAAGCAGAGAAGATACTGCTGCTGCTATAGAGGCAGTAGAGAAAAAGCAAGTTTTTTATGCAAGCCATGTATATAATCCATATTTTTATCAGGGAACAAAAACTTATGCATTTGAGATCTGGGAACAACTAAACGGCGAAGTTCCGGATACGATCGTTATCCCTGTCGGAAACGGTACTTTGTTATTAGGAGCATACTATGGGTTCAGAGAGTTACTAAAATGCGGAAACATTTCCAAAATTCCTCGTTTTGTTGCTGTCCAGGCAGAAGGTTGCGCACCACTTGTTCAAGCGTTCGAGCGAGGCGAGAAAGATGCTGAACCGGTTGTAAATTCCGGTACTGCAGCTGAAGGGATCGCTATTGCGGCACCTGCACGGCATCGACAAATACTACAGGCAATTAGAGAGACGAATGGAATCATCATTACTGCTCCGGAAGGAAAAATTGAACAAGCAAGAGAAGAACTTGCAAAAAAAGGCTTTTATGTTGAGCCTACTACAGCCGCAACATATGCAGGATTTCAAAAGTATCGTTCCCAATACAAACAGGGTAATCCAGATCATGGTGACGAAAAAATTGTCATCCCACTTTGTGGGGCAGGTATAAAAGCAAATTAGTGTAAAGATAGTAAAATAATGAGCTTTGAAAGTAATTCTTTGATGAGTTAATAGAGCGACCGCATGTATTTTCTGTACGCTAAGCCTATGCCAGCGTTCGTGTCACCAAGGACAAACGTACTTTTTCGGAGCCAACAGAGTCAAGGGCGTAAGGCGAAGCGAAACCTGAACGCGTTGCTGTTGAAAAAGACAATCTCTTCGGGGATAAAGGCTTTCTTTTATTGGTTAGCGGATGTGTGGTTGTACTCGATCTTCAAAGAAAAAGTAAGTAAAGAGAACAAGTCTTCTCAATAGAGAGACTACAAAACGAACCCACCAAGCAACGACTCTGCTCGGTGGGTTCGCTCGCTATGATTGTTCAGACGAGAGATGTCAGCTAAGCTGGGAGTAGCCCGGTCTCAAACTGCTCGAACATGTCATACGTTAGCCAATTCGTAGTCCGATGTTTCCAAGCTGCTCTCCCCGCTTCATCCGTTGAAACGCCTGTACAGAATCTTGCAGCGGATATACATGATCGATAACGGGATGCAGCGAGTGCCGTTCCATGAAGGAGAGCATTTCCGAGAACTCCTCCCTGCTGCCCATCGAAGTGCCAATAATCTGGATTTGAGGAAAAAAGATGGCCCGGATCGGAAGCTCGATTCGGTCTCCGGAGCTTGCTCCGAATGTAACGATACGACCATTAGGCTTGATGACATCAAAATATTGCGGGAATGTAGCAGGGCCAATACTGTCAAGGATGAGGTCTACGTTGTTGGCTCCAAGACTTGTCACCCAATCCCCGTGACTTTCGAGCGCACGGTGAGCTCCATAGGATAGGGCCGCTTGTCGCTTGGCTTCACTTCGTGAGGTTACACTGACAGTAGCCCCCACAGCTAATGCCATAAGCATGGCGAAAGTCGCAACACCTCCTCCAATTCCAGGAATGAGAACGTGCTGGCCTTGCTTCAGGTTGCCTCTTGTGAACAGCGCCCGATAGGCGGTTAACGCGGATAAGGGCAGTACGCCCGCTTCTTCCCATGTCAGATAAGCAGGCTTATTGAAAACATTGTCTGCAGGAACAATTACATACTCGGCAAATGTTCCATCTGATGGGCCTCCCAGAATTTCTAGAGCTGCCGGGATTTCATCGGTCCTCTCCCATCCGATAGACGGATTCAAAATAACTTCGGTGCCTACCGAAAGGTGCGATACCCCTTCGCCTATGGCTGCAATCGTGCCTGCACCGTCCGAGCCGATGATCAAGGGGGCCATGTCTCCTTTTCGTCCATCCATGAGGAATAAATCTCTATGATTTAGCCCTGCCACCTTTAGCTTCACTTTCACTTTACCGAAGCCAGGAGCTTTGTCATGAATGTCTCCATAACATAATCCTTCTAGTCCGCTGTGTTTCGTGTGTATGATTGCTTTCATCTTGCTAACCTCCTAAGCTTTGTTCGATGTTCCTAGTACAAATTGTACTTAGCGGATATATTTCAGTAAAATGAACAAAACAGAACGTGACAATCAGAAATAATCATACCAAACGGGATACATGTAGACAGGAGACTTAGAGATGGAAACGAAAGATTTGAGGATTTTTCAAGCGGTCGCACGCGAGGGTAGTGTAACGAAGGCGGCGGAACTGTTGAATTATGTACAGTCCAATGTAACGAGCCGTATTCAATACTTGGAGACGGAAGTCAAAGTGCCGCTTTTTCACCGGTCTAATCGGGGGATGACGTTAACGCCGGCAGGTGAGAACTTGCTGAAATATGCGGATCAAATCCTAAGTCTAATCGACGAGGCTGTGAAGTCTACTCAATACTCGGAGCATCCATCAGGTCCACTCCGGTTAGGGGCCATTGAAACAACAGCTGCTCATCAGCTGACGCCGCTTTTGGCAGGCTACCACTCGCAATACCCGGATGTTGAACTGTCTCTCGTAACCGGTGAAACGCACAGTTTACTGCAGCAAGTTATGAAACATGATCTAGACGGGGCTTTTATTTATGGACCAATAGAAGACGCAGATATCGAGTGCATTCCCGTGTTTGAAGATGAATTGGTGTTTGTCTCGAATTCGAGAAAGCAAGGCATTAGTGAAGTGCTTGTAAAACCTCTCCTGTTATTTGAAGTTGGCTGTTCGCATCGATCGAAGGTCAAGCAGTTGTTACAGGAGAGCGGGCTCGTTTCTTATCAGATGATGAAGTATGGAACGTTGGACGTCATTGTAAGTGGAGTATCTTCAGGGCTTGGCGTGTCTATGCTTCCGAAATCTTCGATTCGTAAAGCGGAAGAGTCGGGAAAGATCGCTTCCTATCCTCTTCCCGAACCATACCGGAAGCTGGAGATATGTTTCGTATATAGGAAGGATTCACTTTTTAACCGCTCTTTAGAAAAATTAATAGAACGAATTATGGTTTAAAACCAAAATCAGAGCTTGACCAAATAATCGGAGTATAAAAATGGAAAAACATCTGCTATTCCAGTAATGTTGTAAGTCTCACCAAACAACATAAAGGAACAAACAGATGCAAATTCAGAATGATATCGATCGATGCCTGCGAACTCCATATCGAAGTCAAACCGACGGCTCATAAACAATGTGTCCTATTACGATGTAACGTGGGATTCATATGGGCGTATGCCTTTGTTGTCCCGAAACGGCGTTACAGCCACCTCTTTCGAGCGCATACGGTTGAACAAGCACTCGGGTCCACAGCGGCGCACAGTGCCCGGATACAACAAAAGCCTGCCAGCACCGTACAACGCATGCATAACGGGGCTGTCCCGATGGAGAGTGAACGGATCTACGAGAAAGCCTGGGCAGAAGCAAAGGAAACGACGACTCAAGTTTTAGGTGTCGATGATTTGCTATCAAGAAAGGCCACTCGTACAATACCGGTATTCATAACCTCAGAGGGGAGACGGATTTCTGTTAAAATTAGAGATATAAAATACCTTTTAAGTCTATATTGGTTGAGTAAATGCAAGGTTAAGCAACTTTTCCGGAAGTTCGAGACGCTGTTAATGTATCGATATATCTCCACCTGATAGATACTTTAATTACAAGAAAGTGAGATGATGTTGAATGAATGAAATTAAACTCTTAGCCATTTCAGGGAGTTTACGTCAAAAGTCTTCCAATACAGCACTAATGAATGCAATCATCGGACTAGCCCCTGAAAACGAAAAGGCAGTTATGTTCAATAATTCATGATACATTTTTACTTAAGCCCTATTACATTACTTTGGGGGACCCGTTTTGTGGGGGGCCGTTTCAGCTATGAATGAACTGAAGGCAATTTATTATACATGTTGCTAGAATGGTTGTTGTGTCAACGCAGTATCTTAAGAGCGTTGACAGTTAAGTAGTGAGCCTGAAAGCGATATTACCACGAAAATTATTGTATTTTAAAAAAGAGCTAAGGGATCTGTACAGGCAAATTCTGTCGGCATTGTGCCAGGGAATAGGAAACGGCCAACATTGCTTACATATGGTGGGTTCATTCTCTATGGATTAATGGCACTTGTCATTCGATATATTTACCTTATTTTGGGTAAAAGGAAAGAGGCTCGGGAAGTATCACATCCATTCAAGAAATTGATCCCCATGAATTTGTTATTTCACATGAACCAATCTACTTTGTTGGCAGTTTTATGCCAAGGAGATGATAGTGAGAAATATCAAACATTAAAGCAAAACTAACTTTGGATAACAGTAAAGTGGTCGTGTTGCGGGGTAGCACCACTACGTAAAATAATAACCGGGTGCTCTGCAAAGCGGAACAGCCCGGTTCATTCTGAGAACAATTATAAATGTTTGACAAGAGCAGATAACAATTAGAAGCATCCCTGGGTAATCCTGAAAAAAAGGCGTTTATTTCAATTGAGGTGAGTTTGCGAAAAAATTCTGTTGATCAGGTCTTTGCTGAAGGCATGGAAAATTGATTTCCCGTCGCGACGTTTTGAAAAGAACCACATTGGTGGCAGCTCTTGTTATCGTTCCGTTAAGGCTGTAAAATTTTGGGTGTTCAGCTGCGGAAGAGAAGGCGTCTCTGGTCAACAAGCAGAGCATGGAACATGCTAATTAGATAAGTAAATTGTGTACCGCTTGGTGCAAGCCTCCACCACTATGCGTAACGCAGGTGATAGGTAGTAGGTAGTTCACAAGGAAGAGCCGTAACTTTAATATTAAGGTCAGCAGCAAAAAACCCTGCAGCTCCAAATTGCCGAAGTATGTAATCAGGACTCGATTTTCGGTACCCAGAATATTGATGTTTGTCGACAGAACAGCGAATATATCTGGATGATGACTTAGACTAGAGTGTTTGGAAAGAGTTCCGGTGGTATAATGGTAATACATACAAGGAACGGATAAGGGAGAGTGATGGCTTGACAAAGCTAATGGACTTGAAAATCGACTTCGCCTTCAAACAGGTCTTTGGTAAAGTAGGGAACGAACCAATTCTTCAGGCCTTTCTGAATGCCGCACTCCAACTGCCAAAAGAAAAGCAAATTGCATCCGTGGAAATTCTTAATCCTGAAATCAATCGGGAGCACATTGAGGACAAAGCATCTATACTGGACATTCACGCCAAGACGGAACAAGGTGAGCATGTTAACATCGAGATTCAGTTGGTAAACAAGTTCGACATGGAAAAACGTACTCTGTAATACTGGTCACGCATTTACGCTGCTCAAATGCAAAAGGGAATGCCTTACACTGATTTGAGTAAAACGATCACGATCAACATCCTCAATTCTCGTTTTCTTCATGAGACAGAGCTATTCCATACAACTTTCCATTTGTACGAAGATCAAGAACAGTTTCCACTGACGGACGTACTAGAGATTCATTTCATGGAGATTCCGAAGTTGATGGAAAAGTGGGAACAACGGAAGGTTAATCCTCACAACAACGGGTTGGAGAGATGGTTGCTATTGCTCGAGGCAGACGATCACGTGGAAATTCGTAGGGAATTGGAGGCGATTGCTGTGCAAGATCCGGTTATGAAACAAGCTTTTGAAGCATGGGAAGACTTAAGTCGGGACGAGAAGAAGTGGGTAGAGTATGAGTCGCGACGTAAAGCAATTTTGGATGAAATAGCAGCAGTACGGGAAGCTGAGATACGTCAACAGAAAGCAAGAGAAGAAGGTCTGGCGGAAGGACGAGAGGAAGGACGAACGGAAGGAGAGCGGCAGAAAGCATTAGAAATTGCTAGAGAGATGCTTACTGAAGGCGACAGTCCAGAGCGTGTAGCAAAACTGACCAAACTTCCATTAGACGAAATCGAAAAAATAAAACAACAGCTTCATTAGTAGCAGTTCAAGACATACCCAACAACTGCCTTGTGTCTATTCAAACGATACAGGGTCTTTTTGTGTTTTCTCAAAGCCAAAATAATAGAAATGGAAAGTTGTTTTTCCTTAAGCGAATTTAAGATACAAGCAGCACATTGGATGGATTTACATTAATTCTTTACTTACTATCAGAAGTATTTGTTCGGTGAAAATAAAGTTTTAGACTGATCCATTAAAAGAAGCAGCGGCGGACCAAGACTGGAAAAATAAAGTCTTAGACTGCCGCTGTAGTCATTCAATTAACGTTTCCGGTTAGGTAAACGAAATCCCGGCTACAAAAAATATCCATTCCGTTATACTTCGAAATTAAAGGGTAAATTATTAATCATTGACACCAAGCTCAAGTCCATAATAAATCATGCCATGAGGCTTTTTCACTTGGAACGTAATGCAATCAGCGTCATTATAATAACCGTTTAAAACAGTTCCTACATGGTAGTAAATAACATTATCCCCAAAATGCTGGGTTAATAGTTCACAAAATTTTTCTACGCGGTAATCCTTGCTCGCGTAATCTTTTTCATAAAACCATTTATCCAAAATATCTATTAATCCATTGATGTCGATTTCATTGAGAGTACCATTGCATAAAGCTCCAAAATGCTGCTTACTGGCATCAATTGCGTTTCGAGCTCCTTTCATTTTCAAAAATTCAAACGTGTATCCGTGATCCGGTCGGTTGTTTATGACTTGCATTGCCTCTAAATATCCATTTAAAACATCGCTCATTTTTCGCACCCTTTACTTGAAGAATTTGATAAGACTTTCAATTATTCTGCCCGTTAGCCATACATGCAGTGCAAGTGCTGCACCGCAGATGATGAAAATGAGGCGAAAAATCTGTAAACACTTTGTCTTTTTCTGTGACTACCATTTTAATTTTAATGGAAGTTTAACACTATCTCGAGTCTAGTACTTTATTTTCCTAGTCTACAATTCTATTTTTCAGTCTATAACTTTATTTCTTTCTTCACCTTCGACTGGATACAGGTAAGGGCTGTAGGGCTTTATACATGTTATTTTTCTGTAAATTATATTGATTTCTGTTATTTGATCTGCTACTGTTACTTACGAACGTTCGTAAGTAAATAAGGAGTGCTATTCAATGAAAAGTGATGAGATTAAACGGGCAGCACTGAAATATTTTACCATTCACGGATATGAAGGCGCTTCTCTTTCGAAAATAGCCGAAGAAGTTGGATTGAAGAAGCAATCCTTATACTCCCATTTCAAAGGCAAAGATGATTTATTTCTTCAGGCTATACGTGATGCTGGTGAGGTTGAGTTGAACAGAAAGCTAGCGTTCTTTAATAATCATAAAAATGATTCGCCGGAGAAATCATTACATGCATATCTAGTGATGGTTAAAGAACTATTTGAGTTAGACGAGCGCATGAAATTCTGGCTGCGTATCTCCTTCTTTCCGCCCGAACATCTTTATCATGTGATAGGAAATGAAGTATTTTCCATTGAAAACCAGGTTAGGGAGATGCTTGAAGCGAAGTTCGCGGAGTGGATGAAGGAAGACGAGATCTATAAGGAACAACCTTCTATTCCGGCAAGTGCATTTACTGGGATTGTCGACGCTTTAATGCTGGAGTTACTCTATGATTCAAGTCCAGAGCGAATTAACGAGAAGCTGGAGTCGACTTGGACGGTCTTTTGGCGAGGGATTTGTAAGTAAGAAAAGAGCAAATATTTTCAACAACGATAATGAAATTAATCGAGGTGCTGCAATCATGCATTTTATAGAAGTTACTCAACAGAATTTAAAACTGGCCTATACCATTCAAAAGGAAATTTTTACGGATTCGCCTGATATTCTGCACATCAAAAATTCTATTGATAACAATGATCCGGGCTATGCTTATTGGATTGTGTACGAGAATGAAACTGCCATAGGGATTTCGGGCATTTATACTGTAGAAGCTGACAGAGATTCCGTCTGGCTCAGTTGGTACGGTGTTTTGCCTAAATGGCGGAGCAAAGGCTTTGGAAGAAAAATTCTACTTGAATCCATCGAAAGAGCTACATCACTGAAGCAATTCAAATATTTAAGACTATATACATCCGAAGAGTACAATGCGAGTGCATTGGGGGTGTACAATTCTGTTATGGACCTATGCGAGCGGTATGAAAATCCGGATGATGAGACATTTGAACGGACTGCTTTGGTCTACTCCTATTCACTAACGGAAGAAAAGGTAACGCCCTGGAACAATAGATATATGGGCATTCGAGAGCTTGAGGAGCTATGCGAAGCAGGTGAATTGTATTTAAAAGATCACGGATACGAAATATAGCAGGTAACTCTCTCCTTCAAAGACAATCAATTGTCCATGGTGGGCGAGTCGGTCAATCATCGCGGCAGCCATCTGGTCATCGGTAAAGATTGAGCCCCATTTGAAGAACTCCAGATTCGTGGTCAGGGCCAGACTCGGCGTTCTAGCTGGCGGCGATCACCTGAAACAGCAGTTGCGCTTCCTCCTCGTCCATCGGCAGATATCCCCATTCGTCCAGGATCACAAGCTCAGCCTTCTCCAAATCCTTCATCGTTCGTTCCATAGACCCAGCACGCTTCCTTTCACTCAGACGGGTCAACCAGCGACGCAGCTGTGAAAAAGCGGATAAACAGGCAGAGCTCGCAAGCTTTCACACCTAGGGCAATGGTCAAATGGGTTTTCCCGGTGTCGACGGGATACAGCACCAAATTCTTTTTGTCTTGGACAAAATGACACGAGGTCAGTTCGTCCGTACACAAGCCGGACGGCAGGCGTAGAGCATTTAGCCCATAGCCCTCCAGCGTTTTCGAATGGGAAAGGCAGCACGCTGAAACAGACGGAGCTTCCGCATACGTTCTCGGTGCTCTAGCTCTTCTCGAGACAGCTGGTGCACAATCCTGCTTGTGCGTCGCCTCCACATCGCACAGTTGCAGGGCATTTTGGCTGAGAATCAGTTGTAAACGAACAAATTTCAGTACTCGGTAAAACAGCTAGGTTCACCGAAACTAATATTAAATTCGTTATAAAAATGGAATTCCTGCTTGGACTAACCTGCTCCGTTAGTTAAGTACAATTTCTTCATAATCTCCAAAGCAACATTACCGTAAATCTCCAATAAAAAAACTTATCAAACTTTTATTTGGGTTTTATTATACAATCTGTCTATTTTCTTAAAACGCACCCCCTCAGTGAGGTTATGCATTTTGATTAGGTGTTCTCAATGGAGGAGCGTAGCAAGACAGGGTTTCTTTCCTAGATGAATTTAATCATACTTTCAAGCGATTACCATCCACTATCCCTAGTTGATTCGTCACCTACTGCTTAGTCATTCCCTGTAACCTCATTTCGACTGCTTTCTTCTTCAACTCAAAACTAAATGATTGAATTTTTGCCCCTTTTTAGCCACGAAAAAGCAACCCATAATTTATTCATTGGTTTTAACACGAGGGTGTTTTCCCAATGTCTATTCTAAGGGGTGCACTTTCAGGTGCCTGCTGGGATCACCATGATCATCAGTATTTTATTGGGACTAATGCAGAGTATACCTATTATTTCTCATCAAGAGCTTTGTTCAGACGGGTAAGCCAAATGGTTTGCCTATATATTTTTAAGCAAAGTAGCTGGAATGGGATTTGCTTCGATTAAGATTGACCTTGACACAATGTCAAACTATAGAATGTGTTTACATTGGTAGAAGTATTACTTGAGTTTAAAAAAGGTACAATCCAATTCTACCAACAGGTACTGCAAAACTGTGTCAAAAGAATTGGAGAACTTGTCAGAAGTAGAAATCAACAAGACATAGGAAGCTAGTATAGATTAACTTGGCTTTATCAACAAGCCTCCTTTTTTCAGGATGTTCGTGTCAGACAAGTAATTGCGACGGCAATAATCCAGTTCGGGCTGAGCGGTTTGGCTGAGTCTGATTCTAGACCGATCTGCCAGTCTGGATTCCAAACTACGGTGATTTTGCAGGCTGGGTAAACATTAATGCTGTAAACGTTGACAAAGCAATAGCGGTAGGCCTAGCCTTCCGTCCACTGCATGAGACAATCAAGGATACGATTGCGTGGGACAACTCTTTCTGCGGATCATAAACAGATGCAAGAATTGGGTGAAGAGAGAGAAGTCATTGCTTTCAGAATGGAATGAACTTCAGCGAGATAAGTAACTTTGTCTTTTGCATAGTCTTCAATTGCATTCATAAGATACTGATCAAAATACTCTTCGGTCATAGGTTTTAATGTAACCACTTATTTCCCTCCTACTATGTTTATAATTCTGTTTTTTAACCATAACATTTTTAAAACTATCGTTACGATGCCAGTTGAATAGCTGGCCGCCAATCTAATACTTTATTTTTCGGGGTACAACCAGCGAAAAGGAAATTTTGTACGGTAAGGCTGTAAACCTTGCTACATAAGCGAAGGTCGAAAAACGGTTGTTTATGGAACTTGCCAGATTCCAAAGGTAACAGTGCAAAAACTACACAAAGCCCCGTTCCAAAACTCAGTTCGATGACCAGATATTGATTTGATGGTGCCTTGGAGCAGCATCACAAGTGCGGTGTGACTTGTTTTATTAAGGTGAAGGCGAAGCATAGATACCTATGCGTGGTTCAAAAATAATTTTGTTTAAATTTTCGCAATTGCCGTTGATGTGATTCGTGATATTCTACCAGTGATCACTTTTGAAGTAGAAAATTCTGATTTTTAGAATCAGGAAGTTTATACTTCAAATTGAAAGGTTATGATGTATGGACCTGTTCACAATTACCTGGTACATTTGCACATCGAAGTGTTGGTTTACAGAATAAAGTGATAATCAATCTAAGGAACTTGACCAGGCCAAATCCAAAATACGAGAGAGAAAAATGATAGTAAAAGAGATTACGCTGCGACATGTGAAAATGAGAATGAAAGCGCCGTTTACCACGAGTTTTGGAACGTTTCAAGACAAGGAGTTTCTCTTGCTTGAAGCCAAAGATGAAAACGGCCTGAGTGGGTGGGGAGAATCCGTTGCATTCCATTCCCCTTGGTATAACGAGGAAACCTTGAAGACAAACTGGCATATGTTAGAGGACTTCATTATCCCCAGTATTCTTCATGAAGAAATCGAACATCCAGAGAAAGTGTCTGAGTACCTGGCGTATATAAGGAAGAATAATATGGCAAAGTCCACAATCGAAGGTGCTGTATGGGACTTATTTGCGAAGCAAAAAGGCATTCCGCTTGCAACCGCGCTTGGTGGAAAAAAGAATAAAATAGAAGTCGGTATCAGTATTGGCATCCAAAACACAATTGACGATCTTCTTCGATTAGTTGATGAATATGTCAATGACGGTTATCG